>NZ_FWFS01000022.1 GCF_900172375.1 Aquimixticola soesokkakensis | reverse complement strand
GCTGGGCGCTGTGGTGCGTGCAAGCTTTGTGCGATCTGATCGGACCTATGGCGCAAGGCGCGTCTGGCATGACGTCCTCGCAGAAGGCTTTGATTGTGGTCTGCATGGCATCGAGCGCCTGATGCGCCGGGACTAACGTGAATTTTGTGCGCTGACGTGGTAACTGCTCGAAGAGGAGATCCACGTATGAGCATCGACAAAGACCTGCCGGAGCGGCTGATGGAAGGACGTGCACCCGGTGACCTGTTTGGCCAAACCGGCATTTGGGCGGAACTGACCAAAGCGTTGGCGGAGCGTGCGCTGAGCACAGAGATGGACGTCCATCTCGATGAAGAGCGCGCCGATGATGTCCCCGAGGGGCGCAACCAGACTGCCAACCGGCGCAACGGCAGCAGCCAGAAGACGGTGACGACGGACAGCGGCAAGGTGGTTCTGGACATTCCCCGCGATCGGAACGGCACCTTCGATCCGGTGCTGATCGCTAAATATCAGCGCCTCCCCGAGTTCGACCGCAAGATCATCAGCATGTATGCCCGCGGCATGACCACCCGCGAGAGTTCGCTATGGAGCCGCCATGGTTCGAGGCCCATGGCGGACGGGCATATCGAGGAAATCTATGGCGTCGAGGCCTCGCCGAGCCTGATTTGCGCGATCACCGACGCGGTGATGGAGGAGGTCACCGCCTGGCAAAACCGCCCTCTGGAACCCTGCTATCCGATCGTTTTCATGGACGCGATCCGGGTCAATATCCGCAGCGATGGGGCGATCTCGAACAAGGCGGTCTTCGTGGCCCTCGCGGTGCTGCCGGACGGCACGCGCGACGTTCTGGGCCAAGGTTCTCAGCGATCTGCGCAACCGTGGCGTCCAGGACATCCTCATCGCCGTCGTGGACGGGCTGAAGGGTTTTCCACAGGCCATCGAGGCGGCCTTTCCCCAGACACGGATACAGACCTGCATCGTCCACCTGTTGCGCCATTCCATGAACTTCGCCAGCTACAAGGACCGCAAGGCCGTCGCCGCCGCCCTCAAGGCGATCTACACAGCCGTAGACGCTTGCGCGGCGGAAATGGCTCTGACCGAGTTCGAGGACAGGGATCTGGCAAAACGGTATCCAGCGATCGCGCCAAGCTGGCGACGGGCCTGGAACGAGGTCATCCCATTCCTCGATTACCCCCCCGAAGTGCGCAGGCTGATTTACACCACGCATGCCATTGAGGCCCTGAACTCAAAAATCCGCCGAGCCGTCAGAACCCGAGGCAACTTCCCTAGCGACGACGCAGCCGCGAAATTGATCTATCTCGCACTCAATGCTACATCAAACGAGTGGAAGCGTTCGGTACGCGAATGGTATGCAGTCAGAAGCCAGCTCGCGCGCTTCGCGTCTCTCGAACCCGTGGCGTTCCGCTCAGCGCTGTTCGAAGATCGCTTCCCAATGGCCTAACTAAACGCGTCAGGCACAAAATTCCGCTCAGTCTCCATCATTCCGATCAGGGCAGCCAATATACCAGTGAACCGTTCCAGAGGCTGATGGCGAACAATGGTGTCACCTGCTCGATGAGCCGGTCGGGCAATGTCTGGGACAACGCTGCGGCGGAAAGCTTCTTCTCTTGCCTCAAAATCGAACGCGTGAAGCGCAAAGTCTACCGGACCCGTGATCAGGCCCGTGCGGATGTGTTCGATTATATCGAACGTTTCTACAATCCGAGACGTCGTCATGGACTTGCATCACTTCCGTTCCGGTTTTCTGCGAGCAATGCTCGCTTTGAAGGAGACCGGATATGGCACCCAAACATAGTGAAGACTTCAAGCGCGAGGCGGTTCGGATCGCGACGCACAGCGGCCTGACTCGGCGACAGGTTGCGTCGGACCTTGGGGTTGGTTTTTCGACCTTGGGCAAGTGGATGCGAGAGTACTCGACAGATCCAACAGCAGCTGAGGACGCGGAGTTGCGCCGCGAGAACGAGCGCTTGCGCAAAGAGAACCGTATTCTGCGGGAGGAGAGGGAGGTGTTAAAAAAGGCGGCAATCCACTGACCGGCAGGGCATTCTGAAAGAATGTCCCGAGAGGTTTCTTCGCGAGCCATGGAGGGCATGACCGCCATTGGTCCGAGGGCATGCCCGACCCAATGAGATTTCAATTCATTGCGGAGTATCGCGGAGATCTTTCACGTGCGTATCTGTGCCGCATGATGAAGGTTTCAGATCGTGGGCTACGGGCGTGGCGTCGCAGGCCGTCCTCACATCGCCAGCGTCGTGACATGATCCTTCTGGCATATATCCGCGAACAACATCGGCTCAGCTTGGGCAGCTATGGCCGTCCGCGCATGACGCAGGAATTGAAGGAACTGGGTCTTCAAGTTGG
>NZ_FWFS01000018.1 GCF_900172375.1 Aquimixticola soesokkakensis | reverse complement strand
GTCGTAAAACAGCTGCGCCGGTGCTTCTTGCCTGCCCATCATGCCGAAATCCTCCAATCCCCTCGTAGTCGAGTGAATCGAAAGACTTGCCGCAGCGCAACAAAGACTTTTTCAACAGCATGGGCGGGCAGCCGACATTCGATGGGAAGATCATGAACGGCAGCTTTTAGTGAAAATCCCGGCTGGGGAAGAGGCGTTTGGCCTGTTCGCGGGGGTGGTGGGCCGTGCGGCGCGGGCGGGGGGCGTCATCGGCGGGCGGGTGGGTTTGACCGACGATCGCGCCCATCGGGTGGCCAAGGTTGGACAGCCGCGCCGAGATATCTTCGATCCGGCTGGCGATCACATGGGTGACGATGCCTTCGCGCTGCAGCATGCCACTGACACGCAACAGCCGCCCGCCCATCACCGCATGGCGAAAGGTCGCGTAGACCTTGGGCCAGACCACCACATTGCATACCGCCGTCTCGTCCTCCAGCGTCAGGAACACGACACCCGATGACGTGCCGGGGCGCTGGCGGGTTATGACCAGCCCGCAGACGGTGACGCGCTGCAAGGGCGCGCGGATCAGATCGCTATGCTGGGTCAGGCCGGGGAGCGCGGGGCGCAATAGCTCCATCGGATGGGCGCGCAGCGTCAGGCGGGTGGCGATGTAATCCTCGACCACCTCCTCGCCCAGATGCATCTGCGGCAGCGCCACCACAGGCTCGCGCAGGCCCTCGCCATCAAGCGGGTCGGAAAATAGCGGCAGCGGCGCAGGCGCGCGGATCGCCTTCACGGCCCAAAGCGCATCGCGGCGGTTGAGCCCCATGCCGCTGAACGCATCCGCCTCGGCCAGCCGTTCCAGCACCGCAGGCGCGATCCCTGCGCGCAGCCACAAAGCCTCGGGGTCGGGGTAGCCATTGCCGCGCGCGGCCACGATCCAGCCCGCATCCTCGGCCCGCATCCCCTTGATCTGCCGGAACCCCAGCCGCAGAGCCAGCGCCCCGTCGCTGCGGCGTTCAAGGCTATTGTCCCAGCCCGAATGGTTCACGCAGATGGGCCGGACCTCGACCCCATGCTCGCGGGCATCGCGCACTAGCTGCGCGGGGGCATAGAATCCCATCGGCTGGGAATTCAGCAGCGCACAGGTGAAGATCGCCGGGTGATGGCATTTCAGCCAAGACGAGACATAGGTCAGCATGGCGAAGGCCGCGGCATGGCTTTCGGGAAAGCCGTAATCGGCGAAACCCTCGATCTGGGCGAAACAGGCCGCGGCCACCTCCTCGCTATAGCCGCGCGCGGTCATTCCGCGCAGGAAGCGGTCGCGATGCTCGCCGATCGTGCCCATGCGGCGGAAGGACGCCAGTGAGCGGCGCAGGCGGTCGGCCTCTTCGGGGCTGTAGCCTGCGCCGATCACCGCGATCTGCATGGCCTGTTCCTGAAATAACGGCACACCCAACGTTTTATGTGTCACGGCTTCCAGTTCGGGGCCGAAGGGCTCTGGGGCCTCAAGGCCCTGACGGCGGCGGATATAGGGTTTGACCATGCCGCCCTGAATGGGGCCGGGGCGGACAATCGCCACCTCGATCACCAGATCATAGAAGGTCTTGGGCTTCATCCGCGGCAGGAAATTCATCTGCGCACGGCTTTCCACCTGAAACACCCCGACCGCATCGGCGCGGGTCAGCATAGCATAGGTGGCCTTGTCTTCCTGCGGGATGGTGTCGAGCGTGTGGTGAATCCCCGCATGCTCGGCCAGCAGATCAAAGCTCTTGCGCAGGCAGGTCAGCATGCCCAAAGACAGCACATCGATCTTCAGGATGCCAAGCGCATCAATGTCATCCTTGTCCCATTCGATACAGGTGCGCCCCGCCATCGCGGCATTCTCGATGGGACACAGATCATCGAGCCGTCCCTGCGTGATCACAAACCCGCCGACATGCTGGCTCAGATGGCGCGGAAAGCCGATGATCTCGCGGATCAGGTGCAGTGTCAGCCCCAGCCGCCGGTCGGAAGGATCAAGCCCCAGCGCCCGCACGCGGTCCGGGTCGGCCCCGCCATTCGACTGCCCCCAGATATCGCCCGACAGCCGTGCGGTCAGGTCTTGGGAGAGGCCCATCACCTTACCCACCTCGCGGATGGCGGCGCGGGTGCGGAAATGGATGACGGTGGCGCAAAGCCCTGCACGTTCGCGGCCGTAGCGGTCATAGATCCACTGGATGATCTCCTCGCGGCGCTCATGCTCGAAATCGACATCGATATCGGGCGGCTCCTTGCGGTGGCGCGAGATGAAGCGCTCGAACACCATGCCGATCATATCGGGACTGACATCGGTGATGCCCAAGAGATAACACAGGATCGAATTGGCCGCCGAGCCGCGCCCCTGACACAGGATGCCGCGACGCCGTGCCTCGGCCACGATATCATGCACGGTCAGGAAATAGGGCGCATAGCCAAGTTCCGCCACGGTGCCCAGTTCCTTGGCCATCAGCAGATGCACCCGCTCGCTCGCGCCCTGCGGATAGCGGCGTTTCAGCCCCTCGCGCGCCAACCGGTCCAGCCGCGCCTGCGGGGGTTCGCCCATCGTCCCCTCATCGGGATAGTCATAGCGCAGCTCTGACAGATCAAAGCTGCAGCGCCCCGCGATCTCCAATGTGCGCTTGAGTGCCGCCGGATGATGGCGGTAGAGCCGCGCCATATCGCTCGCGCCCTTCAGGCGGCGTTCGCCATTCAACAGCGCCCGCGTGCCGATTTGGTCGATGGTGATCCCCGCGCGCAGGCAGGTCAGCACATCGGCCAGCGGGCGGCGGGCGGCGCGGTGCATCAGCACATCACCCACCGCCACCATCGGCGTGTTGCAGCGCAACGCCTGCGCGGCGCAGGCGCGAAACCATGCCTGATCACTGCCATCATAACGCGGCGCGGCCCCCAGAAAGACATAGCCCGGATAGCGCCGCGCCAGCCGCTGCAACGGCATCTGGGCGGCCTCCAGATCTTCGGGTGGCAGCGCGATCAGGATCATCCCGCGACAGCCCGCCTCCAGATCGGCCAGATCCAGATCGCAGCCGCCTTTTTCGGCCCGCCGCTTACCTAAGGTCAAAAGGCGAGACAGCCGCTCATAGGCGGCACGGTCGGTGGGCAGCGCAACCCAGTCCACCGGACAATCGCGCAACACCAGCCGCGCGCCCACGATCAGCCGGGGCAAGCGCGGGGCTTTGGGCGCGGGCAGATCCTGCGGCTTGCCCACCTCTTGGCGCGAACAGCTATCGACCTGATGCGAAGACCGCACGCGCAGGCTTTCGGTCAGGTCCTCGCGCAGGGATTTGAGCGCCGAATAGGCCCGCACAACCCCCGCCAGCGAATTGCGGTCGGTGATGGCAATGGCCTGAAGCCCCAGTTCCGTGGCCCGCAGAACCAGTTCCTCGGGGTGGGAGGCCCCTGTGAGGAACGTGAAATTCGAGGTCACGCACAGCTCGGCATAATTCATGCAAATTCTCCCTGCACATACCAGCCGGGCTTTTGCGGCGTGTAAAACAGCCACAGCCTGCGGCCCTCGCGCGTGTCGATCTTCCAGTAATCGCGCAGCCCCGAAGCCCATGCCGGATCCTCGCGCCACCATTCCGGCGCGATCCGTTCGGGGCCCGTGGCGCGTCCGGTGGTAAAGGCCATCCGCCGCCAGCGAAAGCGCGCGGGCGGCTCCGCCCCTTTGGCCATGATCGGCTCGGGCGGAAACAGGGTGATCGGGCGTGGACGCGGCACCTGCCAGCCGCTGGCGGGCAGGCTATGGGTGGCAGGCACGGTCAGAAAGCTGCGCTCGGGGATATGGCTGTCGGTCGGCTGGAAACGCTGGATATTCTCCAGCCCGATCCGTGTGCCGATCCGCGTGATCAGATCGTTCAGCCGGTCCGCGCCATGATCGGCGCTGCCGATCTGCTGCACGGCCAGTGGCTCGACCTGCACCGCCTCCAGCCGCAACATGTCGATGCCAAAGCCGGCTTCGACCGTGTCGACCCCGCGCTGGAACAGGGGCAGGATGCGGGCGGCATCGCGCATGGGTGCTGCCAGACGCAGCTCCACCTGCTGGCTGGCCTGATCGACGCGGCGCAGCGTCAGCATCAGCCGCCGCGCGCCCATATGCTGCGCCAGAAGCTTGGTGCAGAGCGGCTTCAGCAAGCGTTCGGTCACACCCATCACATCGCTCACCAGCCCGATCGGTTCGGGCAGGGTCATGCGGGTGGCGTAATGCGGCGACTCGGCTTCGGGGGTGACAGGCTCGGGCACCGCGCCCATCGCCTGATCCAGCCGTAACAGCAGTTCCGGCCCGAAGCGGCGGGCCAGCGGCGCGCGGGCGGCGCCTTGCAGATCGCCGATTGTGCGCAGGCCAAGCCGCTGCAGCGCGGTGACGGTCTCTGTGTCGACCCGCAGCGCCGCTACCGGCAGCTGCGCCAGATCGGCCCCCTCGCCATAATGCGCCCGCGCCCAGGCCGCACCGCGCGTGGCGCCCAGCCCCAGCCGCAGCGCGACACCCGCCCGCGCCATGGCCGCGCGCATATCCTCAAGCATGGCCTCTTCGCCGCCCCAAAGATGGGTCGATCCGGTCACATCCAGCACCAGCCCATCCTCGCCCTCGCGCCCGACCCAAGGGCAATAGCGCATCGCCCAGCGGCGCAGCACGCCCAGAAACCGCGCATCCAGGTCGGGGCGCGCGGGCTCTATGCGCAGTTCGGGGCAAAGCGCGCGGGCATCGGCAAGGCTCATGCCGCGATGCAGGCCCAGCGATTGCGCCGGGTCATTCAGGCAATAAATGCGCTCGGCATTTCCCTCCTTGCGGATCAGTGCAAAGGGGGGCTCACTCGGGCAGCCCCGCAGAACCCGGTTGGAGGCCAACCGGGGGAACCACATGCAGATGATGCGTCTGCGGGTCCCAGCGAACATACCAGACTCCAAGTGTTCCCGATTTGTTCTTGATACTTTCCCAGCGCATCAGAGTCGAGTCTTCCCGATCCGGATCAAAGACGGGCGTCGCGCGCCAACGGGTCTCGGCGGCGTTCGACCCCATGCCCTCGGGGATGATGCACAACCCCGTCGTGCCGCCTGCTTTCGCCGCCAGTTGCAGCCTGCGCCCTTCGCGTAGATCGAGCGGTCGGGTGATCTCGAGGATGACAAAGGGCGCCGCCCCGTCTTTCAGTGCCTCTTCGGCCACAGCCAGCGCGTCAATCTGACTGGCAGGCCGCGCGAGAAGGATGCCCGATGGCGCGCCATAGGCCTCCATCCCCTGCGGCAAAACGATATCCGCCAGCCATGCCTCCCTGATCCAAAACGCCTGCTTGCCGGCACATAGCGCCGCAAACGCAAAGGCCGCCGGCCCACAAACTTCGTGGACCCGTGTCGACCGTAAGAAGGGTTGAGGTTTCAAAGAGAGGCGCATCGGGGCATTGTAAGGCCAAAGCCCTGCAACTCCAAGGATGGTGCAGAACCTGATTTCAGGCTCTGCAAGCAGACGTTTATAATGTGGTTTGCGAAGGTCCGGAAAGGGCCGTCAGTCACGACGGCCCAAAGGGTCAGATTTCTATGGTCTCGGCGAGTGTCAACGCATCTTCGAGCTCGACTCCAAGATATCTCACGGTGCTATCCATCTTGGTGTGGCCGAGCAGGAGCTGGACGGCACGCAGGTTGCCGGTCTTCTTGTAGATCTGCGTCACTTTTGTGCGCCGCATAGAGTGTGTGCCATAAGCGCTGGCTTCGAGGCCAATCGACGTCACCCAGTTGCGGACGATCCGGGCGTATTGGCGGGTCGAGATATGCAGCCGTTCGTGAAAGCGGCCAGGCCATAGGTACTCGGAGCCAATCATCAGAGGCTCTCGCATCCATCGTTCGAGAGAGCTACGCGTGCCTTCCGACATCTCGAACCGCACCGGCTTCTTCGTCTTGCTTTGCAGCACGGAAGCCCGTTCCTTGATCTGGCCCGCTGCCATGATGTCGACGACCTTCATCTTGACCAGGTCGCAGCCGCGCAACTTACTATCTATCGCTAGATTGAACAGCGCCAGATCCCGATGGTTTTCCGCAAGTTCAAGCCTGACCCTGATCGCCCAAACGTGTTTCGGCTTAAGCGGTCTCTTCTGGCCGACGATGCGGCCCTTATTCCAAGCGGTACGACGTGCGCGAATGGCGGGTAAGTTTGGTATGTCCATGACGGATCCTCCGATCCGCCACGCCCTCCCCATCGACAACACGATGCTGACATCGCATCATACCATAAAATGCCGCGCGGCGGCTGATGGCCGCTTCGAGCCCATTTTGACGAATGCCGCTCGTGACGCGAAATCGGATGGTGAAGGTCGGCTCAGCGTGACGTGCTAGACTTTACCGACTGTATCGATCACGCGGCGGATAAATGCTCCCAAAGGATCAAGGAACCGAGGCCCACCAATGCGGCGCCACCAATGATCTCTGCGATGCGACCGAAACGACGTCCAACAAATCGTCCGACGAGAAGGCCGGTCGAACTCATCAACATCGTGGTCGCACCTACAGCGAGCGCGATTACGAAGATGTTGACCTGAAGAAAGGCCAACGATACCCCTACGGCCATCGCGTCGATGGACGTCCCGACAGCTGTCACGATGGTCTTCCACATCGATGTTGAGGCTGCCTCCTCATCGGATGCTCCCGCATGCAGCGCCATGTGCAACCCGACACCCGACAGCAGGATGAAAGCGATCCAGTGATCAACCGCCGCGACATATTGTGACGCGGCCATACCGACGCCCCAGCCAATCAGGGGTGTCAGGGCTTCGATGAAGCCGAAAATCATGCCGGTGCGTAGGGTATGGCCGAAGCTGGGACGAGGCCCGGAGGCCCCTTTGCCAACCGACGCGATGAAGGCATCGACAGACATGGAGATGGCAAGCACGCCGATTGAAATCGGAGACATTTGGGATCCTCAGGGCTGAACCGGGCGATGCACGGACCCCGCCCGCAGGATCCCCACGCCACGGTCTCGCAAAGTCTCTTTGGACCGAGCACGCCACGCGGATGAGCCGCGAATATGTTGACGTGCTCTCATCATCGCTGATGATCGCTACTCCCCGATACCCTGAACATAGTGTGCATAAAGGACATGGTCAACATTTTGCCGGTCATTCAGGTTGACCGACGTTCTGAGGCGAAAATCCGCTTTTGAGTATCGACAGAGATACTCTCGGCACCCACTGCAGGCTCAGAGCAGGCTGCGCCCATGCAGCGAACGGCGGAAAAGTCCGCAAAGCGGTCATAGGCACCCTCAATTTGCTGCGCCGACAATCATGTCCGCTTCGGGGAAGCTGCATTGCGGCGAAGCTGATTGTTACGGACGGCAGCTTTGGGCCGTGAACGACGGTCGCTGCGGCTGATCTGATCCCCGCAAACTGGACCGATTGAATCTGGAGTTTTCCGCTACGATTTCCTGGCTGGGAGAGGAGCGGAATCATATGAAGGCATCAAAGTTTACGAACGCGCAGAAGGCGTTCATCATCAAGCAGGGGGAGGAAGGCACGCCGGTTGCCGAGATCTGTCGCAAGGCGGGGATCAGCCAGGCGACCTACTTCAACTGGAAGAAAAAATATGCAGGCCTGCTGCCACACGAGATGAAGCGGCTGAAGCAGCTCGAGGATGAGAACAGCCGGCTAAAGAAGATCGTGGCAGACCTGACGCTGGACCGTGAGATGGCGAGCCTTTGTCCGCCATCGGTCCGAGGACAATGGCGAGCGGACGTTATCCGCCGAAAGATCTGAGGCCTGGTCGCATGCGCGAACTCGTTCGTGGGATGTGCAGTGATTGGGCGGTGTCGATCCGGACGGCCTGTGGCGCCATCGGATTTGACCGCTCGACGTATCATTACAAGTCCCGACGCACCGATCAGGCCGCGATCGAGAAACGGATCAAGGAGATCTGCGAGCCCCGGGTGCGCTATGGCTATCGGCGCGTCCATGTGCTCCTGGATCGAGAGGGTTGGGGCGTCGACGTCAAGAAAGTTTATCGTATTTACAGGGAGTTGGGGATGCAACTCAGGAACAAGACCCCGAAGAGGCGGGTGAAGGCGAAACTGCGCGATGACCGTGCTGAGGCCGTCGGTCCGAATGATGTCTGGGCGATGGATTTCGTCCATGACCAGCTGGCGACGGGCAAGAAGCTGCGGGTTCTGACCGTTGTCGACACCTTCTCGCGATACGTGCCGGTGCTCGACGCGCGGTTCAGCTATCGCGGTGAGGACGTGGTTGCGACACTAGATCGGGTGTGCCGTGGAACCGGCTATCCCAAGACGATCCGGGTCGGTCAGGGCAGTGAGTTCATCTCGCGTGACATGGACCTCTGGGCCTATCAGCGCGGCGTCACCCTCGACTTCTCGCGCCCCGGCAAGCCGACGGACAACGCCTTCATCGAAGCATTCAATGGCAGGTTCAGAGCGGAATGCCTGAACACCCACTGGTTCTTGACGCTTGCGGATGCAGCCGAAAAGTTGGAGGCTTGGCGTAGATACTACAACGAGGAACGGCCACACGGCGCGATCGGTAACAAATCCCCGATCATGCTGACAAAATCGGGGGACACCACCAGCCTGTCACCCTGATCGAAGCCGGAAAACTCTCGCCAAGGGCGGTCCAGCGTTGGGGGGCGGATCAGTGCCCCAAGGACTCCGCCCAGAGATGGAGGGAACTTGGGGCTCAGGTCAACAGCTTTCGCGGACGAAGTAGAGGAGGGGCTCAGTTTGCCTCGCGCTCTGTTGCCGTAAGGCCTCGTATTTTGCGGGGTGCAGTCATAGAACTGATGGGACCGCTTTTTTGTCTGTGCGGAGAACTGCGCTCCCACAAATCCACCAAAATATGTATTGGTTTCTGAACTTTACACAAGTGCTTCACTTTGCGGAGATATAAATGGATGGCGGCCAAGTCTTCGGTTACCAACGTTGAAGATGCGCGATAAGGTGTCGCGATGAAGATGAGCAAGGCGCCGTTGCCCATCTCTACGATTTGCGCTTGGGAAGACAGCAGAACTGAGGCCGATCCTTTATGAACCCCGTTGAAATCGAGCAGGCCATTTCTGATCTTGCGCGCGCGCCCTTCGATGGCGCCCAATTCCCATTTGCTTTTCTGGAAGGTTTCGGGCGCAAGCCCACCGAGATCTGTGAACCGGCATGCAAGATTGACCCCAGTATTGGGGTAATCGGCGTCCAAAAGTGACCCCCCTGATATTTCTGATTTGATGCTTTCTCAGTTGCATGAGGGAGCGCGATGGAGATGTTGGTTGTGG
>NZ_FWFS01000019.1:5000-6443 GCF_900172375.1 Aquimixticola soesokkakensis | reverse complement strand
TTTTGGTTGCGGGAGTAGGATTTGAACCTACGACCTTCAGGTTATGAGCCTGACGAGCTACCGGGCTGCTCCATCCCGCGACATTTTTTGTGTCCTACCGCCTATCGGCTACTTGAGGACCTTTTTTGTGCTACCGCCTATCGGCTACTTTAGCACTTTATTTTGTCCTACGGCCTTTTGGCTTTTTTAAGGACGATTGTCTGATTGGTTTTTGTTATCGTATGAGAGATTTGGATACTTACTAGGTTTGGCGGTGACCTACTCTCCCACGTCTTAAGACGCAGTACCATTGGCGCGACGGCACTTAACTGCCGAGTTCGGGATGGGATCGGGTGTTTTGCTCGTGCTATGACCACCAAACCGAGAAAGTATCCAACATCGGGTTCTTATGTGCATTCCAAGATTTTGCTAATACACTATGGTGTGTATGCTTTTGATATCTCGAGTATAAACAGGTTTTGTTTTTACTGGATCAAATCAAGCCTATCGGACAATTAGTACCAGTCAACTGAACGCGTTACCGCGCTTACATCTCTGGCCTATCGACGTGGTGGTCTTCCACGGTCCTCAGGGATACCTTGTTTTGAGGGGGGCTTCCCGCTTAGATGCCTTCAGCGGTTATCCTTTCCGATCATAGCTACCCAGCACTGCCATTGGCATGACAACTGGTCCACCAGTGGATCGTTCACCCCGGTCCTCTCGTACTAGGGGCAACTCCTCTCAAGTATCCTACACCCACGGCAGATAGGGACCGAACTGTCTCACGACGTTCTAAACCCAGCTCACGTACCTCTTTAAACGGCGAACAGCCGTACCCTTGGGACCTGCTCCAGCCCCAGGATGAGATGAGCCGACATCGAGGTGCCAAACACTGCCGTCGATATGGACTCTTGGGCAGTATCAGCCTGTTATCCCCGGCGTACCTTTTATCCGTTGAGCGATGGCCCTCCCACTTGGGACCACCGGATCACTATGGCCGTCTTTCGACTCTGCTCGACTTGTCAGTCTTGCAGTCAGGCTGGCTTCTGCCATTGCACTCAACGAGCGATTTCCGACCGCTCTGAGCCAACCTTCGCGCGCCTCCGTTACTCTTTGGGAGGCGACCGCCCCAGTCAAACTACCCGCCACACAGGGTCCCGGATCCGGATAACGGACCGCGGTTAGACATCAAGCAAAGCAAGGGTGGTATCTCAAGGGAGGCTCCACAAAGACTGGCGTCTCTGCTTCAAAGCCTACCACCTATCCTGCACATGCTTGGCCTGATGCCAGTGTGAAGCTGTAGTAAAGGTGCACGGGGTCTTTCCGTCTAACCGCGGGAAGCCTGCATCTTGACAGGCAATTCAATTTCGCTGAGTCGATGTTGGAGACAGCGGGGAAGTCGTTACGCCATTCGTGCAGGTCGGAACTTACCCGACAAGGAATTTCGCTACCTTAGGACCGTTA
>NZ_FWFS01000017.1 GCF_900172375.1 Aquimixticola soesokkakensis | reverse complement strand
GTCGTAAAACAGCTGCGCCGGTGCTTCTTGCCTGCCCATCATGCCGAAATCCTCCAATCCCCTCGTAGTCGAGTGAATCGAAAGACTTGCCGCAGCGCAACAAAGACTTTTTCAACAGCATGGGCGGAAACCGGACCTTCGCTGCGAGCGCAAATGTCTAGGACGGACACAGTACTGGCAGACATTCGGGCAAGGGCTGAGCCGGGGCGCTGTAGGCCGCTACAGCTAGCACGCCGCACCATTTTAAAGCTATGAAAGGCTTTTCAAAAAGTCGGATGACTCGATCATCATCTTGCGGTGCATCGCCCTGCAGGTAATACTGATTGTGTGCCGATGCCGCAGCACTTCTGGAGAACGCCTTGGATCAAGAGTCAACGAATTTACCCGCGCAAATTGCTGACGCTCTCGTATCAATTCCGAAGGGCCTAACGCCGGGTGTTGTCAAGGCTCTGGACCGACTCGTTGGGGCTTCGGTAGACATCCCAATCGCGTGGCTCCAGCAAAAGAAAGCGAAAATAGATGCGCAAACCGAGTCATACAAGTTGGTTGAGGCAAGCATCGCTGAAACTGTCGCGTCAGGGGCGGGTGCTGATCCAGACATTGCGCAACGTGCTATGAATAAACTCGTAAGAAAAGAGTATAGGAAGCAAGTGAACCGAGAAGCCGTTGCTTCCGCAATGGTAGAGGACTTGCGAGATCAATCCTCAAGCGAAGAAAATTTGGCCACGGGCTCCGAGCCTACCTCAGAGGTGGACGACGATTGGTTAAACGTCTTTGAGCGATATGCCGAAGACGCTTCGAGTGAACGCCTTCAAGGATTGTGGGGAAAAGTGCTGGCTGGCGAAGTCCGCCAACCGGGGCGCTTCTCAACGAGAACCTTGAGGTTCCTATCTGAGTTCTCTCAAGCTGATGCTCTCCTATTTGAAACTTTTGCCAAAAGTGCCTTCGGAGACAGTGCGCCGAAGAATCTTGTAGCTCCGAAGGATCAAGAAAACATCGGCAATCTAATCTACCTTGAAGCAAGTGGCCTTATTCAGGGAGCCAGCGGCCTAGGTCTACAAAAGACATTAACGTTCAATAAAGATGGCCGATCATTCGCTCGCGAGGGTAACTTAATAGTTGTTCTGACTGGTGAACCCGAGAAAAAGGTTAAATATAGCGCTATCGTTTTAACCCAACTTGGCCAAGAAGTGCTTTGCTTGGTAGGAAGTCGAAATGCTCGAGAATCTGCCCAAGCAGTTGCGCACGCGATTCGCAATCCAAATATCCACGAAGCGCATCTTGGCGTGTTGACCGATGAAAAGACCGGGAAAATCAACTTAATGGAGGTTCTTTGGGTTAAAGAAACTCCAGAAGCGCCAATCGTTGAGGGAAGCCAAGACTAGGTTCTTTAAGCCTTGGCTACTCGGCAGCTAGGGTGACGCGCCCCCTCTGCCACGGTAGCAGCACCAGCGGGCGGGGCCTCTTGCGCACCACGCGCACGCTATGCACTTTCACGCCGCCGCGGCGAATGTCCGCAATGCAGGCTGCGAACGCAGCATTCGACAACTGAGCTTAAGGTCCGGATTGGGCCGCAAGCTTCCGCCATCCGGGGACTGCCGCGCTGCTGGGGTACCGCTTTTAGTTCGTAATGCCTGATTGAACCGTTGCCGCGAACGACTGCTTTTGTCTGTTTCTGCGAGTCCGCGGACGATGAATTATTTGGTCAGGAAACGAAGTCGGCGCAACTTGCCAAAGTCAGTGCGGGGAAGGGCGCGGCTTCTGCAAAATCGCGAGCGATTATTGCCGCTTGGCATTCCCGAGGGACAGGCACGCCATCGACATAGGCCACAAACACGTAAATTCTCAATGCAGTACCGTTTTCGCGCCTGTAATCGACACGCCGAGCGATCAGTTCGGGATAAAGGGAAGGCTCCAGACTATTCCAGTTTTGCTGGTCGCCTCTACGTTCAAAAAGGGACTTCGCTGAACTCCAATCTTTTTCGAGAAGGGCAAGAACCTCCGGGCCTGACTCTAGCCCCGGCGTGGCATTGAGATCGACCACCTCCAACCGGCCAGATGAATCGAGCGCAATGGCTTCATCTACGAACGACAAATCAAAGCCACCCATAGCAATCATTCGAAAAAGGCTTTCAGCGGACGCTCCGCTCGCAAAGCAGAGAAAAACCATAATTGGGCCCATTACCCGTTTAAGCATAGTTTGCCTTTCTTCTTTATAAATGTTGTTGCGTTTCAAATGTGGCACGAAAATCTTCTGCCACAAAGGGCGCGCCTTCTCGCAAATCATGGGACCAAGACTCCCATGGCTAGCGGAAAAACGCCACGCGCCTTGTCCGCACTGCCGACCTCGGACGGTTGGAAATGCTGCGGCGAGGATGGATGACCGCTTCGGTGCCGCCGCGTTGCGGCGGACGTTGCCTGGTTGAAGGTACGGAAAAGGGCCGTCAGTCACGACGGCCCAAAGGGTCAGATTTCTATGGTCTCGGCGAGTGTCAACGCATCTTCGAGCTCGACTCCAAGATATCTCACGGTGCTATCCATCTTGGTGTGGCCGAGCAGGAGCTGGACGGCACGCAGGTTGCCGGTCTTCTTGTAGATCTGCGTCACTTTTGTGCGCCGCACAGAGTGTGTGCCATAAGCGCTGGCTTCGAGGCCAATCGACGTCACCCAGTTGCGGACGATCCGGGCGTATTGGCGGGTCGAGATATGCAGCCGTTCGTGAAAGCGGCCAGGCCATAGGTACTCGGAGCCAATCATCAGAGGCTCTCGCATCCATCGTTCGAGAGAGCTACGCGTGCCTTCCGACATCTCGAACCGCACCGGCTTCTTCGTCTTGCTTTGCAGCACGGAAGCCCGTTCCTTGATCTGGCCCGCTGCCATGATGTCGACGACCTTCATCTTGACCAGGGCGCAGCCGCGCAACTTACTATCTATCGCTAGATTGAACAGCGCCAGATCCCGATGGTTTTCCGCAAGTTCAAGCCTGACCCTGATCGCCCAAACGTGTTTCGGCTTAAGCGGTCTCTTCTGGCCGACGATGCGGCCCTTATTCCAAGCGGTACGACGTGCGCGAATGGCGGGTAAGTTTGGTATGTCCATGACAAATCCTCCGATCCGCCACGCCCTCCCCATCGACAACACGATGCTGACATCGCATCATACCATAAAATGCCGCGCGGCGGCTGATGGCGGTTTTGAGCCCAATGTGACCAATGCTGCGCGCTGTCTGAAGGGCCATCTCCCGAGCGGAGATCTCATTTGAACGCCATTCGCAAAACGTCGATTGTGCGCTTGATCCGTTCCTGGTGACGCTGCGAGTTATGGGTGACAGACCACACTTCGCGGACGAGAAGTGGTTCACCCGATCCCACTAGCGTCAATTCGTTTTTGTCTGCTGTCAGGAAATCTGGAAGCACTGCAATACCGCCCTTCGCCATGACTGCCGCCATTTGCAGATCGACGTCATCCACATAGCAGGCAAACTTTCCGCCAGCTATCCGGTTGAGAGCGACCTGTTGTGGCATAGCGTCCCGTACGTCGCCCTGACCAACATACCGCCACTCTTCCTCGGGAGTGTTCGCGATGTACGCGCGGTGTGCATAAAGACGAAACGCGACGGATCCGAGTTTGGAGACCGCCAGATCACCGGTCTGGGGGCGCGTCAGGCGCACCGCGATGTCGGCCTCATTCCGCAGCAGAGAGGCGAATGCGATTTCTCCGGTGAGTTGTATCTCCAATTTTGGGTATTCTTTCCCGAGGGATAGAAGCGGCGCAATCAACAGGGCCTTGGCCAAAGCGGGTGGTGCGGAGATTTTAACCCGGCCGCTCATGCCCAAGTGCATCCCTGCGGCACATCTCGCCGCCAAATGCGCCGCCTCCATCATCGGCCGGGTTGCATCGGCAAAATCGCGCCCCGCCGCAGTTAGAGCCAGTTGCCGCCCGCGCCGGTCGAACAGTGCCAGACCGGTCTCGCTTTCGAGTGCCTGTATCCGTCTGGTCACCGTGGTGCGCTCAACCCCTAGCTCACGCGCAGCGGCAGCGGTGCTTCCGGTTTCGACCAGGGCGACGAAGAAGCGAATGTTCTCCCAATCCATCCATCTCACCATAAAAGTGCAATTTTGCATCATTATAGTGTATATTATACGCATTCCAATATGCTCGGATGTCACGAATAGTCCGCCTCGTCAGATCGGAAAAAGGTGCATCATGACCCATGTCGTCGAACTATCCGCCCCAGGTGGGGTGCAAAATCTATCGTTTGTCTCGCGTGAGATCGGCACGCCCGGCCCCGGAGAAATCCGTTTGCGTCAGACTGGTGCGGGCGTGAATTTCATCGACATCTATCAACGCAAGGGGATCTATCCACTTTCTATGCCTGCTGTGCTCGGCGTGGAAGGCGCGGGTGTGGTGGAAGCCGTCGGCGAAGGTGTCACCCAATTCGCAGTGGGGGATCGTATCGGCTATGCTGGGGCTGTAGGTGGATATGCCGAAGCGCGGCTGCTGCCCGCCTGGCGCGGCGCAAAGCTGCCCCAAGATGTTTCAAGCGAACTCGCGGCCAGCAGCCTGTTGAGGGCCTGCACTGCGCATATGCTGCTTCACAAGGTTCATCAGGTGACGCCGGGAACGACGATTCTGATCCATGCCGGTGCCGGGGGCCTCGCCAGCATCGTCATGCCTTGGGCCAAACGAATGGGAGCTCGGATCATGGCAACGGTGAGCACTGACGCAAAAGCGGACCTCGCTCTGGCCAACGGGGCTGACACGGTTATCATCGGGCGAAACGCGGACATTGCAGGGGAAGCGAGAAAGTGGACCGACGGCCTAGGCGTGGATTTTACCATTGATGGCATCGGGGAGCCAACCTTCAGGGCTTCATTGGAGGCGACCGCTAAGTTTGGGACATTCGCAAGCGTCGGCCAAGCAGGCGGCCCGCTTGTCAAGCTCTCGGCCAATGACCTCGGGCCACAAAGAAGCGTTGCCTTTCACTTGCCAAGCGTGATGGCCTATCTCGCGGACCCTCTCCGTTATGAGAGTGTCATCCGCGCGTCGATCACCGCGCTGAGCGCCGGGCCCGAGAGAATGGTAGGGCCAAAATTTGCACTTTCCGATGCCAGCGCAGCACAATCTTCTCTTGAGAATGGCGCGACCACTGGCATGCCACTCCTCGTGATTTGAGCAAAACAGAAAGCTGCCTTTCGCGCCTTGAAGTTAATAGGCAGCTTTGTCCCATATAGCTGCCAGCGGACCTAATCCGGGTCTGCGTCCGCTTTGGTATTTCCTGTATCCAGCGCCCTGTATACGGTCATGCGCGAAACACCCAGGTCTCGGGCAATCTGGGCTTTGGACGTGCCAGCTGCAGCCAGTCTCTGAATTTCAGCGTCATCGACCTTCTTCTGCCGCCCCTTGTAGATCCCTTTACCCTTTGCGGCCTCAATCCCTGCGCGCTGGCGGTCGCGAATGAACTTTAGCTCCATGTCAGCGACCATGCCGAGGACAGTGATCACCATGCGCCCCATATCGCCTGCCGTCGTCACCTCGGGTTCAAGGATACGCAACGATGCGCCCTTCGCATCCAGCTCATGCACCAGATTCAGAACGTCTCGGGTTGACCGCCCAAGGCGGTCGAGGCGATGCACGACCAGTTCGTCACCTGCACGCAAAAACTCTAGGACGGTTGCCAGTTCGGTGCGACCGTCACGGGACGCTCCAGAGCCGGTCTCGGCGCGGATAATTTCGCAGCCTGCCGCCTTCAGCTTGGCTTTCTGGATTTCGAGGTCCTGACTTGTTGAGCTGACGCGAGCGTAACCGATCTTAGGCATGGAAAAATGTCACTTTAGGGTGGCTGAAAACCTGATACTGTCACTATGCCTGCCGCGCCACTCATTTGTGACATTTTATGCTGTCACATTTATGCGTCTCTCAAGGGTGTGCCCAAATGTTACGATTTCGGCGGGAAAGCCCACTCATATCTTTGCCGACCCTCGGGCGTGGCTATCCATGCTTCGAGTTCCGCGTATAGGCGTGCGACATTGCGGCGACGGCGCGCCTCGAAACCGCGCAATTCATCTATTGGAATACCAAGGCCGACAGCGAGGCGCTCCAAGACATCCTCTGTGGGTTGCGTGAAGGAACGGGCCTCTTCAGGTAGTGTCTTCATTTGACTTTCCTTGTTTTTTGGGGGGGGGCGCCTCTTGGCTCACGCGGACAGGTTGTCGTCGAAGAAAGACTGCAGCTTGTCCCATGGAATGATGCCGACCTTGTCGTAAAGGTCGACGTGACCGGCTTCAGGAACCAGATAGAGTTCCTTGGGCTCTGCCGCGCGCTGATATGCCTGCTCACTGAAGAACAGCGAATGTGCGTTTTCACCCGCGATCAGCAGCACCGGCCGCGGCGAGATCATGTCAACATGATCGAAAGGCCGGAAGTGCAGGTAAGAGGCGTCCCCAGAGACGGCCATCGCCGTCGTGGCCCTGGGATGTGCGCCACGCGGCGTACGGTAGTAGTCGAAGAATTCGCGCGTGATCGGATCGGTGTCTTCGGCGAGGACTTCGGGCAAGGCCCCGTAGCGGACGGGGTCGCCATCGGCTTCGGCCCAGCGTTGCGCTCCGATCTCGGACAAGGTCTGGATGCGCGCCTCGTCGCTCAGGGGCTGTCCGTTCCAAGCCCATTTGGCGCCGCCCATGTCATACATGCTGACGGTTGCTACGGCTTTGATCCTGGGATCGATCTGCGCCGCCGCGAGGGAATAGCCGCCGCTCGCGCAGACGCCGATGACGCCGATGCGCTCCCGGTCCACGAACGGCAGATGCCCCAGGAAGTCGACGCCGGCGCTGAAATCCTCGACCGTCGCCTCCGGAGAGGAGATGAAATGTGGTTGTCCGCCGCTTTCACCGTTGAAGGAGGCGTCGTGGGCAATCGTGACGAAGCCACGTTCCGCCATGGTCTGAGCATAGAGACCGGCGGTCTGTTCCTTCACGCCGCCGTAGGGATGCCCGACGATCAGAGCGGCATGGCGCTGTGTCGTGTCCAAGTCCCGGGGCATGTACATGTCGGCGACCAGCTCGATCCCAAGCCGATTGGTGTAGCGGACCTTGCGATGGTCGACGCTGTCGCTCTGGGGAAACACCTTATCCCAGGTTCCCATGTACTGGGCCGAGGCCGGCGTTGCAGCGAAAGTTGCGGCGGCGAGACCAGCCCCTGAGAGCTGCAACAGCATGCGACGGTCGATGCCGCTATTCTTTTGGGGTTGTTCCATTTCATTCATTGAGGATAGCTCCTTCTTAGAGGTTCAAGAGGCGGTCGCCGCGCGGTTTTTTTGCAGCGGCAGTTGTGACAAGGCGGTGAGGGTGTCAGTCTCGGGTCAGCCGCAAGAGGCGGTCTTCCGAGGGGCCCTCTCCACGCGGGGAACGGTTGGTGGTTATGACCCACAGATCGCTGCCGATGGCTTCGACATCGCGGTAACGCTCGCCGGTCGACAGAACTAGCTTCAGAGAGCGGGCGGCTGCGTCCACGACGAACAGGCCCTGCGCGCCCAGAGCGGCAATCAGCAGTTCCTGCCCCGCAAAAGTTGCGCCGGAGGGTGCCCAAGTCCTGCCTCCGGAGTGTATCCACGGGGCGGTCATGCCGGCGCTCTGTTCATCGCCCTGATCGACGGGCCAGCCGTAGTTATGGTCCGGCAAGATCCGGTTGATTTCGTCATGTGCCGATTGACCATGTTCGACGGCGTAGAGCGCGCCATCCGGACCCCATGCGAGGCCTTGGGGATTCCGATGCCCAAGCGACCAGACCGGGGAGCCGGATGTCGGATTGTCCGCAGGGATCGAGCCGTCGGGCGAGATCCTGAGGATTTTCCCGGCAAGGCTATTCGGATCCTGAGGCCGCTGACGATCTTCCGTCCAGCCAGTCGTGATATAAAGCATCCCGTCTGGCCCGATTCCGAGGCGGCCGCCGTTGTAAAGACGATGCCCGGGAATCCCGTCGATCAGAACGCGGGTTTCATGCCAGGTCTCACCATCAAGCTGCGCCTCGATCACCCGGTTGGACGATCCGTTCGCTTCTTCAATGCTATGGTAGAAGTAACCGGTTCGGTCTCGTGCGAAGGACGGAGATAGCGCCATGCCCAAAAGGCCGCGCCCCCCCTCCCGATAAATCGGACGGGTCGTCGAAAGCGACATGCGTGTCAGGCGGCTGTCCTCGACGCGCAAAATATCGCCCGCCGCTTCTGTTATATAAAGGGTTTCGCCATCGCGCGTGATGTCCCACGGGTAGTCGAGATCACTCGATATGACCTCGACAGACCAATCCTGAGGTGTAGACGCAAGGATCGGACGGTTTTCCTGCGCGTGCGCGCCACCTGCCATCGCAATGAGGCAGAGAATACTGATCGCGAGAGTGCGGGGCGATCCTTGGTGGGTCTGCATGCAGGTATGTCCTTTCCTATGGTCATGCCATAGAGGATAGGTTTCCCGGGTATTCGAGATAATGTGCGGTTTCCTGAAAACATTACTGAGCCATGCTCATCAGTCCTTCGCTGGCCTAGTAGGTTCTGTTACTTATTGCACCTGCTGCCAGTAAACAGGCGTCATGCCCCCCACCCAGAGCAATTCATGGGATGTGTTCATCACAGATATCAACGCGCCAGCATTCCGTAAGTTCTGCGGGAGCTTACCTCTGGTGGGATAACGCCAAAGGAGATCGTTGATGAAGAAAATCGCTGCTACCGCTCTGACCCTGTCGCTTGCTGTCCCCTTCGAAGCTGGCGCTGACCCTCTCCGCGATGCTCGTGCGTCTGTTGCTCCTGCACTGGATAGCTATGCTCAGGGTTTGCTCGATGCCGATGTCTGGCGCCGTGCGGACCTTACGCCTCGCGACCGCAGCTTGGTGACAGTTGCAGTCCTGATCGCACGCACCCAGTCAGATGAATTGCCCTTCCAGATCGAGCGTGCGCTGGAAAACGGGGTCACGCCGACAGAGATCGCCGAGACAATTACCCATCTCGCCTTTTATTCCGGTTGGGCGAATGCCAATGCCGCGATCATCGCCGCCGCGCCGATTTTCGAAGCGCGCGGAATATCTTCAGCCGACCTGCCCGGCGCAGAGGTCGACCCCCTGCCGCTGGACGTCGAAGCCGAAGCTGCACGTGAAGCGAATGTTCAGCAGAATTTTTCCGACGTCGCCCCAGGTGTCGTCGCCGACACGCGCGATGTGCTCTTTAACGATCTATGGTTGCGTCCCGGCCTCGATCCGCGTGATCGCAGCCTCGTGACGGTCGCCGCACTCATCGGTGGCGGCATGCAGGCGCAGATGGGCTACCACCTGAACCGCGCGATGGATAATGGGCTGACGCAGGAGGAAGCGGCAGGGATGCTGAGCCACCTCGCCTATTACGCCGGTTGGCCCAACATCTTCTCCGCCCTCCCGATCGCGCGCGACGTTTTCGATGCCCGCAGTGAGGGTTGACCGTCAGCCCCTGTAGCGCAGCGCCTCGATCAGCAATTTGAATGCTGGCGAGGCGTGGCGCCGACTTGGATAAAAAAGGTGCAGCCCGTCAAAGGGCTGTGACCAACTTCCGAGAACAGCTTCGAGACGTCCGGAGGTCAGATGGTCGGCCACGTAGAAATCAGGCATGAACGATACGCCGATACCGTCAAGTGTGGCGGCGACCATCGGCCCGATCGCGTTGAAGACAAGCTGCCCCGGCGTGTGAACGCGCAACTCCCGGCCATCTTTTTCGAATTCCCAAGCGTAGAGCCCGCCGTGTGAAGGAAGGCGCACGTTGATGCAATTGTGGTCCATGAGATCCTGGGGGGTTTCTGGACGTCCGTGGGCCTGCCAGTAGGCCGGCGTCGCGACACAGAGAAGCCGGACGTCCGGGCCGATCCGCTGCGCGATCATTCCCTCCGAGACGCGACCGCCATAGCGCACACCGGCGTCAAACTGTTCCGAGGCGATGTCTGTCAGATTGTAATCGACGATAATCTCTAGGTTTACATCGGGATATGCTTGGATGACGGGCATAAGTTTGGGCCACAGAAGGCCCTCGACGGCGAAATCAGGTGCCGTCAGCCGGATCGTTCCTGCCGGCGTATCGCGCATTTCAGAAAGTCTTCGGAGCTCGGCCTCGATCTGCTCAAGGTTCGGTGCGAGGGTCTTGAGTAGACGCTCGCCTGCTGGCGTGGTGGAAACGCTTCGGGTCGTTCGCGTGAGCAACCGCAGTCCCAACCGTTCTTCCAGTGCGCGAATGGTGTGACTGAGCGCGGATTGAGACACGCCAATCTGTCCGGCTGCCCGCGTGAAGCTGCGTTCCCTTGCAACGGCCGCGAACGCGATAAGATCGGTGATGTTCTCTCGTAGCATTATCCTGCATAGCTCACAAGTCTAGCGCGGAAGATATCCGCTTTCCCATATATACATGGAGATGACTTTAAAACTAGTGATTTCAGCTCATGACAGACTTCGTTTGGAGGATATTGTCTGCAGCGCATCTTCGGTTACCTGATTGGCTACAACACTGGCGCAATCGCCTCGTGGTCAACAGGAATGAAGCACATGGATATTAAACGAAGCGGTTCGGCACCTTCGAATGTTGGCAACAGCGACTGGTTCACCGGGAGCGTCCGGGTCGATCCTCTCTTCGCGGCCGAAGACCCGGGGCGGGTCAGTGGCGGGGCGGTGACGTTCGAGCCGGGTGCGCGCACCGCATGGCACACGCACCCGGCAGGCCAAACGCTGATCGTCACCTTCGGCCGTGGCCGGGTTCAGCGTGAGGGTGGTCCGGTGCAGGAAATTTATCCGGGAGATGTCGTCTGGTTTCCTGCCGGAGAGAAGCATTGGCACGGGGCTGCACCGGAAGTGGCAATGCAGCATATCGCGATCCAGGAAGCGATCGACGGACGTGTCGTCGACTGGATGGAGCATGTCTCCGAGGACGACTATCTGAGCTGAGCCCGTGTCGGCATACATTTCCCGGTAGCGTGGCGCACCCCTCGGTGTGCCTGCGGCGATGGGCTCGCCGTCGATACCCAGCCCGTGATTTCAAAAATGGAAGGACCTGACGATGACCGTCATGGCTTATGGCGCCTATGCCGCCGATACTCCGTTGGAGTCGATGCAGATCATGCGGCGCGCTCCCGACCCGCATGATGTCGCGATTGCCATCGTCTATTGCGGCATCTGTCACTCTGATCTGCACACAGTGCGCGGTGAATGGGAGGGCACGCTTTTCCCCTGCGTTCCGGGGCACGAGATTGTCGGTCGCGTGACTGCGGTCGGTTCCAACGTCACGACCTTTGAGGTGGGCGATCTCGTGGGCGTCGGCTGCATGGTCGACAGTTGTCAGAGCTGCCCATCCTGCGCGGAAGGGCTTGAGCAGTATTGCGAGGCCGGGATGGTGCCCACCTATAACGGACCAAGCGCGTATGCGCCCTGCCATACCCTCGGTGGCTATGCGCAGGCGATCACCGTGAACGAGAATTTTGTGCTGAAGATTCGGCATGGAGAAGAGCACTTGGCCGCAGTCGCCCCTTTGCTCTGTGCCGGCATCACAACCTGGTCGCCACTACGCCACTGGAACGTCGGCCCGGGCATGAAGGTCGGCATCGTCGGCATCGGCGGGCTGGGACATATGGGCGTGAAGCTGGCCCATGCACTGGGGGCCGAAGTGGTCGCATTTACCACATCGGCTGACAAGTGTGACGCCGCGCTGGCGCTCGGTGCTGATCAGGTGGTCGTTTCGCGCAATGCGAACGAGATGGCTGCGCAGGCAGACAGCTTTGATTTTATCCTGAATACGGTGGCCGCAAGCCACGACCTGGACGCTTATACCGCGCTTCTAAAGCGTGATGGCACAATGACACTCGTCGGTGTGCCCGAGCATGCGCATCCTACACCAGCTGTTTTCAATCTCGTGTCCCGGCGCCGCAGTATCGCCGGATCGATGATAGGCGGCATCGCCGAAACCCAGGAAATGCTCGATTTTTGCGCCGACCAAGGCATCACGGCAGACATCGAACTGATCCGGGCCGACGAGATCGAAGCCGCGTTCGAGCGGATGCGCAAAAGCGATGTGAAATATCGCTTTGTTCTCGATGCGGCATCGCTGGCCTGACTTTTGACAGCCTCGCGCCGCTGCCGCTCATGGGAGAAGGAGCAACGGCGAGGGGCATCCCAACCATGAGGAAAAACATGACCACCTCCTCCGATCCCCTGGACCAGCCGGCATCCGGCCGCGGCGCGGTTCTCTCGATGTCACTTTGTGTGGCGATGCTGATTGCGTCGGAATTCATGCCGGTCAGCCTGCTGACACCGATTGCTGACAGTCTGAACGCAAGTGACGGCCAGACTGGTCAAGCGGTCTCGATCAGCGGCTTCTTCGCAGTTGCTGCGAGTCTGCTGGTATCTACGGCCGCAGGTCGCCTAAACCGGAAATCGGTGCTGCTGACGATGACGGGGCTGATGCTGCTGTCGCTGGTGATGATCGCGGCGGCTCCGAATTTCATCGTGCTAATGATCGCACGGGCCTTGCTGGGCATTTCCATCGGCGGCTTCTGGTCTCTATCCACAGCTGTCATCATGCGTCTGGTGCCTGCGGACCGTGTTTCTGGTTCGCTGGCCTTGATGTTCGCAGGGCAAGCTACCGCAGCAGCCTTTGCGGCGCCAGTCGGGAGCTATCTTGGTGAAGTGATCGGCTGGCGCGGCGTCTTCTGGGCGCTGGTGCCGATCGTTGCATTGGACCTTCTGTGGCAGGCCGTCGCCTTGCCGTCGCTGCCCGCACAGGAAAGCCAGAGCCTGGGGTCCATGTGGCGGGTCCTGCGCCGCCCCTATGTTAGCCGTGCGCTGATCGCGGTGCTGTTCACCTTCTCTGGCGCCTTCGCAATGTTCACCTACCTGCGCCCCTTTCTTGAAACGGTTTCAGGGGTCGGTGTGCAGATGTTGTCGGTGATGCTTCTTGTGCTGGGCTGTGCCGGGTTCATCGGCACTTTCCTCGGTGGACGGCTGACCAACGGGCATCTCATGGCCCTGTTGCGCTATCTTCCGCTGGCGATGGCGGCGGCGACGCTGGCCCTTCTGGGCTTTGGCCATGTGCTGAGTCTTGTTGCGATCCTGCTGGCGGTTTGGGGCGCGATTAATACGGCCCTGCCGATCAGCTGGATGGGCTGGGTAACGCAGGAGGTCGGTGATGCGCCCGAGGCGGCCGGTGGGCTTATGGTCGGTGCGATCCAGCTTGCGATCCTACTGGGGGCAACCATCGGCGGGGCATTGCTTGACCATGTGGGCATCTCAGCCACGTTCATTTGCAGCGCCATTCTACTCGGGGTCGCCGGAGCAATCGTCGGATCTGGTCGCGCCCTGCGTGCATAAGCCTGAAAGATAGATGACGTATCCGTCCTGCGGAGCGGCCGGCGCTCCGCAGGACGAATATCAGTTGCGGGGTCTGGTGGCTAAGACTGCACAAAGCAGACAGCCCAGACCCGATAGTCCGGTGACGATGCCCATCGTCGCAGGCGTACCCGTGGCGAAGCCGCCGACAAGTGCGGAGCCCACCATGCCGCTGCCGTACTGGATCGCCCCGATCAGGGCAGAGGCGCTGCCGGTATCGGTCTCGACCTTCGACAAGCCCCCAGCGATCCCATTGGCAATTAGCAGTCCATTGACGGACACAACCAGAAAATTGCTGATGATGAGGCCCGATACCCCGGCAAGACGGGTGATGGCACAGAGGGCAAACGTCCCGCCGAACACAGCTGCGCCCGCCGCTCCGATCTGGAACAGGCGCCCGCTGCCGACCCTCTCCACCAGTCGCGCATTGGCCAAATTCATCACCATCAGACCGACAATCCCGCCGGCAAAGACCAACGCGTAGACCTGCGGGGTGAGGCCATAGAAATCCACCAGGGCAAAGGGCGTTCCAGCAATGATCCCGAATACACCCATGTAATAAAAGCCCATAGCCGCCGAATAGCCCATTAGCGCGGGGTTGCGAAGAAGCTGTCCATAGGTGGCAAAGGCGCGACGCAGTGGCGTCCGGGTCCGCCTTGGTATCGGCAGGCTTTCGGGAAGGGTCGCGACTGCCAGCGCCGTAACTGTGCCCAGCACAACCAGGATCCAGAAAATCGTGCGCCAACTGCTCCAGACCAATACCTGCGCCCCCAGGCTGGGGCCCAGAAGCGGTGCGATCGCCATCACCGTCATGAGTGTCGATAACACACGGGCCGCTTGATCCCGCCCATAAATGTCGCGGACCATCGCGCGTGCAAGCGCGACGCCCGCACTGGCGCCCAGAGCCTGCACTGTCCGGGCTGCGAGGATCTGCCAAGGCGCTGTCGCAAGCGCACATCCGGCCGACCCAGCGATAAACACCGCCAGACCGAGTAGGAGCGGACCCTTGCGCCCGATGCGGTCGCTTAGTGGTCCCCAGAATAACTGACCCAGACCAAACCCCAGAAGATAGGTGGATACTACAAGCTCGATCTGGCCCTCGCGGGCATCAAGCGCCTTGGCCATCCTCGGAAGTGCGGGCAGGAAAAGGTCGGTCGAGATCGAGGCGAAGGCCAGAAGAGATGCGAGAACTGTCAAGCTCCAGGGGCCGGCTTGGGCGCTCCCAACGACTGAAATATGGCTGGGCGAGGCCATTTCCGCTTGTTCTTTCATCGTCCTGAATAGCCCATGATGTCCTTAGGATAGCGCGCGCCCGTAACGTCGAACCCGGCCGAGAGGCCGTCGATCTCTGCGAACTCTGCCTCACTCAGCACAACATCGGCTGCGCCGAGGTTCTCCTGCAAGCGATTCACCGAACGAGTCCCGAATAGAGGCACGATGAAAGGTCGTTTCGTCAGGAGCCAGGCGAGAGCGACCTGTGCGGGTGTGGCTCCGATGCCTGCGCCGACACGGGCGATGGCCTCGATGAGGGCGCGGTTCTTGGCGATGGCCTCCGGCGAGAAGCGCGGCGTTCGACTGCGGATGTCGTTGGCCTCGAAGCTGGCAGAGGCATTGATCCTGCCCGTCAGAAATCCCTTGCCCAAGGGACTGTAAGGGATAAGACCGATGTCCAGCTTCTCAATCAGGGGCAGGATTTCGGCCTCAGGTTCGCGGGTCCACAGGGAGAATTCGCTTTGCAGTGCCGTGACAGGATAAACCGCGTGGGCCCGTTGGATAGATGCCGCGCCCGCCTCGGACATACCGAAGTGCCGCGCCTTGCCCTCTGCGATCAGATCTTTCACCGTCCCGGCCACGTCTTCCATCGGCACCTTTGGGTCCACGCGGTGCTGATACAGAAGATCAATGCAGTCCACCCGCAGCCGCCTCAATGAGCCCTCGACAGCTCTGCGGATTTGCTCAGGGCGGCTGTTCACATCGCCCAGATGTTTGCCGGTGGTCTGGTCAATGTCCCAGCCAAACTTCGTCGCGATCTGGACGCGATCCCGGACCGGGGCGAGCGCTTCTCCGACAATCTCCTCATTTGTCCAGGGGCCGTAGACCTCGGCCGTGTCAATCAGGCTGACACCTTGATCCACGGCTGTCCTGATGACCTTGATCAGATCGCTTCGGTCCTTGAGTTCACCATATCCCATGGCACCGAGCGCGAGGCAGGAGACCTCAAAGCCCTGGGCGCCTATTCTTCGCATCTGCATAAAATCGCTCCATTCCGATATCTGCCTTGCAGATATGTCTCATCGGATCGGCTGTATAATGGTTGCAGGGACCATTTCATTTATGTGTAAGGTGCATGAATGTAGTGGAAAGCAGGCAGCGCCGCCTAGCTGCCTTGACTATCGGCGCGGTCCATTGTCGTCAGCCGAGTGGACGATCGGATCCACCCGTGAAAGGCTCACCATCTTGCACCGGAGAGCCGTTTTCAAGCCCACGCCGGCGCTGCCAGGCGCCGAAGGCACCATAAGGGTAGCCGCCGGATGTGGGGCGGCTTACCTTTTCGAGGGTTTCAGTCGCCTCCGCTGCAAGGGTGATGTCGGCGGCTCCCAGATTGTCTTGTAGTTGTTCCAGCGTGCGCGCCCCGAAGATCGGAGCTGTAACACCCGGACGCATCGCCAGCCAGCTGAGTGCGATCTGAGCGGGGCTGGCGCTCAGATCGGCGGCGATGCGTTTCACAGCGTCGATCGTCTGCCAGTTCCGGTCGATCTCGGCGTATTCCTCGGTCACCCACTGATACAGTTCGTTGTCGGACCCGGCGCGCGTTTGCGCAGGCGCGCTGCCGCTCCGCTGGTATTTTCCGGTCAGCAGCCCGCCGGCCAGCGGCGACCAAGGCAGAAGGCCCATTCCGTTGTGGATTGCCGCCGGAGCGATTTCCCATTCGATTTCGCGCGAGAGCAGGCTGTATTGCGGCTGGAGTGTTGCCGGAGGGGCGACGCCCAGCTCTCTTGCCGTTGAGGCGAGGAGCTGCACTTCCCATCCGGTGAAGTTCGAAATGCCATAGTGGTGTATCTTGCCCGCCCGGGTCGCGTCATCGAGAAAGCGCAGCGTCTCTTCTATCGGCGTGTGGGGGTCGGAGGCGTGAAGCTGGTAGAGGTCGATCGTTTCGACGTTCAGCCGTTCAAGCGAGGCATCCAGGGCCCGATGGAGGTGGCGGGGGGGTAATCCCCCCCGAAAGTAGGGGGCTGTAAAAGTGGAATTTTCTCGGCAAGATGAACGAGGAGATTTGGAATGAAGACAAGCAAATACACTGAGGCGCAGATTATCGCGATCCTGCGGCAGGCTGA
>NZ_FWFS01000016.1 GCF_900172375.1 Aquimixticola soesokkakensis | reverse complement strand
CCCTCGCCTCTCCAACCTCATCGACGCGACGGACCTCGGCAACCGTGGTGTCTTTTGGTCGGGCCTTCAGCCCTGCAAGCCTATTTGAGCCGTTCATAGACAGCCTCCGTAAAGTCTTTGGCGTTCTCCAAAGCCTTATCGACCTTGCCGCCAGTTACCATGTCAGGGTCTTTCATCATCGCGGTCAGATCACCGCCATAAGCGAAGATTTCTGAAAACGCTGCGCGCGCGACGAGGGATGGCTCGATGACGTCGATCCCTGCCCCGCGCAGCTGTAGTTCCAGCTCTTTTTGAACGCGGCTTTTCACAGCTGCGCTTGTTTTGGTCAGAACAACGGCGTGACGGATTGTGCGGCCAAGCGCCTCTTCCTCTTCTCGGATCAAAGCCAAGGCTTCAGACCCGATCTCCGCGTCAAGCGCCGTTGGCTGCATCGGGACGATAACCAGATCGGCTTGAGAGATAGCGCGACTGACAAGCTGCGATGCTACGCCTTCAAGATCAACAATCACGATCTGCCCATCGCCATCTGATGCCCTGATCGTCGGCACTATCTCAGAGCGCCCTATATCCTGATGAAGCGTCACACCTTTGGGGAGTCCGTGAGATGCCCATCGGGTCAGTGACTTGTTGGGGTCGCAGTCCAAGACTGTCACTTGAGCTCCCATCCGAGCGAACTCTGTTGCCAGGATTACAGCACATGTGGATTTTCCGACGCCCCCTTTGGGACTTGCCATGACGATGACGGGCATTGCTCGGCCTCATACTATTTTCATTACCGGATATATATCACTTACCGGAAAAATTTCCAATACCGGAATAAAATTTGATACCGGATTCAAATCAATAACCGGTTTTAAATCCAGTTATGGTCTACCGCGTTTCTCAAACCACTTGCGGCAGAAGCCTACGAATGCGGCATCCACATCCCTCGGAGCCTCCACGATCCAGTCGCGCCACTCACTTTCCAAGTGACGTACATCCCAACCAGGCGCGGCCTGTCGCGCCCTATCGTAGGTTTCAGATTTCAGTGGAGGGATATGCCCTTCGATAAGAGAGGGCGGGGTCATCGTACCGCGATTGGTGAAAACCACCATGTCCGCCACTTCATCGAAGAATACTTGATAATCGGGCAGGTGATCATGAACAGCCAGCTGCTTGATCATCTGACGAAATCGCTTTTCTGGGCTTTGCGATCCAGACTTCATAAGCAGGTGCTTTAGGGTAATCTTCCAGCTCTTTTGCTGACCACAGTGCTTGCGTGCCAGCTCGTAAACGCGGCGTTCAATCGGCTTGCGCAAGCGAAAGTAGTCGCGGTGAAGGGTCAGCACCTCTTCATTTTTGATTGCATTGAAGACCCAGTCCGACAGCTTGACCTCACACCAGAGCAAACGACCGTCGAGGCCTTGCTTTCGACGGATGGAGGAGGCGTCGATCAACCCGAACCCATCAATCTGTTCTTCGTCACCAGAAACGATGTTCGTTCTGATCCGCGTGCCTTCCAACCGATCAAGCGCATCCATAAGCGAGATGTATTCTCGACCACTGGTGCCACGGTTCGTGAAAATCAGGAGTTCGTGCGAATTGATACGAACGCGGGGCGAGACCGGTTCCCCATGTTTAAGTTTCGCCATGATCTGACTGATGCAGTAAATCAGGATGTCCTTGTCATAGATGGTTGCCAGCCCTTTGACACTCGGCGTGATTTCTAACCAGTGATCACCGTTCCTATAACGCTTCACAGAAGTCTCTGGTTTCTTGGAGAGTGAGTAGAACGGATGCTCCATATGTTGCATGACGTCCTTGAGAACAGCGTCTGCAACGTCACAGATGAACAGATCGTGCTGAGGGTGACGATCAGGCAAGAGGGGTGTCATTGGGTTCGTGTTTTCAGTTACCATAGCAGCACATTCGTGTTTTTAGTTACCCATGTCAAGATTCGTGTTTTTAGTTACCAAGATTCGTGTTTTTAGTTACCAAGATTCGTGTTTTTAGTTACCAACGGACTGCGTAACATGTTGATTCAAAATAGACAAACAGGCCCCAAAAACAGCTTAACACTATATTTAACACATATTTAACACACTGAGCCTGTGGATAACTCAGGCAAACAATTCAATTCAGTGGGTTTTGATCGAATCTTCCACGGTAGGCCTTGCTCTTGAAATACACATTCTGCTTGGCCTTGAGCGGGTTGCGGTTACCCACCAACAGCAGCAGATCATCCGCCTTCATGCCCGTAATCTGTTCAGCTGTCATGATCTTCTGACGCTGCTCCGAGTAGGAAAAATCACGGCCCTCGTGCGGGACCTTGCCCTCTCGAATTTGCTGAGAATAGACCGTGCTTTCCCCGAGGTGCCGCGCTGCCCATTCGGCGGTTTCGATATCGTTGAGGTTGAAGACACGCTTGGTGATGCAAGAGCCAAAGATCGACCGGGCATCGTTTGGCCCATAGGCCTTTTCGACCTGACCCGTGTCTTGCGTGACGAACAGCGCTTCCACACCGGCTCCTGCGGCGACATTGGCAATGTTCATGATCTGCTCCATACGGCCCATCCGCACGAACTCATCGAGAACCAGCAGGATCGGGGCCTTGACCTTGCGCCGCCCGTCCTGGCGCACGACCGTGCCCAGCACGAGGTTGATGAACAGGCGCATGAAGATCGCTTGCTTATCCACCTGATCGAGCGGGACCACGATGAAGAGATCGACTTGGTCATCAAGCAGATCATCCATGCGGAAGCTGGACTCGGCCAGGAAGTGGCGCATGTTGTCCGACTGCATCCACTCGAAGGCCTTTGAGACTGCCGTCTGGATCGACCCACGTTCACGGTCACCCGCGCGCAGGATCGTGGCGGCGGTTTGGGCAGGGCGGTGGCCAACGAGGTCCTTGTTTTCTGACCAGGCTTCAAGCGTCCCGTCGAGGCTTGCGGACAGAAGCAGGTCGGCGACGGCGATTAGGTTGCGCCGGTTTGGTTCTTCCTGCGTCACGACCACTTCGATCGCAGCGGCGACCAGTTGGCGCGCCATTTCCGAAAAATGCGCGCCGTCGCCTTGTTCCGGTTTGACCAGGCCGTCTGCAACGAGGGCCACGTCGCGGGCCAGCTCATGGGGCCGGATGTAGTCAAGCGGGTTGAACTGGTCCTGTCCGTCCTCGACAAGGCCGAAGGGGTTGAGGACCGCCACCTTGCGCCCGAGCTCTTCGCGGTGCCGCCGCGTGACCGCGAAATTCTCGCCCTTGATGTCCAGGACGACGACCGGCCCCTGGTGATCGAGGATCGCCGGGATCACGGCGCTGACGCCCTTGCCGCCCCGTGTGCCGGAGACGACGAGGTGATGCCCGCCGCGCCAGCCCTTCGCATCGTTTTTGACGTAGCGCAGGAGCTTGCCCTTGTGCAGGGCGAGGGGCAGGCCGGTCTTGTTGTGCACAAGCTGGGCAATGTCGCGCGGGTCCATCCATCCCGCTTGCCATGGGCCAGTGCGGGATTTGCGGTTGCGGCCAATGCGCGGATTGAAGATCGCCACCAGCGGGGTGCTGACAGCGACAGCCACGCCGAAGGCCCCGAGCGCGAAGGAGATCGCCATGGCCTGTTTCTGCGGATCAGAATACCGCGCCAGCCCCTTGAGTCCTTCCCAAATGGCACGGGGGAGGGGCCAGCCAGCGCCCGTCCATGCCTGGACAGTCGCCAGCATGTCGCTGAGCGGCGCTCTGAGGGGCGTCAGGGCTGTGAGGGCGGCAGCGCACAGGCAGAGCCATGCAAGGAGCTTCAGGGGTGTCCTGTGGCGCTCTGCGGCGGTTCCGAGGGTGTCGAGGATGGTGGCCACGGCGATGATCGGGAAGGCATAGGTGGTCACCCGGTAGATCGCGACCGCTTGCGGAGCCAGGATGAGGGCGGCAGCGGCCAGGATCACAGCACCCATCATGATCACCCAGTGGCGGGCTTCCAGAACAAAACTCATGACCGGTCCTCTTGCGCGTCAGGAAACAGAATCTGCCAGAGCCCCCGGTCGCGGTCCCGCTGGGTGAGGCGCTCTGGCAGGTCGCGCCGCACGATGCTCTGAAGAGCAGGTTCGGCGCTCAAACGGTCGAAGACCAAAGTGCCCAGAAGCCATTTGATGCGGTCTTCGTCTTTCTTCTCAGACAGACGCCGCCGGGCATCGAGCGCTGCGATCTGAGCGTCGAGCTGGGCTTTCTTCTCGGCCAGTTCTTTAATCCGGGCGTCGGTTTGGCGGCTTTGGGACATGGGGCAACCTCGGGCATAATGGCGGCGAATGTAGTGGCGGATTGATATGTTGAAAAGAATTAAATGCGCGCTTATACATTGTCTTCGACAACGTGCGCGTCCTCATGGGGGTAAACCCCCGCGCCGGACGGCTTCCCCCCAAGGCGGCGATGCCGCCTAAACGAGGGTTTCACCCTCGCGCTCCCGACCAGCGCAACTAGGCGCTGGACCCTGTTTTGAAGAGAGGCGTCCCAAGCGTGGCGATCTACCATCTCAGTGCAAAAGTGATCAGCCGGGCCGGGGGCCGGTCATCGGTCGCAGCCGCCGCCTACCGGACGGCTGGGCGGCTGCGGGATGAGCGGCAGGGGTTGGAGCATGACTATTCCCGCAAGGGTGGCGTCGTGCATTCCGAGATCATGGCCCCAGAGAATGCGCCCGACTGGATGCGCGATCGCGACCAGCTCTGGAATGCGGTTGAGGCGGTCGAGAAACGCCGTGACGCCCAACTTGCTCGCGAGATCGAAGTGGCGCTGCCGCGTGAGCTTGATCGGGGCGAGAGGTTGGAGTTGTTGCGCGGATTCGTGCAGCGAGAATTTGTCGATCGCGGCATGATCGCGGATGTGGCCATTCACGAGGGCAAGGCCCGTGATGGCCACGGTCAGCCCCATGCGCATGTCATGCTGACCATGCGGGAGCTGACCGGCGAGGGGTTCGGGAAGAAAGACCGCAGCTGGAATGCGCCAGACCTTCTGATGGGCTGGCGCGAAGCCTGGGCGCGGGATGCGAACACGGCCCTTGAGCGGGCAGGGCGGTCGGAGCGGATTGATCACCGGTCCCTTGATGTTCAGCGCACTGAGGCCGAGCAACAGGTCGAGCGGGCGCGGGGGGGCGGGCAGGAAGAGCTTGCGCTTGAGCACGAGAAGAAGGTGGTCGAGCTCAGCCGCGAGCCCGAGCCGAAAATCGGCCCATCGGCCAATGCCCAGGAGAAGCGCGGGATTGTCACCGAGCGCGGCGACGCCTTCCGCGCGACGCAGGCGCGCAATGCACAGCGCCTGGAGTTGGGCTGGCGGCAGCTGGAATTGCGGCTTGAGCTGATGGAGCGGGGGCGCGCCTTCATTGCCACCGCGCGCGAGCGGCTGGATCAGCTTTGGGACCGCGCTGAAGCGGCGATGTCACGGATCAAGGAGAGAGTTATGGGCGAGGTCGAGAGGCCGCAGGCTGGTGCCGAGCGGGGCGATATGGACGCGCGCCGGGCGGCAGTGTTGGGGCGCGACGTTGATCGGGCGGAGGTACAAGCGCCGGATGTCGGGCGCGAGCGCGCCCCTTCCGACGATCCTATTCGGGAGCGTCGGAACGCCATCCTTGGGCGTGGGCGTGATATCGGGCAGGAACGTGATGCCGCCGCCGTCGAGCGGGACATCGTCGCCCGTGATGGCGAGGGCCGTGACCAAGGGCGGTGGGATGACATTCTCGGGCGCGGGCGTGATAATGCGTCCGAGCGCGGGCAGGGCCGCGATCGAGACAGAGACAGAGAACGGTGAAAGACATTTGCGGAGGGGTGGCCAAGATGAAGAAATGGCGCGTTGTTCTGGACGCCGCGAAGGCCCCGACCTGCGGTGACTGGGTTGCCGTGAGCGGGCTTTGCCCAGGTGAGGAAGAAACCGCACGATTCCTCTTTTTGGACGGGACGGAGGCAGATGGGTTCACGTTCCTCGATGCCCCACAGGAGCAGGTTGGCGACTCTCCCAGTGGCGAGCAGGTTCCGTGGCTGCACTTTCCAGACTGCATGGAGATCGTCGGAGTGGAACGTCAGGACTGGCGACCGCCGAGCTGGCCGCATGACAAGGCATTGTGGCGTCTGACCGTGGTGAGCCTGCCGTCGAATATTGCGTTCGAGAAACGGCTTTTGGACGGTCAAGAAAGCAGGCGTGGCGTCCTGAGCCGGTTCGGGCTGAAATAGCGCTGGCGCGAGCCAGCCTTTGGTCACACGTGAGGCGGCATTCACTTTGCCGCTTCAGCAAGCTCATGGGTGGTTTTGAGAATGATTTCGACAAGCTGGATACGCTCGCCCTTGTGTTCCCACATATCCACTGTCGCCCAGAGTATCCCAATCACGGTTACGGCTATTTCCCGCAGCTCCGGTTCAAGGTCCAAGGGGCCGGTACGAAAACCATTATCATCTGCATAAATGAGATAGTTGCGGCCCCCGGAGCCTTCCTTCAAAAGCCGATGGACATCCTTCTCGTTTGTGAAACGGGCGTATATGTCATCTGCGAAAGACGCGCTGGAATTGCCGTTTTGGTCTACGGACCCCAGCAAGCGCATTGATGCAACCTGATATGATACCTGTCCATTGTCCTCGTATCTGACCGCAATCCGGTCATGATCGGCCTGATAGGCCAAACCGATCTTGTAGGCACCCAGTAATTCGATGATTTGACCGCAGAGCCAGGGCAGCGTTGATTTATGGACGTGGTCTTTGGGGCTGACCTTCTTGGCGAGAGCCGTATAGCCGCTTTTCTTTGCGCATGCGATGAAAGCAGCCACAGCCTCTTCCAGCGCGTGCATCAGGAAAAACGTGGCCGGTACACGATAGCCGCGCTCTCCTTCGCGATAGGTCGTGCTTTCGAGCGTAGCGATGCCGCCCGCCCAGTATAGGCTTCGTACGGCATTGTGCGCACAGAATTTCGCCCGACCAGGCAATATCTCGATCCGGTCGCGCACCCATCTCGCCATATCGCTTTCCACCACCCTCAGCAGTTCTGGATTCATCGGCTCTGTCATTGCATCGTCCTTTACCTGCTCGTTTCATGCCTAGCATGGGAGGTGCGGTTCTGGCCGCAATATTATTCTGTCCATTCCCTTATCGGCATTACGGCAGGGCCCGCACGTCTACCGGCTCCGCCCGATTGCGACAGCACTTACATGGCCGTGTAAACACGACGAGTGTTTCGTTCAGACTGAATTGTGTGATCCCGGCAGTATGCCGGTCTCGCTTTGAGCGATAGACAGGGCAGGGGATCGACGGGCTGACGCCCGCTCACCCCAACCCTGACAGTTTCTAAATCCTGTTGATCCGCCTGCCATCCTGGCAGGTCCGAAAAAACCGGCAAGCACCGCCTATGGCGTCGGTTCCGGTCGAGAATTCCGGTTCCTCCCACGCGCAGGCGCGCGGTTCCCTCCCAAATTCACGCCCTCCACCCGGTTGTCACGGCCCCGCCAGGCCGCAGGACGGGCTTTGCCCTTACCTGCTCTGCCCTTCGGAATGCATGGGCATTCCAAAGATCAGAACAGGAAGGCCCGCCCATTGGCGGAAAGGGGAACAGACCCGGCCCGCGTCACGCGAAGGAGGGTCACAAATGACCGCAGAGAAGTTTGACGTTTATTCCCATGTCACAAATCAGATCATCGCGCAGATCGAGGCCGGAACACCGCCATGGCGCAAGCCGTGGACCGGTTGCGGGGCATCGGTCAGCTTGCCGGAACGGTTCAACGGCGAAGCCTATCGGGGCATCAACATCCTGATGCTTTGGGCCACGGCGATGGCCAAGGACTACAGCTCAGCTCGCTGGATGACGTTCAATCAGGCCAAGGAGCTTGGGGGGCATGTCCGCAAGGGTGAGAAATCCGCCACCGTGGTGAAATACGGCACCGTCGAGCGCGAGGACGAAAACGGCGAGGAACGCCAGATCCCCTATGCCAAGGCCTACCGCGTGTTCAACGCCGACCAGATCGAGGGCTTGCCCGCTGAATTCTATATCCTGCCCGATCCACCGCGCGATCTTGGCACCGTGGCCGACCCCGAGCTGGAGGCGTTCTTTGCCGCGAGTGGCGCGCAGATCGACACCACCGAGGAGCCGCGCGCCTATTACAACATCAAGACGGACCGCATCCACATGCCGCCGATCGCGACCTTTCACAGGGCCGCAGGGTATTACGGCACCTTGGCGCATGAGCTGACCCACTGGACAGGGGCGACAAAGCGGCTGGACCGTTTGGGCCGGTTCAACGACCGCAAGGCCTACGCCTTCGAGGAGCTGGTCGCGGAAATCGGAAACTGCATGCTTTGCGCGCAGATCGGGGTGGAGCCTGTGTTCGATCAGAGCGCAGCCTATGTCGAAGGATGGCTTGAGGCGATGAAGGAAGACAGTCGCGCGATATTCCGCGCCGCTTCCGAGGCGCAGAAGGCCGTCGATTACATCATGGCCCACACGGCGCAGGCCGACCGGATGGCCGCCGAGTAACAGCCCGCACAGTCGCACTGATCGAGGCCCCCGTCGGCAGGCGGGGGCCTTGTTGTGTTGTTGTGTGATCTTGGCCGAGGGCGGTTTCAGGGTGACCTGTCGGCGGGCAACCTAAAGGTCACCTGCCGACAGGCCCGGCGCTTCGCGCGGACGGGCATACGATGCCCGGAGGGCCGCTCGGAAATGTAGGGTAATGAGCTAAGCAGTTTCAGTGTGGCCTGTGACAGTAAAAATTGCAGTAGGACTACCTACGTACAATTTTCTTGACATCAATGTCTTGATGTCCTATTTGTATGAGTATGACCTACAGCATAAAAAATATCAACTTGGGCGAAGCGTGCGAAATTCGAGCGGGCTATGCCGCCAGAACTGCCCTCACAGAGGACGCCGAGAAGGGCGTCCCTGCTATCCAGCTGCGTGATCTTCAAGGTGAGCGGGTCAGTCTAAGCGTGGCGGGGAAATATGCCTTGGATGGCAAGCTCGACCGTTACCTGGTTGAGCATGGCGATGTCCTGTTCCGCTCGCGCGGAGACAACAACACAGCCAGCATTGCCATAGGAGGTGCGGGTGAAGCAGCGGTCGCGTTACTGCCAGTGATGGTGATCCGCCCGAGCGGAGATGATCTCCTCCCAGAATACGTCGCGTGGTCGATCAATCAGCATGAAGCGCAGCGGCACTTAGACTTGGGTGCGCGCGGGACAAAGCTTCGGATGATCCCGAAGGAGTGTCTTGAAACGCTACCGCTGCACATACCGAGTCTGGCCGTGCAGCGGATGATCACAGAGCTCGATACCCTGTCCGCAACAGAAACCCGGCTTTTGCACGAACTGGCTGACACGAAAAGAAAATTCACGAGATTCGCCCTGCTTCAACAGGTGCGAAACGCTCAGCTTCACGGCAATGAAGCTGAGCATAACGGTGCCCACCGCTCCTCGAAAAGCTCGGGCAAATCGCAACGGACAAACTCATGAGGTGAACATGTCCATCAACATTGGAAGCTACCACGCCGAAGGCCCTTTCGGCAATGAAAACAACTTGCAGGCCCGCTCTGGCGTCTACGTGATCCTTGGGCGGCACAGCACGGCGTCCACCTGGAACGTGGTCGATGTCGGAGAGTCGCAGAATATTCGGGAACGGGTGTCGAACCATAACCGCGCGCCGTGTTGGCGCGGGCAGGAGCACGCCGAGCTGTCGGTCGCCGCGATCTACGCCGATGCCTACAATCGCATGCTGATTGAGCGCCAGCTGCGCGCGCAGTTTACCCCGCCTTGTGGATTGATTTGAGCCAACTGGGGGCGGGCACATGTCCCGCCCCACAATGAGACGCAAAAGGATTTGAAAATGAACGATAAACTGACACAGGCGGAAGTGAACAACGCAGCATGGGCTGCCTGCGACACCTTCCGGGGCGCGGTCGATCCCGCGCAGTACAAGGACTACATCCTGGTGATGTTGTTCCTGAAGTACATCACGGACAACTGGAACGACCACTTCGAGACCTACCGCAAGCAGTATGGTGACGATGATGTGCGCATCCGCCGCCGCATGGAGCGCGAGCGCTTCTACCTGCCCGAAGGCGCAAGCTTCTATGACCTCTATGAACAGCGTAACGAGCCGAATATCGGCGAGCTGATCAACATCGCCCTCGAAGACATCGAGGACAAGAACCGCTCCAAGCTTGAAGGCGTGTTCCGCAACATCGACTTCAACTCGGAATCGAACCTTGGTCGCACCAAGGATCGCAACCGCCGTCTGAAGAACCTCCTCGAAGACTTCAACAAGCCTGCCCTCGACCTGCGCCCTTCGCGGGTGAAGGAAGACATCATCGGGGAAACCTATATCTACCTGATTTCTCGCTTCGCCTCGGACGCAGGCAAGAAGGCAGGCGAGTTTTTTACCCCAGCCCCCGTCTCCGGCTTGCTGGCGAAACTCGCCGCACCAAAGGAAGGCGACACGATCTGTGACCCCGCCTGTGGCTCTGGCTCGCTGTTGATCAAGGCTTCTGAAATGGTCGGCTCGAACAACTTCGCCCTCTATGGGCAGGAGGTGAACGGCGCGACCTGGGCACTGGCGCGAATGAACATGTTTTTGCACGCCAAGGACGCCGCGCGCATTGAATGGTGTGACACCCTGAACAGCCCCGCGCTGATCGAGGGCGACCACCTTCAGAAATTCGATGTCGTCGTCGCCAACCCGCCGTTCTCGCTCGACAAGTGGGGCGCGGATGACGCGGACACAGACCAGTACAACCGCTACTGGCGGGGCATCCCGCCCAAATCCAAGGGCGATTATGCCTTCATCACCCACATGATCGAGATCGCCAAGCGCCAGTCAGGGCGCGTGGCGGTGATCGTGCCGCACGGCGTTCTGTTCCGGGGTGGGGCAGAGGGCAAAATCCGCCAGCAGCTGATCGAGGAAAACCTTCTCGACGCGGTTGTCGGGTTGCCTGCGAACCTCTTCACCACCACGGGCATCCCCGTTGCCATTCTGGTCTTTGACCGTTCCCGCGAGGAAGGTGGCGCGAACGCGGGTCGCAAGGACGTGCTCTTCATCGACGCGAGCAAGGAGTTCACGCCTGGCAAAGCCCAGAACGTGATGGACGAGGACACCCACATCAAGCGGGTGCTCGACACCTACAACGCCCGCGCCGAGGTCGATAAGTATTCACACCTCGCCAGCATCGATGAGATCGCCGAGAACGGCTATAACCTCAACATCCCCCGCTACGTGGACACCTTCGAGCCGGAGGAAGAGATCGACGTTGCCGCCGTGCAGGCGGACATCGTGCGGATCGAAGGTGAGATCGCAGACGTGCGCGCGAAGATGTCGGGCTATCTGAAGGAGCTCGGGATTGATGTTTAGGTCCGCAGAAAAACGCCCACCCGAGCAAAAGAGTTACATTGAAACCAAGATCGGGCGACTACCGAGAGAATGGGACATTGCGAGGTTGGGGGACGTCACGGAGCCCACTGCCCCTATACGTTACGGCGTCGTGCAGATTGGTCCTGACACGCCGGATGGTGTGCCGATCGTACCGATTAAGCACATTCAGCGTATCGGAGATGCCGTACTTCATCGAGCGTCGCCGAAGATCGAAGCCAAATACAAGAACAGCCGCGTGAAGGGTGGCGATGTTCTATTGTCGGTAAAGGGAACCGTCGGTGAAGTCGGAGTAGTGCCTGATGGCTTTGAAGGTAATATCGCGCGCGAGATTGCGCGAATCCGCCCGCAAGCGTCCATTGACCAACACTTCCTATCATTGCAACTACAAGCGCCACAGACACAAAAGCGCATCGATAATCTCGTTGTTGGATCGACGCGTCTTGAGTTCTCTATTCATGCGGTTCGAGACTTCGTAGTCGCGGTTCCCCCACTTCCCGAACAGCGCAAGATCGCCGAGATTCTGCGGACATGGGACGAGGCGCTCGAAAAGCTCAACGCCCTGCGGGCTGCGAAGTCGCGGCAACTGGATGGACTGGCCGCGAAGCTCATCCATGACGATCAGGTCGAGCGGTTTCATTTGCGCGAGTTTCTGAAGGAGTCATCAACCCGTAACCGAGACGAGCAAGTACAACGTGTGCTCAGCGTGACCAACTCGGCAGGCTTCGTGCTCGCAGAGGAGCAGTTTGCGCACCGCGTCGCCTCTGCCAGCCTGTCGAATTACAAGATCGTTCGCTGGGGGCAGTATGCCTACAACCCGTCGCGAATCAATGTCGGCTCTATTGCGCGGCTCGATGACTGGGGCGAAGGTGCGCTCAGTCCGATGTATGTCGTGTTTCAGGTGAAGGGGGGACTCGACGCTGATTTCTTCGGGCACTGGCTTCGTTCTGCTGAGGCCCGTCAAAGGATCGCTCTGGCAGCGCAAGGCAGCGTTCGGGAGACAGTCAGCTTCGGCGATCTCGGCTCGATCTTGGTGCCGGTCCCAACAATCGAACGGCAGCAAGCCATCGCGAAAGGACTCAACGCCGCGCAGGCCGAGATCAACCTCCTCGATGATGAGATCAAGGCTGTGACCCGGCAAAAGCGCGGCCTAATGCAGAAGCTCTTGACGGGCGAATGGCGTGTCGAGGTTGATACCGTTGAAATTCCCACAAACACCAAGGAGGCCGAACATGCCGGATAAGAAGAATTACTGGACCCAGCAGCGCCCCGACGGGAAATGGGAGTCCAAGCGCGAAGGTGCTTCACGCGCGAGCAAGGTCACGAATACCCAAGCCGATGCCTGGACGCATTCGCGACAGAAGCCCAAGGCGAAGCCTTTCTGAAAGGCCGTGACGGCAAGATTAGAGACCGAAATACATATGGCAAAGATCCGTTTCCTCCGAAGGGCTGACGGAACTTTGCAAATTACTTTGAAACATCAAGATATCTAAGAGGTGACCATTAATGGATGCAAACAAACGTACAGCATTAATTTACGATTTTGACGGGACGCTGGCTCGCGGAAATCTTCAGGAGACAAGCTTCATTCCTAAAATTGGAATGACGAAGGAAGAATTTTGGGGCGAAGTAAAGCAGCGCACACGGGAGCATGACGCTGACGAAATCCTCGTGTATATGCATCTGATGCTTGAAAAAGCCCGTGAAAAAGGCGTTCAGGTTACGGTTGAAGACCTGCAGAGCCATGGTCAGGAGGCCCCGCTATTCTCCGGGCTCGCGGACAAATCATGGTTTGAGCGGATCAATGCGCATGCTGTTGAGCGTGGGCTCGCCCTTGAGCATTATATCGTCTCTTCTGGCATCCATGAGATGATAGAAGGCTGCGCAATCCGCGATGCTTTCCACCAGGTCTTCGCATCGAAATTCATCTATTCCAAGGGCGTAGCGGCTTGGCCAGGGGTCGGCATCAATTATACGACCAAGACCCAGTACTTGTTCAGGATCAACAAGGGAGTCGATAATCATTGGGACAATGAATCTATCAATAGTTATGTCCCAGAACTAGAACGCCCAATACCATTTGATCGGATGATCTTTCTTGGAGATGGCGATACAGACATTCCAACCATGAAAATGCTGACTTACAAGGGCGGGCACTCGGTTGCAGTTTATGACCCGACCAAAACGAAGCGGGATATTGATAAGGTTCACAAGCTAATTTCGGATGGTCGCGTCGATTTCGTTGCTCCTGCTGATTATAGTGAGAACGGCCAAATCGACATCATCGTTAAGGGGATTATCGGTCGGATTGCACGGCAACATGGATACAGGCCCAAGGCATGACCTTCGATCCCGCAGAAAAATATCAATCCCAGATACCGGCGGTCCAGACGCTGGTGGCGCTTGGTTTCCAGCCCCTTTCACAGGGACAGGTCGATCAGCTGCGGGGTAAAACCCGCAGCGTGATCCTCGACGACATCGTTGTGGAGCAGATGCTGAAGCTCAACAGCTACAGCTATCGCGGCAAGAGCTATGCGTTCGATCTGGAAGATGCGCATGAGGCGCTGCGCCGCCTCAAGCCGACCCCTGACAAACTCAAGGGGCTGAAAGGCACGAACCAGGATATCTATGATCTCTTGGTTCTGGGCACGACGATTTCCAAGGCGATTGAAGGCGACAGCAAGAGCTATTCCTTCAAGTACATCGACTGGGAGACGCCCGAGAACAACGTCTTCCATGTGACGGCGGAGATGAGTGTCGAGCGAACAGCCAGCACCGCGACACGGCGCTGCGATATCGTCTGTTTCGTGAATGGTATCCCGTTCATTGTGATCGAGAACAAGCGCCCGACAGAGTCGCTCAAGAAAGCCGATAGCCAGCTGATCGGGTATCAGAACGAGGACAACATCCCGCAGCTTTTCCACTATGCGCAGCTCTTGATGAGCATGAAGCGGCAGGAAGCCCGTTATGCCACCGTGGGCACGCCGCGCAAGTTCTGGCAAATCTGGCGCGATGAAGAGGATCAGGACGCGGACATCTTCACTGCGATCAATCGACCTTTGACGGCAGAGGAAAAGAGCGCTGTTTTCTCCGGCGACCTTGCCGACGCGCGCGTCTTTTTCGAGGAGTTGGCAGCGGGAGGGGAAAGGTCGATCAGTGAACAGGATCGCGCCATCTACGCGATGTGCCGACCGGCGCGCCTTCTCGATCTTGTGCGCCGTTTCACGGTCTTCGATGGAGGGGTGCGCAAGATCGCTCGCCATCAGCAATTCTTCAGCATCAGAATAGCTCTTGCTCGCCTGAAAGGCTTCGATCTGGAAGGTTGTCGCAAAGGCGGCGTGATCTGGCATACGCAAGGCTCAGGGAAGAGCCTGACAATGGTGATGCTTGGGCGCGCTCTTGCCCTCGACAAGGACGTGAAGAACCCCCGTATCCTGATCGTCACGGATCGCGATGACCTGGACAAGCAGATCAAGGGCACGTTCAAGTCCTGCGACCTTGAACCCGTGCGCGCAGCCACGGGGGCAAACCTGGTCGAGCTGATCAGGAACCGCGCACCATTGGTTACGACAATCATCAACAAATTCGATACCGCCATCAAGGCGGATAACTTCAAGGATGATAGCGCCGACATCTTCGTTCTCGTCGATGAAAGCCATCGGAGTCAGACAGGCCGCTATGGCGGTCACGGCAAGTTCGCCTTGAAGATGCGGCGTATCTTGCCGAACGCCTGCTATCTCGGCTTCACCGGCACGCCGCTTCTGAAGAAGGACAAGAACACCCTCGATACGTTCGGGGGGTTGATCCACAAATATACGATTGATCAGGCGGTGAAGGACGAAGCGGTCGTCCCTTTGCTCTATGAAGGGCGCTTGGTCGCGCAACAGGTGAGTGGCGATGTCGTCGATACCTGGTTCGACAAGATCAGTGAGGGGCTGACGGAGAAGCAGAAAGCCGATCTAAAACGAAAATTCTCGCGAATGGATGCCTTGTCAAAGACGAGCCAAGCCATCCGCGCCAAGGCGTTCGATATCTCAGAGCACTACCGCCAGTATTGGCAGGGCACGGGTTTCAAGGCGCAACTGGTGGCACCCTCAAAGGCCGCTGCCGTGCGCTTCAAGGAGGTTCTCGATGAGATAGGCCATGTGACGAGCGAGATCATCATCTCCGCCCCTGACGACAAGGAAGGGAACGAGGAAGTCGATCAGGAATCCAAGGACTTGGTACGCAAGTTCTGGGACAAGATGATGGCCAAGCACAAAACCGAGGACGAGTATAACCGGCAGGTCATCGACGCCTTCAAGGGCTCAGGCGATCCCGAAATCCTAATTGTCGTTTCTAAGCTTCTGACCGGCTTTGACGCCCCACGAAACACCGTGCTCTACGTTTGCAAACCGTTGCGCGAGCACAATCTTCTTCAAGCCATTGCCCGCGTGAATCGCCTCTATGAGGACGACGACAAGGAAAAGCAGTTCGGCTTCATTGTCGATTATGAGGGGCTTCTTGGAGAGCTCGACGCAGCACTTACGACGTATAGCGCTTTCGAAGGTTTCGACGGTGATGATGTCGCAGGATCATTGCATGACATTCGGGAGGAAATTCGCAGGCTGCCGCAGCTGCATGACCAGCTGTGGGATGTCTTCAAGGAGGTTCGCAACAAGAAGGACATGGAACAGTTCGAACAGCTCTTGGCTGACGACGCTAAGCGAGCAGACTTCTATTCTCGGCTGAAGGACTATGGCCGCTGCCTGCACATCTCACTTTCCTCAGAGAAGCTTTATGACGTGTTTGACGAGGCGGAGGTTTCCACCTTTACGAAGGATTGGAAAGCCTTCTCCGAGCTGAAGCTCTCAGTCCAGCTGCGCTATCAGGAAACCGTTGATGTGAAAGAGTTCGAGCCCAAGATTCAGAAACTGCTCGACGATCATGTCACGGCGAAGCCTGCGGAGGTGATCATCGACTTAGTGAATATCAACGATCCTGATGCGTTGAATGCTGTGATCGAAGAAGAGGGCAAAACTGCCGCCTCCAAGGCGGATCGCATTGCAAGCGCCACCAAGCGCACGATCACGGAAAAGATGGAGCAAGACCCCTCCTTCTACAGGCAGTTCTCCGAGATGCTTGCTGAGACGATCCGCGACTATCGCGAGAAACGGATTTCGGAGAAGGATTACCTCAAGACAGTCGTGGACTTGGCAGCTCGCGTTGCGCGTCGCGATCATGGCCGTGACATGCCCGAAAGCATCAAGGGAGACACGGACGCTCAGGCTGTCTTCGGCGTCCTTGAACCGATCCTGAAGGAGATCAACGGCGGTGTTGAGGATACTGTGACAGCCGATGTCGCGCAGTCGATCATCGGGATCGTCAAGGATCACCACATTGTCGATGTCTGGTCGAACGAGATGGCGCAGAACAACATGCGCAACGCTATCGACGACTATTTCTTCGATGTCGTGCGCGACGAGAAGGGCATCGACATTCCGCTCGACTTTCTCGACGACATCGAGCTGCGGATCATGGATATCGCGCGGGCTAGGTTCCCCGGATGAGTGCCGAGGTTCTTGAGGCTAGCTTCGGCAGCGAGACGATCCGTTTTTCTGTCGTGAGGCGGGTTCGCAAGACCCTGTCCATAAGCGTCTTGCCCGATCAGCAGGTCGAGGTTGTCGCGCCCGAGGACGCGAGCTCTGAACGTATCATCGAGAAGGTGCGCAAACGCGCGCCGTGGATATCCAAGCAGCTGCGCTACTATGCTCAGTTCCAGCCCAAAACGCCAGAACGCCGGTATATCGGCGGCGAGACCCACCTGTACTTGGGGCGGCAGTATAAACTCAAGGTGATCCCTGGCATACAAAGCTCCGTCAAGATGCAGCGCGGTCAGCTGATGGTTTGGAGCACAAAGCCAGGTCGAGCCGCACACACCCGTGAGCTTGTTCGAGACTGGATGTTGCAGCGGGCCCAGATCAAATTTGCCGAACGCCTGGATGTCTGTCGAGGGCGCTTTTCCGACCCTGAGAAGGTCGTCCCAAACGGCCTCATCATTCGCGAGCTGAGCTATCGCTGGGGCTCGATGACAGGCCGGAAGAATCTAGTCCTCAACCGTGCTCTGATCAGGGCCTCGACAGAGGCCATAGACTATGTGATCACGCATGAGCTGTGCCATATCGAGCACCCCCATCATGGACCCGCCTTCTTTGACCTCTTGAGGCGCGTCATGCCGGATTGGAAGGCTCGGAAACTCAAGCTCGAACGACAACTCGCGTAGCTGGTCCAGGACCGGCTAAACTCGATCAGTTTACTCTAGCCGCTCCGCGATCCACATCTTGATCAATGCCTGACGGGTGATGCCGAGCTTCTGGGCCTGCCGGTCCAGACCGGCAACGACCCAGGTCGGGAAATCCACGTTCACCCGCTTGGCCTCGACATTGAGGCGGCGCGCCTTTGTCCAATCGACATGGGCGGACATGTCTTCGCCCGCGTCGAAGCGTTCGTCGAATTCAGTCGCCTTCATAATGGTCAATCTCCTGCTTGCGAGCGCGGCGCACGGAGATGATCCGCACCCGGTCGCTCCGGTATGTGTAGACAGCCGTCCAGTGTCTGGCCGCGATCATGCCAACCGCCAGAAAGCGTGGCTCATCCGTGACGTTGGCAGGGGCCTCGATCAGATAAGGATCATCCCAGAGGGCCTGGGCCTCATCAAAGTCGATCCCGTGCTTCTCACGGTTCGCGGCGCTTTTGTCGGGGTCATACTCGAACTTCATAAGAGGCAATATATGTTGAAAATGGTATAATTACTATACTTTTCAGCCGCACTATACAATGACGAGATTTACTCAGCTAAAAAGCAGCAACGCCGCCCGCATGTCCTTAGGACATGCGGGCGGCGTTGCTGGCCAGTCAAGAGGCTTGTGCGAGTCCGTCACGCTATCATCTGAACATCGCCAGCTGCTGAGGCTCCACCCAATAGCCGCGCTGACGCTTGGAGGCTTCCAGTGTGACCAGAGCCGCAACGGCCTGGTTCTCTTCCTCGAACCAATCCATCCGAACCTGACCGCCCTGCCCTATGCGGCCCCATTCGCGGTACAGCGTCCATTCGCCGAACAGGTTCGGCATGACCGCCATCCGGTAGAACCGGACCATTTTCTGCGCAGGCTGGCGTTTCTCAAGATAGGTCTGCATGGCCGTCACAGGTGATACTTGCGCGCAATTTCGAGGGCTTCGGCCTGTTCGGTACCGATGTATTCCTTGGTGCTTTCAATGCTGGCATGGCCGAGCAGGAGCTGGGCGGCGCGCAGGTTGCCGGTCTGCTGGTAGATGTGGGTGGGGAAGGTCCGGCGCAGCGAATGCAAGCCGTAGAGGCTGGGATCGAGGTGTGCCTTTTCCAGCCAGGAGCGGAACAGCCGCCAGAGCTGACTTTCACTGAGATGGGACTGGGACCACCGTGCCCCCTGCCCCGTGAACAGCCAGCCGTGCAACGGCTTTTCTGAAGCTGCGAGATAGGTGCGCAGACTGTCGCGCGTGCCCGAGGACAGCCGCGCTTGGACCGGGCGTGCATTGCGGGCTTCGGTCTTCTTCTGCCGGATTTCCACGATCTCGCGCACCCCGACCGGGGTGGCTACATCGGCCACCCGCAACCGCACCAGATCCGATCCCCGGAAACTTGTGTCGAGGGCGGTGTTGAACAGTGCCAGATCACGCAAGGCTTTTTCCTGGCGCAGGATCATCCGGATCAGGGAAACCTGGTCGGGCGTCAGCGGTGGTTTTTTGCCCACGACGCGGCCTTTGTTCCAGGTGGTCTCGACGGCAGCTTTCACGGGCAAATCCTTGCGAGGTTATAGCGGTATAATGCCTATAAACCTTGCATAATGAAAGACACGTGTTGCGCGACTTGGTATTTTACCCATGTTTTGCTGAGTTTTTCGCTTGGGCCTTCATGCAAGCTTTTATCATAAAGCTCGCATGATAGCAGAGCACGTCACGACAGGACGAGTGATCCTAGATAACGAGAAGTTTCTTGATTGAAACAGGCTTTGGCTCCTTACTTGAGGGAGTTGAAAAGTTAGGATTTGCTTTGCCAATAAACAATCTCACCCTGCGGAAGGCGCTAAAGTTAGCCTTTTCGGACCCTGCCTCTCGTCGCACTGACATACGCGGCATTATTCGTGCGGACATAGCACGAGAGGCGGGTACTGACAGCGGCGGCGGCGATTTCTATGGCCCATTTTGGTACGATGCTAAACAGCACGTTCTAGGTCTCTCAGATTTGCACGTCGATACGCAGAACCGCATTGATTCCAATCCAAGGAGGCGAAATCTGTATCCCCAGCTGAGGGATGGTTTTCTACTTTGGTGGAGTGAGCGACGACGCTGGATAAACTCTCCCTACGAGCAAGGCGACAATCATTCTGGCCAAATTTCTATCCCTCAAATCGGAATGACTATCAGAGTGGAAAACCTGATATCTGTGATTGACGGCCATGGCGATGAGTATGCTGTTTATCCATATTTCTCCCCGGAACCGAATATATCCGAGGATGCAGGCAGAGTCGGCCTTTGGGGCATGACAGAGGCTTTAACAGAGATTTCCCCCTCTCAACTTCGGTTGCTGGACGTACTTCGGGGACAGGCATTTTCGTTAGATCGAAGCCCCTTACAAGGTAACGAGCGAGAAGTTTTCACTGCTCGTTTAAGCGCTGTAATTGAGGAATACGAGGCGTTGCTGGCCGAGTATGAGTAGCCGAAAAATCAAGCGGAGCTGATGGTTTCAAAAAGCCCTTTCAGACCGTTCTGGAACGGATCGAGCGAAAGGGCCCGTTCTTCGGCCCAGACAATCCACTCGCTGAGAGGTCTACCTTCAATGTCGGCGTCACCCTCAATTTGCAGTCGGCGGCATAGTTCGGCGATGAAAGCCAAAAGCCGCTCGCGCTCCCGCCAGCTTTCAGCATGGTCCTGAAACCGGCTCCAACGCCTGTAATCAATCTCTTGTTGTCTTTGGCGCTCACGACGTTCTGCTTGCTCTTGCTCATAGCGGCGATGTCGCTCCTCACGCTCTCGCGCGGCCTCTGCCAAAAGTGGCCCTGCCGCGATAATCGCGCTAACGATATCGGGCAGGATAATCGCCATTTTCTTCTTGGACGTTTCAATCCAGTCGCGACTACGACCATTGACATAAGTGTCGAACCTCACGCGCAGGAAGCCAGAGGAAACAAGGCCTGTTTGGTGGTGATGGGGAAAGGCCGTCCACTTCCCTGCCCCCTCCATGATCTTTGTCGCCCTCGACATTTTCTCAGCGATTACGCACTTGAGCTCTTGCTCGCTGACAAGGAATGTCACCTTGCCTGTAAGCTTGGCTTCGCCGATCTGTCCCCCTTGCTTCTCAATCGCGCGAAACAGGGTGCTTGTCACGCTGAAGCGATATCGGTCACGCGCAGTGAGGTCGCTGATATGAGGAAGTGATCCTCCCCAAAAGTCGCGCGACCGTTGCCGGTTTTCCGCTCGACGGCCCTCCTGTAGCTGATGGTGCTCTGCGACCCATGCCTTCACCTTGGGGTGCAGCGCTCGCATATGGTCAAGGCTTTCGTCGTCTTCATCGAAGGGTGGTAGTTCCGCAACGGGCTCAGCGTCGCGAGGTGGGACGGACGCAGGTACTGGCGGTCTACCACTGCCCCGCGCTGGCTTGATTGAAGGGGAGGTCTTTTGGGGTGGTTCGAATGACGGCAAAGGAGGCATTTCAGGAGCACGGCCAACGGCCTTTTTCTGCCAGTAGCCCAAGGGTGGCGTAGGAATTTGGCGCTTTCGACAAAGAGCGGCCAAGCCTGGCCCGTTCGTCGCGAGTTGGGCACCAAGCTTGCTCATGGGGGTCTGCCAGACCAGTTCGTAAAGTTCCTCGCGAGACATTTCCTCTGCGGGGCGGGTAACGATGTCATCCATGTGAGCCCTTTCTCTCTCGTAAATTCTCCATGAAATTGACTGCCGCCTTCGTACCACCCCTTTACTTGTACTTAATATTGTACATATAGAGGGAAGCAAAGGAGAGTCGACATGGATGTTATGACCTACTCAGACGCACGAGCTCAACTGAAGGGCGTCATGGATCGAGCGATCCACGACAAGCAGGAAGTTGTCGTGACGCGCAAGAAGGGCGAGTCCGTTGTGGTCGTGTCCTTGGACACTTGGAACGCCGTCAATGAGACGTTGCACCTCTTGTCCACACCGAAAAACGCATCCCGCTTGCGCGCGTCGATCGCGCAACTCGATGCTGGAACTGGCGAAGAGCGTGAGCTGACCGAGTGAAGCTGGTTTTTTCCGATCAGGCCTGGGAAGACTATCAATACTGGGTCAACACCAACGACAAGGTACGCGACCGGATCAACGAGCTGATCAAGCAGTGTAAGCGAACCCCCTTCAAGGGAACCGGCAAGCCGGAACCTTTAAAGGGCGATTTGACTGGCTGGTGGTCCCGGCGGATTTCTCAGGAAGATCGAATGGTCTACCGGGTCAGTGGAGCTGGCGATGGCCAAAGCCTAGAGATTGCGCAACTGCGGTTCCATTACTGAATGGTCCCAAGGTTAGCGCGCAAGCTTTTGATATTCTTCCCACATCATCTCTATTAGCTGGCCCTGCGTAATGCCAAGGCGCTCTGCCTCATTGGCAATCGCTTCACCGACTTCAGGGAAAACTTTCGGGTGCAGCTGATAGGTGCGAGGGCTTGGTTTACGCCCTGGTTTCTTGCGTGGGGTACGATCAAGGAAACCCCTCGCCTCTCCAACCTCATCGACGCGACGGACCTCGGCAACCGTGGTGTCTTTTGGTCGGGCCTTCAGCCCTGCAAGCCTATTTGAGCCGTTCATAGACAGCCTCCGTAAAGTCTTTGGCGTTCT
>NZ_FWFS01000015.1 GCF_900172375.1 Aquimixticola soesokkakensis | reverse complement strand
CCACAACCAACATCTCCATCGCGCTCCCTCATGCAACTGAGAAAGCATCAAATCAGAAATATCAGGGGGGTCACTTTTGGACGCCGATTACCCCAATACTGGGGTCAATCTTGCATGCCGGTTCACATCTAGAGGCGGCGACCGCCGGCATCGACCGCAAAACGGGTCTCAGGAGCACAAGGTTCTGTTTGATGCCGGTCTCACGGATGTTGACGAGTAGTTCGGCACCCGGGCTTCCCTTGCTCTTGCTAGGAACAGCCATCCGCCTCTGCCCGCCAAAATCGTATAAGCTTATGTATATATTACCTAATGCCGTTTGGGTGTCGCCAGAGAAGCCCGATGAAGAGACCGTCAAGGCACCGCCATTGCAGTTAACCGCGACCCTGGCCCCGATCAGTGTAAGTCGTTTGGTCGCTTCAAAGGACGTAAACTGCGCGCCCTGCACGATATTCATGATCTCGAGTGGGACAAACTTTTAGAAATCCGCAAAAGTTTAAGGAATACAGTACGTTGAGGATGGGCGGATTACCACATTGAGAATAAGACAGAGACGATCAAACTTGCGTCACGATCGGAATTTCAGGATGTGCTGAGCCGCTTTGCAAGCGGGCCGCCGTTGCAAGGACAATAGCTTGCGCGACGCAGGATGGCGCTGCAATAGACCTTGAAAACGTATGTCTATGCTCCGGCACCGCGAAAAACGCATCAGCAGATTTAGCGAGTGGGGAAAGTGTACTGTCAGAAATCGCAACGGTTTTTATTTCTTTTTCGCGCGCCTCATGCACTATGGAGACAACCTCGGTGGCATAATAGCGAAACGAGACAGCAACCAGTACGTCTTGCTTTGTCATCGTTTTGGACATGTGTGTGGCAAGCCCGCCGCTCGGATCGAGCATCACGCAGCGTTTTCCGATCATAGTGAGCATATAGCGGAGGAATTCGGCAACCGGAGCCGACCGGAGTTGACCCACAAGATAAACGGTATTTGCTTCACTCAGCAAATCGGCGGCATAGGACAATTGCGCGGGATCCACGTCGTCCAACAGCGACTGAAGAGCTGCAATGTCCTTGACGACCAGCTCGCGCAAAAATCCGAAGTCGGTCGGATCGTCCCTGTTTACAAGCTCGTCTTCCAAGGCACGGATACGGGCTTCAAAGCCTGGTGCGGCTGTTTCCAGACGCTTTTGGAAAAGCAACTGGAGATCTTTGAACCCGGAATACCCAAGGGCCTGTGCAAAACGGACAAAGCTCGACGCATGGGTACCACATCGCTGGGCAATCGCATTGACCGAATGTACGGCCACTTCGTTCGGGTTTTGCGTCAGGAAACGCGCGATTTGCTGATAGGTCTTGCTCATAGTTTCGAAACGCTCGTGTATAAGCAACACGAGCGCTTCGTAATCCTTCGGTGGGGGTGTCGTCGATTTGTCCAGCGGTTTACTCCTCCCAAGCCCCTGCCTTAGACCATCAAGCGTCTCCCGGTCGGGGCGAAACGGCGAACCATCGTCGCGTCAGGGTGTCTCCTGCGCTGGTCTAGCTCAATTTTTTGTGCCGTGCCAGTCTTGACGGCTTCCTCCAGAGCCAAGAGGATCTCGACATCCGCGAGCCCCTCTTCGCCGCAGGCCTCAGGCGCAACCCCTGCAGTGATGCAGTCGGAGAAATATGCGGTTTGCCCTGCAAACTGATCGGTTTTCTCAAAGACATGCTCGATGACCTCCGCGCCGCGCGTCAGACGAACGATGGTCGGCGATTGAAAGTCATACGCGCATTCCACCGCAATGTCGCCTTCGGTTCCGGAGATACGGTATGTATCAAGCTGTTCTGCTCCGAAGCTGGCAACAAATTGCGCGACGCGCCCTTTGGGGAACATCATGGTGGCGGCGAAAGTCTCCTCGACTTCGCTAAAACGTGGGTCGTCGGTCTGATTACGGACAGCGGTGACTTCGACAGGTTCGTCGGCAAAAATATGGCGAACGGCATTCACGCAATAAATGCCGATGTCCTGCAAAGGTCCGCCCCAATGGGACGCTTTGAGCCGATGGTTGTCCGGGCCGGCCTGAAACGAGAACACCGACGAAAACACCCTTGGATCCCCGATCGCGCCCGAACGGATAAGTTCCAACGCATGGACCGTTCCCGGCTCGTTGTGCAGCCGGTACGCGGTCATCAGGTAGACGCCCGCGGCCTCGGCCGCCTCGATCATCGCGCGGCATTCGGCTGCGGAAATCGCGAGGGGTTTTTCGACGATCACATGTTTGCCCGCCTTCGCGGCACGGATCGCATAGTCGGCATGCATGGAATTAGGCAGAGCGATATAGACCGCATCCACCACATCGGCGGCAAGCATTTCATCATACTGGTCGTATGTGAATGTGTGCTCGATATCGTAGAATTCCGCAAGACGCTCGCTCGCATCGCGATTGCCACTGACCAGAGCCGTGGTCTTGGAGTTTCCGGTCACATCCACACCGGGTAGAAAAGCAATTTGCGAAATCCACCCTGCGCCCACGACGCCATAACGTATTGTCATCTTATTCTCCCACCTTGCGCCAGGCGCGTTCCAGAGAGGACTGCTGGATGTCCTCCAGCACTGTCTGGATGCGAAGCCCCGCGCGGAAATTGAACGGCTCTGCGCCGTCTCCGTTGATGGCGTTCAGGTAGCCTGCGACCTCGATCGCCTTGAGGTCGTTGAACCCGATCTGATGCCCGGGCGCGACGCAGAACAGCCCGTAAGGCGGGTGCGCAGGCGCGGCCTCGATCTTGCGAAATCCCTGACGCCCTGCGGCATCGTCCGTCGAATAGAAATGCAGCTCGTTGAAGCGTTCCTGGCTGAACGCGAGCGCGCCTTTGGACCCGAACACTTCGAAATCGTGCTGCATTTTGCGGCCCGTCGCTACCCAATTGGCTTCGATGGAGCCCGAGGCCCCGTTTTCGAACCGCAAAAAGGCACGTCCTATGTCGTCGACTTCGATCTTGCGCGTCGTGCCGCTTGCGTCCGTGCGGGCGTCGATGACCGTCACGCAATCGCCCATGACGTCGGTCACGGAGCCCAGCAGGAACTCGGCTGTGGCCAAGGCGTGGCTACCGAGATCGGCCAGGGCGCCGCCGCCGGCCGGGTCATGGCGGAAGGTGAACGGGCCAGTGGCATCCGCCATGTAATCTTCGGCGTGCAGCCCGCGATAGCCGTGGATTTCACCCAACTCGCCCGCCTCGATCATGGCGCGGGCAAGTTTCAGCATCGGATTGCACAGATAGTTGAACCCGACCTGCGTTTTCACGCCCGCAGCCTCGGCGGCCTCGGCCATCTCGCGTGCGTCCTGCGCAAGCGGTGCAAGGGGCTTTTCGCAATAGACATGCTTGCCCGCGGCAATCGCCGCCAGCGCCATCTCCTTGTGCAGGGCATTGGGCGCCGTGATCGAGACGATCCCGATTTCCGGGTCGGCAATGATGTCACGCCAATCGGCGGTCGCCTTGGCAAATCCGAAGGCACGCGCCGCACGCCCGGCTTCGGCCTCGTTGATGTCTGCGACGGTGTCCAGCTCGGCCTCGACCGGAAGATCGAAGACGCGCGAGGCATTGGTGAACCCGAAAGCGTGGGCCTTGCCCATGAAGCCGGTACCGATCAGGCCGACCTTGATCTTAGTTTTGGAGGGCAACATTGAACTTGTCCTTGTTTACGATCAACGCGGGATCGATCGTCCCGTTGAAATAGTCGAGAATGTTTTCCGCTGAGGAAACGGCCATGCGTTCGGCGGCATCCAGCGTCAATCCACCGATATGCGGCGAGAGTAGGACCTGGTCGAAGCCTGCCAAGGGATGGTCATGCGGTATCGGTTCCTGATGGAAGACATCAAGTCCGGCCGCGCCGACCTTGCCGCTGGCGAGGGCCGCTATCATGGCATGTTCATCGAGGATGCCGCCGCGAGAGGTATTCACCACCACGACACCGTCGCGCATCCGCTCGAATTCCGCCGCGCCGATCAAGGGCGCGCCCGTGTGCGGCAGGCAAAAGCACAGGACATCCGCCCAAGCCAGCCCATCGTCGAGCGTTTTCACGCAAGTAACGCCGTTTTCGGGCCAACCTTGTTTCATCAGGTAGGGATCAAAGGCGCGCACATTCATGTTGAATGCCCGCATCATGTCCGCAGTCTTGCGGCCAATGCGACCGTAGCCGACCAGCAGAAGGTTCTGCCCGCTGACATCCCGGGCCTCGAGCTTGTTGCGCCATTCCCACGGCCCAGTCCGCACAGATATATCGGACCGGAGCGCGCGTTTGCACGCGGCAAGGATCATCATGGCGGAATGTTCGGCGACCGAGGTCGAATTGACATCGCCACAAACCGACAAGGCAATGCCGCGGCTGTTGAGCGCCGCCAAGTCGACCGCGTCATAGCCGACGCCGTGGCGCGAGACGATCTTGAGATTCGGCGCCAGATCGACGGTCCGCGCACCCAGAGGCTGGGTTCTGAGCAGGACCGCATCCGCGCCCGCGATCTCGGCGGCGAGGCTCGCCTCGGAGGTCTCCGCGATATAGGTGACCGTCACGTCTTTGGCATTGTCCAGAATGGCTCTGCCCGATGCATGCAAAGGCCCCGCAACAACAACATGTACCATCAGTATGCTCCTCCTTTTGAGACCGCACCGGCCGCCGGAGCCTCCTGGGTACCGGTCAGATCGCGAAAACGCTTGACGCTCGCGGCTGCGGCTCCCGCCAAAAGTCGGGTGTCCCCGGAGACGGTTGTCAGGCTATAACCCCAACCGGCGGCCTTGGCGGCGTATTCCGGAGTGCCACAATGCAGGCAGGCCTTGATGCCGTTCTTTTCACAGACCTTTGCGATGTGCTGGATAAGCTCGATCATCTCCGGTTCTTCACGATCGAACCCCGGAGCGAGCCGGCCTTCCTGAGTGCCGAGCGTCAGATCGGCAGGGCCGACGTAGATCCCGTCAAGGCCCGGCGTCGCCGCAATGGCGTCCAGGTTTGCGACACCTTCGGCGGTTTCGATCATCGCAAGGGCCAGGACCTCTGAGTTCATCCCCAGACCGTAGCCGGGTAGGGCGACGCCCGCCCGGGTGGGTCCGAAACTGCGCTGACCATAAGGCGGGTAACGCATGTAGCTGACAAATTCGGCGGCTTGCTCGGCGGTGTTGATCATCGGGCAGATGATGTTCATCGCCCCCGCATCGAGGGCTTTCATGATGATGCCTGGTTCGAGCCACGGCACACGCGCCCCGATGGTCACGCCACTGGCGCGCATCGCTTGAAACATCGGCAGCACCGCGGAATAATCGAGCGCGCCGTGCTGGATGTCGATGGAGATCGCATCATAACCCTGCGCGGCCATGATCTCGGCGGTGAACGGGTTGCCAATGGAAAGCCAGCCATGCAACACGGGTTTGCCCTCGGCCCAGAGGGTTTTCACTTTGTTAATTGACATGATGGCTCCTCAGAACACGATCTGGGCGAGCTTGGTGTCAAGGTAGTCCTCAATACCCTCGCTGCCGCCTTCCCGGCCCAGACCGGAGAAATTGGTGCCGCCAAAGGGGGCTTCGGAAGCGGCCAAAGCAAAGCTGTTGATCCCCACCATACCGGCCTTCAAAGCCTTGACCGTCCTGCGCGCGCGCTCGGGCGAGGCGGTAAAAGCATAGGCAGACAGCCCCATGGTGGAGTTGTTCGCCCGGGTCAGAACCTCGTCGTCACCGGAAAACGACGTGATGGCCGCAACGGGGCCGAAGTTTTCCTCTGCGAACACCTCCTGATCGTCGGACACATTGGTCAGGACGGTCGGCTCGTAGAAGTGGCCCGTGTTGAAGGCCGAAGGCCGCTTGCCGCCAAAAGCAAGGGTCGCGCCGCCCGATACGGCATCCTGAACGATCCGGTCGATCGTTTCGAGGCTGCGCGCATTGATCAGCGGCCCCATCCCCACGCTCGGATCCAGGCCATCACCCAGCTTGATCTTGCTCGTGCGGGCCACAAAGCCTTCGACAAACCGCTCATACAGGGCTTCGTGGACGAACATGCGGTCCGGGGTCACGCAAACCTGCCCGCAGTTCGCGTATTTCGTGGCAACGATCGCGTCGAGCGCCATATCCAGATCTGCATCATCGTACACGATCAGCGGCGCGTTGCCGCCAAGCTCCATCGAAACCTTTTTGACCGTCTCGGCCGCGTCGCGGATCATTTGCTGACCTACGCGCGTCGAGCCTGTGAGCGAAACCTTGCGCACGCGCGGGTCTGCCATAATCGGGCCATAGGTCTGGTCGGTGTTGCCGACGACGAGGTTGACCGCCCCGTCCGGCAGGCCCGCCGCGCGCAGGCAGTCCACCATAACCATTGCAACGCCGGGGGTCTGTGACGACGGTCGCAGAACCACAGGGCAACCTGCCGCGAGGGCAGGGGCGAGTTTGCGCGCTGGAAGAGCTGCCGGGAAGTTCCAGGCCGTAAACGCGCCAACGACACCCACAGGCTCGCGGCTGATTTCAAAGCGCCCACCGGGCACACGGCTTTCGACGGTCCGCCCGTAGATACGGCGCGCCTCTTCCGCGTACCAACGGAATTGGTCGCAGGCGAGGACCCATTCGCGTCCCGCCTGTGCAATGGGCTTGCCGGTCTCGGTCGAGATCATGGTCGCGGCCTCGTCAGCCCGCGCGATCATCTCGTCGGCGGCCTTATGCAGCGCGTCGGCCCGGCCGAACCCGCCCATGGCCACCAGAGCCGGGAGGGCCTTGGCCGCCGCATCAATCGCGTTTTGCGTGTCGGCAACGGCCGCGGTCGCGATCGTCCCGAGCGATTTTTCCGTGACGGGCGACATGACTTGAGAGGTGCCTGAACCCGCAGTCCAGGCACCGTCGATGAAAATTCCGAATTTTTCGTACATGTCAGGCAAACTCGCTTGTCAGTACGGTGCGCCCCTCGGCCACAGACTTGAAGCAGGCATCGGCCAGCAGCAGGGCCAGACGACCATCCTCGAAACCGACCGGGACCGGCGCGCCGTTTTCGATGGCATCGACGAACTTGCTGATCTCGACGTCAAAGGCTGCGCCGTAGCGCTCGATAAAGAAGTGCTGCAGGGGCGAGGACACATTGGTCTCGGTTGCCAGATATTTCTTCATCGAGTGGTTGTGATGGTTGTCGGTGACCAGCATCCCCTTGGAACCCAGCATTTCGATACGCTGGTCATAGCCATAAACCGCTTCGCGGGAGTTGGTGATCACAGCCTGCTTGCCGCTGGCGGTCTTCAGAATGACGACAACCGTGTCGTAATCGTCGCATTCATCCATCAGGGTGGGGTTCACGAGGCGCGAGCCGGTAGCCGTCACCTCAGTCACCTCTTCACCCAGCAAGAAACGCGCAAGATCGAGATCGTGAATCGTCATATCGCGGAAAATGCCGCCCGACGTCTTGATATAGCCATCCGGTGCCATGCCGGGGTCGCGCGACGTGATCGTCACCTGATGTAACTCGCCGATTTCGCCTGCCGCGCGGGCCCGTTCAGCCGCCGCGTGGCCGGGATCAAAGCGGCGCACAAATCCCAACATGATCGGCACTTTGGTGCCTTCGATTCGCTTGGCCAGGGCGTTGACCCGCTCGAGAGACAGGTCGATCGGCTTCTCGCATAGCACGGCTTTTCCGGCCTTGACGCAGGCCTCCAGAAACTCGACGTGTGTCGAGGTCGGGGTCGCGATCAGAACGGCGTCAACATCGTCCGAGTTGATCGCCTCCAGGGCAGAGGCAAAGTTGGTTACGCCGTGTTTCGACGCGATCTCGGCAGCGAAGGGGGCGTGGGTATCAAAGACGCCCGCGAGCGTGGCTTGCGGATGCGTTGCGATATTGTCGGCATGCATACGACCAATTCGTCCGCATCCGAGTACAGAAATTCGTGGCATTGTGGCCTCCCATTTTTCTGTTGCAATGATCATTGCAAACTGTAAGTATTGTCAATAAGTATTTCGCAGAGTGCCGGTGGAGCGGTGCTTGCGAAGCAATCCGGGAGGAACTCTAAATGGATTCGAAAACCGTGCGCCTTACAATGGCGCAAGCTCTCGTGCGCTATCTTTGCGCCCAAAAGACTCGAATCGACGGAGAAACGGTCCCTCTGTTCGCGGGCGTTTTCGGGATTTTCGGTCACGGCAACGTCACCTGCTTTGCAGAGGCACTGGAGCGCGTACAGGACCAGCTGCCCACCTGGCGCGGTCAAAACGAACAGTCCATGGCGCTTGCCGCCATTGGCTATGCCAAGTCGAAAAAACGTCGTCAGATCATGATCGCGGCCTCGTCCGTCGGGCCTGGCGCCACCAACATGGTGACGGCCGCCGGCGTGGCGCATGCGAACCGTTTGCCTGTTCTGTTGATCTCGGGTGATACCTATGTGAATCGCCTGCCCGATCCCGTGCTACAACAGGTCGAGCACTTTGGCGATCCCACTCTGACCGTGAACGACTCGTTCAAGGCCGTGACCCGTTACTGGGACCGCATCGTGCATCCGGCGCAGATCATCCAGTCGTTGCCGCAGGCGATCGCCACGATGCTCGATCCAGCCGATTGCGGCCCCGCGTTCATCGGTCTGCCGCAGGACACGCAAGAGCTGGCCTATGACTATCCCGAGGAATTTTTCGAAGAAAAAATTTGGGCGATCCCGCGCCCGCGCCCCTCTGTCGATCAGGTTGCAGAAGCGGTCGAGGTTCTGAAATCCGCGAAAAACCCGTTGATCATCTCGGGCGGCGGTGTGCGCTATTCCGGCGCCGAGGCTGCGGTCGCGGCCTTTGCCAAAAAGCGCGGGATTCCGATGGCTGAATCCATCGCGGGCAAAGGAGCTGTCTGCCATGACGACCCGGTTTACGTTGGCGCGATGGGCATCGAAGGAAGCGAAGCCGCACGGAAACTGTCCGAATCCGCGGATGTCATTGTCGCAATCGGCACGCGCATGCAGGATTTCACCACGGGGTCGTGGACAACTTTCCCCAAGGACGCCAGATTCATCAACATCAATGCCGCCCGTTTCGACTCGCTCAAACACCGCGCCACGCCCGTCGTCGGCGATGCGCTGGAATGCGTAAATGATCTGGACGCGAAGCTTGGAGACTGGGCCGCGCCGGCTGAACGGATGGTTCAGGCGCAGGCTTGGTACAAGGAATGGAACGACCTCCTGGACGAAGGGCAAGCCCCGACCAATCAGGTCGTTCCCTCCTACGCGCAGGTCATTGCGGTTGTGAACAAGGTCGCCCGGCCCGACGACGTTCTGGTCACAGCTGCGGGTGGCCTGCCGGGTGAGACCATCAAGAACTGGCGCTGCAAGTCGCCGCATACCTTCGACTGCGAGTTCGGCTTTTCCTGCATGGGCTACGAGATCGCGGGTGCTTGGGGTCACGCGATGGCAATGGGCGGCAAAGGCACGCCGATCGTCATGTTGGGCGACGGGTCCTACATGATGATGAACTCGGACATCCATTCGTCGGTGATCGCCGGGCACAAGATGATTGTCGTCGTGTGCGACAATGGCGGCTTCGGGGTCATCAACCGGCTGCAAACCGGCATGGGCGGCGCGGGTTTCAACAACCTGCTCAAAGACAGCCGCGTCGTGGATCCGACCAACGTGCGCCATGTCGATTTCGTCAAACACGCCGAGGCGATGGGAGCCTATGCCCGCCAGTGCGACAGCCTCGCCGACCTTGAGGCCGCAATGGAATGGGCACAGACCACCGATGCCACCACCGTCATCTGCATCAATTCCGACGCCTACACTTGGACCCCCGGCGGGGCCGATTGGTATGTCGGCGTTCCCGAGGTCAGCCCTCGCGCTTCGGTCAACAAGGCCCGCAAGGGACAAGAAGAATTCCGCAAAAAACAGCGGCATGGAGTCTAAGCAATAATGTTGAAAGCGAAACTTGGCATTGCGCCGATCGCGTGGTGGAACGACGATCTCGAGGAACTCTCGGATGATGTCAGCCTCGACGAGTGTCTGAGGCAGGCCTCCGAGGCCGGGCTTACCGGCATGGAAACCGGCCGCCGCTTCCCCATGAACATGGCGGAGTTGGGTCCGGTGCTCGACAAGCATGGCATCTCCGTCTGCGGCGGCTGGTTTTCCGGCATGCTGCTGGATGGCGATATCGAGGTGGAGAAGGACCGCATCGCAGAGCAGCACGCCTTCTTCAAAGCGGCTGGCGCGCCTTGCATCGCCTATGGCGAGACCGCGCGCTCGGTTCAGGGCGAACGCCACAGGCCTCTGGCGCAAAAGCCCAAGCTGTCTGAGGCCGAGATGGCGGCCTACGGTCGCAGGATTTCCGATTTCGCGGACTGGTGTGCCAAGGAGGGGATGCCGCTGAGCTATCATCACCACATGGCTGCCGCCGTGGAAACCGAAGCGGAGCTCGACCTCTTTATGAAGCATTCCTCGGTCCCGCTTCTGTTCGATGCAGGCCATATGGCCTTCGCCGGTGGTGACAATTTTCGTGTGATCGAAAACCACCACAAGCGCATCAGCCATGTCCATGCAAAGGACATTCGGGGTGACGTCGTGGGCGGTCTGGACCGTTCGAAAGAGAGCTTTCTGGATGCGGTCATAAAAGGCGCCTTTACGGTGCCCGGTGACGGCAGCCTGGATTTCGAGGCCATTGCAAAGGCGCTGGCTGGCAAAGGCTATGAGGGGTGGTTCGTCATCGAAGCCGAACAGGATCCCATCGCAAATCCCCCGCTTGAAATGGCCAAAAAGGGCCGTGCCGAGCTTTTCCGCGTCCTGAACGCGGCTGGTTACGAGGTCGTCGGAGCATGAACAGAATTGACGGGAAAATTGCGGTCATCTCGGGTGGCACGCAAGGCTTGGGAGCCAACGCGGCGTTGCTGTTTGCGCAGGCCGGTGCCGCAGGGATCGCCATCGTCGGTCGCGGACTAGAAAAAGGTCAAGCCAAAGCAGCTGAAATCACCGCCGAAACCGGCGTTCCGGTCGAAATGATCGCTGCGGATCTAGCGAATATTGATGATGTTCTGCGGATCATCCCTGCTGCGGACAAAGCCTTCGGCACGGTCGATATTCTGGTCAATGCGGCCGGCCTGACGGATCGCGGGAACCTGTTGAACACGACCCCGGATCTGTTCGACCGGATGTTCGCGGTCAATACCCGTGCGCCGTTCTTTTTGATGCAAGACGCCGTCAAAATCATGGAGCGCGACGGCAAAGGCGGCCGGATCGTGAATATCGGGTCCACCTCGTCCAATGCCGGTCAGCCCTTTATCGCGCCCTATTGCGCGTCCAAGGCCGCACTGTCCACGCTGACCCGCAGCTCGGGCTATGCCCTCATGCGCAACGGTATTCACGTAAACCAGCTTGATATCGGCTGGATGGCTTCGGATCACGAGCGCGAACTTCAACTGGCGGAATCCGGAGACCCGGATTGGGAATCCAAAGCCAATGCAGGTCTACCTTTCGGGCGTTTGATCGATCCGCGCGAAGTTGCGCGGGCGGCCTTGTTCCTCGCCTCCGAGGACGCCGGCATCATGACGGGTGCCGTCATCCACTACGATCAGTCGGTTTGGGGCGGATACGACGGGCAAGCCCCCGGCCCCGCGGTGAGGCTCGCAAAATAATGTCGGTTCGTATTGCAATCATCGGAACTGGTGTGATGGGGGCAGACCACGCGAGGATCCTTGCATCCGATGTTCCGGGTGCGGCCTTGCAGGTTATTTGCGATGCCAACGTCACTCGCGCGCGGGAACTGGGCGATCAGCTGGGCGCAGCACATGTCCTAACGGATCCCCTCGAGGCGCTCAGCCGTGCTGATGTCGATGCGGTTCTGATTGCGAGCCCCGACAGCACCCATGCCGAACTGACCATCGCGGCGATGGAAGCCGGCAAGCACGTTTTGTGCGAAAAGCCGTTGGCACCGACTTCGCAAGAGTCGCTTCGCGTAATCGAGGCGGAAACCCGCCTTGGCGAACGCCGGGTGCATGTCGGCTTCATGCGTCGGTTCGATCCCGCCTACGGCGCCATGAAATCCGCCATGGAAAGCGGCGGGGTCGGTGACGCGCTGATGATGCACAATTTTCATCGCAACGTAACCGCCCCTGAATGGTTCACCGGCGAAATGGCCATTTCCAATTCCGCACCGCATGAATTCGATATTTGCCGGTTCGTGTTGGGTTCTGAATATGTCTCGGTGCTTGCGGTTCAAATGCCCAGCAAGAATGCCATCGCTCCGGTGTTTCTGGTTCTGAAAACCGCCGATGGCCAGATGGTCAATATCGAGGTGAACAACAATGCCGCTTACGGCTATGACGTGCGCTGCGAATTGGTCGGAAGTTCGGGCAGCGTCGATCTGAACGCGCCTGTTCACGCGACCTACAAGGCGTCGCTTCAAGCCGTGCAACGGTTCGACCCGGACTGGCGTCCGCGCTTTGCCGATGCCTACCGGCTGCAAAACAAAGCGTGGATCAATGGGATCGCAAGCGGTGCGACCGACCCGAGGCTGGCAACCGCTTGGGACGGGTTGTGTTCAACGCTCGTCGCAGAGGCCGGTGTGGTCTCGTTGCAAACGGGCACATGGCAACCGGTTTCATCGCCGGATGTACCGGCCCTTTATCAAGCGGCAAAGTCGAATTCTTTGCTGGCAGAGCGAGCTGAGTAAAAACGGTCGAGAAGATCTCGACCCAAAGGATTGCACTCGATTTTGGTGCATATTCGGCCATTTCGGTCAAACTTAGATGTCGTACCGCAATATAGCGGTTCAAATCAGGGAGGAGAAACGACATGAACTTTAAGAAAACTATCGTAGGAGCAGTGGTCGCGTCGATGACAGCGGGGGCGGCCATGGCCGCAGACATCGCACTTGTGATTGGCTCGAACCAGGATGCGTTCTGGAACGTTGTGAAAAAAGGTGCGGAAGACGCTGCCGTTCTGGTCGAAGCACGCGGCGGCTCGCTGACCATCCTGCAAACCCAAGGCTACGAAAACTACGGCCCCGATCTGGCCGTTCTGATCGAACAAGCCACCGCGCAGGGTGTCGACGGGATCGCGACTGTTCTTCCGGTGCCTGAAGCTCAACTTCCCGCAGTCAAAGCGGCAATCGACGCCGGGATCAAAGTTACCCTGCTTAACGGCGGAAGCGACTCTCTCGAGGAATCCGGCGCGTTGAACTACTTCGGTTCCGAAGAATACACCGCCGGTTATGAAGGCGGCAAATACCTCGCCATGGCCGGCGCAAAGAACATTCTTTGCCACAACCAGACGCCGGGTACTGCAAACCTCGACGCGCGTTGCCGCGGCGTTGTGGATGGCGCGACCGAAGCGGGGGCCAGCGCCCGTGAACTGCCGCTGCCCGCCAACCTCGACCAAGACGTTGCCGGTACGTCGGCCGCTCTTGAGGCGGAACTGAACGGTGATCCGTCCATCGATGCCCTTATCACCCTGGCCACCTGGGCTGCTGACGCCGCCTACGGCGCGATCGACAGCCTTGGCAAAACCGACACCGTCAAACTGGGCACTTTCGATCTCAGCCCGTCCACCCTTGACCGTATCAAGGCGGGCACGCAAACGATGGCAATCGACCAGACCCCCTACTACCAGGGTTTCCTGTCGGTCTCCACGCTTGCAGCGAACATCGATTTCGGCACCAAGATCGCGACCGCTCCTGTCCTGACGGGTCCTGCAATCGTTGACGCCTCGAACATTGACGCCACCTTCGCGGGCGTCGAGGCAGGCACCCGCTAATCGCACCGTAGCCTTTGATCTGGCCGGGTGGATTGCTCGGCCAGATCTATAAGCTGCTGCGCCAAAACCAACATAGGGGAGTGAGCTCATGTCAGAAGCCATTCAAACAGCCAAAAGCTCCAAGCCAATCGCCAGCCGTTTGTCGGTCGGCGAACTCATGCGCAGCCCGGCCATGGGGGCCTTTGTCGGCATGGTCTTGGTCTTTTGCATTTTTGCCGCATTTGGCTATCACAAGAACTTCATCAGCATCGTCGGGTTCGCCAACTGGATGAACTTTGCATCCATGATCGGAATTGTCGCTATCCCGGTCGGGTTCTTGATGGTTGCGGGTGAACTCGACATTTCGGTCGGCGCTATCATGCCGGCATCCGCCATGACTCTCGGTATCCTGTGTGGCCCCTACGAGCTGCCGCTTGGTATTGGGATGCTCATTACTTTTGCCATGGCCGCAGTCATTGGCTGCATCAACGGCATTCTGGTCACACGCACGCAAGTGCCCTCTTTCATCGTCACTCTGGCAACGCTGTTCGCCGTCGGCGGCCTGACGCTGACCCTGTCGGTGATTTTCGTAAACCGCCCGCAAGTGGCCTATGAAGCCCCCGAACTGGCAAAAGCCCTGCTTGGCGACCGCTATTTTGGCTTCCGCGCCTCAGTGTTCTGGTGGATTCTCCTATCGGGCATCCTCTATTTCATCTTGCACAAATCGCCGTGGGGAAACTGGATTTTCGCGGTCGGTGGTGACCCCGAAAGCGCGCGCAATGCTGGCATCCCGGTCAACCGCCTGAAAATTTCACTCTTCGTGCTAAGCGCTGTTTGTACCGCCTTTGCCGGTATGCTGCAGGTGGCCGCGTTCAACTCGGCGCAGTCCGCGACCAACTTTCCGCTGATCTTCAACACGATTATTGCATGCGTGGTTGGCGGCGTTGTTCTGACCGGTGGGTTTGGCACGCTGATCGGTATTTTCCTTGGTACCATGACGTTGGGCATCGTCCAGCAAGGTATCGGCTATACCGACATCGACCGGAACCTGTCTCAGTTGATCATCGGTATCATGCTGCTTGCAGCGGTCCTGATGAACGGGACGTTCCAGAAACTCGCCACAAGCTGGTCCACGGGTAAGAAGGAAGACTGACAATGAACGACGCAAAGACCGTCCTGGAACTGCGAAATGTCGACAAATCCTTCGGGCCGATCGACGTTCTGCACAAAATCAATCTTTCGGTGAAAGCCGGTGAAGTGCTCTGTCTGCTCGGTGACAACGGCGCCGGCAAGTCCACGCTGATCAAGACCATGGCGGGCGTCCACGCGCCCACCAGCGGCGAGATCCTCATGGACGGAAAACCGGTCTCCTTCAGCGGTCCCAAAGCTGCACAGGAGGCCGGCATCGCCTGCGTTCACCAATTTGGCGGGACGTTCCCGCTGATGTCGATCAGCCGCAGCTTTTTCGCCGGCGTCGAGCCAACGAAAGGTTGGGGGCCGTTCAAAGTCTTCGACCGCAAAAAGGCCAATGAGATTGCTGTCCACGAAGTGCGCAATTTCGGCATCACGCGTATCGACGATGGGGATCGCCTCGTCGGGGGGTTGTCAGGCGGCGAACGCCAGTCTTTGGCCATCGCCCGCGCAGTGTACTTTGGCGCCCGCGTCCTCATTCTGGATGAACCAACCGCTGCACTCGGCGTAAAGCAGTCTGCACACGTGTTGCGAATCGTGAACGAAGCCAAACGACGCGGCCTCGCCGTCATCTTCATCACGCACCAGGTTATGCATGCTTTGGCTGTGGGTGACCACTTTGCCGTCCTCATCCGAGGCGCCATCGCGGCCGATTTCAAGCAGGGAGAGAAGACCCGCGAAGAAATCGCCGACCTCATGGCTGGCGGTGAAAGTATGGCTGACCTTGAAGCAAAGGTGGGCGTCCAAGCCTAAAGCCATTTTGACCGTTTGCGTCGCGCTCTTTTCCTGGATTGGGGCGCGACGTTGTTTATACGAACTTCCGATACAATGGGCATCGCCTAATGCGTAGTTTCAAGAAAATCCTCATTGCCAACCGTGGTGAGGTTGCCATCCGCGTGATGCGGGCCGCCAATGAGATGGGCAAACGAACAGTCGCCATCTATGCAGAGGAAGACAAACTCTCGCTGCACCGCTTCAAGGCCGACGAGGCCTATAGGATCGGCGAGGGTATGGGCCCCGTGGCAGCCTATCTGTCGATCCCCGAGATTATTCGCGTGGCCAAGGAATGCGGCGCCGATGCAATCCACCCGGGATATGGCCTTCTTTCGGAAAACCCTGATTTTGTGGATGCCTGCGCTGCCAATGGCATCACCTTTATCGGCCCCAAGGCTGAAACCATGCGCGCGCTTGGCGACAAAGCCTCGGCGCGCCGCGTCGCGATCGAGGCGCGCGTGCCGGTCATCCCCGCCACCGAAGTTCTGGGCAATGATTTCGCCGCCATCACCAAGGAAGCCGCCGAGATCGGCTATCCCCTGATGTTAAAAGCAAGCTGGGGGGGCGGCGGTCGCGGCATGCGTCCCATCAATGGTCCCGACGAGCTGAAAGAGAAGGTTCTGGAAGGCCGTCGTGAGGCCGAAGCCGCATTCGGCAACGGTGAGGGTTATCTTGAAAAGATGATCCTCCGCGCGCGCCACGTCGAGGTGCAGATCCTTGGCGACAGCCACGGCCAGATCTATCACCTGTTCGAGCGCGACTGCTCGGTGCAGCGCCGCAACCAGAAAGTCGTTGAGCGCGCGCCCGCGCCTTACCTCTCCGAAGAACAACGCGCCGAGATTTGCGAGCTTGGCAAAAAGATCTGCCAGCACGTGAATTATGAGTGCGCGGGCACGGTTGAGTTCCTGATGGATATGGAAACGGGCCAATTCTATTTCATCGAAGTGAACCCCCGCGTTCAGGTGGAACACACCGTCACCGAGGAAGTCACCGGCATCGACATCGTTCAGGCCCAGATCCTGATCGCCGAGGGCAAGACCCTAGCCGAGGCCACCGGTGCCGCCCGCCAGGCCGACATCACGCTGCACGGCCATGCCCTGCAAACGCGCGTGACGACCGAAGATCCGAACAACAATTTCATCCCCGACTATGGCCGCATCACTGCCTACCGCTCGGCCACCGGCATGGGCATCCGTCTGGACGGCGGCACGGCCTATGCGGGCGGGGTGATCACACGCTTTTATGACAGTCTGCTGACGAAGGTCACCGCTTGGGCGCCGACGCCGGAAAAGGCGATCTTGCGCATGGACCGGGCGCTGCGCGAATTCCGTATTCGCGGCGTGTCCACGAACATCGACTTTGTCATCAACCTGCTCAAGCATCCGACCTTTCTGTCGAATGAATACACCACCAAGTTCATCGACACGACGCCGGACCTGTTCAACTTCAAGGCCCGTCGCGACCGCGCCACGAAAATCCTGACCTATATCGCGGATATAACCGTAAACGGTCACCCGGAAACAGCTGGCCGCCCGAAACCCGCGGCCGAGGCGCGCCTGCCCCGCGTGCCTGCCCTGCGGGTCGAAACGCCTGTTGCCGGCACCCGCCAGTTGCTGGACGAGAAAGGCCCGCAGGCCGTAGCCGACTGGCTGTCGGCGCAGAAAGACCTGAAGCTGACCGATACCACCATGCGTGACGGGCACCAGTCGCTGCTGGCCACGCGAATGCGGTCCATTGACATGATCAAGGTGGCCCCCGCCTATGCGGCCAACCTGCCGCAACTGTTCTCGGTCGAATGCTGGGGCGGCGCGACGTTCGATGTGGCCTATCGCTTCTTGCAGGAATGCCCGTGGCAGCGCCTGCGCGATATCCGCGAGAAGATGCCGAACCTGATGACGCAGATGCTGCTGCGTGCTTCGAACGGTGTGGGTTATACCAATTATCCCGACAACGTGGTGCAGGCTTTCGTCGCGCAAGCCGCGACCAGCGGAGTCGATATCTTCCGCGTGTTCGACAGTCTGAACTGGGTTGAGAACATGCGCGTTGCCATGGATGCCGTTATTGACGCCAACAAGGTTTGCGAGGGCACGATCTGCTACACCGGCGATCTGTTCGACCCCGAGCGGTCCAAGTACGACCTGAAATACTATGTCGCCATGGGCAAAGAGCTGCGCGAGGCTGGCGCCCACATTCTGGGTCTCAAAGACATGGCGGGCCTATTGAAACCCGCCCAGGCCCGCGTGCTGATCAAGGCCCTGAAAGAAGAGGTCGGCCTGCCGATCCACTTCCACACCCATGACACCAGCGGCGTGTCGGCAGCCACGGTTTTGGCGGCAGCGGATGCAGGCGTCGACGTGGTCGACGCGGCGATGGACGCCTTCTCGGGCGGCACCTCGCAGCCCTGCCTTGGCTCGATCGTCGAGGCGACCCGCCACACCGACCGCGACACCGGCATCGACGTGGGCGCGGTGCGCGAAATTTCAAATTATTGGGAGGCCGTGCGCCACCAGTACACCGCTTTTGAGGCCGGCCTGGAAGCCCCCGCTTCCGAAGTCTACCTGCACGAAATGCCCGGTGGCCAGTTCACCAACCTCAAGGCGCAGGCCCGTTCCATGGGGCTTGAGGACCGCTGGCACGAAGTCGCACAGGCCTATGCCGATGTGAACATGATGTTCGGCGATATCGTCAAGGTGACCCCCTCTTCCAAGGTCGTGGGCGACATGGCTCTGATGATGGTCAGCCAGAACCTGACCCGTTCCGAGGTCGAAGACCCTCTGCGCGATGTCTCGTTTCCGGAGTCGGTCATCGACATGATGAAGGGCAATCTGGGCCAGCCTCCGGGCGGCTTTCCGGACGGGATCCTCGCTAAGGTGCTCAAAGGGCAGACCCCCGACACCAGCCGCCCCGGCGCGCATCTGGCGCCCATCGATCTGGACGCCATCCGCGCAGAGCTATCGGAAAAGCTGGATGGTCAGGCCGTCGACGATGAGGATCTGAACGGCTATCTGATGTACCCCAAGGTCTTCCTCGACTACATGAGCCGCCACCGCGAATACGGCCCCGTTCGCACCCTGCCGACGCCGGTCTTCTTCTATGGGATGGAACCCGGCGACGAGATTAGCGCCGAGATCGACCCCGGCAAAAAGCTGGAGATCCGTCTGCAAGCCGTGGGTGAAGCTGACGAGGTGGGCGATGTGAAGGTGTTCTTTGAACTAAACGGCCAGCCGCGCACTGTGCGTGTGCCGAACCGTATGGTCAAATCCGCCACCGCCGCCCGCCCCAAAGCGCAGGCCGGCAATGAAGATCACATCGGCGCGCCGATGCCCGGCGTGGTCGCCTCGGTCGCGGTTAAAGTCGGCCAACAGGTGCACAAAGGCGATCTGTTGCTGACCATCGAAGCAATGAAGATGGAAACCGGCCTGTCGGCGGACCGCGACGCAACCGTCAAAGCCGTCCACGTCATCCCCGGCGCGCAGATCGACGCCAAGGACCTTTTGATTGAAGTGGAGTGACCGGTAAACTGTCATTTTCACATAATAAGTCTTATGCGTTTTTTTGGCTGACTCCAGATTTCCGTGTAGAATTCGTCCTCTATAACCTCCCTGAGGACGACTGACTGGCGGCACCGGTATTGCTGGTGCCGCCCTTTTCCAAAAGAGCAACTGAGCGGCAATTAATGTTCGCGAGACGGAGCGAGATATGCGCGAAAGTTGGTGACGCTCGATCAGGCGGCGGCTTGAATGTGGCGGACATCGTCGCGGAACTCAACCCCGTTGATGACCTCCGGCATGCGGTTCCGACCGTCGAGCTTTCGCCATTTCGTCTGCGCGGACATCATTAGCCGGAAGGCCATGGCCAATCCGGTCTTCCGTCTGAGACAGCCCTTGGTGCGCTTTGTCCGGTGCCGGACGGTGGCGAAAGTGCTCTCGATCGGATTTGACGTTCGGATATGTTTCCAGTGCTCGGCCGGGTAGTCGTAGAAGGTCAGCAGCGCATCCCGGTCCTTCACCGGCTTGGCGACCGCCTTGTCCCATTTCACGCCATAGGCGTCGACGAAAAAAAGTTGAAGGCGGCGGTTGCGGCGGCCCGAGTTTCGGCCTGCCAGATGTCGTGCATGTGCGCCTTGGCCTTCGGCTGCACCGATTTTGGCAACGCAGAGATACGCAAATCCTTCGCGCGTGCGCAGATAGGTAATATCCGTTACCCACGCCCGATCCGGAGCATCAACCGCGAGTTGGCGATCCAGCGTGTTGTCGACGACGACTGAGGGCTTGCCACCGTAAACGCCGGGTTTCTTCTTGTAGCCGATCTGTGCCTGAACGCCCGCAATCCGAGCCAGACGGGCAACGCGGTTCTCGGATACAACCTCGCCCATATCGATCAGGTCATCATAGAACTTGTGGTATCCATAGACCTTACCGCTGTCTTTCCACGCCTGCTTCACCAGCTTGGTCTGACGCCGATCTTCCTGCGCACGCTGGCTTAAGGGTTCCTTAACCCATGCATAGAAACCGCTCGGGTGGACGCTCAGCATCTTGCACAGAACGCGGACAGGATGCTGCTCGCGATGCGCGCGTACTCACTTTGCATCCCTGGCGAAGTAGGCGCTCAGCATTGTCCTCGGACCAATGGCGGACAAGCCTCGCCCTATTTTAGGATGTCGCGCTCCGCCGTGACCCGGGCCAGCTCTTTCTTGAGACGGCGAACTTCGGCCTCCTGATCCGTCTGCCTCAGCGCCTTCGAAAATTGCGCCATCCAAGTATACAGCGACTTGGTGCTCAATCCGAGCCGTTCAGCCACCTCCTTAACCGAATAACCCCGCTCCGTGACCTGCGCCACCGCATCGATCTTGAACTCATCCGAGTAGCGAATTTGCCCTGACATTTGCATCGTCCTTGCTTCCAAAATTATCAAGCAAAGCGTCTACAAATCTAGGGGCACCTCAATTGACGATAAGGACTTCGACGTCATTCCGCGAGTTACGACTTTCGCGGATATTAGCGAGTTTATGCTCGCCTTCCTCGAGTGGCGCGCCGTCCGTCTCAATCTGGGCATGGCTAAAACAGCGATTTCCGTTCCCTTTCCCGATGTAGAAAATCCGGTCCTTGAGCGCCCCTTTCTCGCGGGGGTCGGCGAGGGCATAGACGTAAGCCGCAAGCTTTGCGGACACCATGGCGTTAAATGACAAGAGGTAATCCTTCCGTTAGGGGGTAAATCCAACATCGATCAACCATGGCTGCAGATCAAGTGGGCAGGCCTTGGAGGGCGTCCGCTCGCAGCGCAGGACGTCGCTGATGCGTCGACTGAGTGCAGATTTAGCGCAGATGTTGTGAACGGCAGAAAGGTCCCGCACATCAGACCTTGAGCTGTCAATTTCGCTGCGTCAGGTGTCGAACGGCAGCTTTGCGAAAGCTGCAACGCAGCGTGTGACCCGTCGGGCAACGGCGGCAATGGGCCGGGAGCGCCGGAAAGCCAAGCCACGGACACACCTGTCGCCATTGACGCTTCCTGAGTTTGGTGTCGTTCGGGCAGGTGCTAAGTCGATATCGCGCATTAGGGTGCTTCGCGCGGGCCTGCGGACGCTCCTGCTCCTGCGCAATGGTTAGGCTCCTTCTCGTGGCTCAACGTGAAAGGATGGCTCATACTCCGCAGACAAGGTCAGTTAGAAAGCGGCGGTTGCGTGCTCCCGCAGCCAAAAAATACAAGAATTATCAAGACGCCAACAGCCGCCCTCCGAGGCGGCTTTTGCACGCCAGCAGTCCAGCCCAACGTTTGTCGAATGCCCCTGTAATCTAGGGGGCTTTTTGCGTTTTGGGGAAACGAAATCCATCTGCCCATTGTCTCGGGCAACTCGCAGTTGCGTGCGCATCCGGTTCCAGCCATCATCATCCCATAGTTTTCCAGACGGTAAATCGACGAAGAAGGATTTTGCCCTCGGATCAGCACCTTGCAAGCAGAGAAATGGGCGAACGATGAAGCAGGACGACTTTCGGAATTGGCTGATGGCGAAGGGGCAGACGGATGTGACCGCTTCCTCCCGCGTGAGCAGTGCCAAGCGCGTTGAACAGTACCTCGGGGATCTGGACGAGTTGTTCGCGCAAGAGGATCGCGACAGCGTCCTGAACCGATTTACCTACACCGTCGAAGATGAACGAACAGTACGCCCGAACCCCTCGCCGGTGCCCATCGACGGCGTCTTGCGCACGGGTCTTGCCAGCCTCCAGCAGGCCCTGAAGCTGTACCATTCTTTCGCGACCGAAGAATCCAATGTGCCCGACAAGGCAGAACACCAGGCATTGGTCGACCGCCTCACTCGCAAAGAAGTCGAGGCGGCGATGCAGGAATGCGATGAGTTGGGCCTGAAGGCGTTCCTCGCCCGTGGTGGCTTTGCCAGCCCACAGGTCTGGGTCAGCGATGAAGGCAAGGATCAATCCTATCCCGCGAAGGCCACGGTCGCAGCAGCTTTGGGGCATCTTCCCAATGGCCGTACTCTCGCGGCGAAGGAATTCTACAACGGCTTCGGCGAGGCACAATCCTTCGCCAAACTTGAGGCTCTCGGGTTCCAGATCATTCGCAAGAGTGCCAATGCAAAGGATGACGCCTTCACTCGCGACCGGATCGAGGGCGCGATGGACGCCTACGAAGCGTTCCGCAGCTCAGGGGCACATGCCGATGCGTTCTCGAGCTTCGGAGAGCCGAAGGATTTTTGGGTGCGGTCCAGCCGCCCGCGCCAAGACAAGTGTTTTCCGACGAAACCAATTGTCGGGTACCTTCTGGGCAAGGCGTCGAACACATTCAATGGTGGGTGGAGCCAGTCGGGGGATGCGGCCGCAAGACTGCATGCGGCGGGCTACGTCATCATTGATCAGCATGACACGCCGTTGCCGCTACCCGACCAGCACACGCATCTGATGCGCGGGGCGGAACGTGCGCGACTCGTCGCCCTGAATTATTACATCGCACCTGCCCGCGAAGCGGACATGACCTCGGTGTCTATCCGCGCATCAAACCTCGCGCGAGATATATCCGAGCAAAATGCCTTCCCGACGATTTGCAGCGCCTTGGGAGGCTATAAGTTCAAGGACCTGGCAGGTTACACGGCACTCCAGTCGACCACGCCGAACCCCTCCAGCACGACAACATTTACATTCGTCCTCGATGGCGAGGAGGGGAAGGCGATGGCAGAGTCAGATGCCCCCAAGCAGGGCCACGCCGCCCAAGTGATTGCAGCCACCACCAACCTGATCCTCTACGGACCTCCCGGCACCGGCAAGACCTACCAGACGGCGTGGGAGGCGGTTCGTCTTTGCCTGGGTGATGCCTTTGCTGTCGATCTCTCCGGAGAGAAAAACCGGGATCGGTTGATGGCGGAATACCGGCGCTTGATGTCCGAGGGCCGGATCGAGTTTGTGACCTTCCACCAGTCGATGTCATACGAGGAATTCGTCGAGGGGCTGAGACCGAACACCGGCTCTACGAGCCCGGATGCGCCTCCTGACGATACGGCCCCTTCAGCCGGTTTCCGGTTGAAGGACGAGCCCGGGATATTCAAGGCGGTATGTGCGCGGGCTCAGCGTGACTCAGGGGAGAACACTGACGCAAATCGGCTTGATCGCACCCGCCGCGTCATACGGCTCGGGCTTACCGGCGCAAACTGGCGAGCGAAGTTCGAACGTGCCATTGCCGAAGCAGCGGTCGAATGGCCGCATGGCGGCGACATAGACTGGTCGCCGCCGGAGTTCGACAGCTGGGATGCGATCAAGGCGAAGCGCCAGGAGGAGGATCCCGAGATCATCGGAAATCACCCGACTGTCTATGGAACATCGCTGTTCCGCGGTGCAGAACCCGATGATTACCTCGCGCTCACCGTTGGAAAAGGGAAGATCGTCGCGGTCGGAAAATTTAAGGGCGAATACCAGTTCACGCCGGGTGTTTCTGGTCAGCAGCCTCGTCACGCGCGTACAGTCGAATGGCTTTGGCACGACATTGAGGGTGTGAACCGCGCCGGGATCTACGGCAAGGATTTCACTTCGTTCCATACGGCCTATCCATTGCTCGAGGATCAGCTTACCTGGGACGCGCTGGAGATGGTGATATTCGGACCGAAGGCTGTTCCGCAACTCGAAGTGGCGCGGCCCTTTGTTCTGATCATCGACGAGATCAACCGCGCCAACATCTCGAAGGTTTTTGGCGAACTGATCACGCTCCTGGAACCGGACAAGCGCCTCGGGCGGCGCGACGAAATCCGGTAGTGTCTCAGTTTGAATTTCAGGAGGTTTGGCATGAAGGCTAAGATCGCCCAAGATAACCGAACGTTAATGCCCAGCGCGCACAATCGTGAACAATCTAGATTTATCCACATCTTGTTGCTGTGGATAAAAGTTCCACATTTTGTGTTGACTGTGATACACACTATGGCAAGAGGGTGCCGAACCCTCACAGGAGGAAATGAACACCATGCCAAAAGGACCGCAAGGGCAGAAGCGCCCAGCGGACGTGATCGGCAATGCAGTTCACATTGCCAGGATCGCGACCGGAGAAGAACAGGAAACGAGCCTCAAGCAACCAGCCAAGCGCAAGAGCGGCTTGGCGGGTGCGAAGGCGCGTCAGGACAACACCACAGCAGAGGACCGCAGCGAGATCGCCAAGAAGGCCGCTGCGGCACGGTGGGGTTGATGCCTAATTACGATCCCCGTGCGGTAGCCAATGAGTTTTTAAAGCTCAATGGTGGACCGATGAATCAGATGAAGCTGCAAAAGCTAGTTTACATGGCTCATGGGTGGAATCTTGCGATTAACCGCCAGCCGCTTGTATCTGGCAGGATTGAGGCTTGGGACGGAGGTCCAGTTATGCGGGTCATCTGGAACCACCTTCGTGATTTCGGGCTGAACACTGTAGATGTTCTATTCGGGAGCGGCCCGAACGCTCCCTTTATTGCTGAGATGACGGAGGATGAATCCGCGATTGTCTCACATGTTTGGAGTAAGTACGGCCAGTACACTGGCTTGGAATTGTCAGAGATGACTCACAAGTCAGGAACCCCTTGGAGTAACTCTTATTTTGGTCTCGGCAGAAATGCCGCTCTTTCGCAGGCAGACATTCAGCAGCACTTTATTGAGCTTGCTTTAGCTGGGCGTCAGCAGGTTGTCTGAGAACATCACGCTTGATGATATGGACAACGCCCCGTCTGAAACTGCGCAGACGGGGACAGATGTTGTTGTAACTAGGGATGATCTAACAGCAGCGCTTGCCCGCGTGTCGGACGAAAACTCTCAGCTAAAGCAAGACCTTGAAGCAGCGCAGAAAAAAATCAAGACCACCGAAATACTTGACGACCTCCTTGAGCCGAGCGCTAAGAAGGCCTTCAATTACATGTTCTGTTATTCAGGGGCGGTTGGCATCATATTGCTGATGAATGGATTTGGTTTTTTTGTGAACGTGCTGGACCCAGAGGTTTTGAAGTTCTTAGTTGGTAGCACGGCTGTAACTGTTATCGGCCTGGTCGGCATGGTCCTTACAGGAATATTTGTCGGCGCACGTAGATAAAGTGAACTTTTTGCTTGCTAGCTGGCCTGCGAATACCTATGTTCTAGGTATGAACAAACTTGATACCAAAACCCGCGCAATGATCCTGAACATGCTGGTAGAGGGCAACTCCATGCGCTCAATTAGCCGCGTGGTCGGGGTGTCCATCAACACAGTGACTAAGCTGCTCGTTGAGGCTGGTGAGGCTTGCGCCAAGTATCACAACAACACGGTGCGCAACGTCAAAACGACTCGCGTAGAGTGCGATGAAATCTGGTCATTCGTCTACGCCAAGGACAAGAACGTAATCGGCGCTAAGGCGGCTCCTGATGGCGCTGGCGACGTCTGGACATGGACTGCAATCGACGCTGATAGCAAGATGATCTTGTCCTATGAGGTTGGGGACCGTTCGGGCGACACAGCTTACGAATTCATGGTTGATCTGGCCTCTCGACTAGAGAACCGCGTACAGCTTACCACAGACGGTCACAAGGCATATCTGGACGCCGTAGAGGGAGCGTTCGGTGGCGATATTGACTATGCGATGCTGGTCAAGATGTACGGCGGCACAACAGGTCAGCAGGGGCACGAAAAGAAGTATTCCCCGGCTGGCTTCACCGGATCGCGCAAACAGCAGGTATTTGGCGAGCCTGTGCGCGAACTGGTCAGCACGTCCTACGTTGAGCGCCAGAACCTCACGATGCGCATGGGGATGCGCCGCTTCACTCGCCTGACCAACGGTTTCAGCAAGAAGCTGGAAAACCACCTGCACATGCTTTCGCTTTATTTTGTTCATTACAATTTCGTGCGCATCCACAAGACGCTGAAAATGACACCCGCAATGGCGGCTGGCGTTTCCGACACCCTGCATGACACAGCTTGGATAGTGGGTCTGATCGACGCCAATGCGCCTGCACCAAAGAAGCGCGGACCTTACAAAAAGAAATCAATTTCAAACTGAGACACTACCCGAAATCCAGCTGACCTTGCCCTATTCCAAGAAGCGCTTTGGTGTACCGCAGAACTTGCACGTCATCGGCACCATGAACACGGCCGACCGCTCGATTGCGCTGCTGGATACCGCCCTGCGCCGTCGGTTCACCTTCAAGGAATTGATGCCGAACCCGGCGGTCCTGTCCCCGAATGTCGGCGGGATAAACCTGCAAAAGCTGCTGACCACGATCAACGACCGCATCGAGTATCTCTTCGACCGCGAACACCAGATCGGGCACGCCTATTTCACTGGCTGCACATCGGCCGAGGCGGTCGAGGACGTCATGCGGCACAAGGTCATTCCGCTCCTGTCCGAGTATTTCTACGAGGATTGGTCGAAGGTCGCCGTGGTTCTGGGCGATGGCCCGCAGGGCCCATCCCGGTTTCTGGAGGCGCGCCGCCTGACTGCGCCGCCCGGAATTGCCGCTGATGACTTCAGCGGCGAGAGACTGCGCTGGCGGGTGAAGGACCAGTTCGACTTCTCCGAGTTCGCGCCCTGATGCCCGCCTTCTGCGTTGGCGAATGGAAGACCGTGCCCCATGGCGATGGGGAAGGATGCATTCCGCCGCATCTTGCCCAGCGCCTTGTAGCACTGGCCAAGGCATCTCCCTTTGCTGGGCGCGGCGGTGATGGTGTGCTGGAGTATCGCCGCCATGACCTGCGGGCGCGGGGTGTGGTTGGCGTTCTGGCGGTGCCGGGCTGCACGCTGGAAATCCTGCCGAAGATCGACGTCGGCGAAAAGGAAGGCTCGCCCCAGGAGACGCGCGAGATCCGCAAGCGCCTTGTGCACATGCTTGCAGTGGCCCTCAATCTCAAGGTCGAGACCGGACGTATGACCGACCTCGACTGGCAGCGCGAAACCCTGCTGGAAATCCTGATCCGCATCTTTTGCGACAAGCTTACCGAGGCGGTGCGCCGGGGCATGCCGCGGCGCTACACCCTTCATGACGACGACCTGCCGACCTTGCGGGGATCGCTGGATATCCCGCGTCAGTTCACGCGGCATCTCGCAAACCCGGGCCGCCTGGCCTGCCGCTTTGATGAGTTGTCCGAGGATATCGCCCTCAACCGCATCATGAAGGCGACCATCGTGCATCTGGCGGGCATGTCGCGCACCGCGACGAATGTTCAGCGGCTGCGGGAACTGGCCTTCGTTTATGCCGAGGTCGCGCAGGTGCATCTCCCGGCCCTGCAGTGGGACGATGTTGTCATCGACCGCACCAACAGTGCCTGGCAGGAACTCTATGGAATGGCGCAGCTGTTCCTGCGCAACCGGTACCAAACGACCAGCGCTGGCTCGGGGCAGGGATCGGCACTGTTGTTCGAGATGAATGTCCTGTTCGAGGAGTACATCGGCCGTCTGGTGACGCGGGCGCTGGCGGGGTCCGAATTCCGCGTGACCCTGCAGGGTGGCCGCCTGTTTTGTCTGAGGTCGATCGACGACGAACGTGCGGTTTTTCAAACCAAGCCCGACATCCTCATCAAGCTTGGCGATAAGGTTGCCCATGTGATCGACACCAAGTGGAAACGTATTTCCGAGCGGATCGACGATCCGAAACAGGGGGTCTCCCAGGCGGATGTCTATCAGATGATGGCCTATGCTCACCTCTACAAGGCTCCGCGGTTGACGCTGCTTTATCCCCACCACGCGAGCCTGGGCGACGAGGAAGGGATCCGCGCGCGGTTCCGGGTGACGGATCAGGAAACACTGCTGGAAACGGCAAGCTTCGACACCTCCAGCGGTGCCGACCTTGTGGACCGCATTCGCGGCCGGATCCTGACCGGCATCGAAGAAATGTCCGCCGCAGAACCGTGAGGGCGAAGGACACGCCCATGGCAGGGACACAATTGTGCCCCTCGCGGTACGGGACTGGAATGACCGCATCTGCCATCGTCGACCAGCAGCGGATAGCTGCCGCGCGTTGATAGCGTGAATCCATGAAACAGGCCGGGCGATGCGCCGCAGTCTAGGCGTCTTTCGCTTCCTGCGGAACCTTCGTCCGGCCCGGCTTTTACCGGCACGCCCGCGCTTGATCGCGCAGTACGACATAGTCGCTCCGCACCCGACGCGCTTGCCACACCCGAAACCGACGAATATCAAACCTGAGGACTCTCGGTATTAACGAGGGACGACCGGGGGGGCAGGTCACGATCAGCGCCACAGCGATGAAAAGCCAGCGCAGGGTGTTGAGATACGACACCAGGGGCAGGATGGCGGATTGCGTTTCCGCCAGGACCTCTTGCGCGACTTCGACACCGGCGGTACCGACCGTCGCGATGCCTGCAGCGCAACCGCCTTTGAGGGGCCGGCTGTCGGCCAGCACTTCGCGGGCAGGCAGGGTTTCCGGCACGAAGGGTTCTCCCCAGCTGCGCGCTGGCCCGAGAGGGCGGTGTTTCCGCTGCGGAGCTGTGCCGCGAACACGGCATGAGCAGCACAAGTGGCGGGCGAAGTACGGCGGCATGGATGCCAGCCTCATCAGCGAGATGAAGGCGATGGCCGAGGAAAACCGACGCCTGAAGCGGATGTATGTCGACGTCAGCATGCAGAATGACCTTTTGAAGGAGGCACCTGGAAATAAAACGGCCAGCTCAGCGCCGAGAGTTGGCCGTGAAAGCGGTGGCGATGAAGGGCGTCAGCATTGCATTCGACCATTATTCTTGAACCAATGGCGATCAATGTTCTCATCATGCCGGCCTTCGAGGTCAGCGAGACCTGTTACCGGTACAGCCCCAAGCTGGACGACGAGAACGAGCAGATCGCCGACCTGTTGCTTGGGCTGACGAACGCGAAGAAGACCTGGGGCTTCGGTCTCTCGTGTACATGCGCAATGTTCAGGGCCATGGCTGGAACCACAAGCGCGTGTACCGGATCTATCGCAAACTGGAGCTGAACCTGCGCCCCTCTCGGGACAGCCCTGTGGGATGCCCTGCCGGGTGACAATCAAGCCCCGCAAGCGGTTAAAGCGCGAGGTGCTGGCGATTCCAGAGGCGGCGAATGAGGTCTGGTCCATGGATTTCATGGCCGACCGGCTTGAAGATGGGCGCCAGTTCCGGCTGCTGAAGTTCTGGACGACTTCAACCGGGGGGGCTCGGCATCGAGGTCGACTTCTCGCGGCCTGCCGAGCGGGTTGTCCGGGCCCTGAACCGGATCATCAATGGCGTGGCCTTCCGAAGACGATCCGGGTGGACAACGGGCTTGAATAGTCAGTGGAGCGTTGATGGAATGGGCCGAACACAAGGGCATCGCTCTTGCCCACATCCAGCCCGGGAAGCCGCAGCAAAATGCTTATGTAGAGCGCTACAATCGGAGGGTCCGGCATGAATGGCTGGACCTCCACATCTTCGCAACCCTCGACGAGGTGCAGCAAGTTGCCACTGAGTGGCTCTGGTCCTACAACAACGAGCGCCCCAACATGGGCAATGGCGGCATGATCCCCGCCCAGAAACCGAGAATGGCCGCGTAAATTCTACGTTCAAGCCCTCGCAAAAACGGGGGGATTACCGAGGCCCGAAAGCGAAAGCCGCAATGAGCGAAATTGACCTTCTCCAGACCGATTGTTCGAAATGTGCCGCGCTGTGTTGCCTTGTGCTTGCGTTCGACAAGGGCAAGGATTTCGCGTTTAGCAAGAACCCCTGCGAGCCCTGTCGCAATCTGTCGCACCATGCCTGCGGTATTCACGATGACCTGATGGCCCAGGGCATGTCCGGTTGCGTGGCCTATGACTGTCTCGGTGCGGGCAATCGCGTGGTCCAGGAGGTGTTTGACGGGCGTTCGTGGCGCGATGATGCGCGGCTGACGTCGATGATGATGGAGGCGTTTTCAGCGATGCGCGAGGTTCACAAACGCATCGATCTGTTGCGTGCGGCGCAGATGTTGCCTCTCGCGCCACAAGATGAGCACGCCCGCGCGGGCTTTCTTGCACGTTTGGAGGATCAGCGCTGGGAGGGTCAGGATCTTGCGGAGTTCGATGTTGGCCTCGGGTTGGAAATCGATTTGTATTTCCACACGATCCGCGATTTGTGGCCCGCGCCACCCCCAGCCGACGGAAAACCCGTGGTTTAAGGCGGCGCGGGTCCCAGCTTAGGCCGATTGCATGTCCAGCGCCTTACCGTCGAATTCCGACGAGGTTGCGGCTTGGGCAAGGACGGCGGCAACATCCGCGCGGCTTGCTTTGGCGCTTTTGTCGACCTCTCCGCCCAGCACGATTTTGGCGCTGCGCCCGTCGTTGGTCAGGCTCACAGGGCGCAGGATTGCATAGGTGAGCCCTGAGGCCTTCAGATGCGCGTCGGCGTCGTGTTTCGCCTGAAGATAATGTGCCAGAGGGCTGCCCCCATCGGGGTGATCCGCCCCGATGGAGCTAAGCATCACAAAGCGGCTGAGCCCGGCCTCTTTGGCCAGATCGATGAGACGCTTTGCGCCGTCGCGATCGACTTTATCGGTCATATCCGGTCCGGTTGCCCCGCCTGACCCCGCCGCAAACACCGCCACATCCATGCCGTCACAGGCACCCGGCTGAAGATCGGTAAGATCGCCGCTGCGTAGACGAACGCCTGCGGGCAGGCTGCTGGTGTCGGAACTTTCACGCACAAGGGCCGTGACGCTGTGGCCGTGGTCCAAAAGATCTTGGGCCAGAATGCGCCCCGTTGCACCGGTCGCGCCGGCGATGAGAATGTTCAAAGACATAATGCTGTCCTTTCTGTCTTTTTGAATTTAAGCGGATCAGGGCAGGAAGATCGCTTTGACGTTGACGAATTCCTTCATCCCAAAGCCCCCGTGTTCGCGCCCATAGCCGGAGTCCTTGACCCCGCCAAAGGGCATGTTCGGATCGGCTGCGCCGAATGAATTGATGCGCACCATGCCCGTGTCAAAGTGATCGCGGGCCAGTTTCAGCGCCCGCTCTTCGTCCTTGCAGAAGATGCCGCCGCCCAGACCGTAGCGGCTGTCGTTGGCGATACGCATCGCATCGGTGTCGTCCTTGGCGCGGATCACGGCGGCAACCGGCCCGAAAATCTCGTCGTCATAGGCGGGCATTCCGGGGGTGACATCGACAAGCACCGTGGCGGGGTAAAACGCCCCGTCGCGCTCAGGAACGTCGCCGCCGCACAACAGTTTGGCCCCCGCGGTCACGCTGTCCTCGACCTGGCCTTTGACCGTGTCGCATTGATCCTGGCTCGACAGCGGGCCAAGTTGGGTGCTTTCGTCGGCCGGATCGCCCATTTTGATCGACGCCATCTGCGCGACAAAGGCGTCCAGGAAGGCGTCATAAACTTTGTCGGTCACGACAAACCGTTTGGCCGCGACGCAGGTTTCCCCGTTATTATAGAGCCGCCCCATCACGCAATATTTGACGGCTGTTTCGATGTCCGCGTCTTCCAGCACGAGATAGGCGTCGTTGGATCCGAGTTCGAGCACGGTTTTCTTCAAAGCTTTGGCGGCCACGGCGCCAACGTGACGCCCCGCGCCATCACTGCCCGTCAGGGTCACGCCCCGCACCAACGGGTGCGCGATCAGCGTGTCGCTGGTGTCATGGTCGATCAGGATGACCTGAAACAGATCCTCGGGCAGACCCGCTTCGATGCAGAGCTCGCGCAAACGCAGCCCCGTGCCTGTGCAGATGCTCGCATGTTTCAGCACGCAGGCGTTCCCCGCCATCAGGTTGGCGGCCAGCACGCGCACGGGTTGATACAGAGGGAAATTCCACGGCTGGATGGAATAAATCACGCCAGTCGGCTGATAGCTGACGACGCCGCGCGCGCCATCCGCGCCATGGGTGCGGTCCTCATCAGCCAAAAGAGCGGGTCCGTTTTTGGCGCAATAGTCAAAAAGCGCGGCGCAGAGGTCGACTTCGCGCTTGCCATCCCTGAGCAATTTGCCGGTTTCCTGCGTCATCAATGCAGCCAGCTCATCGGCCGCGCCGCGCAGGGTTTCAGCGATCTTGGTCAGATAGGGCGCGCGTTGGGCGTGTGTGAGGTGGCGCCAGTCCTCAAAGGCGCCGTGCGCGGCTTGCAGTTTTGCGGTGGCCTCTTGGGCGGACATCATCGGATAGGTCTGGATCGTCTTTCCAGTCGCGGGGTTGGTCGTTGTGATCGTGGACATGACTGTTCCTTTGTTCGTTACCAAAGCAACAATCGGGCCTCACGTCAGGTTCCATTCTGCCGCTGCGGCAGGCGCACAAGCGCCGCCTGTGTCACCCTATGCCGCCCCCGCTGTGCGAGGTGGCCATGCCTGAGCTGACAGGGGCCGCGACCTTAACCGCTTCCAAAAGCGCCGTGGACGGGGTAGGCAGACCGATCCTTGGGAGTTTGGACTGATCATGGCGCAAAATGCCACTATTTACAAAATCGAGCTGTCGGTCTGCGATATGGATCGACACTATTACGAGACCCACAAACTGACCGTTGCCAAACATCCCTCGGAGACCGACGAGCGGTTGATGGTCCGCCTCCTTGCCTTTGCGTTGAATGCGCATGAGCATCTGGAGCTGACCAAAGGTCTGTCCACGGACGACGAGCCCGACATCTGGCAAAAAAGCCTGAGCGGCGAGATTGATCTTTGGGTCGCGCTCGGGCTTCCAAGTGAAAAGGTTGTGCGCCAGTCCTGTAGCAAGGCGAAATCCGTGATTGTCTACCCCTATGGCGGCAAAACCGCCGAGATGTGGTGGGAGAAAATCCAGAACAGCACCAGCCGTTTCGACAACCTCCGTGTGGTGAATTTTGCCCAGGCCGATACCACCGCGCTTGCGCAACTGGCAAACCGCGCGATGAAACTTCAGGTCAATATTCAGGAGGGCGACGTCATGATCGGCCTCGACGAGACCACGCTCTACGTCACGCCCCAAATATGGAAGGATGACAGCTAGAAAGTATTGCTCACAGGCTTTCGTTTTGCCCAAGCGTCGGGCGATCCGGCAGGGCTACTGGGTTTGCAACTCAAACCCGCTTTGCAGGGCAAGCGGCGCATTCTGGACTGTGATGATGTCGCAGGGGAAGCTTTGAACTTCCGCGCTTGCGAGCGTTTTTCCGCTGCGGATCAGGCTGTCCATCTGGATCGTCGCTTTTCGGGAAATTTCTACGATGGGCTGCAAAACCGTGTAGCTGAGCTTGCTCTCGGCGACGGCGCGGACCGCTTCGGGGGAGCCGTCAAAGCCGCCGATTGCAATGCCAGCAGCCCAGCTTTCATTTCTCACCGCGTCGAAAGCCCCCAGAGCCATCTCGTCATTGGCGGCAAGGATGCCTTCAAATTTGACCCCCGAGGCCACCAGGCCCGTGACGAGTTCGAAGGCGACATCGCGCTTCCATGAGGCGACCACGCTTGCGACAGGTTGAAGCTCCGGATAGCCCTGCAAGACCTCTTCGAAGCCGCTGCGCCGCAGTTTGGAATTCAGATCGCTTCCAGGGCCGTGCAGGATGATGTAGCGGCCCTTTTGGCCCATGAAACGTGCAAAATTCATCGCAGAATTGCGCGCACAGGCCAGATTGTCGGAAACGAACTGCCCTTGGCTGATGCCCTCTTTGACACGCGAATTCAAGATAAACACCGGAATCTCGGCGTCTTTTACGGCCCTGATGGACGAGAGGGATTTCTCCGAGCTTGCCGGATCAAGCAAGATGGCGCTGCTTTGATGGGCGATCGCGCGCGACATAAGCTGTGCCTCGGTTTTTAGGTCGCCCGAATGGGCATAGACATGCACACGGTAGCCAAGGCTTTGCGCCTGGCGTTTGGCCGCTTCTCCTTCGGCAAACCAAAAGGGGTTCGAGGGGTCGTTTACAATGACAGTAACGATTTTCTGTTGGGCAGCAGCGCCTTGACTGACAACTGCACTCAAAAGGCTCGCACATAGGATCGTTCGAAACATTTTGGCTCCTCAGGCAGATTTCGCAAGGTTTTTGCTTTGACGCAGGCGCTCGATATAGGCCGCGTAAGCGGCATTGAGCGCCTGTTTGTAGCGGGTGGCGTCGGCGCGCGAGGGGTTGGGCTTGCGCGCTTCGGCCTCGAGTTTTTCGGCGACTTCCGCCATGGCCATCGCGCCGACCATTTTTGACGAGCTTTTCAACGTATGGGCGGTGCGGCGCACGTCTTCGTAGTTGCGGCTTTCGATATCCGGGCCGAGTGTCTCCAGCCGCCCGGGGGAAGACGCGATAAAGCTTTGAAGGAGTTTGCCAAAACCGCCGCCCAGCATTTCCTTGGTTTCCCGCAAAACCTCCACCGCGAGAACGCTGTTTTTGGGAACATAGGCGGCCGGCTCCTGCGCCTGTTCAACGGGGCTTGGAACGGGGGCCGGTTTGGGTGCGCTGGTGGCGGCTTGTGGTATCTTGTCCAAGCCCGAGAGCGCGGGTTTGCTTGGGGGAGGCGGCGTGACCACTGGCGGCGCTTTCGCGACATCCGCCTGCGGTGTCGCATTTGCAGGCATGACCGGTTTCTGGCCTGGCGCCTCGGGGTCCGGCGGCAAGGCTTTGACGACCTCTTTGACAGGCGCTGACGCAGGGGGGCTGACAGGGCTGTCGGGGACCGCGTCGTCAGGAACATCGGGCGATACGGGCTTTTGCGGCGCGGCAGTCGCTTGGGGCGGTTCTGCGCCGGACAAGAACTGCGGCACGGGGTCCTTGACGGGAATAACCGGAACGCGCGCGCGGACTTGCGCTTTGGGGCGCAGCTGAGCGAGGATCTGCGTTACCTCTTTTTGTCGTACGGGTTTGGACAGGAATTCGTTCATCCCGGCCTGAAGGCAGGCTTCACGATCTTCTTTTTGCGCATTCGCGGTAAGGGCGATGATGGGCAAGACGGCAACATCGCCCGCAGCCATGCGGCATTTCAATTCCCGCGTCGCGGTGAGACCGTCCATGATTGGCATTTGACAGTCCATAAAGATGACATCGAGGGATTTTCCATCCCCGATTTTCTCAAGGGCTTCTTGGCCGTTCCAGGCTGAGGTGACGACGCAGCCCAGCTTTTCCAAAAGCGCAAGGCCGTAGATCTGGTTCACCTCATCGTCATCGACCAGCAGGACGCGCAGCCCGTCAAAGGTGATGGCAACCTCCGATTTCGTGTCCTGTTCGTCGACTTTCGAAAAGCTGCGATGATGGAACGCCGTTGCAATCGCGCAGGTCACAGCGCCAGCCGTGTGGGGCGCATTCAGGACAAAACAGGCCGAGGATTGTTCGTCTTGCGACATTGGCTCGTTGCCCAGAATGGAGGAGCGCAAGATCCCGACTTTCAGTTTGCCTGCTCCGGGCGTTTTTGCTTGAAACTCCGATATCTTTCGCGCGGCAGCGGCATCCTCGACCAGCACCAGATCGAAGGGATCACATCGTTCGATGGCGGCTTGGATCGCGGCATTGGCCTGCTCGATATCGGGGATGCTGACGGGCTGGGCGCCGGAACTTTCAAGCGCGATCAGGGCAGCAATGCGGCGTTGTGTGTCGGTGAGAACAACCAAAGTGTTCTGGATGCCCAGGACGCAGCGCTCGCGGCGGAAAGGTTGCGCGGTACAATCCGCTTCCATCCTCAGCATGAAGGAGAAAGTCGATCCGCGCCCGATTTCCGAATGGGCGGTGATGTCGCTCCCCATCGCACGGGCGAGATCGCGGGTGATGGGCAAGCCAAGGCCCGTCCCGCCGTAATTGCGCGTCGTGGACACATCGGCCTGCTCGAAGGGTTCGAAGACCGCTTGCAGGCGACTGCTTTCGATGCCGATGCCCGTGTCTTCGACGGTGAATTTCAACACAACGGTGCCGTCGGCCCCCTGTTCCATGAAATCGACCCGCAAGGTGACCGAGCCTTTTTGCGTAAATTTGATCGCGTTCGACAAAAGATTTGTCAGAATCTGCCGCAGCTTCATGCTGTCAACAAGCACAGGCAGACAGGCCTGCATCGGCAGGATCGTGACCAGTTCGATTTTTTTGGTGGCTGCCAGAATGCTGAGCGCGTTGGAGACATTCGTGACAATTTCGCCCAGATCGCAAATCTGCGGGTCCAAAACCACTTCTCCGGCTTCGATTTTCGAGAAATCCAAAATCTGGTTGATCAGCGCCAACAGGTTTTCGGCAGAGCCGCTAAGCGTGCTCAGGTTCTTGCGTTGCCCTTCGTCCAGCTGCGTGTCCATCAATAGGTCGGCCATGCCGATAATCCCGTTGAGAGGCGTGCGCATTTCATGGCTCATCGTGGCAAGAAAACGTGTTTTTTGGTAGTTCGCTTGCGTCGAGGCTTCGGCGGCGCTGGCCGAGGTGCGGGCGGCTTGCCGACTGAGGCGAATTTGTTTGAGGTTGATGTAGGCCGACAGCCCGACAATGATCATCCCGACAAAGAGGATCAGCTGGCTGACGCTTTTGCGCTCGATCACGTGGCTCCAGAATGTTGCCGCTTGATACTGTGCAAAAACTTGCAGCGTCATCGGCCCGACATGCGCGACCGCCGCAAGGGGCGTGGTAAAGCCGGGCTGGCCGGGGCGCTCGAACAGGGTCGTAAAGCCCAAAGGCGCAGCCATTTCCACCTTTGTGGCAAAGGACAGGGCTGGCAGGTCGGAGAACAACAGCAGGCGGCGAATGCTATAGGTGACGAATAAAAAGCCGCGCACCTCTTGGGCGGCTCTGGTTTCATAGACGGGGTGCAACAGGGTGATGAGGTCGGAATTGTTGTTCTGTCCGGGAAGAACGCCGCCCTCGAAAAACAGGATTTGATCGGTTGGGTCGCGCTGGATGCGGCGAAATCGTGCCTGAACATCGCGGGCAAGTTTGTCAAACGGCAGATGGCTGGCATCCGCATTATCGGCGATGGAGAGCATTTGTTCGCCCACGGCCAAGGGCACCCAGCCGTAGGTATTGGCCACGTCAACGCCGCCTCCGATCACGACAGATGCAAAAATCGACAGCTCATCGGGATCAATGGCCTCGGAGGCCAGAATAAGACCCTCCAGCGCGATCATATTCTGATAGGGGTGGTTCAGGGATTGGTCGAGGTTGGTTTGCACTTGCTCGGTAAAGCTCCGGGCATCAGTGGCAAGGCGCGCCTGAAAATCATGCTGCAGCGTGAGATAATCCAACACCAGTGCTGCCGCGAGAAACGCGCTGAGCACAAGCACCGCTAGTCGCGGGTGGCGGCGTTGCGAAGCGGGGGATTTTGTCTTTGTCGGGTCGCTCAATTCATCCGTCATAATCGCCTCACTCACCAATCAAAATCCGCCGATGTTCGCATGAATGCGATGGCACGTGTTCCGGTTTCGTTGTATTTAAGCTCGTCAAAGGCCGTGGCTTTGGCGCGGGCAATGCCGCGCCCGTGCGACGCGCCAGAGCGGGAAATTTCAATCGCGGTATATTCGCGCCAATCAAACCCGTTGCCCGGATCATCCACCAACAAGAAGACACCGTCAGCGCGGCGCGAAACCGTCGCGACAGCGTGGCTATCGGGCTTGTCGGACAAGCGTGTGCGGATTTCGTCGCGCAGTCGCCCATCGTCAAGCAGGCGTCCTTTTTCCTCAAAGCCGATGCCGCAAATCCCGTGCTCGACGGCGTTAAACAACAGAGCCGCGATGCCATCGACGCAGCGGTCAGGGTCGCTGAAGTAATTCGCCACGAACCCCGCCAGCGCTGCGGCGTCCTCCATGGTGCGAAAGGTCATCTTGGTGGCTTCTGTCAATTCGAAACCGCGTGTGGATTTCTTGTCGACCATGAGCATTGCGCTTTGCTCGGCCTGGCGCAGCGCGGCTGTGAGAACCGAGGACAGGATGCGCGCGTCCGTCGGCTTTTGCAGGTAGTAGAACACGCCTGCGTCGATCCCTTCGCGGATTTCGTCGGGATCATCGGAGCCGGTCACCATAATGACCGGAATCCGCGCAAGGTCGCGGCTTTCCTTGAGGCGGCGCACCACGTCGATGCCGTTCAGGCCGGGCATTTCGCGGTCCAGAAGAATGACACTCGGCTCAAACCCGGCACCCAGACGCTCAAGCGCGTCTTCGCCACTGCGGGCGGATTGGGTGGCATAGCCGAGGCGCTGGAGCAGCGCTTCGATCATTGTCAGGGCAACAGGATCGTCGTCAACGGCGAGAATGGTGGTCTGATGTGGCGACTCGGTACGCATGCCGGACATGACGGGTTCCTCAACTTTCCTTGAAAGCATCCTCAAGGGCAACTTTTACTGGCTTGAACAAATACGCGAGAACGGTGCGAGAACCGTTAATGATCTCGGCGGAAACCACCATTCCGGGCAAAAGCGGATAACTTTTCCCCGCCAGAACCAGGTCATCGCGTTCCAGATCGACCTCGGCACCGTAGTAGACATCGCCTGTCTCCGAGACGGAGGCCGCAGGCGACAGCGAGGCAATCGTGCCGCTGACTTTGCCAAAGCGGATGAAATCAAGCGATGTGATTTTGAGATCCACCGGCTGGCCGATGTAGATATTGCTGATCTCGCGCGCAGGAATGCGAATGCGCGCGACCAGAGGGTCATCTTGCGGGACAACATAGCCCAAAGGTTGCCCTGCACTGACAAAGTCGCCCACGGCGAGGCGATCGGGCAGCTTCAGAACGCCGTCCACGGGCGCGCGGATGGATTTGCGCTCGATCCCTTCGCGCATCCCGAGAATTCTTGCCTCGCTTTCGGACAGTTCTGCATAGGCCTGTTGCAATTGCTGGCGGGCGTCGGCTTTGCGGGTGCTGGTCAAAGAGGACACGCGCGAGAGCAATTCCTGCTCTGCGTTGAGATTGCGTTGCAACTGCGTGGTCAGAATATCCAGATCTGCCTGTGCATCGGCGGCACTCTGACGCGCTTCCAGAATCTCGGGAAAGATAACGAGCTTTTTCTCGAACAGCTCTTCGCGGCGCAGCAAAAGATCTTGCCGCGCGCGTAGGCGTTCGGTTTGGGCCGCGATTTGACGTTCGAGAATGGCGCGATCGCGGATATTCTTGTCAATCTGGTCGAGAAAAATAGCGGTCTGGTCGCGCAGGGAGTCCTTCATCGCGCGATAGGCCTGCTGCGCTTGCAACACTTCGGGGGTCTCATCGCTTGCGGCGCCAAAGTCGGGGGTGCGCTCCTCCACGAAGGCGCTGAGCCGCTCGATCCGCAGGCGCAGCGACAGGTTCATGCTTTGCGCGATACTCAGTTGTGTGCGCTCGGCGTCATCGTCGAGTCGGGCAATGACATCGCCGGCTTTGACGACATCGCCAGACCCGGTGTTGAGCGCCAGAATCCGACCGGACTCGCGATGGACCAATTCGCGTTCGAAACTTTGGGGCATGATCTGCCCTGTGCCGCGTGCAACTTCCGGCAAGGTCGCAAAGGCGGTCCAGACCAGCGTCGCCAGCAGCGATCCGGAAATCCCCCAAATGGCAAAGCGCAGGCTGAAATGATCGGGGCGTTCCTCAAGGCGCGCGCTTTCCGCCAGATGGCGCAAGTGACGCGCTCGCCGCGAGGCCGTTTGCGGCACCTGCGGGGGGGGAGGCAGCCTTGCGACATCGGTGTCGCTCAGAGCGGGCGTAACATCGATGGTTTCGCTGCCCGCGTATTGCAGGGCCGTGTCGCTTATGGTGCGCGCACGCCGCAGACCTAAAAAACCGGTGCGCGGGCGCGCTTCGTCTTGCTCGTTCATACCATCCTCACGATCTTATCAAGCGTGCCGATTTGGGCGCGTCCGTTTTCTTGCAGGGCGACCACGCGATCCGCCATCCGCAGAAAATCTGTTCGATAGCTGACAAACAGGATGGTTTTCTCTGTGCGATAGCGGGTGAGGCAGCGCCGGATATCTTCGTCAAATCCCGCCAGCAGCATCGCGGTTGGCCGCTCGTCAATCAGCAGGATTTTTGTGTCGCGCAGCAAGGCGCGCGCCAGCCCCAATCGCTCGCGCAGAAGCGGCATGGTTTCGCCCAGAACCGTGGGATCGATGACCGTATAGATGCCATCGGGGAACTGGCTGATGGCCTCCCAGGCGCCCACCTCGACAAGAGCGCTTTCGATTTCCGTGTCGCGGGCGATCGGCATGCCAAGGCGCATGTTCGCCGCGATGGTGCCGGAGAAAAGATCAACATATTGAGGTACATAGGCGATCTGTTCGCGCAGATCGACAGGGTTGAGTTGGCGGATATCAAAGCTGCCGATCCGCACGCCACCCAGTTGCGGGGTCACCAGCGCCAGCGGCATTTTCAACAGGCTGCTCTTGCCACTGCCGCTGGGGCCTGTGATGCCGATGACTTCGCCTGCCGCGATTTCGAGTGAAAAGCCCGAAAAGATCAGCGGCGCCTTGGGGTCGTAGCGCAGCGCTATATTTGAAAACTGGATGTGCCCGCCCAGCCGGGAGGAGGCCATGCTGCGCGGCTGGGCTGTTTCCTCATCCTCCATATCCATCAACTGGTTGATCTGGATGACGGAATTTCGCAACTGTTCAAGGCGGGGGACCATGCCAACAAGTGCATGCAGCGGAGAGAGCGCGCGAATTTGCAACATGACGCAAGCAATCAGGGCACCCGCGCCCATCTGCCCCGCCCAGATCAGTTTTGCACCGAAAAACAACGTCAGCACGGTGCTGATGCCGACCAGAAAATGCGCCAGTATTTCAGAGCGCGACCCGACCAACGCCAGCCGCATCAGCGCCATTTGCTCGCGACCGGAGAGGGCGCGATAGCGGTCCTGCCATTTTTCGGACAGGCCATCGAGGCGGATCGCTTCGAATTTCGCAAAGGTTTCCAGCGTGAATTGCTGCATCCGCGAGCTTTCGAGAGCAGCGCGGCGAATTTGGATGCCCGCACGTCGGCGGCTGGCGAGGATCAGCAGAACAAACATCCCCATCACAAACAGTGCCGGCAGAACGATGGTGTGTCCAAGCAAGGTCAAAAACACCAAGGCCATCAGCGACATCGGCAGTTCCATCGCTGAAATCATCAGCGGACCGCAGAGAAAGTCCCGCACCGCTTCGAATGTCTTGATCCGCGCCAGTTGGGACGAAATTCCCGCACTGGTCAGGGCGTTTGCCGGAAGGCCCAGAAGCTTTTCAAAGCTCGCGCAGCCGACGATGTAATCCAGCCGCGCCATCATCCAAACTGCAAACCGCGACCGCAAGCGGCGCAACAGCAGTTCGATCCCGACGATCAGGGCGGCCCCGAAGCACAGATAATACAAAGGGTTCAGGTCGCCGCTGCTGATCACTTGGGAATGCACGACCAGTATCAGGACGGGCACCAGCAACGACATGAGGTTCAGGCCAACCCCCAGCACCAACATGAACCGCATTTGCGGGCGAAACCGCCGCAAGACGGCAGCAAACCATGTCCAGCCCGTGCTTTCGCGGGCGGTTTTCGAGGTCGCCATATCGCTTTCGACAATGCGCGAGAACACCAGAACATCGGCCCGCCCATCAGAGGTCTCAAGCGGCACATGCGCGCCTTCGTGACCGTCAAACAAATGGGCTTGCCCCGTCTCGTTGTAAAAAACCTGTGCGCCATGATCCGGTGTGCACACCAGTGCCGGCAAAAGGCGTTCGTCCAAGTCGCTCAATTTGGCCTTGAGGCGCAGATAGCGAAAGCCCAGAGAGGCCATCGCATTGATGAATGCGGTTTCATCGAAAACCTGATCGGGGGCCCCTTGTAGGACCGACGCGATGGTGCGCGGATGGACAAGCGGATCCAGCTTGAGAACCATCATGCAAAAACACATCGCAAGGGCTTCGTCTTGGGATCGGATCGTCCAGTTCGTGCCCTTCAGCCGCGCATATAAAAGCTGTGCGGAATTGTCGGTAAATTGCGACCGCGCAGCCGAGGCTGCGGCCCTGTCGGGTTTGGGCGCAAGGGCGGTCATACGCGAAGCTCGCGGTAAGAGGTGACGGCGAGCTTTTGCGTTTCTTGCATCCGCTCGGCGCGCAAATGGCCCGCGTCGAGCGTGTAGCGGTGCTGCGCGAGGCCACAGAGCGTATTGTCATTGCTCGCGAGGACCACGGTCGCATGACCGCGCAGACGGGCAAAAAGTTCAAACAAAGCCGTGTAGCTGCGGCGGTCAAGTCCGGTATCGGCGTGATTGAACAGGATCACCTTGGGGCGCGGCGCAAGGGCACGCGCCAATGCAAGTCGTTGGCGCATTCCCGGCGGCACCGGATCGCCCCCGTCACCGCGCAAAAACGTGTCAAAGCCGCGCGAGAGGACCGAGAGGTCTTCGTCGAGGCGCAGTTGTTTGGCGATGAACAGCACATCGCTGGTGGGGATCATCCCAAATCGCGAGAGATTGTCCATAATGGTCCCGCGATACAGGGTCGTGTCGGATTTGAGATAGGCGACCTGGCGCGTGCGCACCGACTCGGGAAGGGTTGTAATCGGCTGCCCGTTGAGCAGGACCGCGCCAGAGTCCGCAGAGTGGAGTCCCGAAAATGCGCGAAAGACCCGGGTGAGCGCGCCATGCGGGGCCCCTTGCAAGACGCTCATTTCAAAGCGCGGGAAGTCAAGCGTCGCGCTGTCGATCAGCAGGGGATGGTCGGCTGTCTGGTGCTCGTGATGCAGGGTCAGCGCGCTCAATGCAAAGAGCCCCATATTTTCGGGGCACTCATCGCGAGGCAGGGCGTTTGTCGCGGGCACAACGCTTAAAAGCGCTTCAACTTGTTTGGCCTCGACCTGATGCTCCTGGCGGCGGTTCAACATCCCAAGGGCCTTTTGCAGCGGCGGCATCGCGCGGCCCGACAGGATGATCGACGCAATCATGGCGCCAACCGTGATGTTGCCTTCAACGGTCAGATAGGCCCCAAAGAGGATCACGCTGAAAATTAGCAGCGTTGAAAAGCTGTTGGTGAGATCGAACAGAAAGGTCTGGCGGCGGCTGACCTCCAGGTGGTCTAGGGAGCTTGCGTATTTTTTCTGCTCGTAGAGGCCGACCATATTGCGCTCGACGGAGAGCGCTTTGATTGTTTGGGTCGCGCCCAGGATCTCGACCATCAGATCAATCCGCGACGCATCGCTGCTTTGACGACGTTGCTTGGCATCAAAAAGCGCCGATCCCGCGATCAGCGTATAGATCACAAACAGCAGGATCAGCCCAAGCGGCACCAGAACCAGTCGCCCGGCAATCATCGCGATCAAGCCCAGTGTGAGGGGAATGATCACGATTTCGGCCAATACGATAATGCGCTGGCCGCTGCCTTCTTCGCGGTAGCTGCGCACAAGGTTCAAGAGCGCCAGTTTGCCGCCAACCCCCTGTTTTTGCGCGGTTTCGATTCGCCCCGATAAGAGCGACCCCATGACCTGGCATCCCGCGCGATGGGCGAAACTTGCCCCCTGCAAACCCAGCAAAACACTGCGGGCCCACCGTAGGAACGCCTCGGCGCACAGACACAGCAATGCGATTGCGACAAGGACGTTCAGCGAGCTCAGGCTTTGGTTCGGAATAAACCGATCATAGACCTGCTGCACGGTGAGCGGGATGATGAGCTCGAAAATCACGATCGAGATCGTCGCCGCAATCAATGGAAGCCGCGGTATCTCCGCGCGTGCCTGCTGAATCATAAGCCCTCTCAAAACAATGAGAAGGAACCCAAACCGCTTGACCCATCCTGCTCGCCCCAAGGCAAAAGTCCAAACCCAAGCGAAACATCGCCCTCAGGAGCCGGAATATCGGCACTTGCGTCCCCACTCGCAGACCCCGTCGAGGCGCCCAGAGTTTCCTCCAGTAAAGACGACGAATCGAGCGAGGAGGTCGCTCCTTCTTCCGCCTCAGTCTGCGTGGTTAAGACTGAGGAAAGGTTAAAGAGGCTATCAATATCCAAAGAGACATCGATATCGCCGAGGATTTCCTCGACCGGGTCGAGCGGAATCTCCGCTTCCACAGGTCCAAGGTCGACGGAAATGTCGCTCTCCTCGCCCACATCGGGGGTTTCACCACCCAGCGAGACGTCGATATCGCCCAAGATGTCCTCGACCGGATCGAGCGGAATCTCCGCTTCCACGGGTCCGAGGTCGACAGAGATGTCGCTATCCTCGCCAACATCTGGCGTTTCGCCGCCCAGCGAGATGTCGATATCGCCGAGGATTTCCTCCACCGGGTCGAGCGGGAGTTCGGCTTCCACGGGTCCAAGGTCGACGGAAATGTCGCTATCCTCACCCACATCGGGCGTTTCGCCGCCCAGCGAGACGTCTATGTCGCCGAGGATTTCCTCGACCGGGTCGAGCGGGATTTCGGCTTCCACGGGTCCAAGGTCGACGGAAATGTCGCTATCCTCGCCCACATCGGGCGTTTCACCACCCAGCGAGACATCGATATCGCCGAGGATTTCCTCGACGGGGTCGAGCGGGATTTCGGCC
>NZ_FWFS01000021.1 GCF_900172375.1 Aquimixticola soesokkakensis | reverse complement strand
TGTGAACCGGCATGCAAGATTGACCCCAGTATTGGGGTAATCGGCGTCCAAAAGTGACCCCCCTGATATTTCTGATTTGATGCTTTCTCAGTTGCATGAGGGAGCGCGATGGAGATGTTGGTTGTGGAGACGATTGCGAAGATCAGACGGGCGTATTTCATCCAAGGGAAGTCGATCAAGCAGATTTGCCGGGAACTGCACGTGTCGCGGAACACGGTGCGCAAAGTGGTCCGGTCCGGAGCAACCGAGTTCAGCTATGGCCGCTCCACCCAGCCGCGCCCCAAGATCGATCCGTGGCGGTCCGATCTGGATGAGATGCTGGCCGAGAATGACCGGCAGCCCAAGCGGCAATGCCTGACGGTGGTTCGGATTTACGAAGAGTTGCGCAACCGGGGTTATGACGGCAGCTATGATGCAGTTCGACGTTATGCGGCCAGTTGGTCGAAGGCGACACGGGAAGCCTCGGCGGCGGCCTATGTGCCGCTGAGCTTCGATCCCGGCGAGGCCTATCAGTTCGACTGGAGCCATGAGATCGTCTTGATCGATGGCGTGACCACGACGGTAAAGGTCGCCCATGTGCGCCTGTGTCACAGCCGAATGCCGTATTTCCGAGCCTATCCGCGCGAGACGCAGGAGATGGTGTTCGACGCCCATGATAAGGCGTTTGCCTTCTTTGGCGGGGCGTGCTCGCGCGGGATTTACGACAATATGAAGACCGCCGTTGATGCGATCTTCGTTGGCAAGGATCGCGCCTATAACCGGCGTTTCCAGCAGATGTGCGGGCACTACTTGGTCGATCCGCCGTCCATTGGGCTTGAACCAATGGCGCCTCAATGAACGGCCCTGCACCCCGGCCTCGGGTTGGGAGAAAGGCCAAGTCGAGAACCAGGTGGGTGTGATCCGGCGGCGCTTCTTCGTGCCGCGACCGAAGTTCAAATCCTATGCCGAGTTGAACGCCTGGCTGGAGGATCGCTGCCTGGCCTATGCCAAGGCGAACAAACATCCGGAGTTGCGCGACAAGACGATCTGGGGGATGTTCGAAGAGGAACGCCCAAGCCTTGTGCCTTACGTCGGCCCTTTCGATGGATTCCATGCCATTCCCGCATCGGTGTCCAAGACCTGCCTCGTGCGGTTCGACAAGAACCGATACTCGGTCGACGCCCGCGCCGTGGGGCGGCCGGTCGAGAATGAGCCATTGGAACGCCATTGGTTCGAGAGACAATGGCGAATGCATATGCTGACCGGCTGGAATGTTGGCAGGACGGCCGGATCGTCGGCAGCCATACTCGGGCTTTCGGGCGGGACAAAACCGTCTTCGATCCCTTGCATTACATCCCCGTTCTGGCGCGCAAGCCCGGCGCCCTGCGCAACGGCGCGCCCTTCAAGGAATGGGACTTGCCTCTCTCGATCCATCGCGTGTGGCGCAAACTTGAACGCCAACCCGGCGGCGACCGGCAGATGGTCGACATCCTGAGCGCGGTGCTGACTGACGGGGTCGAGGCAGTCGAAGCCGCCTGTGCCGAGGCTCTGTCCCACAACGTTTATTCCGCCGGTGTCGTGCTGAACATCCTGGCCCGGCGTCACGCCAGAGGCGTGCTTCCAGCACGACGAGCCGCCACCGCCCCTGACCATCACCACACCGGATGCACTGAAGCTGGCCTGCGAGCCCGTTGCCGACTGTAACCGATATGACAGCTTGAGGAGACAAACAGATGGAACGATCCGACGTAATCGATGCGTCACGCCAAGGGCGTGCCACATTCCATTGGCGTGCCATCGGCACGACGGGAACGCTGCAGCTCTACGGAATGAGGGCCGCCTATGACGAGGTGCTGACCACCGCCGTCAAACGCCAGCATGAACCCCAGCAGATCATTGGCGATCTGCTCACCGCCGAGATACGCGAGAAGCAAGCGCGGTCGGTCAAATACCAAATGACCATCGCCAAGTTACCCTTGGCCAAGGAGCTGGAAGAGTTCGACTTCGAGACCGCCGAGGTGAATGAGACCTTGATCCGAGATCTGGCTTCCGGCGACTTCCTGGATCACCAGCGCAACCTCGTCCTGATCGGCGGCACAGGCACCGGCAAGACCCATCTCGCCGTCAGTATTGCGCGAGCCTGCATCCGGGCTGGTCGCCGCGGCAGGTTCTTCAATGTGGTAGACTTGGTGAATAAGCTGGACGCCGAAGCCCGCGCAGAACGCCAAGGACGAACCGCCGATCTCATCTCCCGCCTCGACTTGTTCGCCATCGGTCTCGAACGCATGGCGACGCGATGTCTCACTCCTCGACGAGCTCGGCTATCTGCCCTTCGCCCAGACCGGCGGTCAGCTCCTGTTCCACCTGATCAGCAAGCTCTATGAAAGCACCTCGATCATCGTCACAACTAACCTAGCTTTCGGCGAATGGCCCAGCGTCTTCGGCGATGCCAAGATGACAACCGCGCTGCTCGACAGG
>NZ_FWFS01000014.1 GCF_900172375.1 Aquimixticola soesokkakensis | reverse complement strand
CGAGCTGATCTGGCAAAACACATGGCAAACACGCCGGGATGTCGAGGTCGCGGTGTTCGAATACATCAACGGCTTCTACAACCCGCGCAGGCGCCATTCAGCATTGGATGGCAAATCACCCGTGGCGTTCGAAAAACTCGCCGCATAACATGAGTAACACACCGGAACAGAAACGGTGCAAGTCCAACCGCTTCTCGAGGAATACGATAGCCTTTCAGGCGCGGCATTTCGGCTGGTATCATCATGCCAAAACGCTCGATGCGCCCGGAGGCTTTAGCGCGTTTGCAATGCCGTGCTAAACTATGTGTCGCTCTACACTTGTGTCGCTAAAAAGACCCGCAGTTTGCTGCGGGTCTTTTGCGCTTTTGCGGCTGGGTTTCAGGTGGTGCGTCCCGGTGCTGACCGGGCGCGCAGCTGGCGCGCACCCGATCTGCGGGCTTTACAGGTCGGGGCGTTTTTTCACACGCTTGAGGGTGTCGCCGAAATCAATTGACGGCTTGAGTACGACAACTTCGCCGGGCGGAGTCGTGGGGTCCTCGACGCGCCGGGCGATGATTTCCGCCGCCGCCCGCCCGATGTCGAGACGATGCGCATCCATCGTCGCAAGGCTGCGCGGCAACCCGTCCAAAAGCTCGACGCCGTTGAACCCAGCAAGACCGATCTGCGCGGGGATGTCGATGCCCTTTTCCAGCAGGTACAACAGCCCGCCGGCGGCGATCATGTCATTGGAATAGTAGAGGAAATCAAGCTCGGGGGAGCGCGCGAGAATCGCTTGCGTCATTTCGCGCCCTTTCAACAGCGCCGAGCCACCATCGTAAAATTCGCTATCGGCCACTTCGAGACCGGATTTTGCCAGCGCTTCGGTGAAACCTTCGAAGCGTTTGCGCGCACGGTGGTCGAGGGGCATTTTGGTCCCGAGAAACCCGATTTTCTGATATCCTGCCTCGACAATGGCGGTGGCCATATGGCGCCCTGCGCGGCGGTGGGAGATGCCGACCATCGAATCAATCGGTTCGCCGTCCACATCCATGATTTCAACAATCGGAATGCCCGAGGCCCCCAGCATCGCCTTCGCGGCCTCAGTGTGTTCCAGCCCCGCGATAATGACGCCGGACGGGCGCCACGACAGCATTTCGTAGAGCACTTTTTCCTCGCGCTCGGGACTGTAATTCGTGACGCCAACCACGGGTTGCAATTCTGTGTCCTCAAGGATCTGGGAAATCCCCATCATCACCTCGGGAAACACCATGTTCGACAGGGAGGGGATGATCACCGCGACAAGATTGACACGCGACGAGGCCAGCGCCCCTGCAATTTTATTGGGCACATAGCCCAAAGTCTTGGCGGCTTCGAGCACCTTGGCGCGCGTGGCTTCCGACACATCACCACGATTGCGCAGCACGCGGCTGACGGTCATTTCCGAGACGCCAGACGCCTCGGACACATCGCGCAGGGTAAGTGGGCGCACGGCAGGCGTCGGGTTTTCGCGGGTCACTTGGGTCTTCCTCGGAATTTCATCTATCGGCGTAGTAATACATGGAAAAGAGGGCTTGTCCAAAGGAACGCGCTTGGCTATGATAGCGCTAACAGAGGGCCGCGTGCCCGCATAGTTCCGGATCGTCCTGCAAGCTCTCTAAGTCTCAGCGCGGTTTCGGATAAAGGGGGAGCGGTGGGCCAAAACGCTCCCCCATTTCTGTTTTACGGCTCTATCACTCTGACAAGTTAGACAAATCCCTTGCTCTCACAGGGGCAATCCCCCAAAAACACGTCTATCGGCCCCGTGGCTCAACTGGATAGAGCAGCCCCCTCCTAAGGGGCAGGTTACTGGTTCGAATCCAGTCGGGGTCACCAATTTGACATCGCGCAACAGGAACGGGGCACGCGCCGTTGGCTTTAAGTGTTGCGGGGCGCGGCTTTGGTAGTGAAGTTTGGTGGTGTAAAAGTTGACGGCAGATGCGCGACGATAAACTCGATGCGATGACAGAGGTAGCGCTGGCCGCGCTGTCTGATCCGGACACCGGACCTGCGCGCGCATTGGTCCGCGATCTCGCGCTGGGGTGGCCACAAGCGCCGGCTCTGGCCATTTGCTTTGCGCTGACGACAGCGGCCAGCCGTGTCGAGGATGAATTCGTATCCAAGACAGCGTCGCGGGGCTTTCGCTTGGCGGCGATGGTGGCGGCGGATTGTTTCGCGCTGGAGGCCATGGGGCGCACGCCCGCGACCTGCGAGGACCTGTTGTTGTTCTGGCGCAGGGTCGATCCCTACTTTCTTGAACTTTAAAGCATCCGGATCACATCGCGCGGGACGGATAGCATATAGCCTTGGCGGGCGATGTTTTTGACCAGCAGCTCGCTGACCATCTGATTGCCCAGAGAATCGCGCAGGCGTTTGATGCGGGTGGCCCCTGCGGCTTCGTCACAATCGGCGGCGGTGCGCCCTGAAATCACCGCTTCGATCTGGGCACCGGACATGACGTCCTCGTCCATCCGTGCCTCCGCCAGCACCGAAAGCGTTTCGATTGCTGCAGGCGTCAGTTTGAATTCCATGTTATTGAGGTAGACGGTATTCTCGGCGCGCGAAATCAGCAAGGAGGACACTTCGATGCCCTGCCGCTCGACTTCGCCCATGCGCTTGTTCAGTCCGATGATGGTCAGCAAAAAGACCAGCGCAGCGACGAGCAAGGCGGTAGCAAAGACCAGCAGCACGAAAATCACCATCCGGTAGCTTTGCAGGATTTGCGCAAAACTCGTGCCCGACTGCGCGAGGATTTCCAAAAGCTGGATATCGCTGCCCGAGGTCAGCCCGTCGTTCTCAATAAAGATCTGTTCGACGCGCGCATTAAAGACCCCGGCATCGGGCAGGTTCACAAACAGCAGCACGGCCGCGATCAGCAGGATCAGCACCACCGCGCCCATGCCAAGGGCAATCACCCGCGTGCCGTGGCGCGTATCAATAGCGGAGGAAGTAGTCACCGGCACTGGATTTCACCTCATCAAGTTTATCGGGGCCAAAGACCGATAGCACATTGAGCAACACCCAGCCATCACCCGCAAGGCGCGGGGCAAGCACTTTGGCGGCACCTTGCTTGGAGCACGCCGCATCGCTGACCTCCGCGACACCGTAGTGCAGCTTGAGCGGGTCATCGCGCTTGGCTTTGTAATCGGCAAAACAGGCCGCCTGCGCCGCGCCCGCCGTTCCCAATGCAAAGAGCATGGCGGCAATCAGCGCGGTGGACGTGCGGGGGGAATGATGTGGTTTCATACCCGACTGTCTGCGCCAAAGCGGGTTGCTATTCAATAACAACGGCACGCAGAGCGCGGGTTATCCTATGACATCCCGCTGTTATTGCCCGATTTTCGTGAATTGGTCCAAAGCTGACCCATCAGCGCCTCCCGAGGGCGGCGCGTCACTTCCACGAAGAGGTCAGGCCCATGCATATGCTTTCAACATCCCGTTCCACGCCCCCCAGGGCACCCCGCCGCACGCCGCGCTTTGTGGCCGGTCTTGTGGCTTTTTCCATGGCGATGAGCGGTCTGGCTGCAACGCCCGCCCGCGCTGACGAGGCCGATGTCGTGAAAGCGCTGGGCGGACTATTGACGCTCTACGTGATCGGCAAGGCCGTGAGCGATAGCAAAAAATCCGCCTCCAAACCCGACCCTGTAAAGCCCAAGCCGCCCAGCCGCGATGACGACCGCTGGCCCCGGGACGGGCAGCGGGATGATCGCGCCAACAATTGGGACATTCCCGCAAGCTGCTTGCTGTCGGTCAACAATATGCAAGCGCGCCATTGGAACGCACCGCAACGCACCGTGGTCGATGCGCATTGCCTGACAAGCCAGCGCCGCTCGGCCCATCCGTTGCCGGTCGCTTGCGAAGACACGCTGCGCGATTCGCGGGGGCGTCACGACATCTACGACCTCGGGTGTCTCAACAACTACGGCTACTCGGTGACGACGACCACCGCGCGTCGCTAAGCCGTTCGAATACGCGGTGACCCGTGTCCCCATGGGCCGCGTCAACTGGGGCAGGTGGAGATCCATCTGCCCTTTTTTACTTGCGAAAGGGCGGATTGCGCGGTTTCAACGGCATATGAAAACAGTCCCTGATTTTACCTTCGAGATGGCGGCACATGCCCGTGGATACACCCGAATCGTGGGGGTGGACGAAGTCGGCCGTGGTCCCCTTGCCGGACCTGTTGTGGCCTGCGCGGTGCGCCTTGACCCGAATCGCATTCCTGCGGGTTTGAATGATTCCAAAGCATTGAGTGCCAAGCGGCGCGCAACGCTGGCGGCGGAGATTATGGCCCTGGCCGATGTGTCCATCGCGCAGTGCACCGTTGCGGAGATTGATGAAATCAACATCCTGCAGGCGTCTTTGCGGGCGATGGAACGCGCGGTGGCCGGGCTGCGCCACCGCGCAGATTACGCGCTGATCGACGGGAACAGGATGCCCGCAGGATTGGGAATCGCGGGCGAGGCCGTGGTCAAAGGCGATGCGCGGGTGTTGTCGATCGCTGCGGCGTCGATTGTCGCGAAAAACTGGCGCGATGCGCTGATGGTTACCCTTGCGCAACAGCATCCGAATTATGGATGGGAGCGCAACGCGGGCTATGGGACAAAATTGCATCTAGAAGGCTTACGAGAATTTGGTGTCACCCCTCACCATAGGCGTTCGTTCAAACCGGTACACAATATCTTGTATCAAGATTAAATCGTAAGGCACTGATTCAATAAAGAAATTGACCACGAATCCCAAATGACTCATCTTTGATCTCATAACGTGACCCCGAAAAGGGGCGCATCCGACGCCGAAAAACGGCGCGAAAAACGAGGCAGTAGATGAAAACCAAGACCCCCAAGGTGGCCCCCGTGCTGCCTTTGAACGAGATATTGGCCGGTGATTGCATCGAGGTCATGAACAGCCTTCCCGAAGGCTCTGTTGACCTGATCTTTGCGGACCCGCCCTATAACCTTCAGCTGCGCGGCGACCTGCATCGCCCCGACAATTCCAAAGTCGACGCAGTGGACGATGCTTGGGATCAATTCGACAGTTTCAAAGTCTACGACAGCTTCACCACCCAGTGGCTTAAGGCCGCGCGCCGCATTCTCAAGCCGAATGGCGCGATTTGGGTGATCGGATCGTATCACAATATTTTCCGCGTTGGGGCGAGCCTGCAAAACGAGGGCTACTGGATTCTCAACGATGTGGTGTGGCGCAAATCCAACCCGATGCCGAACTTTCGCGGCAAGCGCCTGACAAATGCCCATGAGACGATGATCTGGGCGACCAAAACCGAAGGTGCCAAATACACCTTTAACTACGAGGCGCTCAAAGCCCTGAACGAGGGCATCCAGATGCGCTCCGATTGGGTGCTGCCGATCTGCAATGGCGGCGAGCGGCTCAAGGATGACAACGGCGACAAAGCCCATCCCACGCAAAAACCCGAAAGCCTGCTGCACCGCATTCTGGTGGGCTGCACCAATCCCGGGGATGTGGTTCTCGACCCCTTCTTTGGCACAGGCACCACCGGCGCTGTCGCCAAGATGCTGGGCCGCGATTACATCGGGATCGAGCGCGAGGACAAATACCGCGTTGTGGCCGAAAAGCGCCTGTCGCGGGTGCGCAAATACGACAAGGACGCGCTGGCTGTCTCCACCTCGAAACGCGCCGAGCCGCGTGTGCCCTTTGGCCAATTGGTCGAGCGCGGCATGCTGCGCCCCGGTGAGGAACTGGTGTCGCTGAACGGTCGTCACAAGGCCAAAGTGCGCGCCGATGGCACGCTGGTGGGCAATGACATCAAAGGGTCGATCCATCAGGTTGGTGCCCATCTTGAGGGCGCGCCCTCGTGCAACGGCTGGACCTATTGGACGTACAAGCGCGATGGTCAACAGGTGCCCATCGACTTGCTGCGCCAACAAATCCGCGCCGAGCTGAACTAAGCAGCGCCTTTCCATCAGATTTCACAAATTCGGTTCGAGCGGTCCGTCGCTCGTCCCAACAAGGCTACCGCCGATGCTTGGGTCCTGACTCTCCAAGCATCCCCCTTGCCCTGTCCGCGTTTGCGCTGGCAGGGCCTTTTTTTGACCCTAACCCCCGGTTTTGAGCCACATGTCTACAGGCGGGGCAGGGGATTGGTGCCAGCTTTATAGGCGCTCCAATCCTCGATATGGGGGTAATATTTGCGCCGCCATGCGCGCACCAGGGGGTTCATGCGCCGCCGCCACAGCGGCGGGATCATCGCCAGCGTTGTCATCAGCGGATAGCCGTGCGGAAGCTGCGGGGCCTCGTCTTCGGCGTAGGTTTGCAACAAGGGAAAGCGGCGGTCGGGGCGGTAATGGTGATCGGAGTGGCGTTGCAGGTTGATCAACAACCAATTCGACGCGGTCTGTGCGGAATTCCAGCTATGGCGCGGTTTGACCCATTCGTATTTGCCGTTGCCCAAATGCTCGCGCGTCAGCCCGTAGTGTTCCACATAATTGGTCAATTCCAACTGCCAGATGGCGACAAAGGCCTGAAACAGGAACCATCCCAGCCCTGCAACACCGCCCACCAGCAGCGCCGCTATCAGAAAGGCGCATTGCAGCGCCCAATAGCGAAAATGCGGATTGGCGGGGGACCAGGGCGACAGACCGCGCCGCGCGAGCATCGCAGCCTCCGCCTGCCAGGCCGAGCGCGGACATTCCCGCAGTACACGCCAGAAATAGCGGTGGAACCCTTCGTTATACAATGCCGTGACCGCATCGCGCCGGGTGCCCACATGGCGATGATGTACCAACAGGTGCTCGGTGCGAAAATGCGAATACATCACCGAGGCAAGCAACAAATCCCCCAGCCAGCGTTCCAGCTTGCTGCCCTGATGGAGCAATTCATGGGCATAGACGATCCCGATGGATCCCGAGGACACGCCAAGGCTGAAGAACAGCACCAGCTTTTCCCACCAGACCAGATGGTCCGACCAACTGGCATAGGCCAGTGTCGCGAAGATCAGGCAGAGTTGCACGGGAAACCAGATCAGTGTCACGGCACGATACCATGTCAGCGCGCTGTCGGGGGTTTCGATATCGGGATTTGCGTCGTTCTGGCCCAGGGCGACATCCAGAAGCGAGGTCATCCACCAGGCGTAGGCGGGCACGAGGAGCGGCCAGGCGCCCCCCAACCGCGCGCCGATGAGGACAAGCGGAACCACGCCCAGCGACATCCAGAAGGGCAGGGCATTGCGGGGGCTGATCTGGGCTCTGTTCATGGGACCTCCGGTACCGGATTAACGGGCCGCTTGTGCGATGCCTGCGCATTGTCCGAAGTCGCTTGCGCAAGGTCAAATGCCTTTCGCATCAGCGTTGGCAAATCTGCGGCGCGAAAGCGGCTGTCGGGGATAAAAGTGCCGCGCGTGGGGTTCTTTTGGCCTGCGTCGGCGGTGTGCACCTCAAGCAGCAGGTGAAAATGGGTGAAGGTGTGTTTGACGGTGCCGATGCTGCACCAGTCGGCCTCGAAGGGGGGCGCGGGTGCCGGGTCTTGTGACCAGTCGCTCGTCGGAAAGGCCAGCATGCCCCCCAGCAACCCCCTTTCGGGGCGCGTTTCCAACAACCAGTCGCCCGACGCGTTGCGGGTGACATAGACCTCGCCCCGACGCGTCGGTTTCACCGCTTTTGGCACTTTGCGCGGCAGGTCGGCCTGTACACCAGCCGCCTGCGCCGCGCAGCCCGCGCGCCACGGGCAAATGCCGCAAGCAGGATTGCGCGGTGTGCAAATGGTTGCCCCCAGATCCATGATCGCTTGGGCGTAATCACCCGGGCGCTGGGCGGGCGTGAGGCGTTGCGCGAGCGCGGTAAGTTCGGGCTTTGCAGTCGGCAGCGGCGTCTCCACCCGAAAGATGCGCGAGATCACCCGCTCGACATTGCCGTCGACAACGGTTTCGGGCAGGTCGAACGCGATCGAGGCGAGTGCCGCGGCGGTATAGGGGCCAATGCCCGGAAGCTGTAACAATCCCGCCAGACTGGCCGGAAACCGGCCCTCCAGATCACGGCTGACCACCCGCGCACATTTGAGCAAATTGCGCGCCCGCGCGTAGTACCCAAGCCCCGCCCAAGCGGCCATGACATCGGCGTCCTCGGCAGCCGCCAGATCGTCGACGGTCGGCCATAAAGCGATAAAACGCCTGAAATAGTCTCTAACGGTGGCCACTGTCGTCTGCTGCAGCATGACTTCGGACAACCAGACGGCATAGGGGTCGGGGCGCTGACCTGCGCGTCTGTCGGCGGGGCCAACACGCCACGGCATGGCGCGGGCATGGGTGTCGTACCAGTCCAACAAGCTCTCGCTCCGTTCACTTTCACGCAATCTTTAGCCCCCCATTTCCGCTTCTGTCTGGTATGCAGCGACGATGCCCGTACAATAGGGTCAAACAACGGATAGGCCAGATGGGCAAGAGCACCTCAGAGATCACATTTGCCAAGCGGCGCAAGCGCGGGTTCGAACGGACCTCGGGGCTGGTGTCGACGCAGGTGCGCAAAGCCTCCGAGGCGCGCGGCTTTGCTGAAAGCCGTTTGTTAACCAATTGGGTGGAAATTGTGGGCGAGGCAACGGCGTCGATGGCGCGCCCTGTCAAAGTGACCTACGGGCGTCAAAAGGGATTTGGCGCTGTGCTTACCTTGCTGACGACGGGGTCTTTTGCGCCGATGGTGCAGGCCGAGGTGCCCAAGATCAAAGAGCGGGTCAATGCCTGTTATGGCTACAACGCGATTTCCGATATTCGCGTGACCCAAACGGCTCCGACGGGCTTTTCCGAAGGGCGGGTGCAATTCGGCCACGCCCCCAAGACTGCGATCAAACGCCCCGATCCGGCGGTGTTTTCGCAGGCCACCGATTTGACGACAGGGGTCGAAAGCGACGCCCTGCGCGCGGCGCTTGAACAGCTCGCGCGAAACGTTCTGACGAAACATAAACAGACTTGAAGGCATGACATGATCAACCGACGCAATGCGCTCATCACTTTCGGCTTTGCTGCTTTGGGTGGCGCGATTTCCCTGACCCGCACCGGTTCTTCCGATGTTACGGATTTCCTGATCACTCCGGCCAATGCTCAGGACGCCCCTGCGGTCGACACCGATATGGTGCCCGATATGGTGCAGGGCAATATGGACGCAGCGGTCGAGGTGATCGAATACGCCTCCTTTACCTGCCCGCACTGCGCCGCGTTCAACACCACCGTGTATCGTCAGCTCAAGGAAAACTACATCGACACCGGCAAGATCAAATTTGTCTACCGCGAGATCTTTTTCGACAAATTCGGTCTTTGGGCGGCAATGATCGCGCGCTGTGGCGGTGAAATGCGCTACTTCGGCATTGCGGATATGCTCTACGAAGAACAGGCCAGCTGGATCGGGGGTGGCAAGGACCCGATGGAAATCGTGTCGAATCTGCGCACCATCGGCAAAAAAGCGGGGCTGAGCGATGCCCAGCTCGACACCTGTATGAACGACGGCGAAATGGCGCAGGCTATGGTGGCAAATTTCGAAAAGAACGCCACCGCGGATGACATCAACGCGACGCCCTCTTTCGTGATCAACGGCGAAAAATATTCCAACATGACCTACGAAGATTTCGCGGCGATCCTTGACGAAAAACTGGCTGACGCGGGCTAAGCGGCGTTAACTGATCCCGATTTTTGCCAACATGGCATCAATCGGGGTCCAGTCTTCCAGCTCCAGACGCACAGGCAGGGTGAGCACTTTCATCCTGAAAGACGCAGGCAGTCGCACTGCGTCTTTTTCCGTTGTCACCAGCTGTGCGCCCAAAGCAAAGGCTTCAAGTTCGAGCCGTTTCATCAGCGCCTCGCTGAGCGGTTGGTGATCATCCAGCGCTTCGGCACGCAAGATATTGGCCCCCAGACCCCGTAGTGTGGCGAAAAATTTGGCCGGATGCCCGATGCCCGCAAAGGCCATGACGGGGAGCCCGTCCCAATCCATGCCAGTGGCAAGGGGGGCAAGTTGCCCGCGCGCTCTTGGAAGCGCAATGTTTGCCCCGCGCGCCCTTGGAAGCGCAATGTCGGGCCAGCGCGCATCGAAGCTGTCCTGCGCCGCCGGATCGCCGATCGACACTACCACATCCGCGCGCGCCAGTCCTGCGGCCACGGGTTCGCGCAGCGGCCCTGCGGGAATCACTCGCCCGTTGCCAAAGCCGCTGGCCGCATCGACCACAATCAGGCTGGCGTCTTTGACGACAGAAGGGTTCTGATGCCCGTCATCCAGCAAGATGACCTGCGCGCCCGCAGCGGCGGCGGCTTTGACCCCTTCGCTGCGCTCCTTGGCGACCCAGGTGGGCACAAAGGCGGCCAGCAAAAGGGGCTCGTCGCCCGTTTGCGTGGCTTTGTGCCTGCGTTCATCCACCTGCACCGGGCCGCTCAAACTGCCGCCATAGCCGCGCGACACGACATGCACCGCCAGACCTTTGGCACCCAGATATTGCGCCAGGGCGATGGTCGTGGGGGTCTTTCCGGTGCCGCCAGCGTTGATATTGCCCACGCAAATCACAGGCACCGGCGCCCGATACCCGCTGCGCGCTACGCGTTTGGCGGTCTCGCGCGCATAGAGGCGGGCGAGCGGCGCAAGCAGCCTGGCTTGCCAGCCGGGATGGGCGGGCGGGTTGTCCCAAAACTTTGGTGGTCGCATCAGCTTTCTCCTTCGGCGTCCCGCGCGGCGATGACCAGTGACACGATGCGGTTGGTCACATCCGCTCCCGCCGAGGTGACTTCCCAGGCCGCATGTGCCATCGCGGCGACACGGTCCGGGGACAAAAGCGCCTCGATCTCGCGCGCCAGTTCGAGGGGCGAGCGCACGCGCCGCGCGGCCCCCGCACTGGCCAGTTTGGAATAGGCCAGGGCATAGTCGGAGATATTCGGCCCGTGCAAGACGCCGGATCCAAGCGCCGCCGCGCCGCTGGGGTCGATGCCCCCGTTGTTGACAAGGCTCTGACCCAAAAAGGAAATCGGGCACAAGCGATACCACAGCCCCGATTCGCCTTCGGTATCCGCGATGTAGATTTGCGTCTCGGTGCGCAGGGCTTCGTCCAAAGCGCGGCGCGCGGTCGTCATGCCCATGTCGTGCGCTTGACGGGCAATTTGCGCACCACGGTCGGGATCGTCGGGCACGATCACGGCCAAAAGGCGGTGCGCGCGGCGCAGGGCGGCTTTTTGGGCATGAAGCACCGGAAGGTCCTCGCCCTCGGCGAGGTGGTTTGCCAACCAAAGCGGGCGCGTGCCAAAGACCTCGGCCATCTCCGCGCGTTCAGCGGCATTGCCTGCGGGCACGCTCGCGCCTTCTTCGATAAAGCCAAGCACTTCGGATTTCTCGACGCGCATCCCCGCCTGCAACCACCGCTTTTGCGAGGCCGCATCTCCGATGATGGTCCAGTCGAAATGGCGAAGGACGGCGCGCGTCAGGGCACGGTGAAACAGGCCGCGACTGGCATCGAGCGGCGTGGCATTCGGCGTATCCAGTGCGAAAACCTGCCGTTTGCGCGCAAGGGTCGCTGCCAGCAGCCGGGGCTGGATGTTTGCCCCGACCCAGATGCACATCGACGGCGCCCAATGGTCGAGAAACCGTGTCACCGCAGGGCCGCGGTCAATCGGCAAAGGCTGGCAGATCACATCGCGCGCGCAGGCCGCGGTGACCCCGTGTTGGGCATGGGTGACCAGAAAACTCAGCCCTGCTTCGGCATCGCTGAGCCGGTCGATCAATTCGAACACCGCCGGTGTCGAGGTGGGATCGGACACGTGAACCCAGATCAGATCGCCTTTGGGGCGCTCGGGCAGGTGCAAAGCAAGGCGGGCATCGTGTTCTTGCTTCGTGATTTCGCCCTGCGCAACGGCCTGCGCGAGGCGCCGTGCGGCCAGCCCGTCGGAACGGTTGGAAAACAGCGCATCGAGTCGAAAGGCCGGCGACAGCGTCATCGCGCGACCGCCCCCGCGCGGCCTGTCGAATTGTGAAAGCTGTCAAACATCTTGCGCTCCGCAACGGATCAATTCCTCCCCTTTTGCACCGTGCCACGCAGGCAAACAAGGCCAGCCAAGGCACTGCGCTATCCTCTGCTCGGACGCGCCCGCACCCTTGGGCGATTTTGAGGGGTGATTTTCGGGCTTTCCTTCTGTGCGGCAGCGCAGCAACATGGGGCGGCGATGACAGGGGCAGCCCGGGCAGGCATTTGCCCACCGACATCGGGCCGTCAAAACGGGGCCATCAACATCGGGCCGCATCGCACAAGGAAAGGAACAGGTGACACGACCGTGAGCGGTTTTCTTGTCTTTACAGATCTCGACGGCACTCTGCTGGACCATTCCACCTATTCCTATGCGGCGGCGCGAGATGCGCTGCGCCTGCTCCATCACCACGGCGTGCCGCTGGTTCTGGCCAGTTCCAAAACCGCCGCCGAAATCGCGCCCCTGCGCGCAGAGCTTGGCTATCCGCATGTGCCCGCTATCGTGGAAAACGGTGCCGGAATTCTGGAAGCCCATGCCAAGGCAGGGGAGGATCGGGGAGACTACCTTGAAATCATCGCGATCCTGAACGCCCTTCCGGGCCGTATCAGAGCCTGTTTTGAGGGTTTTTCCGACTGGTCTGTGGGGGAGATCGCCCGTCACACGGGTCTGCCTGCCGAAGAGGCGGCCCGCGCCGCCGCGCGGCAGTTTTCCGAACCCGGAATATGGCTTGGCTCGGATGAAGAACTAGCCGCTTTCGAGGCTGAGCTTGCGAAATACGGTCTGCGCGGGCGGCGTGGGGGTCGATTTTACACCCTGTCGTTTGGCGCGACCAAGGCCAGCCGCATGGCGGAAATCACCGCCCGTGCGCGGCCCGCGCCCATCACGCTGGCGCTGGGGGATGCTCCCAATGATCGTGAAATGATCGAAATGGCCGATTACGGCGTTATCATCAAAAATGATCACGGGGCGGAATTGCCCGCACTTGACGGCGAGGCCCAAGGGCGCGTGATCAGAACAGACCTCAGCGGTCCTGCGGGCTGGAACAGGGCGGTGATCGACATCCTGTCCCCCCATTTCGGGGCCAAAACCTGACGACCGCGACTTACTGCGACACAAAGGAGAGCCTTTTGGCCGATTTCCATCAAGGCGGGCATGTCGCCACGCTGCACAATCTTCGCTCATCGACCACCGAACAGATGGCGCGCGATCTGGCTGCCTTCGGGGCAAGCCGCAAGATCACGCTGATCCTGCCGTCGCTGTTTTCCGAATTGCAGGGCGAGGCGCTGCCGCAAATCCTCGACGAGTTGGAAAAAGTGCCCTATCTGCACCGCATCGTCATCGGGCTGGACCGCGCGAGCGAGGCAGAATATCGCCATGCGCGCAAATTTTTCTCCCGCCTCAAACAGGACCACGTGATCCTGTGGAACGACGGCCCGCGCCTGCAAGCCGTGGATCAGCGCCTCAAGGAAATGTCGCTGTCTCCCGCCGAGCCGGGCAAGGGGCGCAACGTGTGGTTCTGCATGGGCTACACGATGGCCTGCGCCGATAGTGCCGTGGTGGCCGTGCATGATTGCGACGTTGTGACCTATTCGGCGGATATGCTGGCGCGGCTGGTCTATCCCGTGGCCAACCCCAATTTTCCCTATCAGATGTCCAAAGGGTTCTATCCGCGCGTGGCGGAAGGCAAGCTGAACGGGCGCGTCACCCGCCTGTTGGTCTCGCCGCTTCTGGTGGCGTTGAAAAAAGTGCTGGGACCGCGTGACTACCTCGATTTCCTGATGGATTTTCGCTATCCGCTCGCGGGTGAGTTTGCCATGCGCACCTCGATCCTGCCCGACATGCGCATCCCGTCGGATTGGGGGCTGGAAATCGGACTGTTGTCAGAAGCATGGCGCAACCTCAGCCCGCGCTCGGTCTGTCAGGTCGAAATTTCCGACCGCTATGACCACAAGCATCAGGACATGTCGGCCGAGGATGCGACCCAGGGCCTGTCGCGCATGTCCGTCGATATCTGCAAGGCGATCTATCGCAAGCTGGCCGCCGATGGCACCGTCTTTTCCGAGGAAATCTTTCGCTCGATCAAAGCGACCTATTTTCGCATCGCCCTCGACATGATCGAAACCTACTACCACGACGCGGCGATGAACGGGCTGCATCTGGATCGCCATTCCGAAGAGGGGGCGGTGGAATTGTTTGCCTCCAACATCATCCGCTCGGGCGATATTTTCCTCGAAAACCCGATGGAAACGCCCTTCATTCCGAACTGGAGCCGCGTGCATGCCGCCGACCCCGACATCATGGGGGCGATGCTGCGCGCTGTTGCGGACGATCAGGAGCAATATAGCCCGATTTAGGCAGGATCAGGCCCGCAGCCGGTCGGTAATCTGGCCGGTCAGCGCTTCGTTGGCCGCCACGATGCCCGAAATAGCCGGATGGGGATTGTTAAAGCGCGGGATCTGGCCGTGGCGGTCGACAACCGTGCCACCTGCTTCGGTGACGATCAGGGTGCCCGCCGCCACGTCCCATTCCCAGGTGTCGCGAAGCGTGAGCATCGCCTGATAGCGCGCCTGCGCCACAAGCGAGAGCCGATAGGCCAAGGAGGGGCGGAATTTGCGCTCGATGGTGGGCACACCGCCGGGCCAAAGCGCCGGGTTCAGGTTGGCAGATGCCGTCAAAACGGTGGCCCCGAACAGGATCACTTTGGGGTCGATGGTGATCGGCGCACCGTTCAGGCAGGCCCCTTTCCCGAGTTCGGCGGTATACAGCCGGTCGCGCACCGGTAGATAGACCACGGCATGGGTGACAATCCCGTCGCGCGCCAAGGCAATGGAATGGGCCCAGTTGCCGTCGCCTTCAATGAAACTGCGGGTGCCATCAATCGGATCGACGATGAACACCTCGCGCATGGTGAGGCGTGCATCGCTGTCTTCGGTTTCTTCGGACAGCCAGCCGCAGTCGGGTCTTGCGGCGGTCAGAAATTCCTTGAGAAACAGATCGACGGCCAGATCGGCCTCGGTCACCGGACCGGCGCCGTCGTCCTTTTGCCAGACCTGCGGATCGGCGCGCCAGTAGGGCAGCGCAAGCGCACCGGCTTTGCGGGCGGCGTCGATCAGAAGTTGAAGCGTCTCACTCACCGGCAAGGATCAACCCCTCGACTCGCAGGGAGGGGATCACGCGGCTCAGGTGCAGGCGCGCATCATTGGCCGGTGTCAGCGTGCGCAGCATGTCGCGCAGATTGCCCGCGAGGGTGCATTCATTCACCGGATAGGCGATTTCACCGTTCTCGATCCAGAAGCCCGATGCGCCGCGCGAATAATCTCCGGTCGTGGGATTGATCGACGAGCCAATCATCGAGGTGACATAGAGGCCGGTTCCCATGTCGCAAATCATTTGCGCCAGTGTCTGATTCCCCTGCGTTAGAGCCACATTCCCGATGGACGGTGTGGGTGGGGCCGAGGTGCCGCGCGCCGCGTTGGCCGTGCTTTGCAGGCCCAGCTGGCGGGCGGTGGCCAGGTCGAGAATCCAGCTTTTGAGCACACCGTTTTCAACGATCACCCGTTGCGTCGCAGGCAGGCCCTCGGCGTCGAAGGGGCGCGATCCGGCGGTGCGCTTGCGCAGCGGGTCTTCGACAATCGACAGGGTTTCGGGCAGGATCAATTCGCCCATCGCAGAGCGAAGCCAGCTTGAGCCGCGTGCCACAGAGCTGCCATTGATCGCCCCCAGCAAATGCCCGATCAGCGAGGAAGACACGCGTTCGTCATAGATCACCGGATAGGCACCGGTTTTGGGTTTGCGCGCGCCCATCCGTTGCATCGTGCGTTCGCCGGCGAGGGTGCCGATGCTTTCGGGGCTGGGCAGATCGGCCTGAAAAATGCGGCTTTCGCCGGCATAATCACGTTCCATGCCCGTCCCGCTTCCGGCAATCGCGACGCAGCTTGTGCCGCGATCAGAGCGCGTGTAACCGCCCGCAAAACCGTTGCTGGCGGCCAGATGCACGCGCCGCCGCCCGTATCCTGCGGAGGCGGATTGCACCTGCGCGATGCCGCTGACAGCCATCGCGGCCGCCTCGGCGCGGCGCGCGTCTTCTTCCAGATCTGCAGCGGCAGGTTCGTGTCCGGGATCATAAAGTTCCAGCGCCTCGACATCCCAAGAGGTCGCAAGATCGCCCTTGTCCGCCAGCCCGAGATAGGGATCGTCGGGGGCTTCGCGCGCCATTGCCAGCGCGCGCTCGGCCATGATGGCAATCGTCTCGAGGCGGGTATCGGAGGCGGACACGCAGGCTTGTTTGCGTCCGACAATGACGCGCAGCCCGATATCGACGCCCTCCGAGCGTTCTGCCTGTTCCAAAACGCCGTTTTTGACGTCAATGGAGATCGACGTGCCATCGACGGCCATCGCATCGGCATCATCGGCACCGGCCTTGCGCGCAGCATCCAGCAGCGCCGCCGTCAGGTCTTCGAGATTGCGTGTCATAGGCCGTCCTTTCGCTCCCTTTTCGAGGTAGTCGTCAACTTCCCCTGCTGCAACCCTTTTGCGCCCGCAAGCGGCTTGGCGTAACCTGTGCGCAACGCGAAGGAGACCGCATGGCAGATCTAACGGGACAAGTGGCGCTGATCACGGGCGCAAGTCGGGGCATTGGCGCGCAGGCCGCGCGCGCCTTTGTACAGGCAGGCGCAAAGGTAGTGTTGGTGGCGCGCAGCGCTGAGGCAGTTTGCGATGTGGCCGCAGAGTTGGGCGAGGCCGCTTATGCGGTGCCTGGCGATGTGTGCGACGCAGCAGTGATGCGCGCCGCGGCGCAGGCGGCCGTCACGCAGTTTGGGCGGCTCGACATTTTGGTCAATAATGCCGGTGTCATCGAGCCTATTGCAGGCATTAGAGACGCATCAGCACCGGATTGGGCGCGCGCCATCGACATCAATCTGACCGGCGTTTTCAACGGAATGCAGGCCGCTTTGGCGGTGATGGATCGCGGCACGATCCTGACCGTTTCCTCCGGGGCGGCCCATAACCCGCATGAGGGCTGGAGCGCCTATTGCGCCTCCAAGGCGGGGGCGGCGATGCTCACGCGCTCTTTGCATCTTGAGGAGGCGGCGCGGGGCATCCGTGCGATGGGCCTGTCGCCCGGCACGGTTGCCACGCAGATGCAGCGCGACATCAAGGCCTCGGGTGTGGGGCGTGTTGCGGCATTGGAGTGGGACGACCATATCCCCGACACATGGCCAGCAGCCGCTTTGGTGTGGATGTGTAGCGCCGCTGCAGACCCCTATCTGGGGCAAGAGATTTCGTTGCGTGACGCAGAGATGCGCGCCGCGATCGGCCTTGTCGCATGAGCCTTTGCAATGGCTGAGCGGGTCGAGGCGCTGGTCATCGGCGCGGGGCCTGCGGGATTGATGGCGGCGGATGTGTTGTCGGCGGCGGGGGTGCCTGTCGTGCTGGCCGAGGCCAAACCCTCCCCCGCGCGCAAATTCCTGATGGCGGGGAAATCCGGTCTCAACATCACCATGGACGCGCCGCTCGCGCAGGTTTGTGCGGTGTTTGAAGAGGCCCGCAGCCCGCTGGGCCCGATGCTTGCCGCCTTTGGCCCACAAGAAGTCATGCAGTTTTGCCGGGGCTTGGGGCAGGAGGTTTTCACCGGCTCTAGCGGGCGGGTGTTTCCAGCTGCGATGAAAGGCTCGCCCTTGTTGCGCGCATGGCTGGCGCGGTTGTCCGCGCAGGGCGTGGTGTTGCGCCGTCGCTGGCGCTGGAGCGGCCTGTCGGACGGCTTTCTCTTCGAGACCCCCGATGGGCCGCTGGTGATCCGCCCCAAAGTCACGGTTCTGGCGCTGGGCGGGGCGAGTTGGGCTCGGTTAGGCTCTGATGGGGCATGGGCCGGGATCCTGCGCGACCGTGTCCCCTTGGCCCCGTTTGCCCCTGCCAATGCAGCGCTCAGCGTGGCGTGGTCGTCGCATATGGCCGCGCAATTCGGCCAGCCCGTCAAGGATGTGGCGCTGCACTGCGGGGCGTATAGATCCCGTGGAGAATTCGTGATTTCACAGCGCGGCCTCGAGGGCAGCGGTATCTATGCGGTGTCAAAGGGCATTCGCGCAGGACACCCGTTGGTGGTGGATTTAAAACCGGATTGGCCCCTTGAGCGCGTCAGACAGGCTCTAACACAGGGAAACCGTAAGGCTTCAGTGTCCAACATGCTGCGCAAGGCGCTCCATTTCGGCCCTGAAAAACTGGCGCTGGTCATGGAATATGCGCGTGGTCACGAGGATCTGGCCAGCGCGATCAAGGCTCTAACCTTGGGAAATGTGACCCTTCGCCCGCTGGATGAGGCGATCTCAACCGCAGGGGGCATCCGGTGGGAGGCCGTCACGGGCGACCTTGAGCTCAAGGCGATGCCAAGGGTCTTTGCGGCGGGCGAGATGCTGGATTGGGAGGCGCCGACAGGGGGCTACCTGCTGACCGCCTGCCTTGCCACTGGCAGACAGGCGGGGCTGGGGGCGCTTAAAGCTCTTTCATGACCTCAGCGGCGATTTCAAAGGACCGCAGCCGTGCCCCGTGGTCCCAGATATTGCCGTTGAGAATGATTTCATCGGGCTGATAGCGGCGGATCATGGTGGCCAGTTGATCCTTTACCTGCGCTTTGGTCCCCGTGGCCGACACCGATAGCGCCTCGTTCAGGGCAGGGATAAATTGCGGCGGGATGACGCCGTCGATCTGGTCCACAGGGGCGGGCAATCTGCCCGGCTTGCCCATACGCAGCTTGGCAAAGGCCTGCATCATGGAGGTGCGGATGAAGTGCGCCTCGTGTTCGGTATCGGCGGCAAAGACATTGGCGGCGAGCATGAAATAGGGCTTGTCCAGTGCCTCGGACGGCTCGAACACGGCGCGATAGACACCGATGGCGTCTTCCAAAGCTTGCGGGGCGAAATGGGAGGCAAAGGCATAGGGTAGCCCCAAACGTCCCGCCAGTTCCGCGCCATAAAGCGACGATCCCAACATCCAGACAGGCACATGGGTGCCATTGCCGGGGAAGGCGCGCACGGGGGTGCTGTCGGGAAGGTCGCGAAAGTAAGTGATCAGTTCCTGCACGTCGCGCGGGAAGGTGTCGCCGTTGGCATGCGCATGGGGCAGGGAGCGGCGCAGCGCGCGGGCGGTGCCCATGTCGGTGCCCGGAGCGCGACCAAGGCCGACGTCGATCCGGTCGCCATAGAGTTCGGCGAGCGTTCCGAAGGCCTCGGCAACCTGCAACGGGGCATGGTTGGGCAACATGATTCCCCCCGCCCCGACGCGCAATGTCGTGGTGGCCTGCGCGACATGCCCGATCACCACAGCCGTCGCGGCAGAGGCGATGCCCGCCATATTATGGTGTTCGGCCAGCCAGAAACGGGTGTAGCCCCAGCGTTCGGCATGTCGGGCGAGATCGGCAGAGTTGCGCAACGCATCGGCGGTGCTTGTGCCCTCGGGAACGGGGGCGAGGTCGAGGAGAGAGTAGGGGATCATTGCGTGTCCTTTCAGCTCTCCAGACATAGGCACTGAACCGACTGGTTCAATCGCGCGTGCGAAAGGTTAACGCCGCGCGAGCATCGAAAGACGCAAGAGCGCCCGTTCCATCACCGCCATGGCAGGCGCGCGCGACGCCGAGCGCAGCGTCAGGTCGGTCTCGATCAACAGGCCAAGCGCGGTTTCAAGACGCTGCACGCCCCAGTTTTGCGCTTGGCGCAGGATCTTGTCGCGGCGCGGCCCGTAGATCGGCGGGCGCATGGCGGCCACGCCCTGCGCGGGGCCTTGGGGATGGGCGGCGGCGGCGTGCAACTGGCGAAAATGGCGCATGGCCATGATCGAGAGCGTCACGGCATTGGTGCCTTGCCCTTCGATCCGGTTCATCATCGGCCCCAGATCCTGCGCGCGCCCTTCGGCCACGATATTGAGCAGATCGTCCAACTCGGCCTCGATGGTGGCAGGTGCGCAGTTCAGGACATCCGCGCTGATCACCGCGCTGCTATCGCCCAGCTTGTAGAGCGACAGCTTTTCCATCGTCTGGCGAAAATCACCGGGATCAAGTTCGCGCCCCAGCGCTTCGATGTCTTTCATCGCTTCGGGGTCGATGTTGCGGATACCTGCCTTCGCAAGCTCCGCCTCGATTTCCGCGCGGCTCGGGGGATCGGCATAGATCGCAACGGCAAGCGCGTTGGGATGCCCCTCGAACAGCTTGCGCAGTTTTGACGTTGCCTTGAGCTGGTTGGCGGTGACGACGATCGTCGCATCCCCCTCGCGCCAGTCTTTCAGCGCCACCTCGATGGCGGGAAAGGTGGTTTCGGTCGCATCCTCGACAAAAACCGCGCGCGGACCGGGAAAAAACCCCTGCGCCTTGACCGCATCCAGAAGGGCGGCGGCATTCTTGCGCAGCTCGCCGCCGGCAAGGCGTTCAAGCCGCATTTCCGCTTCTCCCTCGGGGCCGACGAGATTGGCCAGCACCTCTTGGCGCTTGAGGGCGATGCGCATGGCGTCAGGGCCATAGATCAACAGCCCCGCGCGGCGCGGATCGGGGTTGGCAAAAAACGCCAAGGCATCGCGCGGGGACAGTTTCATTGCGTTGTTACCGCCCCCAAAAGGCCGGTGAAAATCTGATCCGCAAGCATGACCATCAACCGCTCGTTGGCATCGGCGCGGGCTGTCACCAGCGCGACATCCGAACCAATCGCCGAATAGGCGGTGAAGTTGCTGACGGTGCCCGAGCGCACAACGCTGCCTTGCAGATCGGTCAGGCTGTAGCGCGCCTGTCCGGTGATCTGGTAGCGTGTTGTGGCCTCTTCGTCGGTCACACCGACAGAGGTGGACGCGGTGGTGATCGTGTAGGTCAGACGGTAATCGGGACTTTGCGTCAGGCCAAGGCGGCGTTGCAAGCGCGCAACCAAAGCATAGCTTGTGGCGTCATCGGGCGCTTGTACGGCGACCTTGCCCCGCAGCGCCAGACCCGCTCCTTCGGGGCCGTACACGGGGGTGAAGCCGCAGGCAGACAGGCTGAGTGCCGCGCCCAGAACGAGCGCGGCTTTCAGGATGGTTCTGCGATCAGATAACGACATTGATGATGCGGCCCGGAACAACGATGAGTTTCTTGGGCTGCCCGCCATCGAGCGCCTTGATCACAGCGTCGTTCGCCAGCACCAGTTTTTCAAGCGCCTCTTTGGGCATGTCCTTGGGAATGGTCAGCTCGTCGCGCCGCTTGCCGTTGATCTGGATCGGCATGGTGACCGTATCCGACACCAACATCGCGGGGTCCGCCACGGGCCAGGGGGCTTGTGTAACCAGTCCCGTGCCCCCCAGAAGTGCCCAGATTTCCTCGGAAAGATGCGGGGTGAGGGGGGACATCAGCTGTGCAAGGGTTTTTACGGCAAAACTCTTGGCCTCTTTGCCTGCTTTGGATTTCGAAATCACCGCCGTGAAGCCGTAGAGTTTGGCGATCGAGGCGTTAAATCCAAAAGATTCAAACCCTTGCGACACTTCGACGATGGCTTTGTGGGTCGCGCGGATCAGGTCTTCGTCCCCCGTGCCGCTGGCGGGAAGATCGGCAACGTCGCTGGCCAGACGCCAGACGCGCGCAAGGTGTTTGGACGTGGCTTCGGCCCCTGCGGCCGTCCATTCTACGTCGCGCTCGGGCGGGCTGTCGGACAGCACAAACCAGCGCGCGGTGTCGGCACCAAAGGCGGAGATGATCGACACGGGATCGACCACGTTTTTCTTGGATTTGGACATTTTCGCGGAGGGGATGATTTCCACCGCTTCGCCGGTGGCGATCACTTTGCCCTGCGCCACCTCTTCGGGCAGGTGGTAGACGGGGCGGCCGTTGTCGCCGCGCGTCTGGTAGATTTCATGGGTCACCATGCCTTGGGTGAACAGCGCGTTGAACGGCTCGCGTGCTTTGTCGGGGAGGTGCCCCGTCATGTTCATCGCGCGGGCAAAGAACCGCGAATAGAGCAGGTGCAAAATCGCGTGTTCGATCCCGCCGATGTATTGATCGACGTTCATCCAGTAGTCGGCATCCTGCGCCACAGTGGGGGTGTCGGCGCGCGGGCTGGTAAAACGGGCGTAATACCACGAGCTGTCCACAAAGGTGTCCATCGTGTCGGTTTCGCGCAGCGCATCGGCACCACAAGCAGGGCAGGCACAGTTGCGCCAGGTCGGGTGACGGTCCAGCGGGTTGCCGGGCAGATCAAAGCTCACGTCCTTGGGCAACTCGACGGGCAGGTTCTCTTTCTTTTCGGGCACAACACCGCAGGCTTGGCAATGCACCACCGGAATCGGGCAGCCCCAATAGCGCTGACGCGACAGGCCCCAGTCGCGCAGGCGGAATTTGGTCACGCGTTGGCCGACGCCATTCGCTTCGCAAAAATCAATCGCGCGCTCCACGCCCTGCTCGCCGGTTTGCGCGTCCTCCCCCGCAAAGCCGCGGGTGTAGCGGACGGTTTCGGATTTAAGCGGTGTGAAGGGGAGCGTGGTGTCGCCCGCCATCGCCTCGAAAACCGGCGTGATCGCCAAGTCGTATTTGCTGGCAAATTCATGGTCGCGCGCGTCATGGGCGGGGCAACCGAACACGGCACCGGTGCCGTAGTCCATCAGGATGAAATTGGCGATATAAACCGGAAGTTCCCACGCGGTATCAAAGGGATGGCGCGCGGTCAGACCGGTGTCAAAGCCGCGCTTGTCGGCCTTTTCCAATTCTTCCTCGGTGGTCCCCCCCTTGCGGCACTCTTCACAGAAAGCCGCGAGGTCGGCGTTGTCCTCGGCCAGCTTTTTCGCCAGAGGGTGATCGTAGGAAATCCCGACAAAACTTGCGCCCATCAGCGTGTCGGGGCGGGTTGTGTAAACCTCGATACGATCCGCGCCGTGGTTTGTATCGGTCAGGGAGAAGGAGAATTGCAGACCATGCGATTTGCCGATCCAGTTCTTTTGCATGGTTTTGACCTTGTCAGGCCAATTGTCCAAGCTGTCGAGCGCGCTCAACAATTCGTCCGAGTAGTCGGAAATCTTGAAAAACCACTGAGTCAACTCGCGCCGTTCGACCGGCGCGCCCGAGCGCCAGCCGCAGCCGTCGATCACCTGCTCGTTGGCCAGAACGGTCATGTCGATCGGATCCCAGTTCACGGTGGCATTCTTGCGATAGACCAGCCCCTTGGACAGCATGTCGATGAACATCGCCTGCTGCTGGCCGTAATATTCAGGATCACAGGTGGCAAACTCGCGGGTCCAGTCGATGGACAGACCCAGCGGCTTCATCTGGTCGCGCATCGTGGCGATATTGGCGTAGGTCCATTCGCCCGGATGACCGCCCGAGGCCATCGCGGCGTTTTCGGCGGGCATCCCGAAGGCATCCCAGCCCATCGGATGCAGCACGTTGAAACCGGTCGCGGCTTTGTGGCGGGCGACGACATCGCCCATCGTGTAGTTGCGCACGTGGCCCATGTGGATGCGGCCCGAGGGGTAGGGGAACATCTCGAGGACGTAGTACTTGGGTTTGCTTTCGTCGCGCCGGGCGAGAAAAACCTGCGCCTCATCCCAGGCCTTTTGCCATTTCGTCTCGATATTGGCGGCAAGATAAGCAGTCATCGGATGTCCTTCGTATACAGATCGCGCGGGCCTGTGCAGCGCGCAAAGCCAAACGCCGGACCACTGGGCCCGGCGTGGTGATAAGCGGTTCACGCCAAGGGGTCCAGTGGCCGCAACGGGCCGCAGACCGCTTTGACATTAGAGGTTCGCAGCGCCTGTGCGAATTTGGCGCGCGCGCGTGAGGATCGCATCCTCGACAGCGCGCTGGGTCGCCGCATCGACAGGGCCAGCGGAGGTATAGATCGCCACGCTCAGGGCACGGGCATCCAGCGCGGGATCGGTGACATGCACCGTCGCGCGATAGGCGCGCCCGCCGCCCGGGGGGGTGCCAAAGCCGGTGATGATCACGCCTGTAAAGGGGTCAGCGGATTGGATGGGAAGAAAGCCGAGCACGTCGATGGCCGCGTTCCAGATGTATTTGTCGACCTGCGCGCCCGCAACGCCAGCCCCACGCCCGCCGCCCAGGAGGGTGCGCGTGGTCGCCTGTTCGATGACGATGGTCTCGCCCGGAGCCGTTTCCACAGGAACCGCCACGGTGTCGCCGCGCGAAAACAGGCTGCAGCCGCCCAAAACGAGGATCGCGGGCAAAAGGGCTATCCCTGTAAGTCGCTGACGCACCATGAAGTCTCTCCTTGTCGAACCTGAGGGGCCGCTGTCGCGCGAAGGCCCGTCGCGGGGCCGTCGGGCAGGGCCGAATTTGTCGCAACCGTAAACGCGGGGCGGGGCGACGACAAGGGCAATGCGCAAACGAAAAGAGCCGCCCCGAAGGGCGGCTCTCCTAGATCAAATCCGGTTGGATTAGAACTTCAGGGTAACCAGGATGGTTGCGCCGTCTTTCAGCTCGTAGCCGGTGCCGGTGTCGAAGTCGTCGGTGCCTTCAACGTCTGCGTCGACGTAGGAGGTAACGATCGAAGCGCCGCCGCCGAGGGAGTAGTCAACCAGGGCGTAGGTGCCGAAGTCGTTGTCGCCCGAGTCGTCGCCGTTGATGTGGCCGCCAGCAAGTTTGATGCCGTTGCCCAGATCGTAGGAAACTTCGAGTGCGTACTCGTCTTGGCCAACAACCGACTGGTAGTAAGCGGACACTGCGAGTGCGCCTTCTTCGTAGTCAGCCATCACACCGTAGGTGTCGTCGGACAGGTCGGGCTCAGCAACGTAGAATGCGCCGAGAACAACGGGGCCAACGGGGTAGGCCACTTCAACACCGTAGGATTCGGTGTCAGCGGTTTTGTTTTGTGCGTAAGCAACGGTCACGTCTGCGCCAGCGAAGGAGCCGGAGCCGGAGATGCCGAAGACTTCCGAAGCGTCGTAGTCTTCAACTTTGCCAGCAGCGTAGTCACCAGCGGTGATCACGTCGTCGCCTGCTTCTTGGTAAGCAACCGAGAAGCCGTAGTTCATGATCGAACCGGACACACCAGCGTTAACCTGGTTGATGTCGCCGGAAGTCGGCAGAACCATGCCCGACACGCCGCCTTCAAAGCCAGCGTACATCATGGTGGCTTTCAGAACTTCTTCGTCGTCCTGCTCGGAGAACGAGTCGGAAGCCATTTCGGAGACGCCGTCCCAGTAGGACACAGCAGCGTACTCGACTTCACCGTAGTACAGACCAGCGTAGTCGGAGGTCAGCGACACAACGATGTTGTTGTCAGCGGAGAAACCGTCTTGGGTGCGGTCGTTGGAACGCAGCTCTTCGAGCTCAAGGCCGTAGGTCAGGGCAGCGGTCCAGCCGTTGTCCAGTTCCTGGGAGGCTTTGATGTCGACGTCGGCGTCAGCGAAGAAGCCGTCGTTGAAGTCGTCGTTGTAGCCGAGTTTGGCCGTACCGGTCCAAGAGATCTCAGCGGAAGCGGCGCCAGCGAACGCTGCGAGTGCAACGGTCGAAAGAAGGATCTTTTTCATTTTTTCCCTCGTGGATTTTTGAATATCAGGCATGCCGGCTAACCCGACACATGGCGGAATGAATGCGCCCAAGCTCACTTTTGGTCAAGCAAGCGAGAGGGCTTGTGTGAAGCTGCTGTGAAAATGATGCAACAAGGCCACACACCTGTTGCAAGGGAGGGCGGCGGGGGGCGATAAAGAGAACGAAATCAAAGGGAGAGACCTTTATGCCGCTCGCAGACATCAGGGCCGCCGTCGCGGCGCAAGCCGTGAAATCGGGCCGAAAACCTGAAGAAATCAAGCTTATCGCGGTCTCGAAGGTGCAGCCGGACGCGCGCGTTGAGGCCGTTTTGCAGGCCGGACATCGCCGCTTTGGCGAGAACAAGGTTCAGGAGGCACTTGGCAAGTGGCCCGACTTCAAAACGCGGTTTTCGGGGGTCGAACTGCATCTCATCGGCCCGTTGCAGACCAATAAGGCCCGACAGGCGATGGCGTTGTTTGACGTGATTCACACGCTGGACCGCCCGAAACTGGCCGCGACTCTGGCGCGACTCAGGGAGGAGCTGGGCCAGTGCCCGCGCCTTTTGGTGCAGGTGAACACGGGGGCAGAGCCGCAAAAGGCGGGGGTCCTGCCCCAAGAGGCTGATGCCTTCATCGCGCAGTGTCGCGATTTGGACCTGCCGGTTGAGGGGCTGATGTGTATCCCGCCCGCCGGACAAGACCCCGCCCCGCATTTCGCGCAGTTGGGTGACATCGCCAGGCGCAACGGGTTGAGCGAATTGAGCATGGGCATGTCGGGGGATTTTGAAACCGCCGTCGCACAGGGCGCGACCTATGTGCGCGTCGGCTCGGCGATTTTCGGAGATCGCGACTACGGTTGACTATCGCGCCTTGACGATAAGGCGCGTGCGCGGCGTCACATGCGCGGCGATCCAGCGAAGGTGATCCCGGCGAAAGGCGACGCAGCCCGCTGTCGGGTGGCGGGGTTTGCGCCACTGGTGGATGAAGATGGCCGATCCCATCTTCGGTGTCGCCTCGGGATAATTCCAGTCGGTGACGAAAAACAGATCGTAAAGCGGCACGCCCATGCGCAGCCGTTCGTGGCTGAAGGGATAGGGCGCGCGGGTGAACTGGTTGTAGGCCGCATCGGTGCTGTCATCGGACCACAGATCGCCCGGGCCAATGGGGCTGGCCCAAGCGAGGGGGCGCGCTTTGCGGTCCGCACGGTAGAACGCGGCGCAAATCGCATGTGTCCCGCTGGGTGTGGCCCCGTCGCCTTCGCGCTTCAGTGCCGCCGGAAGGATGCCGCCGCGCCCGATGGAACAGGGAAACCGCCGCCCCAAAAACCGCGCGCCCTGCGCGGTGACGACGATATCCTGCGCGCTCACAGCAAATGTCCCGATTTGCGGGCCTTGGTTGCCAGATACCGGCTGTTGAAATCGTTTTCCCCGACTTTGAGCGGTACGCGTTCGACCACCTCGATCCCGTGATCCTGCATCATCGAAATCTTGCGCGGATTGTTGGTCAGCAGGCGCACGCGCGACAGTCCCATATCGCGCAGCAGGGCCGCGCCGATGCGAAAATCGCGCTCGTCATCTTCGAACCCGAGGCGATGATTGGCCTCGACCGTGTCAAAACCCTGATCCTGAAGCGAGTAGGCGCGCATTTTGTTGGCAAGGCCGATGCCGCGCCCTTCCTGGTTGAGGTACAGCAGAATGCCCGCGCCCTCTTGGCCCATTTGGTGCAGGGCGGCGTGAAGCTGCGGGCCGCAATCGCATTTCAGCGACCCTAGTACATCGCCGGTAAAACAGGCCGAATGCAGGCGCACGAGGGCAGGGTGGTCGCGGTCGGGGCGGCCGATTTCGATGGCGTAATGTTCTTCGCCGCCATCTTCGGGACGAAAAACATGCACGCGACCCTTTTGCGACGCCTCAAGGGGGACGCGCGCGTGGACCACATCATGGAGCGGCGACAGATCGCCAAGCAGGCTTTGCGCGGCGTCGATGTCGATCAGCGTCAGCCCGTGTGCCGCGGCCAAAGCGCGGGCATCGGGCACGTCGACCACCAGAGCGGCAGGCAAAAGCCGTGCGGATTTGCTGAGGCCGATCGCGGCGCGATGCGCGGCAGGGCTTCCTGTGCGCAAACTGCCGAGCGGGCCTTTCATCGGCACGCGCAGATCGTCGGCCGGATCGGCGACCGCCTCGATCCAGCTTGCATCGACATCCGCAGGCACGGACAGCCGCGCCAGATCACCGTCATAGGCGCGCGCTTTGAGCGTTTGCGCCCGCCAGCTGGTGATCGCCAGAACCGGCGCGCCAAGGGCGCGCGCGTCGGCCAGCCGCGCATCACTGAGCGCTTCGGCGGCAAAGACCACCGCATCGCCATTTGCGCTATGCATCGCCACACCGACCCCCATGCGCAAATCGGCACGTGCGCGGGCAAGGCGTTCGGTCAAGCTGGGGGCGAGGCTCATCGTGCGGGGCTCATGCGTGGGGCTCTTTCGTGCTCTTTGGTCCCTTTGATCTAATCGCTCGCGGCGCGATAGGGAACAGGGCGGGGGCGGCGATTTCTCTCAGCGGGCGCACAAACCCTGCGCGCGCGTCTGCAAGAGCGGCCTCACGCTCTGTAACATTTGCCCGCGCGGGCGGGACTTTTGAAACAAAACGCTCTCCATCTATGCCTAATCCACACGAGGCCGTGAGCGAAGTTGTGCAAAACTTGCCGAAACGGGGCGGCGGGCACAGATCTATCTCAAAGCAGAAATGGAGAGCCCCATGGCCACCTTGAAAAAAATCCTTCTCGTCGACGACGATGACGACCTGCGTGAGGCGCTGAGCGAGCAATTGTTGCTCACCGATGATTTCGACGTGTTCGAGGCCGACAGCGGCGCCACGGCGATGGAAAAATCTAAAGAGGGCATTTATGACCTCGTGATCCTCGATGTGGGTCTTCCCGACACCGACGGGCGCGAGCTGTGCAAACGTCTGCGCAAATCCGGTGTGAAATGCCCGATCCTCATGCTGACGGGCCATGACTCCGACGCTGACACTATTCTGGGCCTTGATGCGGGCGCGAATGACTACATCACCAAGCCGTTCAAGTTTCCGGTCCTTTTGGCACGCATCCGCGCGCAGTTGCGCACCCATGAGCAATCCGAGGACGCCGTGTTTCAATTGGGGCCGTATACGTTCAAACCCTCGATGAAGCTGCTGGTGACCGAAGACGACAAGAAAATCCGTCTGACGGAAAAAGAAACCAACATTCTCAAGTTCCTCTACCGTGCGACCGATGGCGTGGTGGCGCGCGATGTGTTGCTGCACGAAGTGTGGGGCTATAACGCGGGCGTGACGACCCATACGCTGGAAACCCACATCTACCGCCTGCGTCAAAAGATCGAACCCGATCCCTCGAACGCACGGCTTCTGGTGACAGAATCCGGTGGATACCGCCTTGCCGCCTGACGGCGGGCGAAAGATTTGGAAATAAAATGACCAAACGCGGGAACCGATCCTCACATCCAGCGTTTGGTCCATGAAGCCCCTGCGCATCGGGGATTGATAGATGCGCTGTCCCTTGAATATCAGAACTATGGCCCGGCTTTATGCTGGGCCTTTTTTTGTTTGCGGTTTTGGTTTCGCAGGGAAGGGGGTAGAAGGGCGGCGAACAACCGGAGCGCTGCCATGTCCTTTACTCTCGCCACTTGGAACATCAACTCGGTACGGCTGCGCGAGGCGCTTGTTGTCAAGCTGTTGGGCGAGGAAGCCCCCGATGTGCTTTGCCTGCAAGAATGCAAATCCCCCGTCGACAAGATCCCCCTCGAAGGGTTTCGTGCGCTGGGCTACGAGCATATCGTGGCGCGCGGGCAAAAGGGCTACAACGGCGTTGCGATCCTGTCGAAAATTCCGATGGTCGATGCGGGCGGCGAAGATTACGCCGCGCTTGGCCATGCGCGCCACGTTGCGGCCAAGCTGGCCAACGGTGTGTTGATCCATAATTTTTACGTGCCCGCGGGCGGGGACGAGCCGGACCGCGAAAAGAACGAAAAGTTCGGGCAAAAGCTCGACTACCTCACCCAGATGCGCGACGCCTTTCACGCCGAGGCCCCGCAAAAGGCGATCCTTGTCGGCGACCTCAACATTGCGCCGCGCGAGGATGACGTTTGGGATCACAAGAAGCTGCTCAAGATCGTCAGTCACACACCCGTCGAGGTCGAACATCTTGCGCAGGTGCAAGAGGCCGGAAACTGGGTGGATGTGACGCGGCAGGATATTCCCACGGGCAAGTTGTATTCGTGGTGGTCCTATCGCGCCAAGGATTGGGACGCTGCCGATAAGGGGCGGCGCCTCGATCACATTTGGGCCACGGGCGATATTTCCAGCGCCGCCCACGCCAGTCGGGTGTTGCGCGCCGCGCGTGGATGGGAAAAACCGTCCGATCATGCGCCGGTTTTTGCCAGCTTCGACCTTTAATTCGACCTTCTTGGCGCTCATATTGGGCGCGACACACAGATTTCAGGAGCGACCTTCATGGACCTCATCGGCACACCCGCCCCCGCCGCGACCGGCAATTTCGTCAAAGATGTTTCCGAAGCCACTTTCATGGCCGATGTGGTCGAAAAGTCGATGGAGATTCCCGTCATCGTGGATTTCTGGGCCCCGTGGTGCGGCCCGTGCAAAACCCTGGGGCCGATGTTGGAAAAGGCCGTAAACGATGCGGGCGGCAAGGTGTTCATGGCCAAGGTTGACGTGGACCAGAACCAGGCCATCGCCGGCCAGTTGCGCGTGCAATCCGTCCCGACCGTCTATGCGTTTTGGCAAGGCCAGCCGGTCGATGCATTTCAAGGGGCGCAGCCGCAATCGGAAATCACCGCTTTTGTCGACAAACTTGCCGCTCTCGTTGAGGAAGACGGCGGTTTGGCCGAAGCGATCGAAGCCGCAGAGGCCATGCTTGAGGCGGGGGAGACCGAGGACGCGATCCAGACCTTCGCCGCCATTGTCGAGGAGGATCCCACGCAGGCCCAAGCCTGGGGCGGCTACGCGCGAGGGCTTTTGGTGAAGGGCGAGATTGACGAAGCCGAGGCGGTGCTGAACGGCGCGCCCGCCGATCTGCACAGCAATCCCGCCTTCGATGCCGCCTTTGCCCAGATCGAACTGGCGCGTCAGGCGGAAAATGCCGGCCCCGTTGCGGAGCTGGCCGCCCAGGTCGCCGCCAATCCTGATGACATGCAGCTGCGCCTTGATCTGGCGACAGCGCAGCACGCCAGCGGCGATGTCGAAGGCGCAATCGACACCCTTCTGGATGCCTTCCGCAAGGATCGCGACTGGAACGAAGGGGCGGCCAAAGAGCAATTGTTCAAGATTTTCGACAGCCTCAAAGCCAATGATCCGCTTGTGCTTGCCGGTCGGCGGAAATTGTCGTCGATCATATTTGCCTGAGGCGCGGGGTGCGCTAGCTCATGCGAATGATACACGCAGCCGACCTTCCGTCTACGATCCCGATTTTCCCGTTGCCGGGCGCGCTGCTGTTGCCCCGCGCGCGTCTGCCGCTGCATCTCTTCGAGCCGCGCTATTTGCAGATGCTTGAGGATGTGCTCAAGACCGGCACGCGTTTGATCGGGATGGTGCAGCCGATGGAGCACGCCAATGACGGCGCGCGGTTGCACAGTATCGGCTGCGCGGGGCGCGTGACGGGCTTTTCCGAGACCGAAGACGGGCGCTACATGATCACCCTTGCGGGCATGTCGCGCTTTCGCTTGGGTCAGGAGGTCGACGGTTTTGCGGCCTATCGGCGCTTCGCGGTCAGTTGGGCGGGGTTTGACAAAGACCTTGTCAGTCAGCCCGAAAGCGATAACTTTGATCGCAAGCCTCTGTTTTCATTGCTGGAACGATATCTGGATGCGGAAGGGTTGCGCACCGATTGGGACGGGCTGGAAGATGCCGAGGATGAGTTGTTGATCAACTCTCTGGCGATGCTCTGCCCCTTTGAAACCGAAGACAAACAGGCGCTTTTGGAGGCACCTTCTCTTTCCACACGCCGCGAAACTCTGGTAACCCTGATGGAATTCGCCCTGCGCGGCGGTTCCAGCGACGAGATGATGTGATGACAGACGACACCCAAAGCTCCGCGCGTTCCGATGCGCCCCGCCGCAACGCGCCTGCGTTTGATCGCAAGATGCTGGAGGCGCTGGTCTGCCCGCATAGCCATGCGGTGCTCAGCTTTGATGCCGAGCGGCAGGAACTTGTGTCCAAAGCGGCGCATCTGGCCTATCCGATCCGCGATGGCATCCCGATCATGCTGATCGATGAGGCGCGTCGTCTGGACGACTGACGGGTTTTTTCCGGCTTTCTTGCGAAATCTTGTGGCGGGCACGTGCCGCTTCGCGGCGCTCAGAGCGGCTTGCCGGTCAGCAGGCGGGGCAGATCGCCGGTAAGGCCTGCGGCTTCGCGGATCGCTGTGCGGCGCAGGGCCGGAAGGGCATTCAGCACGCCCATGCCAAGATCGCGCCCCATGCGCAGCAGCGGGTTCGCGTTGGAAAACAACCTGTTGAAGCCGTCGGTCGCCATCGCCAATGTCGCCACATCAAAGCGGCGCCATTGCTGATACCGCGCCAGAACGTCTTCGCGACCGATATCTTCGCCGCGCCGATGGGCCACGACAAGAACTTCGGCCAATGCGGCCACGTCCTTGAGGCCGGCGTTCAGCCCTTGGCCTGCGATGGGATGCAGCCCGTGCGCGGCGTCCCCTGCAAGCGCGATGCGCGGGGCGACAAACTGGTTGGCGAGGGTGATGTTGAGCGGATAGGAAAACCGCTGTCCGGCAAGGGAAATATCCCCCAGAAAATCCCCGAACCGCGGGCGCAGGACCGCAAGGTAGTCCGCGTCGTCCAATGCGTTGATCGCCTTGGCTTGGCTGCTTTTCTCCGTCCAGACAATCGAGCATTGATTGCCCGGCAAGGGGAGGATCGCGAGGGGGCCGGCCGCAAGAAAGAACTGATGGGCGCAGCCCTTGTGAGGCAGGCTGTGGGAAATCGCACAGACCAGCGCGCTTTGGCCATAATCGTGACCGCTGCGTTTGATGCCCGCGCGGCTTGCTGTGCCCGACCCGCGCCCGTCGCATCCCACCAGAACCTTCGCGCGCAGTACCTCACCCGTGTCGAGCGTCACATGGGCCTGCGCGCCGACCTCTTGTGCGATGACCGCAGCACCGTTGATTTGACGGATCGCCGGAGTTGCATCCAGCGCCTCCAAAAGCGCCCGGCGGACATAGCGGTCCTCGACCATGAAGCCCATCGGCCCTTCGTCGATTTCGGCATGGTCAAAGTCCAGCACAAAGGGGGCAGGGCCTTCGCCGAGGCCGCCATCACTGACACAGACATCCAGAATAGGTTGGGCATGGGGACGCAGACTGTCCCAGAGTCCGATGGCCGCCAGAAGGCGTTGAGACGAGAGTGACAGCGCATAGCCGCGCCCGTCAAAACTGTCGCGGGCGCGGTTGTCGCGGGCCAGCCGGTCCACGATGGTCACGCGTAAACCGGCCTGCGCGCAGGCCAATGCAAGTGCCGGGCCGTTTAGCCCGCCGCCGATGATCAGGATGTCGCTGCTTTTTTCCATGGGGCAAATATGGCCTTTGCTGTGGGATTGTCCATGCGCTGTGCTGTCGCTAGGCTGAGGTAAAATCTGGCAGGAGCGCGATATGGACAGGATCAGGAACAAAAGCGCGGCTGCATTGGGGCGGGCGATCGAGGACGGCACGCTTGATCCCATAGACTTGGCGGAATTTTACTTCGATGAAATAAAATCCTGCAATGTGAGCGATAGAATATATGCCCGTTTGATGCGTGAACGCGCAGGTGAAGAGGCGCAAGCGGCGCGGGCGCGCCAGAAAAGCGGGACCCGACGCGGTCTTCTGGACGGCGTTCCGGTGTCGTGGAAGGATTTGTTCAACACCAAAGGCATCGCGACCGAAGCCGGATCGGCGCTGTATCGTGACAACATCCCGATGAGCGATGCCGCCGTCTTGCAGTGCGCCACACAGGCGGGCCTTGTGGCCTTGGGCAAAACCCACATGAGCGAACTGGCGTTTTCGGGGCTCGGGCTCAACCCGATCACGGCGACCTCTCCCTGCGTGAATGACGCAGGTGCCGTGTCGGGGGGCTCGTCCTCGGGGGCTGCGGCCTCGGTTGCGTTCGGCTTGGCTGCGGCTGCGATTGGCACGGATACCGGCGGATCGGTGCGCATCCCTGCCGCTTGGAACGATCTTGTGGGCTTCAAAACAACATCCGGACGCTTGTCGTTGGAGGGGGTGATCGCGCTGGCCCCGTCGTTTGACACGGTTGGCCCGATCGCGCGCAGCGTCGAGGATTGCGCGCTGTTGCTGGGGGCCTTGGACGGTCAGGATGTCCGCACGGGAACGCCGCCCGATCTGTCGTCGCTAAAATTTGCCGTGCTGGAAACGGTTGCGTTCGACGATATTCGCGCGGCGCCCGCGCGCGGGTTCGACCAGGCGCTGGCCCGGATCGCGGCAGCAGGCGCCAAGATCACGCGGATCGAAGTGCCCGCCGTGCGCGACGCCATGGCGCTGTCAGGGGTCCTGTTCCCTGCCGAAGCCTATGCGACCCAGCGCGCGCAGATCGAAGCGGCTCCCGAGCGCATGTTCCCGCCCATCCTCGACCGCTTTCGGGCCGGTCGCACGGTCAGTGCGCCGGACTATATCGCCGGCTGGGCCAAGCTGCGCCAGCTGCGGGCGCACTATCTGGCCGCAACACAGCCGTTCGATGCTGTGTTGCTGCCCACCGCGCCCATCCTGCCGCCCAATGTGCACCGTTTGATGGAAGACAGCGACTACTACGTCACCGAAAACCTGTTGGCGCTGCGCAATACCCGCATCGCAAACCTGATGGGGTTGCCGGGGCTGACCCTGCCCACGGGCGTGGCGTCCTGCGGACTGTTGTTGCAAACGCTGCCGATGAGCGAGGCGCGTTTGCTTGCCATTGGCGCAGCTGTCGAATCGGTCTTGGGGCAGGCGCTGACCTAAATGCCACAGGCAAGGGCGAGCTGGCGTAAAATTAACCTCGTTTTTCTGGACCGGAGGCGCAAGCGCAGCTATCCTTGGGGAAAATTCGGGGCGACAACGATCCCGAGAACGAGGCAGTAGCAGTATCATGATGTTTCCGGAGCGCTTTGCGGCCCTTCCCGAGTATGCATTCCCGCGTTTGCGCGCGCTTCTTGACGTGCATCCGGCGGGCGGTGACGTGCTGCATATGACCATCGGGGAGCCCAGGCACCCGATGCCGGATTTCGTCGGCCAAGTGCTTGCCGACAACCTGTCTGACTTTGCGAAATATCCCGATAACAACGGGTTGCCTGATCTGCTTGGGGCTATTTCGGACTGGCTCATGCGCCGCTTTGGGGTGCGTGTCGATCCCGCGACCGAGGTGATGGCGCTGAACGGCACCCGCGAGGGGTTGATGAATGCCTGTATCGCGCTGTGCCCGGAAACCAAAAACGGCAAACAGCCGGTCGTTCTGACTCCCAACCCGTTCTATCAGGTCTACGCCGTCGCCGCTGTTACGGTCGGGGCGGAGCCGGTTTTTGTCCCCGCGACCCGCGAGACGGGATATTTGCCCGATTACGCAAGCTTGCCCGCCGAGGTGCTGGATCGCACCGCCATTGCCTATATCTGCTCGCCCTCCAATCCCCAGGGCGCGGTCGCGACCCCCGACTATCTGCGGGATTTGGTGGCCTTGGCAGAAAAGCATGATTTCCAGATTTTCGCCGATGAATGCTATAGCGAGATTTGGCGCGATGCGCCGCCCAAGGGCATGTTGGAAATCGCGCGCGACATGGGTGCGGACCCTGAACGTGTGGTGATCTTTCATTCCCTGTCCAAGCGGTCGAACTTGCCGGGCTTGCGGTCCGGCTTTGTTGCGGGCGGGGCGAAGTCGCTTGAGCGTATCCGCAAGCTGCGCGCCTATTCGGGCGCACCATTGTCCAATCCGGTGCAACTTGTGTCGGCGCGCGTTTGGGCCGATGAGGATCATGTCATTGCGTCGCGCGCGCTCTATCGCGAAAAATTTGACATGGCGGATCGGATTTTTGCGGATATCCCGCGCATTTCCTCGCCACAGGCTGGATTTTTCATGTGGATGCCCGTTGAGGACGGCGAGGCGGCGGCGTTGAAACTTTGGACCGAGACGGGGGTGCGGGTTCTTCCCGGCGCCTATCTGTCGCGGGACATAAACGGGGAAAATCCCGGCAAGACTTACATCCGGGTCGCACTTGTGGCCCCAAAAGAAGAAACGCAGCGCGGGTTGGAAACCATCCGCGACTGTCTGTACGGTTAAGAGGCACAACATGGCATCCTTTCAAGCACGCGGGCGCGACCCTCTGTTCGACAGTAAAACCCAAGCGGTTCTGGAACGACGTGGGCGCGAATTGATCGGCGTTGCCTTGATCGTGACCGGCCTTTTGGTGGCCTTGATGTTGGGAACCTATGTGCCCGAAGACCCAAGCTGGCTGGCCGCGACCGACGCGCCGGCGCACAACATGCTGGGACGCTTTGGCGCGTCGATCGCCTCGCCCCTGTCGATCATCGTGGGGCTGGCAAGCTGGGGCTTTGCGGTTGCCTTCATTGGCTGGGGGGTGCGTTTTGTCACCCATAACGGTGCGGATCGCGCGCTGGGGCGTGTGGTCTTTGCGCCGATCGCGATTGCGGTTCTGGCCGTCTATGCCTCCACCCATGCCCCCTCCGAGGCCTATGGACAGAGCTACGGCGGTCTGTTTGGCGATACGGTTCTGGCCGCGCTGCTGCAAATTTTGCCCGGCTCGACAACGTTCGGCTTCAAGGTTCTATCCTTTGTGTTTTTCTGCGCCAGCGCGGGTTTGAGCCTGTTTGCGCTGGGGTTCACCATGCCCGAAATCCGCACCGGCGGCCGGTTTTTGCTTTTGGGTTTGGTGACGCTCTATGTGGTTGCGCTTCAAGCTATGGGCAAAGGAGCGCGCGGGTCGCTTGATTTGGCCGCGCAAATCCAGGCGCGCAATGCGGCGCGGCGCGCTGAAAAAATCCGGATTGCCGCAGAGCGTGCGCAGGCCGAAGAAGATCGCCTCTTTGAGGAGGATTACGAGGGGTATTCCCCCGAACCGGCCTATCAAAACCCAAGCCGCGTGCAGCGTGCGCAGAGCTATGCGCAGCCGACCTATGAGGACGCCCAAGAGGATCTGTATTATACAGAGGCGCAAGAGGCCTACGACGCGCCCGCGCAGCCAACCGGATTTCTGGGCAAAGTGTTCCAGCGTGCCGCCGAACCTGCGGCCTATCCCGATTTGCAGCCCGAATTGGTGGATCGCGGATTTGCGCCGGATGTGGCCTATGATGCGGGTAGCGATGACCGGATCACCTCGAAAATCAGCGATGCGGTGAAGTCGCGCGTGCGCGGGCGGGTGGCCAATGGGACAACGCCGTTGCGGGGCGAACCGCCGATGAGCGCTGCACAGGCTGCGGCGATGAAATACCGCAAAGGTCCCAAGCCGGTTGTATTGTCCAAAGATCCCGTCCGCCGGATCGAACCGCGCGTGAGTGCGCCGGTCGCGCCGGTCATGGTCGAGAGTGCGCAAGAGGATTTTGCGGCGGGCTACGAGGCTGCCCCTTTCGAGGTGCCCCATGACACGCCGCCTCAGGCAGCCCCGTTTGACGGCCCCGCCTTTGCCCCTGCGGTGGCGCCGCTGGCCTCAGTGCCCCCTGCCGGAGTGGCGCGCGAAAGCGCGGCCCCTGTGATCAGCGGGCCGCAAATCAGCCCGCGTGTCGCGCGCGGTGGCGGGCTTGAAGCGCAGATGGGGCGCGAATTTGTCCCCCATTCCGAAAGCATGGAGGACGAAGATTTCGGCTATAGCGATGAGCCGGACTACCGCAATTACGAGCCGGACTATGAGTCGGGCTACGCCAGCGCGTTTGGCGCGGACGACAGCGCTCAGCGGGAGGTTTCGCATGGGTTTGCGGATCCGATGGAGGAATTGGACGCGATCGACCCGCTCGACGAGCCGGACTATATCCAGCCCTCGCCCTATCGTCCCGCCCCCACACCCGAGCCTAAAAAGGTGGTGCAGCACGGGCTTAAACGCGCGGTAATGCCGTCAAAACAGGCCCGCGCCGAGGCGCAGCCGGTGCTGCGGTTCGATGCGCAGGAAGCCCAATACGAGCATCCGCCTTTGTCCCTTTTGGCCAATCCCGAGGAAATCACCCGTCACGTTCTGTCCGACGAGGCGCTGGAAGAAAACGCCCGGATGCTGGAATCCGTGCTCGACGACTACGGCGTGAAAGGCGAAATCGTGTCTGTGCGTCCGGGACCTGTGGTCACGATGTACGAACTTGAACCCGCGCCCGGCCTCAAGGCGTCGCGGGTGATCGGCTTGTCGGATGACATCGCGCGCTCGATGTCGGCCTTGTCGGCGCGTGTGTCCACTGTTCCGGGGCGCTCCGTTATCGGGATCGAATTGCCCAACGCTAACCGTGAAAAAGTGGTGCTGCGCGAAATTCTTTCGGCGCGCGACTTTGGCGATAGCAACATGAAACTGCCGCTGGCGCTGGGCAAGGATATCGGCGGCGATCCGGTCGTTGCCAACCTGGCCAAGATGCCGCACCTGCTGATTGCAGGGACCACGGGCTCGGGGAAATCGGTGGCGATCAACACGATGATCCTGTCGCTGCTCTACAAGCTGACGCCCGAGGAATGCCGTTTGATCATGATTGATCCGAAAATGCTGGAACTGAGCGTCTATGACGGCATCCCGCATTTGCTCAGCCCCGTTGTGACGGATCCCAAAAAGGCCGTGGTGGCGTTGAAATGGGTCGTGGGCGAGATGGAAGAGCGCTATCGCAAGATGTCCAAGATGGGCGTGCGCAACATCGATGGCTACAACAGCCGCGTTGCCGACACGTTGGGCAAAGGCGAAATGTTCTCGCGCACGGTGCAGACGGGATTTGACGAGGACACGGGCGAGCCGATTTTCGAGACCGAAGAATTCGCACCCGAAAAGCTGCCCTATATCGTCGTTATCGTTGACGAAATGGCCGATTTGATGATGGTCGCGGGCAAGGAAATCGAAGCCTGTATCCAGCGCCTCGCGCAGATGGCGCGCGCCTCGGGTATCCACCTGATCATGGCCACGCAGCGCCCCTCGGTCGATGTGATCACCGGGACGATCAAAGCCAACTTCCCGACGCGGATTTCGTTTCAGGTCACGTCGAAAATCGATAGCCGCACGATCCTTGGCGAAATGGGGGCCGAGCAACTGCTGGGCATGGGCGACATGCTGTATATGGCAGGCGGCTCGCGTATCGGGCGGGTTCACGGGCCGTTTGTGTCCGATGAAGAGGTCGAGGAAATCGTCACCTACCTCAAATCCTACGGTCCCCCCGATTACATCGGCGGTGTGGTCGAAGGCCCGGATGAAGGCCGCGAAAGCGATATCGATGCGGTGCTGGGCCTGTCCTCGGGCGGCAATACCGATATGGAAGACGCGCTCTATGACACAGCCGTTGCGATTGTGATCAAGGATCGCAAATGCTCGACCTCTTATATCCAGCGCAAACTTGCCATCGGCTATAACAAGGCCGCGCGCCTTGTGGAGCAGATGGAAGATCAAGGGGTTGTCTCCGCTGCCAACCACGTCGGGAAGCGCGAAATTCTGGTTCCCGAACAATAGGCTAACGCGGATCAGCCTGCGCAATATTACGAGGCCCTCACGCAAATTTCGGTGCTGCGTGAGGGCCTTTTCCTTTTCGAACGCCAAAAACCGACTAAGTTGCAAGGCATGAAACAGACCTTTCGCGCCTTGTTCGCCCCGCTAGCTTTTGCTGCTACCACCGCGCTCGCTGCCGTTCCGGCGGCGGCGGAAGTGGTGCCTTTGGCCACGCTGTCGCAATATCTCAACGGGCTGGGCACGGTACAGGCCCAGTTCACCCAGACCAATGACGATGGATCGACCTCCAGCGGCAATGTCACGATCAAACGTCCCGGCCGGATCAAGCTGGACTATCCGGCGGACAAGACGATGGTCATGGGGTCGGGCGGACAAGTTGCGATCTTTGACGGGAAATCCAACGAAGCCCCGACGCGGTTTCCGATGGCAACGACACCGCTGAACCTCATTCTTGCGCGCGATATCGACCTGACCACGAGCCGGATGGTGACCGCGCACCAGGAGGTCAACGGGGATACGATGGTGCGCGCCCAAGATCCTGACCATCCCGAATACGGATCGATCGACCTGTATTTCGGCGGCAACCCTTTGGTGCTGAAAGCATGGGTAGTGAATGACGATGCGGGGGGCGCGACGACGGTGCAACTTACACAAATGAGCCTCGGTGGCTCCGTGTCGGACCGTCTGTTCAACATTCGCGCCGAAATGAGTGCGCGCGGGTTCTGAGCCCTTAAAGGGCCGCAAAGAAAAACCCCGCCACTGGCGGGGTTTTTTATGCCTTGCGTCCGTCGCGAAGGATCAGATTTTGCCGCAGGACACCAGTTGGACGCGGTACATCTGGGCGCGTTCGCCAACCTGTGCGGCCACACGTAGCAACCACGGTTTGGCGTTATAGGAACCGCGCGCAAAGCCGGTGCGACCTTCGTGGTAGGCAAGGTACTGGTTGCGTGCATCGCCCTTGGAAATGCCAAGGCGGCGGGTGGTTTCGTTCATATACCAGCCCATGAAATCGGTGGCATCGTCGATCCGGTCCCGCTTGGCGCCGCGCCCGCCTTCGGTATCGCGGTACTCGTCCCAAGTGGCGTCCAGCGCCTGGCTGTACCCATAGGCCGAACTTTGACGCCCCATGGGGATCACGCCCAAGGCGAATTGATACGGCGTGCGCGCATTGCCGATGAATTTGCTTTCCTGATGGATCGTCGCCATCTGAACATAGACCGGAATGCCCCATTTGCGCTCTGCTTTGCGCATTGCGGTGAGATATTTCGGACGCTGATCGACGATCGAACAGGCGTTATCGAGATTACGCGGTGCCGAAAAATTGCCGCTGCCACAGGCTGCGACCAAAATCAGAAGTGCGACCGCGCGAAGAAGTCTGCTCATTTGCCCCTCGCTTTTTTGGTTTTTTTCAACAGTAACAAAAACGGGAAGCTTCGTGAAATGGATTCCCTGTAAACTCACATCACAAAAGCGAGCAGGACCGGCAAATAGAGCACGGAGAGCATCGTCGAAGCCACAACCAACCCCGCCGTTGCATCCGCATCCGCGCCGTATTTTTCCGCCAGCAGATAGGATGTGACAGCAACGGGCGTGCAGATCTGCACGATCAAAACCGACAGAGCGACGCCCTCAAGGCCGAATAACAGGCCCATTGCCAGAGCCGCGCCACAAGACAGCACCAGTTTCCCCAAGGCCATGACGACGGAGGGGCCGATATGTGCCGGTTTGAGGCGCGCGACCGCGACGCCCAGGGTGATCAACATCATCGGGATCGCGATTTGTCCCAAAAGGTCGAGCGTGTTCATCGCAAAGACCGGCACGGACCAGCCTTGCCACAAGAACAGCGCCCCCAGCAGCGTGGACCAGACCAGCGGCTCGCGCAGCACTTTGCCAAAGGAACCGCGCCCCGCGACAAGCCAGACCCCGATGGTAAAGGATCCGACCGCCATGACGGCGAAGATCGCAACCGCATAGCCAAGACCTGTCGGTCCAAAGGCAAAAAGCGCCAGCGGAAGGCCAAGATTGCCCGTGTTCCCGAAGGTCAGCGGGTTCACATAGGTGCGCACATCGCGCCCCGTCAGCCGGATCGCCCCATAGGCGGCAAGACCGACCAGAGCGTAGGCCCCCACCGCGGCCACGGTAATTGTGGCCAAAGCATTGGGATCGATATCCGTCTTCACGAGGGCGGTAAAAATCAGCGCAGGGCTGGACAGGGTCATCGTCAGGCGCGTGACGAATTCCAAACGGAACTCGTTGCCAAGGCGCACCCACACGTAGCCGATGGCGGCGAGAAGAAAAACCGGTGCAACCGTCTGGAGCACTGTAAGGACAAGGTTCACAGACTGTTTCCTGTATTAAGGTCGTGCTTTTATGGACATCAACTGTGTTAACGGCATACTAACGCGATATGAAGGTTTCAATCGCATGATCAAAGCACGGGCAAAATACTACCTCGGACAGGTGGTTCGGCACAGAAAACACCCGTTTCGCGGCGTGGTTTTCGATGTGGATGCCGAGTTCAGCAATACCGACGAGTGGTATACGAATATTCCCGAAGAGAACCGACCGCAGAAGGATCAACCCTTTTACCATCTGCTCGCGGAGAATGATCAGAATTACTACGTGGCCTATGTATCGGAACAAAACCTGATTGCGGATTATTCCGGCGAGCCTGTCGATCATCCCGATTTGCCGGACCTCTTTGGTCCGCTTGAGGATGGGTCTTACCCCCTTCAGTTCCATTTGAACTGAGCGCTGGTTGAACCGAGCACCAGTTGAACCGAGTTCGGAGAGGCGCGATCTGCGCCTGTCTGCTGGAAAGTCCTCGGTGCCGCAGACTGGGTGGGGGCTGTAAACCACAGCACCGAGGGAAGCTCATGTCTAGCTACCCGTCTACCCTGCACGCCGAATGCGGCGACAATGCGTAAGGTTGTTGGCCTTTTTGCGGGTTTGGCGCCGAGGTCGTGCCATGTGTCTGCCCGCTTGGTCGGCGGGTCTAGACCGTGTTTTGAAGATTCCCGACGGCCAGGCGAAAGGTCACTTTGTTCACCTCATCAACGCGCAAATAGAACAGGTCCTTGACCAATTCGCGGATCAGGAACCACCCAAACCCGCCCTCGGGCAGATCCGCGATATCGCAGTCTTGCGGCACCTGACTGCCCAGCGGCGGCATGTTCTCAGGCATGGGTTTGCCTTCGTCCTGCACCGTGAAATAAAGCCCGCGATCGCCTGTGTTCACACGCACTTCGATGGTGCCACGACCCGAGTTCTCGTAGGCGTGCTCGACGACATTGTTCAGGACTTCTGCCAGCACCAGCTCGATGGTGCCCAATTCCTCGGCGTCAAGGTCTTGCGCGCAAAGGCCTGCGCGCAGGCTGCCAAGGGCGCGGCGCACGGCGGTCGGCGTGGCAGGCAGGATCAGTCGCACTTCATTGCGCCCGTGCCCCTCTATTTTATGAGCAGGGCTGGAGGGGGTTTCCTGTACGCGTTCAGGACGCATTGGCTAATCCTTCGATGGCGTCAGTGGCGGTCGCGTGAATGGTAAAAACACTATCCATCCGCGTGAGATGAAACACTTTTTTGACGGTAGGGGTCAGCCCTGCGAGTTGCAGCGTCTTGTTCGGACCGATCGCCTTGAGCGCGGCAACAACCGCGCCCAAACCGGAGCTGTCGAGAAAGTCCACCATGCTGAGGTCCAGAACGATCCGGTCCTGTTCGGAATCGGCAAGATCGCGTACCGCATCCTTAAACTGGATGGCGCAGGCGGCATCAATGCGTGTACATCCAACTTGAACAAGCAGGGTCCCTGCATATTCCGAGGTTTTGAATTCCATATGCTGTCTCCTGCTTGCGTCCTTCACCCCAGAGATTAGGGCGCAAAGGTTACCAACCCGTTTTCCACTTCAAACCCACGCGAGTTTTTATGCCCGATTATGACGATTTACGCCGCACGATCCGGTCTCTAACCCAAGGAGAGGACGATTCGGTCGCCCTGATGGCGACGGTTGCCTGCGAAGTGCATCACAGCGATGATCGTTTCGACTGGACGGGATTTTACCGTGTCACCGCGCCGCAGCTGTTGAAAATCGGCCCCTACCAAGGCGGGCACGGCTGTTTGGTGATCCCGTTTTCGCGCGGGGTGTGCGGGGCGGCAGCGCGCGAGGGCAAAGTGCAGCTTGTGCCGGATGTGGAGGCCTTTGACGGGCATATCGCTTGCGCCTCTTCGACGCGGTCCGAACTTGTCCTTCCGGTGTTCGGGCGCGGGGGAGTGCTGCTTGGGGTGTTCGATATCGACAGCAACCAGCCGGACGCTTTCACCCGGACCGATGCCGATGAACTTGCGCTGATGCTTGCCGAGGTGTTTGCGGCGGTGGTTGCGGCCTGACGCCCATGCTCGGGCGCGCGGGGGAGATCGGGTGTGCCGTGGACGGTCGCCAAGCCCGAACAGCCATGCTAAGGGGCGCGGCATGATCCAATTCGATAGTGTCTACACCCCGCCGCAGGACCCGTTGGTGATCTTGCATGTCGATCATGAAATTCTCGTGGTCGATAAACCGTCCGGCCTGTTGTCTGTGCCGGGCAAGGGAGAACATCTTGCGGATTGCCTGATCGCGCGGGTGCAGGCGGTCTATCCCGAGGCATTGTTGATCCACCGCCTGGACCGCGACACGTCGGGGGTGATGATTTTCGCCCTGACGCCGAATGCGCAGCGCCACATCGGGCTGCAATTTGAAAAGCGGATGACGAAAAAGACCTATGTCGCGCGGGTTTTTGGGCGGCTGGCGGAGAAAACCGGCACCGTGAACCTGCCGTTGATCGTGGATTGGCCAAATCGCCCGCTTCAGATGGTTGATTTCGAACGCGGGCGCGAGGCAGTGACCGATTGGCGTGTGGTGCGCTACGAGGACACGGCAACGCGTGTGCGCCTTTATCCAAAAACAGGCCGGTCGCACCAGTTGCGTGTGCATATGCGCGAAATCGGCCATCCCATTCTGGGCGATCCGTTTTACGCCACCGGCGCGGCCCGCGCGGCTCCGCGGTTGATGCTACACGCCGAAAACCTGCGGCTGCGCCACCCCGAAGGGGGGCAGGGCATGAGCTTTTCTGCCAAATGTCCGTTCTAGAGGTCAGTCGTCAAAGGGTTTCAAGCGCCGTTCGATCTGTTCGCGTTTGGGGGCGTGTTGGGCGGGCAACTGTAGCGCCTCGCCCAGATGCGCCGGGTCTTCATCGACGGTAAAGCCGGGCGTGTCCGTGGCGATTTCAAACAAGATGCCTTCGGGGGTGCGAAAATAGATCGCGGTGAAATAGTCGCGGTCGATGACCTCGGTGACGCGAAACCCTTGTGCCACGAGATCGGCGTGAATCGCTTTTTGTTGTGCGCTCGTGCTGATCGAGAAGGCAATGTGATGCACCGCGCCGGCACCAGAGGTAGCAACCGGCGCGCCATTCAGGACTTCGAGATCGATGATATGCGCGCCGTTGCCGCTGTCGCGCGCAAACCGGCGCAAGGTGGCCTGCGCGCCGGTTTCCCGGTAGCCCATTTCGGTCAAAAGCTCTGCCGTTGCGCCGCCGTCCTGTACGCGCAAAATCGCGGAGTGAAAGCCGCGGATGGCGGCCTCGGGCGGGACGCGCGCGCTCCACAGCCGGTCCGAACCATCGCGCGGGTCCGTCGCGGTTTCGACCAGCGCCAGTTCCTCGCCATCCGGTCCCTCGAAATCGAGCCGCGCCTGTCCGAAGACTTCGCTTTCGCGCAGGTTGATCATGTCGAGTTCTGCAAGGCGGTTGGTCCAGAAGGGAAGGGTGCCTTGGGGGATGGCAAAGGCAGACAGCCCCACCTCACCCGTGCCATGCGCCCCGCGTTTCGCCCGCGGAAAGGGAAAGGCGGTCATCACGGTGCCGGGTGTGCCCTGACTGTCACCGAAATACAGATGGTAAACGTCGGGCGCGTCGAAATTCACCGTTTTCTTGACGCGCCGCAATCCAAGCGCGCGGGTGTAAAAGGCGTTGTTGCGCTCCGCATCCGAGGCCAAAAGCGTGATATGGTGCAATCCGTTGATTTGGCTAAGCATCGGCGTCTCCTGAGTTTCACCACAGATAGCGCGTCCTCTGGCTTGCGCAAACATTTCACCGTGATCGCGGCGCGCGGGGATGTACGATTCCCGCGGCAAGGGGGATGCAACCGCGCCCGTGACCCTCTATCTAGGGGGCAGAGATTTCAAAAAGGAGACAGACATGGCTCTGCGCATTAACGATATCGTTCCCGATTTTACCGCCCAAACCGATCAGGGCGAGATCAGCTTTCACGACTGGATTGGCGATAGCTGGGCCATTCTCTTTTCCCATCCCAAAGATTTCACCCCCGTCTGCACCACCGAATTCGGTGCCGTCGCGCAGCTGTCGGAGGAATGGGCCAAGCGTGGCACCAAGGTGATCGGCGTGTCGGTGGACGGCGTCGAGGAACACAAAGGCTGGAAAGCGGATATCGAATCTTTTGCGGGCTGCGCGGCCGGCTTCCCGATCATCGCCGACGGCGATTTGGCGGTGTCCAAAGCCTTCGACATGCTGCCCGCCGAGGCCTATCTGCCCGAAGGCCGCACGCCGGCCAATACGGCCACGGTGCGGTCGGTCTTCATCATTTCGCCCGACAAGAAACTGCAACTGTCGATGACCTACCCGATGTCGGTGGGCCGCAACTTTGCCGAGGTGCTGCGCGCGCTGGATGCGTTGCAAAAGACCTTTGGTGTCCCGCTGGCAACCCCTGCCAACTGGGAAACCGGCAAGGATGTGATCGTGGCCTTGTCGCTGGATGACGCTGCCGCAGAGGAAAAATACGGCAGCTTGGACAAAAAGCTGAAGTACCTGCGTTTTGCCAAAGACCCCAAATAAGCGCTCTTCTTTGTGAGCCCTGCGCGCGCCACCCCTCGGGGTGGCGTTTGCGTTTGCCTTGGGGCATATCTGAAGCACCCAGTGAAAGAGAGATCAGATGACCCCGCCAAAACCTGCGCATGCCCGACCTGTCGCGCCTGACGTGGAGCGGCTTATGACGGGGACGCCGATCATTCATTGGTCGCGCAAAGAGCGGATCAACGCGATTTATCGCGGGCTGTTCGATCTGCAGGCGGCGGTGGGTTTCAAGGATGTCGGCATCTGGCCCTTCGGGAAAACAGTGCCCGACGCTGCACAGATTGAATATGCCGCGCAGTCGGGCAACAAACAGCATAAGACGGCTGTCGCGAAATGGGCCAAGCGCATGTTCCTGACGTGGCAGTTCAACTGGTGCGATCGGTTTTTCGCGCGCCGGCCCGATGCGTTTGTGGTCATCTGGAACGGGATCAAGGGGCATCGTCGTGTGCTTGCGGACGCTGCAACGGCGCGGGGCATGCCGGTGATCTATTTCGAGGAAGCCCCGCTTCCCGCGCGAGTCACGATTGATTTTGCAGGGGTGAATTTCGGGTCCTCCCTGCCCCGACGCATCGGATTTTACCACGACTGGCTGGCGCAAAGCGGTGTTGCGCCCGACCGTTGGCGTGATCTGCGCAGCCAGCTTGTCCCGCGCAAGGCCGATCGCGACGATGTCGGGCAGGGGGCCTCGGATGCGGCGCTGGGCGCGGAAAAGTTCATTTTCTGCCCGCTGCAAGTGCCCGGTGACAGCCAGATCACGATTTACGGCGACTGGATCACTTCGGTTGACCATATGATCGACGAACTTGCGCGCGCCGCGCAGGCGCTTCCCGACGGATGGCATTTGCGCATCAAGGAACACCCGTCGGCACGCATTTCTTTCGGCGAAAAACTCGCCGCCCTCGCGGGGCCGAAATTTCGCGTCGACAATAGTACGGATACCTTCGCGCAGGTGAGCGCCGCGCGCGCCGTTGTGAACGTGAATTCCTCGGTCGGTTTGCAAGCCTTCTTTTTTGACAAGCCGGTTCTGGTGCTTGGCGAGGCGTTCTACGCGTTTGATCATCTGGCGCACAAGGTGTCCGACGCGCAGGAGCTGGCGCAGGTCCTGTCCGCCCCTGAAAAACTGGCCTTTGATGCAGGCGCGCGGGATGCGTTCATGTCCTATCTGGACGCCGCCTATTATCCGCGGGTGGCCGCGGTCATCGATGGGTCGTTTGGGCTGGCAGACCTCGTCGCGCGGGACAAGCTGCGCGACCAGATCCTTACGCGCGGGGCCGGCTGAGGCCTGGAACCGCCTGCGCGGCTGCATGTCCGGCTTGCAACGCGCGGCAACCAACCATCCCCCAGCAGACCCAGCAACGACACGACCTCCTGTGCAACCAGCGTCACAGGTCGCAACGAAAAAGCCCCGCTGTCTCCAGCGGGGCTTCCTGTGTCATGGCGTCAGGGCTTAGGCCTCTGCAGCGTCTTCTTTCAGTTCCTCACCGGTGGCTTGGTCGACCATTTTCATGGCCAGACGCACCTTGCCGCGATCATCGAAGCCCAGAAGTTTGACGAACACTTCCTGACCTTCCTTGAGCACGTCGGAGGGGTGGTTCAGGCGACGGTTTTCGATCTGGCTGACGTGGACGAGACCGTCACGCTTGCCAAAGAAGTTCACGAAAACGCCGAAATCGACGACTTTCACGACCTTGCCTTTGTAGATCTTGCCTTCTTCGGGCTCTGCGACGATCGAATGGATCATGTCGTAGGCTTTCTGGATGGCATCCCCGTTGGAGGAGGCAATCTTGATGATGCCTTCGTCGTTGATGTCCACTTTGGCACCGGACACTTCGACGATTTCGCGGATCACTTTGCCGCCCGAACCGATCACTTCGCGGATTTTATCCGTGGGGATCTGCATGGTCTCGATGCGCGGGGCGTGAGCCGAGAATTGGCCAGCACCCGAAAGCGCTTTGTTCATCTCGCCGAGGATGTGCATCCGGCCTTCTTTCGCTTGGGAAAGGGCTTTTTGCATGATCTCGGGGGTGATGCCGGCGACTTTGATGTCCATCTGGAGCGAGGTGATCCCCGCTTCGGTGCCAGCCACTTTGAAGTCCATGTCACCAAGGTGATCTTCATCACCCAGGATGTCGGTGAGAACAGCGTAGGAGCCGTCTTCTTCGAGGATCAGGCCCATGGCCACACCGGCAACGGCGGCTTTGAGCGGCACACCGGCATCCATCATCGACAGCGAACCGCCACAGACGGACGCCATGGAGGACGAGCCGTTGGATTCAGTGATCTCGGACACAACGCGGATGGTGTAGGGGAAATCGGTGGGGGCGGGCAGAACGGCCTGAAGGGCGCGCCATGCAAGTTTCCCGTGACCGATTTCACGACGACCGGGCGAACCGACGCGGCCAACTTCACCCACCGAGTAGGGAGGGAAGTTGTAATGCAGCAGGAAGTTCGAGCGGAAGTTGCCGTGCAGCGCGTCGATGATCTGCTCGTCGTCGCCGGTGCCCAGCGTGGTGACCACGAGGCCCTGTGTTTCACCACGGGTGAACAGCGCGGAACCGTGGGTGCGCGGCAGCAGGCCGGTTTCGGCCTCGATCGCGCGGACCTGATCTAGCGCACGACCGTCGATGCGTTTGCCTTCTTTGACAACCGTGCCGCGCAGGACGGCGGACTCGAGTTTCTTCAGCGCGGAGCCGAGGTTCTCGTCTTCCAGCTGCTCTTCGGAAAGAGCGGATTTGATGCCCTCTTTCGCAGCCGACACAGCGGCAACGCGCTCTTGTTTGTCGGTGATTGCGTAGGCGTCGCGCATGGCTTGTTCGCCCGCCGCTTTGACCGTCTCGTAGAGTGCCGAGTAGTCGGGGGCTGCGAATTCGAAGGGCTCTTTGGCCGAGGCCTCTGCCAGCGAGATGATCAGGTCGATCACGGGCTGGATTTGTTCGTGGGCAAAGTTGACCGCGCCGAGCATTTCTTCTTCGGTCAGCTCGTAGGCTTCGGATTCCACCATCATCACGGCGTCTTTGGTGCCTGCAACGACCAGGTCGAGACGCTGGTCGGGGTTGTTGCGCAGGCCCTGCATGTCGTCAACCGCGGGGTTGAGGACGTAGTTGCCCTCGGTGTAGCCGACGCGGCAACCGGCGATCGGGCCACGGAACGGCGCACCGGAAATGGTCAGCGCGGCAGAGGCGGCGATCATGGCCACAACATCGGGATCGTTTTCCAGATCGTGCGACAGAACGGTGCACATGACGAGCACTTCGTTCTTGAAACCGGGCACGAAGAGCGGGCGGATCGGACGGTCGATCAGGCGCGCGGTCAGCGTTTCTTTTTCGGTCGGGCGGGCTTCACGTTTGAAGAAGCCGCCGGGCACTTTGCCGGCTGCGTAGTATTTTTCTTGGTAGTGGACCGTCAGCGGGAAGAAGTCCTGACCGGGCTTTTGCTGTTTTGCAAAAGTGACGTTGGCCATGACGGAGGTCTCGCCCAGCGTGGCGATGACCGTGCCGTCGGCCTGACGCGCGACTTTGCCGGTTTCCAGCGTAAGCGTTTCTTCGCCCCACTGGATGGATTTTTTAACTTCGTTGAACATCAAGCGTATCCTGTGAGGGAGCAGTCTCGACCCCTGTCGAGGCTCCCGTTTTGAATGGCGGCCCCATTGCCGCCGACCCCGTCATCTCAAATGCACAGTGCGGGGGTCGTCGCACCACGTCTCAGATGGGCGCCTCTTACAGGAAAACAGGCAATTTGGGAAGGGATTGCTTTTGCACAGCCCTGTGACAGGTGCCCATAAAAAACGCCCGCTCCGATGACGGGCGGGCGTTTCAAACTTGCTCGGGCGGGGCGTCGGATTAGCGACGGATGCCGAGGCGTGCGATGAGCGACTTGTAGCGCTCTTCGTCTTTGGCTTTGGTGTAGTCGAGCAGCTTGCGGCGCTGGGCAACCATCATCAAAAGACCACGACGCGAGTGGTTGTCTTTTTTGTGCGATTTGAAGTGCTCGGTGAGCGTCGCGATGCGCGAGGTCAGGATTGCGACTTGAACTTCGGGGGAGCCGGTGTCGCCCTCTTTCGTCGCGAATTCTTTCATCAGGCGTTGTTTTTCTTCAACAGTGATCGACATCGGGGTCTCCTTTCAAGGAAAAGGGTTATGGCGCAGGCCGGGATGTCGTCCAGCAAGGCCCATGGAGGTATCCGTGCAAAGTTTTGACCGGATGCGCGCATATAGGCAAACGGGCATCAAAAAGAAAGCGTTTTTGCCCGATCGCGTGCAAAACACTGGCAGAGCTGCCCTGCAGGCGCGAAAATCCAATGAAATTGCGGTCTATTGGCCGGTTTCGACCCTCTGGGTGTTGGACATGATTTCTTCGGCCAGCGCCGAGGCCCAATCGCCAAGAATCGGTACAAAGTCGATATGGCTGAGGAAATAGCCCGCAATGGACACGACCACCGTCGCCCCTGCCACCGACCCGAAACCAAAGGCCAGTCCGCGCAGAAGCTGGAACCAGACAAGGCGCAAAGTGGAGTTGTGAATTTTGATAAAGCGGTGGTTGTTCAGGCGTGCGACTTCAATTCGCAAGCCTTCCAGATCCGCCATGAGTTCTTCGGTTTCACGTGACATCCCCGCAAGTTAGCAGGTTCTCGGGCCAGGTAAAGCAGTTCCTCACGCCGTGAGGTTGGCGTGTTAACCTTTATTAACAGTGGTTTAGCTTGAATTTTTGCAATTGCTTTGTAGTGTTTTCAAGGGGGATGTGTTAGCTGGGTGTTGGGTTTGTGGTGAGGTTACGTGATGCTTTGGGCACTTTTGTTGCTCGGTATGCTGCCAGTGGCGTTGATGCCAGATGTAGCGCCGGAACAGACGGACGATGAGACCGATGATGCAGCCGATCTGGAACAGGCGTCGGTGAATTCTGCTGGCGCGGATGTGCCGGATTTGCTGGACGATATGAGTGCAGATGTGGATGCCGCCGCGGACACTTCCGACAGTGCGGACAGTCTGGACAGCGCGGGTACTCCCGACAGCGCAGGCGAAGACCCCGCGCAAGAGGCCGGTTCCGCCGACGCGCAGGACTCCGGTCAGGCGCTTGACGAGGATAGCCTCGAAGACAGCGATGAGAGCACACCGGAAACGGTCAGCTTTACCGATGGCGAAAGCGATGTCTACGAAATGGACGCAGATGGCTCCGCCGTGGAAATCGACGGGTTTGTGGCGGGCGAGGATGTTTTGTCCCTCTCGCTCAAAGATGGTGCGCAAGGGTCCTTCAGCTTTGGCAAGGATGCGGGCACCAATGATGCCATTCTCAGCTATACCAATGAGGCAGGCGAGACCTCGATCGGGTTCAACGGCCTGTCCTCTGTTCCGTCGGATGATATCTGGCTTGAATTCACCGATCCCGAAAGCGGTGAGGATGTGTCGCAATCGCTGTCCGACTGGCTTGTCAGCACGGCCTTGACGCCTGAGGACGGGGACGCGATCGACACGCCCGGCGGCACCGAGGGCGAAGAACTGGCCATTGGCGCGAATGATCCTGATGCCGAAGAGGACCATAGTGATGTCGACACCTCGCAGGACGATATTCTGACGCCAGAGCCCGGTGATGCCGCCCCTTCCGCAGGCAATAGCTACAGGCTGGGCGATGGTGGCGAAACGCTGGTTCTAAGTGATGACCCCAATGAGCAGGGCGCAACGGATGACATCTGGTTCGACGAAGATGCCTTCGCGTTCGAGGACGGCGTCACGTTCGAGGATGTCACCGGCGGTGCTGGCAACGACACGATTGTGACGGGGGATGCCGCCGCCGTGGTGAATGCCGGTGACGGCGATGACACGCTCGGTGCGACGGATGGCTCTGCGATTCTGAACGGTGAGGGGGGCAATGACACCCTTTACGGCAGTGATGGCGCGGGCAGCTATGTTCTGGACGGTGGCGCGGGCAATGATCAGATCCATGGCGGCGCGGCCTCGGAAATGCTGATCGGTGGCGCGGGGGCGGATGTGCTGTCGGGCGGCGGGGGCGACGATAGCCTCGTGATGGATACCGATGATACCGCAACCGGTGGCGCTGGCGCGGATAGCTTTTTGCTGTATCACGGCGGCGCTGCGGACAGCGGCCATGCGGCGATCACGGATTTCACCACGGGCGAAGACCTGTTGCACATCACCTATGATGCCCCTGATGGGGCTGAGGGGACACCTGAAATTACCCTTGGCACCTCGGAAGATGGCACGGGCACGACCGTCAGCATCGATGGTGATCTGGTCGCTGTTTTGCACAATGTGACGAATGTCTCGGCGGCGGATATTTCCGCGAGCTACGGTGCGGCCCGCTAGGGTTTATCCCAGGCTTGGGGTTGCTGGTGGTATCCGATGTAGAGCGGATGCTTGGGGTGGCCCGCTTTGCTCAAGCCAAGATGCGTCAGCGGTTTGCCGGTCGCGCGCAGCAGTGCCTCGACCTGCGCGCCGCGTCCCAGATGCGCGCCATGGGTGCCCCAGGCGCAGACAATGTCATCGGCCCACTGCGCAAACCGTACGAGTGTGGCGTCGTTTTGTGGTCCCACCGGATCGCTGGCGGCCCGCATTTTCCTGGGGTCCGTGTCGCGCCATGCAAAGATGTTGGTGACGCAAAAGGCCCCGTAGCCCAAAGCCCGCGCGCGTCGCTCGCAGCGTTCAACCGTCGGGTCGTTTTGCACCTCGGTCGCCGTTGAGGGGTTGAGCATGACGAACAACACTTTGCGCCCCTGCGCATCCCAACTGCGCTCCAGCGAATAGCGAAACCGCTCGCAGTCGGAATAGACCGCGGTCGAGGGCGCATCGCCTTTCAGATGGGTGCGGGTGATCATCGCGCTCGGGGCCCCAGAAGGCTCAAAGGTTGAAGACGCGCGAGGGGTGCACTTCGGCGCCTTTCAGAATGCCAACGCCGACCGGAACCCCTTGGAAGGAACACCAGACCTCGTCACCCCATTCGGCCTCACCGGGGTAAATCATGCCCGGATTGCCGTTGCGCATGCGCACCGCGCCCTCGGGCGTCAGCATGTATTCGGGCAGATCGGCAAGGCCTTCTTCAAGGGGGCGCAGGTGGATATCCAGCGCCTCGGTCTTGGCAAGATCATCTACAAGGGCCAGCGAAATGCCCTCTTCGACATCCCACGGGCCGGACCATTCGCGGCGCAGCCACTCGACATGCCCAAGACAGCCAAGCGTCTCGCCCAGATCGCGGGCGATGGCGCGCACATAGCCGCCCTTGCCGCAGGTCATTTCCAACTCGACGTGATCGGCGTCAGGGCGCGATATGAATTTGAGCTCTTCGACATAGAGCGGACGGGCCGCAATTTCGAAGTCCTCGTTGTCACGCGCCAGCGCGTAGGCGCGCTCGCCGTCGATTTTGACCGCAGAAAACTTGGGCGGCACCTGTTCGATGTCACCGACAAAGCGCGGCAAGGCGGCTTCGATGTCGCCGTCCGTGGGGCGCAGATCAGAGGTCTCGATCACCTCGCCCTCGGCATCATCGGTGTTGGTGGCCGCGCCCAGCGTGACCAGAAAGCGGTAGCATTTCAGCGCATCGGTGATGAAGGGAACCGTTTTCGTGGCCTCTCCCAGAGCAATCGCCAGCACGCCGGTTGCCGCTGGATCAAGCGTCCCTGCATGGCCTGCCTTCTTGGCGTCAAATGCCCAGCGCACCTTGTTGACAACGGCGGTGGAGGTCAGCCCGGCAGGTTTGTCCACGATCAGCCAGCCGTGAACGTCACGACCCTTTTTGCGGCGCGCCATTATTCTTCCTCATCGCCTTCGGTGTCCAGATCGCGGCGCACCCGTTCGTCCGCGAACATGCGGCGGGTCGCGTCCATGCGGTCGAACGTGTCATCGACCGCGAATTTCAGGTCGGGGACATGTTTGATTTGAAGCGCCTTGGCGATGTGGTGGCGAATCTCGCCGCGATTGCGCCGCAGCGCGTCCAGCAGCAGATCGGCGTCTCCGCCGCCAAGCGGCAACACATAGGCCGTCGCGGAGGACAGGTCCGGCGACACGCGCACCTCGCCCACGGTGATGGACATCGCGGTGAGGTCCGGATCGTGGATTTCGCCACGCTGGAGAAGTTCTGACAGCCGGCGGCGGATCGCCTCGCCGACTCGAAGGGTGCGGTGCGAACCGTTGGGTCCGCCGGAATGGGAACGTTTTGCCATGCCCTGCGAAATAGTGCTCTTGCCCGCGCCATGCAAGCACCATGCAAGCGGGGCTTTGCAAGGGGGCTTGCGGGCGGCTAAGAACGGCACAACAGAGAAAGAGGATGACGCAGATGGGCGACTTGCCGAAAATCGTGGTGACGGGGGCTTCGGGCCGCATGGGCCAGATGTTGATGAAGACCGTGAGCGCCTCGGACAAATGCACCCTTGTGGGCGCGATCGAACGTAGCGGGCATGACTGGATCGGCCGCGATGCGGGCCTGTGCATGGGCGGCGGCGCGCTGGGCGTTATGGTCAGCGACGATGCCCTTGAAGCCTTTGCAAGTGCCGATGCCGTCATTGATTTTACCGCGCCCAGCGCCACGGTCGAATTTGCCGCTCTGGCCGCTCAGGCGCGCATCGTGCATGTGATCGGGACGACGGGCATGGATGAGGCCGAGCTTGCCAAGCTGACGGCGGCGGGACGCCATGCGACGATCATCCGGGCGGGCAACATGTCCTTGGGCGTGAACCTTTTGACCAAATTGACCAGGATGGTCGCAGCGGCCCTCGACGTCGATTACGACATTGAAATTATCGAAGCGCATCACAACCGCAAGGTGGATGCGCCCTCGGGCACGGCGCTGATGCTGGGCGAGGCTGCGGCACAGGGGCGCGGTGTCAAACTGGCGGATGTGCGTGATTCGGGGCGCGATGGCATCACCAGCGCGCGCCAGCAGGGCGATATCGGCTTTAGCGCCATTCGCGGCGGTGACATCATCGGCGAACACGATGTGCTGTTTGCGGGCGAGGGCGAGCGTATCATCCTGCGCCATGTCGCTTCGGACCGCTCGCTTTTTGCCAAAGGCGCTGTGCGGGCGGCGATTTGGGGGCAGGGCCGCGCGCCGGGCGAATACGACATGCTCGATGTGCTGGGATTGGCCGACTAGCCCCCGCTGGTGACCGCTTTTTAAACGATCAGGGCAGTGCCATCAGAAATCGATGGCGATGCCTTTCTTTTCCCAATCGCCGAAACGCACGGGTTCGGGGCCTTCGCGCCCGCCCAGTTCGAGCGGCATCTCGGTCTTTTCCGCTGTGCGCTTGCGTTCTGCCGCTTCGGCGAGGGCGCGTTGCGCGGCGGGGGGCAGGTGGCTGATATCGCGTTCTGTCATGGTTCTTCCTCATGTCACTCTTGGCGCGGGACCATTCCTGATATACGCCGCTATGTCATGGGAACAAGACCTGACAAAACCGCCAAAGACCCCGCGCTGGACGCTCGCCGTGCCGCCCTTGCGCTGCTGGATGCCGTTCTGATCGAAAAGCGCCAGCTTTCCGAAGTGCTTGCCGCCAAGACCGAGCGCCTTGATCCGGGTGATCGTGCCCGCGCCCAGCGCCTTGCGGTGGGGTGTTTGCGGGTGCTGGACCGCTGTGACCGGATGTTGGGCCCCCATTTGGCCAAGCTGCCCGCGCCGCATGTGATGAACGCGCTGCGCCTTGGCGTGTTCGAATTGTGCGAAACGGGTGAGGCCGCGCATGGTGTGGTGAATTCCTCTGTCGCGTTGATGCGCGAACGCCCCAAGTCCAGCCATTTCTCCGGTCTGGTAAACGCCGTGCTGCGCAAAGTGGCCGAAAGCCGTGATAAATGGGCCGGTCTGCCCGCGCCAATGTTGCCCAAATGGTTGCGCAAAGTGCTGGTTGCGGATTTTGGCAAAGCCAGCGTGGCGCTGATGGAAGCGGCCCATGCCAAAGGCGCACCGCTGGACCTGTCGGCGCGCGGCGATGCGGCGCTGCTTGCCGAGCGGTTGGGCGGCACGCTTTTGGCGACGGGATCGGTGCGGTTGCATGATGTGGCGCAGGTCACGGCGCTTGAGGGCTTCGAGGCGGGGGAGTGGTGGGTGCAGGATGCGGCCGCGGCCTTGCCCGCGAAAATTCTGGCCCCTGCGAAAGGCGCGCGGGTGCTTGACATGTGTGCCGCGCCCGGTGGCAAGACGCTGCAACTGGCGGCGATGGGGGCGCAGGTAACGTCGCTGGATATTTCCGAGGGCCGCATGGCGCGGGTGCGCGAAAACCTTGCGCGGGTCAAACTGCCCGCCAAGGTGGTTGTTTGCGATGCGCTGGAATACGACGGCGAGGCCGAGAAATTCGACGCAATTTTGCTGGATGCGCCCTGTACCGCGACCGGCACGATCCGGCGTCACCCCGATTTGCCCCATGCCAAGGATGGCGAAGATTTCCCCGGCCTGTTCGAGTTGCAAGAGCATCTGATCGACCGTGCGCTGGGCCTGCTAAAGCCCGAAGGCCGGTTGGTGTTTTGCACCTGTAGCCTGCTGATCGACGAGGGCGAGGAACAGGTGCGCGACGCTTTGGCGCGCCACGCGGGGCTGCGGGTCGATCTGGAGGCGCTTGAGGTTGCGGGGGTTGATCCGGCGTGGATCGGGCCGGAGGGGCTTCGGACACGGCCTGATTACTGGCCCGATCTGGGCGGTCTTGACGGTTTCTTCATCACGGTTTTGCGCCGCGATTGAGCACAAGCGGCCCGGTGGATGATTTTGCGGCATGACAGTCGGGGTCGCGCGGCCTATGCTGCGGCAAAACATGGTCGCAAAGACCGGTCGCAGTGAAATCAGGCAGGATCGTTTCCCGATGTCTTCCGTGTTGCAAGACAATAGCTGGAGTGCTCGAAAGACACGCCGCATGAACCGGTTTCATGCGTGGCGGGCGTCTTTGACGCGCCCTGCAACGGGATTCCAGTCCCAACCCGAACCCAAAACCATCGGCTCCTTTGCCCGCGGGCGTCAGTTGATCGCGGGCAATTTCCTCTTTGCCGGATATCTGGTCGAAGCGCCCAAGACGTCGATCTGGGATCTTGGTGCTCCGGGGCCGGGATTTGACGAAGAGTTGCACGGGTTTTCGTGGCTCGACGATCTGGCGGCGGTCGGGGACATGGCAGCGCAGGCGCGCGCGCAGGACTGGATGCGCCAGTGGATGGAACGGTTTGCGACCGGCAAAGGTGTGGGCTGGACGCCCGATCTTACCGGTCGCCGTCTGATCCGCTGGATCAACCATGCGCTGTTTTTCCTGTCGGGGCAGTCGAGCGAGACCTCGGATGCGTTTTACCGCACGCTTGCACAGCAGACGCTGTTTCTCAGCCGCCGGTGGCGCGTCGCGTCAAGCGGCTTGCCGCGTTTTGAGGCCTTGGCGGGGCTGATCTACGCAGGGCTTGCGCTGCGCGGCATGGAAAAACACATCGCTTCCGCGATCAAGGCGCTGGCCGTTGACTGCGCGACGCAAATCGACGGTGCGGGCGGCTTGCCGACCCGCAACCCCGAGGAGTTGCTGGAGGTGTTCACCCTGCTCAACTGGGTCACCATGGCGCTGTCGGAAGCGGGGCGCATTGCCGATCCCGACATTCTGGCCGCGATTGCGCGCATTGCACCGGCGTTGCGGGCCTTGCGCCATGCCGACGGCGGGCTTGCGCGGTTTCACGGTGGCGGGCGGGGCATGGACGGACGGCTGGATCATGCGCTGGCCAATGCAGGTGTAAAACCCAAGGATCACGGCGCGTTGTCGATGGGCTATCTGCGCCTGTCGGCAGGGCGCACCACGGTGATTGTGGATGCCGCCTCGCCGCCGCCTCTTGACGCGAGCTACAATGCCCATGCCTCGACTCTGGCTTTCGAAATGACCTCCGGGCGGCGACCGGTGATCGTCAGCTGCGGCTCGGGGGTGCATTTTGGCGAGGAATGGCGACGTGCGGGCCGCGCGACCCCGTCCCATTCCACGCTGGGGATCGAGGGGTTTTCGTCGTCGCGTCTGGGGCCGCGTCGCAACATCGGCGGACATGAGCGTGAATTGCTGGTCGATGTTCCCGATGACGTGCGCGTCGAGGCGCATCGCTCGGAGGAGGGTGCGGGGTTTGTTGGCGGGCACAACGGCTATCTGCCGACCCACGGGCTGACCCATATCCGCCAGCTCGATCTCTCGGGGGACGGGCGCGGGATTGTGGGCGAGGATACGCTTGCGACGATCACCAACACAGACGAGCGGATTTTCGACGCGGCGATGGATCGAAGCACGCTGCAAGGCATCCCGTTCCACGTCCGCTTCCATCTGCATCCCGATGTCGAGGCGACGCTGGACATGGGCGACACCGCCGTGTCGATGGCGCTCAAGTCTGGCGAAATCTGGGTGTTTCGTCACGATGGTCGGGCAAAATTAAGCCTGCAACGGTCGGTTTACCTCGAAAAAGGCCGATTAAAGCCCCGTGCGACAAAACAAGTGGTTCTCTCTGCGGTCGCAATGGATTATGCGACGCGCGTCCGCTGGACATTGGCGAAGGCCACAGAGACGCCCACGGCTCTGCGCGACTTTGAAATGGACGACAGCGCGACACCGGACTGACCTTACCCTCGGGGACCCCTGATGACTGACCTCTATCCTGTGCGCCGCGCGCTGATTTCCGTATCCGATAAAACCGGCATGATCGAGCTGGGCCAAGCGCTGGCCGCGCGTGGTGTCGAGTTGCTGTCCACTGGCGGCTCTGCCAAGGCGCTGCGCGAGGCGGGCCTGACCGTCAAGGATGTGGCCGATGTGACCGGCTTTCCCGAAATGATGGACGGGCGTGTGAAAACGCTGCACCCCAAAGTGCACGGCGGCCTTCTGGCGCTGCGTGACAACGCCGAGCACACGCAGGCGATGGAAGATCACGGCATCGGCGGCATCGACTTGCTGGTGGTAAATCTCTACCCGTTCGAAGCGGCGCTGGCGCGCGGTGCCGATTACGACGACATGATCGAGAATATCGACATCGGTGGCCCCGCGATGATCCGCGCTGCGGCCAAGAATCACGGGTTTGTCACCACTGTGGTCGATGTCGAGGATTACGCAGCCCTGCTTGGCGAACTCGACGCCAATGATGGCCAGACCTCCTATGCGTTCCGTCAGAAATTTGCCCAGACTGCCTATGCGCGCACAGCCGCTTACGACGCGGCTGTGTCCAACTGGATGGCGGCGGCCATCGGCGAGGCCGCGCCGCGCCGCCGTGCCTTTGCGGGCGAGCTGGCCCAAACCCTGCGCTATGGCGAGAACCCCCACCAGTCGGCGGCTTTTTACACCGATGGGTCCAAGCGCCCCGGTGTGGCCACTGCCACGCAGCATCAGGGCAAGGAGCTGTCCTACAACAACATCAACGACACCGATGCGGCCTTTGAACTGGTGGCGGAATTCGATCCTGCCGAAACGGCGGCGGTTGCCATCATCAAGCACGCAAACCCCTGCGGTGTCGCCAAGGGCGCGACCCTGCTGGAGGCCTATAAATCGGCCTTCGATTGCGACCGGACGTCGGCCTTTGGCGGGATTGTGGCGCTGAACCGTCCGCTGGACGCTGAAACCGCCGAAGAAATGGCGGGTATTTTCACCGAAGTCGTCATCGCCCCCGGCGCATCGGAGGAGGCGCGCGCGATTTTCGCCAAGAAAAAGAACCTGCGCCTGCTTACCACCGATGGTTTGCCCGATGTGCTGGCCAAGTCGCTGACCGTGCGTCAGGTGGCGGGCGGCCTGTTGGTGCAGGACAAGGACGCGGGCTTCATCAGTCTTGATGATCTCAAGGTTGTGACGAAAAAAGCCCCCACGCCCGAGCAGATGAAAGACATGCTGTTTGCGTGGAAAGTGGCCAAACACGTCAAATCCAACGCCATTGTGTATGTCAAGGATCAGGCCACCGTGGGCGTGGGCGCAGGCCAGATGAGCCGCATTGACAGCGCGCTGATCGCCGCGAAAAAGGCCGAACGTATGGCCGAGGCCATGGGCCTGCCCCAGCCGCTGACCATCGGGTCGGCTGTCGCTTCGGATGCGTTCTTCCCCTTTGCGGATGGTCTGCTTGAAGCGGCCGCGGCAGGCGCCACTTGCGTGATCCAGCCGGGCGGATCCATGCGCGATCAGGAGGTGATCGATGCCGCGGATGCTGCGGGTTTGGCGATGGTGTTCACCGGCATGCGCCACTTCCGCCACTAAGGAATGATCCCATGCGCCTGACGGCTTTGACTGCTTTCGTTGTGTTTTTCTTCGACCAGCTGACCAAAGTGGTCGTGGTGCATGGCATGAATTTGGCCTCGGTGGGGGAGATCGACGTGCTTCCCCCCGTTCTGGTGTTTCGCATGGCGTGGAACACCGGCATCAACTTTGGCCTGTTTTCGGGCCAACAAGACCTCACCCGCTGGATCTTGATCCTGTTGGCGCTTGCGATTTCGATCTGGGTGTTGCTCTGGGTGCGGCGCGAGAAAATGGGCAGGTTTGCCCATATTGCCGCGGGTTTTCTGGTCGGGGGGGCGCTTGGCAATGTGATCGACCGCCTGCTCTATGGCGCGGTGGCCGATTTTCTGAACACCTCCTGCTGCGGGTTTCGCAATCCCTACAGCTTTAACGTGGCCGATATCGCGATCTTTGCGGGGGCTTTGGGGTTGATCCTCTTTGCGCCGGGCGCGAACGGAAAATCCGGCGGTGACAGCGCCAAGCCGCCACGTCCTGAAAACCGTGCGTGACGTTACCCGCGCAATCCGGTAAACCGAACGACAAGACAAACCTTGGGGGGTTACGTTGATGTCAGTAGGTGTAAAATCTACGTCTTTTGTGCTGTGCGCTGCTTTGCTCGTCGTTGCGGGCTGTGCCGGTGATCCGAAACTGGACCTGACCACGCGCAGTGCGGGGCCGGATGCTTTCGCGATTGTGCCGTTCAAACCATTGGAAGAACCCGCCAATTACGCTGCTTTGCCCGTCCCGACACCGGGTGGGTCGAACCGCGCGGACCAGACACCCAAAGCCGACGCGATCGCGGCCCTGGGCGGTCGGGGAGCGCCGGTGACAGGCAACGGGGCGCTGCTGGCGCAGACCGGACGCTATGGCATAACCCCGTCGATCCGTGCCGAATTGGCAGCAGCGGACCTGCGGTTTCGCCGGTTTCACGATGGCAATTTCATCAGCCGGATGATTGCCCGCAACCAATATGAAAAAGCCTATCGCCGCTACGGGATCAATCCTTGGGACGAAAGCGAACGGCTTGCTGCGCTTGGCATCGTCACCCCGATGGCGCCCGCGCGCTAGGGCCGATCCGGCCCGTTCGCCTGTCACGCCCGATCACTTTGATGTCGGTGCGGTGCGACCCGATGTTGCCACTGTGCGCACATAGGGTAAGAGTTGTGCATTGGAATTAGACAGGACTCCCATGCGCACCCTCACACGCCTTGCTTCGCTCGTTCTGTCCGCCGGACTTTCGCTCTCTGCAGCGCAGGCGGCCACGCCCACGACCTTCACGCTTGAGAACGGGATGGAGGTGGTCGTCCTTGAGGATCATCGCGCCCCTGTCGTCGTCAATATGGTCTGGTACAAAGTCGGAGCCGCTGACGAGCCCTGGGGGAAATCCGGCATCGCGCATTTCCTTGAACATCTGATGTTCAAAGGGACCGATGATCTGGCGGCGGGGGAATTATCGGCGACCGTGACGCAAAACGGCGGTTCGGATAATGCCTTTACCTCATGGGACTACACCGCTTATTTCCAACGTGTCGCCGCAGACCGTTTGCCCATCATGATCGAGATGGAAGCCGACCGGATGCGCGATTTGCAAATGAGCCAAGAGGATGTTGCCACCGAACGCGAGGTGGTTCTGGAGGAACGCAACCAGCGCACCGATAGCGATCCGGGGGCCTTGTTTTCCGAGCAGCGCAGCGCGGCGCAGTACCTCAATCACCCCTATGGCATCCCGATCATCGGCTGGCGCCATGAGGTCGAAGCCCTCAGCCGCGATGATGCCTTTGATTTTTACGCCAAATACTACGCGCCCAATAATGCGATTTTGATCGTGGCGGGGGACGTGCGGCCCGAGGATGTCAAAGCGCTGGCCGAAGAACATTTCGGCCCGCTTGCCCCGACCGAAGGGCTTGCCGAACGTGTGCGCCCTTCCGAGCCGCCGCAATTGTCCGAACGGCGGTTGGAATTTTCCGATCCGCGCGTGTCACAGCCCTATCTGATCCGCACCTACCTTGCGCCCGAACGAAATCCCGGCGCGCAGGAAACACCTGCGGCGTTGGCCTTGCTGGCATCGCTTTTGGGCGGCGAAGGGGCAACGTCGGTACTGGGATCAAAACTGCAATTTCGCGACCGCGTGGCAATTTACGCATCGGCGTTTTACGACGATGTGGCGCTTGATCCTTCGACCTTTGGCTTGGTGATGATGCCCACGCCGGGCACATCCCAAGCAGAGGCCGAAGCGGCGCTCGACGCCGCGATCGCCGAGTTCCTCGCTGAGGGCATCAATGACGAGGATTTTGCCCGCCTCAAGATGCAGATGCGCGCGGCGCGGATCTACGAGGAAGACGACATTCAATCGGTTGCGCGCCGCTACGGGGCGGAATTGACCAGCGGGTTGACGCTTGCCGATGTCGCCGCTTGGCCCGACATTCTGGACGCCACCACCGCCGATCAGGTGATGGAGGCCGCGCGTCTGATTTTTGACGAGCGCAAGGCCGTTAACGGCTGGCTTTTGCCCGATCCCGAAACGGGTGCTGCGCGCGGGCCGATCACCCTACCAAGCGAAGTCACCGGGGAGGCGATGCAATGATCCGCGTTTTGATGCTGGTTGTTGCCAGCGCTTTGTCCTGTGTCGCATTCGCCCCGACGGCGCGCGCGGCTGTCGATATCCAGACCCTCAAGACGCCCGGCGGGATCAACGTCTGGCTGGTCGAAGAGCATTCGATCCCCTTTACCGCACTCGAAATCCGCTTCAAGGGCGGTGCGGTGCTGGACCGTCCGGGCAAGCGCGGTGAGGTCAACCTGATGATGGCGCTCATCGAAGAGGGCGCGGGCGACATGGATGCGCAGGGCTTTGCCAAGGCCCGCGAAGCGCTGGCGGCCTCCTATAAATTCGATGCCTATGATGACGGCGTTGCCATTTCGGCCAAGTTTTTGACGGAAAATCGCACGCAAGCGGTCGATCTGTTGCGCACTGCGCTGATGGAAACCCGTTTTGACGAAGATGCTGTGGAACGCGTCAAAGGGCAGGTGCAATCCATCATAGCCTCCGAGGCGACTGATCCGGGCGATATCGCCATCCAGACCTTTGATCGGCTGGCCTTTGCCGGTCACCCCTATGCCACGTCGCTGGATGGAACGCCGGTGTCGGTCGAGGGGTTGACGCGCGACGACATGTTCACCACGCGCGACCGTATTTTGACCCGTGACCGGCTTTACGTGTCGGCGGTGGGCGATATCAGTGCCGCCGAAGTGTCCGCGCTGGTGGATCGTCTCTTTGCGGGCCTGCCCGAAGTGGGGGCGCCTTTGCCCGATCACGCGACCTACCAGCTTGCGGGGGGCACAACGATTGTGCCCTTTGACACCCCCCAAAGCATCGCCGTTTTTGGCCATGAAGGCATCCGCCGCAACGATCCCGACTACGTGGTTGCCTATATCGTCAACGAGATTTTCGGCGGGGGGCGCGAGGCGCGATTGATGAGCGAAGTGCGCGAAAAGCGGGGTCTGACCTATGGAATCGGCACCTATTTGCTGCCCTCTGATTATTCCGAACTGATCTTGGGTCAATTCGCATCGGCCAATGACAAAATGGGCGAAGCGCTTGCGGTGGTGCGTCAGGAATGGGCCGAGATGGCGCAAACCGGGATCACCCAAGAGGAACTCGACGCGGCCAAAACCTATCTGACCGGTGCCTATGCGCTGCGCTTTGATGGCAACGCGCCGATTGCCAAAATTATGGTTGGCATGCAGATGATCGGGCTTGGGCCGGAATATGTGCAAGACCGCAATGCGATGGTCGAGGCGGTGACGCTGGAGCAGGCAAATGCGATGGCAAAGCGGTTGTATGACCCCGAGGCGCTGCATGTTGTCGTGGTCGGGGACCCGCTGGGCGTCGAGGGCGAGGAGGTCACCGCAACGCCGGACCCCGCACCCGGATTGCAGCCCCTGGATCAAAACGATCTTACCAATCCACCCACGCAAACCCTGCCCGAATCCGCGACAGAGTAGCGCTGCGCAGTGGCGCGGATTTGAACAATTCGCGCCGCAGAATCGGTTTAGAAATCCCGCGAGGCGTGCTACGTCTAGTGGCATGAATTCCGTGACCCCCAAGATGGGTGCTGTTGAGCGCCCTGTGATCCGTCAACTCGACGAAGGTGCCATCAACCGTATCGCGGCGGGTGAAGTGGTCGAACGTCCGGCCTCTGCGGTAAAGGAACTGGTCGAAAACGCCGTCGATGCGGGCGCGCGCCGCATCGAAATCGCCTACGCTGATGGTGGCAAAAGCCTGATCCGGATCACCGATGACGGCTGCGGTATGACGGCTGACGATCTTCCGCTGGCGCTGTCGCGTCATGCCACGTCAAAAATCGACGGCTCCGATCTGCTCGACATTCACACCTTCGGGTTTCGCGGCGAGGCGCTGCCCTCGCTCGGGGCGGTGGGGCGGTTGTCCATCACCAGCCGTGTTGAAGGCGGCGAGGGCTGTGTGCTCAGCGTCAGCGGTGGCCACGCCGAGCCGGTGCGCCCTGCGGCCCTGTCTGGCGGCACCGTGGTCGAGCTGCGCGATCTGTTTTTCGCCACGCCCGCACGGCTGAAATTCCTGCGCACCGACCGCGCCGAAGCGCAGGCGATTGGCGAGGTGGTGCGCAAACTTGCGATGGCCGAACCTTTTGTCGGCTTCACATTGCGCGATGTCACGGGCGGCGGCGAAGGGCGTGTGCTGTTTCGCGCCGAGCCGGAAAGCGGCGACATGTTCGACGCGCTGCACGGGCGGCTGACCTGCGTGTTGGGGCGCGAATTTGCGGAAAATGCCATTGCGATCGATGCCGAGCGCGAGGGGCTGCACCTGACGGGTTATGCCGCGTTGCCGACCTATTCGCGCGGCTCTGCTGTGGCGCAATATCTTTTCGTGAACGGGCGCCCGGTGAAGGACAAGGTGCTGATCGGGGCCTTGCGTGCCGCCTATTTCGACTACCTCAGCCGCGACCGTCACCCCGCCGCCTGCCTGTTCATCGATTGCGATCCGCATCTGGTGGATGTGAACGTCCATCCCGCAAAATCCGAGGTGCGCTTTCGCGACCCGTCCATGGCGCGCGGCTTGATCGTGTCGGGTCTGCGCCACGCTCTGGCGGAGGCGGGGCACCGCGCCTCGACAACGGTGGCCCAAGCGACCCTGGGGGCGTTTCGCCCCGAACCAGGTGCCGCTGACACTGCCCCGCCGCATCGCTATCAGGCGCCCGCCACGGGATTCGAGCGCAGCTTTGCCAGCTATACGCCCGAGCGTCCCAGCGAGGAGGCGCGCGCTGCGGGCTATCTGTCGCAGGCCCCCGAGCGTGACAGCCCGCGCGGCTTTGCCGAAGCGGGGTTCAGCCAGATGGCCGCCTCCGCGCGGGTTGAGCCGACCCCGTTCGACACCCCTGACAGCGATCTTCCCTTGGGCGCGGCGCGCGCGCAGGTGCATGAAAACTACATCATCGCACAGACCGCGCGCGGCATTGTGGTTGTGGACCAGCACGCCGCGCACGAGCGGTTGGTCTATGAAAAGCTCAAGAAACAGATGGCGCAAAACGGCGTGGCCTCGCAGGCGCTGCTGATTCCCGAAATCGTTGAACTCAGCGACAATGACTGTGCTTGCCTGCTTGATATTGCCGAAGATCTGGCCACGCTCGGTCTGGGGATCGAGCCCTTTGGCGGTGGTGCGATTGCGGTGCGTGAAACCCCTGCGGTGTTGGGGCGCGTCGATGCGAAACGGATGATCCGCGATATTCTGGACGAGCTGTCTGATCTTGGTGACAGCTCGACCGTTCAAGCGCGGATCGAGGCAGTGTTGAGCCGCGTGGCCTGTCACGGTTCGATCCGATCGGGCCGCCAGATGCGCGCCGACGAGATGAACGCGCTGCTGCGCGAAATGGAGGCCACGCCGCATTCGGGCCAGTGCAACCATGGCCGTCCGACCTATGTCGAGCTGAAATTATCTGACATCGAACGCTTGTTCGGGCGCACCTGATGCAGGTTGATCTGGCCGATCCGCTGGTGATTGCGGGGCTGGCGGGCGGCCTCATTGCCCTATTGGTCCTGATTCTGATGGGTGTGCTTTTGCGGCGCACCAGTGAGGCGGCGCGCGCCGTCCTGCCGATTGCGCGCGAGATGGCCACTCTCGGTCAACGGGTGCAGCATCTGTCAGACGGGCAACACCAGCTTGCGGGCGGGTTGAATCACGTGTCCGAAGCGCAGTCCGCCGCGCAGGCAAATATGCTAAAGCTGATGGAACGGCGTCTGGCCGATGTTGGCCTCGCGATGACCGAAAACCTCAACGGTTCGGCGCGGCGCACGGCGCAATCCTTGGGGGACTTGCAGCAACGCTTGGTTGCCATCGACAAGGCGCAGGCCAATATCGAAAAGCTGTCGGGCAATGTTCTGTCTTTGCAGGATATCCTGTCAAACAAACAGGCACGGGGCGCCTTTGGGGAAATCCAGTTGCATGACATCGTGACCAAGGCCTTGCCCTCGGATGGCTATACGATGCAGGCCACGCTGTCGAACGGCCGGCGCGCGGATTGCCTGATCCACCTGCCCAATCCTCCGGGTCCGATCGTGGTCGATGCCAAGTTCCCGCTGGAGGCCTATGAGGCACTTCGACGGGCGAAAACCCAATGGGAGGTGAGCGAGGCGGCCAAATTCATGCGGGCCTCTGTGCGCGCACATATCAAAGCCATTGCAGATAAATACATCCTTGAGGGGGAGACAGCCGAGGGCGCGCTGATGTTTTTGCCGTCCGAGGCGGTCTATGCCGAAATCCACGCGAATTTCCCCGAAGTCGTGCGCGAAGGCTTTGACCGGCGGGTCTGGATCGTGTCGCCGACCACCTGCATGGCGACGCTGAACACGATGCGCGCGGTGTTGAAGGATGCGCGGATGCGCGAACAGGCAGGCGCGATTCGCAAAGAACTGGCGCTGCTTAACGGCGATGTCGAACGGCTGGGGGTACGGGTGGAAAATCTGGACCGCCATTTCGGGCAAGCGGCCCGCGATATCGAGGAAATCAAAACCTCCGCGGATAAGGCGGGGCGGCGCGCGCGACGCCTTGACCAGTTCGATTTCGAGGAGCTCGCCGCCGATCCGCCCAAAGGTGCCGAAAGCGTGATGCAAGTGAGCCGCCCGGACTAGGGAACATCCGAGCGCGGCGGTGCGTTTGACCCAAATCATAGTGACGCAGGGTGGCTCTGCGTCAGGATTTGACAGACGCATTTGCGAAAGGAACACCGGATGGAAATCTCACCGAGCATCGTGGCCCATGTCATCGTGCGGGCCCGCGAAATCGACGTGAAAGTCGGTCGTTGGGATGAACCCGGCGATGCGATGGAATCGGATGCGATTCTGGAGGCGCGCGCGACCGATGCGACCGATCAGGAATTGCGCGAATTCATGACCTCCCTCAACGATGACGAAAAGGCGGAACTGGTCGCGATCATGTGGATCGGTCGCGATACCTTCACCACCGATGACTGGGACGAGGCGGTGGAGACCGCCAAGGGCGAATCGGGCGACACGCCGACCGAGGATTACCTGCTCGGGATTCCGCTTTTGGCCGATTATCTGGAAGAGGGTTTGAACCTGCTCGGGATCGATCCCGAGGAAGAAGAGGACGAACTCTACCGCTAAGGCCGTTTGACCCCGTTTGACACGAAAAAACCCGTTGGAAATAAATCCAACGGGCTTTTTTATATCGCTGCTGAGGCGAAAGGCAGTCCGGGATTAACCCTGACGTGCCTTAAAACGGCGCTGCGTCTTGTTGATCACGTAGACGCGGCCTTTACGGCGCACGACGCGGCAATCGCGGTGCCGGTTCTTCAGCGAGCGGAGTGAATTGCGGACTTTCATCGGCCTTCTCCTTCATCGCGGCGCTGCGCGCGCCATTTCAAAACCTGTGCCTTCGTGAAAACCCGCAAGGGCTTGCAAAAAGGCGGTGGATGGTGGGCGTAACAAGGTTCGAACTTGTGACCCCTTCGATGTCAACGAAGTGCTCTACCACTGAGCTATACACCCATCCGCCGCTGCGTATCCGCCATTTGTGCCTCATTCGTCAAGCGCTTTCAGGAGGTTATCCTTGAACACTCTGTCAGAAACACGGGCATAGCCGCTTCGGTTCGCAGGCGTATAAAAGGAGTCGGCGCATTGATCAAGGGCTTTTGGCATCTATTTGCAATGCTATAGTCCCTCAAAAGAGGAAACCGGATGACCAAGGCGCCTTATCGTCTCACACGGCCGCGCGTTCGCACAAGCGCTGTTGTGTTTTGCTCGCCGCACAGCGGTTGCGACTACACGCCGGAGTTTCTGGGGGCGTCCCAGCTTGATCCCCATGTATTGCGCTCCTCTGAAGACGCTTTTGTTGATCGCTTGTTTGGCGATGTCACCGCTTTGGGCGCGCCTTTGCTGGCGGCGCTATATCCGCGGGCCTTCGTTGATCTCAACCGTGGCCCCGAAGAACTGGACCCTGCCTTGATCACCGGATTGGCGCGCCCCTCGTTGAACCCGCGCATCAACTCGGGCCTTGGGGTGATTCCGCGCGTGGTCGCGGGGGGGCGGGCGATTTACCCGCAAAAGATGCCGCTGGAACACGCGCGCGCGCGGTTGGCGGCGGTCTGGCATCCCTACCATCGCACGCTGGTGCAGCTGCTGCGCGAGACCCGCGACCTCTACGGGGAGGTGCTGTTGGTGGACTGTCATTCGATGCCGCGTGAAGCGGTGGCAGGTGTGCGTGCCGCGTCGGGCCGCAGACCCGAGATCGTGATCGGGGACCGCTTTGGTGCGGCGGCCTCGCGCGATGTGGTGGAGATGGTCGAAACCGCGTTTCAGCGCGCGGGCTTTCAGGTCGCGCGCAACACGCCTTTCGCGGGGGCCTATACGGCGCATCATTACGGGCGCCCCTCGCTTGGGCAGCACGCGGTGCAGATCGAAATCGACCGCTCTCTCTACATGGACGAGCGGCGGATTGAACCCAAGCCGGAGTTTGTCGAGGTCAAAGCGGCCTTGATGCAGGCCAGCGCGCAGATCGCACGCTATGGCGGTGAGGCGCTGCCCCTAGCGGCAGAATAGCGCGTCAGCGCAGGGCGCGGCCTTTGAGGATCGCATCTTTGCCGAATTTCTTGCGAATCGCGTCGGCAGCGCGTTCGGCTGCGGCGCGTTTGCCCGCGTCAGGATCCAGAAGATCACCCGAGCGGTCCGCAAGATCGGCGCTGGCAAGGTCGCTGATGCCCACACCGATCAGCCGGTAGGGGCCCCCTTTCCCGGTCGCCACCAAGAGGTCATGCGCGGTCCGGTAAATGCGGTCTGCCATTTGCGTCGGATCTCCCAAGGCATGCCGGCGCGAGATCAGCGAAAAATCGGCCCGTTTGAGTTTGAGGGTCACGGTGCGCCCTGCCAGTCCTTTGGCTTTGGCGCGATCCGATACTTGTTCGGACAGCCGCCAAAGATGCCCGTCCAATTGGTCGGGATCGGCCGTGTCCTCGGAAAAAGTGGTCTCTTTGGAAATGCTTTTGACGCTTTCGCGCGCGCTGATGCGGCGAAAATCCTCGCCGCGCGCAAGGTGATACAGACGCTCGCCCATGCTGCCAAAGCGCGCGATCAGGTCCGTTTTTTCCCAGCGCAGAAGATCGTCGAAGCTGCGGATACCCGCTTTGTCGAGCGAGGTTTGCATCGCCTGTCCGACGCCCCAAATCAGCCGCACGGGCTTGCCTGCCAGAAAGCGCGCGGTCTCGGCCTTGCCGATGATCGAAAATCCGCGTGGCTTGTCGAGGTCGGAGGCAATTTTTGCGAGAAACTTGTTGTGGCTGAGGCCGATGGAGCCGGAAATGCCGATTTCGTCCTGCATCCGCTTGACCAGGCGCGCCAACATGACCGCAGGCGGTGCGCCGTGCAGTTTCGCCGTCCCGCCAAGATCCATGAAGGCCTCGTCGAGCGACAGAGGTTCGACCAGCGGCGTCAGCTCGTCCATCAGGGCGCGGACCTGGCGCGAGACTTCGGCGTAGACCTCCATGCGGCCTTTTACGACCACCGCCTCGGGGCAGAGTTTGAGGGCCTGATACATTGGCATTGCCGAGCGCACGCCGCGGATGCGCGCGATGTAGCAGGCGGTGGAGACCACGCCGCGCCGCCCGCCACCGATGATCACCGGCTTGTCGCGCAATGCCCGATTGTCGCGTTTCTCGACGCTGGCGTAAAACGCATCGCAATCCATATGGGCGATGGTCAGCGTGTCGAGTTCGTCATGCGTCAGGATGCGGGGACGGCCGCAGGCAGGGCAGCGGGGGCCGGTCTGGAAACGTGTCAGGCAATCGCGGCAGAGGGAGGGCATGACGGTGCCTGTGGTTGTGGTGCGGGGAATGGCGGCAGTATATCGTGTTTGCGGGCGCGCAACACCGCGAAATCGGGGAGTGGCGAGATGGACGAACCTTTTGACGGGGCAAAGATCGCCGTTCTGGTGCGTGGGGGCGTGCTGGTGATCGAACGCGATCTGCGGCGTGACATCCCTTGGCCCGGGTTTTGGGATTTGCCCGGCGGGGGGCGCGAGGGTCTTGAAACGCCGCTGGCAACGGCGTTGCGCGAATTGCACGAAGAACTCGGGCTGGTGCTTGATCCGGCGCGGGTGATGTTTCACGTGGAAAGCGACGGCGCGGGCGGGTCTGCAGCGCGCGTGCATTTCTTTGGCGCGCGGTGGGATGATCTTGACCTGCGCGCCGTGCGACTGGGGGAAGAGGGCCAACGCTGGCAGCATATGCCGGTGGCCGCGTTTCTTGCGCATCCCAAAGCGATCCCGTCGCAGGTTGCACGCCTCAAGATGTGTCTGGCGCAAGACAGGCGCAAGACAGGGGGAACCTGAGGAAGCGCAGGCGCGTTGTATCGCCAAATGACCTGAGAGCTAGGAGCATCCCATGGCCAATGAAACTTATGTTCGCGAAGGCCGCAGCAATGGCGGTTTGTACTTTATTCTCGGCGCGGTTGTCGTCGTGCTTGGTGTGGTGGTCTACCTTTTGGTAGGCAACGATTCCGGTATCAGCATGCCCGCCTCTGATGGCGGCTCGGTGACGATCAACAACAACGACGCGCCCACACCGTCGCCCGATGTGTCGATCACCAACGAGGCCCCCGCCGCGCCAGAGGCAGCACCTGCCCAGTAACGCAGGCCCAATAACGCAGCTCAGTAACGCAGGCGCGCCGCGTTCAGACATAACAAAGGCGCCCCGCCAGGGGCGCCTTTTGCGTCTGGGATGGTGGCGGGGATCAGCCTTGTACGATTTCTTTCTGGATCGCGATGGCGGCAGCGCGGGGGTTGTCTGCTTGCCAGATCGGACGCCCGACAACGATGTGATCCGCACCGTCCTTGATTGCCGTGGCAGGAGTCGCGATGCGCTTTTGGTCCCCTGCATCGCTGCCGCTCGGGCGCACGCCGGGGGTGACGATCAGCTTGCCGCGCGCTTCGGGCAGGGCGCGGATCAGCGCGGCTTCCTGGGGAGAGGCGATCACACCATCGGCACCTGCGGCGAGGGCACGCCCTGCGCGCTCCTGCACGAGATCGCGGATGTCGCCCTCTTTGACAAGCGCGCCGTCCAGATCGTTGCGGTCCAGTGAGGTCAGAATGGTAACGGCGAGAATTTTCAGGTCCTTGCCACCCGCGCCTTCCTTGGCGGCTTTCACCACATAGGGGTCGCCGTGAACGGTGAGAAAGTCGAGGTCATATTGCGCGATACCGCGCACGGCTTTTTCCACCGTCGCGCCGATGTCGAAGAATTTCATGTCCAGAAAAATGCGCTTGCCGTGCTCTTGTTTGAGCTCGTTGGCCAGAGCCAGACCGCCACCGGTCAGCATCCCGAGGCCGATTTTGTAAAAGCTTGCGGCATTGCCGATCTTTTGGGCCAACTCCAGCCCTTCAAGGGCATTTGGCACGTCGAGGGCGACGATCAGCTTGTCGAGATCGTGGGCAGCAGTCGGGGACAAATCAGACATTGGGGCAACTCCTTGGCGGGATTTGCCCTGTCTTGGCGACCTGCGCCCCGCAGGTCAAGCTCTGGAGGCGCGATAGCTGCGCCGCTCAGGCGGCGTGCGGGTTCATCTGGCCTTGCGATGCTGCCGCTACCGCAGCGCTGTGCAGGCGGGAGATGCAGTCATGATCGCCGGTACCGTTCGAGCGGGCGCGACGCATCCGCGCGCGCAGCACAAGACCACGGGCGATACTGTCGAAATCCGCATTGATCGGGGCCTGGAGTTCGGTGGGATAGGACACCTTGTCTGCGTTCTCGTGGAACACGACGAGGGCCTCAAAGGCTTGGGTTGCGGCGTTGTAGGTGAGACCGCTGACTTCTGCGCCATAGAGTTGCATGTGGGACCTCTTTTACTGCTCGGGTTTATGCTTCCAACTTATCCACAACCCGCGATTTTAAAAAAGGTTCCCGCGTGGCATTCTGGTCACTTGTTTGTGTGGCCGCCAATTCCCATGTTCCAAATCAAGGCCTCGAACGTTGATGCGCTGCAAGAAGCGGGCATCGAGAGATGGGGTGCTCATAAGAAAAGGAGACGACCGATGAACATGGAAAAGTTCACGGAGCGGTCGCGCGGGTTCCTTCAGGCCGCGCAGACGATCGCGATGCGGGAGAATCACCAACGCCTGGTGCCCGAACATTTGCTGAAGGCACTATTGGATGACAGCGAAGGTCTTGCGGCCAATTTGATCACCCGCGCGGGGGGCGATGCGAAAATCGTGACCACTGCAGTCGAGGGCGACCTGAAGCGGATCGCTCAGGTCACCGGTGACGGTGTGCAGGTCTATATGGACAACCTTGTCGTCAAAGTGCTCGACGAGGCCGAAAAGATTGCGACCAAAGCGGGCGATAGTTTCGTGCCCGTCGAGCGTATCCTGACCGCCCTGGCTGTGGTGAAATCCAAAGCCAAGGACGCGCTGGATGCAGGTGGCATCACCGCGATGAAGTTGAATTCCGCGATCAATGATCTGCGCAAGGGCCGCACCGCCGACAGTGCCTCTGCCGAAGACGGTTATGAGGCCTTGAAGAAATATGCCCGCGATCTGACCGAAGCCGCCGAGCAGGGCAAAATCGACCCTATCATTGGCCGCGACGAAGAAATTCGCCGCGCCATGCAGGTGTTGTCGCGCCGGACCAAGAACAATCCCGTGTTGATCGGGGAGCCGGGCGTGGGGAAAACCGCGATTGCCGAAGGTTTGGCCCTGCGCATCATCAGCGGCGATGTCCCTGAGTCCTTGCGCAACAAACGCCTGCTGGCGCTCGACATGGGCGCGCTGATTGCCGGTGCGAAATATCGCGGTGAATTTGAGGAACGGTTGAAATCGATCCTCAAGGAAATCGAGTCGGCAGCGGGGGAAATCGTGCTGTTCATTGACGAGATGCACACGCTTGTGGGCGCGGGCAAATCGGATGGCGCGATGGATGCGGCCAACCTGATCAAACCGGCGTTGGCGCGTGGGGAGTTGCACTGTATCGGTGCGACCACGCTCGATGAGTACCGCAAATACGTGGAAAAAGACGCAGCCCTTGCGCGGCGGTTCCAGCCCATCGTGGTCGAAGAACCCACCGTCGAGGACACCGTGTCGATTCTGCGCGGCATCAAGGACAAATACGAAATGCACCACGGTGTGCGGATTTCGGATAGCGCCCTGGTGGCGGCGGCAACCCTGTCGCACCGCTACATCACGGACAGATTCCTGCCCGACAAGGCGATTGACCTTGTGGACGAGGCGGCCTCGCGTCTGCGCATGGAAGTGGACAGCAAGCCCGAAGAACTCGACGCGCTTGACCGTTCGATCCTGCAATTGCAGATCGAAGCCATGGCCCTGTCGAAAGAGGATGACGATGCCTCGCGCGGGCGTCTGGTCAAACTTGAAGCCGAGCTTGCCGATCTGCAGGACCGTTCCGCCGCGATGACGGCGAAATGGCAGACCGAGCGCGACAAGCTGGAGGCAAGCCGCGAGCTGAAAGAGCATCTGGACCGCGCGCGCGCCGATCTGGAAATCGCCAAGCGCGAGGGCAACCTCGCCAAGGCGGGCGAGCTGTCTTACGGGGTGATCCCGCAGCTTGAAAAACAGCTGGCCGATGCCGAGGAAAAAGAGGCGATGGCCGATGCCGAGGGCATGATGGTCGAGGAAGCGGTGCGCCCCGAGCAGATCGCGCAGGTTGTCGAGCGCTGGACGGGGATTCCAACGTCCAAAATGCTGGAAGGCGAGCGCGACAAGCTGTTGCGGATGGAAGACGGTCTGCACAAGCGGGTCATCGGCCAGAATCAGGCGGTGCATGCCGTCGCCAATGCCGTGCGCCGCGCGCGCGCCGGGCTGAACGACGAAAACCGACCTCTGGGCAGCTTTCTGTTCCTCGGGCCAACGGGCGTGGGCAAAACCGAGCTGACCAAAGCCGTGGCGGAATTCCTGTTTGACGACGACAGTGCGATGGTGCGGATCGACATGTCCGAGTTCATGGAAAAACACGCGGTCTCGCGGCTGATCGGTGCCCCTCCGGGCTATGTCGGTTACGATGAGGGCGGTGTCTTGACCGAAGCGGTGCGGCGGCGTCCCTATCAGGTCGTCCTGTTCGACGAGGTGGAAAAAGCCCATCCCGACGTGTTCAACGTGCTGTTGCAGGTGCTGGATGACGGGGTGCTGACCGATGGTCAGGGACGGACTGTTGATTTCAAACAGACGCTGATCATTCTGACCTCGAACCTTGGCGCGCAGGCCTTGAGCCAACTGCCCGAGGGCGGCGACAGTGCCGATGCCAAACGTCACGTGATGGATGCGGTGCGGGCCCATTTCCGCCCCGAATTCCTCAACCGTCTGGATGAGACGATCATCTTTGACCGTTTGGGACGTCAGGACATGGGCGGGATCGTGGAGATCCAGCTTGGGCTTCTTGCCAAGCGGCTGGCGCGGCGCGACATCACCCTGTCGCTCGACGCAGATGCGAAGCTCTGGCTTGGGAACGAGGGCTACGATCCGGTGTTTGGCGCGCGTCCGTTGAAACGGGTGATCCAGCGTGCGCTCCAGGATCCGCTGGCCGAACTGCTGTTGGCGGGGGATCTCAAAGACGGGGATGTCTTGGCTGTTACGGCGGGTGCGGACGGGTTGTTGATCGGGGATCGCACCGGCGGCACCCATCGTCCCAAACCCGATGACGCCGTGGTGCATTGATCCCCGCTGCGGTGTGAAACCGGCGATTGAGACAGGCCCCGCAGTGTCGCGCTGCGGGGCCTTTTTGTGCCATGCGATGCGCCGGCGCGCGTCGTGGACGCGCGCGGGGCGTTTTAGTGGATGACCTCCAGGGCAGGCGCCGCGAACAGAAAGTCGGTTTCATCCAACAGCGCGGCATTGAGGTCTTGCACCGTCACGGCGTCACCGGATTGGAAGGTGATGACAGCGTCACTGTCCACCTGCGCGATATCGAGATCGCCAAAGCCGGTGATGCCCCAACCCGATACATCCAGACGGTCTTCGCCATTGCTGAAATCCGTGAGCGTGTCGAGGTTGGAATATTCGCCAAAGACAAAGATATCCGCGCCCGAGCCGCCGGTCAGCACATCCATGCCTTTGCCGCCGTCGAGCACGTCATTTCCGGTGCCGCCCTCAAGGATATCCTTGCCCGCGCCGCCCGACAGGGTGTCGGCGCCCGCGTCACCGTAGAGACGATCGTTGCCGTTGTCCCCCAAAAGCGTGTCACTACCCGAGCCCCCGTAAAGGCGGTCGTTGTCGGCTTGGCCATTGAGCATGTCGTCGCCCGTACCGCCAAACATCAGGTCATTGCCGGAGCTGCCAAACAGGGTGTCATCGCCCGCGTTCCCATGCAGGATATCCGCGCCCGATCCGCCATCGAGGTAGTCGTCGCCCTCGCCGCCGCTCAATTTGTCCGCGCCGCTTTCGCCAAAGATGAAATCCGCCCCCGCGCCGCCATCCATCTGGTCCGCGCCACGGCCAAGATAGGCCATGTCGTTGCCGTCGGTCCCGCCGAGCGTGTCACCTTTGTTGGTCGCATCGAGGGTGTTCAGCACGGTGTTGAAGGTGGTCAGCAGGCTATCGACGCCCTGGATCATCCCGTTGTCGGCGGCAACATCCGCCTGAACGATGGTTGCGTCTTGGGTCAGGGCTGACCCGTCCGACAGCACGCCAGCCTCGGCCGTGACCGTTCCCTCCAGCATCGCAAGGCTGTCAGGCAGCGCATCGGAGGTCACAAGCCCGCCGGTGGCAAGGCCTTCGAACAGGTCGACCAGACCGGCCTCCCCGTCGATATGAGCCACAACAAGGACAATGTGGTTCACGGCAGCATTCGGGTTGCTTCCATCGTAGCCAAGCTGTGCAGCAAAAGCCATCAGCGCCGCATTCGTGGGAGCGAAAAGGGTGAAATCACCGCTGTAGCTGGCAGAAAGCGCGGCGGCGATATCGACGCCGCTGGCGCGCGTCACGCGATCGGCGAGCGTCATCAGCATGGAATATTGGGGGTCGGCTTCAAGGACATTCAAAACAGTTGGCACGCGAAAACTCCTGCAAAACGAAACTGGGGCGGGGGTGCCGCCGAAAAGGAAAGAGCGTTAACCATGTCCGCGCGACGGGCTTTGTGCAAGAATTTTGCTCTCATTGTGGCAGGAGCCGGACGCGCAGGGGCGTTTTGCGAAACAGAAGCGGGATTCCGGGCGCAGTGTTGTGGGTGGTTTCACATCTTGTGCATGAATTCCTGCAACGCTGACGTGACTCCGTCTTGGGGTGATTCTGGTTGTTCGAGCCGCGTTAACCGTGTTTCAACGCATTAGGCTTAGCTGTGGAAAAGTAGGAGGCTTGAATGCTCTGGACCTATACCTCGCATGTTCTCGAAGTGTTGGCGCTTGTGTTTGTGCTGGCGCTGGGGACCTTGTCGTTCGGGGCGCTCGTGCTTTTCGTGCTCGACAAACGCCAGACGGATGACGCGGTGCTGCGCAATTTTCCGGTGATCGGCCACTTCCGGCATATGTTTTCGGCGCTGGGCGAGTTCTTTCGACAGTATTTCTTTGCGATGGATCGCGAGGAAATGCCGTTCAACAGGGCACAGCGCGACTGGATTTATCGCGCCTCGAGCGGTGAGGGAAACACCGTTGCCTTCGGCTCGACGCGCAACCTTACGGTGCCGGGCACGCCGATTTTCGTGAACGCGGCCTTCCCGCCGCTCGACGACCAGTTCGCAAACACCGAGCCGATGGTGATCGGTGCCGACTGTCGCACGCCCTATGTGGCCAAATCCATTTTCAACATTTCCGGCATGTCCTTTGGCGCGATTTCCAAACCTGCGGTCGAGGCGCTGGCGCGTGGTGCGAAAGAGGCAGGCATCTGGATGAACACGGGCGAAGGCGGCATGTCGCCCTTTCACCTCTCGTCGGGTTGCGACCTTGTCTATCAGATCGGCACTGCCAAATTCGGGATTCGCGATGCTGAGGGGAATCTGGACGACGGTCTCTTGGCGGCGATGGCCGCCCATGAAAACGTCCGTATGTTCGAGATCAAGCTGAGCCAAGGGGCAAAGCCGGGCAAAGGGGGCATCCTTCCGGCGGCCAAGATCACGCCGGAAATTGCCCAGATCCGGGGCCTGCGTCCGGGGGAAGACGGGATTTCCCCCAATCGCCACGCGGGTGTCGATGATTTCGGCGACCTGTTGGATTTCATCGGCCACATCCGCGCGGTGACGGGCAAACCGGTGGGGTTCAAGATGGTCGTCGGCTCGGCCGATCCTTGGGAAGAGCTCTTCGAGTTGATCGTCGAGCGTGGCTTTGAAAGCGCGCCGGACTTTATCACCATCGACGGCGGGGAGGGCGGTACAGGGGCCGCGCCCATGCCCTTGATTGATCTTGTGGGGATGCAAATCCGTGAAGCGCTGCCGCGCATTGTCGATCTGCGCGACAAACACGGCCTGCACGATCGTATCCGGATCATTGCCGGCGCAAAGCTGGTGAATCCGGCGGATGTGGCTTGGGCCATTTGTGTTGGCGCGGATTTTGTGACCTCTGCGCGCGGCTTTATGTTCTCGCTGGGCTGCATTCAGGCGCTCAAATGCAACAAGAATACCTGTCCCACGGGCATCACCACCCATGATCCCCATCTGCAACGCGGCCTTGTGCCGGAGGAAAAATACAAACGCGTCGCGGCCTATGCGCAAAGCGTGATCAAGGAGGTCGAGATGATCGCGCACTCGGTGGGCGTTGCCGAACCCCGCATGATGCGGCGGCGTCACGTGCGCATCATCAATGCGGACGGTATTTCCATCCCCTTCAACAAGATTTTCCCTAGTTACAGCGGCCCAACGCAGAAGTGAGAGGCTTTCGTTTGCTCTGATTGAACCAAAAGCTAGGGTGGGACGTAACATTACATGAACCTGCCCGAACTGTATGTCGGGCAACAGGAGGAGACCCGCACATGCGTTTCAAGAGCGAGCTGAAATATTCCGAGGTCACGCCGCGTGCCGCTTACCTCAATCGGCGCCAGATCATGGCGGCAGCTGCGGGAACCGGCCTGCTGGCCGCGACACCGGCCTTTGCACAGGAAAAGGTGGATGTCAGCTTTAACGGCTTTGATACCTCCGAAAAGCCCAACAGCTTTGAAGAGATCACCAATTACAACAACTTCTACGAATTTGGCACCGGCAAGGAAGATCCCGCAGCCAATGCCGGCCAACTCACCACCGACCCCTGGTCCGTGGAGATCGGGGGGTTGGTCGATAAGCCCGGCACCTATGATCTGGCGGATGTGATCGGTGGCAAGGACATCGACGAGCGGATCTACCGGTTTCGCTGCGTCGAGGGCTGGTCGATGGTCATCCCGTGGAACGGCTTCGAGCTGAACCAGCTTCTGGCACAGGTCGGGGTGCAGCCCTCGGCAAAATATGTGCGCTTTGAGACGCTCTATCGACCCGATGAAATGCCCGGCCAACGCCGCGCCATTCTGGACTGGCCCTATGTCGAAGGGCTGCGTCTGGATGAGGCAATGAATCCGCTCACCCTGATGGCCACGGGCCTGTATGGCGAAGACCTTCCCAAACAGAACGGCGCGCCGCTGCGTCTCGTGGTGCCGTGGAAATACGGGTTCAAATCGATCAAATCGATCGTCAAGATCGACCTTACCGCCGAAGAACCCGTGAATACGTGGAAGGACGCCAATTTCCGCGAATACGGGTTCTATTCCAATGTGAACCCGACGGTGAATCACCCGCGCTGGTCACAGGCACAGGAACGCCGCATCGGCGGCGGTGTTTTTGCCAAGCCGCAAGAGACACTGATGTTCAACGGCTACGGCGATTGGGTCGCTGATATGTATGCCGGAATGGACCTCACCAAATTCTTCTGATTGTGGGGGCGGGCCAATGGTCCGCCCTTTTGACGTTTCTTTAGACCTGAAAGCCATTGCCATGACCCCCAACGCGCCCCCGCGCGAGCCTGTCTCGCGCCGCATCAACAGCGCGCTGCGCAAAGTTCCTGCATGGCCGCTCTACATACTCGCGCTTATCTACCCTGCGTGGCTGTTCTATCAGGCGGTCACCGGCACCCTCGGGATCGATCCGGTGAAGGAGCTTGAACACACCATCGGCCTGCGCGGGCTGCAGGTGCTTATCGCGACGCTCTGCGTGACGCCGCTGCGCAAATACACCGGCGTGAACCTGATCCGCTATCGCCGCGCTCTCGGGTTGATCGGGTTCTGGTTCATTTTCCTGCATCTTAATGTCTGGTTGTTCCTTGACGTGCGCAATGTCTCTCTGATCCTCGCGGATCTCGTAAAGCGGCCCTACATCATCATCGGCATGGTTGCCTTCGCGCTGCTCGTCCCGCTTGCGCTCACCTCCAACACGCTGTCGATCCGCAAGCTCGGGCGCAACTGGCGTAGACTGCACTGGCTGGCGTATCCGGCCACCGTTCTGGGCGCATTGCACTTCGTCATCCTTGTGAAAGGCTGGCAGGTCGAACCTCTGGTCTATTTCGCCATCGTGCTGGCCGTGCTCGCGACTCGCATCAGCATCAAGCGACTCGCTTTGCGTCGTTCCGGGTGATGTGCTGCGTTGTTTTGGATTTATTTGGTGATTTTTGTTTTGGTGACTCGGGGGTGATTTGGTGTGTTTGGTTTTGATTTTTCGAAAGTTGCGCTTTGGGGTGTGGGTAAGTGGTTTTTGTTATCGTTTGGGGTG
>NZ_FWFS01000020.1 GCF_900172375.1 Aquimixticola soesokkakensis | reverse complement strand
GCAAGTTGCCATACAAAACAGGGTCGCCAGCAATATCGGTATAAGTCAAAGCACCTTTAGCGTTAAGGTACTGAATCTCTTTAGTCGCAGTAGGCGGAAAACGAACAAGCGCAAGAGTAAACATAGTGCCATGCTCAGGAACAAAGAAACGCGGCACAGAATGTTTATAGGTCTGTTGAACACGACCAGAAAACTGGCCTAACGACGTTTGGTCAGTTCCATCAACATCATAGCCAGATGCCCAGAGATTAGAGCGCATGACAAGTAAAGGACGGTTGTCAGCGTCATAAGAGGTTTTACCTCCAAATGAAGAAATAACATCATGGTAACGCTGCATGAAGTAATCACGTTCTTGGTCAGTATGCAAATTAGCATAAGCAGCTTGCAGACCCATAATGTCAATAGATGTGGTAGAAGTCGTCATTTGGCGAGAAAGCTCAGTCTCAGGAGGAAGCGGAGCAGTCCAAATGTTTTTGAGATGGCAGCAACGGAAACCATAACGAGCATCATCTTGATTAAGCTCATTAGGGTTAGCCTCGGTACGGTCAGGCATCCACGGCGCTTTAAAATAGTTGTTATAGATATTCAAATAACCCTGAAACAAATGCTTAGGGATTTTATTGGTATCAGGGTTAATCGTGCCAAGAAAAGCGGCATGGTCAATATAACCAGTAGTGTTAACAGTCGGGAGAGGAGTGGCATTAACACCATCCTTCATGAACTTAATCCACTGTTCACCATAAACGTGACGATGAGGGACATAAAAAGTAAAAATGTCTACAGTAGAGTCAATAGCAAGGCCACGACGCAATGGAGAAAGACGGAGAGCGCCAACGGCGTCCATCTCGAAGGAGTCGCCAGCGATAACCGGAGTAGTTGAAATGGTAATAAGACGACCAATCTGACCAGCAAGGAAGCCAAGATGGGAAAGGTCATGCGGCATACGCTCGGCGCCAGTTTGAATATTAGACATAATTTATCCTCAAGTAAGGGGCCGAAGCCCCTGCAATTAAAATTGTTGACCACCTACATACCAAAGACGAGCGCCTTTACGCTTGCCTTTAGTACCTCGCAACGGCTGCGGACGACCAGGGCGAGCGCCAGAACGTTTTTTACCTTTAGACATTACATCACTCCTTCTGCACGTAATTTTTGACGCACGTTTTCTTCTGCGTCAGTAAGAACGTCAGTGTTTCCTGCGCGTACACGCAAGGTAAACGCGAACAATTCAGCGGCTTTAACCGGACGCTCGACGCCATTAATAATGTTTTCCGTAAATTCAGCGCCTTCCATGATGAGACAGGCCGTTTGAATGTTGACGGGATGAACATAATAAGCAATGACGGCAGCAATAAACTCAACAGGAGCAGGAAAGCGAGGGTATCCTACAAAGTCCAGCGTACCATAAACGCAAGCCTCAACGCAGCGACGAGCACGAGAGCGGTCAGTAGCAATCCAAACTTTGTTACTCGTCAGAAAATCGAAATCATCTTCGGTTAAATCCAAAACGGCAGAAGCCTGAATGAGCTTAATAGAGGCCAAAGCGGTCTGGAAACGTACGGATTGTTCAGTAACTTGACTCATGATTTCTTACCTATTAGTGGTTGAACAGCATCGGACTCAGATAGTAATCCACGCTCTTTTAAAATGTCAACAAGAGAATCTCTACCATGAACAAAATGTGACTCATATCTAAACCAGTCCTTGACGAACGTGCCAAGCATATTAAGCCACTTCTCCTCATCCAACGCGTCAGTTTTTGACAGAATCGTTAGTTGATGGCGAAAGGTCGCAAAGTAAGAGCTTCTCGAGCTGCGCAAGGATAGGTCGAATTTTCTCATTTTCCGCCAGCAGTCCACTTCGATTTAATTCGTAAACAAGCAGTAGTAATTCCTGCTTTATCAAGATAATTTTTCGACTCATCAGAAATATCCGAAAGTGTTAACTTCTGCGTCATGGAAGCGATAAAACTCTGCAGGTTGGATACGCCAATCATTTTTATCGAAGCGCGCATAAATTTGAGCAGATTTGTCGTCACAGGTTGCGCCGCCAAAACGTCGGCTACAGTAACTTTTCCCAGCCTCAATCTCATCTCTCTTTTTGCGTTCTGCTTCAATATCTGGTTGAACGGCGTCGCGTCGTAACCCAGCTTGGTAAGTTGGATTAAGCACTCCGTGGACAGATTTGTCATTGTGAGCATTTTCATCCCGAAGTTGCGGCTCATTCTGATTCTGAACAGCTTCTTGGGAAGTAGCGACAGCTTGGTTTTTAGTGAGTTGTTCCATTCTTTAGCTCCTAGACCTTTAGCAGCAAGGTCCATATCTGACTTTTTGTTAACGTATTTAGCCACATAGAAACCAACAGCCATATAACTGGTAGCTTTAAGCGGCTCACCTTTAGCATCAACAGGCCACAACCAACCAGAACGTGAAAAAGCGTCCTGCGTGTAGCGAACTGCGATGGGCATACTGTAACCATAAGGCCACGTATTTTGCAAGCTATTTAACTGGCGGCGATTGCGTACCCGACGACCAAAATTAGGGTCAACGCTACCTGTAGGAAGTGTCCGCATAAAGTGCACCGCATGGAAATGAAGACGGCCATTAGCTGTACCATACTCAGGCACACAAAAATACTGATAGCAGTCGGCGTGTGAATCATTAGCCTTGCGACCCTCGGCAGCAAGAACCATACGACCAATATCACGAAAATAGTCACGCAAAGCATTGGGATTATCATAAAACGCCTCTAATCGGTCGTCAGCCAACGTGAGAGTGTCAAAAACGATAAACCAACCATCAGCATGAGCCTGTCGCATTGCATTCATCAAACGCTGAATAGCAAAGCCTCTACGCGATTTCATAGTGGAGGCCTCCAGCAATCTTGAACACTCATCCTTAATACCTTTCTTTTTGGGGTAATTATACTCATCGCGAATATCCTTAAGAGGGCGTTCAGCAGCCAGCTTGCGGCAAAACTGCGTAACCGTCTTCTCGTTCTCTAAAAACCATTTTTCGTCCCCTTCGGGGCGGTGGTCTATAGTGTTATTAATATCAAGTTGGGGGAGCACATTGTAGCATTGTGCCAATTCATCCATTAACTTCTCAGTAACAGATACAAACTCATCACGAACGTCAGAAGCAGCCTTATGGCCGTCAACATACATATCACCATTATCGAACTCAACGCCCTGCATACGAAAAGACAGAATCTCTTCCAAGAGCTTGATGCGGTTATCCATCTGCTTATGGAAGCCAAGCATTGGGGATTGAGAAAGAGTAGAAATGCCACAAGCCTCAATAGCAGGTTTAAGAGCCTCGATACGCTCAAAGTCAAAATAATCAGCGTGACATTCAGAAGGGTAATAAGAACGAACCATAAAAAAGCCTCCAAGATTTGGAGGCATGAAAACATACAATTGGGAGGGTGTCAATCCTGACGGTTATTTCCTAGACAAATTAGAGCCAATACCATCAGCTTTACCGTCTTTCCAGAAATTGTTCCAAGTATCGGCAACAGCTTTATCAATACCATGAAAAATATCAACCACACCAGAAGCAGCATCAGTGACGACATTAGAAATATCCTTTGCAGTAGCGCCAATATGAGAAGAGCCATACCGCTGATTCTGCGTTTGCTGATGAACTAAGTCAACCTCAGCACTAACCTTGCGAGTCATTTCTTTGATTTGGTCATTGGTAAAATACTGACCAGCCGTTTGAGCTTGAGTAAGCATTTGGCGCATAATCTCGGAAACCTGCTGTTGCTTGGAAAGATTGGTGTTTTCCATAATAGACGCAACGCGAGCAGTAGACTCCTTCTGTTGATAAGCAAGCATCTCATTTTGTGCATATACCTGGTCTTTCGTATTCTGGCGTGAAGTCGCCGACTGAATGCCAGCAATCTCTTTTTGAGTCTCATTTTGCATCTCGGCAATCTCTTTCTGATTGTCCAGTTGCATTTTAGTAAGCTCTTTTTGATTCTCAAATCCGGCGTCAACCATACCAGCAGAGGAAGCATCAGCACCAGCACGCTCCCAAGCATTAAGCTCAGGAAATGCAGCAGCAAGATAATCACGAGTATCCTTTCCTTTATCAGCGGCAGACTTGCCACCAAGTCCAACCAAATCAAGCAACTTATCAGAAACGGCAGAAGTGCCAGCCTGCAACGTACCTTCAAGAAGTCCTTTACCAGCTTTAGCCATAGCACCAGAAACAAAACTAGGGACGGCCTCATCAGGGTTAGGAACATTAGAGCCTTGAATGGCAGATTTAATACCAGCATCACCCATGCCTACAGTATTGTTATCGGTAGCAAGCACATCACCTTGAATGCCACCGGAGGCGGCTTTTTGACCGCCTCCAAACAATTTAGACATGGCGCCACCAGCAAGAGCAGAAGCAATACCGCCAGCAATAGCACCAAACATAAATCACCTCACTTAAGTGGCTGGAGACAAATAATCTCTTTAATAACCTGATTCAGCGAAACCAATCCGCGGCATTTAGTAGCGGTAAAGTTAGACCAAACCATGAAACCAACATAAACATTATTGCCCGGCGTACGGGGAAGGACGTCAATAGTCACACAGTCCTTGACGGTATAATAACCACCATCATGGCGACCATCCAAAGGATAAACATCATAGGCAGTCGGGAGGGTAGTCGGAACCGAAGAAGACTCAAAGCGAACCAAACAGGCAAAAAATTTAGGGTCGGCATCAAAAGCAATATCAGCACCAACAGAAACAACCTGATTAGCGGCGTTGACAGATGTATCCATCTGAATGCAATGAAGAAAACCACCATTACCAGCATTAACCGTCAAACTATCAAAATATAACGTTGACGATGTAGCTTTAGGTGTCTGTAAAACAGGTGCCGAAGAAGCTGGAGTAACAGAAGTGAGAACCAGCTTATCAGAAAAAAAGTTTGAATTATGGCGAGAAATAAAAGTCTGAAACATGATTAAACTCCTAAGCAGAAAACCTACCGCGCTTCGCTTGGTCAACCCCTCAGCGGCAAAAATTAAAATTTTTACCGCTTCGGCGTTATAACCTCACACTCAATCTTTTATCACGAAGTCATGATTGAATCGCGAGTGGTCGGCAGATTGCGATAAACGGTCACATTAAATTTAACCTGACTATTCCACTGCAACAACTGAACGGACTGGAAACACTGGTCATAATCATGGTGGCGAATAAGTACGCGTTCTTGCAAATCACCAGAAGGCGGTTCCTGAATGAATGGGAAGCCTTCAAGAAGGTGATAAGCAGGAGAAACATACGAAGGCGCATAACGATACCACTGACCCTCAGCAATCTTAAACTTCTTAGACGAATCACCAGAACGGAAAACATCCTTCATAGAAATTTCACGCGGCGGCAAGTTGCCATACAAAACAGGGTCGCCAGCAATATCGGTATAAGTCAAAGCACCTTTAGCGTTAAGGTACTGAATCTCTTTAGTCGCAGTAGGCGGAAAACGAACAAGCGCAAGAGTAAACATAGT
>NZ_FWFS01000011.1 GCF_900172375.1 Aquimixticola soesokkakensis | reverse complement strand
CGAGCTGATCTGGCAAAACACATGGCAAACACGCCGGGATGTCGAGGTCGCGGTGTTCGAATACATCAACGGCTTCTACAACCCGCGCAGGCGCCATTCAGCATTGGATGGCAAATCACCCGTGGCGCTCGAAAAACTCGCCGCATAACATGAGTAACACACCGGAACAGAAACGGTGCAAGTCCAGTAAACGCTTCTCGCCATTGCTGATCTCCAATCTCATAAACACCTTATCTCGGTGTCCACGAAACAGGCAGCAGCTCAGACAGCTGCATGCTGGATGCGATCGCCCAAAGCGGTGGCCGCTACAAAGGCATCGCTGTCGTGGCGCATGATACATCGCTCGAACGGCTCGCCGATCTGAAACGACAGGGCATCGTGGGTGTGGCGTTCAATCTGCCGTTTTTCGAGGAGGGATATTACGCCGGCACAGAGCCGTTGCTGGAAAGGCTGCGCGCCTTGGATCTGTTCTTGCAGATACAGGTCGAAGCCGACGGGCTTTTGGGAATTTTGCCGATGCTCGAGGCGTCGGGCGTCCGCGGCCGGCACTCGGGAGGCAACAGCAGGGGTTTCAGGCCTTGTTGGATTTGGGGCGGCGCAAGCGGGCGGTCGTCAAATTGTCCGGCCACATCAAGTTTTCCGATCGTTCGCATCCCTTCGAGGATGTCTCGCCCTTTGTTGAGGCTTTGATCGACGCCTTTGGGCCAGACGGCTGTATCTGGGGATCCGACTGGCCGTTTCTGCGCGTGCCCGAGCGTGTGGATTATGGCCCGCTGCTGGATTTGTTCGGCGCTGCCGTGCCAGACCCTGCGATGCGCCGCAAAATCCTTTGGGATACGCCAAACCGCCTGTTCGGCTTTGATCAGGTCAGGGCGTGACGCTCCTGCGCCGGCGTCCGTCACACGCCGTCGGGCGTCATGGCATTCGGGCGCGCGCAGTCGCCTTCACCCTCGACCCTGATCCCTGCGCTGTCGACTAGAAGCGTCAACGGCTGCTTGATGCCGCGATACGCAATGTTCACGGCAAGGGTCTTGTGGCGATGCGACAGTGTGCTCAAGTCGGGCCCGCCCATTCAGGCGCGACCAAGCGCAACAGACTTTCGACAAACCCCGTCGCCTGTCGCGGCGTCGCCCTGCATCGCATCTTTCGGATAATTAGGATTATGATAATAATTTACAAGACCGCCCCACAGAGGGTGTGCCCCGCGCTCCGCAGGAGCGGGGGCGTTTTGGGATCGTGTCAAACGAAGCGGTTTACCCAGTTTTCCAGACGTTCCTGACGGCCCGAGACGGGCGCAGGGTTGGTTGCGTCCCTTAGCACTGCCGCGCTGATCGAGGCCAGATCGCTGTCGAGCATGGCGCGCGCCGCAGGCGTGTCCCAGCCTGCGTAGCGCGTGGCGCGCGCCGCTTCCAGACCGCCGTCTTCGTGCATTGCCAGCGCCGCTTTAAAGCCGCGCGCGCAGACGTCCATCGCGCCCGCATGGCCCAGCACCAGATCTTCGGCATCCAGCGACTGGCGGCGCACTTTGGAGTCGAAATTGGTGCCCCCGGTGCTAAATCCGCCCGCTTTGAGGACTTCATAATAGGCCAGCGCCACTTCGGGGACATTGTTGGGAAACTGGTCGGTGTCCCAGCCCGATTGATAGTCGTTGCGGTTCATATCGATGGACCCCAACATGCCCTCGGCCCCGGCGACGGCCAGCTCATGTTCAAATGAATGTCCCGCCAAAATAGCATGACCCTGTTCGAGGTTGAGTTTGACCTCTTTTTCCAGCCCGTATTTGCGCAGGAAGCCGATGCAGGTGGCAGCGTCGTAGTCATACTGGTGCTTGGAGGGTTCCTGGGGTTTGGGTTCGACCAAAATCGCACCTTTGAAGCCGATCTTGTGTTTGTAATCCACGACCATGTTCAAAAACCGGCCCATATGGTCCTGTTCCAGCTTCAAATCGGTGTTTAGCAGCGTCTCGTAGCCCTCGCGCCCGCCCCATAACACGTAGTTTTCTGCCCCCATCCGGTGGCTCGCATCCATGCAGGATTTCACGGTGGCAGCGGCAAAGGCAAAGACTTCGGGATCGGGATTGGTCGACGCCCCCGACATCCAGCGCCGATGCGAGAACATGTTGGCCGTGCCCCACAGACAGCGCGTTTTGCGGCTCTCCATCAGCCCCAGAATGTGATCGCTCATCTCGTCGAGCGTAGACAGGTTATCGGCAAAATTGCCCTGATCGGGGCGCAGGTCGGCGTCATGCCAGCAAAAGAACGGCACGCCCAGAATGTCGAACATCTCAAAGGCCAGATCGGCTTTCATCTTGGCCCGGCCCATGTCGTCTTGGGGATACCACGGCCGCTCGAAGGTCTGGCCACCAAAAGGATCGCCGCCCTCCCAGGCAAAACTATGCCACCACGCAACGGCAAACCGCAGATGGTCTTCCATGCGTTTGCCGGCGACCACCTCATCGGGATCGTAGTGGCGATAGGCAAAGGGATTGGGACTGTCGGGCCCCTCATAGGCCAGCTTGGGAATGTCTTTGAAAAAATCGCTCATGTGGCGGCTCCGGTCAGGGATACCCAGCGGGCATCGTTGGATGAGGAAGACAGGCAGGCGGCGATAAAGTCCATGCCGGCAAGCCCGTCGGTCAGGTCGGGCACATGCGCCTGCGCATCGGGCGACTGGCCGGATTTGGCGGCGCGGATCACGATTGCGGCCTCCGAATAGAGGGTCGCGAACGCTTCCAGATAGCCTTCGGGATGGCCTGCGGGCGTGCGCAGGTGCCGCGTCCCCGCTGCGGTGCCACCCGCGCCTGCGCGCGTCAGCGTCCGGGTCGGCGCACCGAAGGGGGTAAAGCGCAAGGTGTTGGGAACTTCCTGATCCCATTCCAACCCGCCTTGCGACCCGTAGACCCGCAGCCGTAGCGCGTTTTCATTGCCCACGGCGACCTGACTGGCCCACAGCATCCCCTTGGCCCCGTTGCCGTAGCGCAGCAGCACATGCACATTGTCATCCACCCGCCGCCCCTCGACGAAAGCGTCCAGATCGGCCGCGACCTGCGTGGCAGCCATCCCACTGACATAGCTTGCCAAATTATAGGCATGGGTGCCGATATCGCCGATGCAGCCCCCCGCCCCCGAGCGTGCCGGATCGGTGCGCCAAGCGGCCTGCTTGTTGTCGAGCGGTTCGCTCAGCCAGTCTTGGGCGTATTCGACCTGCACCAGACGGATATCGCCCAGATCACCGCGTGCTACCATCTCGCGCGCCTGGCGGATCAGAGGATAGGCGGTGTAATTATGGGTCAGAAAAAACTGTGCGCTGCTGGTCGCGGCAGCCTGCGCGATGGCCGCGGCGTCCTCGGGCGTTGCCGCCAGCGGCTTGTCGCAAATCACGTGGATTCCGGCCTTCAGAAAGGCAATCACCGGCGCGGCGTGCATGTGGTTGGGGGTGACCACGGCCACGGCGTCAATGCCGTCGGCGCGCGCCGCTTCGGCCTTGGCCATCTCGTGAAAATCGGTGTAGGCGCGATCCGGCGCGATGCCCAGATCGTTGGCAGAGGCCTGCGCGCGGGCGCTGTCCGAACTCAGCGCCCCTGCGACCAGATCCCACTGCCCGTCAAGGCGCGCGGCGATGCGGTGAACGCCGCCGATAAAGGCGCCCTGCCCGCCGCCGACCATTCCCAGTTTCAAACGTTGCATGTCGTCCTCCTCACGTATTCAGCCGCAGCCCCTCGCCCGCTCGGGCAAAGAGATGCAGGTTTTCCGGCGCGATGCTGACCGCAATCCGCGCGCCATCGGCGACCCGCACAGGGGCTGCGATCATCAGTTCGGGCGTGGTGTCACTGACCACATAGGACGCCGCCCCCGTGCGCTCGACCATCCCCACAGGCAGGTCGAGCCGGTTGATGTCGCGCCCCGCCCCGACTTCCAGATGTTCGGGGCGCAGGCCCACACAGACCGGCTCGCCCGCGGGGCGTTGCCCTGCAAAGCGCAGCACCGGCGCACCCGCCAGATCAAGCTGAACCGAACGGCCGTCGCCGGCGACAACGCCGTCGACAAAGTTCATCGCCGGCGAGCCGATAAACCCCGCCACAAAGCGGTTGGCGGGGCGGTCGTAGAGGTCAAGGGGCGCGCCCTGTTGTTCGATGCGCCCCGCGCGCAGCACCACCACGTGATCGGCCATGGTCATGGCTTCGATCTGATCGTGGGTCACGTAGACGGAGGTCGCGCCAAGACGGTTGTGCAGCTTGCGGATTTCGGCCCGCATATGAACGCGCAGCGCAGCGTCCAAATTCGACAGGGGTTCGTCAAAGAGGAACGCTTTGGGGTCGCGGATGATCGCGCGGCCCATCGCGACGCGCTGGCGCTGCCCGCCCGACAGTTCACGCGGATAGCGGTCCAGCAACCCGTCAAGGCCGGTGATGCGGGCGATTTCCTCCACGGCTGTGTCAATTTCGCCCGCCTTGCGCCGCTTGAGCCGCAGCGAATAGGTCAGGTTCTTGCGCACGGTCATATGGGGGTACAACGCGTAGGATTGAAACACCATCGCCAGATCGCGTTCGCGCGGCGCCAGCGTGCTGACATCGCGCCCTGCGATTTCAATCCGCCCGTCGCTGATCCCTTCCAGCCCCGCAATCGTGCGCAAAAGCGTGGATTTCCCGCAGCCCGACGGGCCGACAAGGGCGACAAACTGCCCTTGGGGAATTTGCAGGCTGACATCGCGCAGCGCATGATACGCCCCGTAGTATTTGTTGATCTGGTCAAGCTCGATCTGGAAAGTCATTTGAGCGCTCCTGAGGTCAAGCCGCTGACGATCTGGCGTTGCAGCAAGACAAAAACGATGAGAATGGGGGTGACGTAGATGGCCGAATAGGTCATCACGCCTGCCCAATCGGAACTGTTGGGTCCCATGAAAGATTGCAGCCCCACGGTCGCCGGTTGCAGCGCACGCTCGGAAATCAGCGAGCGCGAATAGACGTATTCCCCGAAGGATTGCAGGAAAATCAGCACGGATGTCACAAGGATGCCGTTGCGCGCCAAGGGCACGATGATCGATGTAAACGCCCCGATCCGGCTGTTGCCATCCACCAATGCGGCCTCTTCCAACTCGCGCGGGACCTGTAAAAAGGTGGCGCGCACAAGCACGATGTAGAGCGGCATGACCTTGGCGGCCTGTGCCAGAACCACCGACAGGCGTGGGTATTCCAACAGCCCCATCTGGTTGAAGGCCACAAAGATCGGCGTGATCATCAATGACGAGGGCAGGACCTGCATCATCAACACGCCAAACAAAACCCCGTCCATCCAGCGGTTGCGAATGCGCGCCAGCACATAGGCGCAGCCGGTGCCAAGCAAGGCGACGATCAGCGTCACACCGCCCGCAATCAACAGGGAGTTGCGCAGATAGACATCCATGCGCAACCGCGTCCAGACCTCGACGATCTGTACCTGCGGGTCGCGCGGCCAGAAGGTCGGCGGATTGGCAAAGATCTCCGTGCCGGTTTTGAGCGCGGTAATATACATCCAGTAGACCGGAAACAGGTAGATCGACAGGATGACAACGGCGAGGGCCAAAAGGCCATATTTGCGGGCCATGATCAGCTCTCCTGTTCGTAGCGCGTCGAGCGCACATAGACAAAGGCGACCGCAATCACAAAGCCGATCATCAGCACCGAAATCACCGAGCCAAGCCCGATTTCATAGTTCTGGAACGCCAGCTGCCACGACCAGTATTGAAACACGTTCGAAGAATTGGCCGGGCCGCCCTGGGTGAGGGCCGCGAACAGGTCGAATTGTTGCAGCGTGAAAATGACGCCCAGCGAAATGACCGCGCCAAGCTGGGCGCGCATCATCGGCAGGGTGATGGTGAAAAACCGCTGGATGCGCGTTGCGCCATCCATTTCGGCCGCCTCGTAGACATCTTCGGGAATGCCCGCGAGGCCGACCGACAGCAGGATCATGTTGAAGGGCACGCCAAGCCAGATATTGGCAAAAATAATGGAATAGAGCGCCACATCAGGATCCGAGAGCCAGAAAATATTGGCGCGGATCAGGCCCAGCTCGCTCAGCACATGGTTGAGCACGCCGAAATCCCCCGCCAGAACCCAGCTCCAGACCGCGCCAACCACCAGCGCGGGCATGATCCAACCGGCCAGAAACAGACCGCGCAGCCAGGTGTTGAACGGAAAATCCAGCTGGAAAAACATCGCGATGGCAAAGCCGAGGCTCAGCTGCGCTATCACGGAAATGCCGACGAATTTCACCGTGTTCCACAGGATCGGTAACAGTTCGGGGCGCGACAGGATTTCGCGGTAATTGTCCCAGCCCACGAAGGGGCGATCAAAGGAGGTAAGCGAAAACAGGTCCACATCCTGAAACGACATCAACAGGTTATAGGCCAGTGGGAAGGCGGAGAAGACCACAAGGTATCCCAGCGCGATCCCGACAAGCAGGGTGTCAAACCCGACGCCGTCGCGAAATGTGTTGGTGAATTTTAGCATGAGGGGCATGTCCCTTTGGCGAAATGATGTGTGGCAGGCCGTGTTGGTCAGGCACGGCCTGCCACGACTGCGCGCGTGCCCTGTGACGGGCCCGTCGCAGAGGTCAAATGGCAAGGCGGCGCGTGATGATCAGGCGCCGCCCGCGCGTCACTTTACAACTTTGTCGATTTGCGACTGCGCGCGCGCCAAAGCGTCCTCGGGGCTGGCCTGCCCTGTCAGCGACGACTGGATCGCGCCCTGAATGGCCTTGGAAATCTGCGGCCATTCGGGACTTGGCCCACGGTTGCGCGCAAACTGCATGCTTTCCTCGAATGTCGCGTAAATCTCGGGGAACTTGGGATCGACCACCTCGACGTCAGCCGCCGGAAGATAGCCAAACTCGTTCCAGACGCGATCCATCTGCGAATAGAGATACTCAAGGAACGCAAAAGAGGCCTCGGGTGCATCGGTGCTGGCCAGGATCACATTGTCCCCTTCGCCAAGAGCCGAGGCACGGGTGTCCCCGCCTGCGGGCATCGGCAAGGGCGTTGCGCGCACGTCAAACTCGACCTCGGACATCATGCGCGGCAATTCCCAAGGACCCGAAATCACCATCGCCGCAGAGCCTGCGTTGAATGTGCCGGTGCTGTCCCACTGGCTGCGGATCAGCGTGTCGCGAGAGGCGATGCCTTCGTCGATGAACTGTTTCCACAGGCTTAGCGCCTCTGCCGCGCCTGCGGTGTTCACATTGTCAAAATCGCCGCCCGCCATCTGCAACCACGGCAGGAACTGAAACGTCCCCTCCTCGGTTGCAACAGCGGAAAACGCGAGCCCGTAGACATTGTCGTCGGGCCGCGTCAGCGTCTTGGCCGCCTCATAGAGTTCGTCCCACGTTGCAGGCGGCTGGTCGGGATCAAGACCCGCTGCGGTGAACATATCGGCGTTGTAATACAGCGCGATGGTGTTGGCGCCGCGCGGCAGGCCATAGATGCCGCCCTCATAGCTGACCGAGGCCAGCGGACCGGGGAAAATGTCGTCAGCATGCACCACATCGGAAGCCTCGATGTAGGGCGTGAGGTCCATCAACAACCCCCGCGAGGCAAACAGCGCCACTTCGGGGTTGTCGATATAGGTGATATCGGGCGCATCACCCGTGGCCACCGCACGGGCCAGATCATTGACCATATCGCGCAATTGCACGGTGCGGACGTTGATCTTCACCTCCGGGTGCAGGGCCATATATTCCTCGGCCAGCACGTAGTGATATTCGCCCGGATCGTCGATCGTCCACAAATCCAGCTCGGTTTGTTGCGCGGATGCCGCCGTGGCCAAGGCCACGCCTCCTACGGTCAAAACGCCCAGAAATTTCATGTCCATGAGGTCTCCTCCCTAAAAACTCGGATATGATTTATGTTCGTGTGGGGATCACAAAAGCGACGGATCCCCGCCCTCGTAAGCCCCTTCACCCGGCACGAATGTGCCGCCGCGGCAGGACTTGAGATACTTCAGCGCGTGCATCTGGCCGGTCATTTCCAGCGCATCACGGTAGACCGGATCGTGCCAGCCTTCGATATCAATCGCGCCCTCGTAGCCCGCAAGACGCAGCTCGGTGATGACATCCGTCCAGTTGGTATCGCCAAATCCGGGCGTGCGCATGAACACATGGGGCAGTTTGCCGAAAATCCCGTGTTCGCGGATCACATCGTGGCGGATGGTGGCATCCTTGCCGTGGACGTGGAAAATCTTGTCGGCCCATTTGCGGATCTGGGGCAGCGGGTCGATCAGGTAAACCATCTGGTGGCACGGTTCCCATTCCAGCCCGATGTTGTCGTCGGGCGTCTCGTTAAAGATCAACTCCCACGCATCGGGGTTGTGGGCGATATTCCAGTCGCCCGTCTGCCAGTTTCCGTCCATCGCGCAGTTTTCAAAGGCAATTTTGATGCCCTTATCGGCAGCGCGCTTGGCCAGTTCCGACCAGACCTCGCGGTAGCGCCCAAGGCTGTCTTCAATCGGCTTGCCACGCACACGCCCTGTAAACCCCGCAATGCAGGTCGCGCCGAAATGGTGGGCATTGTCGATGCAATCCTTCCAGCCCTGCAATGTGTCGCGGTCCAGCGCCTCGTCTTCCAGCGGATTGCCAAACATGCCCAGCGTCGACATCGTGATGTCACGCCCGCCAATGGCATCCACGCAGCGCTTGCCCAATTCGGCCAGATCCTGCCCGTTGGTGGTCTGCCAAAAGAACGGCTCGAAGCTTTCGAACCCCATATCCGCGATTTCGCCAATGCGCGTGGCGGCCTGACCGCCAGAGGCCGCAACCATCGTGCCGATGCGGATGGATTTTGCCGGATTGCTCATGTGAATGTCCTTTCAAACAGAAATGTCGATGAAGCGGCCCTGCTCGGCGCTATCGATAGCGGCGAAGGTCATGGCAAGGCTGCGGATATTGTCGCGCGCGTCGGTCAGCGGCGACCGCCCCGTCCTGCGCGCCTCGAGGAAATCGGCGATGACACCTGCGTGGCCCTCATGGGCAAGCGGTGCAATTTGGGGGACCTCCAGCGGGGTCTGGGTGCTAAGCAAACCGTCACGCCCCTGCGGGACTTCGGCCTGAAACCCGTCGTTTCCGTCCCATAAAAGCGTGCCTTTGGACCCGACAATCCGCCAGCTCGCTTCCCAGCTGGTGGGCAGGCCCTCGGCACACCACGAGCCGCGATAGCTCATCGTCACGCCGTTTTCGCAGGCGAAAAGCACCGCTGCGCTGGCGCCATGGGCATACCATGAATGCGCCGGATTGCTTTCCAGACAGACCGCGCGCGCAGGCTCGACGCCAGCGACAAAGCGCGCGGCGTCAAAGGTGTGGATCGCCATATCATGCAGCAAGACATGCTCCATTTCCTCGCGAAACCCGCCAAAATGCGGCGCGATGAAAAAGTCGCAATGCACCTCGGCGACCGTGCCAATCGCTCCGCTGTCCAAAAAGGCTTTGGCGCGGCGGATTCCCGTCAAATGGCGACGGTTCTGCACGACGCCGTGCAGGCGGGCGGATCGGTCGCGTGCGGCGGCCAGATCGCGCGCTTCGCCCAGCGTATTGCCCAGCGGCTTTTCCGAAAGCACGTCGCATCCCGCGGCAAAGGCGGTGGTGACAACTGACCGCCGTGCGGCCGGCACGACGATGTCAAACACAACATCCGGTTCCAGCGCGGCCAGCATCGCCCCGAGGTCTGCGCCCGCGGCAGCATCGGGAAAACCCGAGGTGTCAGCGCGATGCCGCGCGAGGGTCTCGTCAAGATCGACAAAGCCGATCACATCGACTGTCGGCGCGGTCGCGTTGAGCGTCTGGATGGCGCGCAGCCAGCCTTCAGACATTGCTCCGCAGCCCACCAGAACGGCGGTTTGCACGGCATGTGACATTAAATTTCTCCTCTTCGGGGGCTGTCCTCCTCGACGCCGCCCGACCTCCGTAAACGTTTACGATACCTAGCGCCGCGCCCCACAATGTGTCAAACACTTTCTGGAAACGTTTACGGAGATGCCGCCGCGTGAATATCAAAGACCTCGCTCAACACCTTGGTTTGTCTATCGGAACCGTGTCTCGCGCGCTGAACGCAAAGCCGGATGTGAACCCGAAAACCCGCCAACGGGTGCTCGATGCGGCGGTTGAACTGGGCTATAGCGCCAATACATCGGGGCGTTCACTGCGGCGCGGATCGACGCAAACGGTGGCCTTCGTCCTTGAAACGGGTCAGGCCGATGTGCGCGGCGGTGACAATTTCTTCATGCGCATCATCGACGCCATGCAGGATGCGCTATCCGCGCAGGGCTACGATTTGATCATTCTTCCGTCCAATTCCGCAAGCGATCCCACGGAATTCATCAAACGCACCATCGCGCGGGGCATCGCGGATGCGATCATCGTCACGGCCACCCGCGCGCAGGATAGCCGGATCGAATTGCTGCTCAAAAGCCACATGCCGTTTCTCGCCTTTGGCCGCTCGCAAATCGCGGGGGATTACGCGTGGATCGATCTCGACTTCGAGGGGTTTTTGCGCCAGTCCATGCAACAGCTCGTCGCCCTCGGGCATCGGCGTATCGCTGTCACTGCGCCGCCCAGTACGTCCAACATCGGCGTGCTGTTGCACGAAACCTACGCGGCGACCTGTGCACAACTCGGCCTTGATCACGACCCCTCGCTGGTGATTCCCGCCGAGCACAGCGAATTTGGCGGCAGCGCTGTCACCCAAAGCATTCTGGCGATGGATGATCCGGTCACGGCTTTGATCTTGAACTATGAAATGATGGCTTTTGGCGCCTATAGCGCCCTGCGCGATGCCGGTCTTTCTCCCGGAAAAGATCTGTCCATCGTCACCCTGCGCCGCTCCAAACAGTTGCGGTTTCTCGAGCCTGCCGTCACCGCCTGCGCGATAGACCTTGAAGGACTCGGCACGCAAATCGCGCGCGAAACCCTGCGCGTCATTCGTGGCGAAAGCCCCAATGCCGCGCTAGTCTGGCCCGCCAAGTTGGTGGTGAGCGACAGCATTCAAGCGCCCCCTGCGCGCGCCTGAACAGCTCTCTCCTCAGGGGCGAATGGCCTCCGCCTCAAGATATGTTCCGGCTTGCAAACAGGCATGGACGAAGGCCTTTGCCGCGCCGATTGCCGCCTTCAGGTCACGCCCCTGCGCGAGGTTGCACGCGATCGCCGTCGCCAGCGCACAGCCTGTGCCGCGCAGCTCTGCGCGCAGTCTGGGGCTTTGAAACACATGCTGCTGTGTGGCGGTTTTCAGCATATCGCAAGACATCGGGCCGGTGCCATGCCCGCCCTTGATCAAAACCGCGCGCGCGCCTTTGGACAGGATCACCTCGGCCACGGACACCACTTGCGCCGGGGTTTGCGGCAGCGGTCGCTGCGCAAGCATCGCCGCCTCTTGCAGATTGGGCGTCACCAAAGCGGCACGCGCGAGCAGCGGCCAAGGGGGCGGTCCCGATAAAAGGCCCCCGCCCGAACTGGTTTTCAAAACCGGATCAAACACCACCGCCGCGCCCTGCCCCGCAAGCGCCTCGTGGACGGCGGCGGCGTTGTCGTGGGTGCCGAGCGCCCCGATCTTGACCGCGCCGACAGGCCCGCAGGCCAAAGCCGCTGCGATCTGCTGGCCGACACTATCGGCAGGCATCGGCCAGGCGGCGTGCAAACGGCTGTTGGTTTGCGCCGTGACCACGCTCACGACGGGGGCAACCGCGATGCCATGCGCCTGTGCAACCCACGCATCGCGCGTCAGCCCCGCCCCGCCGCTGCTGTCCGTTCCGCCGATGATCAACAGGCGCGTCATCCGCAGGTCACCGCGGCCATCAAAGCGATGGCGTGAAACCCGCGCGCCTCAAGAATACCGGCCGCCTGCCACGCGCGCTGTCCGGACCGGCAACACAGAACAATGCGGCGGTCGGGGTGCGCTGGCAGGGTGGCCAGCTGATCCACCACCTGGTCTGCCACCCCGGCTGCGTCCAGTCGCAGCGCCTGTGCCACGATGGGCTGTGGGGCTTCGTCCACGCCGCGCAGCTCCACCACCAGATCCTCGGGGCGCAGGCTTTGGGGCGAGACGAACGGCCAGAAGCGCTCGGGTTCGCGACTGTCTTGAAAATCGAACCCGCCAAAGCGCATCTGCGCCAGATCGGCGGTGATCATCTGCCCCAGACCCGAGGGCCGATGCCCCAACAGCACCCGCAAGGCCATCTGCGCCTGCAATGCGCCAAACATCCCCACGACCGGACCAAGGACACCGGCGCTGGCACAGGTTGCCCCCGAGGTTGGCAGGTCTGCAAACACCGCCCGCAGCGACGGGGCACCCGCGCAAAACCCGCCAATGTAGCCGGTTTGCCCCAAAACACTGGCACAAATCAGCGGCGTGGCCGTGCTGCGGCAGGCGTCCGACAAAATGTAGGAGACGGCGAAACTATCCGCCGCGTCGATCACCACATCCGCGTCGCGCGCGACGTCGCAGGCGCTATCGGGCGACAGCGGCACCGCGCAGGCGCGCAGATCGATCTCGGGGTTGAAGGCGCGCACAAAGGCGGCAGCGGCCTGTGCCTTTGGCTTGCCCAGATCGGACATGCGGTACAGGGTCTGGCGGTGCAGGTTGCTGACATCGACGATGTCGGGATCGAAGACCGTGATCCGCCCCACACCCGCCCCCGCCAGGTAGTGCAGCGCGGGACAGCCAAGCCCGCCCAGACCGACGATCACCGCATGGGCGCCCGACAGCCGCGCCTGCCCTGCGCTGCCAACCTCTGGCACTCGCATCTGGCGTGCATAGCGGGTCATCGGGCACAGACCTCTTGCCACAGGCGCAGACGCGCGGCGGGATCGCTGGCCTGTTGCAGGTCGCTCACGACCGCAAGGCTATCGGCCCCTGCGCCAAACACGCCGGCCGCGCGCTCGGGCGTCAGCCCGCCGATGGCCACAAGCGGCACCTCCGGGGCGCGCCGTTTCCAGTCGGCAAGGCGATCAAGCCCCTGCGGCGCCCATTTCATCTTTTTGAGGCGGGTGGGGTAGACGGGGCCCAGAGCGACATAGGCCGGATGCAGCGCCAGCGCACGCTCCAGTTCGGCGGTGTCGTGGGTAGACAGCCCAAAGCGCAGACCCGCGCGGCGCAGCGCGGGGAAATCGGCGGTTTCCATATCCTCCTGCCCCAGGTGCACAAAGTCGCAGTCCAACTCGAGCGCCAGTTGCCAATGGTCATTGACCACCAATTGCGCGCCATGCGCGGCACAGATATCGCGGGCACGGGCAATCTGGCGGCGCAGATCCTCGGGGGGAACATCCTTGAGGCGAAGCTGCACCAGCTTTGCGCCGCGCGGGACCAGAACGGCCAGAAGATCGACATGGCCCACGATCGGATAGAAACGCTCCATCACATCAACTCCGCCAATCCCAGAACCGGCGTCGAGGGCACGGCCATATCGCGCCGCTCCATCGGGTCGGCCAGAAAGCCCGCGCGTCCGGCCTGCACCGCAAGCGCCATGGCCCGCGCCATGGCGACCGGATCGCCGGCATTTGCCACGGCGCTGTTCAACAGCACCCCGTCCATGCCCAGCTCCATCGCTGCTGCCGCATCCGAGGGGCGCCCCAGTCCGGCATCCACGATCAGCGGGACGCCCGCAAAATGCGCGCGCATCGTGCGCAGGGCATCGGGGTTGCGCAGGCCTTGCCCCGATCCGATCGGCGCGCCCCAGGGCATCAGCACCTCACATCCCGCCGCGAGCAGCTTTTCGCCCACGACCAGATCGTCCGTGGTGTAGGGAAATACCTGAAACCCGTCAGCGGCAAGGATGCCTGCCGCCTCGACCAGGCCAAAGACATCCGGTTGCAGGCTGTCGGCATGACCGATCACCTCGAGTTTGATCCAATCGGTCTCAAAGACCTCGCGCGCCATCCGTGCGGTCGTCACGGCCTCCTGCACGCTGTGACAGCCTGCGGTGTTGGGCAGAACCCGCGCGCCCGTCTGGCGCAGCATGTCCCAAAATCCCGCCCCCGTCCCATCGGCTGTTTCACGCCGCAACGAAACGGTGACAACCGCGCAGCCGCTGGCGCGGATTGCGCCCGTCAAATGCGCCAAAGACGGGTATTGCGCCGTGCCCAGCATCAGGTTCGAGTGAAGCTCGATGTCGTAAACCTTCATGTTATCCTCCCTGCATCGGGGCCAGAATTTCCACGCGATCCCCCGCCGCAAGCCGCGTGGTTGCGCGCGCGTCCCGCGCCACGAACAGGCCGTTCACCGCGGTGGCGATGGCGGGGCTCACAACCCCCAGTTCAGCCAAGGCGCCCGCCAATGTCTGCGCCGAGATGTCATGCGGTTTTGCATTCACCGTGATGTGCATTCGATGTCTCCGGTAAAAAATGGTCGGCCACGCGTTCGGCCATGGCAGGGGCCAGCAGAAAGCCGTGTCGATAAAGGCCGTTGAGGGCAAGCCTGTCCCCGATGCGCTGCAAACGCGGCAAATGGTCGGGAAAGGCCGCGCGAAGCCCCGCGCCGGTTTCGATCACGCTCGCCTCGCCAAACGCCGGATGCAGGGCGAAGGCCGCCCCCAGCATTTCGCACAGCGAGCGCAGCGTCGGCGCGCGGGTTGAGGAGCTTTCGATCATCGTCGCACCGATCATGTAGCGCCCCGCCCCGCGTGGCACCAAATACAGCGGCAGGCGCGGATGCAGCAGACGAAGCGTGCGGCCAATCGCAATGTCGGGGCAGTGCAGGATCGCCATTTCCCCCCGCACCGGCCGCAGCTGCGCCAGATCGGCCGCGATGCCGGTGCAATCCAGATCGACCCGGGGCGGTGCCGGTGTGCCCAGCGTGATCTCGACGCCGCAGGCCTGCGCCGCCTGCGCAAGATCCGCCAGGGCGCGCCGTGGGTCCAGATGCGCCTCATCGGCGAAAAACAACCCGCGTTCGAAGCGCCCCGCAAGCGCGGGTTCGAGCGCGGCGATGCCTGCGGCGTCCAGCGCGCGATGGGCCGTCGTGCGGCGGGCAAAGCGGGTCAGTTCCGCCCTGTCGCGCGGCGGGGCGACCACCAGCGTACCACTGCGGCTGACGGGCGTGATCCGTGCCCACCACTGCGCGGCGCGGCCCCCGAGGCGGGTCACCTGCGCATCGGCGGTTTCGGCCTCGCACCAGGGGGCCAGCATCCCGCCGGCAAAGCGCGAGACGCTCTGCGCGCCGATACAACTGCCCCGCTCGAACACCCGCACCGCGCCCCCCCTGCGCGCCAGTTCAAGCGCGCAGGTCAGCCCCGCAAGACCCGCCCCCGCGATGGTGATCATTCGCCGGTCTCTGCAACGGACACATAGAGGTCGCCGCCAAGCCTGAACTTCTCGGCCATTGCCTCCATCCCCTCTTTTTGCGCTTCGGCCCGAATGTCATGGCTGATGCGCATCGAGCAGAACTTGGGCCCGCACATCGAACAGAAATGCGCGACCTTATGCGCCTCTTTGGGCAGGGTCTGGTCGTGAAACTCACGCGCTGTTTCAGGATCGAGCGACAGGTTGAACTGATCTTCCCAGCGAAATTCGAACCGGGCCCGCGACAGCGCATCATCGCGCGCCTGCGCCCCCGGCATGCCCTTGGCCAGATCGGCGGCATGGGCGGCGATTTTATAGGTGATCACCCCTGTTTTTACGTCATCGCGGTCGGGCAGCCCGAGGTGTTCCTTGGGGGTGACGTAGCACAGCATCGCACAGCCGAACCAGCCGATCATCGCGGCCCCGATCCCGCTGGTGATGTGATCATAACCCGGCGCAATGTCGGTGGTAAGCGGCCCAAGCGTGTAGAACGGCGCCTCGTGGCAACACTCCAGCTGCTTGTCCATGTTTTCCTTGATCTTGTGCATGGCGACATGGCCCGGCCCCTCGATCATCACCTGACAGTCCTTGGCCCAGGCGATTTTCGTGAGCGCCCCGAGCGTTTCCAATTCGGCAAATTGCGCGGCGTCATTGGCGTCGGCGATCGAGCCGGGGCGCAAACCGTCGCCCAGCGAAAAGCTGACATCATAGGCGCGACAGATGTCGCAAATCTCGTCGAAATGTTCGTAGAGAAAGCTCTCGCGGTGGTGATGCAGGCACCATTTGGCCATGATCGACCCGCCGCGCGACACGATGCCGGTCACGCGGTTCACGGTCATCGGCACCATGTGCAGCCGCACGCCCGCATGGATGGTAAAATAATCCACCCCCTGCTCGGCCTGCTCGATCAGCGTGTCGCGAAACACCTCCCAGGTCAGGTCTTCGGCGATGCCGTTGACCTTTTCCAGCGCCTGATAGAGCGGCACCGTGCCGATGGGCACCGGACTGTTGCGCAGGATCCATTCGCGGGTGTTGTGGATGTTGCGCCCCGTGGACAGGTCCATCACCGTATCCGCGCCCCAGCGGATCGCCCAGACCATCTTGTCCACCTCTTCGGCCATGCTGGAGGTCACGGCAGAGGTGCCCATGTTGGCGTTGATTTTCACCAGAAAATTGCGCCCGATGATCATCGGTTCCAGTTCGGGATGGTTGATGTTTGCAGGAATGATCGCCCGCCCCGCGGCCACTTCGGCGCGCACGAATTCCGGCGTGACGCAGGCGGGAATCGCCGCCCCCCAATCCTCGCCATCGCGCTCTTGCACGGCGGCGCGCAACTGGGTTTCGCGGATCGCGACGAATTCCATTTCCGGCGTCACGATCCCCGCCCGCGCATAGGCCAGCTGGGTGACAGCCCTGTCGCCAGTGCCGCGCAGCGGGCGGCGCTTTTGGGGAAATTCCGGCACCAGCTGCGCGCCCTTCGCACCGCCGTTGTCCTCGGGTTTGACGGCGCGACCGTCATAGGATTCGACATCGCCGCGCGCGGTGATCCAGGACTGGCGCAGCGGGGCAAGGCCCTGCGTGATATCCGTCGCGATCGCCGGATCGGTGTAGGGACCGGAGGTATCATAGACCGGCAGGGGCGCTTCGCCCGCCGTCGGATGCACATCAATTTCGCGCATCGGCACGCGCAGATCACGGTACAGATCCCCTGCGACGTAAATCTTGCGCGAGGCGGGCAACTGTCCGGTGGTAATTTTAGGGTTGGGGATATTCATTTTGGCGCTCCTTAAGCTCAAGTCTCAAAAAGACACCAGATGAGCGTGGGGAGGAGCGAACGGCAAAAGACCGTCACGTCAGGACAGACACGGGGCCACAAGCCCCGATGTACCCTTAGCTTCCTACGCCAGTATCAACTGGGTCAGGTTCAAAGGGTCGCGTCACCGGGCAAATGCCCTATCAGCCTCTCAGTCCCTTGGGCGGGACTCCCCTGCGTGCGGGTTTTATAGGTCGCAAGATTTGCTTTGGCAAGATGAGCCGACAGATGCGCGCTGCAACCCCATCGGGATCTTTGCTTGACACATGGCCCTGCCAGACGATCAGATCGCGGTCTGCGACAGGCCGCGCGCCCGTGACATGTCACGGCCTCAAACACGGGCCAAGACAACAAAAACGGCGCCAGACAAAAGGAATAACTTCATGAGACTTCAAGGAAAATCGGCGCTTATCACCGGCGCGGCCCGCGGCATCGGTCGCGGCTTTGCCCAGGCGTATATCGATCAAGGAGCCAGCGTGGCCATTGCCGATATCAACCGCGAAGCCGCCGAGGAAACCGCCCGCGCCTTGGGGCCGCATGCCTATGCCGTCCAGATCGACGTCTGTCGTCAGGACAGTATCGACGCCGCAATCGCCAAAGTGGTGGCGACCACGGGCAAGCTGGACATCCTGATCAATAACGCTGCCCTGTTCGACGCGGCCGAGACCGTTGATATCACCCGCGACAGCTACGAGCGGCTGTATGCGGTGAACGTGGCGGGCACGCTGTTCACGATGCAGGCCGCCGCGCGCCAGATGATTGCGCAGGGGCACGGCGGCAAGATCATCAACATGGCCTCGCAGGCGGGACGACGGGGCGAGGCGCTGGTGCTTGTCTATTGCTCGACCAAGGCGGCCGTTATTTCCATGACCCAATCGGCAGGTTTGAACCTGATTTCGCACGGCATCAACGTCAACGCGATTGCGCCGGGAGTCGTGGATGGCGCGCATTGGGATCATGTGGATGCCATGTTTGCCAAACTCGAACACAAAAAGCCCGGCCAGAAAAAGGCCGAAGTCGCCGCCGGTGTGCCTGCGGGCCGGTTTGCCGTGCCCGCCGATCTGACCGGAATGGCGGTTTTTCTTGCCAGCTCCGACAGCGACTATGTGGTGTCCCAGACCTACAACGTCGACGGCGGCCAATGGATGAGCTGAACCGACGATCTGCGGGCAAAACGGGGGCCAAAACGGGAGGCACCAGGCCCCGCCGGATCGACATTGCTTGACAGAGACGCGCGCGCGCGGACACTTGCACGCATGACGACCCCTCCGCGCCCCCTTGCCCCCGCCCCCTGCTCAAGGCCTGCGCTATGAGCCGCGGCGTGCTGTCCTCACCGCCTGTGCGCCGCGTCACCGCGTCGGATGTGGCGCAGGCTGCTGGCGTGTCGCAATCGACTGTGTCGCGCAGCTTTAGCGACGATCCGCGCATTTCGCCCACCACCCGCGCGCATGTGCACGCGGTGGCGACCCGCATGGGCTACACGCCCAACGCGCTGGCCCGCTCGCTGATCACCAACCGCTCCGGCATGGTGGCCGTCATCGCCACGCAGCAGTCGATTCTGGCCATGCCGCAAATGCTGACCGCGATTTCCCAGGCTCTGGGACGGCGCGACCAGCGGATGCTGCTGTTCATGCCCTCTGATGAATCCGACGTGCAAAACGCGGTGAACGAAGCATGGAGCTTTCCGCTGGAGGGGGCGATTTCCTGCGTGACCCTGACCACCAGCCATCTGGACGGGTTCCGCCAGAACCGCATCCCTGTCGTGCTCTACAACCGGCGTGCCAGCGGGTTGGCCGATTCCGCCTGCACCTGCCATCACGCCGCCGCCGCCGATGTCGCGCAGCGGCTGTGGCACAGTGGCCACCGCCGGTTCCTGTGTCTGGCCGGACCCGAGGACGCCCCCGTGGGCCGCGAACGGGCTTTGGGTTTTGCCGGGCAGGTTCGATCGCTTGGCGGCGCAGCGCCGCAGATGGTGGAAACCGATTTTTCCTACGATGGCGGACATCGGGCGGTGACGCACGCCTTGCAGAGCGGGCCGCGTCCCGATGCGGTGTTCTGCGTGAACGACCAGCTTGCAATGGGGGCCTGCGATGCCCTGCGCTACGGGCTGAACCTGAGCGTGCCGCGCGATGTGTCCGTGGTCGGCTTTGATGATATTCCCGAAGCCGCCCGCCCGGCCTACCAGCTCACCACCCTGCGTCAGGACCTGACATCCCTCGCACAACGCGCCACGGCCCTGCTGGAGGCGCGCCGCGCCGATCCCGAGGGGCAAATCCAAGAGCTTGACCTGCAGGCGGTGCTGGTCCAGCGCCAGACTGCCCGATTTTGACGCCCCTCTTGCATAATATTTAGGCAAAATCCGTGAAAATTTCACGGCCCTGCAAGAAGCATTTGAAAAACGTCCTTCCGCGGTGCATACGTATGCATAAGCTTGAAGCGCAGGAAACATGCGCGCAGCTCCTCAGAGAGGCGGCCAACCGCCCGTTCCAGCCAACCGCAGAGAGGATCCTTCGTGACCAAACTTCTGACCGTATCCGCCGCCGCCCTTCTCAGCGCGCTTCCTGTCATGGCCCTTGCCGAGTGCGGGATCAGCGATGCGGGGTCCGTGCGCATCCTTGCCAATGATTTCGGCGCGCTCGACCTTGTGATGGAGCGCGCCACAAGCTGTGCGAGCGACACGCTCAGCGTTTCGGTGAACCAGACCGAAGAGCACAAAAACCTGCAGGTGCCCGCGCTCTCGATCAATCCCGCAGAATACACCGTCGCCGTGATTGCCAACAACTCGCTCCCGCCCCTGCTGAACGAAGGCCTCGTGCAGCCGCTCGACGATCTGGTGGCAGAATACGGCGCGCAGCTGACACCCCAGCAAATCATTCGCATCGACGGAAAAATCATGGCCATCGCCTTTATGGTCAACGGCATGCATCTGTTCACCCGCGCCGATCTGCTGGAAGAGGCAGGCATCGAAAGCACCCCCACCACCTGGGCAGAAGTGCTGGACGCCGCCGAAGCGATCCGCAGCCAGGGCATCCTCGAATACCCGCTGGCAGGCGCCTATGCCCCCGGATGGGAACTGGCCGAAGAATTCGTGAACATGTATTCGGCCAGCGGCGCGCCCTTCTTCAAGGCGGGCACCGCAGAGCCTGCGATCAATTCCGAGGCGGGCGTCACCGTCCTTGAAACGATGAAGGCCCTCACCGCCTATATGGACCCCGACTACCTGTCGATCGGCTCGCTGGAGGCGTCGAAAATGTGGGGCGCAGGCGAGGTCGCGATGATGAACCTCTGGGCCAGCCAAGCCGGTCCGCTGATCGACGCCGACGGTGATTACCCCGAGATCGCGCCGAACACGGTGCTGACCGCCGCGCCTACCTTGGGCGATGCGGGCATCCCCGCCGGCGCGCTGTTCTGGGACGGGTTTTCCATCGCGTCCAACATTTCCGACGAAGATGCCGCCGCGTCGTTTCAGGTGATGATGCATGCCATCGCCCCCGACCTCGCCACCGAGCATCCCACGGGTGCAAGCTGGATGATCGACGGCTACGTGCCCACCGATAACGCCGTCGGGATCATGGCCAATGTATCGAGCGGCGGCGTGGCCTATCCGACCCTGCCCTACATGGGTCTGATGCACTCCGCGCTTGGCAATGAACTGGTCGATTACCTGCAAGGCAAGGAAAGCGCCCAGGAGGCACTGGCCGGTGTCGAAGCGGCCTACACCGCCGCCGCCCAGGAACGCGGCTACCTCAACTAACCCGGCCGCCGCGGGGCCTTCCCCGCGGCCCCTCTCGCCGCGTTGTGATCGAATTGCGCCCTGCTCGACTGTGACGCAGGGTGTGAAGACCTGCGTCCCCCGACCTGCCCGATCCAAAGGAGCCCCCCCATGCCGCATAAGGCCTTTGCATGGTTCATCCTGCCCTCCGCCCTTGCGATGATCCTGTTTATCGCCCTGCCGCTGGTCTCCATCGTGGTCCAGTCGCTCTACATCGAACATCCCCAAGTGCTGACGCAGGTCGAAAGCTGTTCGCCCTTCGGGGGCTGCACGATGGAAACCCGCGTCGATGCCGCGGCCACCGCTGCGCTGCGCGACGCGCAACCTTTGGGGCGGTTCAACGGGCTGGGCACATATTTCAACCGCAGCCACCTTGCCACCCGTGAAATCGCGACGATCCTCAAAGACACTGACGGCATTGCCGACAGCCTGCGCCGCATTTACCAACTGCCCTTCTACCGCGCCCTGCTGTTCACCCTATGCTACACCGCCGTGGTGACGCCGCTCGGGATGCTGGCGGGCTTCTGGATCGCGCTGGCGGTCAACCGCATTCCCGCGGTTCTCAAAGGTCCGGTGATTTTCGTTTCGCTTTTGCCGATGATCATCACGCCGCTGATCGGGTCGCTGGTGATCTACTGGATGGTCAACAGCCGCGGAATTTTGGGCAATCTGCTGCAATGGGTGACCCAAGACCCCACGCTGTCCATCGCCGCCTCCGGTCCGCTCACATGGCTCACGCTTTTTCTCTACGGCATCTGGATCGCCGCGCCCTTCAGCTTTGTGGTCTTTTACGCCGGGCTGCAAACCGTCCCCCAAGACACGCTGGAATCGGCCATGATCGACGGGGCCAACCGCTGGGAACGCGTCCGCTTCGTCATTATCCCCCACCTCGTGCCCCTGGCAACCTTCGTGGCGCTGGTGCAGTTGATGGACAATTTCCGCGTGCTCGAACCGATCATCGGGTTCAACGCCCAAGCCAGCGCCACCTCGCTCAGCTTTAGCATTTACAACGACCTACAAGCCGAAAACGGCCAACTCTTTGCCTCGGCTGCGGCGACATCCCTGCTGACGATCGCGCTGCTGATCGTGCTGCTCTTTCCCGTTCTCATCCGCACGTGGCGCGACTTTTCGCGCAAAAGCGCCCATTAAAGGAGGCCGCGTCATGACATCTTCCCCCGCCCGCCCCAACTACACGCTGACCCTCATCGCCACCGCTTTCGTGCTGTTCTGGATGGTGGTTGCAGGCTTTCCCTTCCTGTGGACCACATGGGGTTCCTTCAAGGTCGAGGCGGATTTTTTCAGCCGTGCCGACTGGAGCAACGCCCTGAGCGGCGTCAACACCATCCGCCAGACCGGCGACGCCTTTACGATGGACGGCTACAAAGGCGCGTGGATTTTGAACGACTTCTGGCGCGCAGGGCTGAACACGATGTTGGTCACGGTGGTGGTCACGGTGCTGAGCCTCGTGCTTGGCACGCTGGGCGGCTACGCGCTGGCCCGCTCGGGCTATCGCTACGCCTTCTGGATTCTCATCCTCGCGCTGGTATTTCGCGCCATGCCCCATATCACGCTGGTGTCGGGCTACCTTGTGCCCTTCTTCCAGCTCAACATCTGGGGCACGCTGCCGACCGCGATCATCGTGCTTGTCGCCATCAACCAGCCCTTCACGCTGTGGATGTTGCACAGCTTTTTCCTCTCGATCCCCAAAGACCTCGATGAATCAGCCATGGTCGACGGCTGCACCCGTTTTCAGGCCTTTCGCGAAGTGATCGTGCCAGTCATGTGGCCCGGCATCATCACCACAGGGCTGTTCAGCTTTCTGCTCGCCTACAACGACTTTGCGGTGACGGCGATGCTGTTGCGGCAGGAAAACCAAACCATGATCCCCAAGATCGCTTCCTTCCTTGGCTCGATCGAAAGCGAAGGCAACGTGATGTTTGCCGTGTCCTCCGTGGTCTCGGCCACCGTGCCGCTTTTCATTCTTGTCATGTTCTTCCAACGCCAAATCGTGGGCGGCCTCACCGCCGGCGCCGTGAAAGGATAAACCGATGGCCGACATCAAACTCAAAGGCATCACCCGCCGCTGGAACGATTTTATCGGGGTCGACAACCTCAACCTCGACATTGCGGACCGCGAATTTCTGGTGCTGCTCGGCCCCTCTGGCTGCGGCAAATCCACCACGATGCGCATGATCGCAGGGCTGGAAGAGGTCAGTTCGGGCGAAATCTGGCTGGGGGAGCGGATGGTCAACAACCTCGAGCCCAAAGACCGCGACATTTCAATGGTGTTCCAAAGCTACGGTCTCTACCCGACCATGTCGGTCTACGAAAACATCCGCTTTCCGCTGCGCATCCGCAAAGTCCCCGCCAGCGAGCATAAGGAACGCGTACTGCGCGCCGCCGAAATGGTGGAACTGACGCAGTTCCTCGACCGCCGCCCTGCCGCGCTGTCGGGCGGGCAACGCCAGCGGGTCGCGCTGGCGCGCGCCATCGTGCGTGCGCCAAATGCCTTTCTGATGGATGAGCCGCTGTCAAATCTGGACGCCAAACTGCGCGTCTCCACCCGTGCGCAGATCGCCAACCTGCACCACGAATTGAAAACCACCACCGTCTACGTCACCCATGATCAGGTCGAGGCCATGACCCTTGCCGACCGCGTGGTGGTGATGAAAAACGGCATCGCCCAACAGATCGCGCCGCCGATGGACATCTACAACAAGCCCGCAAATACCTTTGTCGCAAGCTTCATCGGCGCGCCGGCGATGAACCTGATCGAGGGGCATCTGGAGGCGGGCACCTTCACCTCCCCCGTGCTGACCGTCAGCGGCTTGCCCCACCGCCACAGCGGCCCCGTGACGCTGGGGTTTCGCGCCGAAGATGTCGCCGTGGTCAGCGAAGGCGGCAACCTGGCCGCGCCCGTCTATTCGGTGGAGCGGCTTGGCGACAGCACGATGTTTGCCATCCGCGCCAAGGACGATCTGATTTCCCTCAAAGCCGACAAGGCCGCCAGTCTGGCCATCGGTGACGTGGTGCGCGCCGCCGTCACCGCAAAGGTCAGCCATATTTTCGATGGCACCACCGGACAGCGGATCGAGCCGCTGTTGATCCCCGCATAAACACTGCCCGCCCAAACGGACCCCCCATGACACAGCAAACGACCCCTGCCGCCCCCGAGCGGATCAACGGCATGCGCAAAATCTGGTGGAAAGACGCCGTCGCCTACCAGATTTATCCGCGCAGTTTTCTCGACAGCGACGGGGATGGTGTTGGCGATCTGGCCGGCATTCTCGCCAAACTCGACTATCTGGCCGATCTTGGCGTGGACCTCATCTGGCTGTCGCCACATTACGACAGCCCCGATGCCGACAACGGCTATGACATCCGCGACTACCGCAAAGTGGCCCGCGCCTTTGGCACAATGGCCGATTTCGACGCGCTTCTCGCGGGGCTGAAAGCGCGCGGTATGCGGCTGATCGTCGATCTGGTGGTGAACCATTCCAGCGACGAACACGCGTGGTTTGCCCAAGCGCGGCAGGGCCGCGACAGCGAAACCCGCGACTATTACATCTGGCGCGATCCCGCCCCCCAAGGGGGCCCGCCCAACAACTGGCCGAATTTCTTTTCCGGCCCCGCTTGGACCTTCGATGCGGAGTCGGGGCAATATTACCTGCATCTTTTTGCGCAAAAACAGCCCGATCTGAACTGGGACAACCCCGATTTGCGCGCAGAGGTCTACGACATCATGCGCTTTTGGCTCGACAAGGGTGTCGACGGGTTTCGCATGGATGTGATCCCCTTCATTTCCAAAGATCCCGCGCTGCCCGACCTGCCCGCGGGGGTCAAACCCCAGCGCCACTATGCCGAAGGGCCCAAGCTGCACGACTATTTGCAAGAGATGCGCCGCGAGGTCTTGTCGCAGTATGACTGCACCACCGTGGGCGAAGGCAACGGTCTGGATCAGGCGCAAATGCGGCGTGTCGTGGACGAGCGGCGCGGCGAGCTGGACATGATTTTCCAATTCGATGTGGTGGAATTCGACCGCGATGCGCAAGGACAGCCGCGCGATTGGACCCTGCCGGAATTCAAAGACATTTTCGCCCGTCAGGCCGCCAGCATGGATGGGCACGGCTGGACCACCGTCTATCTGGCCAACCACGACTGCACCCGCCCCGTCAGCCGCTACGGCGACGATCACCCCGACTGGCGCGTGGCCTCGGCCAAGGTTCTGAACGCGCTGCTGCTTACCCAGAAAGGCACGCCGTTTCTGTATCAGGGCGACGAATTTGGCATGACCAATTTCCCCTTCACCCGCGTCGCGCAATTCGAAGACATCGCCGTGCGCAACGCCTGGGCGCGCGCGCTGGCCGATGGCACGGCGGATGAGGCCGCATTCGTTGCGCGTCTCAACCGCACCAGCCGCGACCACACCCGCACGCCGATGCAGTGGGACGATGGCCCACAGGGCGGGTTCACCAGCGCAACGCCGTGGCTTGCCGTGAACCCCAACCATCACACGGTGAACGCCCAAGCCGCGCTGGCCGACCCCGATAGCATCTGGCATGCAACCAAGGCCCTGATCGCCCTGCGCAAACGCCAGCCTGCGCTGGTCTATGGCGATTACACCGACCTTGCGCCCGCGCATCGCGCCATCTTCGCCTACAGCCGCGCGCTGGGGGACCGGGGTGTGGCGGTGGTGCTGAATTTCAGCCGCGCCGCGCAGGTCTTTGATCTGCCGCGCGCGCTGACAGACCCCAAAGTGCTGCACAGCTCTGGCGCGACCCTGACCGGGGGGCGCGTCCAACTGGCAGGCTGGAGCGCACTGGTCTGCGCCTGGGGGGCGACATGACGCCCGGCACGCCCGCCCGCCCGGGACTGATGGTGTTGCTCTCGGTGGCCTGCGGGTTGCTGGCGGCGAATGTCTACTATGCCCAACCCCTTGCAGGCACGATTGCAAGCGACTTGCACCTCTCCGAACGCGCGGCGGGGCTGGTCGTCACCCTCACCCAGATCGGCTACGGTCTGGGCCTGCTGCTGGTCGTGCCGCTGGCGGACCGGCTGGAAAACCGCGCGCTGATCCTGGGGCTGGTCACGCTGGCGGGGGGGGCGCTTTGCCTTGCGGCGCTCACCCAGACCGCCGCCGTGTTTTTCGTGGCAAGCCTTGCCATCGGGCTTGGCTCGGTCTGCGTGCAAGTGCTTGTGCCCTATGCCACCCATCTGGCCTCAAGCGCGCGCAGCGGGCGCACCGTGGGCACGGTCACCACCGGATTGATGGTCGGCATCATGCTCGCGCGCCCCGTGTCGGGCTTTGTGGCCGCAAGCCTGGGCTGGCGCGCGATGTTCTGGATCAGCGCCGCACTGATGGGCGCGCTGCTGGCAACGCTGTTCCACCGCCTGCCCGCCCGCCGCCCGCCCGCACAGGACGCCAGCACCGCCATGCTGCCCGCGATGGCCAGAGCGCTCGCCTCCATGCCGCTCCTGCGCCAGCGCATCCTCTACCAAATGGCACTGTTTTCAGGGTTTTCGCTATTCTGGACCACCATCCCGCTCTGGCTCGCCGGGCCCGCTTGGGGCTGGAGTCACGCCCAGATCGGCCTTTTTGCCCTTGCAGGCGCCATGAGCGCGGTTGTCGCGCCGATTGCGGGCACGCTGGCCGATCACGGACACGCGCGCGCAGGCACCGCAGGCGCATTGGCCGCAGGCACGCTGGCCTTTGTTCTGGCAGGCATCGCGCCTGCGGGCACGGGCACGGGTACTGTGGTGCTGGTCCTTTCTGCCCTCCTGCTCGACCTCGCCGTCACCATGAGCTTTGTCATCGGACAGCGCACGATCTTTGGCCTTGCAAGCGGCGGGCGGGCGCGGCTGAACGGGGTCTATATGGCCAGTTTCACCGCCGCGGGCGCGCTTGGCTCTGCTGTGGGCACGTGGATCTACGCCGCGCACGGATGGGGCGTTGTGGCGGCGGCAGGCGCGGTCATGGTGGTGCTGGCGGGGGTGCGGTTCAGCTTTGCGCGGGCGGATGCGTCGTCGCGCGCCGCACCAAAGTGACGGGCAGCAGAACCTTGCGCGGCCCCTCTTCCCCCTGCCCCAAGGCCGCCATAAGCGCGGCCACGGCCCGCGTCACCATCGCGCCGCGATCCTGTCGCACAGTGGTGAGGTTGAAGCTTGGCCAGGCGGCGGCGGTCACATCGTCAAACCCCACCACGGCGACATCCTCGGGGACGCGCAACCGGCAGGCGCTGCGGATGACATCCAGCGCGGCAAAGGCCATGTGATCATCGGGCACAAACAGCGCATCGGGCGGATCGGGACGGTCAAACAACCGCAAAGCCGCCGCGCGGGCCGTGTCGTAGTGATAGTCCCCCGCCGCGCTCAGCGCGATCTGGGCACCCGCTTGCGAGAGGGCCTCTTCAAAGCCCGCCACGCGGTCGCGATCGGTCGAGGCATTGGCAAACCCGCGCAACAGGGCGATGCGTTTGGGCGCGCCCTCCAGCAAGGCCTGCGCCGCCATCCGCCCGCCGGTGTGGTTGTCACTTGTGACCGACCGCAACCCGCTGTCGGGCTGGTCGCGATTCACCAGCATCACCGGAATCGACAGCCCCACGCAGCGCTCGGTCAACACGGACGACAGCGACACAGACACCAGAACCAGCGCATCGACGCGGTAATCGAGAATGCGTTGCACCACATCCTCGACATCGCCCACGGTGCGCTGCGCCATGAACAACAGCACGTGATAGCCCTCGTCTTGCAAGGCGATCGAGAGTCGTTCAACAAGGTCGGGATACAGCTGGTTTTCGAAATAATGCACCACCAGCCCGATGATCCGGCTTTTGCCCGTGATCAACGAGCGCGCAAGGATGTTGGGGCGATAGCCCAGCTCCCCGGCGGCGATGCGGATGCGCTCGGCCATTTTGGCCGAGACCGAGGCTCCGGGGGTGAAATAGCGCGACACGGCGGATTGGCTGACGCCTGCCTTGCGCGCAACATCAACGGATGTGACCGGTTTGTCGCTCATCCCCGCGCATCTCCTTTTGGGTTGGGGCAGCCCCGCCCCAAAAGGACACGGGCCGCTGACTTAGAGGGCGATATCGGACACGGCGGGGCGATCTGCAAGCTGTGCCAGTTTCACCTGCACCAACATGGACAGTTCATCGTAAACAGTCCAGTCGTCAACGATGCGCCCGTCCTTGTAGTGGAAATGCGACATGCCCATGACCTGGATACGTTTTCCGGTCGGATCGCCCAGGCTTTCCAGACCGCCAAAGCCCAGATGATGCCCCTCCATCACCCAGCGCACGGCGACCTTCGTGCCGCCCTCGACGCAGTCCACCGAACAGACGTGCTGGGGCATGAAAACCGCATCGGGAATCGCGCCGATCAAGCCGATCATCTGGTGGCTGACGGCGGTGATGCCGTAGAGTTCCTTCATCAGCGGGCCGTGGTACATCACCGTCGGCGCATAGACATCGCGCAGCACGCCAAACATCTTGCGGTTATAGGCGGCGTGCAGCCATTCTAGGGTCTTGCGTTCCAGATCGCTCGCGGCAATCGAGGTATCAAGCGGCAGCTCGGAGGGGGGATATTGCCCCATCATCAGGCCATTTTCCCCGATATCAAGGCTCGTCAGGCCCTGAGACAGCTTCGCTTTCGCCAGTTTTTCGGCATAGGCCTGCGGATCAAGTCCAAGCTGGCGGATGATTGCCATCTGGTCGGCCACCACCCATTCGCGGTAGATCTTGTTCTCGAAGACCATGCAATCGGCGACGGTGCGCGACACAAAAGCCCGCCCCGTGGCGGGTCCGTAATGCCCGTTCTGGCTGTGGCGCCCCGATCCGGTCACCAGATGCGAGGTGTAGAACCCGTCAACGTCGTTGCCGCTCCAGACCACCTGCGTGGCCATGCCGCGCCGCTCGGGTAGGGACACCAGACGTTGCAGCGTGTCGCGCACCACATCCTCGCGGTTATACATGGTGCCCATCGTCCCATAGAGCACGCAATTATGGGTGTAATGGGTGTAAATCAGCCCCACATCGCGCTCGTCCCAAATCTTGTGGGTGCAGCGGATGATATAGTCGACAATATCGGTGTAGCAGTCGTCAAACCCCGCCATCGACTGGGCGCGCGGGCGGTTTTGAGGCACCAGATCGGTGAAATCGAGCCGCTCGCATTGCAAGACCTCGCCCGCGTGGCTCTGCGCGGCTTTGGCGGGTCGGCTATCGCCAGATTTGGGGTCTGCGGATTTATCGGTGGGTTTATCGGTGGGGGTCGCCATGGGGTCTCCTTTGGGGGTCGCTTGCCTCTTGCCAAGAGTTGTGGCCTATGTTGAATACGTATGCAAGTGTGTTGCAAAAGAAATCCGCGCAGTGTCATTCTACGCCTGTGCCCCACCACTTTCGCGCCCCGACCGGAGACCGCCATGCCCCAAAAACCCCCGATGCCCGCGGCGCACCCAGAGCCCCAAGCGCCCCTGACCCGCGAGGCGCTTGGGGCCATCTTGGCTCGCCACGGGGTGACCCTTGCGCGCGACGAACAGGAGGCAGCTCTTGCCAGCGCGACCGCATTACAGGCCCGCGCCGCGCGGCTTGCAGACCCGAAAGCGCGCGGCGATGACTGACTGGATCGACCGCCCCCTATGCGATCAGGCCAGCGCCCTGCGCGACGGCGACACCACCAGCGTTGCACTGGTGTCCGCCACGCTTGAGCGCGTCCACGCCCGCCGCGCCCTCGACGCGGTCACATGGATCGCCGCCGACGCCCTGGACCAGGCGCAAGCGGCAGATGCAGCGCTGCATGCGGGCGTGGATCTCGGCCCGCTTCACGGTCTGCCCATCGCCCTCAAGGACATGTTCGCCGCGCAGGGCCAGCCCAATCTTTGCGGCTCGAAGGCCATGCCCACCACACTGCTGCGCGAGGACAGCGCGCCTGTTGCGGCGCTGCGCCGCGCGGGAGCCTTGCCGATCCTGCGCGTCGCGACCTATGAATTTGCCCTCACCGGCCCTGCCTGGGATCAACCCTACCCGCCCGCGCGCAACCCGTGGCATCGCGACCATATCACCGGCGGCTCCTCGTCGGGCTCGGCGGCGGCGGTGGCGGGCGGGCTGGTGCGCGCTGCCCTCGGGACCGACACCGGCGGATCGGTGCGCAGCCCTGCCGCCTATTGCGGCATCGTCGGGTTGAAACCGACGCGCGGGCGCATTCGCGATGACGGCGTTTTCCCGCTGTCGCAAACGCTCGACACCATCGGCCCGCTCGCCGCCTCGGTGCGCGAAGCGGCGCTGGTGCTGGATGTGCTGTCTTGCGCGGGGACACCCGCCGCCAGCCGTGAGCTTGGCCATGATCCCAAAGGCCTGCGCCTGGGCTTTGCCCGCGACTGGTTGCAGGACGCCGCGGCGCACCCTGCCCTGCTCGCGCTTCTCGATGACGCGGTCGGTCTTCTGTCGCGGTTGGACATGGAAATTTCGCTGGTCGACATGCCCGACTACGCCCAAGCCGAAGATGCCGGCTGTGTGCTGATCCAGGCCGAGGCCTGGCAGGTCCACGGCGCGCGCCTTGCAAAGCGGGGACAGGACTATGGGCGCGACGCCCGGCTGAACCTGATCAGCGGCGCGGTCCTGACGGCGCGCGACGTTGAAAAGGCGCAGGCCCATGCGCAGCTGCTGAGTGCAGACATCGACGCAGCCCTCGCAGGGCGAGATGCGATCGTGACGGCAACCACCCTCACCCCCGCGCCCGCCTTTGCGCAGTTTGCCGACGGGGCGGTCTGGACGCCCATGCGCACCTTCCCCTTCAACATCTCCGGCCATCCCGCCATCACCGTGCCCTGCGGGCTGATCGACGGGTTGCCTGTGGGGCTGCAAATCATCGGGGCCAAAGGCGGCGAAGCGCGGATTTGCCGGATCGCGCAGGCCTTTGAACAGGCCAGCGATCACTGCCTGCAAAAACCGCCGCTCTGATCCTGCCCACGCCCCAGAACAAAACGGCCGCGCATCAAACGCGGCCGTTTTGCGTTCAACGGGCCCGGTGTCAGGCCTGCAAGCGATCCAGACGCAACTGCGCCGCGCGCCGGTGCCCTTCCAAGCCCTCGCTCTTGGCCTGACGGGCCGCAGGCGGAGCAACCTGTTTCACCCCTTCGGCGTCAAGCCACTGATGTGTCACGGTTTTGATATAGGTGCCAACCCAAAGCCCGCCCGTGTAGCGCCCCGCTGCCATCGTTGGCAACGTGTGGTTCGTGCCCGAACATTTGTCCGAATAGACCACGCTCGACAGCTCGCCGATGAACAGCGATCCATAATGGCTGAGCTTGGTGGCAAAGGCTTTGGGGTCCGCAGTGTGCACCTGAAGATGCTCTGCCGCGACCGCATCCGAATAGGCAATCATTGCCGCCTCATCCGCGACCAGCGCGATTTCGCCGTAATCCGTCCACGCAGGGCGCGCGACCTCGGCGGTGGACAGGGTGGCAAGCTGGCGCTCGACCTCGGCCAGAACCGCCTCGGCCAAGGGACGGTGGGTGGTGATCAAGCCGACCCGCGTGCGCACGTCATGCTCGGCCTGCGCCAACAAATCCGTCGCGATCATTTCCGCATCGCCCGTGTCATCGGCCAGCACGAAAATCTCCGACGGTCCCGCCAGCTGGTCGATGCCCACGGGGCCGAACACCTGGCGTTTGGCCTCGTTCACAAAGGCATTCCCCGGCCCGACGATCTTGTCCACTTTCGGCACGGTCTGCGTGCCAAGCGCCATCGCCGCAATCGCCTGCGCGCCCCCGATGCGAAAAATCCGGTCCGCCCCCGACAGGTGACAGCCCGCGATCATGGCCGGGTGCGCATTGGGCGGCAGGCAGGCAATCACCTCCCCCACGCCCGCGACTTTGGCGGGCACGATCGTCATGATCGGCGCCGACAAAAGCGGGAACCGACCGCCGGGAACATAGCAGCCCACCCGTTCGAGCGGAATATTGCGATGGCCCAGATGCACACCGGGGCGGATCTCGACTTCCAGTTCGCCCAGCGTGCCCAACTGCGCCTCGGCAAAAGCGCGCACATTGGCAATGGCAAATTCCGTATCGGCGCGGGTCTGCGGCTCGAGGTCGGCCAAAGCCGCCGCGCGCTCGGCCGCGCTTACCTCGAACGCCTCCAGATCGGAGCCGTCGAATTTGCGCGCATAGTCACGAACGGCCAGATCGCCTTCGCTGCGCACGCGGGCGATCACCTCGGCCACAATCTGTTCGACGGGGGCGTTGTCTGCCACGGCACTGCGGGCCGGAGCTTTGATAAATTCGGGAGCTTGAAAGCTGGTGTTGCTGTCGGTCATGGCCTCACATCCGGTGTCTGATCCCCCGTCGATAGCATTTTTGCATACGAATGCAATAGTGGGAATCGCCGCGCAGGGCACAAGCGCCCGCTGCCCCGATTTTCCGGCAACACTGCCTAAATCAAGCGCATCCGCCTACTCCTCGGCCGCCAGCACCTTGAGCGCCGCGTCGATATTGGCCCGCAGCGCACCATCGGTGCTGCGAAACAGGATCGCCACATCGCGGTTTGCATCAAAGGATGGCGGCATCGGCGCGACGGTTTGGTAGAAATCCGGCGCCAGCCCCGCCAAATCCGGCTCCCATAAAATCGCCGCATCCATCGCACCGGCCAACATCAAGGCGCGCGCAATTTCGGGACGATCAAACGGGCGGCGTTGAAAACCGCCAAACCGGCCCCCCGCCTCAATCAAGGTGATCAACGACAGGTCAATCGGCGTGTACAGCGGCGCGCCCAATTGCGCGCGCGGATGGGACGCTGCAAGATCGTCAAGCGACTGCGCCGCCTGCGAAACCAGAACATAGGGCGCGGAAAAATAGGGGCGCGAGGCGATCAGCCAATCGGGCAGGCGCTGCGCCCCGTAAAGCCGCGCGCCCATAACCCCAAGACAGCGTCCGGCCAGCGCCTGCCGGATTTCGGGCCAAACCCCGTCCTGGGATTGATGCGCCACATCGCGCAGGTCCAGCTCAACCACCTGCGAGGTCAATAGCAACACATCGGCCAAGGCCTGCGCCGTTTGCACATCGCGCTCGAAACTGGGCGAGCCTTTGAGCACGCAAAGCGGCAAGCGCGTGCCGAAATCGGGTCGGCTTTGCGCCAGAAACTCCGGCGCGACCCAGGGTTCTTGCGCCCGCGCCGCGCCCGTTATCCCAAGGCACAAAGCGCCAAGGATCAAAGAAAAAACGAAGGTGATCACAGGTGATGTCATGTGCGAAATGCGCCGGATCGCATATGATCCGACGCATCCTTTCCAATGTTTACGACAGGTTTCGTGCGCGTTGCGCGAAACCCGATCAGCTGGGTTGCGCAGGCAGGGCAAAGACCATCATGGCATTGCCGCCTTCGGGGCGTTTCACTTCGGGGGCAAGCTGCGTGGGCACGCTTGTCGACCAGGAATAACCGCCTGTGCCCACGGGAATCGCGATATATTGCACCCCGTCCACCTCATAGGTAATCGGCATCCCCTGCGCGGCCTGTGGCAGACGCGTGCGCCACAATTCAGCGCCGGTTTGCGCGTCCAGCGCCCAGAAATTGCGGTCCCAATCCCCTGCGAAAATCAGGCCCGTATCGGTGCTGAGCATGCCGGTATTGGCCGGCGTGCGCAGGCGTTTTTCCCACAAAAGCGCGCCGGTATCGATGTTGAGCGCGGCAATCCGCCCGAGGTGATCGGGATCGTCGGGATGGGCGATCCGGTTCTCCGCAAACTTGCCGTTGCCGCCGCCACCCTCGACCATCTCGACCTCGCCATAGACAACCGCCTCGTCGCAGTTGATCGACATCGGCACATAAACCGCGCGGGTGTCGGGGTTAAAGGCCATGCTGCGCCACGCCCGAAAACCGGTCGTCGAGGGACATAGCATCACGGGCACCCCAAGCTCGCCGATCTTGCCATCGCGATAGGTGGCAAAGGTGCCATCGGCGTTCAGGTCGATCTGGTCCTGAAGCCCCATATCAAAGGCCGGAAGCGGCGTCCCGTCCACGCGGCTTCCGCGCCACAGGATCGCCAGTTTACCCATGTTCACATAGGACGGCTCGCCATCGATATCGACGAGGATATGCTCGAATGCCTCATCCATGTCATTGGTTTCACCCGGAATATACTGACGATACCATTGGATGGACCCGTCTTTGGGATCAAGCGCAAGCGTCGAGCTTGTGTAAAGCGAGTCCCCGTCCTGCCCACGGCTCAGCCGCGACCAGGGCTTGGCCTGGCTGACGCCGATGTAAATCAGGTCAAGGTCGGGATCATAGGTTGCAGTGGTCCACACATCGCCACCCCCGCGCAGCAGCCACGGCTGGCCGCCCCATGTATTCTCGCCGTCCCCCTCTTCGCGTTGCACCGTATCCGTGCGCCACGCCTGCGCCCCGGTTTGCGCATCAAACGCAACCACGGCGCATTTTTCCTCATAAAAACGAAAGCACCCCTGCACCCCCACGATCACCTTGCCATCCACCGCAATCGGCGCGGCGGTGATCGACTTTCCGACCTCGCGGCTGGCGATCGTGGTCTGCCAGACGATCTGACCGGATTTGGTATCAAGCGCGATCATTTCCGCATCGGGCGTCGCGATGAACACGTTATCGCCCCAAAGCGCGAGACCGCGGTTCATCATGCCTTCGCGAAAGCCTTCGGGTGTTTCGTGCCGGTATTCCCAGATCAAATCGCCGGTCTTGGCGTCCAGCGCCTGCACCGAGCCACCGGGGTTGGCGATATACATCACACCGTCATGCACGATGGGCACAACTTCCTGACTGCCGGGCAACATCGCCCACCCCCACGCCAGCGTCAGACTTCCGACGTTTTCCTTGGTGATCTGGTCAAGCGGCGAATGGGCCCAACCGTCAAATGTGCGGCGCCATTGCAGCCAGTCCTGCGGTGCCGGATCGAGCAAGGTCTCTTGCGTCACCGGCGCGCCACTGCCCGCAACCGGCGCAAGGCAGGCCAAAGCCCCAAGCGCCACTCCCGTCAAACCGCCGCGCAGTCGTCCTGTCATCTGTCCCAACATAGATCACTCCTCCTCTTCGTGTTGTTGTACTTTGGCCGCGCCTCGCCCCTACTGGATCACAAGATCCATCGGCGCGACCTCCTCGGCCGTCTGCGGGAAACGCCCGTCCTCTTGCGCTTCGACCCCGTTGAAATTCAGGATATAGGCGACGATCTGCGCGTAGGTTTCGGGGTCGATCTCCCCCGTCATCCCCGGCGGCATCGTCGTGATGATTTTGTGAAACGTTTCCTCAAGCGGCTTGGTCACCCAGGAATACTGGAAAGTCGGCCCGCGCAGGTCCGGCGCATTGGAATTCACGCTGCGCAAATCCTCCCCGTGGCATCCCGCACAATTGTCGAGATAGGCCTCGGCCCCTGCGGCAACCTGCGCGGTGCCGATGCTGCCGCCTTGCAAAAGAACCACCTTGTCAGCGGCCTGTGCCCCGCTTGCGACAGCGCACAAAAGCATAAGTCCACCTGTCGTTTGCAGGATGTGGCGAATTGGCATTGGTCTCTCCTCTTGCTCACCGAACATGAATCGGTGATTCTTATTTTAAAATGAGATTATTCAAAATGTATGGTATTTGTCAATTTGACTGATCCTTACTCGGCTCTGCCCCGCCATCTCCCGCCGACACCTGATAAAACTCTTGAATCCCCGCAAGTTGCCCCTGCGCCTCAAGCCCCGAGAGGCCCGAAAGCACCGCATCGCGCAGGGTCGCATCGCCTTTCCAAAATCCAAATCCAACCTGTTGACGCGCAAAGGGCGGCGGCAGACGGCCGATCCGCAGCCGCACGCTTCCCTCTCTCAGCGGCGCGTCCGTGACCGCCGCAACAATCGTCCCCGCCCGCAGCGCCGCGATCAGCGCCTCGGGCCGCGCAAAGATTGTTGGTGCCAGACCCTGCGCCCGAATCCAGCCGCCGAGCTTAGCGCGATCCGACGCCAAAGAGGCGACATAGACCCCGATCGTGGCGCCCGGCGTCAACGCCGCCTCCCCCTTGGCTTCGAGCGTTACCAGCGACCAGCCGAAGGTGGCATGGGCCACAGGCGCGTCGAGAAACCCGCGGGTCTGCTCCGTCAATACCAGCCCCCCCGCGATCACGTCACAACGCGCGCGCGTCAGCCCCCAGCGGCGCGGATTGATCCCCGCATCCATCTGCGCAACGGGCACAGAAACCATGTCCCATCCCGCGTTGCGCGAAATCGCCCCCAAGAGCACAAGGTCGATCCCGCCCGCAGGCTGGCCCGCCGTCGCGCGCGTGATCCAGGGGGGATTGTCGGAGGGGTGACAGACCCGCAACCGTCCTGCGGCTTTGACTTTGGACAGGGCCGTGTCGGGGGGCAGAGATCCGGCTGCAAGCAAGAGGCACAGCCCGCCCAGAAGCGGCACAAGCCCAGACAGACCCTTTTTGCGCGCGCGCACCATCGCTAGACCCTGCGAAAGCGCATCAGCGCCAGCCCCAGACACCCCAGATCGAGCGCGACGATCACGGCCACGCCGTACCACAGCGGATAGCTGTGCCAGTCGATGACCACCGCGCGCATCAGATCAAGCACATAGGTCAGCGGATTCACTTCAACGATGCTGACCAGCCACTGCGGATAGGTGGTCAGGGTTTGTGCCCGCGACAGCCCCGCATCGAGCGGAAACACCGACCCTGCGGTAAAATAAAGCGGCAAAATCACCGCGTTGGAAAACACCCCGAAGCTGTCGAACTCGCGCAGGGACAGCGCAATCACGATGCCAAAGGCCGTCAGACCAAAGGACAGCGCCGCCATGATGCCAAGCAGGGACACAAGCTCGGATAGGGTCATGGCCACCCCCGCCGCCCGCGCCACGCAAAGCACAAGCGCCCCATGCACCAGCGCCACCGTCATCCCGCCCAGAATCTTGCCGACCAAGACCGTGGCCCGCGACAGTGGCGCGACCAGCACCTCGCGCAATACACCGAATTTCAGATCCCAGATCAGCGAGACCGCCGATTGGACCGAGGCATAGAGAAGGTTCAACAGGATGATCGCCGGAAACAGGAACTGCACAAAGGTGAAGGGCACGACAAAGCGCACCGACCCGTATACCTCGCCGCGAAACCACGGGTTCAACCCGACCCCCAGCACAATCACCCAAAGCAGGGGGCGGCTCACACCGCCGACGATCTGGTTCTTGTCGGTAAGCATCCGGCGCACATCGCGCCACCAAATGGCACGCAGCCCTTCCAGTTCGCGCATCAGATCGCTCATGGTGCCGCTCCCCGGGCCGCCATCGCGCGCGCGCCACCGCTGCTTGCCCCACGCAGGATGCGCCGCAGATCGGCCCGCAGCGCCGCGTCATCCCCAAGCGGCTCCCCCGCGGGTACGCGCCTTGGCCTCGGGGTCGTCACCGCAACATCGGCAAGGATTTTTCCGCCCCCCAGAACCACAATCCGATCCGCCAGATACAGCGCTTCGTCGACGCTATGGGTCACAAAGACCACGCTGGCCGGTTGCAGCGCCAGAACCCGCAACAGCTCGTCCTGCATGTCTTCGCGCAACAGCGCATCGAGGCTGGCAAAGGGTTCGTCCATCAACAACACCCGGGGCGCTACGATCAAGGCCCGCGCCAGCGCCACCCGCTGCTTCTGGCCACCCGATACTTGCGCGGGCATGCGCGCCGCCAGATCCGCGATCCCGAGCCGCGCCAGCTGGGTGTCGATGCGCGCGGTGACCTGCGCGCGCGACAGCTTGAGCGGCAAAAGCGCGAATTCCAGATTGCGCCGCACCGTCGCCCAAGGCAAAAGGCGTGCCTCCTGAAACATCACCCCGACACGCGCGCCCCCACGGGTCCCGTCAGCCGCGCGATCCTCTGCGCGCCCCGCGATTGACACTGCACCAAGGTCCGGCGCAATCAACCCCGCCGCAAGGCGCAGCAGGCTTGTTTTGCCGCTGCCCGACGGCCCCAGCACCACCGTCACCCCCGCGCCGCGCACCTCAAGCGTCAGGCCCGCCAGCACCGGCACCGCCCCAAAGGACAGCGACACATCGCGCAGCGACAGCGCACAGGGGGCAGCGGCGTTCATCGCGCCACCGGATCGGCCCCCGCCGCGACGCCCAGATCGCGCAGGGCGGCGTCCAGCGGGGCAAAATCGACCCAGGCCGACAGATCGTCTGGCGCGGCCGCCACGACCACGGCCTGCGACAGCTCTCCTGTTTCGATCAACCAGTCGCGGGTGCGCAGCAAATCCGCCGCATTCATGCCGCCGTTGACCATCCAGCTGCCCGAAAACTGCGCCACCAGTTCGCGCAGCGCCTCCGGGCCGACATCGGCACGCAGCGGCGACATCGCCCGCACCCACAGATCGGGCTCGGCGGCGATGTCGCGCGACAGGCGCAGCAAGGCGCGGATCACCGCTTGCACCTCGCGCGGGCGGGTTTCAAGAACCGCGCGCGGCACAACGTTGACCTTGTTGACCAAGGGGGCCGCGGCAAAATAGGCCTCGGGGCTGACCAGCACGTGCAGGCCGTCGCGGTCGGGCATCGTGGACCACACCCCCACCGACATCGTTGTCGCGTCAATCCGCTGCGCCGCCAGCGCCTGCGCGCGCGTTGCCGGCTGGCCCAACGCCACCAGCGACACCGCCTGCGCCCCCACGCCCGCCTCGGCCAGGACCCGCATGCTCAGCGCATGATCAAGGCTCCCGACCCGCCCGATGCCAAAGGTTTTTCCCGCCAGTGCCTCGGGACTCGCCACCGCCGCGCGCGCGGCGATCAAAAACGGCAGAGACGTGTTGGGCGAGACGACCGCGCGTAGGCTGTCGTCGCCCATCGCGTGCAATTGCAACAGCGCATCCAGCGAAATATTCGCCATCTCGCCCTCCCCCGCTTTGAGCGCCGCAATCGCGGAAGGGGTTTGTTGAACGCGCACCAAATCGACCTCGACGCCTTCGGCTTCGAAATAGCCAAGGCTCTGCGCCAGATCCATGACCGAATTGGGCAACAACGGCGGCTCGAGATGGGTTACGATCAATCGAAACGGCTCGGCGCTCGCCGCCCCGCCCACAAGGCCCAGACACGCGATCCATAGGGCCGCAACCGCCCGCCAAAGACCGCGACCGCGCGCACCAAAGGGCTGGATATTCAACGACATGGCAAGTCACTCCATTCTATGTTTTACAAATTTTTCAAGATGATAGAGGCCTGAGCTGATCACCACACCGACCACGGACAGGGTCACGACAATGGCCATATATTCGGCCATGCGAAAACTGGCGCCATAGCGCGCCAACAGCCCGCCCAACCCGCCAATCGCGGTGTATAATTCCGCAACCACCGTGTTGATCAGCCCGATGGTCGCCCCAAGGCGCAGCCCCGTCACCATCATCGGCAAAGCGGCCGGCAGGATCACCCAGGCAACGCGCTGCCACCGGCTGACCCCGACGGCGCGCGCCATCTCGACCAGATCGGGGTCGGCATGGCGCACCCCCGCCCACGTGTTGAGAAGGATCGGAATCGATGCGCCCAGAAACACCAGCGCGACTTTCGCCGGATCCCCAAGGCCGAGCAGAACGATCAGCAACGGCACAAAGGCAACCCGCGGCGTGGCCGCCAGCGCAAACACAAACGGCTCCATCGCCCGCCCCAACCGTGGCACCAGCGCAAAGCCGATCCCGCAGGGAATGGCGAGCAGCGCCGCCAGGCCAAACGCCATCGCAAAGACCCGAAGGCTTTGGGCGATGCTGGCCCAATAGGCGGCCTGCCCGGCCATGCGGCACAGGGCGTCCAGCGTTGCAAAGGGGCCGGGCACGACTGTCGGCCCCGCGATCTGCGCGCTCGCCATCCAGACCCCCACAAGGCACCCCAGCGCCAGACTCCGGTCCCGCAGGTGGCGCAGCCTCATCGCGCGTCCTCCGTGAACAGCCCAAGATAGGCCGTTTCCAGATCCGCCGCCTCAAGCGCATATCCATCCAGCAGCGCCCCGTGCCGCGCTAGAACAGCCTCGGCCGCCGCGCGATCACGCAACCGCAAGGACATCCGCCCGTCTTCGCGCGCGCGCGCCGCTGGACAGGCCACAAGCAACGCCGCCCTTTGCCGGGGGCCGGCGGGCTGCATCAGCAGCTGCACGCCCCCCTGTCCGAACCGCGCCAGTGCGGCCGGGGTGCAATCGCGAAGCATGCGCCCCTTGTTCAGGATGCAAAGCCGATCGGCACCCGCAACCTCTTGTAAATAATGGGTTGTCACCACCAGCGTGATCGCCCGCATGGCCCGCAGACGCGACAGGGCCTGCCAAAATGCCGCCCGCGCCGCCGCATCCAGCCCCGTTGTCGGCTCGTCGAAAATCAGAACCTCGGGCGCGTGGATCATGGCGCGCGCGATTTCAACCCGCCGTTTCTGCCCGCCCGACAAGCCAGCGGCGATACGGTCGCGCAGCGGCGCAAGATCGCTCTGCTCCAACACCTGCGCAATGCGCGCGGCGCGCGCGCCGCGTGCCACCCCGTGCAATGCCGCGTGAAACGCCAGATTGTCCGCCACGCTCAGGCGGCTGTCGATGGTGGGGGTCTGAAACACCACCCCCAGCTTGCGTCGCACGGCTTTTGCCTGCGCGACCACATCCAGCCCCGCCACCCGCGCGCGCCCGCGATCAGGCCGCGTGAGGGTGGACACAATATCAACCACCGTCGATTTTCCCGCGCCGTTCGGTCCCAAAAGAGCCACGAAACTACCGGCGGCAATATCAAGCGTCAGCCCGTCGAGCGCGTGCACGCCGCCAAAGGATTTGTGAATATTCTCAAGCGAGATCGCAGGGCAGCTGCTGGCCATCTCAGATCCCTCCCCGCCACCCAAGCAACGACAGGCACAGCGCACCAAGCGCAAGCGCCCAGCCCCCCAGAACGGGGCGGGCCAACGCGCGCGCGCGCGCACACCAGCACGATGCCATCGCCAGCGGCGCAACCGGCACCAGCGCCAGAACCGCGCTGCGCAGCCCGATGACCTGCACTTGGGCCAACCCGTCCAGCAGGACCGCCCCGCGCAGATCGGGCAGGGCGCGCGCCACAAGCGGGGCCGCCGCGCCAAGGCAAAGCATCGCGCAGCCCATCCCCAAAGACGCCAGCACCACGCAAAACACCACCCGCGCGCCGCATCCTTGCACGCGCAGCGCTGGCCAGCCAACCTGTTGAACCAGAACGCAAATCAACGCAGGCGCACAGAGCGGCAAACGGTTCACCCCGCGCTGTCCCGCCGCCTCCAGCGGCGCCGCGCCGCCGACCCCGACCCCGTTCCCCCTCATGACACGGCGCGCGATCATGCCCAGCACCATCTGGTGGCAGACAATCACGATTGCGCCGCACAACAGGCGCAGGCCCAAAACGGCCAAGCTGACATCTTGCATGTTCTCTCCCCCGAGAGGGAAAACCTCTCGCCTCACTTAAATAACAAAATATCATTTGTTTTTGTCAATATCATATATTTTGTTTGATGAGTGGCAAAACCTGTGGCACGAATAGCGCCGTTCGCCCTCTACGCGAACACGCGACCTGAATGGGAGGAAACCACATGACAGGACTGAAATCCGCCGCGCTGGCACTGCTCATGGCGGGCGTCGCCGCGCCTGCAAGCTTTGCAACCGGCATCCCCGACAGCTACACAACCTTTGAAAAATATGGCGTTTGCGGCAGCCTGGACGACAGCTGCTATAACGACTGGTTCGACCGCACCAGCGGCGAGGAAGCCGCCTCCAAGGTGCTGGTTTTCTATCACGTCGCCGAAGGCGTGAAACAGCACGACAACCGCGACGCGGGCGTCGAGGCGCTGACAGCGCTGTTCGAAAGCGCAGGCATGGAAGTCACCGCGACCCAAGATCCGACCTTTATGGACAGCGGCTTCAACCTGCGCCCCTTTGACACCATCGTGTTCTGGAACACGGGGCGCGACGCCCTCTCGAGCCTCGGGCAGATGTCCCTGCGCATCTACGTCGAGGGTGGCGGCGGTTTTGCCGGCATTCACAATGCCTTTGGGACCAATTTCAACTGGACGTGGTACGAAGGTCTTCTGGGCGCACAGCTCTATGATCACGCGCCCCGCCAGACCGGCACCGTGCATGTGAGCGCACCCAACGATCCGTCCGTTGCGCATCTGGACGGCGTCACCTTCGGCCCCGAAGAGTTCTACAACGTCCATCCCGATCCGCGCGCGCTCAGCGATGTGCGCATCCTGCTGAGCGTGGACGAAGCGACGATGACCGAAGGCACACAGGGCTATTACGGCCATCCGGGCATGGGCGAAGGCCACCCCGTGTCGTGGTGCCATTACTACGACGGCGGGCGCGCGTGGCTGACAACCCTCGGTCACAGCATGGAAATCCTCGAGGACGAGAACTGGCGCAAGCACATCCTTGCCGGTGTCGAAGGCACGATGGGCAAGGCGCCTTTCTGCGTCGGGGAGTGACCCGCGGCGGGGGGCGGACACGCCCCTCGCTTGCTATTGCCCCCAAACCCGAGGTAATTCTGGGATCAGCCCGACAAAACGCATTGGACATCCGTTTTCATGTTAGCAAACAAATTCGACAATATTGGTATTGATGGCGAAACTGTCGGAGAAATTGCATTTCGCCGGATCAGAACCGATATTATCCACGGATATCTCAAGCCGCTCGACCGTCTCAAACTGGATGTTCTGAAAGAAAAATATGCGGTCAGTGTGTCGACTTTGCGCGAGATTCTCAGCCGGTTGATCAGCGAAGAACTCGTGGTTGCCGAGGGTCAACGCGGCTTTCAGGTTGCGCCGATTTCCCAAAGCGGGCTGCATGATATCGCGGATTTGCGCATTCTTCTGGAAACCCATGCGCTGGAACGCTCGCTCAAACAGGGTGACTTGAACTGGGAAGGCAACGTCGTATCCGCCCATTACAAGCTGCAAGCCGTCGAACGCGATCTGATCGAGGGCAACTATGCCGAGGTCGAGGCCTGGGTCAAACACGATTGGGGCTTTCACCACGCGACGATTTCCGCCTGCAACGCCCCTGCGCTGATGCAAACCCATTCCAGCATTTTTGACCGGTTTTTGCGCTATCACATGCTGGTGCTGGATTTTCGGGGCCAAAAAGCCGCCGCCGAACACGTACAACTGCGCGACCTCGTGCTGGCGCGCGACACTGACAAAGCCTGTGCCCTGCTGCGCCGCCATATCCAGAGCGGTGTGCAGCATATCCTGAGCACTGGCAAAATCCCCTAAACACTGCGCAACGCGGGCGTTTTGGCACCCGCACAGCCTTTCGCGCCCTCCTTTTGACAGGCGGCCACCCCCGGGTGGCCGTTTGCGCATGCGGATCTTTATTTTTATATGACGTTTTGCACTTTGTCATATATTTTATATCTTGACACAGATTAACAGTTTGGCCGAATGTCTTGGGGGAGTTGAAGAGTCTTCAAATGGGAGGAAGAACCTATGACCATTACCCGCCGCCAGATCCTTGGCAGCAGTCTCGTGGCACTTGCGATGACGAGTGGCCTGTCCAGTGCCTTTGCCGCAGACAAACCTGTGCTGAAATTCTCGTCTGTTGTGTCGGAAAACGACATCCGCGCCGAGGCCTTCAACATGCTGGCCGAAAAACTGTCGGATGATTTCGAAATCCAGAACTATTTCGGCGCAACCCTGGTGCCCCAGGGCTCGGAACTGACCGCCATCCAGCGCGGGACGCTGGAAATGGGCATCATCCCGCCCCAGGACATCGCCAATCAGGCGCCCGAATGGTCCATCGTCACCGCCGCCTATCTCTTTGCCGACACCGATCACATGCTCGACGTGATGGCGGGCGAGGTCGGGCAGGAACTTGACCAGATTGCCGCCGATAAACTGGGCCTCAAAATCCTTGGCCCCGTCTATTTCGGCACCCGTCAAGTCAATCTGAAACCCGAAAAACAGATCATGACCCCCGAGGATCTCAAAGGCATGACCATCCGGATGCCCGGCGGTGATGCGTGGCAATTCCTCGGGGAGGCCATCGGGGCAAACCCCACGCCTCTGGCCTATTCGGAGGTCTACACCGGCCTGCAGACCGGCGCGATTGACGGTCAGGACAACCCCCTGCCCAACGATTACAACATGAAGTTTTACGAAGTCACCAACCAGATCGTTCTGACCAACCACCTGATCGGCTTCGACCTTTTGACGCTTAAACTCGACATCTGGAACGAGATGACGCCCGAGCAACAAGACCGCTTCCAAACCGCCGCCAACGAGATCATCGACTGGAGCACCCAAAAGCACCTCGCGCGCGAAGAGGAGCTGGTGCAGTTCTTCAAGGACGAAGGGCTTGCGGTCTACGAACCGGATCGTGCCGCGTTTCGCGACTATGCGCAGGCAAAATATCTGGCCTCCGATTTCGCCGAAAGCTGGATTCCGGGCATGCTTGACAAGATCAACGCGACCGCAGGCAACTAGCGGCGCGCGTCGGTCCCGCAGGGTCCGGGCCATGGGCCCGCGACCCTGCTCCCTCTTTTCGACAAAGGCAGACCAATGACGTTTCGCAACCGCGCCCTGCGGATCTACACAACAGTCGCCGAAGCCGTGCCCGCGCTGCTGCTTTCGGCCATGTTTCTCAGCTTCATCCTGCAAGTGTTCATGCGCTATGTCATCGGCCAGCCCGTCGGCTGGACGGTCGAGGTCTGCGCGATTGCCTGGATCTGGATCATTTTATGGGGGCAGTCCGTCAGCGCGCGCGACGAGGACGAAATCCGGTTCGACATCGTCTATTCCGCGGTCGGCGCAGGCACCCGCCGCGTGTTTCGCATTCTTGCCGCGCTCTTGCTGATCACCGTCTATCTCATCGCCTTTGGCGATAGCTGGAGCTACGTAAGCTTCATGAAAATCGAGGATACTTCTTACCTCGACATTCCCTACAACTATGTTTTCGCTATCTTTTTGGTGTTTCTCGCCGTCAGCATCCTGCGCTACGCGCTGATCGCGGTGCAAGAGCTGCGCGGCGTCATCGCCCCGCCCGCGAACACGTCCCTGCCCGAGGATACCCCCGAATGAGCCCCGAATTTTCTCTTGCGGTCGCCATCATCGTCGGTGCGGCCATCATCGGACTGCCGATTGGCCACGCCATGATCGTGGCCTCGCTGACCTATCTGTTTGTCTCGGGCATGGACATGGGCATCGCGGCGGAACAAATGCTGCGCGGTCTCTATGGCAGCTACGTGCTGCTTGCCATTCCGCTGTTCATCTTTGCCGCCGACCTGATGAATATCGGCTCCCTCTCGGACCGTCTTCTGGGCTTTTGCCGCGCGCTTGTGGGCCGGTTTCGCGGCGGCCTCGGGCATGTAAACGTGTTCTCCTCGCTGATTTTTTCGGGCATGTCCGGCTCGGCCATCGCCGATGCGGTGGGCATGGGGCGCATCATCATCAACCTGATGCTGCGCGACGGCAAATATCCCGCCGCCTATGCGGGGGCGATCACCGCCGCCTCGGCCATCATCGGCCCGATCATTCCGCCCTCGATCCCGATGGTGCTCTATGCGCTGGTCTCCGATACTTCCATCGGCTTTCTGTTCCTTGCCGGAGTGGTGCCGGGGTTGATCCTTGGCCTGCTGCTGATGCTGATGAACGCCTTTCTCGCGCGGCGCTACGATTTCCCGACCGAAGATCCCGTGCCCCTGAACGCGCTGCCCAAAATCACCCTGCGGGCCGTGCCTGCGCTGCTGATGCCCGTCATCTTGCTGGTGGGAATCTACGGCGGCGTCACCACCCCGACAGAAGCCGCCGCCCTTGCCGCGCTCTATGCCTTCGTGGTGTCGGCAGTATTCTATCGCTCGATCACCCTGCGCGACACATGGCGCACGATCCGCTCCTCGGCCCGTTCGACCGCCTCCGTTGGCATCCTGATCGCGGGCGCTTTGGTGTTCAACTATGTCATCACGGTTGAACAAGTGCCCGCGGCCATCCGCGGCGCGCTGGCCGGATACGACCTGTCCGCGTGGCAATTCCTGTTGATGGTCAATGCCGTGCTGCTGGTGCTGGGCTGTCTGATCGAAGCCAATGCGATCCTGCTCGTCATCACCCCGATCCTCATTCCCACCGCCCTCGCCCTTGGCGTGGACCCAGTCCACTTCGGCGTGATCGTTGTCGTGAACACCATGATCGGGCTGACGACCCCGCCCTACGGGCTTTTGCTTTTCGTTGTCAGCTCGATCACAAAATCGCCGGTGGCCCAGACCATCCGCTACCTCATGCCCTTCCTCGGGATCATGATCGTCGGCCTCGGCATCATCACCTTTGTGCCCGGCCTCGTCCTGTGGCTGCCCCGCCTCTACGGCTACGGCAATTGACACCCATATCCAGAAAATCAGGAGACATCATGTCCAACGATCCCTCTCTCGCCCTGCCGATCTATGTCATCAACGGGCCAAGCCTGAACCTTCTCGGGGAACGCCAGCCCCATATCTACGGCACCGAAACCCTCGCCGATATCGAAACCATCTGTCACGATGCGGCGCGCGACGCGGGCACCTCGGTGGTATTCCACCAGAGCAACCACGAGGGGGTCATCATCGACTGGATTCACGAAGCCCGCAAGAAAGGCTCCGCGATCCTGATCAATCCGGCGGGGTTTACCTCGACAAGCATCGCTATCCTCGACGCCCTGCTGACCTTTGACGGGCCGATTTTCGAGGTGCATATCTCGCCGCTATTCAAACGCGACGAATTCCGCCACCCCTCCCATATCTCCCGCGCCGCCACCGCCAAAATCGAAGGCTTTGGCACCATCGGCTATCGCTTTGCGATCCTGCGGGCCGCCGCGCTCGCGGCCTGAGGGCAGGCGCGCCAGCCGCTTTTGACCCTGCATCGCCCCGATGCGCGCAGCGCCATATTTGCTCGATCCGCGCAGCGCCATATTTGCTCGAAAGAGACTTGCAGATGGGGGGCGGATTAACGCATTTTTAACTTGGGTATGGGATTTTTTAGAGAAGCAGGCCGCTGCCTGCGCTGTGAAAGGTTACCAAGTGGCTCGTTCGTGTCGTGCACTCGTTGTCTGCAATGCAACCAAGCGCTCCGCTGCAAAAGATGCAGCTCCCTCGGATCGCCCCATCGGTCTGTCTTGGTCATGACGCGCGACGATGCCGATGAGGACGCCCCGAACGGCGCTGCATCCTCCCCCTTTTGTGCGGTGTATCCGCCAACACCGGGGGGCACGCACAAGGGGGATGAACGGCCGCCGGGCGCGGCGCTTGGCGGGTCGCGACCCCGCACCGAACACAGGCGGTGTTTGCCAAACAACACCGAACTGCACGCCACCCTCAACGAGCTGACCCGCGCCGGGATCCGCCTGACCCAGGCGGATGGTGTCGCTCTGGTGCTGGACAGCGACAGCTGGGGCGAGCACCCGTTGAAACTGGCCCATTGCGGCGACGAACGTGCCCGCCCGGAACTCTTTGCCTTTTATGACGACTATCTGCGCGACGAAACGTTGCATCGTACCTTCAACGGCGCCCGACTTGCTGGGGGATTGAAGCTGCGCACACTCAGGCAGGATACCTACGTCAGCATATCGGACTCCCGCGTCGGTGCGGGCCGTGGATCGAGCGCTGAACTGAACCGCGTCACCTACCAGCTGATCTTTCTGTTCCGTCGATCCCTCCAGCCGACCGCCGCCCAAACAGCCGCCTGCGAACACAGCGCCTCCCTTCTTGCGGGGATCATGTCCCAATGGGTCATGCGCCAACAGGCGGAATATGAACGCGAAACTGCCCTCACCGAAGTGATGCGGTTTCGCCGCCGCGCCGAGCTGGACGGGCTGACGCTGGTTGAAAACGCCGCCTCCTTTCGCACGATCTGCGAGTCACGGATCACGGTGACCACCGGCCAGATTGCGCTGGTGTTGATCGACCTGGACCATTTCAAATCCATCAATGATATCTACGGCCATCAATTCGGTGACGACTACCTGCGCGCGATCGGGCGGTCGCTGGGCGGGTTGCGGGCGTTGGATGCGGTCGTGGGCCGCATCGGCGGCGATGAATTCGCCATGATGTTTGAAGCGCCCCAAATTACGGAAAGCTATCTCAAAGTCATTTTGCATCAGGTTAACGCCATGGTGCAGCGCGACCTGACCAAGCTGAAAAAGCCGGGGCTGGGGCGCATGAGCATGGGCGTCAGCCTGCTGCGCAAACACGGCAATACCTTTGACGAATTGTTCCGCCGCGCCGATGCCGCGCTCTATGCCATCAAGGCCATAGGGCGCAATGGCGTGGCCATTTTCGACGAAAACGAACACGCGCAATATGACCGCAGATCCTTGGGGTTACGGTTTGAACGCGCCTTGGAACTGAACGAAATTTCTCCGTATTATCAACCGATTGTCGATCTGGAAACCCGCAGATGCATCGGGTTCGAGGCCCTTGCGCGGTGGAACGATCCCGTGCAGGGCGTGCTCCCCCCCGCCTCGTTTCAGGCGATCCTGAGCGATCACTCGCAGGTCGAAAAACTCACCCGCACCATGGCGCATCAGGCGCTTGGCGTGTTGGCCGCCGAAAAGCAGGCCGGCTGGCTGATCGAACAATATGTGTCGCTCAATGTCACTCATTTCGATCTGCTGCGTCCGGAATTCGTCTTTGACTTACAAGAGGTTCTTAGCCAACACGGCCTGACGTGGGACGATCTGACAATCGAGGTGACCGAACAAACCATGCTGGGCGATATCGAAGGGCAGGTGTTTCGGACTTTGGCCGAAATACGCATGCGCGGGGCGCGCGTCGCTCTGGATGATTTCGGCACCGGCTATGGCGGGCTGATGCATCTCAAAACATGGCCCATCGACATCATTAAGATCGACCGCAGCTTTATCAGCGCTCTGGCCGACACGGTCCGCGACAAAGCCATCGTGCAGGGCCTGATCCAGATGGCCGACCACCTTGGCCTTGAGGTGATTGCCGAAGGGATTGAAACCGAAGAGGACCGCACCCTGCTGCTCGATATGGGCTGCCGTTTTGGTCAGGGCTATCTGTTCAGCCCCGCCGTGCCCCATACCGCCATCCGGCCTTTGTTGAGCGACCTGCAGGCCGCCCGCGACTGCGCGCCAGATGGCTTTGAGCCAGACGAATTCCAGCCCTCCCTCATCCACGCACAACGTCGTTAATCCGCCGCTGGCGGGGCCTCTGGCAGGGGGTGACACAAGCGGATCGAGTTGACCAGAACGTCCAAACCGACCGGCATGTCGATTTTCAACCCCAGATCTTGCCCCCCCGGGCCTTGAACCCCCGGGTCTTTTACCCCTAGGTCCGGCGCGCGCCCCTGCTCCTGATCCTTGAAGGCGCGCACCGCCTGAAGCGCGGATTGCATCGAAATCAATCCGCACGTGGGCAGGCGGGCGCGCAGCTGTGCGACAAACGCCGCCCCCGTCTGGGTCTGCGTCAAACCGCTGTCGATCAAAAGCACATGGGGCCGCGCCTGAGGCACAATCGCATGGGCCGCATCAACCGTATCGGCGGTGTAAACATCCGCCCCGAGCGAGCGCAAACTATAGGGGGTGAGCGGGTCGAAATTTTCCGGCGGCGCGACCAAAAGCAAGCGATACCCCTCAAGGCTCAGCGCGTCTTGCCCGCTGTCTTGCGGCGCCATGGGCTGGGCCGCGGGCAGGATCAGGCGAAACGATGCACCGCCCTGCGCCCCCGCCTCAAGCGTCACCGATCCGCCCGCCCGTGTGGCAAAATCGCGCGCCAACGCAAGGCCAAGACCGGTGCCGCCCTTGTCGTGGCGGGTGGTAAAATACGGGTCGAACAGCTTGTCCTGAATCTCGGGCTCAAATCCCGGACCATTGTCATCCACACTGATTTCAAAGCCCGCCAGCGGCGGCGGGCCATCGTCAAGCGTCACGCGGCGCAGACCGATCGTGATCGTGCCCTGCGCGATCGCCGCGTCACTCAAGGCGTTGCGCGCATTCAAAACCGCATTGAACAGGGTCCCCGCCAATTCCGCCGGATTGCAAAAGACCTGCAAATCCGTCTCGCCCTCGGGGGTTTCGATCACGATCGCAATATCCGCAGGCACCGAAACACGGGCCAGAACGCCAACCCGTTCAAGTTTTTTCAACAGGTCGATGACCTCGGGCACGCCATGTTCCTGTCCGCCCAGCCGCAAGAGCTGACTGGTCAACACGCCGCCCCGATGGCAAGCCGATTGGATGGCCTCGAACTGGCGCCGCGCAGCGGGGGATTTTGCGACCAGCATCCCCGTGTCCGAGGCAAGCTGCACCACCCCGAAAATATTCGACATCTCATGCGCAAGACCCGAGGCCATTTCCCCCAAGGCCGACAGTTTTTCCACCAGCGACAGGTTCTCGCGCACGCGCCAGCTTTCGGTCTCGTCAAGGATCTCGATGACATTCAACGGCGCCGCGTCGGGATCGGGCTGCACCACACGGCGCGAAAATTCCAGAGCGCGCTCCACCCCGTCCCCGTCGATCCAGCCCGCAAAAACCTTGCCCCCGTGATCGGGGTCAAACAGCCGGTTGACCGGATGATCCTTGCCGCTCAAAACGGCGCGGTGATAGAGCGAATGGAATTGCGCGCGTTCCAGCCAATCGACGGCCGCGATATCCGCTCCGCTCAGATCTTCGGCCCGTTGATTGACCAAAGGCGGGCGGTTGCGATCCTGAATCACAAAGACCGCCCCGCTCAACGCATTCAGAATAGCCAGCAGCGTGCGGCGTTCCTTGAGAGCCGAAAACCGGACGTGCCATGCCCGAAACGCCCCCGCCGCGTTGATGACCACCACCCCCAAAGACAGCGAAAACGCAAGGTAGCTCACCGTCTGGAACGTGTTGGAATTCATCGCCTGCGAATGGGACGCCAGCGTCGCAAACAGACCCAGCGGCACGACCATCCCCAACGGCAGCACGATCAAACCCACGGGAAACCGCAGCTGCGCCGCCGCCGCACGGCGCAGCTGCGTGCCGTCCAGAAGCTGCACCAGATTGAGCAGGGTAATGCAAAGCGCCGTGTAAAACGCCATGCCCGACAGGATCGCATCCTGCCAAAGCGGATCATAGCGAAACACAAGCAAAACAAGCGCAAACAGACCCAGCCCGAAGGCCAGCGAACACAGCGCCATGCGCGCCGTCACCGCCCAGATGCGCACGCTCTGGCCCAGCAAAATCCCCATGCTGGTCAGCACCAGACATAGCGAGGTGCCAATGGCAATCCGGTCGCGCGTCAGGTCGATCTGGGCAATCCACAACAGCGCGACGACCAGTTTGTGCCCCGCAAAAAGCCCCACCCCGCAGGCCAGTAGGCTGCGCAGCCCCTGCCCCGCGCGCTGCTGTGTGCGGGTGAGCCAGCGATAGCCGCTTTGCCCGTCTGCGATACGCGCCGGAAGCGCCGATGCCACGCCCAGCACCAACAAGGACACCGCCGTAAGCGGCACCGTTGAGGGAAAATCGCGGTCGAGGCGCACAAACACCTCAAGATTCGCGCCGTAGCCCAGCACGAGAACCGCCCATGAAATCAGCTGAACCGCCACCAAAAGCCCCACAACCACCCATCGGTTGGTCTGGCCTGCCTTTGGAAGCGGCAGCTGATCGAGCGAAAATAAGCGGCTCACCTCTCGGAACCGGAGGTAAATTGCTGCACGATGGCGTGCAAAAATGCCAAAGGTGCGGTCTTGGCCAGCTTGTCATCCGCAAGGGCCATGCCTTCCAGAAAAATCGGAGAGTCAAGCGCCGCTACATGGCCGGAAATGATGATAACGGGCAGGGTCGGGCGCAACTGTTTGATTACATGCAAACTACTGACCCCGCCGCCGCCGGGCATAATAAAATCGAGAAAGACAATATCAATCGGAGGCAGGTTTCGGGTAATAATCTGTCCGACAGACTTCCCCCCCGATGCTGTAACGACATGATGTCCCATCGCCGTCATTCCCGCTTCAAACGCTTGAAGATAGGCGGGATCGTCATCCGCAATCAAAATTGTCGCCATTCCAGAATTCCTACCGTAAGCTCTGCTCAAGTCTAAGTGGGTATATCTGTGTTTTGCACCCATTTATTACCAGTATCTTGGAGGAGGGTGCGAATGAACGCCAGACAAACCCCCGGCGGAATGCCTGACATGAGCGACCCTGCAACGATCCCCGTCATCGCCATCGGCGGCTCGGCCGGGGCGCTTGAACCGCTCGAAGCGTTTTTCCAGAACGCACCGGTGGAAAATGGCTGGTGCTATATCGTCGTCCAGCACCTGTCGCCCGACTACCGCTCGATGATGGATTCGCTGTTGTCGCGCCGCTCCTCGATGAACATCTGTCACATCGAGGACGGGCTTGCGCTGGCTCCCAATACCATTTTTCTCAACAAACCCAACACCACCTCGGTGGTGACCAAACACGGTATTTTCAAAACCACCCCCTATCGCTCGGACGCCAAACTGCCGCATCTGCCGATTGATGCGCTGTTTCGCTCGCTGGTTTCGCGCAGCCCGCAGAACACGGTCGCGGTTGTTCTGTCCGGCTCGGGGGGCGATGGCAGCATCGGCGGCCAGCTGTTGCACGCGGCCGGGGCCACGGTGATCGCGCAGACGCCCTCCGAAGCGGCCTTTACCTCGATGCCGCGCGCGCTGATGGCTCTGGGCGTTGCCGATCACGTGTCCCTGGCGGGCGATATGCCCGAGCTGATCGCAGGGGCGCTCAACGCTCCGCCCGACGGCGATGGCCCGCGCATGAGCGGCGATGCCTCGCGCACGATCATGACGCTGCTGGAACGCCAGCATCACCTCGACATTGCCTCGTATAAATCCATTTCGGTCAATCGCCGGATTCATCGGCGCATGAGTCTGCGCGGCGAACAATCGCTTGAAACCTATGTCAAAAAGCTCGAAAGCGACCCCCAGCTGCTGGACGAATTATACCACGACCTGCTGATCGGCGTGACCGAGTTCTACCGCGACCCCGAAAGCATCAAAGCCCTGCGCAAAGAGGTGATCGACCCGCTGGTGGCACGCTCTGCCGCCGACCGCCCCTTGCGGATCTGGGTGCCCGGATGTTCGAGCGGCGAAGAAGCCTATACGATCGCCATCGAGGTCTCGGAATCGCTGCGCGCCGCGGGACAGTCCCCGGACTTTCGCATTATTGCCACCGATATTCACCGCCGCTCGATCGATATCGCCTCCGCCGGCGCCTATCCCGTCAGCGCGTTCGACAAAGTCGATCCCGAATTAACCGATCGCTATTTCCGCCGCGAGGGCGACACCTATTACGTCGAACAACGGCTGCGCCAAAAAATCATCTTTTCCGTGAATGACGTTCTCAGCGATCCGCCATTGTTGAATATCGATCTGATTTCCTGTCGCAACCTGTTAATCTATTTGCGTCAGGACGCGCAAAAACGCGTCATTTCCATGTTTCTCTTCGGCCTGCGCCAGAATGGCGTTCTTATGCTTGGGCCCTCGGAAACATTGGGGAAACTGTCGGAAGATTTCGAAGTGCTCGACGGGCGCTGGCGAATCTTTCGCAAAGTCACCGCAAACCGGCCCTTTAGCGCCAGCTTTGTGTCGGACCGGATGGGCCTTGCCAATCGTTTGAACCAACCCCAAGAGCCCCAGCACCCCCATACCATCAGCCTCGCCACCAGCAGCACCAGCGCCGTTTTGCGCAACCGCGATGCGCTGATCAAAGGCTACAACAGCCTGCTCAAACGCCACGCCCCCTCCTCCATTCTGATCACCGCGAATGGCGAAGTCCTGAGCTGGTTCGGCTCGGCCGCCGCCTTCATCGACACCAAAAACAATCTTGCCGATTGGACGGTGGATGAAATTGTGCACCCCGATCTGCACACGGTGATCAACGTCGGCGTGGAAAAATTGCGCACGGGCGAAACCATTCCCCTCACACGCGCCGTGCAAATCGACCTTGGGGAGGGGCGGGTCGAACAGTGCACGGTCTTCATCGAACCGCTCGACCTCAACGAGCATCCGATCCTGATCCTCGTGCGCGTCACTCTCAACGATCTTCCCGAGGTCGAGGCCGCCCTCACCGCGCGCCGGATTGACCCCGAAGTCAGCGGCAATGACGCGCAAATCCTGTCCAAACGCGTGCGCGAACTGGAACGCGACCTCAAATTTACCGAGGAAACCCTACAGCACATCACCGAACGGCTTGAGGCCAGCAGCGAAGAGCTTCAGGCCTCCAACGAGGAATTGCAGGCCTCCAACGAAGAACTCCAGGCTTCCAACGAGGAACTCCAAAGTTCGAACGAGGAACTGCACGCCGTCAACGAAGAGCTCATCACCGTAAGCGCCGAACACGAGCGCAAGATCGAACTGCTCTCGGTGCTCAACCGTCAAACCGAAAGCGTGATGGAAATTCTGCGCATCGGCACGATTTTCATCGACAACGACATGCAAATCACGCGGTTCTCGATGCTGATCGGCAACTGGTTCGGCCTCGAACGCCACGATGTGAACCGCAAAGTGTCGGTGATCGGGCCGCGGATGACCTTTTGCGACCTCCCCACCGCCGCGCAGCGGGTGATGAAAAGCGGCACCTCGGAATTTTTCTTCGGCCAACACGAAAACGTCACGCTGCGGGTCGAGGTCCATCGCACCACGGGCGCCCATGCCCCCTCGATCGGGGACGGGGTGGTCGCCATCTTCCGCCAGGGCGACGACATCCGGCACGACGGCTGATCCGGCGCGACGCAGGGTGCGACAGGATCATCCTGCGTTCTCGATCACCGGCAGGATCAGGACAGATCCCGCAAATGGGCCGCCGAGCACGGTTTGACGGGCCGTGCGACAGTCACCGGCGGTTGCCTGTGGAGCGGGTATCGTCGATTGCGGGTTGCGATCGAAACGGGGAAAATTCGACGAAGCAACTTGCAGGCGGAGCCGATGCCCCGCCGCGACCAGATGGCTGATGTGCCCCAGCCGGACCGTGACGTCCTGAGCCACCTGCGCTCCTTTGATGTTGTCCCAGCGGTAGATGCCATCGACCAACCCAACGCTTGTGCCCGCATCGTCCACCTTGCACAGGCGCGCCGTCCAATCGCAGGTCGGCGCGTCGCTTTGGACCTTCAGGCGGACGCGCACGAGGCCGGTAATGTCGAGATCCGCCTCAAGGGGTGCGCTGGTAAAGACCAACACATCCTCGCGCGCCTCGACACGTGATTGATCCTTCGGCCCCGAATTACGCCCTTGCCGCAGCCCCGGTAAAAACGTTGCCCCGCCCGTGGTGGGCACCGGATCAAGTGGGTCGGACAGATAGCTGCGGTGCCAGTCCTGCGCCGGTTTTTGGCGCGACAACCGGCTGCCCTCGAGGTGCAACACCTGCTCTTGGGTTTGCGGCAAGGGCCAGTCCGCCGCGCAATGCCAGCTGTTCGAACCGCTGCGAAAGTAGCGCACGAGCGGCAGATCCGCAGGGCGCCCCGCCAAAACCGCGTCAAAGAAATCAATCTGTTGCGCCGCCAGATCGACCGTAGAAGCCGTCGGGCCAAGCCAGAGATCACCCTGCCAGTCACCCGGATTGCCATGGGACCACGGGCCGAGGATCAGGCGGTCGGGGACATCTTCGGCCCGTGCGTATCGCGCCCGCGCCCGTTCGAAAAGCGCGATGCTGCCCTCGACAAAAATGTCGTTCCAGCCGCCGCTGACCAACATCGGCGGAGCCGCATCCACATTGGACGTGGCCGCGATTGCATCCTCGCCGGAGCTGCGGGCGCGCGTCGCATCGAACCAGCCTTGCGCATAGGGCGCAAGCGCCACAAGGTCAGCCCCCAGCACCGGAAGCCGGGCAAAGGCGGCGGCGGGGTCGCTTGTTGCCTGCGACAGAAACCCCCGAAGATGATCCGCCGTGGCGGGGTCGAGGGCGTCGATCCGGCGGGCCAAATCCGGTGGGGCGAGCGCCTCGATGATCCACAGCATCAAAAAGCCCAGCTCGGTCGCCGCGCCCCGGTACATCCAGCCGTCGCCATGGCTCAAGCTGGTCAGATGCGGGGCGAGAGCCACCAGCCCCTCCGGCTGTTGGCCCGCCGCCAGCACCTGTGTCGCGCCGACATAGGAGGCGCCGAACATGGCCACGCGGCCGTCACAAAAGCTCTGCGCCCGTAGCCAGGCAATCGTGTCAGCGCCATCGTGGCCCTCATGGGTGAAGGGATCGAAATCCCCGCCCGAGGCAAAGCGCCCGCGCGTGTCCTGCACCACGACCACGTAGCCGCGCCGCATCGCGCTCTGGAATTCCAGCGCCGCGATATGTTGCGCGCCGACCGGATCGTCGCGACGGTAGGGCGTGCGTTGCAGTACCACAGGCCAGGGTCCCGCGCCCTCGGGCAACCAGATGTCAGTGACAAGGGTGACACCGTCGCGCATCGGCACCTCGACCGCGTCCAGCAGGGTGAAACATTGGCTCATCTTCGCACCTAGGGATGAAAGTAGCGCTGGCGGATCTGATCAAAGGAGACCGCAAGGATCAACAGCACGCCTGCCGCCACCTGTTGCCAGGTCGAGTTGATGTTCATCAAGGTCATGCCGTTGTTGAGCACGCCGACGATCAACAGTCCCAACACCGTCCCAAACATCGAGCCGACGCCACCCTTCAACGTCGTGCCCCCCAGAATGATCGCCGTCACCACCGCAAGTTCCAGCCCCAGCCCCGTGGTGCCGGAGGTCGAACCAAGCTGCGACACGCTGACCAACCCAGCCAGCGCCATGCACAGCCCGGACCCGACAAAGGCGATGAACAACGTGCGTTTGGTGCGAATGCCCACAAGCCGGGCGGCGGTTTCATTGGCGCCGATGGCATAGATCGTGCGCCCGAACACCGTGCGCGTCAAAAGCACGCCCGCGATAAGCGCGACCAGCACAAACAGTCCCGTGGACAGCGGGATGTCAAAGGCCGGGCGGATGATGGCCCAGTCGAACCCCGAAACGCGAACGCTTGACGCACCGCCGATGGAGAGGGTGAGCCCGCGAAAAATTGCCAGCGTCCCCAGCGTGGTGATGAGCGCATTGACCCCGATGACATTGACAAGAAAGCCGTTCAGCATCCCGATGCCGCAGCCCACGAGCACGGCGATCCCGACCGCAGGCGCGATGCCGAACTGCGCGGCCGCCAGCGCGAACACCAAGGCGACAAAGGCCGTGCCGCTGCCGACGGACAGATCGAATTGCCCCGAAATCAACAGGATCGTGCCGCCGGCGGCCAGAATACCGGTGATCGACAGGGCGGTGAAAATATTGACCCAATTGGCCCAATTCAGAAAATAAGGCGAGTTGAGGCTGAAAAAGATCACTTCGATCAGCAAGAACAGGATCAGCGCGGCGGAGTCCGGGGCCGCAAGCGGGCGACGGCGCGCAGGCACTGCCGTGCCAAGGGTTTTGGTGTCAGACATGGGTTGCTCCTCCGGCGGCCTCGGTCAGGCTCGCCACTGAAATGTCGCGGCGGCTCAGGCGGGCGACGATGCGACCGCGCACCATGACCTCGGCCCGCGTTGCCGCATGGGTGATATCTTCGTAGTCGGAACTTGCGATCAGGATGCCATGGCCATCGCGGGCAAGACCGCGCAGAATGTCGTAGATTTCCTCGCGGGCGCCCACATCGACGCCGCGCGTCGGCTCGACCAGCAACAAAAGCTTCGACCCTTTTTCCAACCAACGCCCAAGCAGGACTTTTTGCTGGTTTCCGCCCGAAAGCTGGGTAATTTTCTCGCGGCCCTCGATCCCTGAGCGGATGTTCATCGCGCGGTGCCATTTGGCAAAAGCGCTGCGTTCCTGCGCGCGCCGGATCAACGGCCCGCGTGCCATCCTGCGCCAACTGGGCGCCGACAGGTTTTCGGCCACCGACCGCACACCCAGCAATCCCTCATGAGCACGATCGGCGGGCAAAAAGCCGATCCCCTGGGCCACGGCATCCGCCGGGTGGGAAAACCGGACTTCCTTGCCACTCAGCCGCAAGCTGCCTGCCGTTCGCGGCACCGAACCAAAGAGGGTCGCGGCAAGTTCCGGCACGCCAGAACCGATTTTTCCGTATAGTCCCACGATTTCGCCGGCACGGACATCCAGGTTGATTCCGTCAAAGCCGTCGCCGCTCAATTCCTTGACCTGCAACATCTCGGCCCCCGCGGCCGGCATGTCGTCGCTGCCTCCCGGCGCGCTGACAAGCGCGCGGCCGACCATGGCGGTGACCACTTGATCCTGCGTGACCTCGGCCACGTCGCGGTTGAGCGACACCCGCCCGTCGCGCAACACACAGACCCGGTCGGCAATCTCGAACACTTCGTCAAGACGGTGGGTGATGTAGAGAATGGCTTTGCCATCGGCGCGCATCCTGGCGATGAGATCGAACAGCCTGCGGGTTTCGGCATCCGACAGCGCGGCAGTGGGTTCGTCAAAAATCACACAGCGCGACCTGCCGATGGTGGCGCGGGCAATCTCGATAATCTGCCGTTCGCCAAGACGCAGACTGGACACTCTGGCCCCAAGCGGGATCTGTGCGCCCAAGGCCTCAAGCGCGCGCGCGGCCGTCGCCTCAAGCGCGGCGCGGCGCACAAAACCCCAGCGCGCCGGCGGTGCCCCCAAGGTGATATTCTCCGCCACCGACAGGGGCGGTGCATCGGCAATTTCCTGTGCGATCAGACGGATGCCCGCCGCACGCGCCTGTCCCACAGAGCGCAGGGTGACCTCGGTCCCGTCCAAGGTGATTTCGCCCTCGTCCGGGGAATGGTCGCCGGCCAGAATGCGCACGAAAGTCGATTTTCCCGCCCCGTTCTCGCCCAAAAGTGCAGTGACACTTCCGGGCGCGAGGTCAAGATCCACACCGTGCAGGACCTTGACCGGCCCGAAGGATTTGCGAATCCCTCGGACCGACAGGAAAGCTGTGCCGCCTAGCACGAGGTCTCTGGATAAAAGCTGTGCATGTTGGCGGGGGTAATCACCTCATGCGGCACAAGGATCTGTGGCGGCAAGCTGTCGCCCTTGATGGCCTTGATCAGGGCGGGGAAAATCAACTGCGCGTATTTTTCGGGAAAATAGGCAGCCGAGGCGATGAAATGCGGTGCGGTCCAGATCTGGCAATTGCCCGGATCAAAGTTCTGCACCCCGAGGTAAAGGTCATCGGTGCGGTTCTGGCTGCGCGCGGCGGCCAGCGCGCCGGTGACCACATCTTCGTTGATGCCCACGACGATCACCCGTTTGGCACCGGGCAAGGCGGTGAGCGTATCGGTCATCTGGCGTTGGGCAACATCGGTTTGCCCTCCCGCGCCGGTGTCGATGATCCGCTCGTTGTTCACCGGGCCACAAACCGCTTCGAACCCGGCCCGCATCCCGTCCATGCGCAGATCGTTGACGACCCCCACCGCCAGCGATTCCAGCGACACCCAAGCGTCGTGCGCGCAGTCGAAATTTTCCTTGAAATAGCGGCCCAGTTCGCTTCCGACGATTTCGCCCGCATAGGCGTTGGCGGCCCCGACAAAGGCCGTCTGGCAAGGCTGCTGTTCGATGTCGATGGCAATCACGGGGACTTGCGGCCCCTCAGCACAAATATTGGCCGCCGCTGCCGCATCCGCCTGAAAGGTCACAAGCCCGTCCACCGCGCGGGTCCGGAACTGACGCGCACAGTTGAGCGCCTCGGCGGCATCCAGTTTGCTGTCACAGGTGATCAGCTCGGCACCGGAAATCTGTGCGGCTTCCTCCATGCCTTTTTGCAGTGCCTCCGTGAAGGGCACGCCCTGCACCAACTGCGTAAAGCCGATGGTAACGCCAGCGCCGCTGCCGGCCTCGATAGGGGCGAATTGCGCCACGGCCTCGGGGGGGGTCGGTGTCTCTTGCGCGCTCGCAGCGACGGCTGTCATCACGACAGTGCCACCGATCACAGCCCCGCGCAGCACAAGGCCCACGCGGCGTGTCAGGGTCAGGTCAGTCATTTGGTCTCCTCCCATAAACTGATAGTTTGTGTGTCGTCAGCAAATCTGGACGCTGACAATCCCCAGCAGCAAGGCCAGCTTTTTCAACCGACCTGCCAGATGCCCGACGCCCACCGCACAATGATGCGCAGGGCCAGCGGCATTCCAGTTCTCGACGAAAGCGCGCGCGCCAATGTCGAATTGATATCGACTGTTGGTATTGCCGATCTCGAGGATCGGTCCCGCAACAGAGTGACCTTCGGCAAACACCAGCTCGACCTTGCCCGCCCGTTCAATCACAGAAAGCAGGGTGACGGGTCCGTGTTTGACCGACATCTCGACGCTCAGGCCCCGCCCGACCTTGCCGTGATAGACCTCGAGCGGGCGCACTTTGGTCTTGCCCTGCGCCACTGCCGGATGCCCCGGACCGTCGTGGCCCATAAGGACCACATCTGCGTCGAAATCCATCGCGTAATACTCGGTGAACGAGCCACCTGCGCCAAAACTGTCCATGATTTTCATGGCTTGGGCATTTTTGACTTCATACTCTCCGGCACAGGGCACCCCCTGCCCCGTGAGCATCGAACACCCTAGAATGACCGAGGAAATCACATCCTCATGCGGGTGATCGGGGACGCTTTCATAGTAATAGGCCAGTGCGCCAATATCATGGCGCGCCACCAGTTCGATCAGGGCCGCTGCCGTGGACGCCGCCCGGTCCAGTTCGGCGCTTGCGCAATCGGGTGCGATGTCGAACTCGGATGTGATGCGGTCCCGGATCGCCGCGATGCTGCCACTCTGAAGCTGGTCCCGGATCGCCGCAAGCTCGTCGATCTCCAGAATCTCGACCGTGGTGCCAAAGGCCGCACATTGCGCGGTCAGGTCGGAATAGATGTCCAGCATCCCGTTGTAGTAATGCCCCATCAAACCAAGCCGCGTATGCGCCATGATATGCGCCACGCGCGCGGCCTCGATCCAATCGTCGATTTCGCGGTCTACATGCGCGTCGCCCTGCAACACGCCGGTCACTTGATGGGAGGAAATACCGCTGCGTTGCAGGACGTTGGTGATCTCGGGCACCGGACAGGCGGCACAATGGGCCAGCCATTCGCCAGTCATGGTCCGACGGTTTTCGAGTTTGGCAAAGGCCGTGTAATCGATCGCTCTTTCAGGTTGAAGATTGAGGATCACCACCGGCACACCGGCGCGGCGGATCACCGGCAGCACGGTCGAGGACAGCGCATAGGTGGTGACATAGAGAAAGATGAGATCGACATCGCCTGCGCGAAACTGATGCCCCGCCTCCACCGCTTTTTGCGGCGTGTCGATCAGCCCGAGGTTGACCACCTCAACGCCATCGCGCGCAATTTTATCCGCCACCACATCGACATAGCCGATGAGCCGTTGTTCCAATCCGGCAAATTGCGGCCAGTAGGTGTCCAGCCCGATGCCGAACAGACCGACCCGCAGGGGCCGTTCAAAGTCTTTCATACGATCCTCCCGATGCTGCGCGACCTCCCCGCCGACTGCAGCATATTTCCGAGTCATGCTAAAAATGACCCTCCCTGATACCGTAACACTCGAATATGCCGCGTGGTTACGTTATGTTTTGGGCATATTGATCGAAAGCATATGAAAAATGATCACGACCGAGCCAGAGGACTACTTTGTCTACCTGCCCGAAAACCGGCTGTGTGCGGCTTTGGGCTGTACGGCTTTATCGACGGGATTTACGCGCATCCTGCCGGGGTCGGAATATCCGCCGGTGCGCCACCCCGATGATCACCACCTGATCTGGGAACGCGGGCGAACGCTTCAGGCCTATCAATTCGCCTTCATCACCGAGGGGCGCGGCAGGTTGCAGGCAGCACCGAAATCCGAGGTCGTGCATGAGGTCAACGCGGGCGATGTCATTTTGCTATTCCCCGGTGTGTGGCACCGCTTTTCGCCAGAGCAAGACACCGGCTGGACGGAAAGCTGGATCGAATGTCGCGGCGCGGCTTTTGACCACATGCGGGCGATGGGATTGTTTTCCCCCCAAGCCCCGCTGTGGGTTGGCGCGCGCAATGCGGTCGACATCTTCCAGAATATCCATCAGCTGTCGCGCGAGGATGCGCTTGGCAATCAGCCCGCTCTCTCTGCCGCGGGATTGGCGCTGCTGGCGCAATTCGTGCAATCGCGCAGGCCGGGCGACAACGAGCGTGCACGTCTGGTCGATCGCGCGCGGCGTAAACTCAGCGAGGTAAGCGGCCCCCAACAAGGGCTGGGCGACATGGCGCGGGATCTGGGCGTCAGCTATTCCACCCTGCGACGGCAGTTTCGCGAGCATATGGGGATATCGCTCAAACAGTATCAAACAGAGGTCAGAATGCGCCGCGCCTGTGAATTGCTGCAGTATTCGGATCGCTCGGTCAAAGAAATCGCAGGGCTTTTGGGCTATAGTTCCCCGTTCCATTTCTCCGAGCAATTCCAGCGCGCGATGGCTCAGGCGCCGTCCCATTGGCGCGCGGCGCAACTGGCAGCCTCGCAGGGCAGCGGGCAGGATGAGGACTCTGAAAACTGAGCTAGGGGGTCGAGCGCCGCACGATCAGGTCGGGGTGTATGTCAAAGCGCCGCGGTCCCTGGCGCGTGTTGCCGGGCGCAAGCAGATCGAAAACCAGTTCTGCGGTGCGTTGCCCGATCTGTTCAGCCCCCACATCGACCGTGGTCAGGGCCGGCTCGCACACCCGACCGATTTCGTAATTGCCAAACCCCGCAATCGCCAACGTCTCCGGCACCGCGATGCCGCGCCGTGCACATTGTGCCACTGCGCCAAAGCCAACAAGATCGGACACACAGATAATTCCGTCCGTATCGGGAAATTGCGACAGCAACCGATCAAGCCCTGCGGCCCCTTCGGTCATCCCCACGGGCGCCGTTCCCAAGGGCACCAACCGGTGCGCAGGCAGCGCCAACTGCGCAAGGGCCGCCACAAAACCCGCGCGCCGTTGTTGTCCGCGCGGATCATTCCCTGCCTCGCCCCCCAGAAACCCCAACCGCCGGCGCCCCGACTTCACCAGATGCGCGACCAAAAGCTGCACGGCATCGAAGTTGGAAAACCCGACCACATGGCCAATGGCCTCCCGTGGCAGATCCCAGATCTCGATGACCGGCACTGGCGCCTTTTTCAACAGGGCCCTTGTGCGTTTGCTGTGCTGCGTGCCGATCAGAACAATCGCTTCGGGATTGCGGCGCAGCAGCTGCGGGATCAGCCGTTCTTCTTCCTCGACATCATACTCGGTATTGGCGAGCAGGATTTGAATATTCTTCTGACTCAACGCTTTGGACAATGCCCGCACCGTCGCCGAAAAATTGGCGTTTTCGAGAGACGGAACGACGACCGCGACAAACCCTGTGCGGCTTTGGCGCAGGTTTGCGGCCGTGGCATCAAAGACGTAGCCAAGTTCCTCTGCCTTGCTCAGGACTGCGGCGCGGGTGGCGGGCTTGACGCCCGTGTCGCCTTTGAAGGCCCGCGATACCGTCATCGCCGAAACCCCTACCGCCTGCGCGATATCGGTCATTTTGACTTTCGCGTGACGCTTGGCAGGGCTCATCGGCGGCTCGGTTTGAGGAACATCGGCGCACGCTATCCGAGCTATCGACGCTGGGCAACACATTGGGCGCGCCAGCCGAGCTGATTGAAAAGTTCCTCTGCAAGCTCCTTGGCCGGGCGGGCGATATTGACGGTAATGGCGCGTTCGGAGGGGCCTGGCGGCTCGAGGGTTGCAAGCTGGCTATCAAGCAGCGACGCGGGCATATAGTGGCCTGCGCGCGCGTGCAGCCGCGCCTGCAACAGCTCTTTGTCACCTTCCAGATAGACAAAGACCGGCTGCACCGGAAACGCACATTTGCGGATCAGATCGCGGTAGTCGGATTTGAGCGCCGAACACCCCAAAATCAACCCGTACCGCGCGCCGGCCAGATGCCGCCCGCACGCCTCAAGCCACGGCAAACGGTCCGCGTCACCAAGTGCCACTCCGGCGCGCATTTTTTCAACATTGGCAAGAGGATGCAGGTCGTCGCCATCGAGATAGGGGATGCGCGACAGGCGCGACAGCTCGGCCCCCACCGTGGATTTGCCGCAGCCCGAGACGCCCATGATCACGACATGGTTTTGCTCAAAGCGAGACACTGATGGCTCCATCCACATAGAGCACATGGCCGTTCACAAAGCTCGACGCCTCCGACGACAAGAACACGCAGGCCCCGACAAGTTCCTCGACCTTGCCCCAGCGCGCGGCAGGGGTGCGTTTGGCCAGCCATGCACTAAACTCGGGGTCAGCGACCAGAGCCGCATTGAGCGGCGTGTCAAAATATCCCGGCGCGATGGCGTTGCATTGCAGCCCGTGTTGCGCCCAATCGGTTGCCATGCCTTTTGTCAGGTTGCCGACCGCGCCCTTGGTGGCGGTGTAGGGGGCAATCCCGGGCCGCGCGAGCGCGGTTTGAACCGAACAGATATTGACGATTTTGCCTTGCCCCCGCGTGATCATATGACGCGCAACGGCTTGGCCGACGTTGAACACCGAGCCTACATTCGTCTGCAACAATTGGTCGAAACGATCGGCGGGAAACTCGGCAAGGGGCGCACGAAACTGCATCCCCGCGTTATTGACCAGGATGTCGATAGGTCCGTCGTTTGCCTCGAACGCATCGATGGCGCTGCGCACAGCCCCGTGATCGGTGACATCAAACGCCAAAAGCGACACTTCGGCGGCAGGGCATTGCTTGCGCAAACTTGCCTCGGCGGCCGCAAGTTTGGTGCGATCGCGCCCGTTGAGCACGACGCGCGCTCCCGCCTGTGCCAGACCAAGCGCCAGCGCATAGCCAATCCCCTGCGAGGAGCCGGTGACAAGCGCGCAACGTCCCGTCAATCCAAAGCTGCGATTTAAGAACTCGGTATGATGGTCCATGCGACCCTCCGTTTATTTTGTCGACAACCGTCTCTGGCCTCCATATGTTATCGATAACTATTTCACGTCAAGCACAGAGATTCCCATTTCCTGTTCGAGACCCTGATCAACGACGCGGAGAACGACATGAGCAAACCGGCCATTCTACAAATCGGGGCCTACCCCGCATGGGACGAGACCCCTTTGAACCAAGCCTACGACGTCCGTCGCTATTTTGAGGCCGACGATAAGGCGACGTTTCTAGCCGAACACGGACCCCAGGTCCGCGCGATTGCGACGCGTGGCGAATTGGGGGCGAATCATACGCTGCTCGATGCCTGCCCCAATCTGGAAATCGTGTCTGTCTATGGCGTGGGCTATGACGCGGTCGATCTGGATGTCTGCCGGGCGCGTGGCATCCGCGTGACCAATACACCCGATGTTCTCTCCGGCGATGTCGCGGATTTCGCCGTCACGATGATGCTGGCGCAAACCCGTGGCGTGGTCGCGGGCGATGCCTGGGTGCGCGGCGGTGCCTGGGCGCAAACCGGCAACCTGCCGCTGCAACGGCGTGCCTGGGGCAGACGGGCGGGCATTCTGGGCCTCGGGCGTATCGGCTTTGAAATTGCCAAGCGCCTTTCGGGGTTTGGCATGCAGATCAGCTATAGCGATGTTGCCCCCAAGGATTACGCCCCTGACTGGCAATTTATCGCGACCCCCGAAGACCTCGCGCGCCAGTCTGACTTCCTTTTCGTCGCGGCGGCCGCGTCGAGCGCCACCCGCCATATCGTCAACCGGCCGGTGATCGAGGCGCTTGGCCCCGAGGGCATGTTGATCAATGTCTCGCGCGCCTCCAACGTCGATGAAGAGGCGCTGATCAGCGCGCTGCGCGATGGCACCCTTGGGTCGGCCGCCCTCGACGTGTTTGAAAACGAGCCGCAGCTTGATCCGCGGTTTACCACCCTTCCAAACATTCTTTTGCAGCCGCATCAGGCCTCGGGCACCGTTGAAACCCGCAAGGCGATGGGCGACCTGCTGCGCGCGAACCTTGCGGCGCATTTCGCAGGCACACCGCTTCCGACCGCTGTAATTTAGGAAAATCCCATGAAATCAATCGTCATTCACGGTCCAAAGGATCTTCGGGTCGAACCCTATGAAGAGCCGCGAAACCCGAAACTGGCCCCGCATGAGGTCCGCATTGCGATCAAGGCGGGCGGCGTTTGCGGCTCCGATCTGCATTACTATCACCATGGTGGCTTCGGGACGGTGCGCCTGCGCGAACCCATGGTTCTGGGGCATGAGGTCGCGGGCCATGTGACCGAAATCGGTGGGGCGGTGAGCGGCCTTGCCCTCGGCGATCTGGTGGCCGTCTCGCCCTCGCGCCCCTGTGGGGCCTGCTCATTCTGTCATCAGGGCCTGCCCAATCACTGCGAGAATATGCGCTTTTATGGCTCCGCGATGCCCTTTCCCCACATCCAGGGGGCGTTTCGTCAGGAACTGATCGCCGATGCGGCGCAATGTGTTGTCGCCAATGGCCTCACCGCCGGCGAAGCGGCGATGGCCGAACCGTTGGCGGTGACGCTTCATGCGGTGCGACGCGCGGGCGCGCTGCTCGGAAAACGGGTGCTGGTGACGGGATGCGGGCCCATCGGTCTGCTCACGATCCTCTCCGCGCGCCTCGCCGGTGCCGCTGAAATTGTCGCCACCGACCTGTCCGATTTCACCCTCGCCATGGCGCGCACCCTCGGGGCCGATGTCGCGCTGAATACCGGCACAGAGCCAGACGGGCTGGCCCCCTACACAAGCGGGAAAGGGACCTTTGACACGCTGTTCGAATGTACCGGCGTGGCCGCGGCCCTCGTTCCCGCTCTTGAGGCGATGCGCCCGCGCGGCACCATCGTCCAGCTCGGGCTCGGCGGAGAAATGCCGCTGCCGATGATGAAAATCACGGCCAAGGAACTCGATCTGCGCGGCTCTTTCCGGTTCCACGAGGAATTCGCATTGGGCGTGCAGGCGATGCAGCAAAAGCGGATCGACGTCACCCCGCTGATCACCCATCAGGTCGCCCTTGACGATGCAGAGCGCGCCTTCCTCTGCGCTTCCGATCGCAACTCGGCCATCAAAGCACAAATCATTTTTGACTGATATTATAGTTATCGATACCAAATTTTAGCCGATTTCCCCTTGGCATGGCCACGCCAAGGGGGGCCTTCCCCCGCCCTGACATCTCCAACCGGAGCCCCTTTCCCCGTGTTTCACACCATCCACAGGTTCAGCGCATTCGCTCTTATCGGATTGCTGACCGGCGCCGCACTCGCCCTCTCTCCTCACTCTCTCGAAGCGCGGATCATTCTGGCCCTTGGAACCTGCCTCTGTGCGCTCGGGGTTTATGACCTGATCCAGCGCAAACATGCCGTCCTGCGCAACTATCCTGTGATTGGGCACATGCGCTATCTGCTGGAAAGCATCCGCCCTGAATTGCGACAGTATTTTTTCGAGAATGACGAGGACGAAGAGCCGTTTTCGCGTGACGCGCGCACGCTGATTTACCAACGTGCCAAGGATCTTGAATCCTCCAAACCCTTTGGCACGAAAAAGCGGGTCTATGATGCGGGCTACGAATGGCTGACCCATTCCATTCGACCGCGCCACATCGCGGACAAGGATTTTCGCGTCACCATCGGCGGCCCCGCCTGCAAACAGCCCTATGCGGCCTCGGTCTACAACATTTCGGCCATGAGTTACGGCGCGCTGTCGGGCAATGCCATCGTCGCGCTCAATCGCGGGGCCAAGGCCGGTGGCTTCGCCCATGACACCGGCGAGGGCGGCGTGTCCGCCTTTCATCATCAGGGCGGCGATCTGATCTGGGAAATCGGCTCGGGTTATTTTGGCTGCCGCACCGAAAATGGCAGGTTTGATGCCGACGCTTTCGCCCAAACCGCACGCAATCCCCAGATCAAGATGATCGAGGTGAAATTGAGCCAAGGGGCAAAACCCGGTTTGGGGGGCGTGCTGCCCGCTGCCAAAATCACTGCCGAAATTGCACGCGCGCGCGGCGTGCCGATGGGCGTGGACTGTATTTCCCCGCCCTCGCATTCGGCCTTTTCAACGCCGCTTGAACTGATGGAATTCCTTGGGCAGTTGCGCGATCTTTCCGGCGGCAAGCCTGTCGGTTTCAAACTATGCATCGGCCACAGGCGTGAATTCATGTGCCTTGTCAAAGCGATGCTGGCGACAAATTTCTACCCCGATTTTATCGTTGTCGACGGCAAGGAAGGCGGCACCGGGGCCGCTCCGTTGGAATTTGCCAATCACATGGGCATGCCCTTGGTGGAGGGGCTGACCTTCGTTCACAATACCCTGCGCGGCGCGGGTATTCGCGACGACATCCGCATCGGGGCGAGCGGCAAATTGACCTCCGCGTTTGATATTGCCAAAGCCATGGCATTGGGCGCGGATTGGGCAAATTCTGCGCGCGGCTACATGTTCGCGCTTGGCTGTATCCAGTCGCAATCGTGCCATACCAACCGGTGCCCTGTGGGCATCGCGACCCAGGATACACTGCGTGCCCGCGCCCTCAATGTGCCCGACAAAGCCCAACGGGTGGCAAATTTTCACGCCAATACGCTTGCAGCGCTGGCTGAAATTACCGGGGCGGCGGGGCTGGTGCACCCCAATGATTTTCGCCCGCATCACATCATGCTGCGCGAAAAGGACCGCAACATGGTGGTGGGCAACCAGGTGTACAAAGAGCTTCCCCACGGGTTCCTCATCGCCGGCCATGACGAGGGCGACGGCTACCTGTCACGCTGGAACCGCGCCGATCCGGCCAGTTTCTATCCCAATGATGACGGGGTGTAGGGCGTGCAAAAAGGCGCTGTTCGGCAGGGACCGGACAGCGCCAAAAGCGTCGGCTAAGTTGGGACGGGAACCGACGCTTCAACCGGCGGCAAAATCCAGGGCCAATGGCCCCGCCGGTCTCAACGGGTCACGCGACCAGCGATTTCATCCGTGACATGCCAGACACCAGAAAAGGATCGGAGTGGATGTAGAGGAACTGACCGCCCTTTTGCGTCCAATGGGTGATATCGACCTCGCGCACCAGCGTACCCGTGGCCAACCCTGCATCGCGCACCCGCGCAAACACGTCCTCGATTGCGTCAACGACCTCTTTGGGCCGCGGCTCGCTGGCGGGCAGGCCGGGCGAATAGCCCATGTTTTGCGACAGATCGGAGGGGCCGACAAAAAACACGTCAACGCCTTCGACCTTGAGCATCTCGTCGAGATTGTCGATGGCCTCGGGCGTTTCGATCATGCAGATCACCAGCCGGTCCTGATAGGAGGAGGGCATCGCATAGCGCACAGCCTCGACAATATCTGCCGTCTGTTCGGCGGTGTTGACCATGGGCACCATCAGCCCGTCTGCCCCGGCATTGAGGTAGCGGATCATCACCGGGCGTTCATGCGAATGCGGGCGCACGATGCCTGCCCCGCCGACCGAGCGCACGGCCTGGGCATGGCTGCGGATATCCTCATGGCTCCACATCCCGTGCTCACAATCCAGAAACACGGAATCCGCCCCCGCCTCGATCATGCGTTGTGCCAGACCCGAGGACACATGGTGGGTGTTGACCATGCTCAACACCTCACCGGCCTTGAGCCGCGCGCGAAGCTTTGCGCCATTCATGCCTTGTCCTCCTGTTTGAGGTGCTCGGGCAGGTCCGGCAAATCCGCCGGTGCCCCTTGCCAGCGGGCAATATCCAGATCGACGCTGATATCGCGCTGGAACGTCGGACAGATGTGCAGCTCGGGCACAGTGGCGCGCGCCGGAAGGCAGGCCACCATCGACACGGCTGCGGCGACATCCTCGGGCGCGAGCATGCGTGCGCGCTCGGCCTCCGACGGCGGACGCGCGCGGTTGTCAAGGATCGGCGTATCGGCCTCTCCGGGCAGAACACAGACCGAACGGATGCCCTGATGGCGATAGGTGGTGTGCATGAACCCCATGAAGTTGCGCACCCCCGCCTTGGCCGCGCCATAGGCCGCCCCCCCCAGCAGGTTGGGTGTCAAAGCGGCAAGCGACGACACGGTGATGATCGTCCCCTCGCCTTTTTCCAGCATGTCGGGCAGCACCGCTTGGGAAAAGTTGAACACGGCGGTGAGGTTCACCTCGACGGTAGAGACGAATTCCTCCTCCGACAGCCAGCGCGCATTGAGCACCTTGCTCGCACTGCCCGCGTTGTTCACCAGCAAATCGATCGGGCCGATGAACTTTTTAGCCCGCGCGACAAAGGCAAAAATCGCCGCACGATCTGTGATGTCGAGCGGCTCGACATAGGCGCTGCCACCGGCGCTGGTGATCTGGGCCTTGATTGCCTCAAGCGGTTCGGCGCGACGGCCACACAAAATGACCTTTGCGCCTTCTTTGGCCAGGGACAGCGCGATTTCGCGCCCCATTCCCGAGCCTGCGCCCGTCACGACCGCGATTTTTCCATCCAGGGGCCTGGTCATCATGCCTTCTCCTCTTCCATTCCATATAGGTCCACCGCGGCCTGCGGTGTGATCAAGCCCAAACGCAGATCCTCGGCAATCAGATCGCGCGGACGCTCGACGGGATTGCCCCAGCCGCCACCACCGGGTGTTTCCAGCGTCAGATAGTCACCCTTCGCAAGGCTGATCTTGCCTTTGGGGAAATGCGGCTCGTCGTTTTTCAGGACTTTTCCGATGCGCCCATCCTTGCCGCCCGTCACCCCGAAACAGGGGATCTGGGTGCGCTCGGACGCCAGATAGATCGACATCGGACTGTCGCCCAGATTGCGCAGAACCGCACGTTGCCCAAGGCCGCCGCGGTATTTGCCCGCACCGCCGCTGTCAGGGATCAGTTCCTTGCACTCGGTCAGCACCGGCACCACAAGTTCGAACATCTCGACGGCCGTCACCTTGCAGTTCGACGGAAAACTGAGCGTGTCGAGCCCATCGGAATCCGACCGGCCCCCCTGACCGCCATGAAAGTTCTGCACCGAGCCGTATTGCGTGCCATCGGGACGCTGACCAACACAGTTCGCCGCCCAGATCGGCGCGCCACCACTATCCCCGATCACCTCGTTGGGCGCGACATTTTCGAGCGCTTTGAAGATCATCGAAGGAATGACATGCCCGATCAGGTTGCGCGAATTGCCTGCCGTCCACGGCTGCGGGTTCAGGATTGATCCAAAGGGCGCCTCATCGGTAAAGGGCGTGATGCAGCCCTCGTTGTTGGGCGTGTCGGGATCAAGCAGACATTTGAGCGCATAGGCCGTGTGAGCGTAGCGGTAGTTGGTGCGGCAGTTGATCGAATTGAGCACCTGATCGGACGAGCCTGCGTAATCGACATGGATTTTGTCGTCCTCGACCGTCACAGCCGCCTTGAGCACGATCAGCGGCGAATACCCGTCAAGCGTGACCTCGGAAGTATAGGTGCCGTTTGGCCATTTCGCGATGGCCGAGCGTGTCTGGCGCTCGGACATGCCGTGGATCACATCGGCAAGGCTGTCGACTTCGTCGAGGTCGTATTCATCGAGAAAACGCAGCAGCTCGCGCCCCATCACGTTATTCGCGGCCACCATCGAGTCCAGATCGCCCTGCACCTCGATGGGCAAACGCACCGACGCGGCGATCACATCGAGCACATCCTGATTGGGCACGCCCTTTTTATGCAGCTTTACGATGGGAAAGCGGATGCCTTCCTCGAAAATATCATTGGCCTCCGAGTGCAACGGCCGCCCGCCAATGTCGGGCAAATGCGCGATCGATCCGGCATAGGCGATGATTTTGCCATTCTTGTAGATCGGTGTGATCATGGTGACATCGGGCAAGTGGCCGGTGCCGATCTCGGGGTCATTGGTCGCCAGAACGTCGCCTTCTTCCAGCATGTCCGGCGTGAACTTTTTCAAAAAGTGGTTCTGTGCGGCGGCAGGCAGCGACGAGATGAACACCGGGATCGACCAGGTGCATTGCGCCAGGGCCTGCCCGCGGCTGTCCAGCAGAACGGTCACATAGTCATGGTTTTCGCGCACGATGGGCGAAAAGGCAGTGCGCCCCAACACGTTGTCGGCTTGGTCGGCGATAAAAATCAGCCGGTTCCACATCACCTGAAGGGTAATAGGGTCGGTAAGGTCGGCGGTAAGTTTAGCCATGGTGCTTACTCCTCGATATCGATGATGAGGTTTCCTTTGGCGTCGACATGCGCAGTGCCCTCAGGGCCCATGACAATGCTCGACTCGCGCTGTTCGATGATGGCAGGACCGGCAATCGGCGCATCCACCGCAAGCGCGTAGTGATCGTAGATCGGGGTCTCGACCGACGCCCCGAGGCTGTCGAAATAGATCGTGCGATGCCCTTTGAGGGCCTTGGGTCCGACAACTTCGGTCACGGGGCGCTGCGCCTCGGATTTGGTGCCGCTTGCACGCATGCGCCAGGTGATGATTTCAATGCTGGAATTTTCGACCTTGCGACCGAACAACTCGATGTAATGCGCGTAGAACCGGCGTTCGACCTCGGCGAGGAATTCGGCCTGCGGCAGATCAAGAGCGGGCAAGGTGACACTGATTTCATGCCCCTGACCGACATGGCGCATATCGACGGTATAGCGATATTCAATGGACTGAGACGCAACACCGGCGGCCGCAACCACATCCCTGCCCTGTGCTGCGAGGTCGTCCAGAATGGGTTTGACCGTGGCACTGTCCCAAGCGTCAAGGCGCATGGGACGCGACGCCGATACATCGACTGCCACTGGCGCAATCATCAGGCCAAGCGCAGAGGTAACCCCGGCCCCGGTCGGGCAGATGATCCGGTTGATCCCGAGTTTGCGGGCGATGCCGTAGGCATGGACCGGCCCGGCGCCGCCAAAGGCGACCATCGGCAGCGCGCGCGGATCGACGCCAAGATCGGTCGCATGCATCGCGGCCGCTTTGGCCATGGCCTCGTTCACCAGATCATGGATGCCCCAGGCACAGCGTTCCCGCGTCACGCCCAGTTCTGCCGCCAGCTTGTCGATCGCCGCGATGGCCGCGTCTTTGGACACTTTGAAACTGCCGCCCACGAAGTTGCCTGTGCCCATATAGCCCAAAACGATATCCGCATCGGTGACCGTTGGCTCTGTGCCGCCGCGCCCGTAGGCCGCAGGTCCGGGCAAAGCGCCCGCCGAGCGCGGGCCGACATTGAGCAGCCCAAGCGGGTTTTTCGCCGCAATCGAACCACCGCCGGCACCGATTTCGATCATATGGATCGACTGGATCTTGAGCGGGAAACCCGAGCCTTTGCGAAAGCGATGGTAATGCGCGACCTCAAGTTCCGAGGCGATGGTCGGCTCGCCATTGGGGATGAGGCACAGCTTGGCGGTGGTGCCGCCCATATCAAAGGACAATACACTGGTCTCGCCCGCGATGCGGCCGAATTCCGCCGCCGCCACAGCCCCTGCCGCAGGACCCGATTCAATCAGGCGCACCGGCAGTTTGGCCGCACGCGGACTAGGAACGAGGCCTCCGGACGAGGTCATCCACAACATATCGCGTTCGATGCCCCGCTCGCAAAAGGCATGTGCCAACTCATCCACGTGTTTTTCCATCAAGGGGCGGGTGTAGGCATTGGCGACTGTCGTCGAGGTGCGATCAAATTCGCGCACTTCAGGGCAGACATCCGAGGAAATCGTGACATAGACATCCGGCGCGGTTTCGCTCAGCAGATCGCGCACCCGACGCTCATGGTCGGGGTATTTGTAGGCGTGCAACAAACTGACCGCGACCGATTTGATGCCCGTCTCGTTGAGGGTGCGGCCCAGATCGCGAATGGCCTCCTCGTCGAGCGCCTTCATCACCACGCCCTCTGCGGTGATCCGCTCGGGCGCCCCATAGGTTTCCGCGCGGCTGACCAGCGGCTCAGGGTATTGGATTTTCAGATCGTAGAGGTCATAGCGCCCTTCGTTGCGAATGCGCAGGATGTCTTGAAAACCCTCGGTGGTGACAAGCGCGGTCTGTGCGCCGCGCCGTTCCAGTACCGAATTGGTGACCACCGTCGTGGCCCCGAGGATCTGCAACGTCTCGCGGTCCACCGAGCTCTCGTAGCGTTCAAGAAGTTCACTGACCCCTTGCACCACGGCATCGGCAGGATTGAGCGGGGTTGAAAGAACCTTGTGAAGATGCAGATCGCCGGCATCATCGAGCAGCGCAAAATCTGTAAATGTGCCGCCGGTATCAAATGCGAGTTTTGCCATTGTGGTATCCTAAGTATCGTTTGCACACAGCAGCCCTGCTGCGGAAATTTCCGCAGGTCGGTTCCGCCGTAAAGTTGGAAAAAAGATGGGCCTGTGTCGGTCTATAAGATCATCTTAGATCGTCGGGACCGCGTGAGGCCAACATCACTATGAACTACTGCGATAGCTTTTCATTATGGGCGAGCTCAGCGCGCATTTTGCCGGTGAGGAACAATTCGCCCAATTCATCATGGGTAATATCCGCAGGTTTACCGTCCCAGATCACTTCGCCCAGCCGCAAGATGACCGCGCGGTCCGCGACCTCCATCGCCTTTCGCGTGTTCTGCTCGACCAGCAGGATCGTGAGGCCGGTATCGCGCAGCCGCAGCAGCTCGTCGAACACGATCCCCACCGCCGCCGGCGACAGCCCCACAGAGGGTTCGTCGACCAACAGCATTTTGGGGCGCTGCAACACGGCCATCGCCACTTCGAGCAATTGCTGCTCGCCCCCGGACATATTCCCCGCCAATGTCGCGCGCCGTTTGAGCAGCGAGGGAAACAGCTCGTAGATGTAATCGCGGTCCGCTTTGACCTGTGGATCGCGGATCGTATAGGCCGCCATTTCAAGGTTTTCCTGCACCGTCATCAGCGGAAAATTGCACCGCCCTTGCGGGACATAGGAAATTCCGCTGCCCAGCACGGCGCGGGTGGCAAGTCCGCCGATCTGGCGCCCCTGCCAGTTGATTTCACCGCCCTTGAAGGTGGTCATGCCGAAAATGGTCTTGAGCAGGGTCGATTTTCCCGCCCCATTGGGCCCCATCAGGGCGACAAATTCGCCCTGCGGAATATCAAGTGACACCCCGTTGATGATGTCGAGGGCCGCGTAGCCCGAGCGGACATCGCGCAGCGATAAGGTGATATTGTCAGCCACCGAGATAAGCCTCCCGCACTTGCTTGTTTGCAATGACCTCGGCCGGCGTGCCTTCGCACAGCTTGCGGCCCTGATCCAGAACGATCGCCCGCGAACACAGGCTCGTCACCACGTCGATATTATGTTCGATGATAAGAAAGCTGACGCCCATCTCGCGGTTGGCGTAGCGGATGGTGTCGATCACCCGTTCGACAAGTTTGGGATTGATCCCGGCCATCGGCTCGTCGAGCATGATCAGCCTGGGGTCGGGCATCAACATCGAGGCAAACTGGATCAGCTTTTGCTGCCCGCCCGACAGGTTGCCCGCGGCCATATGCGCCACCGGCCCAAGCCCCGTCAGCTCGATCAGTTCGCGCGCATGTTTGCGCAAGCCCTCGATCCGCATCCGCGACCGCTTGCCCACCGAAAACGTCGACAGAACGCTGGGAAAGGTGAACATCTGCCCGGCAATGACCAGATTTTCCTCGACATCGAGTTTCTTGAAAACCACCGTTTTCTGGAAACTGCGCAACATGCGGCCCTCGCGGGCGATGCGGTTGAGCGACCAGTTGGTAATGTCGCTGCCCTCCAGCGACACGCTGCCGCTGTCAGGGGTGGCAAGGCCGGTCGAACAGTCGAAAAAGGTCGATTTGCCCGAGCCGTTCGGCCCGATCAGGCCCAGAATTTCACCATGATCAATGTGCAGATCGACATTATCGACCGCCGTCACGGCCCCGTAGGTTTTGGTCAGCCCCTTGATGTCGAGAACTGAAACTTTGCCCGAAGTCATGCGCTTCCCTCCTTTTTATCGACACCGCCTGCCCAGTCCCAGATACGCATCAGGAAGGGCGCAAAGCCTTGGGGGAAACGAAACACGAGGATCAACAACGACAGACCATAGGCAATCATCCGCAGCTCTGGTGCGATGCGCAGTCCCTCCGACAGGGCCACGAACAGGAAGGAGCCAAAGATGACGCCGGTGATCGACCCCGCCCCGCCGCCAAGCACGATAATCAGCATGGTGGTTGTGTAGAGTGTCTGGAACATCAGGGGGCTGGCCACGGAAATATAGTGGACATAAAGGCTACCGCCCGCCCCGCCGAAACCCGCCGCAATCACAAAGGCCGCAAGCCGGTAGTTCCAGGTCGGAATGCCAAGCGATTCCGCCAGCGTTTCGTTTTCACGGATCGCGACCAGGTTACGACCTGCGGGCGAGCGGACAACCAGCCAGAACACCCAGGTCGCAAAAGCGGCCAACACCAGCGCCAGGTAGTAGGCTTCCACCGGATTGCTTGCGGTCCAGCTATAGCCGGCCAGACCGACCGTCGGCTTGTCGATGTTGTTCAACCCCATGTCACCGCGGGTCACACTGATCCAGTTTTTGGAAATGGCCTGACCGATGATGACAAACCCGAGGGTACACATCACGAAAGAGGTATCGCGCAGCCGCAGCGCGGGAATACCCAAAGGTACAGCGATTACACAGGCCAGCGCGATGGCCGCCAGCATATTGACCGGAAACGATGTCCCGAGGTGGATCGACATCAGCGCCGAGGCATAGGCTCCAAGGCCAAAGAACGCCGCCTGGGCCAGTGACAGCATGCCGGTATACCCGACAAGCAGGTTCAGCCCATGGGCAGGCAACAGGAAAATCAACGCGATGACCATGGCGTGGACCGCATAGGTTCCCAGAACCATCGGCGCACCCAAGGCCACCACCGCCAGCGCAATCACGATCGGCGCGCGCAAATTGCGCCGTTTGGGATCACTGGCTGTGGTCGAGAGAGGAGTATTATTCATCATATTTCTCTTTTGACGGGGGGGCCGCATTAGAAACGGGCACGAGAGGAAAAGAGGCCGTGCGGACGCCACAACAGCATGAGGATCAGGGTGATAAAGCCGACAGAGTCGCGGTACTGCAGGCCGAAGTGACCGGCCACGAGGGACTCTGCGATGCCCAAAATCATCGCAGCCGCCAGCGTGCCGCGCACGTTGCCAAGCCCGCCCATCACAATGATCGGCAAGGTTTTAAAGGTGATGATCTCGCCCATACCGCCATAGACCGACACGTTGACGGGTGCTGTCAGAATGCCCGAGAACCCCGCAAGCGCAGTCCCGAGGATAAAGGTGGTCATCACGACCTTCTTGACGTCGATCCCGACAACTTCGCAGGCCTCGATGTTTTGCGACACCGCGCGGATGGTTTTGCCCATGCGGGTAAATCCCACCATCAGTTCCAGCCCGAGGAACACAAGAATACACACAAGGATGATCAACAAACGCTGCTGGGCGATGCCGACGTCTCCGAAAAACACCGGCTCGATGTAGCCTGCGGAAAAGAATTTATAGCTGCCGCCAAAAATCAGGATGGCAGTATTCTGCAGCACGAGCGACACGCCGAGCGTCGCGACCACACTGGCCTCGACCGGCGCACCGATCATCCGCTGCATGACGAATTTGCCGATGACGTAGGCGATGACAATTGTCACCGCCACGCCAAAGAGGATCGCCGCAGGGTAAGGCAGGCCAAGGGCGCTCGTGGCATACCAGCCCCCAAAGGTCCCGATCATGTAATATTCGCCATGCGCAAAGTTGATGGCGCGCATGACACCGAAGATCATGGTCATCCCGACCGCGACGATCGCATAGACCGCCCCGCTCGAGACGCCATTGAGGATCTGTTCTAGTAAAAAGTACATAGCGGCTTGTGCCTTACCCTGTGGATCTTAGTTGTCTGCGTAGGTGACGGCCCCGGTCACGGAACCGGTCACGACAGGCGCGTTGTCTTCGATTTCCAGCAGCAAAAGCGGGCGGATTGCCTGATGGTGGTCGTCGAAGGTGATGGTGCCCATCGGGCTTTCGAACGAAATGGCCTCAAGCGCTGCCACAACCGCATCGGCATCAATCGAATCCGCATCGTCGATGGCCTGCGCAAGCAGATGCAGGGTTTCCCAATGACCATAGGCGTGGTTGTTGGGCTCTTCGCCGTCATATGCCGCCTCGTAAGCAGCGACGAAAGCTTTGGAGCCTTCGCTATCGTAGGCGGGCAACCAGGCCGCTGCCTCGATCGCGCCGTCCATGGCTTTGGGCGCGGCCTCGATGGTGGCGGCGGCGGAGAATTCACCATTGCCCAACAGGGGCAACTTGCCGGCAAGGCCTGCTTCGATCATCTGGCGCGCGATGATGGGGGTGGTATCGGCCAGACCATACATCAGGATCGCCTGGGCGTCGGATTTGCGCACTTTGGTCAGGACCGATCGGAAATCGACCTCGCCCTCCTTGTAGTAGTCCTCCGACACCAGCGTGACGCCCAGATCATCGATATATTTCTTGGTGAAATCGATGGCACCGCGTCCGTAGTCACTATCGACCGACAGCACGGCAAGCTTGGTCAGCCCCTTTTCGGCCGCATATTTCGCAATCGACAGCGCGCGCACTTCGTCGGTGGGGTAGTTGCGGAAGGAATATTTATAGCCGCCCACACCAGCCTGATAGGTGATCTGCGGGTTCGAGGAGGCCGCATTGACCAGCACGACCTTGGCATCCTCGACCAGCGGCTGCATCGCCAGGGTCACGGAGGAACAGATATCGCCGATGATGAAATCGACTTCGTTCTGGTTGATCAGACGCTGGGTCGCGGACACGCCCTCAACAGGGGTACACACGCTATCGGCGGGAAAGATTTCAATCATGCGGCCATCGATACCACCGGCTTCGTTGATCTCTTTGGCCGCAAGGGCCGCACCGCGTTGGGCAAAGGATCCGTAGCGCGCGTTGGCACCGGAATTGGGCGACACCAGACCGATCTTGATGTCCGCATCCTGCGCCAAAGCGGGCAAAGCCATCGCGGCACAAAGGGCCATGGTGCTGGCACTCAGGACGGTACGGAACGAAGATTTTGTCATTTTAATTATCCCTATTGCTTATTTTTTCTGAGCGATTGTCCGGCGGTCCGCGACGTTGTGTCATCAAACTGCCATATTCAAACGCTGACCCAGACGCGGCGAAATCGCCAAAACAATGCCGCTCTATGTTTATTGCAAAATCTTATGGCGGAGTGCGCAGCGCCCGTCTGCGGGGCCTGTCAGACCAGCATCAAACCGGCTTGGGGTTTTTCGATTAACTCGGCGACCACCTTTAAAAGAACGGCTTTTACAGCCAGGGCCGGTTCGCTCATGGGTGCCGGATCGGGGGTGCAGAGCGAGACGTCGGCACGGATGGCCGGCTTGACCAGTTTGCGCACATGCGCATTTTCTAGGCCCGGTGTGCCGCGCACCACCGACAGCGGCAGGATCGATGCACCGATCCCCGATTTCACCGCGGCCGCAAGCGACGGCACCGAATCGATTTCGGCGACCACCACGGGGTCGATACGCACCCGCGCAAAAGCCTCGTCGATGAGTTTGCGCAGGAAATGGCCACGGCCGGGCAGAACCAGCGGCAGGTTTTCCAGCGTCTTCAAATCCAGCGAGGCGTCCTGCGATCCGCCCATGTCCGTCTCGGCGTTGGCGACCAGAAACAGCTCTTCGGAAAACAGCGGCGTCAGCTTAGTGCCCTTGATCGGTTGACTTGCATAGATGATCGCCATGTCCATGCGACCGCTCATCACCAGCTCGCTCAGGATCTGGCCGAAGCTGTCGTTGATATGCACCGTAATCCCGGAATGGATGCGCCGCACCTCCTGGATAATCGGCAACGACAGCGTGGAAGATGAGGAATAGGTCGCAAGCCCAATCGACACATGTCCTGCCAGCGCCTGCGACGCACGGCTGATATCAAGCGACGCCTGTTCGAGATATTTGAGCATGAGCTGCGCGTGGCGATAAAGCACAAGACCGGCCTCGGTCGGCGTCACACCGCTATTGGAGCGGATCAAAAGCTTTTGCCCGAAATGCTGTTCGAGGGCTGCAATCTGCTGGCTGAGCGCTGGCTGGACCGTATTCAAAAGCCCCGCCGCCCGCGAGATGCTGCCAGCATCAATGATCTTGACGAAGCTTTGCAGTTTTCGAAAATCAACGGACATATCGCGTCTCCTTTGGCCTCGACATTCCGCCGAAGCTATCACGTTACCTTATACCCTCCCGTGCCCAACCTACCTCAAGTGCGTCCGGCGATAAGCTGGCTAAAAGTTCAGGTGGGACAGCGCGCGGCCTTGTCCAACGCCAGTCCCACCTCACCGGTCAGACCTCCTTGCGCCCCGCGGCCTGAAAACCGCGCCTAGCGCAAAGCGCGGCACGCCGCCTCGATCCGGTCGCAGGCCGCGTCAATCACCTCCAACGAGGTCGCGGTCGAAATCCGAAAGTAGGGCTCCAACCCGTAGGCTGCGCCATGCACCGCCGCAACACCCGCTTTTTCCAACAGGTACAGTACGAAATCCTGATCGTTCGCAATCACTTGGCCCTCGGGAGTGGACTTGCCGATCACCCCTTGGCAATTGGCATAAAGGTAAAACGCGCCATCGGGTTCGATGCAGCTCAGCCCCTCGATCGCATTGAGGCGCTCCAACGCACGGTCGCGCCGCTCGCGGTAGACGGCAACCTGGGCTTGCACGCCCGACTGATCGCCGGTCAGGGCCACCGCAGCCGCCGCCTGACTGATCGACGACGGGCAGGACGACATCTGCGATTGCAGCTTGTTGATCGCGTTGATCAGCGGCAGCGGGCCCACGCCATAGCCGATCCGCCAGCCGGTCATCGCATGGGACTTGGACACCCCGTTGACGACCAGAGCACGATCGGCAAGCGCGGGGCAGGCTCCCACGATGCTGGTCGCCTCGAAACTGGCAAACCAGATGCGGTCGTAGATTTCATCGCACAGCACCCAGACATGGGGATGTCTGGCCAGAACCGCACCCAGTGCTTTCAGCTCCTGCGCGGTATAGGCGACGCCCGTGGGATTGGAGGGCGAGTTCAGGATCAACCACCGCGTGTTGGGCGTGATGGCGCCCTCCAGAGCTTCCGGCGTCAATTTGAATCCTGTGTCCTCGGGGCAAGCGACGATGACAGGCGTACCGCCATTGGCCACAACCATATCGGGATAGGACACCCAATAGGGCGCGGGGATGATCACTTCGCTCCCCTTCTCGACCGAAGCCATGAGCGCGAGAAACAGGATTTGCTTGGCGCCACCGCCGACGCAGATCGCATCCAGCGTGGTTTCAATCCCGAGCCGGGTGGCGAAATCCTGCTGGATCGCGCGGCGCAGCTCGGGCGTGCCATTGACCGGCGTGTATTTTGTCTCGCCCGCATTGATGGCGCGAATGGCCTCCTGCTTGATCAGCTCGGGCGTGTCGAAATCCGGCTCGCCGACGGTCAGGTTGAGAATATCATGCCCCGCGGCTTTGAGATCACGCGCCTTTTGGGCGGCAACGGTCGTGGGTGAAATGCTGATGTTGCTTACGCGGCTGGCAGGGTGAAACGTGCTCATGGGGGTCTCCTGAGGGGTTGCGGGCCCCGCACCGCAGGTCAGGCGGTTGTGTCGGGCCGATTGGAGACAAGCCTAGCAACGCGGCAAAGCAAAACGCGCCATTTATCTGAAACTATGGGTATAAACATTTCCTATGGCGACAGCGCGCGCCGCCCCACAAAACAGACCCCGCGCCAATGGTGCGGGGCGGCGCATTCCGGCCCTGTCACAACATCAAAGACCGCATCGTTTGCCAGAACGATACGGCCCCTGAGGATCGGATGCAAAAGGATCGAAAGAAACGATCCTTAAAATTTATGACTTCAAATCAAACCTCTACACTTTCGAACCCGCGGTGACAGGCAAGGGTAACATCCTGCTGCGGCCCCTGCATCACGGGGCGCTGCGTGACGCAGATATCCCCCAGCCGCAGGTGGCAACGCGGGTGAAAAGCGCAGCCTGTTGGCGGGTCCAACGGCGATGGCATTTCGCCCTCCAGCACGATTTCCTGTTGCGGTGCCTTGGGATGGCTTGGCAATGCTGCTGAAAAAAGTGCCTTTGTGTACGGGTGTTGGGGCGCGGTAAAGAGCTGTTCAGCGGGGCCGAATTCCACAATCCGCCCCAGATACATCACCGCCACGTCATCCGCGAGATAGCGGGTCGTCGCAAGGTCGTGGGCAACCAGAAGAAAGCTCACCCCCGTGCTCTCCTGGATATCTTTGAACAGGTTCATAATCTGCGAGCGGATCGACACATCCAGCGCCGATACCGGCTCGTCAAGCACGATCAGTTGCGGCCGCGACACCAAAGCGCTGGCAATCGCGATACGTTGGCGCTGCCCGCCCGAGAACTCATGCGGGAAATTGCGCGCCTGATCCGCCCGAAGCCCCACGGATTCCAGCACCTCATGCACCCGAAGGTCAATTTCCTTTGCCGACAGGGTGCTTGTTGCCTGCAACGGCTCGGCCACGATGTCGCGCACCCGCATCCGGGGACTAAGCGAAGCCCAAGGGTCCTGGAAAACCGCTTGAACCTTGGCGCGAAAGGCCTTGAGCGGCGCCCCGCGCAGCCCTGCAATGTCCACACCATCGACCAGAACCTGTCCGGCGGTGGGGGTATCCAGACGCAAAAGCATCTTGGTCAGGGTGGTCTTGCCACAGCCCGATTCACCGACCAATGCCAAGGTCCGGCCTGCATTGATTTTGAAATTGATGCCTTCGACGGCGCGCACTTGCCGGCCGCCCGAGACGTTGAACACGCGGGTCAGATCCCGCACTTCTAGGATGGGGGGGTCATTGCGTTTCCAGTCTCCAGCAGCGGGCCCAATGTTCACGCCCGTCTTGATCGGGCGTGTCATAAACCGGTGGCTCCTCGGTGTGGCAGCGGGTATCGGCAAGCGGACAGCGGGGGGCGAATTTACAGCCCTTGGGTTTATTCCACAGCGCCGGTGGATTGCCGCTGATCGACGGCAGCCGCCCCTGTTGGCCGTGCAGCTTGGGCACAGAACCAAGCAGCGCTTGGGTATAGGGATGCCCGGGCGCATCGAAAATCCGCTCGACGGGGCCGGTTTCGACGATCTGCCCGGCGTACATCACCGCCAAACGATGACAGACCTTGGCCACGATCCCGAAATCATGGGTGATAAAGATAATCCCCATGCCCGTCTCGGCCTGCAATTCCTGCAACAGACGGATGTATTGCGCCTGTACCGTGACATCGAGCGAGGTCGTCGGTTCATCCGCGATGATGACATCGGGGGCGCAGGAAATCGCGATGGCCCCGACAACGCGCTGGCGCATGCCCCCGCTCATCTGGTGCGGATAGGCGTCGACGCGGTGTTCGGGGGCAGCAACCCGCACGCGGCGCAGCATCTCGACCGCCGCCGCCTTCAGGCCCTTTTTGGGCACATCCGTGTGCAGCGACAGGGCTTCGCCGATCTGGCTACCCACGCTAAAGGACGGGTTGAGCGAGGTTTGCGGATCTTGCAGGATCATCGAGATCTTCTTGCCGCGCACACGCCGCATCTCGCGCTCGGACAGCTGCAACAGATCGACCCCGTCCAGCATCACCGCACCGCCCGCGACCCGGGCGGCATGTTTTGGCACCAGATTCAGCAGCGACAGACCGGTCAGGGATTTGCCGCTACCCGACTCCCCCACCAGCCCCAGCGTCTCCCCGCGTTTGAGCGAAAGGCTGACGTTATCGACCGCGGCGAATTCATCGGTTCGAATGGAAATCGTCGTGGTCAGGTTGCGGACCTCGAGCACGACCTCCGATTGTGGATCAAGTGGCATCACATCGGCCTCGTTTTAGGGTCAAGTCGATCACGCAGCCAATCGCCCAACAGGTTGATAGAAAGAACGGTAAGCAGGATCGCAAGGCCGGGGAAAAACGAAATCCACCACGCCGAGACAATCAATTGACGCCCGTCCGCGACCAGAATGCCCCAGGTAGGGGTCGGGCGCGGAATACCGATCCCCAGAAAGCTCAACGAAGCCTCAAGCGAAATCACGATGCCAACCTGAAGCGTCGCCAGCACGACAATGGTGTTGAGCACATTGGGCAGGATATGGCGCAGGAGGATTTTGACATGCGACACGCCGGCGACCTTGGCACGGGCAACAAAATCACGCTCGCGCAGCACCAGTACCTCGGCCCGGACCTGCCGCGCGAAATAGGCCCAGAGCACGAAGGCGACCACCGTGATCACCGATTTGAAACTCGGCCCGTACATCGCCGCCAGTGCCAGCGCCAGCAAAATGGCCGGCAGGGCCAGCGTGATATCGACAAGGCGCATCACCAGGGTATCCACCCAGCCGCGCGCATATCCCGCAAGCAGGCCAAGCGTGGTGCCGATGGTGACCCCCACGATGATCCCCGTGGCCGAGATTGACATGGCATACCAGGCGCCATGCATGGTCCGGCTCAGGATACAGCGGCCCAGCCGGTCGGTCCCGAGGATATACTCCCAGGTGCCGCCGAAAAATACCGGCGGCTGCAGACGGGCCTGCATGTTCATCTCCTGCGCTCCATGAGGGGCAATGAAATCGGCAAACAAGCCCGGGATGATCAGCACACACAGGAGGATGGCAATGGGAAAGTAAGGCAGGGTCCAAAGGCTGGCGGACACTATCCGGCGCCGCTTTGGTGACCGCTCAGGCGCGGACGCGCGGGTCGATGTAAGCATTCAGAATATCCACCAAAAAGTTGCAAACGATGTAGATGAGGGCGAAAATCACCACGACGGCCTGCACCACGGGAAAATCCCGCGCGCGGATGGCCTCGATGGCGACCCAGCCCAGACCCGGCCAGGAAAAGACGGTTTCGATGGTCACAGAACCGGTCAAAACCGAACCGGCAAGCACGCCGAAATAGGTCAGCGGCACCACGGCGGCATTGCGCAGGGCATGGACCCAGACCACCCGGGTTTCCGACACCCCCTTGACCCGCGCCAGTTTGACATATTCGGCGTCGAGCACTTCGAGCATGGCAGAGCGCGTCAGGCGGCTCAGCGCGGCAATCTGGAACCACGCCATCGCGATGGCGGGCAGGATGACGTGCTGCCAGCTTCCCGAACCGGAGGTCGGCAAGAGCTGAAGCGCCACCGCAAAGAACCAGATCAGCAGGATCGCGAACCAGAATTGCGGGATGGACTGGCCAAAAAGGCTGAACAATTGCGCCGCTTTATCAAGCTTGCCACCCTTTCTCATCGCGGCCATCACCCCCAGCGGCAGGGCGACAACGACGGAAATCGCGACCGCAATCCCCCCCAGATAAAGCGTCTGCGGCAGGCGGTCGGCAACAACCCCCATCGCCGAATACCCGCGCCATTTCAGCGAGTCCCCGAAATCCCCCTGAAGGGCATTGCCCAGAAACGAGAGGTACTGGCGGGGCAAGGACTGATCGAGGCCCCAGGCGCTGACGAGCGCGTCGATTTGTTCTTGAGTGGCGTCTTGCGGCAACAAGGCATCCACGGGGCTGCCCGACATATGCGTCAAGGCGAACACCAGAACGGTGATCACAAAGATCGCCGCAAGGCTTTCGAGCAGCCGAATGAGAATATAGCGTTTCATGACCGATCCCTTTGGTCGGGACGGCCCGCAGGCCATCCCGAGATGCATTTACTCAGCGGTCTTGATCAGCTCGAAATGGCTCAACCCGCTCGACGTCGACCCGGGAAAGGTCCAACCCGTGATCGTGTCGGGATCGACCGTGACCTCGGCAAAGATTTTCGCGAGCGGCATGTGGGTGTAATCATCATAGAGCTTGGTGAAAATCTGCGAGGCAAGCGCATCGCGCTCGGCCATGTCGGTCGAGGCCGCAAGTTCGTCAAACACGCTGTTGATTTGCGCGTCATCCACATAGGCGGTCGGGCGGTTTACCTTGCTGAAATAAACCTGAAGCCCGACCTGTGCGGGCCGGATCGGCGCATTGCGCACCGGCATGATCCAGGGCGCATTGCGATCACGACGGGCCGACAGGATGGATGCCCCGTCCATTTCACGCATTTCTGTTTGCAAGCCGACGGCCTCGAAATAGGCCTGCGCCAATTCGGAAATCAGCGGAAATTCCGGGTTGCCCGGCAGGGAGGTGACGATGATCGGGATCACCGGATCGCCAAAGGCATCGGGGTAACCGGCCTCGGCCAACAACGCCATCGCCCGTTCGGGGTCATAGCCGTAATCTGCGTCGAAACGATCGGCAAGGGCGGGGGTGTAACCCTCGTATTGCGCGTCCATGGTGAACACCGGCAGGGCTTCGGCGCGGCCATCGTAGAGCACCTCAAGCAATTGCGAGCGGTCCAGCGCGCGGTTCATCGCCTCGCGTACCCGCACATCCGCCCAGGGCAAACCGGTGGGCAATTCGCCCCCCTCGGGATCGGTGTAAAGCGCGCCAAAGACCATCGACGTTTGCGACGCCCCCTGTGTCGAGGCAAGGATTTCAAACCCGGCGTCCAGCGCCTGTGGCTGCAACTCGCGCGACAGGCTCACGATATCGGCCTCATGTGACAGCAACATCGCCAGCTTGGTTGCCGCCTCCCCGACAAAGCGGATCGACAGGGTGTCATAATCGGCATCCACGCCGCTCCAGTGGTCTTGAGCGGTCGAGAACGTCATCCCCTGGCCAAGCTCGCTGGACTCATAGACCAGCGGACTGGTGCCGGCGGGCTTTGTTTTGTAGCCCTCAAGCCCCTCGGCGTCGAACTGTGCCTTGCTGTAGATCGCCAGCACCCCGCGCCCGGCCAGCATGAACAGGAAATCGGCTTGCGGCGCAGGCAGGTCAAAGCGAACCGTCTGGGCATCGACGGCGGTAACGGTCGCGTCGCGCAGGTTGCCAATGCCGCTCAAACGGCTGTCATCGCCGATATGCAGGTTAAAGCTGTGCACCACATCCTCGGCGGTGACAGGGCCCCACCCATCGTGGAACTCGGCCTGCGGTTTCAGCGTGAAGGTCCAGGAGGTCAGATCCTCATTTGCCTTCCAGCTTTCGGCCAACCCGCTGGTATCGTATTTTCCGGTTTCGGGATTATTGCCCACCAGACCCTGCAGCGAGGGCAACATAAACGCCCCCTCGGTTTCCCAGTAGAGATTGCTCTCGGAGGCGATGGGATCGATGACGACCGTCACGTCCTGGGCGGCGGCTTGCAGCGCCATGACCGCTGCCGCGCTGGACATCAAAAGTGTCTTGCCCGCGGCTTTGGCGCGCTTGCGAATGTGCGATGTCAGCGTGGAGGCCGATTGTGCGGCAAAGCGATTTATAAATGGATGTCGCATGATATATTCGTTTCCCCGTTGATTATTTTTTTGCAATCCGTCGGGATGTCTAAAACGGCCCTCCAGATTGGAATTCAGCGTAGGAGTGGAATTTTTTTCGCGCTACAAAGCACTCTGCATAGGGCCATAATGGATGGCTATGGCTAGTAGAAATTTGATTAGATTAAATATTTTCAAAACGACCTGCGGATGTGATCACGCAAACCGGGCGGCAGCGTCATCAAACGCTGCCGCCCGCCTGTCTTTGAGCGCCCTGTCGTGAGGCCCGGCCGTCTTTACCGCGAGGGGTTACACGCAACCGCCATCACAAGCCCGCCACTGCCGACCTTATGTTCATAGGTGAATTCCTTGGGCAGATACATGGCATCCCCCGGGCGGAACGCGTGGACGCGCCCGTCGGGCAGCGTCTGCGTCGACCCGCCATGCAAGCAGAACAGCACACTTTCATGCACCCCGTCGCCGATGGCCGTATGTTCGAAATCGGGTTTGAACGTGGTAATGTGGAACGAAAAGGACGACCCTTGATTGTCTTTGGTAATCAAACGATGGGTAAATTCGATACCCTCTTTCAGCCAAATCCGTTCAACGTCTTCTTGACGGCTCCATTCGATGCTATCGCTCATTGTATTCTCCATTTTTGTCGCTGCCTCACACAATGCAGTCTCGACAAAAGGATCAAGCGTTAGCCTGCGTCTATAAGAATTTGATATTGCGCTATGGATCGACGCTTGCGGGGAACTGCGCCTCTGGCACCGGATCGGGGGATGCGACGCGCGCCGCCGCCCCCGCCGATGGGATGGGTGTTACAAATACCACGCCACGATATGGGTCAGCGCGCCGTCGCGATAGATCGGCAGCGCCATCATCGACCCGTAGCCCTCGGGCAAGCCCGTGCTTGTGCCCTGCACATAGGGCAATCCAGACCCAAGCACCTGCCCGACCGGCCCTTGCCAGGCGCCGATACTCACCGCATCCGTTGGGGGGTTTTCGCGCGGGCACAGCAGACCCTCGATGGCGCAGATCCCGTCCATGCGCAGCGCTTTTTGCGTCGTCCCCACAAGCTCGGGGCGCGCATCCCAAATCTCGAACCGCCGCGCGATGGGGGTGTCTTGCGACGACAAAAGCGTCAGCACATAGTCGCGCGCGCCCGGAACCTCGACAGGCAGGCCGATGCCCGTCGTCAAACCGGCCTCGCGCGCGCCCTGCGCCCGCAAAAACCCGTAGGATGCGCCCAGATCGCGCATCAACACCGGCGTATGCGCGGCCCAAACCCCGCCAACAAGCCCGCGACCGCGCGGAAAAGTCACCTCTTTGGACAGGCCCGCAAACGCCGCCGCCGTACCGTAATAGCCATCCTCCAGCGCCAGACAGTCACCCGTCTGCCCCCAAAGTTCGATCGCGCCCGCATGGGCCGCATCATCGCCGCAAAGAACCACCAGCACCGCTTTCAGCGTCTCGCCGGCAAAGACCGGAATCGCCACGGCACTGGTCAGACCGGCCGCTTTTGCCGCCTCGCTGCGTTTGAAATAGGAGCCGTCGAATTCCTTCAAAACAACCGGCCGCGCCTCTGCCCATGCCTTGCCCGGAAGACCCTCCCCCTTGGCAAAGGATTCCTTGACCGACGCTTTGGCAAACTCGGGTTTGGTCGAATAAAGGCCGGATTTCTGCTGCAAGACGCCATCCATCGGCACCCAGACCTCGGCGACGTGAATGAATGTTTTGGGGGGAGCTTCGGCAATCGCACTCATAATGTTTCCAGTCCAGTTTAGGGGCAAAACCCGTCCGTTTCCAAGGGGTTCTGCGGGGTTCTGCCACGCCATCGCGCCGCAAGCCCTTGGGTCCAACACCCCTTTACGTTAGGGTCAGTCCACGGCCCTGTCACCTGAAAGCGTCCCGAAAACCGCGCCGACACCCGCCAAAATCCGCTTTTGGCCCAAGTGCCGGATTTCTATGCACCCCCCCTCTGCCCCCTTCAGGCGCGCAATCAACGCGCCCCTGCCCCTTCGGTCGCGCAATCAACGCGCCCCTGCCCCCTTCGGTCGCGCAAAATCGCCGCGCCGCCTCGACCTTTGTCGGGATTTCTGCTTTGCACAGATGCGTTACACCCCGTTGATCCCTCTTTGGAGCAAAAGCTCTTGCGTGCCACATCCACTCCCGCCCCGCAGTTCGACCTGCGCGACCTGACGCTGCGCCTGTCGGGGCGCACCCTGCTGGACGGCATCACCTTGACGGCCAACGAGCGGCGCATCGGCATCATCGGGCGCAACGGTTCGGGCAAAACCACCCTCGCGCGGGTGCTCGCAGGGTTGATCCCCCCCACAAGCGGCACCGCGACCCTGAACGGCGCCGACATGATGCACGACCGCAAGGCAGCGCTGCGCAACATCGGCATCCTGTTTCAAAACCCCGACCATCAGATCATCTTTCCCACCGTGCGCGAAGAACTGGCCTTCGGCCTGTTGCAACTGGGCCGCTCCAAATCCCAAGTCGCCACGCAAGTCACTGACATCCTGTCGAAATTCAATAAATCCCACTGGGAAGATGCCGCGACCCACACCCTCTCGCAGGGGCAGAAACAACTGGTCTGCCTGATGGCCGTTCTGGCGATGGCCCCCAAAACCGTGCTGCTCGACGAACCCTATTCGGGCCTCGACATCGCCACCCGCCTGCAACTGCAACGCTATGTCGCGCGGATCGACACCACCGTCGTGCTGATCACCCACGACCCCGACGCGCTCGCGGATTTCGACCGCGTGATCTGGGTTGACGGGGGCAAAATCCGCGCCGATGGCCCGCCCGCGACCGTCCTGCCCCCCTTCGTGGCGCAGATGCACGACTGGGGGGCGCTCGATGATCTCGCTGACCTCCCCGACTAAAATCTGGGCGCACCGCCTCCCCGCGGGCGTCAAACTCGCGGCGCTGCCGCTGACAACTCTCGCCCTCTTCGCCGTCAGTGCCCCCGCGCCCCTCGGCCTCGCCTGCGTCGCCACCGCCGCGCTCTACCTCAGCGCAGGCCCGCTTTTTGCCCGCGCCGGGATCACCAGCCTGCGCCCCCTGTGGCCCTTCCTCCTCGTGATTGCCCTGTGGCACGGGATCAGCGGCGAAATCGCCGCCGGCCTGACCATCAGCCTGCGCCTCATCAATGCCGTGGCTCTGGCCAATTTCGTCACCATGACCACGCCGCTCAGCGACATGATCGCCGTGCTGTCGTGGCTGCTCACGCCACTGCGCAAACTGGGGCTTTCCACGCGCGCGATCGAACTGTCCATCGCGCTGGTGATCCGCTTTACCCCTGCCCTCACCCACAAAGGCGAACGCCTCGCCGAGGCCTGGCGCGCCCGTGCCCGCCGCCGCCCCAGCTGGAAAATCATCACCCCGATGGCAGCCCTTGCCCTCGACGACGCCGATCACGTCGCGCTTGCCTTGCGCGCCCGCGGCGGCTTAGAACCTCCCCCAACATCACCACCCAACCCATCGTCATTCCCGAAATAGGACATTTCATGGAACGCAACATCGCCCGTATCGCCCTTTTTGCAGCACTTATCGCCGCCCTCGGATTTCTTCCCGCCGTTACCCTCGGCTTTGGCGTGCCGATCACCGCACAATCCCTCGCCGTGATGCTCTGCGGCACGGTTCTGGGCGCCAAACGCGGCGCGCTGGCGGTGCTGCTCTTCCTCGCGCTCGTCGCACTCGGCCTGCCGCTTCTGGCGGGGGGACGCGGCGGTCTGGGCGTCTTTGCCTCGCCCACCGTCGGCTTTCTCGTCGGCTTTCCCATCGCCGCCTTCACCACCGGCCTGATCGTCGAGCGCTGGAAAGGCCCCCTCCCCCTCGTCGCCTCCGTGGCATCGATCATCGGCGGTGTGGTCGTGCTCTATGTCTTTGGCGCGATGGGCCTTGCGCTGATGCTGGGCAAAACCTTCCCCGAAGCCGCGCTGCTCGTCACCGCCTTTATCCCCGGCGATATCATCAAGGCCGTGCTGGCCGGCGGCATCACCTCCGGCCTTGCCAAAGCGCGCCCCGACAGCCTGCTTTCGCGCGCATGACCCAAAGCGCTGCTGCGATAGAAACCCTCTTGCGGCAGCGCCACTCCGTGCGCGGCTTCCTGCGCGATCCGGTGCCGCGCGCCGATGTGGTCGCCATTCTGGAAACCGCGCGCAGCGCGCCCTCGGGCGCCAACCTGCAACCGGGGAAATTCCACGCCCTCACAGGTGCCCCGCTGGCCCAGCTGTGCGCATGCCTCACCGAGGCCGCCGCGCAAAACCGCGCGCCCGTCTCGCAATATTCCTACTTTCCCGACCCCATGCCGGGCGTTCTGAAAGCGCGCCAGCGCGCTGCGGGGTTCGGCCTCTACCAAACCCTCGGCATCGAACGGCGCGACCTTGCGGGGCGGCGTGCGCAATTTGCCGCCAACTACCGCTTCTTCGACGCCCCCGTGGGGGTGGTCGTGACCATCGACCCCGCCATGGGCAAAGGCTGTTTCATGGACCTCGGCCTTGCGCTGATGGCGCTGATGATGGCCGCCCAGGCGCGCGGCTTTGCGACCTGCGGCATCGGCGCATTGGCCAATTACGCCGATCTTGCCCATGCCCATCTCGCCCTGCCCGAGGACGAAATGGTGGTCTGCGGCCTTGCCTTGGGCCGCGCCGATCCGCAGGCCGCCGTCAACACCCTGCGCACCGAACGCGCGCCGCTGGAGGCCTTTGCAACCCTCAGCGGCTTCGACGCATAAGCACCGCCGTCCCCAATCCGCCCGCCGCCGCAATCGCCGCCACGCCCACGGCCCCACAGGGCTGCGCACAGAGTTCATGCACCAGACGCACCGCGTTGATCGTCCCCGAGGCCCCGATGGGATGACCCCGCGCCAAGGCGCCGCCGCCGCGATTGACGATGCCGTGCGCCAGAGCGGCAAGCTCGACGCAGGCCATCGCCTGCACGCTGTAGGCTTCCATGATTTCGGCAACCGCCAGATCGCGCGCGCCCATCCCCTGCCCTGACAGCACCGCTTTGATCGCCGCCACGGGGGCCACGCCCGGACATTCGGGATCGCCCCCAAGCGTGACACCGTCCAGATATTCCACCGCCTGCATTGCGCCCGATTGCTGCGCCACGCGATCCGACACCAGCACGCAGAACGCCGCCCCATCCGCGGCCACCGCCGCGGTCGCCGCGCTGATCGTCGCGCTCACCATCGGCGCGCGGGCACAAAGGCGGGGCGATAAATTGCGCGTAAACGCATCGCGCGTTGCCCCCGCCAGCGGCACGATCTCGCCCGCGCCAAACCGCGCCGCCCGCGCCTTGCGATGGCTCTCGATGGCCCAGTCGTCCTGCGCCGCGCGGCTGATTCCCAACCGCTGCGCCTGCGCCTGCGCGGCATCGACCATCTCGGGGTCGCGCGCGGGCCAGGGCGTAAAGGGCGGACGCTCGAAGGCCACGGGTGCGCCGCCGTCGGGATCGGTGCGCAGGCGCAACGGGCGGCGCGAATAGCTTTCGACCCCGCCCGCAACGACCACCTCGGCCTGTCCCGCGCGGATCAGCGCCGCCCCCAAAACCAGCGCATCCAGCCCCCCCGCGCATTGCCGGTCAATGCTCAGACCCGCGACCCGCTCGGGCAATCCGGCCGCCAGCGCCACCAGCCGCGCCGGATTACCGCCCCCGCCCAGGGCGTTGGACAGGATCACCTCCCCCACCTGACCCGCGTCCAGACCGGCCTGCGCCAGCGCCGCGCGCACCACCGGTGCGCCAAGATCGGGCAGCTCGAGGCGCGCCAGGGCCCCGCCACGCGGCACCACCGGCGTGCGCGCCGCCCCGGTGATCCACACACCGCTCATGCGATCCGCTCCGCAATCGCCCGCAGGTCCGGCTTGCCCGAGGCAAGCTGCGGGAAGTCGCTCAGACGGATCACCCGCCGTGGCACCGCCAACGGATGAAGCCGCGCCCGACACAGCGCCAAAAGCGCCGCGTCATCGACAGCGTCGCCGCCGACAACCAGCACCAGCCGCGTGCCCCGCCGCGTATCCGTCACCGGCATCGCCGCACAAAGCGCCACACCGCCCGCCCCCATCACCAAGGCTTCGATGTCCTCGGGAAACACGTTTTGATCGGCGATGGTCACCATCCGGTTCTGCCGTCCGGCCACGAACAGATGCCCCTGCGCATCCAGCGTTCCGCGTTCCCCGACACTCAGGAATCCGCCCTCCCATCGGGTGTCGGCACTGTCGCCTGCGGCGTAGCCCTCGAACAGATAGGGGCTGCGCACCCAGATCTCGCCGCTGGTGCCATCAAAGCGGCGGATGTCGATCTCGACCTGCGGATAGGCTGTGCCGACAGCGCCCTCGGGCACGTCGCCCCCCGCGTCCCACGCGATAAAACTGGTTTCCGAGGTACCGTAAAATTCGCGCAGGCGCGCGTTGGGAAACAGCCGTGCCACCGCGTCGCGCAGGCCGGCGGGCAATTTCCCGCCGCCGCACAGCACATGCCGCACCGCAGCAATCGCCCCCTCCCCCGCATCGCAGAGCAGCCGCAACTGCGTTGGCGTGGCATAGAGCACACTCACCTGCGCCTGCGCCAAAGCGGCGCGCTGCGTGCGTGGTCGCAGCCCCGCCAGCACGTGAAGATCAGCGCCCAGATGTCCCGCTTCCACCAAAGCGTAAAGACCCAGTGAATGCTCCGGCCCGCTCAAAACCGCATAGACATCGCGCGCCGCGACCGCCAAAGCCGCGCGCGACATTTCGAAACTCGCGATCCACGAGGCGTGGCTGCGGGCGATGGTTTTGGGCGCCCCCGTCGTGCCGCCGCTGCGGCTGTGAAACACCCCCCGCGCGGAGGGCAGGCGCGTCACCCCCTGCGGGCTCATCGCGAAATCCGCCCCCGCCTGTATTGCGGCGATCACGGCGCGCGCGCAGTGCTCCCCCCCTGCGGGCACGCTCAGCTGCGCGCGCGGGTCCCAGACAAAGCGCGGCCCTGTCACTCGAACGCTCCGGGAACGAGGTCTTCCCAAAAAGCCTCAATCGCGCGGGCATTCAGCGCCGACATCCAGCCGTGCCGCTCGAAATCATCGCGCGCAGCCCCCTCAAGCTTTGAGCCGAACAACCGCTTGTCCGCATCGCGCTGGGTCGGCGTGCGCGCGGCGGCAAGGTCGCGCACCCGCGCCAAACGCTTGCCGCGATCACTGACGGGCGCTTGCGGGACGCCGGGGTTTCGCGGCGAAACCGTGCTGCCGAAATCCTCGGTCAGCGCCGCCTTGAGATAGCCCACCGCGTTTTTCACCCCGCCCTGTCCGGCGACATAGTCCAACTTGCCGCGCACATAGTCTTCGCCATGTTCCTTGACCCACTGGCGCGCCAAACGGTCGCTCACGCCCAGAGCCACCAGCCGCCCATAGACCGGCGAGGCCCGCAGGCCTTCCCCGTCATCAAGATCGAGAATCGAAAGCTGGGGGTTTTCGGCAATCTTGAAGCGGATATCGGTAACCGAGCGCCCCATTTTGCGCGTCTCCGGCGTCACCACGATGTTGGAGGTCTTGTTCACCTCGGCCACCGCCGGTTTGATGACTTTGGCGTTAAGATGTTTGAAGACCTCGTAATAGGGGCTATCGGCGACCCCCATGAGACGGCGGAACAGATCCAGCGACCACCACCCCGTCGATCCGGTCCGCACGAAACGGTAGCAGTTTTCATACAGCGCCAAAGCGTGACCGCTGGTAAAGCGGCGCTGGATATTGAGGTTGATGAGGGCGAAAACCTTGGGGTCGTTCAACTTTTCTGCCAGCGCCGGAGAATAGGCATATTCGCAGATGCCGCTCTTGAGCTTGGCATAGCTCAACAGCGACGACACGCCCCATTCCTGTTGCCCGTCAGCATCGAGCATGTCCCACTCGGCGACGGTTTCCGCAAGGCCGCGCAGCGACTGTTTCAGGGTCTCCATATCGTTGGAATTATACCCGATCATCATCGTCAGGGTGCGTGCATCGATGTGATGCACCGGCTGGCTGATGAGCGTGTCATAGGCGTTGAGCAACAAGACATTGGACAGCTTGCGCTGCAAAAGCGTGAGCTTGCCCGACACATGGATCGCTGCAACGTTCTTTTTGACCGCACCGCGCCGCAATGAGCCGCTCAGTTGATCGCGCGCAATTTCGTCCATCGCTGTGATCCTGTTTCCTGCTGTTAAGCGCTTTGCGCTGCCTCCAATCGTCACGACTCGGGTCCGCGACCGGTTGCGGCAAGTATTGATGATAAGGTATCCGCGATCAACGTTTCATTTGGCACCTGATGGCAGGGCCAGCGCAGGTTTTAGCGCGCTCCCGTAAACAGGCACCTAAGGAAAAGCGCGGCGTCTTAAGGGACCCAAATACGGGATTGCGAGACGCCGCTGATTCTGTCGCCCAATCTGATTCGTTTCGCATAGACCCTAATTCACCGCAAATAGGGTCTAGCGCATAAGAAGAGGCCCCTGCATGCGCTTGAAAGGTCGCGCCTCCCCGAGAATCGCGACCCTTCGTCCTGAATTCGGGTACCTTTGCCCCCGTAAATCGGTGCCCTTGCGCCTGTAAACGGCAACCCAGATCCTGCTAATCCATTGAATGGAATAAAATATTCTGGACCTAAAGAGTCTAAATATTCTTAAAAAAACCTAAACAGATGGCTGGCTTTGTCTTTTCAGGTAAAAAGGGTAAGGGATCATTTCACAGATCCTTCGGCATGTGCGATACTTCCAAGCATATCACGCGAAACAGCGGACATGCAGAGGCAACATGACAGGTAAATCCGGCCCTTCGGGCAAGGCAGATCTTCCCCCTTATTTCAACATCGACCCCGAGCAGGCGGCGAAATCCCTGTCTGATCCTATCGACACCGCGCGCTTTGCGAAAGCGGCTGCTTTTGCGGCGCGCGGGCGCGATGATCTGGCCAAACGCGGCTACGCGCCGGATGGCAAAAAACGGCTGCGCAAGTTTTCGACCTGGGAGGTGTGCAAATATTTGCTGCCGGTGAACGCCGCGCATCTGCGCCGTGTTCTCAAGGCCCATCCTGATTTGCCCCAGGGCGAGGGCGAGGGGGGATCGAAATGGTTCACCCTCGAAGAAATCCTGAAGCTGCGCGACCATTTTGCTGCCGAAGGCGCGAAGGATCGCGAGTATCGCGCGTGGCGTCCCGAGGGGCTTGCCGCCAAAGTTGTCGCGGTTGCCAATTTCAAAGGCGGTGTCGGCAAGACCTCCACGGCGGCGCATCTGGCGATGTCGGCGGCGCTGGATGGCTACAAGGTTCTGGTGATCGACCTCGACAGTCAGGGGTCGATGACCTCCATCCTGGGCGGGACGGTTGCGGATGAATGGGAGACGGTTTTCCCCTTGATGGCGCGCGACTATGCTCTGGCGTTGCAGGCGGAAAACAAGGTGCGCGAAGCTTCGGGGCAGGCGCCCTTTGTGTTCGACGAAACCCTGAACGAGGCCTTAATGGTTTCGCCGCGAAACCTTGTGCAAAAAACCCATTGGCCCAATATCGACCTGATCGGCGCACAGTTGAACCTCTATTGGGCGGAGTTTCAGGTGCCCGTCTGGCGGATGCAGCTCAAGTCCTGGGCGCTATGGGATTCGCTGTCCAACGCCCTGTCGGAGGGCGGTTTGCTGGATGACTACGACATGGTGTTCCTCGACACGCCGCCCGCGCTTGGCTATCTGACGATCAACGCTTTGGCGGCGGCGGATATTTTGCTGGTGCCCCTTGGCGCGAGCTTTCTGGAATTCGATTCGACGGGTCGGTTTTTCGACATGATCTATTCCACCTTTGCCTCCATCGAAGAGGGGGAAAACCGGGTCCGGCGCGCCGATGGTTTGCCGGAAATGCGGTTTGAATGGGACGCCGTGCGTGCGCTGATCACGCGGTTCGATGCGGCGCAGCAGACCGATCTGGCGAATGTTGTGCAGGCCTATTTCGGGGACTTCATGACCACCTATCGTCAGGAGGTGACGGCGATGGTCGGGCAGGCGGGCGAACAGGTGTCGGGCATTTACGAAACCGATTATCGCGACTTCAATCGCGACACCTATGTGCGCGGGCGCGAGACGTTCGATCGCACATGGGCGGAGGTCAAGCAGGTGATCCTGGGCACCTGGTGGCGCGATTTGCAGATGATGAAGACTGAAAACGGGGAGGGCTAAGCGCATGGCCAAACGTAGAAAACTTGAAGCGCCCTCGGCAGACGATATCAGCCGGTTCGAAGAGGAGTTTCGCCGCGAAACCGCGCCGCGCGGCCCGATGTCCGCGCCCATCGCGCAGGTCGCCGCCGAGACCGCAGGGGCCTATGACCCCCGCCCCGCAGAGGCGCGCGCAGAGGCGGCGCGCGACAAATCCGATGCGGCGCGGATGCGGGCGGTTGAGGAAAAAGGTCTCGTCATCGCGGAAATCGCGCTTGAAGAGATCGATGCGGATGCGCTGGTGCGCGACCGCGTCGTTCTGGATGCCGACGAGATGAACGAATTGCAGATGTCGATTGCGGCCAACGGGCTGCGGTTGCCGATCGAGGTTTTCGCGCTGACGGATGATCCCAAGGGCTTCAAATACGGGCTCTTGTCGGGCTATCGGCGGCTGCGCGCGACGCAGGCGCTGAACACGCTGAAGGGCGGGCGCTATGCCACGATCAAGGCCCTTGTGCGCGATCCGCAAGCCATGGGCGGCACTTTTGCGGCGATGATCGAGGAAAACGAGATCCGTGCGGCTTTGAGCCATTTCGAGCGTGGCCGCATCGCGGTGATCGCCAGCCAGCAGGGGGCGTTTGTGAACACCGAAGCGGCGGTGAACGGCCTGTTTCCCATGGCCTCGAAAGCCAAGCGGTCGAAAATCCGATCCTTTGCGCTGATCTTCGAGGAGTTGGGGGATATGTTGACCTTTCCCGATCTGATCAAGGAACGCGAGGGGTTGAAACTGGCGGCGGCCCTGCGCGAGGGGCATGAGGCGCGGCTGCGCGAGGCGCTGGCCAGTGGCGTGCCCGAAACGCCAGCGCAGGAAGCGGGGATGATCGAGGCGGCTTTGGCAACCTTGGCCCCTGCGGCGGTGGATCCCAAGCGGGGAGGGCGCCCGCGGGCGGCGGCGCGCGTGGCGCAAGAGGTTTCGTTGCAAAGCGGGGTGACGTTGAGCAGCGTCGAGGAGGCGCAGGGCTGGACCATTCGCCTCAAGGGCAAGCGGGTGGACCGCGAATTGGTCGATCTGGTGATGGCGGAGATCTCGCGCCTTCTGGAGCGGCCAGATTAACAAAGATTCGATGGAAAAAAAGCCCGCGTCCTTTGGGGGCGCGGGCCGCTGATTTCGTCTCTAACCGGGCGGTTAGAGACCTGTGTGGATGGCTTGCAGGATCAGGTGGGCCGAGGCCGCTCCGGGATCGACATGGCCCAGAGACCGCGCGCCAAGCTTGGCCGAGCGCCCCCGGCGGCTTTCGATTTCAGCGGTATAGTCGCGGCCGTTTTGCGCGCCCTGCATCGCCGCCGCCACACAGTCCTTGAGCGCAGCATTCGATTGCAGCGCCTCGCGCGCCTTCGCGACCGCAGGTACCCAGGCGTCGATCATGGTCTTGTCGCCCACCTGCGCGCCCCCGCGGGACTGGATGCCGGTGCACAGGCCTTCGATCCAGGCGACCATCGCGCCCGCGTCCAGGTTCAGGCGGTCGGCAACATTGTCGCCCGCTTGGCGAAAGGCCGAGCCGTAGAGCGGGCCCGAAGAGGCCCCGACCGCATCGAGAAACGCCTTGCCCATGCGGGCGGATATGGCGGTGATCGTGGGGTCGTCGGTTTCGGTGAGGGCGCGGCGCACGGCGGTCCAGCCGATGTCCATCGTCACGCCATGGTCCCCGTCGCCGATCACCCCGTCCAGTTCCGACAGCCAGTCGCGATTCGCGTGGATCACATCGGCGACGCCCAGCATCAGGTCGCGAAATTTTTGCGGCGTGATGTCGCCCGAAGTGGCAAGGCTGGCCAGATCGGCCTGCGCGGTGGCGGCGGCTTGGGCGTGGGTGCGCTGGCTGCGCGGGCCCGCAGCCGCCAGCGCACCGGCAACCGTGAGCGCGGGGGTGCGACAGGGCGCATCCAGCAGCGTTTTGAGGTCATCATCGAGGTGCAGGAGCGTAATGGAGGCCCCGGCCATTTCGAGCGAGGTGCAATATTCCCCCACCCAGGAGTGATGGATCTTGATGTCGCGCATCGCCAGAATCTGCGCCACGCGGTTGTGCAGGATGTAGAGTTCGAGCGGGCTGGTCGCGCCCAGACCGTTGACCAGAACCGCGACCTCATCACCCTTGCCCAGCGGCATGTCGGCAAGGATGGCGTCCATCAGTTCGTCGGTGACGCTGTCGGCGGTGTCAAGCGCGCCGCGCCGCATCCCCGGTTCGCCGTGAATGCCCATGCCGATTTCCATGTCGCGCGCGCCAAGGTCGAAATTGGGTTTTCCGGTTTGGGGCAGCGAGCAGGCCGAGAGCGCCACGCCCATCGAGCGGGTGCGCGCATTCGCGCGGCTGGCGGCGGCGTGACAGGCGGCAAGGTCGCGGCCCGATTCGGCAGCGGCGCCGGCGATCTTGAACACAAAGAAATCGCCCGCGATGCCGCGCCGCTCGTTTTCGCGGCCCTTGGGGGCGGAGGCCACATCGTCGCTCACGGCGATGGATCTGGCGGGGATACCAAGGGGGGCGCAGCCCTCGGCGGCCATGTCGAAGTTCATCACATCGCCGGTGTAATTGCCATAGAGCAGCAGCACGCCCGCGCCCCCGTCGGCGGCGCGCGCCGCATCGAGGATCTGTTCGGGGGAGGGGGAGGCAAAGACGTTGCCGATGGCGGCCGCATCCGCAAGGCCGCGCCCGACGTAGCCCGCAAAGGCCGGTTCATGGCCCGAGCCGCCGCCGATCACCACGCCGACCTTGCCGTCGCGCGGGCCGTCTTTGGCAACGATGGCGCGGCCCGTAGCGCCTTCGACGCAGAGCATGTCGGGATGGGCGCTGAGCATCCCGGCGATGGCCTGTTCCATGATATCTTCGGGGGCGTTGATCAGTTTCTTGGTGCGGATATCGTCGCTCATGTCAGCGTCCTTTCACAAAGTCTTTGGCCGCCGCGACGGTCTGTTCGATCCACGGCTGTTCGCGCGCAATCGCGTCGGAAATGTCGCCGTTTTCGGGCATCAGCCAGTGTTCGAGGATGACGCTCATATCGGCGGGGCAGTGTTTGAGTTGATCCAGCGTCCAGTCGATCGGGGCGCGGCCCTGTCCCAAAGGCACGCCGTGGATGCGAAAGCCCACCCCGTAAGGGTCTGGTGTGATTTCATAATCCTTGAGGTGCAGGTTGATCGTATAGGGCGCGAGCAGGGCGATGGTTTCTTCGGGCCACTCGTTGGCGCAGATGGAATTGGCCACATCCAGACAGACGCCGAGGTGGTCGTCATCCACCGTTTCCAGCAGCTCGACCATGCGCGCGCTGGGGTAGTTGAAGTGGTTTTCGATGGCGATTTTCATGCCCTTGGCGCGGGCTTTGTCGATGCGCGGGCGCAGTTGTTCGGCCAGATCGGGCACGCTGAGGTGGCCGTCGGCCTCGTCGAGGGCGACGCGCATGATCCTGGCGTGCAGGCGTTCGCCGATGTCGAGGTAGCGGTCCACCTCGTCGGCATCAAAGCATTGTGTGCCCAGTTCCAGCGCCAGTCCTTTGGCCTGCGCGGCCTCGTAGAGGCGGTGGTGGTCGGCTTGTGACAGGCGGTCGAGCGGCATGTTGTCGGCATATTGCACCACAGACAGGCCAAGCGCCTGCGCGCGCTCAAGCAGGTCGAATGCGGTGAGCGGGGTCGCGGGGATGCGGTCCTTGAGACCGATCGACCAGCGATAGGTGTAGCTGCCCAGTCCGAGCTTCATGTGATCCTCCAGTATTTCCCTTGTGGCGCGTCCGTCGTCTCGGGCGCGCTCCTCCTGCTCTTGACCTAAGCGCAAGCGGGCAGGGGAGGGAAACGAAACCCGACATCAAGTTGTTTAGAAATTCTTCACATGTCTGTAAGGATTCTTTCTTTTAATTTCGACCGCCCCGAGGGCATGGTCAGGGCAACAGATGCGGCGTTGGAGGCGCATCGGGGGAGGGATCATGTCACAGGAAACAGCGGCTTTGCCGTCGTCAAACCCGCGCTTGAACGTGTCACTGGCACGCCGCGCCTGGGGAATTCGGCGCAAGGCTTTGCAGATGGGCGAAGTGCAGGGGCAGGGCTATGTCGGTCAGGCGCTTGGCGTGGCGGATGTTTTGGCGGTGTCCTATTTCCATGCGCTGACGCTGCGGGCGCGCGATCCCGAATGGGAGGGGCGCGACCGGTTCTTGCTGTCCATCGGCCATTACGCCATCGCGCTCTATGCCGCGTTGATCGAGGCCGATGTGTTGCCCGAAAACGAGATCGCCACCTATGGCATGGATGACAGCCGGATGCCGATGTCGGGCATGGCCTCTTACACGCCGGGAATGGAAATCACCGGCGGGTCGCTGGGCCATGGGCTGGGCATTGCGGTGGGCATGGCTTTGGGCCTCAAACGCAAGGGCGGCGACCAATTCGTCTACAACCTGATGTCGGATGGCGAGTTGGGCGAGGGGTCGACATGGGAGGCGGTGATGTCCGCGACCCAGTGGCAGCTCGACAACCTGATTTGCCTCGTCGATTTCAACAACCAGCAGGCCGACGGGCCGACGCGCGCGGCTTTGGCGGTCGGGGCAGAGGCGCCCAAATGGGAGGCCTTCGGCTGGTTCGCCCAAGAGGTGGATGGCAACGACATCGACGCGCTGGTCGCGGCCTTTGACGCGGCGCGCAGCCATGCGGGCAAAGGGCCGCGCGTGATCATTTGCAACACGTTGATGTGCAAGGGCGTGCCGTTTCTGGAGGCGCGCGAAAGCAACCATTTTGTGCGCGTCGAGGCGGATGAATGGACGAAAGCCCTTGAAATTCTGGATCAGGGAGTCCCCGCATGACCGCTCTTGCCCGCGCGCGTAAATATGAACCGCGCAAAGTGCCAGAGGTGAAAGTTGCGACCTCTGCGATGATCGCCTCGCTTGCCGCCGAAGGCTATGACACGGTTTCTGCCCCCTTTGGCCATGCGCTGAATGCGGCGGCCAAGGACGATCCGCGGATCGTGGGGCTGAGTGCCGATCTGGCGAAATACACCGATCTGCACATCTTCGCGCAGGAAAATCCCGACCGGTTTTACCAGATGGGCATGGCCGAACAGCTGTTGATGTCGGCGGCGGCGGGGCTGGCGCATGAGGGGTTCATTCCCTTTGCCACGACCTATTCGGTTTTTGCCTCGCGCCGCGCCTATGATTTCATTTGCATGGCGATTGCCGAGGAAAACCTGCCGGTCAAAATCGTGTGCGGCCTGCCGGGGCTGACCACGGGCTATGGTCCGAGCCATCAGGCGAGCGAGGATCTGGCGATCTTTCGCGGCCTGCCGAACCTCACGATCATCGACCCCTGCGACGCGGCGGATGTGACCCAGATGGTGCCTGCGATGATTGCCCATGACGGTCCGGTCTATGCCCGCCTGCTGCGCGGCAAGGTGGCCAATGTCATCCCGCGCTACAAGCCGGACTACCGGTTCGAACTGGGGCGCGCGCAGATGATCCGCGAGGGCGGTGATGTGTTGGTGGTGTCGAGCGGCATCATGACCATGCGCGCGCTGGATGCCGCCGAACGGCTTGCCAAAGACGGGGTGGATGTGGCGGTGCTGCATTGCCCCACGATCAAGCCGCTCGATAGCGAAACGATCCTGCGCGAAGCGGGCAAGGGGCGTCTGCTGGTGACGGCGGAAAACCACACGGTGGTGGGCGGTCTGGGCGAAGCCGTGGCGGGCACATTGCTGCGCGCCGGTGTCACGCCGACGTTCCGCCAGATCGGTTTGCCCGATCAGTTTCTGGAAGCGGGGGCGCTGCCCACGCTGCACGACATGTACGGTTTGAGCACTGAAAAAGTGGCGGACCAGATCAAAAGCTGGCTGTGACAGCCGCACGAAAAGGGAGAAGACAATGGGACTTTTGGACGGAAAATTCGCCGTGGTGACGGGGGCGGCCAGCCCGCGCGGTTTGGGCAAGGCAACGGCAAAGCTGTTTGCCGAACATGGCGCGACGGTGGCCATTCTGGACCTCGATCTGGCGCAGGCCGAAGCGGCTGCGGCCGATCTGCCGGGCGCGGGGCATGTGGGTCTGGCCTGCAACGTCACCGATCTGGCCGCCTGTCAGGCGGCGGCGGATGCGCTGGTCGCCAAATGGGGCGCGGTGGATATTCTGGTGAATAACGCCGGCATCACCCAGCCGCTCAAGATCATGGAGATCGGCCCCAAGAACTACGAGGACGTGCTGGATGTGAACCTGCGCGGCACTTTGTACATGACGCAGGCGCTGATCCCGCATTTCCGCTCGCGCAAATCCGGGTCGGTCGTCAACCTGTCCTCCGTGTCCGCACAGCGCGGCGGCGGCATCTTTGGCGGGCCGCATTATTCGGCGGCCAAGGCGGGCATTCTGGGCCTGACCAAGGCGATGGCGCGCGAACTTGCGCCCGATGGCATCCGCTTGAACGCGCTGTGCCCCGGGTTTATCGCCACCGACATCACCGCCGGTAAACTCACCGATGCGCAGCGCGCTTCCGTGCTTGAGGGCATCCCGATGGGCCGGGCAGGCACCGCCCTTGATGTGGCGGGCTGCGCGCTGTTCCTTGCCTCCGATCTGTCGGCCTATTGCACCGGCACCGAAGTCGATGTGAACGGCGGATCGCTTATTCACTAAGCCATAAGTTTTTGGCTGGCTTTCGCCTGTGCGGCGGCTGGCCCGCGCTGCTCTTCCCGTTTAGATACGGGGGCAGCACCCGTCGGACCAATCCGGCAAAAGCGGCGAGGAGACCGCTTTCATTTAGGGAGAAGACAATGAAAAATCCGATCAAATCTGTTCTGTTGGGCGCGACGCTTTTGGCCACGGCCACCCCCGCCTTTGCCGATGAAATCATTTTTGCCCATGGCGCGAACCCGGGCAATCCGCGCTATGACGCCGCGCAGATGTTTGCGGCCCTTGTGCCGGCCTGCACCGCTGGCGAGACGACCGTGAACGTGGCCGCCTCCGCGACGCTGGGCAATGACGTTGAAATGCTGACCTCGACCTCGGCGGGCGTGATCCAGATCACCGCCAACAGCCAGGGGCCGCTGGCGCAAATCGTGCCCGAAGTCGGGATGCTTGGCCTGCCGTTCCTCTTTGCCGATCTGCCCGCGGTGTGGTCGGTGGTTGACGGCGAAGTCGGCGACATGATCGACGAAAAGGCGCAGATGGCGGGCCTGAAGGTGCTGACGTTCTGGGACAACGGCATCCGCCACGTCAGCCACGTCGACAAGAACGTGCCGACCCCTGCCGATCTGGAAGGCATGCAGATCCGCACGCCGTCCGACGAGGTGACGATTGCCACTTTCGAAGCTCTGGGGGCCTCGCCTGCGCCGCTGGCATGGTCCGAACTGCCCACCGCTTTGCAATCGGGTGTGTTTGCCGGTCAGGAAAATCCGCTGACCAATATCTATTCGGCCAAACTGCATGAAATCACCCCCTACATCACGCTCACCGGCCACAAATATGAATCGACGCCGGTTCTGGCGTCGATGGTGTGGTGGTCGGGTCTGGATGAGGCCACGCAGGACTGTATCCAGGGTGCGGCCAAGTCCGCGGGTTGGTATCAGCGCGGCCAGTCGTTGATGCAGGGCGCTGCGCTGCGCGAAACCATGGCGGCCGAGGGCGCGATTTTTGCCGAAGTCGAGGATCGTCAGGCCTTTATCGACGCCACCGCACCGGTTTATGAAAAATACGAAGGCCAGTTCGGGGATCTGATCGCCACCCTGCGTGAGGCCACGCAGTGACGGCCAAGCCATCCATGAGCGAAGGAGGCGGCTTTGGCCGCCTTCTTTTGCGCGTCAGCGGCGCGGTGGACCGTGTGCTGGAAACCTCCGGCGCGCTGATCATCGGCGTGACCCTGACGGCGGCCTTTGCCGCGCTTTTGGCCAATGTCGTGCTGCGCTATGTGTTTGGCGAGGGCATGGCCTGGGCCTATGAAATCCACGCGATCCTGTTCCCGTGGCTGGTCGCAGGCGGCGTTGTCGTGGCCTCGGTCAAATCGCGCCATATCAGCGTGACGGTGCTGGTCGACATCCTGCCGCCCAGCCTGCGCCGCGCGCTTTGGGTGCTGGTCTGTGTGCTGATCTGCGCCATTGCGATTGGTGTGCTGCGCACCAGCGGGCCGATCATCAACGCCGCGAAATTCCAGCGGCTGTCGGGCATTCCCGTGACGCAATATTGGGGCTACCTCAGCCTGTACTACACCTTTGGCGCGATGGCGCTGAACGCAGGGTTGGCCGCGCTGCGCGGTGCGTTTGCCTACGAAGATCCCATGGTCGATCCGACCCAAACCAGTTTCAGCTAGGAGCGCACAGATGGTCAAACTTCTTATCTGGTTGTTCCCCGTTTTCCTCGTGATCTCGGTGCCCGTGGGGCAGGCGATGATCGGGGCCACGGGTGTTGCCCTTTGGGCAAACGACAAGCCGATGGCGGTGATTGCCCAGCGGCTCTATTCGCCCACCCAAAGCTTTCCCATGCTCGCGATCCCGTTTTTCATTCTGGCCGGCAGTCTGATGATGTCGGGCACTTTCGGTAAACATCTGGTCAATATCGCCAAGCTGTTTGTGGGCCGCTTCAAAGGCGGGCTGGCGCAGGTGTCGATCATCGGGTCGGTGATGTTTGGCGGCGTGTCCGGTTCGGCGGTTGCCGATGCCTCCGCACTTGGCAACGCGCTGATCCCCGTGCAGGTCAAAGAGGGCTATCCGCGCGGCTTTGCGGCGGCGGTCAATGCCTCCTCCTCGACCGTGTCGGTGCTGATCCCGCCCTCGATCCCGCTGATTTTATACGGGTTGGTGTCCAATACCTCGATCATCGACCTCTTCGTGGCGGGGATTTTGCCCGGTGTGATGCTCGGCCTTGGCATGTTCAGCTGCGTGTGGTTCGTCGCCAAACGCCTCGGCTTGCCGACGGCGCCGATGCCCGGTGGGTTTCGCGCCTATCGCAAAGAACTGGTCCATGCGCTGCCCGCGCTGGTCATGCCGATTTTCGTCATCGGCACGCTGCGCTTTGGCATCGCGACCCCGACCGAAGTCTCGGTCATGGCGGTGGCCTATGCCTTGCTGGTGTCGGGGGTGATCTACCGGGATCTGGACCGCAAGACGATCTGGAAAGCCATGGTGGAAACCGGCACGATGACCGGCGCGGTGATGTTGATCATCATGGCCTCCTCGGCCATCCAGTGGATGCTGACCGCCGAGCGCACGCCGCAGATGATGGCGATGTGGGTGACGGGCGTGTTCAGCGAGCCGTGGATGGTCATTCTGGCGATGAATGTGATCATGTTGATCGTGGGCACATTTCTGGACCTTCCCGCAGCGGTGCTGCTGCTGGGGCCGCTGTTTGTCACCATCGCGCAGGCGATCGGTCTGGACCTTGTGCAGCTCGGGCTGATGATGGTCGTGAACCTGGCCGTGGGGCTTTACACGCCACCTGTTGGCACAACGCTGTTCATCTCGGCGGCGATTGCCGAGGCGCGAATAGGCGCGGTGGTCAAGGCGCTGGTGCCCTTTTACCTCATGGCGGTGGCGGTGTTGTTGCTGATCTCCTTCGTGCCGTTCCTGACGATCTACTAAAGCGAAAAGCCCCCTGCATCCTGTGCGGGGGGCTTTGCGATGTGGCTCTAACCGCTGGGTTAGGGTCTATTCGGGCAGAGGGCCGATGAACTGCGCGCCGGGGACTTGAGGACCGGTTTCATCGCGGATGCGACAGCCAAGGCGGGTGATCAGCGCGGCGGCGCGTGCATCGTGCAGGCGGCCTTCGCTGCGCATCCAGTCCGAGAAAATCCGCACGATCCGCCGGTTGGTGTGGCGCGCCGGGCAAGCGATCCAATAGGCGGGAAAGCGGATCGCCTCGAAGGCGGTCGAGAGGGGCACAAGCGCGCCGCTTTCCAGTTCATTGAGCGCCAAGGTCGAGCTTTCCAGCACCACACCGCCGCCATCCACCGCCAGTTGCAGCGCCATCGAGGAGCGGTCAAAGCGCAGCGGATAGATCATGCGTTCGCCCATCACCCCGCGCTGCGCGAGCCAGAAATCCCAGCGGTAGTGGGTTTTGACGGAATCGATCAGCCGCGCGGCGCGCAACTGCCCGATGGGATCGTTTGAGGCGGCGCGCAGGGTGGCAAGATAGTCGGGCGAACACATCGGCAGCACCACATCATGCACCATGCATTCGGTGTGAAGGCCGGACCACTGCCCCTCGCCATAGCGCAGATCGAGATCGACAACCTCGGTTTCGAAGTCGGAAAAATTCGGCGCGGCGTCGATGCGCAGATCCCAGTCGGGGCAATGGTCGAGAAAGGCTTTGACCCGCGGTCCCAGCCAGCGCACCGCAAAAGACGGCGAGACGCGGATGTTGAAATGGCGGTTCTCGCGCTGGCGCTGGATGGCCGAGCGCACATCGCGCATCATGCGGAACGCCTGCGTGGTGGTCTGGAACAGGCGCTCGCCATCGAGCGTCAGCAAGAGGCGGCGTTTTTCACGGCGAAACAGGCGCACCCCGAATTGCTGTTCGAGCTGGCGGATCTGCTGGCTGACGGCGGAGGGCGAGACGCGCAGTTCCTCGGCGGCTTTGGTGACGCCGCCAAGGCGGGCGACCGCCTCGAAATAGTTCATTGCGTTGAGGTTGAAATCATTGACCATGGGGTCTGATACCACGCGCCTGCGCCGCTGTCTTTGGGAAGCTGGGCTTTGAGGCGTCTGAACGACAGCTTCACAAGGTTTCAGTCCGCAAGCAGGGCGCGTGCCGTGGCCTCGTCGGTGATCAGCCCCGACAGCCAACCCGATTTCAGGACGGCGCGCAGGGCGGGGACCTTGGCAGGGCCGCCGGCGAGCGCCACGATGCGTTCGGTCTTGCCCGCATCCAGCGACACGGCCAGCGTGCGCTCGGTCAGCGGGGTTTCGAGGCGGTTGCCGGCGTCGTCGAAAAAATAGCCCAGCATTTCGCCCACGCCGCCAGCTTCGCTGATCTGGGTGATTTCCGATTGCTCGATCATGCCGCTGGTCACCAGTTGGGTATGGGCGTCCACCGTGCCGATGCCGACCACTTTGAGGGTGGCATTCTGGGCGATCTCGAACACATCCTTGACGCCGTTCTGGGACAGCAGAACGTGGCGGTCCTGCGTGGTATTGGCGAAAAAGGGCACCGGCATGACATAGGCGCGCGCGCCGGTTTTTTCGGCCAGAAGATGCATCACGTCGTGCGGGTTGGCGGCGAAATTGCGCGTCAGCCCGCCCAGCAGCGACACAAAGCTGAGGCCGGTGGTTTCGTGGCGCGGCATGGCGCGCACGGCGGCTGCGAGCGTGCGCCCGTGGCCGATGCCGATCACCGGATGGTTGCCCGTGTCGAGCCAGCGTTTCAGCCGCTCGGCCCCCGCGAGGGCGAGGGTTTTGAAGGGCACGCCCTCTTCGCCCAGATCGGGGGCAATTTCGCAGGTGTCGAGGCCAAAGGCGGTGCTGAGGCGGTCTTCAAGTTCGATACACTCGGTGATGTCGCTGTCGATGGATACTTTGACCGCGCCCTCTGCCACTGCGCGCGCGATCAAACGATGCGCCTTGAGGGAGGGAACGCCAAGCTTTTTGGCGACTTTGGCCTGCGTCAGCCCGCCGACATAATGCAGCCAGGCCGCGCGGATGGCGAGGGAGTAGTCGCTATCGGGGCTGGTGCGGTCGCGGGCCATGCGGGTTCCTTTACGGGCGTTAATCCTTATGCGGCTTTGGGTCTGATGGCGTCAAGAGGCAGGCTTATATGCGCAGGTCCTGCGCACCGCTGTCGATATGGGGCGCCCAAAAGGCGATACTTTGCGCGATGTCGGCGATGACCTGACGGTCGTTGGGCTCGCGTTCCTTGAAGGACAGTTCGAGGCAGATTTCATTGTCGCGCGCGCCGCCTTTGGCGAAGGCCGCCAGCAGCGGATCGGGCTGGATCGCGCCCTTGGCATTGAAGGCCTCGGTGAAGGGGCGGTGGCCCGATTTATCCGTCATCGATTGTTTGATGTGGATGATCGGCGACACAGGCGGCACCGCGCGCGCCCAGGCGTAGGGGTCGGTGTCATTTGGATCGGGCGAGGTCACATCGCCGTGGTCGATATCGGCCATCATCCACATCGGCACGGCCATCCGCGCCTGCGTGAGGCGTTTTTGCAGGGCCAGAGCGGCGGGAATCGTTTCGCCGAATTCGCGCCCCACCGACATGGGTTCCCAGAATACATAGGACAGGCCGGCGGCTTTGGCGTGTTCTGCGACCTCGGCCCAGCACTCGATCGCGATCTTGATCAGCTCTTCGCGCCGCGCGGCGTCATCGAAATCGCGGTAGGTGAAGATCGCAAACTGGGTGCCCACCGAAGTGCCGCCCAGATCGGCGATGATATCGGCAAAGGTTTTGAACCAGTCGACGTAGTAGCGCCGCACATCGGGGTCGGGGTGACCGAAATGGTTGAGCCGCCCGTAGGGGCCCGTCATGCCCGAGGTCACCCGCACGCCGGTGCGCGCGCAGGCGCGGTCCATGTCGCGGGTGAGGCGGCGGATCAGCGGCGCGGGCCAGCCGGGGTTGATGAATTCATGGGTGAGTTGCAGATCGCGGATGCGCAGGTCGCGCGCGGTGGTGTCGATCAGATCGGCAGGCTCGGCAAAGCGGTTGACCAGCGGATTGGTGTTGAGCGAAAGGGTGAGCGCCATGTCAGGCCTCCTTGGCGAAACTGGTGTCGAACCATGTGGTGAAGGCGGCGATTTGCGCCTCGGACATATCCAGACGGTTCTTGGTGCGCCGCCAGATCACATCCTGGGCGGTCCGGGCCCATTCATGCGCCACGAGGTAGCGCACTTCGGCCTCGTAGAGATGCGCGCCGAAATGCCGGCCAAGGCCGCTGATCGTGCGCGCCTCTCCCACAATCCGCGCGGTGCGGGTGCCATAGCGGCGTCCGTAATATTCGCGCAATTCGCGCGGCATCCACGGGTAGTCGGTTTTCAGCTTGTTGCGAAACAGATCGTAGTCGGCGTTTTCCATGTCACCGCCGGGCAGGGGGGCTGTGGCGGTCCAGTCGGGCTTGAGGGCCGGGAAAACATGGGCGATTTTATGCATCCCGCGTTCGGCCAGTTCGCGGTAGGTGGTGATTTTACCGCCAAAGATGTTGAGCAGGGGCGCGCCGCCCGTGTCGTCGAGATCAAACACATAGTCGCGCGTTACGGCAGAGGGGTTGCCCTGCCCGTCGTCGAACAGCGGGCGCACACCGGAGAAGGTTTCGATGACATCCTCGGGGGTCAGCTTTTCCTTGAAATAGCGGTTCACCGCCCCCAGCAGATAGTCGATTTCCGCCGGATCGCAGGACACATCTTCGGCGCGGCCTTCATAGGCGATATCGGTGGTGCCGATCAGCGCCTTGTCGCCCTCATAGGCATTGATGAAAATCACCCGCTTGTCGGTGTTTTGCACGAGGTAGCTGTGCGGCCCCTCCCAGAATTTGCGGGTGATGATATGCGAGCCCTTGACCAGCCGCACATTGCGCGCGGAATTGGCCCCCGCCACACGGGTGAGCACATCCGTGACCCAGGGGCCTGCGGCATTGACCAGCAGGCGGGCGGTGAAATCGCGGGTCTCGCCGCTGGTTTTGTCCTGGGTGGTGATGTGCCACATCCCGTTTTCGCGGCGCGCGGACACGGCGGGGGAGCGGGTCAGGACGGTGGCGCCCCGCTCGGCGGCGTCCAGGGCGTTCAGCACCACGAGGCGGGCGTCATCGACCCAGCAGTCGGAATATTCAAAGCCGCGCGGGTAGTGATCGAGGATCGGCGCGCCTTCGGGGTCGCGGCGCAGGTTGAGCGTCCGCGCGCCGGGCAATTTCTTGCGCCCCCCAAGGTGGTCGTAGAGAAACAGCCCCAGCCGTACCAGCCACGCGGGGCGGTCCTGCGGCGAGTGGGGCAGCACAAAGCGCAGCGGCCAGATGATATGGGGCGCGGCGTTCATCAGCACTTCGCGTTCGATCAGCGCCTCGCGCACCAGCCGGAATTCGTAATATTCAAGATAGCGCAATCCGCCGTGCACGAGTTTGCCCGAGCGCGACGAGGTGCCTTCGGCGAGGTCGTCCTTTTCGCACAGAACGACCGACAGTCCGCGGCCGGCGGCGTCGCGGGTAAATCCGGCGCCGTTGATGCCGCCACCAATCACAAAAAGATCGACCTGTTGGGGGGTGCTCATTGGGGGATGTCCTTTTGCAAGACGTCGCGGGTGCGACGGGTGTTGGCGCGCAGCTGCGCAAGCCCGCCCCAGTGGGGGGCAAGAGCGTCACGGCTGCGCGTGTAGCTGTCGAAAAGTTGCGAATAGCGCCGGGTCAGGGTCGGATCGGGCGCTTCGGGCGCGCCCAGAAGGGGGGTGACCCATTGCGCGATGCAGGCGTCCATGTCGCCGTAGGCGCCGATGGCCACGGCGGCCATCATCGCGCAGCCTGCCGCACCGGCTTCGGCGCGTTGGGACACGCGCACGGGGGTGTTCAGGCTTGCGGCCAGCACGCCGCGCAGGGCGTTCGAGCGCGCCGCCCCGCCGGTGAGCCGCAGCTCGCGCGGCATGGCGCCCATCGCGCTGTAGCAATCGCGCGCGGCCATGCCCAGTCCCTCGATCACCGCGCGGATCAGCTCGGCAAAGCCGTGATCCGAGGAGAGGCCGATGAGGCTGGCGCGCGCCTCGGCGTCGATAAACGGCCCGCGCTCGCCCGCTTTGGAAATATAGGGGTGGTAGACCAGCTGCGCGGGAGTGGTGCGCGCCATCCAGTCGTCGATCCTGGCAACCATTTGCGCGTGGGTGACCTGGGTGCCGAATTCCGCAAGCAGGGTTGCGGCAAGTTCCAGCGCCCAATCCAGATTGAGCGTCGCGGCCATATTCGTTTGAACCTGGGTGACCAGATCGGGCGCCGGCAGGCAGATGACATAGCCGGTGCCAGCGGCGTTCAGGTGGACCTGATCGGCGTGAACCGCCCGCATGTGAACGCCGGTTGATCCCACGGTGGAACAGGCCGTGCCCGCATCCCCCGTGTGGACGCCCGCGCCCAAGGCGGTCATCACCATATCCACATAGCCAAGGGACACAGGCGTGCCCGCGCGCAGCCCGCTGGCCAGTGCGGCCCGCGGACACAGAGGCACGGTGCGCCGCGATCCGTCGATGATTTCGGGCAAAAGCGCGCGGCGATGCGCAAGGCCGAGCGCCTCGATCACCGTGTCGCTATACTGGCGGGTGCGAAAGTCGCCAAAGGTAAACGACGCCTCGGAAGGGTCGGTGGCGCGCAGGCCGGTCAGGTTGAAAAACACCCAGTCCTTGCAGTGGAAGGCCGTGGTGGCGCGGTCCAGCAGGTCGCGGTGGTGGCGGTCCATATGCGCCATCTGCGCGCCTTGCTGGCAGGTGTTCAATCCGGTGCCTGTCGCTTCGAAGCGCGCGCGGTTCTGCGGGCTTTGGCTGAGGGTTTCGACCGTGGGGGCCGCTCTTGCGTCCAGCCAGAGCCAGGCATCGCCCACCGCCTCGCCTGCCGCGTCGATCAGCCAGGTGCCATCGCCCTGGCCCGTCACCGACAGGGCCACGCAGCGCGCGGCCAGCCCTTCTACCTTGTCGCCAAGCCCGCGCAGCGCGCTGGCGCAATCGGCCCATGTCTGGGCGAGGTTCTGCGTGGCGGCACGGTTGGTGCCGCTGGCCGCATCGCCCATCTGGTAGCGGTTGCGCACGGCGCTGCTGGCCAGTTGCGTGCCCTGCAGATCAAAGGCGACGGCCTTGATCACCGAGGTGCCGGCGTCAATGCCGATAATGATGTCGCAGGGCCTGCCCATGCGGTGTCCTCCCTTTTGCGCCCCGGTATGAGGGCGGATCAAAGCGGCGCTCCTCCAGCGCTGGTCCGATCTGTTGGGATTGGTTCTAGCACAAAGAATTTCCGCCGTGTGAATTTTTTTGCAGACAAAGATATTTTTTTCACTTACGGTGAGGGCAAGACGCGGTGAGGAGTCGGGCGGTTGCCCTGTCCTCATCCTGCGCCGCTGGGGAGGAGACCACAGGGGCGCAACAGGGGAGGAGACGGACGCCGCGGGCGTCTTTCTCTCGGGATCAGGAGAGGCGGTGCTTGCGGGCGCTGTCGGCGGCGGGGCGGGTTTAGCGCGCTGCGCCGTGCATTTGAGGGAGCAACGTTATGACCACAAGCGCCACACCATCGCAGGATGCGCGGGTTTCGCCCAAAGGGCGCGGCAAGGCGCGGTTCGTGCTGCCGCTCTGCGCGGTCGCGCTTTTGGGGGCCATCGCGCTCGATACGAAAGTGGTGCATGTGGGGTCGCAGGACGATCTGCGCGTGCAGGCCTTTAATCCTGACAGCTTTGGCACAAGCGAATTTCCACGGATCCGCGACGCGGTTTTGGCGCGGGCGCAACCGGCTGGCGATCTGGCGGCTGCGATTGCCGCCGACAAGGCCGCCGCGATCGAGGCCTTTGGCACCAAGGCGGGCATGGGGGCGGTGATGCCCGTCACGCTGACCGGTACTTTGGGCGATGCGCGCTCGGGGGTGTTCGATCTGACCGTGGCGGGGGTGCCCGACACCATCAAGCTGCGGGTGCAGACCGGACCTGCGATCAACGGCACCGATTTGCGCGACATCACCGGCGACATCGCCTTTGGCCAGTTCACCAACCAGATCGAATATCAGGATGCGGGGGCGGGGTTGAACCGCGCGATGGCGGCAGAGGTTTTGCAAGGGTTGGAGCGCGACAGCCTGAGCGGTCGGACGGTGACCCTGACGGGGGCGTTCACCTTGATCAACCCGCGCAACTGGATGATCACGCCGGTGGCCTTCGAGGTGCAGCCATGAGCGCTGTGAAAACCGGTGATGTGGTGCTGGCCGCGCGCGATGTGGCAAAATCCTTTGGGCCTGTTCAGGCGCTCAAGGGGGTTAATTTCGATGTGCATTATGGCCTTGTCACCACGCTGTTTGGCGAAAACGGTGCGGGCAAATCGACCTTGATGAAGATCCTGTCGGGGGTGCAGAAACCGACCTCGGGGGAGATCATTCTGGACGGTGTGCCCGTTGTCTTGGGCTCGACGACCGAGGCGCAGGCCCGCGGCATTTGCATCATCCATCAGGAACTGTCGCTCGCGCCGAACCTGAGTGTGCGCGACAATATTTTCATGGGCCGCGAAATCAAAGGTGCCTTTGGTGTGGATTACGCCGAGGAGGAGCGGCAGGTGCGCGCGCTGATGGCCGAACTTGAGGAAGACATCGATCCGCTGGCGCGTGTCGAGGACCTGCGCCTCGGCCAGCAGCAGATCGTTGAAATCGCGCGGGCCTTGTCGGTGGATGCGCGCATTCTGATCATGGACGAACCCACCTCTGCCCTGTCGGCCGCCGAAGTCGAGGTGCTGTTCAAGGTAATCCGCGACCTCAAGGCCAAGGGCGTGTCCATTGTCTATATTTCCCACCACCTCGAAGAGGCGCTGACCATCACCGATCACGCCGTGGTGCTGCGCGACGGGGCGATGACCGCCTATGCGCCGCGCGCGCAGATCGATCTGGAATGGATCGTGCGCAACATGGTGGGGGAGAATTTCGACCTTGGCAGCCCGCCGCAGGGCTATGATTTCGGCGCGCCTGCGCTGGCGATCAAGGGGCTTTCGGTGGCCTCTCATGCGGGCGGGCTGGCGGTGGACGCGATGGACCTTGAGGTGCGCGCGGGCGAGATCGTCTGCATCTACGGGCTGATGGGCGCGGGGCGCACCGAGTTGATGGAATGCGCGGCGGGCCGCTTGAAAGCGGTGGCAGGCCATGTGGAATTGCACGGTCGCGACGTGTCGCGCCTGTCCATCGCGCAGCGGATCAACGCCGGGCTGGTGTTGGTGCCCGAAGATCGCCAACGCGACGGTCTGGTGCAGACGATGAGTGTCGGGCGCAATCTGTCGCTGGCCTCGATCAGGAATTTCACGCGGGGGATCTTCACCTCGCGGCGCGACGAAGAGGTGATCGTGCGCGACAGTATCCGCGATGTGACGGTCAAAACCGATGGGCCGAATGCGCCCATCGGGTCGCTGTCGGGGGGTAACCAGCAAAAGGTTGTCATCGGCAAGATGCTGGTCACCGACCCCACGGTCATCATGCTGGACGAGCCGTCGCGCGGGATCGATATCGGTGCCAAGGCCGAGGTGTTCCGCCTGTTGGCCGAGCGCGCAAAAGCGGGGCTGGCGGTGGTCTACACCACCTCGGAGGTCAGCGAATGTCTGTCGATTGCCCATCGCATCATCGTCATGCGGCGGGGCGAGATTTCCGCCACCTTCCCCCACACCACCACAAAAGAAGCCATCATGGCCGCCTCTGGCGAGCAATTGGTCGCATAGAAATTCAGGGAGACGCCACAATGTCGGCACTGACCACCAACGGCTCCGCGGCCAAGAACAGCGGCGGGTTCAGCCTGATCAAGATCCTTCTGGAAGGGCGGGCGTTCTTTGCGCTGATCGCGATCATCGTGACGTTTTCGTCGCTGTCGCCCAACTATGCCTCGCTGGGCAACTTTTTGATCATGTCCAACCACGTGGCCATTTTCGGCCTGCTCGCCATCGGCATGTTGCTGGTGATCCTGAACGGCGGCATCGACCTGTCGGTCGGCTCGGTGCTGGGCCTGTCGGGCGTCTTTGCGGGATGGTTGATGCAGGGCGTCGAACTGGGCGGTTTGGGCGCGAATGGCGTGATTTTATACCCGCCGGTCTGGGCCGTTGTGGTGCTGACGCTCTGCGTGGGCGCGACCGTGGGTCTGGTGAACGGCGTGCTGGTCGCCTTTTTCAAAGTGCCCGCCTTTGTCGCCACGCTTGGCTCGCTCTATGTGGCGCGCGGCATCGGGTTGTTGATGACCAACGGGCTGACCTACAACAATCTTTCGGGCGACGCCTCATTTGGCAACACGGGCTTTGACTGGCTCGGGTTCAACCGTCTGGCCAATGTGCCCATCGGGGTGATCATCTTTGCGGTGCTGGCGGTTGCAACGGCGGTGATGTTGACCCGCTCGGCTTTCGGGCGCTGGCTTTATGCCTCGGGCGGGAACGAGCGGGCGGCGCAACTGTCCGGCGTTCCGGTCAAGCGCGTGCAGATCATCGTCTATGTGCTGTCGGGGGTCTGTGCCTCTATCGCGGGGCTGGTGTTGAGTTCGCAACTGACCTCGGCGGGGCCGACTGCGGGCACCACCTACGAATTGACGGCGATTGCGGCGGTGGTCATTGGCGGCGCGGCGCTGACGGGGGGGCGCGGCACGGTGCTGGGCACGGTGCTGGGGGCCTTTGTGATCGGCTTCCTGTCGGACGGTCTCGTGATCATCGGCGTCTCGGCCTATTGGCAGACGGTTTTCACCGGCGCGGTGATCGTGCTCGCTGTTCTGCTCAATTCCATCCAGTACGGCGGGCCCCGCAAGCGCTAGGGCGGCCGTACAGACAATTTTCACGACAGATTGGCGCGAGGAGGCGCCAGCGTGAAACCACCACCGGAGATCCGGTAGATTTTTTCAAACGGGAGAGAACCACATGTTGAAAATGACCAAACGCGCGCTTTTGATCGGTGTTGCCACCTTGCCGCTGATGGCGGGGGGCGCTTGGGCGGAAGGGTTGATTTCGATCATCGTCAACGACCCTGCCAACCCCTATTGGTTCACGGAAGGCGAAGTGGCCAAAGCCACCGCGATCGAGCTGGGCTATGAGGCAAGCGTGTCGGCGCATAAGGGCGACACCAACGCCGAAAGCACGCTGATCGACACGGCGATCACCAATAAGGCGGCGGCGATCATCCTTGATCCGGCCAATGCCGATGGCTCCATCGGGGCGGTGAAAAAGGCGATTGCGGCCGACATCCCCGTGTTTCTGGTGAACGCCGAAATCAACGAATCCGGCCTTGCGATTGCGCAGCTGGTGTCCAACAACGCCCAGGGTGCGGCGATGGGCGCGATCCAGTGGGTTGACCTTGTCACCACCTCGCCGCGGTTCATGGAAAACGAGGCGGCCAATTTCGTCGAGTTCTTTGGCAACCCGTCGGACAACAACGCCGCGACCCGTTCCAACGGCTATAAAACCGTCATCTCGCAGTACCCCGAGTTGACGCAAGTGGCCGAGGAAGTGGCCAATTGGGACCGCACCCAGGGCTACACCAAAATGCAATCGATCATCCAGGCCAATGACAGCATCGACGCGGTGATCGCGGGCAACGATGAAATGGCTTTGGGCGCGATTGCGGCGCTCAAGGAAGCGGGCAAAATGGACGGCGTGATCGTGGGTGGTTTCGACGGCTCGCCCGATGCGGTGGATGCGGTCAAAGCGGGCGAATTGGCCTATACGGTGCTTCAGCCGGTCGCGGTGTTTTCCGAAGCGGCGGTGCGTCAGGCCGATCACTACATCAAGAACGGCACGCCCATGGTCGAGACCGAAAAGCAGTTGTTCGACTGTCTTTTGATCACCCAAGACAATGCGGACATGTACACAGCGCCTTTCGTTCTGTCCGAATAAGTCATTGCGTTCAAAGCAGGATCTGGCCCCGTGCAGCGATGCGCGGGGCTTTTTCGCGTTCACGGCTGTGTGAGGGGTGTAACATTTTTCCACCCTGCGCGTATTGGCCGCTAAGACCAATGGGCTCGCATTGTGATCCGGGGGGCGCGCTGCGCCGTATGGTTTCGAGCTGCGCAAAATTGGTCAGGGACCGTGAGCGCGCGTGATAAGGAGGCCCGTTTGGACCTGATTTTTGGATATCTTGCGGGGCTGTTGACCCTGATCAACCCCTGCGTTCTGCCGGTGCTGCCGATTGTCATCGCCGCGTCCTTGCAGGCCGACCGGCGGGCGCCGCTGGCTTTGGCGGCGGGCATGAGCGTCAGCTTTGTGGCGCTGGGATTGGGGGTTGCGAGCCTTGGCCCCGCGCTTGGGGTGACCGAAGATGTGGTGTCGCGCGGGGCGGCGGTGGTGATGGTGGCCTTTGGTCTGGTGATGCTGGTGCCGAGTTTTGGCGGCCTGTTCGCCCGCGCCAGTGCCGGATTGGCGGCGCGCGCCGATGCGGGGATCGACGCCACGGCCAAGCGCGGTTTGGCAGGGCAAGCCGCGGGGGGTGCCCTGTTGGGCGCGGTCTGGAGCCCCTGCATCGGGCCGACGCTGGGCGCGGCGATCGCGCTGGCGAGCCAGGGGCAGGACCTGTGGCGCGCGGGGGCGATCATGGTCGCCTTTGCCCTTGGGGTGAGCACGCTGATCCTGGCGCTGGCCTATGGTGCGCGCGCGTGGCTGTCGCGCAACATGGGGCTGATGCGCCGGTTGGCGGCGCGGTCCAAACCCGTTCTGGGCGCGGTGTTCGTCCTTGTCGGGCTGGCGTTGTTTTTCCGGCTCAACCATCTGGTTGACGCCTATCTCATCCAAAATCTGCCCGCATGGCTGATTGATTTCTCTGTCATTTTGTAAAGGAATGCGACGATGCAACGACGTGCTTTTTTGATTTCTGCGGCCACGCTTGTGGCGGTGCCGCAGCTGGGCCTTGCGGCTGATCCCGCGCCCGAGCGGGTGTTCTACAGTCCCGGCGTGGTGGAAACAGCGCTGGCCGAGGGCAAGGTGGTCTTTCTGGATTTCTGGGCAAGCTGGTGTTCGACCTGCGCTGCGCAGGATCGGGTGATGGCGGCGCTCAAGGCGCAAAATCCGGCCTATGCGCAAAAGGTGACCTTCATCACGGTCGATTGGGACGACTACGGGCGCGCGCCGATCGCGCGTGACCTCAACATCCCGCGCCGCTCGACGCTGGTGGCCTTGCAGGGCGACACCGAGTTGGGCCGCATCGTTGCGGGCACGGCGCGCGACGATATCAAGGCCCTGATGGACAAGGCGCTGAACGCCGCTCGCTAGTTTCATCTTGGGCGCGCTGCGCAACTGTGGCAAAGGAAGGGGAGCTTTTTGAACCGGACCCATCCTCGTTATGCGTGCTTTTGCCCTTCTCTTCCCTGCCTTTAGGACGCTGCGGGGCGCTGCGCGATGACGCAGGAGGTGGTGCGCACCGCGCTGAAACTCTTCGCGGCCGCCGCGGTGGCCTTGAGCGTGGCGATGACCTTGGGGTTGGAGCACGCCTATTGGGCGGGCATTCCGATCTGGGTGATTGCGCAGCGACAGGGCAGTGACCTGTTGAATCGCAGCCTGATGCGGATCGTGGGAACGCTGGTGGGGGCGGGCATCGGGCTTGCGCTGCTATCGCAGGTGCAAGACCCCGTGGCGCTCAGCCTTGCCGCGGGGGGGCTTTGCGCGCTCTGTGTCATCGCGGCGCAGCGCCTGCCCGCGCATCGCAGCTACGGCGCGACGGTGAGCGCGATCACGCTGGTGGTGATCATTCTGCCCTATCTTGCCGGTCCGCCAAGCCCCTTGGCCCATGCGGTCGATCGTGTGATCGCCACGCTGATCGGGGTGCTGTGCATTTCGGTCGTGATGTATCGCCCCAAGGCGCAGATCCCCCCAAGCACCCAGAGCGCCCCCGGCACGCAGGCGGTTGTTGGCGTGCGCCCGCTGCGGGGCGCGCTGGTCCGCGGGGCGGTGATGTTCGCGGCGGCAACCGGCAGCGCGCTGGTTCTGGTTGCTTTGCCCTCGCAGCCCGTGATGGTGGCGGGCATGGGGTTGGCGATTTTGACCGCGCTCGGGGCTTCCATGCATGATCCCGGCCCCTTCCTGCGCGGGGTTGTGCCGGGGACGGTGATCGGGGTTCTGGTGGCTTGGGGGTTCAGCGCGTTGATCTGGTACGCAGCCCCCGGGCCGCTGCTCTTTGGCGGGGTGCTGGGCGCGATCCTGCTTGCGGGGTCGTTTTTGCGCGCCGCCCCGCGCACGGCAGGCATCGCAATCGATGCCAATATCGGCTTTTTGCTGGTCGCCCAATTGGGCCTGGACCGCGACATTGTGGCCAGCGCCGGCCCCTCGGGCGCGGCGCTGATCGGTGCGGCTGTGATCGTGCGGCTGGTGCTGGGACGCGTGGCGCGCTGATCAGGCGGCGGAGGTGTCGCGCAGCGGCGTGGCCGTCAGGCGGCCCTCCAAAGCGGCAAGTTGCAGCGCAGCGTTTGCGGCTTCGCGCCCCTTGCCCTCGAAATGGTCAAAGAAGAACGCCTGATGGTCCTCAGTGGGCTGGAAATGATGGGGCGTGAGGGAGACCGAGAGCACCGGAATGCCCGTCTCGAGCCCGACATCCATCAACCCCTGCACCACGGATTGCGCAACGAATTCATGGCGGTAGATGCCACCATCGACCACAAGCGCGCCGGCGGCGATGGCGCTGTATTTGCCGGTTTGCGCGAGTTTCTTGGCGACCAGCGGCATTTCGAAAGCGCCCGGAACCGCGAATGTATCAATCACCGCATCGGGGAGGGTCTCGCGGATGCGCGCCTCGAAACCCTTGCGGGCCTGATCGACGATATCGGCGTGCCAACTGGCGGAAATAAAAGCGAAAGACAGGGATTGAGTCATCGAATTGCTCCTTGCAACATAGACTAAATCCCAGAGCATAAGGATCACGGTGACGGGGGTGCCACGTGTTCATCCTCTCCCATCCGGACTGTAACCGTCGGCTTCGGAATTCCACCGAAATCTGCTGACCGCAGTGCCCCTTTTGCCGGGGTTTTGCGCGCTCGCGGGCTATCACCGCCGGTGGGGAATTTCACCCCGCCCTGAGAACAGGACGATAAATATCGCGCCGGCGCCTTGGGGTAAAGGCACAGGAGCTGTGCGTTTTTTGATTGAGGGTGCAATGTGCTGTTTTGATGAAAAAATCACCAAAAAGGCCGGACCTTCGGGAGGAAAGGTCCGGCCTGTGCGGGCTCGCAAGCCGCGCGGTCTTGAGGGATAGGTCTGCGCGAAGGCATAGGATCACCGCCACGCCGACGGGGGCGGCCTGTCGATCTAGGCGCTGTGGTATTTCGCATCGACAGTGTTGATGGCCTCGACATTGGTGGCCGAGCGGCCTGCGGGGTCGAAGGCCGCATTGAGAAAGCTGTCGGCGATATCTTTGGCAAGTTCCGCGCCGATCACCCGCGCACCCATCGTGATGATCTGGGCGTTGTTGGAAGTGGCGGCTTTGGCGGCGGAATAGGTGTCGTGGCACTGCGCGGCGCGGATTCCGGGCACTTTGTTGGCCGCCAGACAGACGCCGATGCCGGTGCCGCAGATCAGAATGGCGCGCTCATAAGTGCCATCGAGAACAGCCGTCGCCACGCGGTCCGAGAGGTTGGCATAAAAGGCGTCAGGGCCGGATTCGGTGCGCGAAATTTCCGCGACCTCATGGCTGTTGGACAGGTATTGGGCGAGAATCTTGGCAAGCTCTTCGCCCGCACTATCACCGGCAATCGCGATTTTCATGGTCGTGTCCTCCTCAGGAATGGGTCAGATTTTGGCGCTGCATTTTGCGAGGATGTCGAGGTAGCCCTCGACGTTCCATGCCGAGCGGCCGATAAACAAGCCGTTGATATGCGGGCAGGAAATGAGTTCTTCGCAATTGTCTGGATTGACCGATCCGCCGTAGAGGCAGGGCAGGGTTTGCCCCAGAACCTCCTGTGCCACGGCGATGATTTCACCGTGACGGGCATCGGCATAATCGCTGGTCGCCGGAATGCCGTTTTCGCCAATCGCCCAGACCGGTTCATAGGCCAGCAGGATCGGCGCGGCTTTTTGATCGGCGTCGAGCTTGCCCAAAGCGGCCCGCACCTGGGCTTCCAGCACCGCGCTGGCGCGGCCCGCGTTGCGCTGGTCCAGCGTCTCGCCGATGCAGATCAGCGGCACCAGACCGTGGCGCACGGCGGCTTGTGTTTTCAGGCCAACGGTTTCGTCCGTTTCCCCGAAAAATTCGCGCCGCTCGGAGTGGCCGAGTTCGACAATATCCAGATGGCAATCGGTGAGCATGAGGGGGGACACTTCGCCCGTCCACGCCCCCGCATCGGCCCAGTGCATGTTTTGCGCCCCGACCTTGACCGAGGTGTCGGCGAGGATCTGTTTTACCTCGCGCACCATGGTGAAGGGGGGGATCACAAAGCGCTGGATGCGCGGGTCGCGCGCTGCATCGGCGGACTGCAAAGCGCGGGCAAAGCTTTGCGCCTGCGCCAGCGTTTTGTTCATTTTCCAGCTTGTGCCGATCCAGAAGGCGGGATGTGTCATAGTTTGTCTTTCCGGCCGCTCAGGCGGCAATTGTCAGCGCGAGCCCCGCGCGCGCGATGGGCGCCTCGTCGGGGGCGGCGGGGGTTTTGTCGGTGATGATCGTGTCGAAATCCGACAGTTCAGCGAGTTTATGCAGCGCGGTGCGCCCGAAGCGGGCGTGGTTGGCCAGCAGGCAAGAGGTCACCGCCGCGCCCATCATCGCCCGTTTGGTCCGCACCACGGATTCGTCCATGTGGAACACCTCTGTGCCGCTGATGGCAGGGGTGGACACAAAGGCGATATCGGCGCGCAGCACGGACAGGGCGGTTTCGGTCACCATGCCGAAATAGGCGTTGTATTTGGCCGAATAGATGCCGCCCAAGGCGATCAGGGTGATGCCTGCTTCGGATTTGAGCGCATCAATCACGGCCGCATTGTTGGTGATGACGGTGAGGGGGCGTTTTTCGACCAGACGCGCGCCCAGAACGGCGGCCATCGAGCCGTCGTTGATGATCACATTCATGCCCGGTTCGACCAGCGCCAGCGCGGCATCGGCCATGCGAGTCTTGGCGTCCAGACCTTGCTGCGCGCGAAAGCGGAAATCGCTTTCGAACTGGGTGCCTGCCTCGATGGTGGCGCCGCCGCGAATTTTGCGCAGCACCCCCGCGGCCTCCAGATCGTCGAGATCGCGGTGGATGGTCATTTTCGACACGATGAAATGCTCGGCCAGCGCGTCGAGTTCGACCGCCCCGTCGCGCACCAGCATGTCCATAATGGCCTGTCGTCTGTCGTCGCGTTTCACCGGAATCTCCTTTGTCACAGTGGTCTGGCCACAGGGTAGCCTGAGCCGCTGCGATAGGGGAGTTGTAACAGCAGAAATTTTGTTTTCAACATTATTTTTGTGATTTTGATATTTTAGATTGTTATTTTTGGCGTGGCTGTCTAGCAAGAGCGCAACAGGAGGACCGACATGAGTGCTGAATTGAGTGAAGTCGCAAAGGGCGTCGCACAGGCGCATATTGCCTTTGTCAAAGAGGTCGCAGCACGCGACCCGCAACACTTTGCGCTGGCCAATTGCCTGCGGGGCTTGGCGATTGATGCGGTGGAAGCGGCAAATTCCGGTCACCCCGGTGCGCCGATGGGCATGGCCGACGCGGCAACGGTTCTGTTGCAAAACCATCTGAAATTCGACGCAAGCGATCCCGATTGGGCGGATCGTGACCGTGTGATTTTGTCAAACGGCCACGCCTCGGCGCTGCTCTATGCGATGCTGCATGTGACGGGCTATGCGGATATGACGCTGGAGGAGGTGAAGAACTTTCGCCAGCTCGGCGCAAAAACCGCCGGTCACCCCGAATTCGGCCACGCCAAGGGAATCGAAACCACCACCGGCCCGCTCGGGCAGGGTCTGGCGGCGGCTGTCGGCATGGCCTTGGCGGAAAAGGCCTTGGCGGCGGAGTTTGGCGGCGATCTGGTCGATCACCACACCTATGTGTTTTTGGGGGATGGTTGCTTGCAAGAGGGCATCGGCCAAGAGGCGATTTCCCTTGCCGGACACCTAGGTCTGGGCAAGTTGATCGTGCTTTATGACGACAATGCCATCACCATCGACGGGCCGACTTCGGTGTCGTTTTCCGACGATATTCCCGCGCGGCTTGCGGCCTGTAGCTGGCATGTGCAGTCCTGCGACGGGCACGATGCCGGCGCGCTTGATGCGGCGATTGCGGCGGCAAAGGCCGAGACGGGCAAACCGTCTTTGGTAGCGATGAAAACGGTGATCGGCTTTGGCTCTCCGGCGAAACATGGCACGGCCGGTGTGCACGGAGCGCCTTTGGGGACGGAGGAATGCGCGGTTGTCAAAGACCTGTTGGGCCTCAGCCAGACGCCGTTTGAACTGGACGACGCGGCGTTGAAAACATGGCGCGCGATCGGCGCGCAGGGGGGCGATGCGCGCGCGGCTTGGGAGGCACGGCTTGCGGCGGCACCCGCTGCGCTGCGCTGCGAATTCACCCGCCGCATGGCGCATGACCTGCCCGAGGGGTACGGCGCAGCGGTGGCCAAGGCCCGCGCGGCGCTCTTTGCCACGCCCGCCAAGGTCGCAACCCGCAAGGCCAGCCAGATGGCGCTTGCGGCCCTCGCGCCTGCCTTGCCCGAGATGATCGGGGGCTCGGCGGATTTGACCGGATCGAACCTGACGCGTGTGCCGGCGGTCGACAGCCAGTTCACCCGCGACACGGCAGGGCGCTACATCGGCTACGGCGTGCGCGAATTTGCCATGGGCGCGGCGATGAACGGCATGATGAACCACGGCGGGTTGATGCCCTACGGCGGGACGTTCATGGTGTTTTCGGACTATGTGCGCAACGCGATCCGCCTGTCGGCGCTGATGGAAGTCGGCACGATTTACGTGATGACCCATGACAGCATCGGCTTGGGCGAAGACGGTCCGACCCACCAGCCGGTCGAACATCTGGCAGCGTTGCGGGCGATGCCGAACCTCTATGTGATGCGCCCGGCCGATGCGGTGGAAACGCTGGAATGCTGGGACATTGCGGCGCGCGCGCGCAAGACGCCTTCGTTGATGGCGCTGTCGCGTCAGGGCGTGCCGCAGTTGCGAGAGGCCGAGACGGGCGAAAACCTGTCCGAACGCGGGGCCTATGTGATCCGCCAGTTCGGGGAGGGGCGCGATGTGACGCTTTTGGCGACGGGAACCGAAGTGGCACTGGCGGTCGAGGCGGCGCACGCGCTGTCTGAGCAGGGGCTGTCGGTGGCTGTCGTGTCCATGCCGTGCTGGGAGCTGTTCGAGGCGCAAGAGGCCGCCTACCGCGCGCAGGTTTTGGGGGTGGCGCCGCGTCTGGCCGTCGAAGCGGCAGGCAAATTCGGCTGGACCCGCTATGTCGCCAGCGAGGCGGATGTGATCGGCATGGACAGCTTTGGCGCCTCCGGCCCGATCGAGGCGCTCTATGCGCATTTCGGACTTACCAAAGAGGCAATCGTGGCGCGCGCGCAGGCGCTTGCAGCCGCCGCCAGGGTCGCCTGAGGGCGCAGGTTTCGCAGCAACGGGGGCATAGGGCCAATTTGCCGCCCGTTGCTGGGAGCGAGCCGGACGGGTTTAGGCCCGTCCGGCTTTTTGGTTGCGCCACAGGGCCTTAGGCGGCGCGCGGGTTTGGTTTCGCTGTCTAGGCCTCGGGGGCGAGACGTTGCGCCAGCGCCGAGGACAGCAGAAGTTGCGAGAGGTGGAAGATCATCGTTGGCAGCACGATGGCCCCCAGGATGTCGGGCGCAAACAGCGCGGTGGCAATGGGCAGGCCGCTGGCGAGGCTTTTGGTCGAGCCGCAAAACAGCAAGACGATGCGATCGGCCTGCACAAGGCCCAGCAGCGGGCCCGCCAGAAGCATCACGCCAAAGGCCAGTCCGAGGAATACCTCGACGATGAGGATCAGCACAACGAGCTGTTGGGGGGGGACTTGGGTCCAAAGCCCTGCGACGGTTCCGGCGCTGAAGGCGGCATAGACGATCAACAGGATCGAGCCGCGATCCACCACCATGGTGAGCCGTTTGTGCCGCGCGATGAAAGCGCCGATATAGGGGCGCAAGACTTGGCCAATTATGAATGGTAAAATGATTTGCTGACCAATTTTCCCAATTGATCCAAGCGAAATTCCAGTACCATTTTGATGCAATACGATTGAGGCAAGAAGCGGGGTCAGGGCCACGCCGATGATGTTGGACACCGAGGCCGAGCAGATCGCGGCGGGCACATTCCCGCCTGCCATCGAGGTGAATGCGATGGAGCTTTGGACCGTCGAGGGCAGGATCGACAAAAAGAGCACGCCGGTGATCATGTCGGGCCCGAGCCAGCGGCCAAAGAGCGTCACGACACAGAGGCCGAGCAGGGGAAACAGCACGAAGGTCGCGCCAAACGTCAGGCTCTGTAGTTTCCAGTTCAAAAATCCCGCGCGCACGGAGGCGGGGTCCAATTTCGCGCCATAGATCAGGAACAGGAGCGCAACGGCCCAAAAAGTCACCTGCCGCAACAGGCTGGCGGCCTCGCCCTGCGCGGGGAGAACCGCACCCGCAACCACGGTCGCGAGGAGCAGGATCATGTAGGTGTCGATGCCGAAGCGTTTGAGGGCGCGCATCAGGGCGGTCTTTCTGTTGGGATGAGGAGCGTTTTGCGCTCGCAAGCGCGGGGCTATCTGAACGGGGAACCTCTGCGCCTGCAAGTCGGGCAGGGGAAAATTTTTTGCGAAAGCGAGCGGTTCTGGCACATTGACGCATATGCGTTAACTGCTGGCGCGCACCACGAGGTTGGGTGTCAGGATGTGATGGTGCGCCACGGTGCGCGCGTCCACGCGGCTGGGGAGGGCGCGACTCGAAGCCCGTTTGCCCCGGGCTCAAGGCATGGCCTCAGCCGTGGCTGGTAATATTGCCGTCAAATCCTTCACCAAAGCCTTCGGGGAGGTATTGGGAAATCCGGTCGATGTCGCCGTTGTCGAAAACCAGCCCCTCTGGGGTGATGCTTTTCTTTTCGATCACCACGGAAATATTATAGCCATAGCGGCGGATCCAGGGCTGGCGGCAGTCAAAGCCGGCCAGAACAAGATTGTACAAAACCAGTCCGGCATTCCAAAGCGTCAGGTGCCCGCCAACAATCTGATGCTTGAGGGGCGGCACGGACAGCCCCAGAACGCCGCCTTCGCGCAGAACCGCATGCGCCTTGCGCAAAAACAGGTTCACATTCGGCTGATGCTCCAGCACGTGAGAGGCGATGACACAGTCGAATGTCTGCGCAATCGGCATCGTGACAAAATCACCGCGCAAAATATCGGATTCACTCGGGTGCGTTGCTTGCTTGAAATAATGGCTTTCGCCGTAATCCAGTTCGGTCACGCGTTTGCCATGCGCACGCAGCATTCTGGCCTGATCCCCCGCCCCGCTTCCGACATCCAGAACCGTCTCAAAGCGCCGCCGGTCCACCAGATGCTGGATCAGAAGGCCGCTGAAATCCGATGCGCGAAATTCGGGGCGGATTGTCGCCAGTTGCGCCATCGCCTGGGCCTGTTTGTCGTATTCAGCCTTGCCGCTGAGGTGATGGGCCTTGCGCAAATACGCTGCGGCCGCTTCATAGTCCCGACGGCTTTGCGCCAGCTTGGCCCCAAGCGCCAAGGCCTCCACATTCTTGGGACTGCTGCGCAGCCGGCGGGTCAGCATCTCGGTTGCGGCCTCAAGGCGATCACAGCCCACCAGCAGCGCGATCTTCAACAGGTCGAACATTTCGTGGACGTCGGCAGGCGTGCGCTTGTCCAATCGCGAAATCGCGGTTTCCAACACCTCCAGACCCGCTTTTGGGGCCCCTGCCTCAAGCTGCCATGTGGCAAGCGCGTGGGTGATGATGATCGGCGCGCGCGTCGCATCGAAATCCTGCGCAAAGAACGCCAGAGCTGTCGCCCGTTCGCCCGCAGAGCGGACCTGCGACAGAAACGCGTGGATTTGTTTCGCCGTCCAGGCCGAAGGCGGGGTTCGAAACACCTGAACCGCACAGGAAAATTGCCCGTCGCGTGACAAAATCCGCATGCAAAACCCGGTCTCGTGCAACCATTCTTTCAAGGCGCGCCATTCGTGCTCCTCCCAATTGGGATAGACCCCGCCTTGCGCCCAATCGCATAATTCGTCGAACACGATCACAGCCCCGTCCACAAGCCGTGGCGTGAGCTTGTCCAGCGCGTAGCGACAGCCGCCGTAGAGGTCGCAATCGATATGCACGAAGGAAACAGGCCCGGGGTTTTGCGCCAGCCAATCCGTCAGGGTGTCCTCGAAAAACCCTTTCACAAGCGTCACATTCTTGGGAACATCGGGCAATGCGCGCAAGGCGAAATGCCCTGCTTGGTACGTGCTGTCCGCACTGCGCACCCAGTCTTCGGGCAGTCCGCTAAAGGAATCGAACCCTACGAAGTGGCGCTCGGGATGGGCAAAAGCCAGCGCGCGGATCGACTCGCCTTTGAAGACACCGAATTCCAATGCATGGCCCGTGCCCGCCAGCGCATAAGCGGCTTTGAGCTGGGGAATGCGCCCGATCACCAGTGGATGCGCGCGAAAAGGCGCGATCGTCGCGTCCCCGTCGAGCACATGCGACAACGCCCCGTGCAGGTCTGGCGAGACCGAATGACGTGTTGGGCTGGCCGGCAACTTCGCAGATGTCATATCGTCCTGTTCTTTCGTTGTCGATAAAGCACCTAGGGCGACAGGGTGTCGAAGGATGCTGTTATGCGCTCGCCGCCCATTGCACGGCAATATCTGTATCAAGCTCGTTGAAACTCCAGGCGGTCCGCAATTGCTTGCGGAACCGGTTCGCCTTGCTGGGCAAGCGCAAGCCGTCCTTTTGCGTCACCGGGCAGGGAAAGCCGGCGAGGATATCGCGCCAGAAATCCGGGCAAATGATGGCATCGTCGATGTGGACACCCTCAAGGCCAACCGTAAAGGTATCCGGGGTAAATCCGGGCAACAAATAATGCCCCTTGCGACCGAAATACGTCGCTTCCAGCACACAGCTGGACGACAGGGCCGCAACCCCTGCCACATTTTTATGGGAGACGAGACGGTAGAAATTATCCTTGGTGGCCTGAGCCTGGGGCAGATAGCGCTGCAAACGCTCAAGGGTCTGTGGCTGGCCTTCCAGCGGATGTTCCTTGATCAGAACATGATCGTAATCCTGTGCAACGGATTTGAGCGTATCAAGATGCTCCATCACCGTCACAAAGCGCTTGTTTTCGATCACAACCTTATCAAAACGCGTTTGCAAAATCACCAGAAGGCTATTGGGCATTGGCGGGTTCGGATTTCCCTTGGCAACATTCGAGGACATGATGCCGGCTTGCAGGCGAATATAATCTTCCCCTACCGCAAAGGTTTTCAGAGCCTGTGTGATGCCCTCTATGTTCGAACTCATTTCGAACATGACGTCATCCATGAAGCGTACAGGGGACAGGGAACAATCGACAAAGCCGATTTTGTGCCGGTTCAGAAAGTTCACAAGGTAGGGCGGCAGTTCAAAACCGACGACGATGCTGTCGCAAAACATCCGCAAAAATAGATCCTCGACCGAGGCCGGAAGGGTTTTTGCCGAAAAGACCCAAGGCCAGGACTGGATTTGCGCCCGCAGCCCCATCATTCGATACACGGCCTCGACCGTGCCGCGGTCCAGGCGCGAGCCATTGCGCCAGTCGTTGTCCCAATGAACAATTTCCGTCGGCAGGCCGGTGGCCATTTCCAGCGGGGTTTTCAACAGCTGATAGATCCAGCGGATATTCTCATGCTGCGTGGGGTGCATTCCCCCGCCCGAGGGGCGCAGGAAGTCCCCCGTAAACACGATCCGTTTGGCCGCGCGCGGCTGCACCGGCTGGCAGACAGATGCACGGGTGGTGGGAGGGCTTTCACTCATGCCTGCTCTTTCTCTTTTTGGCGCGCCTTCAGGGCCCGCAAAACAAGGGCCAGTGTCGAGGTCCAGCTTGTGTTATCCTCAGCCTGCATGTTGGCGATGATTTGCTCGGACAGCCGGCGACGCCCGTCCTGATCATCCAGCAAAGTGCCGATCCGGTAGGCAAAGGTTTCCTTGTCATTGATTACAAGCTCGCCAGGCAGCAGATCGGACAGGCCGCGCGCGCCCTCGTCCGAGGTCAAAACAGGGACACCGTAGGCCATCGCTTCCAAAGTCTTGGTCTTGATCCCGCCCCCGGCATAGGTCGGGTTCAACGCCAGATCGACAGAGCGGTAAATCCAGCCCACATCCGACACATTCTCGTGACGCACCAGCGTGATATGGTCCGGGCAACTATCAGGAATGGTTACATTTCCCACGACATGCAGGGTCAGGGGGCGCCGGACCAACGGCAGGATCTCTTCCATCAAATAGGCCAGCGTCATGTTGTTCACATCGCTTTGCGCGGCGATAAACAACACTTCGCTTGCATTTTCGCGCGCTGCATAAATCGGCTTGGGCGCAAGCCGGAACGGCGCGGTAATCACGGGCGTGTCGGTGAAGGCCGAAAATTCGTTCTGATCTTCGTCCGAAATGGCCAAAGCGACATCGAAACGGTCGATTGCAACGCCTTCTTCTTGCGCTGTCATCGGAAAGGTCGGCGTCAGCCCGTGGGCGGCAAAAGAACGCGCTCGCTGGGACTGGCAATCGATCGTATCCACAATACGCAAGATATCGGGGCGAATATGTTCGATCATCCAGGACCGGTTGAAATAGGGGATCAAAACCGCATCATAACCGCCGGCTTCGACCAGCCGTTTCACGCCGTTGACCGTGACCTGCCGGTTGGGCCGCACCCCGGCGATCGGCGGCCCCGGATCAAGTTCATTGGCGTTTTTCAGCGCCTTGCGATCATACAAAGTGTACGGCGCCGCCTCCATGCCTGCCTGATATTGGCTCGAGATGGTCAAGGAGCAGATCACGCTCAGATCACAGACCTGCGCCAGGGACTGGCACAGGCTTTCCATCCGGACCGCCGAGCCGATACGCCCCTCCCAATACGGGAAATCACAAACTGCGGCGACCTTCATGAGGTGCTGGCATCCGCGGCCTCTTGGAGGCTTTTGCACGTAAAGCGGTTGATATTGGCCCCCAGCAGGCGGCTGTCCTGTTCATTGGGCTTTTTAAAGCTGCTCATCCGGAATTCGACCGGCAGGTAATTGGCCGATTTCACGTCTTTTGCATCCAGCGTCAAAGTCGCCGTGAACTGCGCCGCATTGCCGCTCGGGGTCACCGCGATTTTCGCCTCTTTTCCGGCGGCACGGATACTCAGCCCTTCAAGCTGCTCGGCATGCACAACATAGCCCTGAATTTCCAGGGTTTGCGCGAGCGTCCCGAGATGGGGCACACAGGCAAGCGACATGTCCGCCGGACGCATCCAGCGATGGCTGCTTTCCCCCGACATTTCTCTGGAATACCAACCTTCGGCCAGGATTTCGGGCCCGAACGTAAAGCTTTTGGGCTGTGCGATCATGCCTTCAAGACGCTCGCCGTAGGCCGAAATCACCATAGGGTCAGCGTAGATATTCGCCGGATCATGCGGGTCGCGGTTTTCCAGCTCAAGGCGCATCAGATAGACCTGCGCCTGAATTTCGGACACGCGCTTGTTGATGAGGTCATAGGCCTGGTTTGGCGACAACTCCGTGCCAATCGCGTTTGCCTTTTCAAAGGTCGAGGCGATATGGGCCGGAATATTCGCCAAAACGGCCATATCCACCTTGCTGCTAACCTGGTGACGGGTGCGGTCAAGCTGGAGCAAAAGGCTCACCTCTTCTGCTATTTCAGCTATAGTCTTGTCACTCATGGTACCCTCTCTGTGGAAAACGATCAGCTCACAATCTGTATGCCATCTGACGGGATATCACCTTGATCGGCACTGCGTCAAAAAAACTCATGCAAGGCTATTTCCTGTCACTTTAGCCTCCTGAAATCAACCCTTTAACGTCAAAAGCTTCGCCCTTGCATCGCCTTTGGGGGGATGCAGTCGGCGGCGGTTGGGATCGATTTTCTGGCAAAACAGGTTGATCGGGCGCAATTGCGCCGCCGTGAAGTGGCTGTTGGGATACCGGCAGAGCCGCGTGAAAGCCGCGTGCGGGGGCGGCTCTGCGAGGCGGGGTATTTACAGCCCGTAGTCGATCCCGAGGCGCGCGACGATCATGTCGAGGGCTTCGAGCATCGCGAGCGTGTCCGCGAGGGGGCGGCACTGCGTTTGCGTTGCCCCTGCCGCAATGCAGCGCGCCACCTCTGCGGCTTCGTAAAATAGCCCCTCGAAATGACGCCCCGTAGGCTCGGTGTAGCGCAGCACCTTGCTGCCATCGGTACTGAGGACCTGAAAACCGCCCGGCAGGTTGAATTCACTGTCGAAACGCACCGTGCCTTTCGTGCCGACAATGGCCGCATTGGTCGGCGTCAGCCCGTAAAGCGTGGTCGCGAAACTGGCCTGATTGCCGGAGCGGTCGGACAAAATGGCCGAAAGTTGACCATGAACGCCGCTTTCGTCCATTTGCACCGCGCCCACAACCTCGCGGGGGACGCCCATCAACCGGGTGATCAGCGACAAAGGGTAGGTCCCGAGATCCAGCAAGGGCCCCCCCGCCAGCGCGGGGTTGAAGATGCGATGGTCTCGGGTGAAAAATTCGCCGTATTCAGAATGGATCGACTTGATTTCCCCCAACATGCCGCTGTCAAAGACCTGCGCGAGGACATCAAATTTCGGCAGGAAATAGGTCCAGAGCGCTTCGGCAAAAAACAGCCCCCCCGCGCGGGCAATTGCCACCAGTTCGGCGCCCTGTGCATGGTTCATGGCCATGGGCTTTTCGACCAGGACGTTTTTGCCCGCTTCGAGTGCCAGTTTGACATGGGCAAAATGCAGGTTGTGCGGTGTGGCGACATAGATCACGTCAATCGCAGGGTCCGCCACCAGCGCCTCGTAAGTGCCGTAAGCCGTGGGAATATCCCATTTCGCGGCAAACTTCTGCGCGGTCGCGGCGCTGCGCGATCCGACGGCGGCGATGACCTGACGGGTATGGGCGCGCGTGGAGGCAATGAATTGCTCGGCGATCCAGCCCGTGCCCAGAATCCCCCAATTCAGCGCGGGTGCGGCCATGGGATCGGGAATGCGCGCGGTAGGGAGGCGATCAGGAAAGGCGGTCATTGAATAGTTTCCCATGTTTTCGTGATCAAGGAGCGCTCCATCGCGTCGATGATCCGGTTGTTGGCAAGCCCGAAGGCAAAATCGGGATAGCAGGGTCCGGTGCCACAAATCCCGTCGATAAGATCACGGACCTCGATCACTTTCACATCAAAATAGCCAAGACCGCCGCCCGCGAAATCAAAGGGGAAAAACGCGCTGAACTGCGGAATCTGGCTGCCCGCCAGCAGGGTGGTAAAGCCCCGCTCGGGCTTGGGGTCGCTAAAGCGCGAGAGTTTCAATTCGTTGAACCGCTCCCCGTCCATGAGGATCGTGCCTTGGGTCCCCGAGATTTCCCAATAGATGCCAAAGACCTTGCCCGCCGACACGCGGCTGGCCTCGATCGTGCCGCCCGCACCGGAGGCAAAGCGCACCATCGTCTGGATCTGGTCTTCGTTTTCGACCGCGCGGCGGGGCGCATCGGCCGTCGCCTTGGCGCTATAGCCCGCCGCCCCTTGCGGTTCGGGGCGTGTGGGGAAATAGGTCTGGGTCTGGGCGATGGTGCTTTCGATATCGCCCATCAGATATTGCGCCACCGAAATCACATGGCTGCCCAGATCGCCCAAGGCGCCCGACCCCGCCTGTGCGCGGGTGCAGCGCCAGGAAAACGGCAGGTCGGGATCGTTGAAGAACCCCTGATCGAACCAGCCGCGAAAGCGCATGGGCTGGCCGATCTCGCCTGCCGTGATCAGCTGTTTTGCCAGCATGGCGGCGGGTGTTTTCACGTTGTTGAAAGCCACCATCGTCTTGACACCTGCCGCCTGCGCCGCCGCCGTCATTTGCGCAGCCTGTTCGGTTGTGACCGCCAGCGGTTTTTCGCAATAGACATGCTTGCCCGCGGCAATCGCGGCCATGGCCATATCGAAATGCAGAAAATTGGGGGAGGTGATATCGACCACATCAACCTCTGGATCAGTGACCAGCTGGCGCCAGTCACCTGTGTGTTTCTCAAAGCCGAAACGGGCGGCAGCGCTTGCCGCCAGCGTCTCGGTCGCGTCGGCCAGCATGTAGAGATGCGGCCGGGCGGGCAGGTCGGGATAGAGCAGCGCGGCGCGCCGGAAGGCATCGGCATGAGCCTGCCCCATAAAGCCCGAGCCGATCAGCCCGATGTTCAGTGTTTTGGTCATATTTTTCGCCTCAAAACCCGTCAAAAACGGACAGAATATGGGATTTTCCCTGCCGGACCGCGGCTTGCGGTTCGGCTTTGGCAGGATCCTGTTCGGCTTCGATCACCAACCAGCCGCGATAGCCGCTGTCGATCACGAACCGCGCGAGCGGCGCGAAATCGATGCAGCCGTCGCCCGGGACGGTGAACATGCCCGCGCGCACACCCTGATTGAACCCGAGATCACGGGTGCGCACCTTCGCCATCACCTCGGGGCGGATGTCCTTGAGGTGAATATGGGCGATGCGCGCGCCAAAGCGCTCAATCAGCGCGCCGTAATCGAACCCCGCCCCCACCGCATGACCCGTGTCCAGCAACAGACCCACTTCGGGTCCGCAGGCGCTGAGGATGGCGTCAATCTCGTCGAGGGTTTCGGCAACCATCATCAGGTGGTGGTGATAGGCCAGCCGCAACCCGTAGTGCGCCTGCAGATGGGCGGCAAAAGCGGTCAAGCGCGCGCCATAGGCGGCGCGCGCGGCCTCGGGCATCCGCGTGCGGGTCGACATGGCGACATCGAGGGGCGTGTCGCCGGTCATCATCGCCACTTCGCCGTAGACCATCACCTCGCAGCCCATATCGTGCAAAAGTTGCGCATGTGGGGCCACGGCGGCGATTTCCGTTGCGACATCGCCGCTTGCAAGCGCGCCGGAATACCATCCCGACACCAGCGACAGCGCGTGCCTGTCCAGAAGCGGGCGCAGGCTGTCCACATCGCGCGGGAACTTGCGGCCAAGTTCAATTCCCCCAAATCCTGCCGCAGCGGCCTGATCGAGGCAGGTTTCCAACGCGATCGCGCCGCCCAGGTCCTCAAGCACGTCATTGGTCCACGACAAGGGGCTGACGCCCAGTTTTACAGCGTCAGGCAGGGCCATGGGCATCCTCCTGTGCCGGCTGCCAGTCGGCACCAAAGGCGACAGGCGCGCCGGTTTGACAGGACACCAGCGCCGCCTCGACCAGGCGCTGCGCCTCATAGCCGTCGCGAATCCCCGCAAGCGGGGCCGTGCCGTCGCGGATCAGATCGACAAAGGCGTGGATCTCGTCGCGATAGGCCTGACGAAAGCGTTCGATGAAATAGTTTTCCGGCGCGGCAGTTGTTTTGCCCTCGGGGCGCGCGATGGTCATCTGGTGCTGGGGCTGGTTCTCGACAGCGAGGACCTCGGCGGCACAAAGCGCTTCGAGGCGCTGGTCATAGCCCATCGGTCCGCGACGGCAGGCGGTGATCTGCGCCATCCGGCCGCTTGGCGTGGTCAAGGTGACCATCAGGCTGTCGATGTCGCCCGCCGCGCCGATGTCCTCGCTGATCAGGCAGGACCCGACCGCGTAGACGGTGGCGATGTCCTCGTTCAAGAGGAAACGCGCCATGTCGACATCGTGGATGGTGCTGTCGCGAAACATGCCGCCGGAGGTCTCGACATAGCTGCGCGGGGGCGGGGAGGGGTCGCGCGAGGACATCGTGAGCTGTTCGAGCGGCCCGCTTGCGCCCGAGGCGATCCGTTTTTGTACGGCGCGAAAGGAGGTGTCATAGCGGCGCTGAAACCCCATCATGCAGGGCACATTCGCCGCTTCGACCGCCGCGACCACGCGCCGGGTCAGTGCAAAATCAAGACTGATGGGTTTTTCGCAAAACACGGCTTTGCCCGCCTGCGCGGCTTTGAGCAGCAGATCGGCGTGACTGTCGGTAGAACTGGCAATGATAAGGCCGTCGATCTGGGGATCATCAAAGACCTCCTGAGGCGTCACGATCCGCGCGCCGGTCTGCGTTGCAAGCGCGTTGCGTGTAGATGTGTCAACAGGATCAACAAGATACACAAGATCAACGTCAGGATGAGCGGCGGCGTTGGTGGCATGCACCTGACCGATCCGTCCCGCCCCGAAGCACGCGAGTTTCAACATGAGAGCCTCCCTAACTCTGGTCTGTTGCCCGAAAGAATACAGTTGCGCGATGCGCTTTCCCAAAGCATGTTTGATGAGATTTCATCAAGCGGACCTGTGAGCGGCGGTGCGCCTGCCTTTGGGCGCGCGGCCGCTCACAGGAAGATGGGCGCAGGAAAAACAGAATGACACGCAAGATCACAGCAGCCGATGTTGCCCGCGCGGCCGGTGTTTCGCCCGCGACGGTGGACCGCGTGCTCAACGGGCGCGGCGGGGTCGCGGCGGAAAAAGAGCGGCGTGTGCTCGTGGCGGCGCGCGATCTGAAAATCGACCGCGCACTCGATCTGCGCGTTGCGCGCACCTTGCGCATCGCCGTCTTTTTGCAGCCGCGGCGCAATCCGTTTCACGCCGCGCTGCAAGCGGCTTTTATGGCGCATAACACCGGCAGCAACCCGTATAACATGCAAAGCCGGATCTTTCATCTGGACCCCGGGCAGCCCGCGAAAATCATGGCCGCGCTGGCGCAGGCCGAGAGCAGTCACGATGCCTTCGTCGTCTGCCTGCCCGAGAGTGCGGGTCTGGCCGCGGCGCTGGACGGGCTGGCCGAGCGCGGCAAACCCGTTGTGACCCTGGCCACCGATATTGGTGCGGCGCAGGCGGTTTATGTGGGGCCTGACAACTATCGTGCGGGGCGGGTTGCGGGGGATCTGATCGGTCGGCTGGTCGGTGCGGCGGGGGGCGAGGTTTTGGTTGTCGCGGGATTTTTGTCGATGACCGGCCAGTCCGAACGGCGCATGGGGTGCGAGGATGTCCTGGCCGAGCGCTACCCGTTGTGTCGCGTGGTCGCGGTCCGCGAAAGCGGCGAGGACAGCGCGCGCGCGGGCAGGTTGGTGACAGAGGCCCTGGCGCGCTCCCCCGGCTTGCGGGCGATTTACAACGCCTCCTCGGGGGCGGTTCCGATGGCGCAGGCCCTCGAACGCGCCGGTCAGGCAAACGAGGTGGTGTTTGTCACGCATGAGTTGACGCCCGAACGGCGGGAGCTGCTGGTGCGCGGAACGCTGCACGCGGTGATCGATCAGTCCCCCGCGCAGGAAGTCAGAGTGGCGCTTGAGGTGCTTGCCCATGCCTTTGGCCGACGCGTTGACGCCCCGACCCCGGAAACGCCGCTGCATCTCTATTTTCGGGAAAACTGTTGACCTCGGGCGGAGGGTCGCTTCAATCTGATTGCCTTTGATGAAATGATTTAAAGGGCATCATCTGTCATGGCAAACCGACCGACGATTCAGGATGTGGCGCGTGAAGCAGGTGTGGGAACCGCCACGGTGGACCGTGTTCTTAACGGGCGCGGCACGGTGCGCGAGGAAACGGTGCGACGCGTGGCCGAGGCGGCGTATCGCGTCGGCTATCACGCCTCGGCGCTTCTGGCGCAACGGCTTGATCCGCAGCGCCCCGCCATGACCTTCGGCTTTGTTCTGCATAAGGGCAAGCAGGCCTTCTACCAGAATTTTGCCAATGAAATCGAACGTGCGATTGCCGAGCGCCAGGATATTCGCGGGCGGGCCATCATCCGCTTTTCCGTGTCCCAGTCGCCCAACGATTTTCTGGCGGAAATAGATGCGATCGCTCCGCTGGTCGATGCGATCGGGAGTTCTGCGGTCAATCATCAAAGCATCACCCAAGAGATCGAGCGCCTCAAGGATCGTGGCATCCCGACCTTTGCGCTCCTCAATGATTTCGGGCAGGGAATTCGGGAAAATTACCTTGGTCTCAATAACTTGCAAGTTGGCCGTCTGGCGGCATGGATGGTGACGACCGCCGCGCAGGGCGTTGGCAAGCTGGGGGTATTTGTCGGGGGCAACCGCTGGCACGGCCATGAATTGCGCGAAACCGGCTTTCGCAGCTATGTGCGCGACAGTGCTGCGGATTTTCATGTCCTCGATACTTTGGTCAATCTTGAAACGCGTCAGCTGACCTATGAAGCAACCTTGGATCTCTTGGCGCGCCACCCCGATCTGAAAGGCCTCTACGTGGCAGGGGGCGGTATGGAGGGCGCGATTTCGGCGCTGCGAGAATCGGTCGCCCCACGCGATGTCACCCTCGTCGTCAACGAGCTGACCGAGGATTCCAAGAGCGCGCTTTTGGAGGGATATGTGACCATGGTGATTGCGACGCCGCTGCGCCAACTGTGCCGCGACATGGTGGAAATGATGGTAAATGCTACGAAAAACGGAAGTTCCGAGCTTCCCGGTCAGCATTTTCTTCAGCCGCATATCTACCTGCCGGAGTCCTTTTCTTGATGTGATTACATCAAAATTTGGCGCCATATTACATCATCTTTGATGTTTAATCTTTCCTGAAGATTGACGCGGATGTGTCGAAAGGCGCAGATTAACCCCACGAGAGGCGCAGGGTTGAACGGCGCTTCGAGGGGAGGACATCGCAGCGTTTCACGGGACTGCCGAACGGCATATTCCACGCTTTTCGCCATTGGCGGAGGGGCGGCTGCGCTTTGTCTTTTGACAAGAAATTGACCCTTCGCCACCCCCGTGGCGCGGGATCGCAGTCTCCGGGAGGGAGGCTGTCCGGCTATTTTATACGCCAGTGCATTCCGGACGCTGGCAAGGGAGGAATACCAGAATGAAAAAGACTTTCCTGGCCGCTGGCCTTTTGTCGCTCCTGTCCACCACCGCAATGGCGCAAACCGTTGGTGTGTCCATGGCGCTGTTCGATGACAACTTTCTCACGGTGCTGCGCAACGGCCTGATCGAGAAAGCCGACGCCATGGAGGGTGTCGAGATCCAGGTTGAAGACGCGCAGAACGACGTGGCGAAACAACTGGATCAAATCAACAATTTCGTGGCCTCCGGTGTCGATGCGATCATCGTGAACCCGGTTGACACCTCCGCAACCCAAGCGATGACGGCAGCGGCAGAAGCGGCCGGTGTGCCGCTGGTCTATGTGAACCGCCAGCCGATCAACGTCGACACGCTTCCGGACAATCAGGCGTTCGTGGCCTCCAACGAAGTCGAATCCGGCACGCTGGAAACCTTTGAAATCTGCAAAAACCTGCGTGCAGCGGGCAAAGGTGCGGGCGCGCGCGCCTACATCATGATGGGCGAGCTGTCCAACCAGGCGGCCGTGCAGCGTACCAAAGACATCGAGGATGTTCTGGCCACCGACATGTGCAGCTTTATCGAGGTGGTTGATCAGCAGACCGCCCTGTGGTCGCGCGACGAAGCCCAGAACCTGATGACCAACTGGCTGTCTTCGGGCGAGCCCTTTGATGCGCTGATCGCCAATAACGACGAGATGGCCATTGGCGCGCTGCAGGCGATGAAAGCCGCAGGCATTGACATGGACAGCGTCGAAGTCGGCGGTGTGGATGCAACGGCGGATGCGCTTGCCGCGATGGCAGCGGGCGAGTTGGACGTGACTGTCTTCCAGAATGCGGCAGGCCAAGGGGCAGGGGCGCTTGATGCTGCCCTCAAACTCGCGGCGGGCGAAGATGTGGACCAGAAAGTCTACATTCCCTTCGAGTTGGTGACCCCTGCAAATCTCGCCGATTACACCACCAAAAACTAATCCACGTTTGATGCGCCGTCTTGGGCGCGTCGAAACGGACGGAGCGGCACCGATCGGGGGCCGCTCCCTTCTTCCTCCGGTGGCTGCGGGCCGCAGGGGGAGCTGATTCTGGGAGCACTACATGTCGAAAAACCAACATGGCATCGGGGGGCTGACCTTCGACAGCAAGAAAAAAGCGCGCGCGCCGGAATGGAACGTATTCTTTGCCTTGCTGCTGATCGTCGTGATCTTCGAGGGGCTGGGACAGGCCCTGATGGGGCAGAGCCTTTTGTTTGATACCGGCGACCGGTTCGGCACCATTTTTAACGAAGCCCGCCTTAAAATCATCATTTTGCAGGTCGCGATCATCGGCATTATTGCCCTTGGGTCCACGCAGGTCATCATTCTGGGTGGCATTGATCTGTCGCCTGGCTCGGTGGTCGGGGTCACCGCCATGGTGGCCATGTCTTTTGCGCAGGTCGGTGAAATCAACGGGATGGCAAATCCCAAACTGATGTTCGAGGGCATCTACAACCTGCCCGTGATCCTGCCCGTTCTTGTCGGGCTGTGCGTGGGCATTCTGGCGGGGGCCGTCAACGGGGCGCTCATCGCCTATACCAAAATTCCGCCCTTCATCGCCACGCTTGGCATGATGGTCACGGCGCGCGGTGCCGCCAAATGGTGGTCCAAAGGCCAGCCGATTTCTTTCCCCACCGACGGCTACGCCGCTTTGGGCAAGGGCATGATGCCGGTGGTGATCTTCATCCTGCTCGCCATCTTGTTTCACCTGATCCTCAAATACACGGTCTACGGCAAACATACTTACGCCATTGGCTCGAACGAGCAGGCAAGCCGCATGTCCGGCATCAAGGTCGAGCGTCACAAAATGCTTGTCTACACCATCGCCGGTGCGCTCGCCGCCCTTGCTGCCGTGGTGCTGTCGTCCAAGAACCTGACCGCGCAGGCAGGCATGGGGGTCATGTATGAACTCGACGCCATTGCCATGGTCGTGATCGGCGGCGTGTCGTTGACGGGCGGACGCGGATCGATCCTTGGAACGGTTCTGGGGGCGCTGATTTTCGGGGTGATCATCTCCGGGTTCACCTTCCTCAAACTCGACGCCTATTACCAGGAAATGGTCAAGGGCGTGATCATCGTGGGCGCGGTCGTTCTGGACCAGTTCCGCCAACAACGCGCCGCGTCGCGGATGTAAGGAGGCAATGAAATGACCGATTTTACCAACGCCAACGTTGTTCTGGAAACCCGTGACCTGACCAAACACTACGGCGGTGTTCACGCGCTGGAAGGGGCCAATTTCGTCATCCACCAAGGGGAACATGTTGCCATCATGGGCGACAACGGGGCGGGGAAATCCACCTTTGTGCGCCAGATTACCGCCGTTGAACAGCGCACGCGCGGCGATGTCTTGCTGCACGGCAAGCCCACACATTTTTCCTCGCCCATCGCGGCGCGCGAAGCGGGGATCGAGACCGTGTTTCAAAACCTCGCCCTTGCCGATCACCTCGATGTACCGTCGAACCTGTTTTTGGGGCGCGAAAAGGTAAAGTTCAAATTCGGCCCCTTTTCGATCCTCGACAACAAAGCGATGCGTGAGGCCACGATGGCGGGTCTGGAAAAAACGGGGGTGAAAATCCCCAATATCCTGAACTCGATCGAAAACATGTCCGGCGGCCAGCGCCAATGTGTGGCCATCGCGCGCACGGCGGCTTTTGCCTCCAAGCTGACCATCATGGACGAGCCAACTGCCGCCCTTGGCGTGCAGGAAACCGCACAGGTCGAAAACATCATCCGCACCCTCAAGGGCCAAGGCGAGCCGCTGATCCTGATCAGTCACAACATGCGCCAGGTCTTTGATTTGATGGACCGCATCGTGGTGTTCCGTCGCGGGCGCATCTGCGCGAACCTCAAGGTGAGCGAGACGGACCCGCAAGATGTTGTGGCCTATATCACCGGTGCCAAAACCGGCGCGGAGTTCCCCGAGGCCGCCTGACACGGCGCCTCCTTCCCGGGCGCCCGCGTCTCCCCTCCTCCCCCGCGGGCGCCCCTTAATTTCACTGCCATCGAAAGTTTTCCTGATGAAAATCGCTCTCGACCCGTTTATGCACCGCGATCTTTCGCTCGAAGCCCTGCCCTCCAAAGTGGCAGAGCTGGGCTACGATTGGATCGAACTCAGCCCGCGCGCGGATTTCCTCGAATGGTTCAAAGCGCCGCGCGTGTTCCCCGAACGCGTGAAGTCCTTCAAGAAAGCGCTGTCTGACGCCAATGTCGGCGTGGCCTCCTTGTTGCCGATGTACCGCTGGGCGTCGCCCGACGAGGCCGAGCGCCAAGCCGCCGTCAGACATTGGAAACGCGCCATCGAGATTTGCGTCGAGCTGGGCGTGGACACGATGAACTCGGAATTCGGTCGCGGCACCCATCCCGACAAAGGCGGGTGCTACTGCTGCCACACCGGCAGCCAGATCGAAAGCGCCGAAGATGCGTGGTGGCGCTCGATGGAGGAACTGGTGCCGCTCGTCGAGCGCGAAGGCATCAACCTGCACATCGAACCCCATCCCGAGGATTGGTGCGAAACGCTTCAGCCCGCGCTCGATATCATCCGCACGGTGAATTCGAAAAACGTCAAATTCCTCTACTGCGCGCCCCATACCTACTATTTCGGCGACGACACCAAGGAAATGCTGCGCGCCTCCAAGGATGTGATCGCGCATGTGCACGTGGCCGACACGTTCAACCACAAGGCAAGCTCGGGTCTGCGCTATATTCTGAACCCTCCCGGGACCAATGCGCGCATTCACCAGCACCTTGATATCGGTCAGGGCGAAGTGCCGTGGGACGACTTTTTCGGCACGCTGGCCGAGATCGGTTTTGACGGCATCATGACCGCCTGCGTCTTTGCCTGGGAGGACCGCAAGGACGCCTCCGGCACCTTCATGCGCTCGGAAATCCAGCGCTACGTCGACAAATACTTCAAGTAAGGACTGACAAAATGACCCTCAGAGTAGGCGTAATCGGCACGGGCATGATCGGTCGCGATCATACCCGCCGTCTTCAACAGGTGCTTGCTGGCGCGCAGGTCGTCGCCCTGAGCGACTATTCCCCCGATGCGGCCCGCGCCGTGGGGGCCGATCTGGCACCGGATGCGAAAATCTACGACAAAGGCGAGGACCTGATCGCGGCCAGCGACGTGGATGCAGTGCTGGTTTGCTCCACCGGCGCGACCCATGAGGCCTATGTTCTGGCCGCCATCGCCGCTGGCAAACCCTGCTTTTGCGAGAAACCGCTGGCCACCACGGCCGATGGTGCGAAACGCATCGTTGACGCCGAAGTGGCCCATGGCAAACGCCTTGTGCAGGTGGGTTTCATGCGTCGCTATGATGCGGGCTATGTCGCGCTGAAATCGGCGGTCGACACCCACACCGGCGCGCCGCTTATGGTTCACGCCGCGCATCGCAACCCCGCCGTGCCCGAGCAATATGTGACGCCCATGGCGATCCACGACACATTTGTGCATGAAATCGACGTGTTCCGCTGGTTGCTCGACGATGATTACGTGTCCGCACGGGTGACCTTTCCGCGCGCGACCTCGGCCTCGCATGCCGCGCTGCGCGACCCGCAGATCGTCACGCTGACCACGGCCAAGGGCGTTGTCATCACCACCGAGATCTTTGTGAACTGCAAATACGGCTACGACATCCAGTGTCAGGTCGTGGGCGAGGAGGGCACCGCGAACCTGCCCGAGCCGCAGGCAATCACCATGCGTCTGGGGGCCAAGCTGCAAAACGACATCATGACCGATTGGAAAGAGCGCTTTGTGGCGTCTTACGATGTCGAGCTTCAGGATTTCATCAAGGCTGCGACGGCTGGCACCGCTGCGGGGCCTTCGGCATGGGACGGCTATATGGCGGCCGTGACCTGCGATGCCTGCGTCACCGCGCAAGATGCGGACGGCGCCGCCGTCACCATCACCAACCCCGCGCGTCCTGCGCTTTATTCCTGAGGTTTCTCCATGCGTTACGCAATGAACCATATCGCGGCACCGAAGCTCTCGCTTGAGGATTTCTTTGCCATGTCAAAGGAATTGGGCATCAGTGAGGTCGAAATCCGCAACGACCTGCCCGACATTCTGGGCAGCATGACACCGGCCGAGGTCAAGGCAGCGGCCGAGGCCCAGGGCATAACGCTGATTTCGATCAACGCGCTCTATCCCTTCAACGTCTGGTCGGGCGATTTGCCGGCACGCGCGCAGGCGATGGCGGATTACGCACAGGCCTGTGGTGCGAAGGCCCTCGTGATGTGCCCGCTCAACGACGGCACAGAGGTGTCGTTCGAGGATCTCGTCGCCGCACTCAAAGCGATGAAACCGATCCTGGATGCGCGCGGCCTGACCGGCCTTGTCGAACCGCTGGGCTTTCCTGTCTCCTCGCTGCGCAAGAAATCCGTGGCGATCGAGGCGATCAAAGCGGCGGGCGGGGAGAGCACCTACAAGCTGATGCACGACACGTTCCACCATCATCTGGCCAGCGAGACCGAATTCTTCCCCGAATGGACCGGGCTTGTGCATATCTCCGGGGTCACGGATCCCGATGTCACAGTCGCGGACATGCTGGATGGGCATCGGGTCTTGGTGGACGGCGCGGACCGTCTCGAAAACATCGCCCAGATCCGCAAACTGGCGGCGCTTGGCTATGAGGGGGCCTATAGCTTCGAGCCTTTCGCGACAGAGGTTCACGAGGTCTCTGATCCGCAAGCGGCCCTGCGCGAGAGCATGGATTACATCAGCGCGCAGCTCTAGGCCCGCGCCGTGCCCAGGCTTGGACCGGCTGCTTTGTTGGCGGGTCCTTTTCGTTTTCTTTCAACACAGTAGAGCACAGCATGATCCGTTTCGGCACCAATCCCATCGCATGGGCCAATGATGATGACCAAAGTATCGGTGCGGATATTCCCACCGCGCGTATTTTGCAGGAGGCAGGCCGTTTGATCGGCTTTGACGGCATCGAAAACGGCCATCGCTGGCCGCAAGACGACCCCGAGGCGTTACGCGCCTTGCTGGCGGATTACGGGCTTGTATTCGTCTCCGGCTGGTATTCAACCGAGCTTTTGACCCGCTCGCTCGAGGATGAAATTGCCGCTGTGCAACCCCATCTGGCCAAGCTGAAACACACCGGCAGCACGGTGTGCATCGTGTGCGAATGTTCCAACACGGTTCACGGAAACCCGACAACGCCGGTCAACAACCGCCCCGTTCTGAGCGATGCGGAGATGACCGCTTTTGCGCAGAAAATGGAACAGTTTGCCGCCTATCTGGCGGGTGAGGGCGTGCGGCTCGCCTATCACCACCACATGGGAACCGTTGTCGAAAGCCCCGCTGAAATCGACGCCTTTATGGCGGCAAGCGGCCCGCACACCCATCTGCTGTTTGATGCGGGACATTGTACGTTTGGTGGTGGCGATCCCGAAGCGGTGCTGCGCAAACATGTTCACCGCGTGGCGCATTTCCACGCCAAAAACATCCGCCCCGATGTCACCGCCCGCGTGCGCAGCGCGGATATGTCTTTTCTGGACGGGGTACTGGCCGGTGCCTTTACCGTTCCGGGCGATCAGGAGGGCGCGGTGGATTTCGCGCCCCTTCTCGCCATTCTTGCGCAGGCAGGCTATGATGGCTGGATCGTGATCGAGGCTGAACAGGACCCCCACACGCGCAACCCGCTGTTGTACCAGACCCTCGGTCTGCATACCCTCAAACGGATTGCCCGCGAAACGGGACTGACGGCTGCCTGACCGCTGACCCCTGTGATCGTGCAAACGGGCAGGCCGGACATGACTGAAAGGAAACCTGATGTTCAATTTCGACCTGCCATTCTACCGCCCCCTCTGGCTGCGGTTGGGGATCGTGATCCTGTCTCTGGGCTGGGCCATCGTCGAACTGACGACAGGGTCGCCCGGATTCGCCATCCTCTTTGGCGCGGTCGGCTTCTTCGCGGCCTACCGGTTTTTCGTGACCTTTGACCCCGACAAAGAGGCCCGCAAAACCACAGAGGCGTCAAAAGACATCGATTAGCCGCGACAAGGCGGCCCCGTCGCACGGGCTGTTGTCGCCCTTGGCGCCGGGATTCCGGGGGATGCCTTTTCAGGTTGATTGGCGCGACAGCCAGTCGGTCATGCGCTCCAGCAATGCGCTGCCCTGGGCCAGATCGACCGTGCGGGGATCTTTGCCGATCACCCCCCAGATGGGGCTTTCGGGATCGTGCCGGTCGTAGGTGTCAGGGGCCTCAACCAGCGCCGGAAGGCAAGACAGATCGACTGTTTCCGGCGCGATGGCATGCATCAGCACCGTCTCGAACGCCCCCGCGTGATCGGGATCCATCCCCGCTGCGGCGCATCGGTTGACGGCTGTTGCCGTGATGCGGGGTTTGGCACCTGAGGCATTCCAGACCTCTGAGAAACGGTCAATCATCTGCAGCTGTTCCTCTGCGAAATGACCGCTGAAAATGACCAGACGCTCGACCTTCATCGCTTGTAACCGTTCGGCGGTGCGGGCCAGAAGCACGTCGATCTGCTCTGGCCCGGGCATCATGATGGTCCAGGGATAGGCGCCGTGACCTCCGCCGGTTCCAAAGTAGAGCGGCGGCATAACCAACCCGCCGGCGCGATGGGCCGCCGCCAGGCAAAGGCCGTGGGCTGTCAGCGCATCCAGTCCGACCGGCAGATGTTCGCAGTGCCATTCGATCGTGCCCAGCGGAAGCCAGATAAGAGAGTGTTGCGCCAGTTCAGCGCGAATTTCATGCGGCCGAAGTCGTTCCAACTGTCTCGTCATACGTAAAAATTCCGTGTCCATGCGTGGTTTTTCAGCCGCTCGATGAGGGCCTCGGGCAACAGGCCTCCATCGGAGTAGGCGATGTTCATATCGACCTCCTGGGGCGTTTTCATTCCCGGAATCAAGACGCTCACAGCCTGATGCGACAGAACATACCGCATCGCTGCTTCGGCGAGTGTTGCGTACTGCGCGCCGACTTCGGCTTTGAGCGCTTCGACCCGCTTCAGGGTTTCGCCAAAGCGCTCGCCGCGAAACATCTGATGCTGCTGAGAGCCCTCTTGCCAGTGCGCGTAACTGTCGGGCGTCCAATGGCCCACCAAGGCGCCACTATCGAGGGGAACCCGCGCGATGATCGCTGTATTCGTGCTTTGCGCCGCGGGGAAAAGGCGCTCTCGCGGATGTTGTTCGAACATGTTGAAGATCACCTGCTCGGAGGCGACAAGTCCGAGCCGGGCCAAATCCACCCCTTCATCGGCCTGGTTGTCGCGCAAGGACACGCCGATCTGGTCGATCTTGCCCTCCGCGCGCAGGGCGTTGAGCGTTTCCAGCCAGTCGAGTTCGAGATGCCCTGTCGGCCCCCAAGTATGAAGTTGGAACAGGTCGAGCCGCTCGACGCCAAGACGTTTAAGCGAGTTTTCGACGTTCTCGCGCAGATGCCATGCGGGAAATCTGGCGCGAAACGCGGGCGCATTGTCAGAGGGGTTCGGCCAGACTGTGGGCTGGGCCTTGGTCGCCACATAGATTTTGGGACCGCGCCATTGCTTGAGCGCCCGTCCGATGACCGTTTCCGAATGGCCTGCGCCGTATAGTTCAGCCGTATCGACAAAATTGATCCCGCGCTCGAAGGCATGCAACAGCGTGCGCACCGAGGCGTCATCGTCCACCGCGCCCCAAGCGCCCCCGATCTGCCATCCCCCAAAGCCGATTTCCGACACTTTCCATCCGGTCCGTCCAAAATCGCGATACTGCATCTGCTGCCCCTCCCTGTCCGTCCCCGACAAGAGGGCGGTTCGTTTTCATTGGGCACAGGCTATCGAAACTGCGGCTCGGGGGTTACGCCCGACACTGATGTGAAACAATCAAAGCGAGCAAAACGCGGGATTTGGCGACTGCGTCAGGGCGCGATCAACAGTCCGTCCGGGCCGGTCGGTATGTTTTCGGGGCTATAAAGCACAATCGGCACGTTCGACTGGTAGGGCCGCGTGACGCTCATCCCCTCGTATCCGAAGTGGTCAAGTAGCACATCCAGCGTAAAGCGCGCTTGCAGGCGGGGGTTTTGATCCAGCGTCAGCGTCATCAACCCCTCGCGCAGCATCCGCGTTGTGTGGACAGTCAATTCATGCCCGACAAATAGCGGCCGGCGCGGCAGGATATCGGCCTCGATCGCCGCGCGCACCCCAAGGTTTGCCGCCCCCACGTTATACACGGCCACGGTATCGGGGCATTCGTGAAAGGCGGTTTCAAGCCGCGCCCTTGTGCGGACCCTGTCATCGAGCCCCTCGATCACCCGTTCGATCATCAGATGCGGCGCGCGCTCGGCAAAATAGGCCCGCAGCCCTTCTACCCGTTCGGCGTGGGAACTAAAGCCAAGCTGATTGCACAGTACGACGACCGGCCCGCCCGCAGGAATCATGCGCGACAAGAAAAAGCCCGTGGTGCGCCCCGCCGCATGGTGATCGGTGCCCGCATAGGCCAGCCGTTTGGAGGCAGGCAGATCGGAAATGATGGTGATGACCGGGATGCCGCGCGCCTCAAGATCGGCAATCGCCGTGCGGATCACGGCGCTGTCCTGCGCATAAACCACAACTGCGTTGCACTGTGTTGCGCGCAGAGCCTCTCCGATGGTGTGCGGATCCTCGTCGGGCAGCTTGGTGATTTGCAGCCGCACCCGGCGATCTATGGTTTTGGCAAGGTCGCGAAATTCCGTCGCCATGCGTTGCAACAGCGGCAGGTCGGGGCGCGCAAGCACCAGATTGATGCGGACGAGCGGCATATAGGAGGGCGGCAATTGACGGCGCAGGCCGATTTCACGCGCGGCCTCGATCACCTTGCGCCGCACCTCCTCGCTCACATTGCCGCGCTCGTTGAGCACGCGGTCCACTGTCGCGGAACCGACGCCCGCCAGACGGGCGACATCCTTTAGTTTAGGGCGCGGCTTTTCGGTTGGGGCCATTGTTTTCACTATACTTTTTGGAAACTGATTTCACTTTCGCACGACGACTGATGTAAATCAATCAGTTGTCTGCGTGAGATTGCCGCAGGCGGAAGTTAAGGTTTTCACACTGGCTAACGGAGGAATCGGGACCGGCATCCGGCTTTCGATCAGGGATTTTAGCAGCACTTTAGACGGCAAGAAAAAGACAGGAGCAGAGCCTGTCTTGGGAGGACCGCATGGATGACTTGAAATTCGGCACACGTGACAAACGCGGGAACTGGCGTCCCAATGAGGCCTTGGGCAGCGCGCCGCTGTTTGTCTGGCCGTGGAGCATCAGCAAATTCATACGCTGGTTGCCGGGGTATTTTCTGCCGTGGAACGCGCTGTTTTTCGCCATTGCGGCGGTGTTCTGGTTTTTCATGACACCCGCGCGCGAGACCATGCAGGATCTGACATGGGGCTGGCCGCTGTATCTTCTGGCGCGCAACGCCGCCCTCGTCATCGCGTTCTACGGCTTTCTCGAAACGCGGCTGTATATCAAGCGCCGTCAGGGAACGAGTTTCAAATACAACGCGAAATTTCCCGCCGAACACCCTTCGGATGTGTTCATGTTCAAAAGCCAGAACATCGATAACATCATCCGCACCTTTGGCACCGGTCTGCCGATCTGGACCGCCTACGAAGTGCTATTGCTCTGGGCGTGGTCAAATGATGTCGGGCCTTGGGCGGTGTTTTCGCTCCATCCGGTCTGGCTGATCTTTGTCGGGCTGATCCTGCCGATCTTTCACGAATTTCACTTTTACTGCATCCACCGTCTGATCCACACCCCTCTGCTCTACAAGTGGGTGCATTCGGTTCACCACAATTCGATCAACCCCTCGCCGTGGTCCTCGTTGTCGATGCATCCTGTCGAGCATCTGCTCTACTGGTCGGGCACGCTGATCCACCTCATCGTCCCCTCGCATCCGCTGTTGCTGCTGTACCATTTGCAGCTGTCAGGGACGGGCGCTGTCGTGGGGCATGTCGGCTTTGACAAGCTCGAGGCAGGCGAAGACAGCGCGGTGACCACACATGCCTATGCGCATTACCTGCACCACAAATATTTCGAGGTGAACTACGCAGACGGGATGATGCCACTGGACCGCTGGATGGGCACTTGGCACGATGGCACCCCTGAGGGCGACCAGATCATGAAGGAGCGCTTTCGCCGCAAGAAGGCCCGGGCAAATGCGGCCAAGGGAACAACGCCGGCCGAGTAGGCCCGCGAAAGGGATCGACTGCGCGCAAACCGAGCTGAGGAGACCGGTTTGGCGCAGGCGAGAGATCGCGATCACACCGCGCCACATAGCGCCAAAGCGGGGCAAATCCGAAGGTGCCCAAACCGGTGTACCGATCGTTATTGAGAAACAAAAACAGGGAGGAACCTAAATGTCTAAACTCAGAACCCTCATGGCGGGTGCCGCCGTCGCCGCAGTTTGCGTGACCACCGCATCTGCCGCAGACATCGCCATCATTGGCGGTAAATCGGATGATGCCTTCTTTGCCAAAATCGCAAAGGGGATCACCGATGCGACCCTGGTGGTCGAAGCGCATGGTGGCACGGTGAACTACCTGCAGCTGCAAACCTATGACAACATCGGCGGCGATGCGGCCAACCTTGTGCGCACTGCGATGAGCCAGAATGTCGATATCATTGCCGTGCCCAACTGGGTGCCCGATACTCAGGACGAAGCCATCAAGGCGGCGATGAACGCAGGCATTGCGGTGATCCTCTATAACGCAGGCGGTGGCGAGAAGGCGGCCGAACTGGGCGCGATCAACTACATCGGCAACGAAGAATATCCCGCAGGGTTTGCGGGCGGCAAATATTTTGCCGAGCACGGCGCGAAACATGTCATCTGCGTCAATACCGTGCCCGGTTCGGGCAATATCGAGGATCGCTGCCGCGGTCTGGCAGACGGTATGGCAGAGGCGGGGGTCACCGCCGAGCAATTGCCGCTGCCCGCCAGCTCCTTTGGCGATCCGACAGCCGTGGCCGAAGCGATCAAAGCCACCTTGCTGGGCGATGACACGATTGACGGGGTTTTCGCGATTTCCTCGGCCGATGCCGACAGTGCCTATACCGCCATGCAACAAGCCGGCAAACTTGACAGCGTGCAGCTGGGGTCCTTTGACATGAACGTCGCCGGGCTTGAGCGTATCCGCGACAGCGAACAGCTGTTTGCCATCGACCAACAGCCGTGGCTGCAAGGGTTCCTCGCGGTCACCCTGGCGGATGGCTATGTCAACTACGGGCTTGCCATGGCGACCTCACCGCTGCTGACCGGCCCCGGGATCGTTGACCTGACCAATATCGACGCGACCCTTGCGGGCGGCGAACAAGGCTACCGTTAAGCCATTACCGGATTGGCCCGCGGCGTGCTGCGGGCCTTCCCCTCCCCAGAGGCGCAGGCCGCGACAACGGCGCGCGCATCGGGACGCAATCGGGAAAAATTCTATGACAAACCTATCCATTGGCAACCTCCTGCGCCGCCCGGAAGCTGGCGCATTTCTGGGAATGCTTGCGGTTATCCTCTTCTTTCTGGTGTTCGGGGGGGTGAACTTCCTCAAACCCGCCGGTATCGCGAGCTGGCTCAACGTCGCGGCCAACATTGGCATCATCGCGATCCCCGTTGGCCTGCTGATGATTGCAGGCGAGCTCGATATTTCCATCGGCTCGATGATCCCCGCAGGCTCGATGATCGTGGCCATCCTGTCGGGTCACTACGAGCTGCCCATGTGGATCTCCATCCTCGCCGTGCTTGGATTTGGCGCCATCATCGGCACCATCAACGGGTTACTCGTCGTCCGCACCGCGGTGCCGTCGTTGATCGTCACCCTTGGCACGCTGTTTGCGGTCGCGGGCATGGTCCTTGGCCTGTCTGTGCTCATCACCGGCACGACGAGTGTCGCGATCAAGGCCCCCGCCCTGTACAAGGCCATCTTTGGCCAGTTCATCGGCGGCACCTATCAGGTCCTCATCCTGTGGTGGGTCGCGGTGAGTGTGGTGTCGGTGTTTTACGTCCACTACACCAAATACGGGAACTGGATTTTTGCCCTTGGCGGCGACCGTGAAAGCGCGCGCAACGCCGGTATCCCGACCACCCGCGTCACCATCACCCTCTTTATCCTGTCCGCCTGCAGCGCGTCCTTTGTCGGCATGTGCCAAGCGATCCTGTTCAACTCCGCGCAGGTTTCGGCCGGCATGTCCTACATCTTTAACGTCATCATCTCGGTGGTGGTCGGCGGTGTGGTCCTGACGGGCGGCTTTGGTTCGGTGGTCGGCATCGTGTTTGGCACCATCACCTTTGCCGTGGTCAACCAAGGCATCTATTTCACCGGCTTTGATCGCAACTGGTCCAGCCTCATCATCGGCGTGATGCTTTTGGCAGCCGTTTTGATGAACAACACCTTCCGGCATATGGCGCTCAACTACGCGCCCAAAAAGAAGTGAGGGCCACATCATGACCACTCCCGTTCTGGAACTGCGCAGCGTCGATAAATCCTTTGGTCCGATCGATGTGCTGCACAAGATTTCTCTCAAGGTCCGCGCCGGCGAGGTGCTTTGTCTGCTGGGCGATAACGGTGCCGGTAAATCGACACTGATCAAAACCCTCGCAGGCGTGCATAAACCGACCCGTGGCCAGATCCTGATGGATGGCAAGGAGGTCTCCTTTGACCGGCCGCGCGATGCCCAGGACATGGGGATCGCCACCGTCCACCAATTTGGCGGCACCTTTCCGCTGATGTCGATCGGGCGCAGCTTTTTCGTCGGGGCCGAGCCGACCAAAGGCTGGGGGCCGTTCAAGATTTACGACCGTAAAAAGGCGAATGAAATCGCCGTCAAAGCGGTGCAGGATTTCGGCATCACCCGCGTCGACGACGGCGACCGCCTGATTGGCGGGCTGTCGGGCGGCGAGCGTCAATCGCTTGCCATTGCGCGTGCCGTGCATTTTGGCGCCCGCGTTCTGATCCTTGACGAACCGACAGCCGCCCTCGGGGTCAAACAGGCCGCCCATGTTCTGCGCATCGTCAAAGAAGCACAGCGGCGCGGCCTGGCCGTGATTTTCATCACCCACCAGGTGATGCACGCCATGGCCGTGGGGGACCATTTTGCGGTGCTGATCCGCGGTGCGGTTGCGGCCGATTTTGTCAAAGGTCAAAAATCACGCGAAGAGATCACCGATCTCATGGCGGGGGGCGAAACCATGGCCGATCTCGAAGCACAGATCAGCAGCGACCTTGCCACCGCTGACGGGCATCCGTCGCCTGCAACCCTCTAGCGACGGATCGGGGGGGCGGCTGCACGCTGACCGACTCCCACAGCGCGCCCTGTCCGGGTGCTGTCTCCCCGAATTATTCCGGCTCTTGCGGTTCTGGCCACCTTTGCCCCGCAAAAGCCGTTTGCGAAACTTCAACGAAACGAGACTGACATGCCTTGGATAAACGCTTGTTCCACCGATGATATCGACGCCGAGGATGTGATCCGCTTTGATCACGAGGGTCGCACTTTTGCGATCTATCGCAATCATGAGGATGCCTATTTCTGCACCGATGGTCTGTGCACCCATGAGGAAATCCATTTGTGCGACGGGCTTGTGGTCGAGAACACCATCGAGTGCCCCAAACATGCGTCGATTTTCAACTTTGCCGATGGCGAGGTCGAAACGCCCCCCGCCTGTGAAAACCTTGCAACCTACCCGACCAAGGTCGAGGGCGGTCGCGTTCTGATCGAGATCTGATCCATGCAGTCGATTGTTATCGTCGGTGCAGGAGAATGCGGGGTTCGGGCGGCCTTTGCGCTGCGCGAGGCCGGCTTTGAAGGCTCGGTCACGCTGATCGGGGCAGAAACCGTGCTGCCCTATGAACGGCCTCCTCTTTCCAAGGACATACAAGCGCCGCCAAAGCTGATCCGAAGCCTGAGCGATTACGCCGATGCGGGAATCGACTTGCGGCTTGGTTTACGTGTTGTGGCCCTGGATGCGGTGGCGCATCAGGTGCAGCTTGACGATGGCACGGTGATTTCCTTTGACCAACTGCTGTTGGCCACAGGGGCGCGGGCGCGGCTTTTCCCCGGTATGGAGGGCTGCCTGACCCTGCGCAGCGACGCCGATATGCGGCGGATCGCGCAGCACCTGATCCCCGGCGCGCGCATCGGGATCATCGGTGGCGGCTTCATTGGTCTGGAACTTGCGGCGACGGCGCGCGCGGCCGGCGCAGAGGTGAGCGTGATCGAAGCCGCGCCGCGTCTTTTGGGCCGCGCCATCCCCGCGGAAATTGCCTCGGTGGTGCATGGTTTGCACGCGCAAAAGGGTGTGCGCCTTCTGACCTCGACCGATGTCGTGCAGGCCAACGCCACGCAAATTACCCTCGGGGACGGCACAGAACTTGACTTCGACGCCGTGATTGCGGGCGTCGGTGCAGTGCCCAATACCGAGATTGCCCAAGAGGCAGGGTTACATGTCGAGAACGGCATCGTTGTCGATGCCGGTTTACGCACCTCTGCCCGCGACATCTTCGCGGCTGGCGATTGCTGCAATATCGACTGGCGCGCAACCCGTATGCGGTTTGAAAGCTGGAAGATTGCACAAGATCAGGGCGCACATGCCGCCGCTGTCCTGATGGGCGGCGATGCATCCTACGCAAAAGTGCCGTGGTTCTGGTCGGATCAATACGACCTGACCTTGCAGGTGGCAGGCGTATTCGACCTGACGCGACCAATCCATCGACGCGAAACGCAGAGCGGCACATGTATCGTGGTCCAATGCGACCGCGACGGGCGCTTGTCGGCCGCCGCGGGAATTGGTCCGGGAAACGCCACCGCCAAGGATCTGCGGGTTCTCGAAAAACTGATCGAGCGCGAGATGTCGGTTGATCCCGCTGTTCTGGTCGATCCGGCCCTGAACCTCAAAGCTCTCCTGAAAGCGAGATAGCGGGCCTTGTCACCAGGGTGATCTGCCATCAGGGCGGCGGTCGCACGTGCGAATGCGCCGCCCTTTTCTCTTCGGCGCGACACCAGGGCGCGCGCAGGCGATGTCGCCCCTAGGGGTCTGTGGCCCGTGCGTGCAGAAAGCTTTCGACGATCTCGTTGACCAGCGCCAGCAGCGCGTCGGCGCCTTTGGGGAGGGCGATGGCTTGTTCGATGCGGGCGAACTCGTCGCTCAGCACGCGGCAGCCGACCAGATTGGCGGCAAGCAGGGTGTCGCGGATGCCGGCCAGCGCGGTGGTGCTATCGGCCTCGAACAGGGCGCGGGCCTCGGCAGGCGTGGGGGCGGTATGCAGCGGGCCCTGCGGGGTCAGGGCGACGAGTTTTGTGTGAAAGGCCGCGCCTTTGGGGCTGGCGATCGGGGTCGCGCTGTGCAGGACATCGGTGCAGCTTTGTGCGGGATGGGCGTTGGGCACTGCGAAGCTGGCCGAGACGCTGTGATAGGGCGTGCTGAAACACATCCGGTCCGCCCGCGCGGGGTCAAGCGCGAGAAAGGCGATGTCCCAGCCATCGCCCACTGCCTCGACGGCGCTGCGCGCGTTGGGATAGTCCACCGGCACAAGCGCACGCCCCGCCGCCTCGGCGATCCGCCGCGCAAGGTCCGGTGCCACCCCGGTGTAGCCGGTCGCCGTTTTCTGGACGAGGGCGGTGTTGTTGAGGTTGAAGCCGACGCGCAATGCCGGTGCAATGCCGGTCATGCTCAGGACCAATCGGCGCGACGGGCAAGGGCCGCGCGGCGCAGCAGGCCACTGTCCACATCCACCGCGATGAACTGGGCGCCGGCCTGTTTGGTCTCGCGCAGGAACGCCTGGTCCAGCGACAGGATGCCTGCGGGCACGCCAAGGGATTTGAGCTTTGCGATGCCGTCAAGGATGGCCGCTTTGACCTCCGGGTGGGAGGGTTGGCCGAGGTAGCCGAAACTGGCCGCCAGATCGGCAGGGCCAAAGAACACCCCGTCGACGCCTGGGACCTGTGCGATCTCGTCGAGGTTGTCGAGCGCTTCGCGGGTTTCGACCTGCACCAGCAGGCAGATTTCGTCGCGCGCCTTCAGGGGATAGCCGCTGACGGCCCCGTAGCGCGAGGCGCGGGTGATGCCGGACACGCCGCGGATGCCGCTGGACGGATAGGTGACGGCGGCAACGGCGGCGCGCGCCTCGTCGGCGTTCTGGACATAGGGGATCAGCAGGGTTTGCGCGCCCGCGTCGAGCAGCTTTTTGATCTCGACCGGGTTGTTCCAGCCGGGGCGGACCACGGGGCTGACGGGGTAGGGGGCGAGGGTGCGCAGAAAGCTGATGACCTCGGGCGCGCCGATGGGCGAATGTTCGGTGTCGATCATCATCCAGTCATAGCCGCAGCCCGCCAGAATTTCCGACACGGTGGGGTCCGAAAGCGCACTCCAGATGCCGATCTGGGTGTCCCCCGCGCGCAGGGCCGCTTTGAACAGGTTTTTGGGCATATCCATGGGAGAGATCCTTTTGTGCCGCGTTATTCGAAGCTGACGCCGATCGCGCCGAGCGGGCCGTAATCGGCAAAGATCACGTCGCCCGAGGTAATATCGACGGGGCGGGTAAAGGAGCCGCCCAGCACGATGTCGCCCTTTTTCAGCCCGCCGCCCAAGGGTGCAAGCTTGCGGACGAGCCAGGCCAGACCCGCGGCCGGATGGCCCATCACGCCTGCCGAAAGACCGGTTTCCTCGATCACACCGTTTTGCGACAGGGTGGCCCCGACCCAGCGCAGATCGACCTCGAAGGGTTCGATCACCCGACCGCCAAGGACGATGGCCCCGAAAGCGGCGTTATCGGCGATGGTATCGACGATCTGGCGCGGCACTTTGGTGCGGTAGTCGATGATTTCGAGCGCGGGCTGGACAAATTCGGTGGCGCGCAGCACGTCATGCACCTGACAGCCGGCGCCCGACAGATCCTCGCCCATGACAAAGGCCAGTTCGACCTCAAGGCGCGGTTTGATGAAGGTGCCCGCAGAAATCCGCGCACCGTCATAAAACAGCGCATCATCGAGAATGACCCCGTAGTCGGGTTCGGTCATTTTGGAGGCCTGCTGCATCGCACGGCTCGTCAGACCGATCTTGCGACCCACGATCTTGGCCCCGGCGGCAATGCGCGCGTCGGCCCAGCGGCGCTGGACGTCATAGGCGTCTTCAAGCGTCATCTCGGGCCAGGTCTGGGAAAGCTGCGGGCAGACAATGCGGCTTTTTTCGGCGGCCAGAATGGCGTCGGCGGCGTCTTGGCGTTGTTGGTCGGTTAGCATGTCAGCTCACTTGATCGGAGGAATAGGAAGGGTGGAGACGCCCGGCTCAAGGGTCAGGGTATGTTCCAGCGTGAACCATTCGCCGACATCGCCGTCCTCGGGATGCGGGCCGGTGTGATGGATCAACGCGCCCACCAGCGCCTTGGTCACCCCGAATTGGACATCCGAGGTCAGATAGTCGGTTTCATCGACATATGTCTGGTTTATCAACGTCTTGAACCCTTCTTTATGGGCCAGAACATGGACATGCGCGGGGCGGTAGGGATGCCGGTTCTGGGCCTCGAGCAGGGTGCCGACAGTGGTATTCGTCGGAATGGGATAGCCGATGGGTTTGACGGATTTGAACCGGACAATGCCCTGGGCATCGGTGAGGAACTTGCCGCGCAGGTTGTAATCGGCCTGACTTTCGTCCTGATTTTCGTACAGGCCGATGGGCGAGGCATGCCAGATATCGACTTCGAGCCCCTCGATCGGCGCGCCCTCGGGGTCGCGAAAATGGAAGGTGCCATAGAGCCGCGGGCCGGGCGTGTCCGAGCGCAGGATCGAGCCGCCGTTTTCGGTCAGCGGCTGGTTCAGGCGCCAGAACGGGCCGAGCAGGGACTGGGTGGTTTCGGTGGTGCCATTGTCGCCGTTGTTGAGCAGGCAGACCAGCGAGGAGACGCCCAGCGATCCGGCCATCAGCACGAATTCATTGTGCGTGTCGCTGGTTTGCTGGCCCATGGTGTTGAGAATGCGCGTGGCCTGCTGGAACTCTTTTTCGCTCAGACGCACATCGCGCACAAAGGCGTGCAGATGGGTGATGAGGCTGGTCATGATCTCGCGCAGACGCGGATCGTTGGTCTGTTGCATGACCTTGAGAACCGCAGGGGTCACATCTTGTTGGCTGGCAATGAGTGTCATGGTTGTTTCCCTAAAACTGCCGTCGTCAGGCGCGCGCGAGCTGGCAAATGCGGCGTACCGCGGCGGCGTATCCTTCGGTGCCCAGTCCGGCGATCACGCCATCGGCGCGCAGCGAGACATAGGAATGGTGGCGAAAGGCCTCGCGTTTGTGGACCTGGCTGATGTGCACTTCGATCACCGGCGGCTCGAAGGTATTGAGCGCATCCATCAAGGCGATGGAGGTATGGGTGAGGGCGCCGGGGTTGATCACGATGCCGGCGGCTGTGTCGCGGGCCTCATGAACCCAATCGATGAGTTCGCCCTCGTGATTGGACTGCAACAGCTTTGTCTCGAAACCGGCAGCGCAGGCGGCGGTGCACAGGGCGGCGACATCGGCCAGTGTTTCATGGCCGTAGATGGCAGGCTGGCGTTTGCCCAGAAGGTTCAGGTTTGGTCCGTTGAGAACGTAAATCAGGGGCATGGCGCTGCCTTGTTGAGAAGCGGAAAGGTGGCGGCGTGGATGGCGCGGGCGCGTTCCAGCGGCGGGCGGAGATCGGTGGCATTGGGCAATTCGACCGAGATGACGGTATCGGCGGGCAGGGCGGCCACAAGTTCGCGCAGGGATAAGCCCCCCGCATCGGGCAAAAGCCGCCCGCCCCGCGCCTCGGCCAAAAGGCCATCGGTGCCCTGCGGCGGCGTCAGCGGCGCATCGCAAAGCTGGGCGGAGGCGATCCGCGCGGCGGGCAGGTCGCGCACGGTGCCGCCACAGCGGAAATGATGCAGCGCATCAACCAGATAGGCGGCATTCGATGCGCCGGCGCGCTCGATCAGATCTAGGCAGGCCGCCGGAGTGTTCAGGCCGCGCCACGCCATACATTCGAGGTCGACCCCCATGCCAAAGCTTTCGGCCAGAGCGCAAATGCGGGCAAAAGTGTCGGGCAGCCCGTCAAACAGATCGGCGCAGGTGTTGAGGCGGCGCGCCCCAAGCGTTGCAGCGGCCTCAAGCGCGCCAAGGAGGTCGCGGGGATCGAGGGCTGCATCGATCACCACGGTTTCGATGTCGTAGAGCGTCACGCCCTCGCCCTGCATCACCTTTTGCAGTTCGCGCAGCCCTGCGGCGTCGGGCAGCCAGTTGAGCTGGTCGCGTGCCACGGGATGGAACCGCAAACCGACGAAGGCAAACCCCGCCCCGCGGGCAAGGCGGACCAGTTCCACGGGAGAGTGATCGAGAAAGGTAAAATGCCCAAGGCCGAGGCTTTGCATCAGATGTCGTCCTGCGGCGCCGTCTCGGATGTTGCGTGCGGTGGTTGCGCGGGCAGGTCGGCAACAATCAGGCGGCGCAGGTTGCTGGTCGAATTGCGGATATGCTGTGACAACAGGGCCGCGGCCTCGTCGGCGCGCCGCTCGACGGCGGCTTGGGCGATGGCCGTATGCTCGGCCTGCACGTCGCGCTGGACGGTGGCGGTTTTGAGGTAGATATGGCGGTAGCGCCCGCTAAGGCTGACCAGAGAGCGGTACATCTTGAGCAGCAGCGGCATGTCGCAGCGCGCAATCAGCGTGTAGTGGAAGGCTTCGTTGGCGGCTTCCCATTGGGCAAGGCTGTCACTATTGCCGGCAATACGGTCGGTTTTGTTGAGGCGGTAAAGCGCGCCCATGACGGCGGTTTCCCATTCCAGCCCGCCATTGGCGATGGCTTGGCGCAGGGCGTAGGGTTCCAACTCGATCCGCAGCGCACCGACCTCGTCGAGGTTGGCAACAGAAACGGGCGTCACCGAATAGCCGCGCTGCGCAGCCACTTCCAGAAGCCCGTCCGAGACCAGCCGCGTCACCGCCTCGCGCAGGGGCGACAGTCCGACCCCCATGGTTTCGCGAAGCTTGTCGAGGTTCAGTTTGGTGCCCGGCGCAAGGGTGCCGTGCAAAATGTCATGGCGTAACTTGGCCTCGGTTTGACCGGCGATGGTCGGCTTGCCCTCGGGCTTGGGGATGTCATGTAGCTCGGCCATTGGTTCACTTCCTCTAATGTCCGCAACCATAGGTGATCTTGAGATCCGATGTAAACCAGCAAAATAGATTGAACGTTAAGAAATCGATTTTACTGGACGGTGTGGATTTTGTTGCTTAGAACAGGCATCACGATTTGTGCGGACCACACGAAAAGGGCCGTCAGTCATAAAGGGAGGATGATACTATGATGACGAATTTGACCCGCCGGACGCTTTTGGCGGCAAGCGCCGCCTTGGCGCTGACCTCGGGCGCTGCTTTTGCGCAAGACAAGATCAACCTGCGCCTGTCGGCCGTAAACTCGGATACTGATCAGCGCGCTGTGGCCATGGTGGAGGTTTTTGGCCCGGCAGTTTCCGAATTTGCGACTTTCGAGCCGCATTGGAATGCCACGCTCTTTGCGCAGGGGAGTGAACTGGAAGCGATTGCCACGGGCGATCTGGAGATGTCGATCACCTCGGCGCAGGAGCTTGCGACCTTCTTTCCCGAATGGTCGATTTTCGCCGCCGGCTACGTGATGCAGGACGCCGACCATCAGGTTGCCGTGTTCAACAATTCGCTGATGGACCCGTTCAAGCAAAAGGTCGAGGACGAGCTGGGGGTGCGTCTGCTTGCCCCGATGTATCTGGGTCGCCGTCACGTCAACCTGCGCCAGACCCGCGCCGAGGTTGATGTGAAGACCCCCGCGGATCTGTCGGGGATCAACCTGCGCATGCCCGGCTCGGATGCCTGGCAATTCCTTGGCCGTGCGCTGGGGGCAAACCCGACGCCGATGGCCTTTGCCGAAGTCTATACCGCGCTGCAAACCGGCGCTGTGGATGGTCAGGACAACCCGCTGCCTACGGTGGTCGATTCCAAGCTCTTCGAGGTGACCAAGCAGATCGCGTTGACCTCCCATCTGGTCGACTGGAACTTCATCGCGATTTCTTCCGAGCTGTTCAACGGTCTGAGCGCCGAGCAGCAGGAAGCGATTACCGCCGCAGCCGTGGCAGCCGGGGATAGCGAGCGCGAGGCGCAGCTTTCCAAAGAAAGCGAGCTTGTGTCCTTTCTGGAAGAGCAGGGGATGGAGCTGTACGAGCCGGATGTAGCGGCGTTCCGCGAGACGGTGCAGGCGGCCTATCTGGGCAGTGACTATGCCGCCGACTGGCCCGAGGGCACCTTGGAAGCCATCAACGCGCTTGGCAGCAACTAAGACCGAACGAGACGGAGCGAGATGGGGGGCGGTGCGGTTGCCGTGTCGCCCCTTGCCGGTACAGCCGGTTGTTTGACAGTTCGGGAGGGGGCCCCATGAAGACGATTTCAACGCTATACAGGCATCTGACCGAAGGGGTGGCCGCAGCCATGATGGCGGTGGTTTTTTGCACCTTTATCCTCCAGATTTTTGTGCGCTATGCCGTGGGCACGCCGCTTTTCGTGTCGATTTTCGGCACGACGGTCAATGCCTCGCAATTCGGCTGGACGGTCGAGTTCATTCTGGTGCTCTGGCTCTGGACGATTTTCTGGGGCAACGCCTTTATCGTGCGTGAACGCGACCACGTCACCTTTGACATCGTGTACAACCTTGCCGGTCCGCGTACCCGCACCGTGTTCGCGCTTTTTGGTGCCGTGGTGATCATCGTCGCGCTGTGGGGGTCGATCGATCCGACCTACGCCAAGATGAAGCTGCTGCGGATCAAATCTTCCGCGACGCTGCCGGTCAAGATGTTGCCGATCTATTCGATCTATTTCCTGTTCCTTGCCGTTGTGGGCGCCCGCTATCTGTGGCGCGTCATCGATTTGTTGCGCCACGGGGCCGACCGCGAGATGCACGTGCTTCCCTATGATGATTTCACGACTGACGAGGCCGACAGATGACCTTTGAACTCACGCTAATGATCGGGTCGTTGTTCCTGCTTGCCGGGATCGGCATGCCCATTGCCTATGCCATCATTCTGGCCGCCATGGTCTATATGATGTCGAGCGGCACCTCCGTGGGGCTGGTTGGCAAAACGCTGGTCGACGGGATCTACCAAAGCTTCCTTCTCCTGGCGGTGCCGCTGTTTATCGTCGCCTCCAACATCATGAATGCCGGCTCGATTTCCGACCGGTTGCTGAATTTCTGTATTGCCACGGTGGGCCGTTTCAAGGGCGGGCTTGGCCACGTCAACGTCATGGCTTCGCTGATTTTTTCGGGCATGTCCGGCTCTGCGGTTGCTGATGCGGCCGGTATCGGCAAAATCATCATCGACATGATGCGCAAGGACGGCCGGTTCCCGCCGGGCTATGCCGCCGCCATCACTGCCGCCTCGGCCACCATCGGCCCGATCATTCCCCCCTCGATCCCCATGGTGCTTTATGCGCTGGTGTCCAACGCCTCGATCGGGGCGCTGTTTCTGGGCGGCATCGGTCCGGGCCTGTTGATGGGCGGGGTGTTGATGGCCATGAACTACTGGATTTCCCATCGGCGCGGGTTTGCCACCGAAGAAGCGGTGCCGCTGCGCGAGCTGCCCAAGGTAACGGCGCGGGCCTTTCCGGCGCTGATGATGCCGGTGATCCTGCTCTACGGGATTTACGGGGGCGTCACCACGCCGACCGAAGCCGCCGCCGTGGCCGCCGCCTATGCGCTGATCCTGTCGGTGTTCTTTTACCGCGCGTTGAAGCTGCGCACGCTCTACACCATTCTGGTCGATAGTGCGCGCTCCTCGGCGGCCGTCGGGATCGTGATCGGCAGCGCGCTGATCCTCAACTATATCGTCGCCTCCGAGAACATTCCCGCGCTTCTGGCCGCCTATCTGGTCGAGGTCGATGTCTCGCCCCTGACCTTCTTTCTGGCGGTGAACCTGTTGGTGCTGGTGCTGGGATGTTTGCTGGATGCGACGACGATCATCCTCGTCATCATCCCGCTGTTCATTCCGACCTGTAACCTGCTTGGCATTGATCTGGTGCATTTCGGGGTGGTCATCGTGGTGAACTGCATGATCGGTCTGATCACGCCCCCCTACGGCATTCTACTGTTCGTCATCAACGCGGTGACGGGGATTTCCCTGCGCGACATCATCCGCGAGGTTCTGCCGTTTCTCGCTGTGCTGGTGGCGGCCCTGCTCGCCCTCATCTTTTTCCCCGGCATCGTTCTCTTCCTCCCCCGTCTGTTTGGCTATGACGGATAACGACTTGCGACAAAGGTACTTTCGATGATTTCTGGCAAGACAAAACTGATCGCCCACCTTGGCTATCCGACCGAATCCTTTCGGGCGCCGATGATCTACAACCCCTATTTCACCAAGCACGACATCGATGCTGTGGTAATGCCGATGGGCTGTAAATCCGAGGACTACCCGGAGTTTCTAAAGCTGGTGTTCCGCCTGTCGAACATCCACGGCGCGCTGGTGACGATGCCGCACAAGATCACGACCATGGCGCTGCTCGATGAAACCCTGACGACCGCGCGCGTGGCAGGGTCATGCAACGCGATCCGTCTGGGTGCGGACGGGGCGTTGGTCGGCGACCAGTTCGACGGCGAGGGTTTTGTGCGCGGGGCGCTGCGCAAGGGGGTAACCCTGGCGGGTGCGCGGGTACTGGTCGTGGGATCGGGCGGCGTGGGCTCGGCGATTGCCGCCTCGCTGGCCAAGGCCGGCGTTGCCAGCATGGCAGTGTTCGACAGCTTTGAACCGATGATGAACGCTCTCGCCATGCGTCTGGAACAGCATTGTCCCGATTTGACCGTGACCACGGGGTCGAAAGATCCTGCGGGTTTTGACGTGGTGGTCAATGCGACCCCGCTTGGGATGAAAGAGGGTGATCCGCTGCCGATGGATGTGAGCCGTATCGCGCCGGAGACCTTTGTGGGCGAAGTGGTGATGAAACAGGAAATCACCCCCTTTCTTGCAGCGGTGCGTGAAAAGGGCTGCGCATTTCAGGTCGGCACCGACATGTTGTTCGAACAAATTCCGGCCTATCTGGAATTTTTCGGGTTCCCCACCACCACCCCCGATGAGCTGCGCGAGGTCGCCAGGATCGCGGGATGATGACACAAAGCGTCGTGCAGGCAGAGCGCAGGATCGATTGCCACTGCCATATTTTCGATCCGAAAAGATTTGCCTACAACCCCGCGTCTCCGTTTCACCCGACCGGGCAGGAAATTGCGACCGCCGCACAGATCACCCGTGTCTTTGAGGCCCATAATCTCGGCCACGCGCTGCTGGTTCAGCCGAACTCGGGCGAGGGCGACGACAACTGAGCTGCTGCCTGTTTCGTGGCCACCGAGATAAGGTGTTTATGAGATTGGAGATCAGCAATGGCGAGAAGCGTTTACAGTCCTGAGTTTAAGCGTGAGGCGTCACAGCTTGTTGTCGCGCGGGGTGTAAGCGTGGCACAAGCATCAAGGGATTTGGATGAGCATGCGACAGTGCTGCGCCGGTGGGTCCGAGAGTTTGGATCAAGCGGACAGGATGCCTTCCCCGGCAAAGGTCAACTGAAGCCCGAGGACGAAGAGGTTCGCAGCCTTAGACGAGAGGTCGCAAAGCTGAAGGCGGAGCGCGACATCCTAAAAAACCATTCTGGGCCGACGCCCGCCTGTGCGCGGTAGAAACAGCCTGTGCTACACTGACGCCGAAGGGCAGTTGCCGATGGCTTATTGGTGGGCTGGACCCCGTTAAAAAACGTGGCACATGGGCTGATGCGCACTTGAGAGTGGTGACGTCGCGGTTGTG
>NZ_FWFS01000013.1 GCF_900172375.1 Aquimixticola soesokkakensis | reverse complement strand
CACAACCGCGACGTCACCACTCTCAAGTGCGCATCAGCCCATGTGCCACGTTTTTTAACGGGGTCCAGCCCACCAATAAGCCATCGGCAACTGCCCTTCGGCGTCAGTGTAGCACAGGCTGTTTCTACCGCGCACAGGCGGGCGTCGGCCCAGAATAGTTTTTTAGGATGTCGCGCTCCGCCGTCAGCTTTGCGACCTCTCGTCCAAGGCTGCGAACCTCTTCGTCCTCGGGCTTCAGTTGACCTTTGCCGGGGAAGCCATCCTGTCCGCTTGATCCAAACTCTCGGACCCACCGGCGCAGCACTGTCGCATGCACATCCAAATCCCTCGATGCTTGTGCCACGCTTACACCCCGCGCGACAACAAGCTGTGATGCCTCATGCTTAAAATCAGGACTGTAAACGCTTCTCGCCATTGCTGATCTCCAATCTCATAAACACCTTATCTCGGTGGCCACGAAACCGGCAGTATCTCAACGGTCCCTCTGAACTCTCCAGCCGCTGCATCTCATCCGGCAGTAACCCGCCGTATCGCTTCTTCCAGTTGAAGTAGGTCGCCTGGCTGGTCCCGGCCTTGCGGCAAATCTCTGCGAGCGGCGTGCCTTCCTCGCCCTGCTTCAGGATGAACGCTTGTCTCGCGCCTGCGTGAAATTCGATGCTGTCATGCGATTCCGCTCCTCTCCCAGCCAGGGAAACATAGCCGAAAACGCCGGCTTTAACCGGTCCAGTTCTCAGCAGGCAGAGCAGTCAAAATGGATCCGGAGGATATTTCGGAGTTTCTGCTGCCTCCAGTGCAGTCGGGTCGCGCGAGGCCGATCACCAAGGCGGGGGTGGATAGCTTGAAAGCCGCTGCCGAAAAGACCGTCACAGCAGACATCAACCGACGCGGCAGCCCCTTGTTCTACCGCGTCCAAGCAGCATTGGCGCTTTGATCCGGCGGTCACTACAGCCTCCGCCGCCCTGCCAATGTCTCCGCCCGCTCCAGCATCCGCAACACTTTTTGCAGGCTCATGCGGCGTCCCGTCATCCGGGGCACCATGCTGTACAAGTGGCGGGCGAAATATGGTGGCATGGACGCCAGGCTCATCAGCGAGAGTGAGCGCCATTGGTTCGAGAGACAATGGCGAATGGTGGAACCACAACCGCCGCGTCGCTGAACTCGGCTTCGATGTCGTCCAGTTCGGCAGACCACTCGTCATCCCCGACGAGCTCTCGTGTGATTTTTTGCGCTCGGAAATCCCGGAGAAAACTGCGCAGGCGCTTTTTCAACGCGACGTGATCGGTGGCGAATTCTCGCCCCTGAATGATCTGGGTTTTGATCATGGTGGTCTTCCGTCGTGGGCCATGGGGAATGAACCCCACAAAGCTGGGCAAGGGGCAGATCAGGCGCCCCGTTTGAGGCCGATGGGAAGATGCTGTGTCATGCGGCACAAGAAGGCGTTCTGATGCCAAAAAGGTCGAGCCCGACCACCTTACATGCAAAACGCCGCCCCGGTCGGAGCGGCGTTTTGCGCGGTCACATAAAGTTAATGACTTGGACGGAGGTCGCAGAGCAAGACCCGTCAAGTGGCAGCCAAAAACCCCCGAATGGCAAAATTACCCTGGTGATTTCAATTTCAGCCCCATCGGAGCGATCGGCCAAGGCGTTAGGTGTTGAACAGGAAGTGCAAGACGTCGCCGTCTTTGACGGTGTAGGCCTTGCCCTCGGCGCGCAGTTTACCCGCATCGCGCGCGCCCGACTCGCCCTTGCTGGCAACGTAGTCGTCATAGGCAATCGTTTCGGCACGGATAAAGCCGCGCTCGAAATCGCCGTGGATCACGCCGGCGGCTTGCGGGGCCTGCGTGCCCGCCTTGATCGTCCATGCGCGGGCCTCTTTGGGGCCAACCGTGAAATAGGTCTCGAGCTTCAAAAGCGCGTAGCCTGCACGGATCAGGCGGTCCAAACCGGCCTCTTCCAGCCCCAATTCTCCAAGGAACATTTCGGCTTCTTCGGGCTCGAGCTGGCTGATCTCTTCCTCGATCTTGGCGGAAATCACCACCGCAGCGGCCCCCTGTTCGGCAGCCATCGCGGCGACCTTGTCCGACAGCGCATTGCCACTGCCCGCCTGGTCCTCATCGACGTTGCAGACATAGAGGATCGGCTTTTGGGTGAGCAGTTGCAGCATCTTCCACTGCTTTTCCTCGTCCGGCGCGATGTCCACCGTGCGAGCGGGCTTGCCCTCTTCCAGGGCCGCCTGCGCACGGGCCAGCAAGTCGTCCTGCAGCTTGGCCTCTTTGTCGCCGCCTTTCAGCTTGCGCACGAGGTTGGCACGCCGCTTTTCGATACTTTCCATGTCAGAAAACATCAGTTCCATTTCGATGGTGATCGCATCCTCGATGGGATCGACGCGGCCCTCGACATGGGTCACGTCCTTATCCTCAAAGCAGCGCAGCACATGGGCGATGGCATCACATTCGCGAATGTTTGCAAGGAACTGGTTGCCCAGCCCCTCGCCTTTGGAGGCCCCTTTGACGAGACCTGCGATGTCCACGAAGGTCATGCGCGTGGGGATGATCTGCTTTGATCCGGCGATCTGGGCAAGCGTGTCGAGGCGCGCGTCGGGCACGGCCACATCGCCCACATTCGGCTCGATGGTGCAGAACGGAAAGTTGGCGGCCTGCGCGGCAGCCGTTTTGGTCAGCGCGTTGAAAAGGGTCGATTTGCCAACATTCGGCAGACCCACGATGCCCATTTTGAAACCCATGACACGGCCCCTTTTTGATCCAGAATTGCGCGGACTTCTACGCGGCTCGGGCCTGTCGCGCAAGGCGCTTGGCACAATCGCCGCTGCCGCCTAGACTTGGCCCCAGAGCCACACCAATCGGTTACAGGAGCACATCATGACACCGGTTCCCTATCTCTATTTCAACGGCAGTTGCGAAGCCGCACTGAGCGCATACGCGCGGATTTTCGGTGGCGAAATTACCGCCCTGATGCGGATGAAAGACATGCCTGACCCTGCGATTCCGCAAAGCGCGGCTGAGATGGTGATGCATGCCACGCTGACCCTGCCCAACGGCGCGCTGATCATGGCCTCCGACAATTTTCGTGGCGACAGTGCAGAAACCTCGAATATTTCGCTGACGATGAATTTCGACACCGTCGAGGCCGCAAAAGCTGCCTTCGATGCGCTGGCCGACGGGGCCGAGATCCAGCAGGACTTCGGTCCGCAGTTCTGGACCGACGGCTTTGGCGCACTCAAGGACCGCTTTCACATCCGCTGGCAAATCAGCGCGCCCCAAAAAGCGTTCTGAGGCGCGCAGTTTTCCGCTCGTGGGTCCCAGACCATTGCCTTTGCGCATGGTCTGGGGCAAACCCTTTGGCAAGTGAGCCAAAGGACCGACCCATGAGCCGTATCGACGCAAAATTTGCCGCCCTCAAAGCCGAAGGCAAGAAAGCCTTTGTGGCCTATGTCATGGCCGGTGACCCCGACGAAATCCGCTCTCTCGGAATCGTCAAGGCCCTGCCCGCAGCGGGTGTGGACATCATCGAGCTGGGCCTGCCCTTCACCGATCCGATGGCCGATGGGCAAACCATCCAGCTTGCCGGTCAGCGCGCGCTTGAGGCGGGGATGACCCTGCAGGGCACCCTTGATCTGGCGGCGAAGTTTCGCGAAGAGGACGACACCACCCCGATCGTGCTGATGGGCTACTACAACCCGATCTATTCGCGCGGTGTGGACAGGTTTCTGGCCGATGCCAAAGCCGCCGGAATTGACGGGTTGATTGTTGTCGATCTGCCGCCCGAGGAAGATGACGAACTGTGCATTCCCGCGCAGGCGGCGGGGCTGAACTTTATCCGGCTGGCGACCCCCACGACCGATGATGCGCGCCTGCCCAAAGTGCTCACCAATACCTCCGGTTTTGTCTACTACGTCTCGATCACGGGCATCACCGGCGCGGCGGAAGCCTCGGGCGCAGATGTCGCCCCCGAAGTGGCACGGATCAAGGCGCACACAGATTTGCCCGTCATCGTCGGGTTTGGCGTCAAAACACCCCAAAAAGCCGAAGAGATCGCGGGCATTGCGGACGGCACGGTCGTCGGCTCGGCAATTGTGAGCGAAATCGCCAAAGGCAAGTCGGTCGCCGAGGTCGCGGCTTTCGTCAAAGCACTGGCGGATGGCGCGCACCGCGCCTGAGAGAACCGGCGCGCACTGCGCAGGCCCGTGCGTGCAGAACCTCTCGCTCGACATCCTTGGTCCGGTTTGCCAACCTGAAATGCGCGTAATTTTGCGGCCAGGGCCAGCGGGGGCGGCGGTTTTCAATGATCAAACCGGATATTCTTGTTTTACATCCGATTCTACCGGACGACATGGCGGCCTTGGCGTCGAAGTTTACGCTTCATTCTTTTGACGCCCGCAGCGCTCTTGACGGTCTTGGCGCGGCCGCAAAATCAAGTCGGGCCATCGTGACAAACGGGCATACGCCGTTGGAGCGCGCGTTGATCGAAGAGCTTGCGCAGCTCGAACTTGTGGCCTGCGGGAGCGCCGGATTTGACTCTCTCGACACGGAGACACTAAAGGCGCGCGGCATCCGGCTGACCAACACCTCCCCTGCCCTGACGGATGATGTCGCTGACACGGCGATCCTGTTGATGCTCGCGGCGCGGCGCAATCTGATCAGGGCACATGCCTATGTTCAGGACGGGTCTTGGGGCACGAAGGGCATGTTTGCGCTTCAATCTTCCGTCAAAGGCAAAAATGTCGGGATCGTCGGGCTTGGCCAGATCGGCGCGGCCATTGCGGCGCGCTGTGCCGTCATGGGGGCCAATGTGGGCTATTTTGGCCGCACGCAAAAGGCCGGTGTCGATTACAAATTCGAGCCGGATCTGACCGCCTTGGCCCGCTGGTCGGATATTCTCATTCTCGCTGTGTCGGGCGGCGCCGGCACGCGCGGCCTCGTCTCGAAAAACGTGATCCAAGCGCTTGGCCCGAACGCAAGCCTGATCAATGTGTCGCGCGGAACGGTGGTCGATGAACCCGCGCTGATCGCCGCGCTTCAAAACGGGGACTTGGCCAGCGCGGGCCTCGATGTGTTTGAAAACGAACCCGCGCCCGACGAGCAGCTCACCGCGCTTGCAAACGTCACCCTGTTTCCCCACCACGCCTCCGGCACCTTCGAGACCCGCGCGGCGATGTCGCGCTTGGTGCGTGAAAACCTGATCGCATATTTTGACGACAAGCCGTTGGTGTCACAGGTCTTTTAGCCCCTGTGACGGCGTCGTTCAGGGGGCGCAGTGCGCGCGCAGATAGGCAAAGCTGTCGGCAAGATCCTGTTCCAGCGTCGGGCTTTGCCAAACCGCGGCTGTGGTACATTCAACCGAATAGGCCCCCGCGTAGCCGCGCGCCTCGAAGTCGGATATCTGCGCCAGCGCGCCGGTGCAGTCCTGCGCATCCAGCAGCACGCGGTGCGCGTCCTGAGTGGCATCCAAAGGACCCTGCGGCCCAACGACCCCCGAAATATGCACCAGAGCCGTGTGATCGGGAAACAGCTCCTGCTCGCCGGAAATCCGGTGTTGGAAAGTGTCATGCACCAAGCGAAAGCCGCCCACCTTATCCATCGCCGCAACCAAGGGGCGCTTGCGGGCAAGGCTTGAGGTCGCAAAGCCGATTGGCTCGATCAAAGGCTCAACCCCTGTTCGCGCGACCAAAGGCGCGATGTGGCGCATCGCCTCAACCAGCGCGATGGTCGGGCGGGAATCGACGCTCGGGATCAGGCTGATGTGGCGGGCGCCGCTGGCCTGCGCCTGAGCGACGAGTTCGACAACCTGCGCCTCGCGCGTGCTGTCCCACACGTTGAAACCATAGACCTCCGACAGGCCGCACAGCACAAGCCCGCGCGCGCGCGCCATGTCCCCTGCCGCCTCCGGATCGATCCCGTCAAAAAGCGGGCGCCCCAGATCGGTGCGCGGCTCGACCCCCAGGCATCCAAGCCGCGCGGCCATGTCCAAAAACGGGCCAAATGCCAAAGGCTTGGCGGTTTTCTGATTCAGGGCAAATCGCATTGCGGGTTTCCTTTGTCATGTGTCCAAGCGGGGCGCGGGCGAAAAGCCGCAACCGTCCAGATACCGGCGTGAGGCCGTCAGATCCTCAAGGGTACTCCCCGCATTGCGCGGGTCGCGTTCCTGTTCAAGGGTGATATAGCCGCCATAGCCGCGCGCACGCAGCAGGGCGTGAATGGCTGGATAATCAATGCACCCGCGCCCGATGGGGCACATGACACCGCGCGCGCAGGCGTCAAAAAAGCGGATTTTTTCGCCCATCACGGTGCGAAACACTTGCGGATCGATATCTTTGAAATGGATGTAATCGACGCGGTCCCAGTAGCGTGACAGCGCCTCGACAGGGTCCATGCCCGCGTAAAACAGATGCCCTGTGTCCAGACAGAGCCCCGCCTCCTCGGGCGCAAGATCGCGGGTGATTGCCGCGATTTCATCGGCAAATTCGATGTGCCCGCCCGCATGGGGGTGAATGACCGCCCGCACGCCAAACTCCTCACGTGCGATGCGCGCAATCTGGCGGATGTTGCCCACCATTCCCGCCCAGGCGGCTGCGTCCAGCCGGCGCGCGCGCGCACTATGGCCGGCCGCGAAGTCGCGCGCCTCATGCCCCCAATCCATGACCGTCAGAAAAGGCGCCGCAAAGCGCTGGCCCGCATGTTGGGGCGGGGGCGGCAGCGCGGTGATGAAGGCACAAATCTCGCGGGTTTGGCGAAGCAAACTGTCGCGGTTGCCAGAGTCCACCAGATTGTCGAAAATCGTGCCCGCCACGATGCTTAGCCCGCGCGCGCGCAGGGCATCGCCCACCTGCGTCCCCGTCAGCGGCATATAGCCATAGGGGCCAAGTTCCAGCCCGCCGAACCCCGCGGCGGCGGCCTCGTCGAGCACGTTTTCCCAAGGCGGAAGATGCGGGTTGTTCACGTCGTCCACCCCCCAGCAGCAGGGCGCACAGGTCAGGGTCACAGGCGGTGTGGTCATGGGGTGTCCTAAGCTACAGGAATGATGCGTTCAAAGGTCAGCGCGCGATGGAACGGCGTGTGAAAGGCGATGAAGTCGCGCGTATAGGCCTGGGCCATGTGGATCTCATGCGCGGCTTCATCGACCCAGGCTTCAACGAAAACCAATCTGTCGGGATCATCGGTGCAGGTGAAAAAATCATAGGCCAGACAGCCCGCTTGCGCGCGCGTGGCCGCTTGAACCGCTGGCGCGCGCGCAAGAATTTTCTCGCGCGCGCCCTCTTTGAGTTCAATCGTGATGATGAACTTGTACATGCGCTTTACCGGATGATGGTGGCTTTGAGCGCGTCGATGGAAGACTGGATTCCCGCCTCGGTAGACATGGTGAAATCTTCCATTTCCAGCGACACCCAGCCGTTGTAGCCAAGCATGCCGACGACGGAAAAGAATTCCTTCCACCACTTCAGGTCATGGCCCGCGCCCACCGCCACATAGTTCCACGCGCGGTTGACGACATCGGTCACCTCCTTGGTTTCCAGCAGCCCGTTGACATCCGACAGGCCGCGCTCGATGCGGGTGTCTTTGCCGTGGACATGGTGGATGGCATCGCCCAGAGCGCGCGCCGAGGCAATCGGGTCTGCCCCCATCCACATCAGATGCGAGGGATCAAGGTTCATGCCCACGACCGGCCCCACCTCGTCGCGCAGACGAAACAGGGTCTCGGGGTTCCACACAAGCATCGCGGAGAAGTTTTCCAGCGCGATTTTCTCGACGCCGCAGGCACCTGCATGTGTCACCAGATCGTGCCACAGCGGGAAAGCGCGGTCTTCCCATTGGTAGCGGTCGCGCTCGGGCATCTCATCGGGCCAGCTTTTGGTATAGACCAGCCAGTTGGGCACCGTATCGCCGGGGGCCGCTTCGGGAAGCCCGGACATGGTGACGATCTTTTTGACACCAATCTCGCCCGCAAGCCGGATGGTGTCTTTCATTTCCTTGAGGTGGCGCGCGCCCATCGCGCCGGGATCCAGCGGGTTGGCCGAGCAGTTGAGCGCAGCGATTTCAAGCCCGCGCGCACTGATTTCCGCGAGTTTGGACGTCAACAAGCCCTTGTCGGCCAGCAGTTCATCGGCGCGAAAATGCGGCCCGCGCGACCAGCCACCGCCAGTCATCTCGATGCCCTCGACACCAAGTGCCACGCATTTGTCGAGCATTTCGGTGAAGGACAGATCGGCCATCACATCGGTACAAATGGAAAGTTTCATCTCTGCAATCTCCTGAACAGAGGGTTATTCGAAATCGACCCACGCGCTGCCGGCATCGGCCGAGCGCACGCAGTTTTCCAGCCAGCGCACGCCTTCGGTGCCCGCGTGGATGTCGGGGTAGTGATGGGTGGCCAGAAACGCCTCGTCGCCGCGCATTTTTGCGTCGATGGCCTGGGCAATCCAAAGGTAGATGTTGGACCACGCATCGCCCAAACCCTCGGTGTGCAAGCCGCCCATGCGGTCGTATTTCAGACCCTCGGCTTCAAGATAGGGCATGCCGTGGTGCAAGATCTGGTTGGGTTCGCCCTGCACGTCGTACAGCAGCTGGTCGGGATGGCTGTCGGACCATTCCACCGAGGCCTTGGAACCCACAAAGCGATAGCGCTGCGAGCCCATATTGCCCGCGTTGACAGAGGACACCCAAAGCCGCCCGCGTGCACCGTTGCTATAGTGCGTCAGCACGGTGGCGTGATCTTCAAGCGGCGCGCGGGTCGCGATGAAGGCCTTGCGATCGCAGAGCAATTTTTCGATTTTCAGTTCGGGCAGGACGATCTCTGAGAGGTAGTAGAGATGGGTGCCGATATCGCCGAGCACAAAGGTCGCCCCCGCCGTTGCAGGGTTGGTGCGCCATTTCACCGCCTCGCCCGCGCCCACATCGTCGCCCGCGTTGAAGCCATGGGTGTATTGCAAATCGACGATGCGAATGTCGCCCAACATCCCCTTGGCCACCATCGCGGCCATCTGATGGACCAGCGGATGGCCGGTGAACCCGTAGGTAACGCCCACGATCAGGTTCTTTTCTGCCGCCAGCGCGGCAATCTCGTCGCATTCGGCCACGGTGAAAAACAAAGGCTTTTCGCAGATCACATGGATGCCGGCATTCAGCAGCGCCTTGGTGATTTCGAAATGGGTGAAGTTGGGCGTCGCCACCGAGACCACATCGACGCCATCGGCGCGCGCGGTTTCGCCCGCAATCAACGCTTGGTAGGTGGCATAGCAGCGCTCTTCGGCCACGCCCAGGTTGGTGCCGAAATCCACACCGCGCGCGGCATCAAGGTCAAACGCCCCTGCCACCAGCTGATAGGTCCCGTCGCGCAGCGCGCCCGTGCGGTGCTTATAGCCCACCTGCCCCGTGCGTCCGCCGCCCACCATGCCCCAGCGAAGAGGGCGTTGGATCGTTCTTTCACCATTGATCATGGAGCATATTCCTCAGGTAAACCCGATCAGGGTTTTGTTATGAAAAGTAAATTGAAGGTTTTTCGCACATGGATACGGGTTCGGAGCCGCCCGTTTCCACCGCCCGCAAAGCGGCATCGGCCACCAGCGTGGCGGCATAGCCATCCCAGGTGGAGGGACCCGTGGCTGTCCCCTGCCCTGCGGCAGCGATCCACTCGCGAAACTCCTGATCGTAGGCCTCGATAAAGCGCTCGCGCCAATCTTCAGGGATGGCTTGGCGGATGCCGAACTGGTCGGTGATCACGGTCGCGGGACGATTGGGCAGCGCCGCAATCCCGGTCTCGCAACTCACCTCGCCGCGAATGTCATAACCATAGGCCACGTTTACCGAAATCTCGACATCGACGATGGCGCCCGACCGCATGGTCAGCAACACCACCACAGGATCGCGCAGATCACCGCCACGGCTGGAGCGGCGGGGCACGCGCACTTCGACGCCTGCGACCTCTTCGCCCAGCAACCAGCGCGAAATATCCGCATCATGCACCAGCGTGTCATTGAGCGGCATCTCGCTGGTATAAAGCCCCTCCGGCACGCTCGCGTTGCGATGCACGGATTTGTACATCAGCGGCGCGCCCAGGGTGCCTGCGTCGATCACCGCCTTGAGGCGGCGGTAGTCGGCGTCAAAGCGGCGCATGAAACCGACCTGGACCAACCGCCGCCCGAAGGCGACTTCGGCGGCCATGACCTTGAGGGCTGCAGCTTGCGAAGTAACCAGAGGCTTTTCGCAAAACACCGGCTTGCCAGCGGCGATACAGGCCAAAAGCTGGTCCTCATGCGAGGGTCCCCACGAGCAGATCACGACCCCATCCACGCTGTCGGATCCGATCAGATCCTGCGCCGTGGCAAAGACCTGTGCCCCGGCAGGGGCGACAGAGGCGGCGCGGGTCGCGTCGATGTCGCTGACACCGGTGACGGTCACGCCGGAAAGCACTTTTGTGAGACGGCGGATGTGATCCTGACCGATCATCCCCGTGCCGATAACCCCAACGCGTAGCGTCATTTTTTGCCCCAATACATGTCGATGTAGCGCTGCATCTCGGCGCGCATGAAATGGCCGCTTTCATCCGCTTTGTCTTCCCAGGCAAAGACGCAGGCGGTCATGATGCCATCAAAGCCGATCTCGGCCAGCGTGCCGAAAAAGTCGTCCCATGGCACTTCGCCCTGACCGATATTGAGGTGCTGGTGGACGCGCGCGCTGGTGCCCGGAGGATTGAGAATATACCGCAGGCCCGAGCTTGCCTTGTGGTTGAACGTGTCCCCCACATGAACATGCGCCAGCACATCTTTGGCCTCGCGCAGCATCGCTTTGGTGTCATCGCCAAAGTAAAACGTATGGGGCGCGCAGTAGAGAAACTTGACGCTTTTCGAGTTCACCGTGCGGATGATGTCGAGCGCGGGTTGCAGGGTTTCGCACCAATCCTCGGGATGCGGCTCGACGTTCAACTGGATGCCTTCGCGCTCTAGAATGGGCACAAGTTCGTCCATGGAACGCCACCATGCGTCTTCGCAGGTCTCGATCATCGAACCGGTGTGACAGCAATAGCACGACCCCTTGTCGGGATGCGGGCCGCGCCCGAATTCCGAGTTCATCGTGTCGACTTCCAGCTCGACCGCAATCTCGATGGCGCGCTTCCAATGTTTTACCGCCGCCTTTCGCTCGGCCTCGTCATTGGAGGCCCAGCGATACATCGGCAGCAGGGAGGCGATGCCCACTTCGTTGTCTTTCAACGACTTTTTCAGCGCTTTGATCCGGTCGGGGAAGACGCGCGGCGCTTTGAACCATTCGAGGAAATCGCCGCGCGGCGAGAGTTCGATCCAGTCAAAGCCCAATTCCTTGACTTTGGCGGGCATGTCCTCAAGGGACAAATGGCGGTGCATAAAGGGGTCGATGGCGATTTTCATGGGGCAACTGCCTTTGAAATTTGGTTGCAAGAACACGGCCCCTTCCGCAACGGAAGATGGATCACCCCTTGAAAAGGGCCGTGCAGGAAAGCGTTTTGGCGTCAGGAAACGGTGGCGGCTGCGTCGTCGAGATGCGCATCGAGATCGGCAAGCGCCTCGCCGCCGGCCATCAGATCGGTGATTTCGTCGCGCGATTTTTCACCCTTGGCAAAACTGGCAGCCAATGCGCCGCGAATGAGCACCGCGAAGTGATCGCCAACGGCCATCGCGTGGGTGACCTGGTGGGTGATGAAAATCACCGCAACGCCACGCTTTTTGGCTTCCATCACGACGCGCAACACATGGCTCGCCTGTTTGACACCAAGGGCGGCCGTGGGCTCGTCGAGGATCAAAACACGCGCCCCGAAGTGCAGCGCCCGCGCGATGGCCAGCGACTGGCGCTCCCCGCCCGACAGCCCGCCAATCAGACGGTCACCGTCATCAATGCGGGTAATGCCAAATTCCTGAACCGCTTTGACAGCGACGGCATTGGCGGTCTTGCGGTCAAAAATTTTGAACGGACCAAAGCCTTTGGTGGGTTCTACCCCCACAAAGAACGACCGCCCGATGGTCATCAGCGGAAAGGTCCCGCCAAATTGGTGAACGGTCGCAATGCCGCGATCCGCCGCATCTTTGGGCCGCGCAAAGCTGACAGGCGCCCCGTCCATCAGCATCTCCCCCGAGGTGGGTTTATGCACACCCGCGAGCGTTTTGATCAGCGTCGATTTTCCCGCACCATTGTCGCCAAGCAGGCAGATCACTTCGCCTGCCTTTACCGAAAGCGAAATATCGTGCAGCACGTCAATCGGCCCGAAGGACTTGTTTACGTTGCGCAATTCCAGAACAGGATGGGTCATTTGGCGCTCCTTACTTCTTTTTCTTCGGGCTGTAGCTCAGCGCCATGTTGCGAAATGAATTGTTCATGAGCACGGCAAGCAACAACATCACGCCGATGATCAGGCTCGACCAGTTGCGGTCGATATTAGTGAAATAGATGCCCTGGTTGACCACCGCGAAGGTCAGCGTGCCAAAAAGAATACCGATCACAGAGCCAAAGCCCCCCGTCAGCAAAACACCCCCCACCACCACCGACACGATGGCGTTAAAGATGTAGTTCATCCCCCCCGAGACCTGCGCCGAATTGAACAGGATCGCGCCGCACATCCCGACGAAACTGGCCGATGTAGCCGAGAGGACAAAAAGCCAGACGGTCATGCGGTCGGTCTGAATGCCCGCGTTGCGCGCGCTGGTTTTGTCGCCGCCCATGGCGAACAACCAGTTCCCGACGGGGGTCATGTGGATGACAAAGGCATAGCCCCCCACCATCGCCACCCACCACAGGATGATGATCTGGTAGCTGCCGCCCAAAAGCGTGCCAAACACCGCTTTGGCCCAGTCCGGCGCGGCCAGGGCGACCGAGGCGTTGCCCGTCAGCAGCACGGAGGCCGACAGCACGAGGCCCTGCATGGCAACAAGGGTGGCGAGCGTGATGATCAGCGAGGGCACGGAGGTTTTGATGGTGAGATAGCCGTTCACCAGCCCCACAACCACCCCAAGCCCGAGCGATACCGCGATGCCGACGAGGATCGGCTGGCCGTAGTAGCCCGACACCACCGCGATGCTCATCGACCCTGCAGGGATCATCGCGCCGATGGAAATGTCCAGCTCGCCCGCGATCATCAACAGTCCCACAGGGAGCGCCACGATGCCAAGATTGGCCGCGAAATTAAGCCAGCTTGCCGCCCCCAGGAAATTGCCCAGTTTCACACCGCCAAAGAGCACGAAAAAGGCAGCAACGGCGATGAGACTAAGGGCAGCGCCCGCTTCGGGGCGGCGCAGCAAAGCGCCAAAGGAAAAGGAAGTCATCTTGCGGCCCTCATGTCTTTTTCTTGCTGGTGTAGGACAGTGCCATCTGGCGGAACGTGTCGTTCATAAGCACCGCCACAAGCAGAAGCGCGCCAATGATGATCGAGCCGAAATTGGGGTCGAAACTGGTGAAATAGATGCCTTGGTTGACCATCGAGAAGGTGATGGTGCCCAAGACAATCCCCAGAACCGAGCCAAAGCCCCCCGTCAACAACACGCCGCCGATCACCACACACATGATCGAATTGAAAATAAACGACTGCCCGCCCGCAACCTGCGCGCTTTGGTAGACCATGACCTGGCTCACGCCCACAAAGGCGGCGCAAAGTCCTGAAAGCATAAACACACCCACAGTGAGACGTTCGGTCGGAATGCCCGCATTGCGCGCCGAAATCCGGTCACCGCCAAGCGCGTAGATCCAGTTGCCGATGGGGGAAACATGCAGGATGTAGGCCACCACTGCGACAAAACCCAGCCACCAGAAAATCGTGATCTGAAACATGCCGCCGACAAACTGGCCCAGCAGGGCTTTGGCCTGCGGTGCGGGCTGAAGGGAGGCTGAGGTCGAGCCGGTGACCATCACCGACAGGCCAAGCGTCAGCCCCATGACCGCAAACATCGTCCCGATGGTGATGATCAGCGATGGCACCGCCGTGCGATTGACCAGCGTTCCGTTCACAAACCCCACAGCCAGCCCGAGGCCAAGGGCCGCGATCACCGCCACCCCGTCCGGCAGGCCGAAAAACCCCGCGATGACCGCGACCGTCAGGGAGGAGGCCGGAATGATCGCGCCGATCGACAGGTCCAACTCGCCCGCGATCATCAACAGGCCGATGGGCAGCGCAACGATGCCGATTTCAGCGGCAACATTCAGCCAGCTCGCAAAGCCTGCGGGCGATACGAAGACCTGCCCGGCGGCTAGGACGAAAAACACAAAGACAGCAATCATCCCCAGAAACGACCCCGCTTCGGGACGTCTCACAAGGCGCGCAAAAGCGCTTGAAATCCCTTGGCCGAGACGTGCTGTAGGCGCTGTGACAGGGGGTTGAGTGGCAGAAGCCATTGAATTTCCTCGCTTTGGAAAAGTAAGCGACCGGACCGTTGCCCTCCGTGGGTACTGATCCGGTCGCAGTCCTGTCGGCGGCCCGCCCGAGGGCGCGCCGCACAACGGATGCGTGCAGACAGAAGAAGCCCCTAGCGGGTTCCGGCCTTTACGCCCTCAAGCGTGCTGTCAACGTTGGACGCATCCACGATGCCCGGACCGGTGAGAATCTCGCGGGTCGGGATCGACAGGCCGTAGTTGACGTAGCCATTCAGGATCGACACAGCCAGATACCCCTGCATGTAGCCCTGTTGATCAATGGCAAAAAGTTGCTTGCCGTCCTTGATACTGTTGAGGATCGTTTCGTCCATGTTGAGACCGCCGACTTGCACAGTGCCGGTTTTCCCCGACTGCATCACGCCGTTGATCGCCGCGTTGGTATCCCCTTGGCCAATGGTATAAATCCCTGTGACTTCAGGATGTTGCAGCAAATAGGCCTTCACCGCCTGCGCCACGGCCGTCGCGTTCCCAAAGGAGGTCGCGGGCAGTGGCAAAACCTCGCCAGTGCCGCCTGCCGCCGTAATCCCATCGACCATACCAGAGCAGTTGTCCTCGATGTTGGACGTGCCCGGCAGGGAGTTGATGCAGACCAGCGATGTGAGGCCCTGCTCGGCAAAATAGGTGCCAGCGGCCTTGCCGTTTTCATAGTCGTCCGAGCCGATGTAATTCATCGCGCCCAGCTTGTCGGCGGCCTCGATGCCACCTGCGTTGTAAATGATCAGCGGAATGCCGGCATCGACCACAGCCTCGAAAGCAGGGTCCATCGCATCGGGCACCCAATCGGGGCCCACGATGGCATCTGCGCCCTGCGCAATCGCCTGACGGATCAGTTCCGCGGCATCGACGCCGAGATTGTCGTAGTTTTGCGGCCCGAGCCAGGTGACGGAGCCACCCTGAGCTTCAGCGACCAGACCCGCATCTTCGGCACCGCGCTTGACGATCGACCAAAAAGGATCGTCGGGCTTGCCGCCAACGACAAAGATATCTGCCGCCATCACAGCCCCAGCACTACAGGCCGCGACCATCGCGACGGCGGAACTTGTGGCTATGCGTTTGAATTTATTCATATGTTACACCTCCCTAGCGCCTTCCTCCCCCGGAAGACTCGATGACAAGGTTCTACGTCATGGCCTGATTTAAAAAAACACAAAAAAATTATTAATCTTGCAATAGTATCATTTTGTGTCATTCATTGTGATACAGATTTTGCGCGAAATACAAGGATAATGCCGATGAAACGCCCGACGATTGCCAGCCTTGCACAAGAAGCCGGTGTCTCGATCGCCACCGTTAATCGTCTGCTTTCCGGCCACTCGAATGTGAAAGCAGCAACCGCACAACGCATTCAAATTGCAGCGGAAAAGATCGGGTTTTACGGGCTCGGCACCATCGAGGACCAGATCAAGAAAAACGCCCCGACCTATCGGCTTGGTTTTTTGTTGCAGCAATCATCGCGTGACCTCTATCAACTGTTCAGCCGTGAAATCACCGCCGCCTGCCACCGCCGGCAACTCGATATCGTAGAGCCCGTCATTGAGTTTGTTGATACGTTAACGCCAGAAAATATCTCTGCGCGTCTTTTGTCGCTCGGTGAACGCTGTGACGCGGTGTCGCTGATCGCGGCCGATCATCCCCAAATCGGCCAGACGATCCGCACCCTGTCCGAGCGGGGCATCCCCGTCATTCCCTATATCACCGATCAATCCGCCCCTGAACGCGCCGCCTTTGTCGGCACGGACAACTGGAAAATCGGGCGCACGGCGGCATGGCTTATTTCGCAAATGACCAATGAAGAGGGCCATATTGCCGTTTTCCAGGGGAATCCGCGGTATCAATGTCAGGATGTCGCCGATGCCAGTTTCCGCTCGCTCATCCGCGAATATGCGCCGCATCTGACCGTTGCCCAAAGCCAGGCGACCAACGAAGAACCGGATCGCGCCTATGAAATGGTGCGCGATCTCTTGCAGACCGAGGACAAGTTGCTGGGCATATTCATTGTCGGCGGCGGGATTTCGGGGGTGCTGCGTGCGCTGCGTGAAATCCCTGTTGCGCGGCGCAAGTCCATCAAGCTGATTTGCCGCGACATCGGGCCCGAAACACGCCGCGGCCTGTCGGAAGGGTTGATCACCGCCGCGCTGGCCCACCCGTTGGAACCGACCTCAAATACCCTCGTTGCGACGATGATCGAGGTGCTCAACAGCGGCGCAAACAGCGGCGCGCAAGGCGCCACCATCCATCGCACGGTCCCCTTCGAAATCATCACGCCCGAAAATATCTAGGGCGTGCGGCGTGCATGGCGGGAAACTGGAGCGGGTGACGGGAATCGAACCCGTGTCATCAGCTTGGAAGGCTGAGGTCTTACCATTACACAACACCCGCGCCGTGTGGGCTTTAGCTAATCGAAGCCTTCGGCAACGTCAAGATTGCCTGTGCAGCTTCTCGCGCGTGAAATTCAATCCGTCCGTGGACAGGCCAGTTCAGGCCTATTCAGGCCTGTTCAGCTCGCACCTGCCCGGTGCGAATAGCGAAAGGTGCCGGTCGCCGTCGCCAAAAGCGCGCCCTGTGCATCCTTTACCTCGGCCTGGGCAAAGAACACGTTTTTGCCACCGCCCACACGCCGCCCCTCCGCGATCAAAAGCTGCCCCTGCGGCCTCCCGATAAAGCTGACGTTCATATTCAGGGTCAGCGCATGTTGCGGGCGGTCGATGGTGCCGGTGAAACAGCCCGCATAGCCCATCGCCACATCGAGGAGCGAGGCATGGATGCCACCAAAGGGCAGCCCCTGACGATTGAGGTGATGCGCCTCAAGGGCCAGTTCGAAGCGCGCGAAATCCGTCTCCCATGCGACCAGCCTGATCCCCAAATGCGCCTGAGCGGCTGTTTGCGTGTAGAGTTGGCTCAAATCGGGTGCAGTCATGACGCAGTCTCTTTCGCAGCGGTGAACCCCGACCCTACCCCAACCCCGCGCGGGGTCAACGACACCAAAAGGGCGCGCCTTGCGGCACGCCCCTCGTTTCTGGCAAAAGCCGGATCGCTTATTTGACGATGGTGATACGGCCATCGGTGTAGGGTGCAACCGGACCATTGGCGATCATGTAGTCGCCCAGCACATCGGCCAGATCGGGGCCGAAATCATAGACGTTGTCGGCATCGACAAACATCGAATAGCCGTCACCGCCGTTGCGCACGTAGTTGTTGGACACCAGCAGATAGGATGTGGCTTCATCAAGCGCTTCCCCCGCGATCATCACATCAGAAATCCGCTCGCCTGCGGGTTTCGTCAGATCGACGGTAAAGGTCATGCCCGCAACTTGGGGGAAACGGCCGCCGCCCTCTTCAACTTGGCTTACGCCGTTTTCAAGCGCGGCCTTCACCGCCGCCCCGTCCACTTCGAAGGTGGCCAGCGTGTTCTGGAACGGCAACACCGTCAGCACTTCGCCCATCGTGACTTCGCCTGCGTCAATCGACGCGCGCAGCCCGCCGCCATTGGTGATGGCAGCCACCACGCCCTGATCCGCCACGCGGTCCAGCATGGCATCCGCAACCAAATCGCCCATCGGGCATTCCATCGCGCGGCAAACCTCGCGCGAGCCGTCGATCATATCGGTGGTTTCGGCCACGACTTTGGAGCGGATTTCTTCCAGCGGCTGGGCCAGTTCGGTGATGCGGGCCACGGTGGCCTCATCCTCGGTCACGGCCGCATCCATGATCAGCGGCGCGCCGGTGGCCGAGGTGATATTGCCCGCGTCGTCGAACACAACGTTCAATTCGCCCAGGAATTTACCATAGGCATAGGCGGACACAATCGCGGTGTCGTTCACCATCGTCGGATAGGCGCCCTCGGCCCCCTCCATGTCGCCCAGCAGGGTGTTGGTGTGGCCGCCGACGATCACATCGACGCCGGTGGTGTTGGCCGCAACTTCCTGATCCACGCCGTAGCCCGAGTGCGACAGGACGATGATCTTGTTCACGCCCTCTTCGCTCAGCTTGTCAACTTCGCCCTGAACCGCTTGGGAGGGGTCGGTGAAGATCACGTTCTTGCCCGGCGAGGACAGCTCGTCGGTGTCTTGCGGTGTCAAACCGATCAGGCCGATTTTTTCGCCGTTCTTTTCAATGACGGTGGATTTCGCCAGTTTACCCGCCAATTGCGGCTCGCCCGACACATCGGCGTTGGACATCAGAACGGGGAAATCGACGGCCTCCATGAAACCGGCGAGCACTTCGGGGCCATCGTCGAATTCGTGGTTGCCCACGGTCATCGCGTCATAGCCAAGCTTGTTCATGAACTCGGCAGCCATTTTGCCTTTGTAATAGGTGTAAAACAGCGTGCCCTGGAACTGGTCGCCGCCATCCACAAGGATCGAATTATCGGTTTGGGCGCGCGCCGCCTCAAGCGCGGTCACAAGGCGCGCCGTGCCGCCAAAGCAGTCGCCTGCGGTGTTGTCTTCGGCTGAACAGGTCGAATCATAGGCCGAGACCGGTTCGAAACGGGCGTGGAAATCGTTGGTGTGGAAAATGGTCAGCGAATAATCTGCCGCCGCAGCGCCTGCGCTGAGCGCCAGAACAGCCGTGGAAGTGAGAATACGATTGAGCATGGGCTGCCCCCCTTGTTGATGAATGACGCAATGCTGGACCAAAATTGACCATCAAGTCAAAGCCGAGCTTGGACCTTGTGCTATTGCCCCAAGGTAACGCCCATATGACGCGAGCCGCTTGACCAAATAACGGGCAACGGGCATCACACGCCCCATGATTGCACTCAAAATTTTCCGCGCCGCCGAATGGCAGGCTTTCGAGGCCACGGGCACGACCATGGGCGCGCCCGTGGATCTGGCCGATGGCTATATCCACATGTCCCTTCCCGATCAGGTCGCGCAAACCGCCGCCAAATGGTTTGCAGGCGAAGACGGGCTGATGCTGCTCGGGATTGACACCGACGCCCTGGGCGCGGCCCTGAAATGGGAACCCTCGCGGGGCGGGGCGCTATTCCCGCATCTCTATCGTGCGCTGACCATGGCGGATGTCACCTGGGTGCGCGAGATGCCGCTTTTGGCAGATGGCACTCACGAAATCACACTGTAAGAACAGGATTTTGCCCATGAGCCTTGTTGAACAAATCGGCATGAAAGTGCTGCGCTGCCTCAATCCTGAACACAGCCACCGCCTTGCACTGACCGGCCTGCGCGCAGGGCTTGCGCCTTTGCCCGGTCCGGTGACATCGCCGCGGCTGACCACCACTTTGGCGGGGCTGACCTTTCCCAACCCTGTGGGGCTGGCCGCGGGCTTTGACAAGAATGCCGAGGCGGTAGCGCAACTGGTGCGCGCGGGCTTCGGGTTCGTCGAAGTCGGCGCCGCCACGCCGCGCCCGCAGAGTGGCAATGCCCGCCCGCGTCTCTTTCGCCTGAGCGAGGACCGCGCGGTGATCAACCGCTTCGGGTTCAACAACGACGGGGCCGAGGTCATCGGCGCGCGGCTGAACCGCGCGCGCCCGGCGCTGCCCGCGCCCCATATCCCTGTGGGGTTGAACTTGGGTGCCAATAAAGACAGCGCGGATCGCGCCGCCGATTTCGCCTCTGTGCTGCGCACCTGTGGCAATGGCGTCGATTTTGCCACCGTCAACGTGTCCTCGCCCAACACCGAAAAGCTGCGCGACCTTCAAGGTGCCGAGGCCTTGCAAGCGCTTTTGGCCGGCGTGATGGACGCGCGCGCGGGCCTGGATCATCACGTGCCCGTTTTCCTGAAAATCGCGCCGGACCTGAGCACGTCAGAGATTGCGCAAATCGCCGAGGTCGCCGTGGCCGCCGGTCTGGACGCGGTCATCGCCACCAACACCACCCTCTCGCGCGAGGGGCTGAACTCGCCCCACAAGGACGAGGCGGGCGGGCTGTCCGGCGCGCCCTTGTTTGAAAAATCGACCCGCGTTCTGGCGCAGCTGTCCCAACAGCTCGACGGGAAAATCCCCCTCATCGGTGTGGGCGGCATTGCCACCGCCCAAGAGGCCTACACCAAAATCTGTGCCGGGGCCTCTGCCGTGCAACTCTATTCCGCGATGGTGTATCACGGGCTGTCGCTCGCCCCGCAGATCGCGCGCGGGTTGGACAAATTGCTGGAAGACGACGGGTTTACCTCTGTGGCCGATGCGGTCGGCTCCAAACGCGGCGACTGGCTGTAAGGCGGCGGGCGTTACACCGCGGCGCGCTCCAACGCAGGGTAGCGCGCCGCGAGGGTCACAGCGCGCGCAACGTAGCTGACAAGCAGGGCCATCCACAGCCCGTGATTGCCAAACACCCCCATCAAGGCATAGGCGGCGGCGAAATAGATCGCCGCCGACAGCGCCGCCATATTGCGCATATCGCGCGAGCGGGTGGCCCCGATGAAAATCCCGTCGAACATCCAGCTCGCCAGCCCGACAAGCGGGGTTGCGATCATCCACGGCAGGAAGGCGCGTGCCTCCTCGCGCACCTGCGGCGCGGTGGTCATCAGGTCGATGATCCGCCCGCCAAACAGGCCAAAGGCCAGCGTGAGCAGCAGCGCGCCGATCAGCCCCCAAAAGCTTGCCAAAAGCGCGCCGCGCCGCAAGGTGCCCCGATCCCGCGCGCCCAGCGCCTGCCCCACGATGGCCTCGGCCGCAAAGGCAAAGCCGTCCAGCGCAAAGGCGGTGATCGACAGAAACTGCATCAGGATCTGGTTCGCCGCCAGCGGCACATCGCCAAAGCCGGAGGAAAAGAAAGTAAAGCTGACCATGATCGCGAGCAGAAACAGCGAGCGGATCAGGATATCGGTGTTCACCAGCGCCATGCGGATCACGCGCGCGCGCTCAAAGACGCGGGGCCAGTCGCGCCATGCGCCCCGCGCAAAAGCATCGCGGCACAGCCACAGGCCCAGAGCGGCGCCCATGACCTCGGACATGACGGTGGCCCCCGCCACGCCGCTGACACCCCAGCCAAGACCAAGCACGAACCACAGGTCGAGCAGGATGTTCACGCCGTTCATGACCAGTTGCAAGATCAGCACCGCGCGCGTGCGTTCCAGTGCAATCAACCAGCCCGTCAGCCCGTAGACCGCGATCGCCGCCGGGGCGGACCAAACCCGCACGCCGATATAGTCGCGCGCAAGGGTTTCAACCGCCTCGGATGCGGGTGCGAGCGCGAAAGCTGCCGCCATGATCGGCCCTTGAAAGGCAATCAGCACCAGCCCCGCGAGGGCAGCGATCATCACCGCGCGCGTGAGCAGCGCCGACACTTCGCCCGCATCGCGCGCACCCTGCGCCTGCGACACCAACCCCGTGGTCCCCATGCGCAAAAAGCCGAAAATCCAGTAGATCGAGGCCAGGACCGTTGCGCCGACGCCCACGGCCCCGATGGGTGTCGCAAGGCCCAGCTGGCCGACCACCCCCGTGTCCACCGCGCCCAGAATAGGCACGGTCGCATTGGCCAGCACGATCGGCAGCGCGATTTTGAGAACCCGCGCATGGCTCAGCCGGATCGGGGGCGTTGTCATGGCTCAACCCTGCGTGCGTGACTGGTCGGGCATCAGGAAATGCCCCGTTGCCTGCGCAAAGGGGCGCGCGCGATTGTCCTGCCACGCCTCCATCCGCACCGAGGCATAGCGCCGTCCCGAGCGGGTCACAAAGGCCCGCGCATAGGCGTCTCGCGGCAGCCCCGTGCGCAGGTAGTCCACGGTGATGTCGATGGTTTTGGGCAGGTTCAGCGGCACCGCATCGGGGGGCGTGCCGCCCTCGATCTGGGGCCAGACTGCCGCCCAGCCCAATTCGATGATCGCCGTGATTTCAAGAAAGGCAGCCGTGGCCCCGCCATGCAGCGCCGGAAGCGCGGGATTGCCAATCAGGCTTTCCTTGAAGGGCAGAATGGCCGTCAATTCATCGCCGCGCCGATCAAACTGCACACCCATGAAATTGATGTAGGGCACGCGACCGAGCAGCGCCGCAAGGGCCGCATCGCGGCGCGATTTGATCACTTGCACGGGTTCGGGCGGCTGGCGGGTCATGCGGTGTCTCCGGTCTTGTGCGCTGTCGGCGCACGGCCCACCGTAAAGGCCCCTGTCGCCGACGCCACAGGTGTCTCGGAGGTGCCGTCGTTGGCGGTGGCGCGCACAAAGGCCACCGTGCGGGTGACATGATAGCATTCGGCCTGCGCGGTGATTGTTTTGCCCGGCACCGCCGGACGCATGTAGTCGATCCGCAGATCCAGCGTGGCGGTGGAAATGCCCGCGCGCGGATGGCTCATCACCGCCGCCCCCGAACAGGTATCCATCAAAACCGACACGGCCCCCCCGTGGATGACGCCGGTTTCAGGATCGCCGATCAGCGCCTCCTGATACGGCATCGCCAGAACGGCCTTCCCGTCACCAACCCCCTCAAGCGTAATCCCGAGTGCGACACAATGGGGCAAAGCCTGCACGAATTGCTGCGCGAACGCGACATGGTGCCCTGCCTGCCCTGCCTGCCCGGCCTGCCCTGCCTGCCCGTCGCGCGGCAAGGCACCGCCCGCGTGAGGCGCGTCATCGGTTGGCTCATGTGGCGGCTTTGGGGGCAGCTTTCGGGGCATGGTTCGACCTTTTTTCATTATATTACCGGTTGCGTCAGCCGATCCGGTGCTGCGTCTGTTTTAGCCCGCGCACAGCAAGGCGCAAGAGAGCGCGGCGCAAGCCCGCCGGCACCGGGGTGCGCAAGAAACGCAGCGGCAGTTTGCCGGGGCCGCCGCCAGCCCCTTGATTACGCCCGGCTTGCGCCCCTAAGATGGACGCAAATCCGATGCCCGTCGTCCGCGCGGCGCGCATCCCGTGGAGGACCGGATGAGCGACGAGCGCCTGACATTCAAAGAAATGTGCACCCACTTCGATGTGACCCCGCGCACGCTGCGCTATTACGAGTACATCGAGCTGCTGACCCCTGAAAAAGAGGGCCGCACCCGCTTTTATACCCACCGCGAAATTGCCCGCATGACGCTGATCCTGCGCGGACGGCGGTTTGGTTTTCCCCTCGAAGAAATCCGCCAGTGGCTCGAAATCTACGAACAACAGGGCACGACGGCCCAAATGCAGACCTGGGTGCAATATGCGACTCGTCAACTTGAGGCCCTGCACAAGCAGCGCGACGAGCTGGACGAGACCATCGCCGACCTCACCCGCCTGCGCGACGAAAGCGCCGCGCAGATCTAGACGCAACGTCAAAAGCGCAAAACCCGCGGCGCGACCCGATGGCGCCGCGCCCGGACCGCGCTGGGTGGCGGCTTTTGGATCATCCCCCGATTGCGACACTGCCCTGCAAACCGGCCTCGAATCGCCGCTCAAAGCGCTTCGGGGCCGGTTTTAGGCGCATGGCCAACAGGGTTCTTGGCAAAAAAGCCCCCGACCACACATTCAAAAAATTGCGCGTTACCTATGGGAAGTTTGCAAAGATTTCGCCATTTGCCTTCTGACGCCACGTTACATTTACACTCCCGCCAACGTTACTTGTACGATGGTCTTCAAAGCATCACTTGCGCCTTCACAGACTGCGGGCTTTCCCCAAGGTCAGCAAAGTTCAATCCGGCCACGCCTCCCCGCGTCTGCCGGCAGCGGAGTGATGATATGACTGACGACCTGATGACCATTCGCACCATGTGCGAAACCTACGATGTAACCCCCCGGACGCTCCGGTTTTACGAGGCCAAGGAATTGCTGTTCCCGATCCGCGAAGGCCAGAAACGTCTGTTCACCAAGCGCGATCGCGCACGGCTGACCCTGATCCTGCGTGGCAAACGCTTTGGCTTTTCGCTCGAGGACATTCGCCAGCTGCTCGATCTGTACGATCTGAAGGCCGACCAAGGCGTGGCGCAAATTGAAAAGTCGCTCGAACTTGGCCGGACGCGTCTCGACCAGATGCAGGCCCAGCGCGACGAGCTGGCCCGTGCGATGGACGAGTTGCGCGACCAATTGGCGGCAGGCGCCCAACGCCTTGCCACACTCAAGACCTCGCAGGCCGCCTGAGTTCGCTCGGGCACCGGCTTTCGTGGAGAATTTTTAGGGAGAGAAAGCCATGCCAACCTATACGGCACCGATCAAAGACACACAGTTCATCCTGCATGACGTCTTGCAAGTGAGCACCCAGAGCATCGACGGCTACGCCGACCTTGAGCCCGAGTTCACAGCCGCGATCCTCGAAGCGGCGGGCGCACTGGCCTCGGACGTGGTGGCCCCGCTCAACCTGCCGGGCGATCGCGAAGGCTGTCGCCTTGAAAACGGTGTCGTTCACACGCCCAAGGGCTTCAAAGAGGCCTTTGATCAGATCCGCGAGGGCGGCTGGCCCGGCCTCGACCTGCCCGAAGAATTCGGCGGGCAAGGCATGCCCTATCTGGTCGGCACCGCCGTGGGGGAAATCTTCTCCGGCGCGAACCAGGCTTTCACCATGTATCAGGGGCTTACCCACGGTGCGGCAAGCGCGATCCTTGCCCATGGCTCAGAGGCGCAAAAGCAAACCTACCTGCCCAAAATGGTGTCCTGTGAATGGACCGGCACGATGAACCTGACCGAGCCGCATTGCGGCACCGATCTGGGCCTCATGCGCACCAAAGCCGAACCGCAAGATGACGGCAGCTACAAGGTCACCGGTCAGAAGATCTTCATCTCCGCCGGTGATCACGACATGTCGCAAAACGTGATCCACCTTGTGCTGGCGAAAATCCCCGGCGGGCCGGACGGGATCAAAGGCGTCTCGTTGTTCATCGTGCCGAAATTCGTGGTGAACGAAGATGGCTCGCTTGGCGAGCGCAACGCGGTCAGCGTTGGCGCGCTGGAAGAAAAGATGGGCATCCACGGCAACTCGACCTGCGTGATGAATTACGACGGGGCGACGGGATTCCTGATCGGCGAGATGCACAAAGGCATGCGCGCGATGTTCGTCATGATGAACGAAGCGCGACTGGGCGTTGGCATGCAGGGCCTCGCCCAAGCCGAAGCCGCCTATCAAAACGCCGTCATCTACGCCAAGGACCGTTTGCAGGGGCGCGCTGTTACCGGCGCGCAGAACCCCGCGGGCCCCGCTGATCCGCTGATTGTCCACCCCGACATCCGCCGCTCGCTGATGGAGCAGAAAAGCTTTATCGAAGGCGCGCGCGCCTTTTTGCTGTGGGGGGCGTCTCTGATCGACGCGAGCCACCGCGCAGGAGATGCGGACGCCGAAGGCTTGGTGTCGCTGATGACGCCGGTGATCAAGGGCTTTTTGACCGACAAGGGGTTCGAGGCCTGCGTGTTGGCCCAGCAAATCTACGGGGGCCACGGCTACATCGAGGAATGGGGCATGTCGCAATTCGTGCGCGACGCCCGCATCGCCCAGATTTACGAAGGCGCAAACGGCGTGCAGGCGCTTGATCTGGTGGGGCGCAAGCTGGCCCAATCGGGCGGCAAATACGTCATGGCCTATTTCGAGATGGTCAAAACCTTCTGCAAAGACCACGGCGACGCGGAAATGGCCGATTTCGTCACCCCCCTCAAAGCGGCATCGAAAGACCTGCAAGCGGCGGGCATGTTCTTCATGCAAAACGGCATGAAAAACCCCGATGCAGCCCTCGCTGGATCGTATGATTTCATGCACCTGTTTGGCTACGTCTCCCTTGGGCTCATGTGGGCAAAAATGGCAAAAGCGGCGCAAGAGGCCCTTGCCGTCGGCACGCAAGACAAGACGTTTTACGAAACCAAACTCGCCACCGCCCGCTTTTATATGGCGCGCCAGTTGCCGATGACTGCAACGCTGCTCAAACGCATCGAAAGCGGCGCAGACCCTGTCATGGCATTGGACGCCGACGCGTTCTAAGCTGGCTCATTCGGCCCCGCCACACCCGCGGCGGGGCCTTTTCAATGGGCGCCCCGATCCCCGCGAGGTCGCAGCTCTTTCCCTGCCCCGAGCACCTTGCGTCAGCCCCGCAAAGCGCCGGTTTCAAAGGACGCCATGGCAGGCTTGCAACGATAAACGCCCTTATTGCCGTTGAAACCCTTGCAGAATTTCCCCGCCTGCGGTCATACCGGTCCCCAGAAGCCGAACTGGAGTAACCCGTGCCCAAACGTTTTCGAATGACCCGCCGCTTTCCCGTCGCCATGACGGAAGATGGCTATCGCAGACTGAAATCATTCGCTCGCGACGCAGGTCTGGACGAAGGCGAAGCGCTCTCGTTCGTTTTCGAGAACTTCAGCTCGGTGATGAACGAAGAAAAGCTCGAGCACAGGTTGCGCCTGTTTAATTCTGAACTGGACGCGCGCAAAAAATAACGCGCCCCGCGCGGGGTCATGTTGGGATCTGGGTATTTTTATCCGAAAGAAACGCAAAGGCGCGCCTTTCTTTCCAGAGTGCATTCCGACTGCTGCAGTCGTGCCCTAAACAAGCGGGTCGCTTCTCCGCCCGCAGCCGGAATGGCTTCTCTCGGAGCGGTCATCGGCTCCCCAGCCTGTACCGCATTTAAATCTTGGCGCATTAACCTTAACGTAAGGTAAATAGCTTCAGGTTTCTTTCGGATAAAAATACCCACTTCAACGGTTTCAATCAGGAGCAAGGCTATGGCGGTTCAACTCTACTGTTTTGGTGAAAGCGGCCATTCCTATAAGGCTGCGTTGACCTTGACCCTCTGCGGCATCGACTGGGCCCCTGTTTTTGTCGACTTTTTCAACAGTGAAACCCGTTCAAAAGAGTTTCGCAAATTGAACGTGATGGGCGAATGTCCGGTGCTGGTCGAGGGCAGTCTGGTGCTAAGCCAATCGGGCGCCATCCAGACATGGGCGGCGGATGAAACGGGCAAGCTTGGCGGCCAGACCAGCGCGCAGGCACGCGAGGTGCTACGCTGGCTCTTGTGGGACAATCACAAGATGTCTTCGCTCGCCGGCTCCCAACGCTTTTTGCTGAATTTTCTCCATGAAGAGAAACGCCCCCAAGAGGTCATTCGCTGGCAGGCAGGCAGGCTCGAAGCGGCGCTGGGCACGCTCGACGCGGCGTTACAGGGCCGCGAATTTCTGGTTGGCCGTGACGTAACACTCGCGGATCTCGCGTGTTGTTCCTATCTTTTTTACGAGGAGCCATTCGGGTTTTCCCGCGCCGACTGGCCAGCGATCGACCGCTGGCTTGATCGGATCGCGGGGCTGCGCGGCTGGGCACACCCATACGACATGATGCCCGGATCTCCCGCCGATCGCGCGTGAGGTGGGGACAGGAGGAGGACACGATGACTGAGGCCTATATTTATGACGCCCTGCGCTCACCCCGCGGCAAGGGGCGCGCGGACGGTAGCCTGCACGAGGTCACATCCGTGCGGCTTTCGGCGCAGATGCTTGACGCACTCAAGGAGCGCAACAATCTGGACACGACTGCCATCGAGGATGTGATCTGGGGCAATGTGACCCAGGTCGGTGAACAAGGCGGCTGCCTGGCGCGCACGGCGGTTCTGGCGTCGCAATTTGCCGAATCCGTGCCCGGTTTGGCAATCAACCGCTTTTGCGCCAGCGGCATGGAGGCGGTCAATCTGGCCGCAAACCAGATCAGGGGCGGTGCGGGCATGGCCTATGTCGCGGGCGGCGTTGAAATGATGGGGCGCGTGCCGATGGGGTCGGATGGGGCAGCGATTGCCGTTGATCCGTCTCTGGCGATGAACACCTATTTCGTGCCGCAGGGTATTTCTGCCGATCTCATTGCCACGAAATACGGCTTTTCGCGCGATGACGCGGATGCGCTTGCGGTCGAAAGCCAGAAACGCGCCGCGGCGGCCTGGGCCGACAACCGCTTTGCCAATTCGGTGGTCCCTGTGCGCGACATCAATGGGCTGACCATTCTGGATCGCGACGAATTCATGCGTCCCCAGACCGATATGCAAAGCCTCGGCGGGCTAAAGGCCTCGTTCAAAGACATGGGCGAAACCATGCCCGGTTTCGACAAGGTCGCGTTGATGAAATACCCCGAACTGGAGCGGGTGAACCACATCCACCATGCGGGAAATTCGTCGGGCATCGTGGACGGTTCGGCCGCCGTTTTGATCGGGAACAAGGAATTTGGCGAGAAATACGGACTGAAACCGCGCGCGCGCATCCGTGCCACCGCCAAGATCGGCACCGATCCGACGATGATGCTGACGGGTCCTGTCCCCGTGACCGAAAAAATTCTGGCCGACGCGGGCATGGCGATTTCCGACATTGACCTTTTCGAGGTGAACGAAGCCTTTGCCTCCGTCGTGTTGCGCTTCATGCAGGCTTTTGATGTGGATGCCGCCAAAGTGAACGTGAACGGCGGTTCCATTGCGATGGGGCACCCGCTGGGGGCGACCGGCGCGATCATCATCGGCACTCTGCTGGATGAACTGGAACGCACCGGCAAAGGGACCGGCCTTGCGACGCTGTGCATCGCCTCGGGCATGGGCGCCGCGACGATCATCGAACGTCTCTAAAGCTTTGCGCGGGGCCTCGCAGTGGTTCGAGGCCCGCGTCACTGTCATGGCCAACACAGGCTGGCAGGTCCTGCGCGCGTGACCGACGCGCTGGCAGCGCACCGCCAGCCTCATCCGGGAGGAAAATATATGACCGATTTTACCTATGACATCGACAGCGACGGCGTGGCCGTCATCACGTGGGACGTGCCGGACAAAAGCATGAATGTGCTCTCGCTGGACGCTCTTGCCACTTTGGATGGCCAGATCGATACGCTGCTGGCGGACGATGGCGTGAAAGGCATTGTCATCACGTCGGGCAAGGACAGCTTTGCCGGTGGCATGGACCTCAATATCCTTGCGGGGATGAAGGCCTCGGCGGGCGACGATCCGGCACGCGGGCTGTTCGAGGGCATCATGCAGATGCATGCCATTTTGCGCAAGATCGAGCGCGCGGGCATGGACCCCAAGACCAACAAGGGCGGCAAGCCCATCGCCGCCGCTCTACCGGGCACGGCGCTTGGCATCGGGTTGGAATTGCCGCTCGCCTGCCACCGCATTTTTGCCGCCGATAACGACAAGGCCAAAATCGGCCTGCCCGAAATCAAGGTCGGCATTTTCCCCGGCGCGGGGGGCACCACCCGCATTTCGCGCAAACTGGGCGCGATGGCGGCCTCGCCCATCCTGCTGCAAGGCCAGATGCTCAGCCCTGCCAAGGCCAAATCGGCGGGCGTGATCGACGAGGTCGTGGCCGATCCTCTGGCGTCGGCCAAGGAGTGGGTGCTGGGCGCCAAGGACGTCGATATCGTCAAACCCTGGGACGTGAAGGGCTTTAAATTCCCCGGTGGCGCGCCCTACCATCCCGCCGGTTTCATGACCTTCGTCGGGGCCTCCGCCATGGTCAATGGCCAGACAATGGGCGTGTATCCCGCGGCCAAGGCGCTGTTGTCGGCCGTGTATGAAGGGGCGCTTGTGCCCTTTGACACGGCGCTCAAGATCGAAGCGCGCTGGTTCACCCATGTGCTGATGAACCCTTCTTCCGAAGCGATGATCCGCTCTCTCTTCATCAACAAGGAAGCCCTGGAAAAAGGGGCAAACCGCCCCGAAGCTGCGGATCAGAAGGTCAAAAAGGTCGGGATCATCGGCGCGGGCATGATGGGCGCGGGCATTGCCTATGTGTCCGCCAAGGCGGGGATCGAGGTGGTTCTGATCGATGCCGAACAAGGCTCGGCGGATCGCGGCAAAGCCTATAGCGAGGGGCTTTTGGACAAAGGGATCTCGCGCAAGAAGGAAACGGTGGAAAGCAAGGCCGCGACCTTGGCGCGCATCCATGCCACCACCGATTACGACAGCCTTGCCGGCTGCGACCTGATCGTCGAGGCGGTGTTCGAAGACCCCAAGGTCAAGGCCTCTGTCACCCAACGGGTCGAGGCCATCGTCGGACCCGATTGCATTTTTGCGACCAACACCTCGACGCTGCCGATCACGACGCTGGCGCAGGCGTCGGCGCGCGCGCAAAACTTCATCGGCATCCACTTTTTCTCGCCGGTCGATAAAATGCTGCTGGTCGAGATCATCAAGGGCGAAAAGACGGGCGATGTGGCGGTCGCCAAGGCGCTCGACTATGTGCGCCAGATCCGCAAGACGCCCATCGTCGTCAATGATGCGCGCTTCTTTTACGCCAACCGCTGCATCATTCCCTATATCAACGAGGGTGTGCGCATGGCGGCTGAGGGCGTGGCCTTGCCATTGATCGAACATGCCGCGCAGATGGTCGGCATGCCGCTGGGGCCGTTGCAACTGATCGACGAGACCTCCGTCGATCTTGGGGTCAAAATCGCCAAAGCCACCAAAGCCGCGATGGGCGATGCCTATCCCGACGCTGCCGTGGACGAGGTGATCTTTTGGCTCGCTGACGAAGGGCGGCTGGGCAAAAAAGCCAAGGCGGGGTTCTACGACTACGATGCCGCTGGCAAACGTCAGGGGCTTTGGGAAGGCTTCAAACAGAAATATGCCGTCAGCGCCGATCAACCCGATCTGGCCCATGTCCAGCACCGGCTGTTGATGGCTCAGGTTCTGGAGGCCGTGCGCGCCCTTGAAGAGGGGGTCCTCACCGATATTCGCGAAGGCGATGTGGGCGCGATCCTGGGGTGGGGCTTTGCGCCCTGGTCGGGCGGTCCCTTTAGCTGGCTCGACATTCTTGGAGCGGCCAAAGCGGTGGAAATTTGTGAAGGTCTCGCCGCCCAATACGGTGCGCGTTTCGAGGCCCCTGCCCTGCTGCGCGACGTGGCCGCAAAAGGCGACACGTTTTACGCCCGTTTCGGCACAGGCGCGCAAGAGGCCGCATAGGCCCGCGGCTCAAAAAACCGCGTGCTCCCGGCGGAGCGCGCGGTTTGATCCCTCCCGCCGCCGTCTCAGGCGGCGCGGATAAACGCCGCGTCGGGCGTACCTGCGGGCACGTAGCACTGCGCGCAGGTTTCGGCCGACATGCAATCAACCAACAGCCGTGCCTGTTCGAGGCCAAGCTGGGTGTAGCTGCTTTCCTCGGGCGCGCCCCACAGATCCCCCGCCTGAGCAGGACAAAAGAACAGCGCACCAGCCTCGGCAAAGACCACTTCGTCGCGCGCAAAGGTCAGCGTCACAACCTCGATCGGCTTGCGCGGGATCACCCGCTCGATGCCGTTGAACCCCTCCAAGGCCGCCGCGGGCACGAGCGCAAACGGGTCGCCAAACACCTCTTCGGCGCTGTCACTTTCGACCATCACCGGCTGTTCGGGCAGAACCCTGACATCGTGGGAATTTCCGATCGCACCGGCGGGGATCAGAATTGGGTAAAGCGCCCGAGGCAGCTCTTGGACCTCGAGCCAGACGAAACTGCGCGCCACGCCGCGCACGATCTGCAACCCGTTGTCAAAGGTCATCACCGCATCACCGACCGCAAGGCTTTCCACCCCGCGCCACCCCATCGTCGTGGCCACCCGCGTTCCCGCGATCAGGCCCGTCGCCTGCGGCGCCATCAGGGTCGAAAAACCACCGTCCCACGCGCCACTCGCCTCGCAAGATTTGCGTGTCATCTCGGATTTGCGCTGTGCCCGCAGTGTAAACATCGGTGTCATCCCTCGGTCGTTTCCCCAGAAGTGCCAAGTGACTTGCGTGGGGCGTGTTCGGCTATGAGAGCAGTTAGCCCGTCGCAAAAGGTAAGACTTCGACCCGATTTGGGTCGAAATGCGGCATAATCCCGACATCGGCGTTAATCAAAACAAGACACTGAAATTGTGTTGCGCCCAAAAACAATCACGCCAAATTGCGTGGGTTTTCCTGTGAAAAAATCAAACGCAACAGGAGAATTTTTGATCTTTCAGGGCCTGCGGGCGATCAGAACGGTCCCATTTGTGTCGAATTTGATTCGCTTTCCCCACCGGCCGTTAACGGTTTGGCCCTGAAGCGCCTTATTTCGCCACGCTGTTCCCATAGCCGAAGCGCGCGATATCTTCGGCGGCAAGGCGGGCGATCAGCGCCAGATCATGGTCGGAATAATAGCTGCGCCAATCCGCGTCTCGCGTCGAGGCGTTGATGCGCTGGATCGGCGAGAGCGAAAATCCCAGATGGTCCCAAAAGGGCGCAAGGTCGCGGTCAAGATGTTCAAGCCGCGCATAGAGGCGGGCATGTTCGCGCCCCGCACTGTCGCGCATGTAATGCGACGCAGGCACGGACAGCGCACGCTGGGTGTCGGGATGGTTGAGAAAAGCGGAAAAGCCGCGCGCCTTGGCCAAAGCGACCTGCGGATGTTCCCAGCCCTGCGCGCGCAGCCAGTGATAGTAGCTCACCGCGCGATCCCAGGGGTTGCGCACCAGCGCCAGCGTGAACCACTGTTCCATCTGCGCCGCATCGACCACGCCTTCGATATCGGCCAGTGTCGCGTGTTTCCAGATCTTGCCGCGCCCTTGCAACCGTTTGACGCGACCGCGCCGGCGCAGAGCTTTGGGCGTGTCTCCGATCAGCAGATCATCGGCCTGCGCACGATCTTCCAGCGCCAACGACAAGGCCGTGCCGCCGGTTTTGGGGATATGCACAAAGATGAACTTGCGTCCGGGCGAAATAATCATGGGGGCAGGCTATCCTTGTGCCGCGCCTTTGGGAATTGCCAATGCGTGCGCGACATGATTGTCGCCTGCGCAATTCGCCGCTAAGGTCTTGATCACAGGTCAGGAACAAGACCTTTCAGGCAAAAGAGAGCACAGCAGACCCAATGACAGCGCTCAGCGAGTATCAGCGGCTCGAGGCCGTCGGCCTTTGGCGCCCCAACAGCGCAGAACAGCGGCGCGAAGTGATCGTGTCGGTTGGCGAGGCGACGTTGGTGATCTCCGAGATTTCGGGCCGTGCCCTGACCCATTGGTCTCTCCCCGCGCTTGGACGCGTCACCCCAAGCGAGGCCCGCCCCGCCCTGTACCGCCCCGACGCCGATGGCCCGCCCGAGGCCGACGAGACGCTGGAGCTGGAAGACGAAACCATGATCGACGCCATCGAGCGCGTGCGTTCGGCCATCGACCGCACCCGTCCGCGTCCGGGGCGTCTGCGCGGGTTGATGCTGGGGGGAGTGGCAGCGCTGGCCCTTGGCCTTGCGGTGTTCTGGCTCCCGGGTGCGCTCGTGCGCCAGACGGTGGAAATCGTGCCCACCGTCAAGCGGGCGGCCATCGGTCAGGCGCTGTTGGCGCGACTGCGTCCCATCGCCGGCCCCGCCTGTGACAGCGTTCTGGGCGCGCGGGCCTTGCAGCGGCTTCAGACCCGCCTGTTGCCGGACGGCGCTGGAACGCTGGTTGTTCTGTCCCAGGCAGTGCAAACTGCCAGCCACCTGCCGGGGCGTATCTACCTGCTCAACCGTGCGCTTGTGGAAAGCTATGAGGAGCCGGATGTCGTGGCGGGCTATATTCTGGCCGAAGACCTGCGCGCCAATACCCGCGACCCGCTGGAACAACTTCTGGACCACGCCGGTCTCTGGGTGTCGCTCAAGTTGCTGACCACGGGCGAAATCGCGCCAGAGGTGCTGGATGACTACGCGCTCAGCCTGCGCGACCAAACGCCCGAACCTGTCTTGGATTCTGCGCTTTTGGCGCGCTTTGCCGCTGCCAATGTCCGCAGCACGCCCTATGCCTATGCTGTCGATGTCAGCGGCGCGCAGACCCTTGCGCTGATCGAAGGCGACCCGATGCAGGGCAAAGACACAACCCCCTTGCTGGCCGATGGCGATTGGGTCGCGTTGCAAGGGATCTGTGGCGGCTAAGCCAGAGCTGCGCTGCGCATTAAAAAAGCCCCGCACAGGTTTCTGGCGGGGCTTTTTTGTGAGTAAACTCGGCTGTCAGCGCCGCGTGAAAGCGTCCGAAAACCCGGCGGCGCGCGCGCGGGCCAAAGCCGATTGGACCGCTACGGGGTCCGCAAACGGCCCCGCGAGCACAACTTTCAACGCGCGCCCCTTGCCCGTCGACGATGCGGTCGACACCGGCAGGCCCATGGCTTGCAGGCGGGCAACCGTCGCACTGGCGTTTTGCGGCACACCGAAGGTGCCAACCTGAACAAAACGGTGTCCCGCCCCAAGCGCAGGCGTTGCTGCAATCGCAGCGCGCGGCGCAGTCACCCGCACGGGCGCAACGCTTTTGCTCGAGACAGTCACCGAGGCAAGCGTCTGCTCTTCGTAGCTGGTGTAGGGAAAGGTGAGGCCCGGATAGAGGTTGCCCACCACCTGCCCCGTGGCACGGTCGATCAGCTGATGGGGCACATCATTGGTCCAGCGCAACGCCATTTGCGCATCCCCCGCCGCCGTGCGGGGGCCACGCGCAGGGTTCAACCGGTCGTCATCAAAGGTCGGGCGGTAGCCTGCGGGAATTTTCGGCTTTTGGACGGCGGGCGCGCGATAGGCGCTGGCCCCGTTTGCGACTGTCGCAACCGTTGTGCCCTGCGGCACAGCGACCACTGTGGGCTGCTGGCTGGTGGTGACGACGCCGCGATTGGCGGTCTGCAAAGTCCGCCCCGCTGGCATGGTTTGGCGTCCGTAATCCGACGGGTGTACCGCTTGCGGGCCACAGCGCACCGCGAGGCGCGAGGTCATGTATTGGGCCGACTCCGCCGACAATCCGCTACAGCTTGCGCTGGCCGCAGGCGCCGCAAGGCGCGTCGGAACGCTTACCTGCGGGGTGCGCACCGGTGCGGGCGTGGTCACGGGCGCAGGCACAACGCGCGGGGACAAGGCCACGTCGCGCGGCGGGGCCGTCACGGCAATGGGCGCAGGCACAGCAGCAGGCGCAACCGCAGGCGCGAAGGGCGTCACAGCGATGGGCGCGATCTTGGCGGTTTGAACGGGCGCAGGCGCGGCCACCACGGGTACGGGCGCCGCGGTTGCGGGCGCATCCGCGATCACCGGCAAAGTTTCCGCGACGGGGGCATCGAAGGTTGGCACGAAATTGCACAGCAAACTGCGGTCGCGGCTGACGCGCGGCACCCAGTTTACAGTCGTCCCATAGCCTGCCCGCACAAAGGCGCAGCCGCGGCTGTCGACGTATTGTGTTCCCTTGTAGGAACTGGGCGGGAATTCCGCCGGCTCGCCGCCGCTGGACAACTTCCCAGCGGCCAAAGCCGGGGCCGGCGCGCCGAACGACGCGCAAACTGCGATGGTCACCGCCGCGAAAACGGATTTCCAGCCCTGTTTTCGGGCCAGTTCTACTGCCTGCATTTCGTGCCTCTACACAAATTATTGTGTCCGAGGATAACGCAGCTACCCTCGGTTGCAAAGAACAATGTGGCAGGAATGGGGCAGCAAAGCGGCCTGCGCAGGGCAGTTGGCTATTTTGTGCCGAACATCCGATCCCCCGCGTCGCCCAATCCGGGCACGATGTATCCCTTTTCGTTGAGGCAATCGTCGAGCGCCGCCGTCACGATGGGCACATCGGGATGCACCTCTTTCATCTTTGCCACCCCCTCGGGCGAGGCGAGCAGGCAGAGAAAGCGGATGTTGGTCGCCCCTGCCTCCTTGAGTTTGGTGATGGCTGCCGCCGAGGAATTTCCGGTCGCCAGCATCGGGTCCACGGCGATGACAAGGCGGTCTTCAAGCGCCTCGGGGACTTTGAAATAATATTCCACCGGTTCCAGCGTTTCTTCATCGCGGTAAAGGCCGACAAATCCGACGCGCGCCGAAGGGATCAGTTCCAACACCCCGTCAAGCAACCCGTTGCCCGCGCGCAGGATCGAAATCAGCGCCAGTTTCTTGCCCGCCAGCGTCGGGGCATCCATCGGCTGCATCGGCGTCTCGATCCGTTTGGTGGTCATGTCGAGACCACGGGTGATCTCATAGGCAAGCAACTGGGAAATCTCGCGCAAGAGTTGGCGAAACACCGCCGTCGGCGTGTCACGGTCGCGCATGATGGTCAGTTTGTGCTGCACAAGCGGGTGTTTCACCACAGTCAGATGGTCAAGCATGTCGGGGCCTCTTGGGTCATTATTTTGCATTTTCGGGGGATGGCGCGGACAGAAACGAGCGCCCGTTGCCCTGCGCCGGCACGTTGAGATGCGCCGCGATCGACGCGGCAATATCGACGAAGGCCACGGGACCGACCGCCTGCGCCCCGACGCCAAAGCCCAAAACCGGCACCCGCTCGCGGGTGTGATCCGTGCCGTGCCACGTCGGGTCGTTGCCGTGATCGGCGGTGAACAGGAACAAATCGTCAGGGCGGGCGTGCTGGAACAGGCGCGGCAGCGCCGCGTCGAACCATTCCAGATGCCGCGCATAGCCGGACACATCGCGCCGGTGCCCGTACAGGCTGTCAAATTCAACGAAATTGGCAAAGACCAGCGCGCCGTCTTGCGCGGTGCGCGCCGCTTGCACAAGATGATCGAACAATTGCGCATCGCTGCCTTTGACGCAGTCGTCAATTCCCTGCATCGAGAAAATATCGCCAATCTTGCCAATGGCATGCACAGCTCGGCCCGCCCCATGCACCCAGTCGCACAGCGTCGGACTGGGCGGCATCATCGCGTAGTCGTGACGATTGGCCGTGCGCTTGAAGCCGCGCTGCGCATCGCCCACAAAGGGGCGCGCGATCACCCGCCCGATGTTGCGCGCGTGCAATTCGGGGGCGAGGTCTTCACAAAGCGTCAACAGGCGCGCAAGGCCAAAGGTTTCCTCATGTGCCGCGATCTGGAACACGCTGTCCACCGAGGTATAGCAGATCGGCCAACCGCAGCGCATGTGCTCCTCGGCGAGGCTTTCGATGATATTCGTCCCCGACGCATGGCAATTGCCCAAAGTCCCGCCCGCGCCGCACAGCTGCGCAACCCGCGCCTGCAACTCCGGCGAAAACGCGGGGTCTTCTTTGGGAAAATACCCCCAGTCAAAGGGCACCGGCACACCGGCGAGTTCCCAATGGCCCGAGGGGGTATCCTTGCCGTTGGACACTTCTTGTGCGACGCCGAACAGACCCGCAGGCGCCGCCCCGCGCGCGCCCAGATCCGGCGCGCTGCCCGTGGTCAGGGCGATCGCCGCACCCAGGCCCAGCGCATCCAGATTCGGCATGTGCAGCGGGCCGCTGCGCCCCGCGTTGGCGCCCCCCGTAGCGCAGGCCTGCGCGATATGCGCCAGGGTATTGGCCCCCGTATCGGGGCGTCCGTCGTTGAAAAAAGCGGCCGCATCCGGCGCACCGCCAAGACCGACAGAATCCAGAACGATCAAAAATGCGCGGCTCATGCGGTGATCCGTTCGTAAACCAGCGGCGGTTCGTTGACGGGGCGCTCGCCGATCACCACCGCCCTGCGGATCGCGGCTTCGGCAGCATCTGCCTGAGCGTCACTGCGCGCGTGAATGAGGCACATCGGCACATCGGGATTCACAGAATCGCCTAACATACAGACCTGCGACAGCCCCACAGCGGGGTCGATTTTATCGCCGTCCTTCAGGCGGCCGCCCCCCAGATGCACGACGACATTCCCCAGGGCTTCGCAATCCATTTCAACGACATAGCCATTTTTGGGCGCGCAGACATCGCGCACGACCGGAGCCGAAGGCAAGCGGTCGCGCCAGCGATCCACGAAATCCACAGGACCACCCAAAGCGCCCACCATGACGCCGAACCGTTCGGCTGCCCGCCCGTCGGCCAGCACATCGCGAATGTCCCATGCCGCCTCATCTGCCGTGGGCGCAAGCCCCGCCGAGACCATCAATTCGCCGCCCAGCGCGCAGGTCAGATCGCACAGCGCGGAGTCCACTTCGCCGCTGGTCAGCGCTTCCATCACTTCCATGATCTCAAGCGCATTGCCCAGCGCGCCGCAGCACGGCTGGTTCATATCGGTGATCAGCGCGGAGGTTTTGCACCCCGCTCCCTGCGCCGTGCGCACCAGAGCGCGCGCCAGAGCGCGGGCGTCGTCCTTGGTCTTCATGAAGGCACCCGAACCGCATTTTACATCCAGCACCAACGCTTCCAAACCGGCAGCGAGCTTTTTGGACAGGATCGACGCGGTGATCAGATCGAGGCTTTCAACCGTCCCCGTCACGTCGCGGATCGCATAGAGCCGCTTGTCCGCAGGGGCGATGCGCCCTGTCGCCGAAACGATGGCGCAGCCGGCGCGGGTGGTGATGTCGCGAAATTTATGGGCATCCACTTCGGTGCGCAGACCGGGAATGGATTCGAGTTTGTCCAATGTGCCGCCCGTGTGACCCAGCCCGCGCCCCGAGACCATCGGCACGTAACAGCCCAGCGCCGCCAGCGCCGGAGCCAGCAGCAAGGACACGCTGTCACCGACGCCGCCGGTGGAATGTTTGTCGATGGCCGGTCCGGGCAGATCCCAATGCAACACATCGCCGCTGTCGCGCATTGCCGTGGTCAAATCGACCCGCGCGCTTTCCGACAGCCCGTTCAAAAACACCGCCATGGCAAAGGCCGCAGCCTGGGCGTCACTGACGCCGCCATCCGCAAGGCCCTGCGAAAACTGCGCCAGCGCGCCTGCGTCGGGTTCGACACTGTCGCGCAGTTTGGCAATCAACGCGCGCGGGTCAAAGCCCGCCGATGATGCGCCCCCCGCCATGGTCACAGCTCCAGGTGGTCGGCGGTAAAGGCGCCGGGCAACAACTCGCCCATCGTCATCACCAGATCGCGGCCCTGCGTCGTGGTCATGGTGACTTTGACATCGGGCGTGGAAAACTCTTTGAGTTTCTGGCGACAGCCGCCACAGGGCGTGACCGGAAGCGGGCTTTGGGCGATCACGCAGACTTCGGCAATCTGCGTTTCGCCGGCGGCAATCATTGCAGCAATCGCCCCCGCTTCGGCGCAGGTGCCTTCGGGGTAGGCAACGTTTTCGACATTCACGCCGGTGAACACCGCGCCGCTGGTCGTGCGCAAGGCCGCACCGACCTGAAACCTGGAATAGGGCGCATAGGCCCGGGGACGGATGGCCGTGGCGGCCTCGCGCAGGTAGCGCGTCAGATCTTCGGGGGAGGGATCGGCGGAGTGGCTCATCGTTTGGCGCGGTCTCGCTAGAATTTTATCATTCGGTCCAGATTGCGCCGCAGGCCCTGCGGTTGCAAGCGCCTTGCGCGGATAGCAGCCGGTCCTTGGCCTTTGGCAGGAGCATTTGGGACAGCTTTGCCTCCGAACGCTGTCGAAAAGGGCAGATGCTGCATTGCAGAGGGCGATATCACTTGAAATCCAGCCCCAGAAGGGCTTGAACCCCAGAAGGAGAGACCCGACCGCAATAAGTAGTTTAACGCTGAACAATCTCCAAGGAGACAGCCGTGCCCACCGACCGGACAGACGAGACCACCACCGCTTCCGCCACGCATTCGACCGAAGACCGGTCCGAGGACCGTCAGGCCCAACTGCGCCGCGCTGCGCTGCGCTATCACGAGGAGCCCAAGCCGGGCAAACTCGAGATCCGCGCGACCAAGCCGCTGGCCAACGGGCGCGACCTCAGCCTTGCCTATTCTCCCGGCGTTGCCGAGGCCTGTCTGGAAATCAAGGCCGACCCTGCCACCGCCTCGCGCTACACCTCGCGCGGCAATCTGGTCGCCGTGGTATCGAACGGCTCGGCCGTTCTGGGGCTTGGCAACATCGGGGCGATTGCCTCCAAACCGGTGATGGAAGGCAAAGCCGTCCTGTTCAAGAAATTCGCCAATATCGACTGTTTTGACATCGAGGTGAACGAAGCCGACCCCTACAAGCTGGCCGATATCGTCTGCGCGCTGGAACCGACCTTTGGCGCGATCAACCTGGAAGACATCAAAGCGCCCGAATGCTTTATCGTTGAACAACTGTGCCGCGAACGGATGAATATCCCTGTTTTCCATGACGATCAGCACGGTACGGCCATCGTTGTGGGGGCTGCCGCCACCAATGCGCTGCGGGTCGCGGGCAAGAATTTTGCGGATATCAAAGTGGTCTCGACCGGTGGCGGGGCTGCTGGCATCGCCTGCCTCAACATGCTTCTAAAGCTGGGCGTCAAACGTGAAAATGTGTGGCTTTGTGATATCGAGGGGCTCGTGCACAGCGAGCGCACCGACCTCAACCCGCAAAAGGCCGATTACGCACAGGTGTCCGATCTGCGCACCGTGGGCGACGTGATCGCGGGCGCTGACCTGTTCCTCGGCCTCTCCGGTCCCGGCGTGCTCAAGCCCGAAATGGTCGCCAAGATGGCGCCGCAGCCGATCATTTTTGCACTGGCCAACCCCACGCCGGAAATCACCCCCGAAGAGGTCAAAAAGGTCTCGCCCGACGCGATCATGGCCACGGGGCGCTCGGATTACCCCAACCAGGTCAACAACGTGCTGTGTTTCCCCTTCATCTTTCGCGGGGCGCTCGACGTGGGGGCGACCGAGATCAACGACGAGATGAAAATCGCCTGCATCGAAGGCATCGCGGCCCTCGCACGCGCCACGACCTCTGCCGAAGCCGCCGCGGCCTATCAGGGCGAGCAGCTTACCTTTGGCGCGGAATATCTGATCCCCAAACCCTTTGATCCGCGGCTCATGGGGGTCGTTGCGACCGCCGTGGCCAAAGCGGCGATGGCAAGCGGGGTCGCCACCCGCCCCCTCGACGACATCGCGGGCTACAAAGCCAAGCTCGACGGCTCGGTGTTCAAATCCGCCCTGCTGATGAAACCGGTTTTTGCCGCCGCCAACCAGGCCGAACGGCGCATCGTCTTTGCCGAAGGCGAGGACGAGCGCGTGCTGCGTGCAGCCTCCGCGATGATCGAGGAAACCACCGACAAGCCGATCCTGATCGGCCGCCCCGAGGTGATCGCGGTGCGCGCCGAGCGCTCGGGTCTGCAAATCCGCCCCGGTGTGGACTTTGAAATCGTGAACCCCGAAAGCGATGCGCGCTATCGTCAATATTGGTCCGAATACCATAAAATCATGGCGCGCCGCGGTGTGACGCCGGATCTGGCAAAGGCCATCCTGCGCACCAACACGACAGCCATTGCGGCAATCATGGTGCATCTGGGCCATGCCGACAGCATGATCTGTGGCACATTCGGTCAGTATCTGTGGCACCTCAACTACATCAGCCAGGTGCTGGGCGCACCGCAGGGCACGCAGGGGCTACACCCGATCGGCGCGCTGTCGTTGATGATCCTCGAAGACGGGCCGCTGTTCATCGCAGACACCCATGTGCACCCCGAACCCACGGCACAGCAAATCGCCGAAAGCTGCATCGCGGCGGCGCGCCACGTGCGGCGCTTTGGGCTGGAGCCGCAGGTGGCGATCTGTTCGCATTCGCAGTTCGGCAACCTCGATTGCGCGTCGGGGCGCGTCACCCGCGCAGCGATGGAGATTCTCGACAGCGCCCCGCGCAACTTTGCCTATGAAGGCGAAATGCACATCGACAGCGCGCTTTCGGTGGACACCCGCGAGCGGATTTTCCCCGACTCGCGCCTTGCGGGTCCCGCGAATGTTCTGGTGTTCGCCAATTCCGACGCGGCCTCTGGCGTGCGCAACATCCTCAAGACCAAAGGCATGGGGCTTGAGGTCGGTCCGATCCTGATGGGCATGGGCAACCGGGCCCATATCGTGACGCCCTCGATCACGTCGCGTGGATTGTTGAACATGTCGGCCATCGCGGGAACCCCCGTCGCGCATTACGGATAAGCGCAGCGATCTGAAACGATCTTTTCCAAGCGGGCGGCAGGACACTGTCGCCCGTTGTCATATTTGCGGCATGTCCCGACAGCAGGCTCGACGACTGGACCCTAAGGACTGGCCTCTAAAGGCTGGCCCCTAACGACTGGCCATACCGTCAAACCCTGCCATTACCCCAAGATCGCGCAACAGTCCCAAGATCACATTCCCACTCATGCATGACAAACGATGGACAGCCCGCGCCCCATACGACAGCATCGGCTAAAGTTTTAGGCATCTTGGCCTGTTGCCTTAATTTTGGTGCGATAAAAGGTAAACATATAGTTAAGACCAGCCGCCCTGCGCGGCGTGATGCCCGTACGCGCGCGCAGAGCCCCTGCGTGCGCAGAAGACAGAGTAGTAGGATTACCATTGACCCAAGGCGAGGATATCGGCGCAGCTCTGCAGACCACGGACACAGGCCGCTTCACATTGTTGGCGCATGACATTCGCTCGGCGATGACGGATGTCATCATGGGCCTGCGGTTTTTCCATAGCGAAGACACAACCGTCCGCGGCATGAGCGAGGTTACCCGCCTGCGCATGACATCGGAACATCTGGCGCGGTTGCTTGAGGAAGCCCTGTTTCTCGTGGTCGGGGAAAAACTTGACGGCCCGGAACTGAGCGACCCGATCCCCTTGCGCGAAATGGTTGAAAACATGGGGCTTCGGTGGCGAAAACTGGCCAAATCGGCGGGCTGCTGCCTGACTGTTGCCATTGCCGATGACCTACCCGAACACGCGGTGATCGACCGTCTGGAGGTCGAACGCATTCTGTCCAATTTCCTCGCCAATGCGATCCGCCACGGCGGCCCGGGTCAGGTGACCCTCTTTGCGCAGGCCTCGCCGGAGGGGATCGAACTGGGCGTGCGCGACAAAGGTCCAGGCTTTCCCAAGGACCTGATGTCGCGCCTCGCCGCCCTGCCCGAGCCGATTGCACTTGGCGTCGGTGAGCCCGGGTCGGGATTTGGCTTGCGGATCGTGCGCGAAATGGCGGCGCGGATGGGTGCGAAACTGGACCTGTTCAACCGCCCCGAAGGCGGCGGTGAGGCCCGTCTGACCGTGCCAAACCGAATCCCTGCCTCGACGGAGTCGGAACAATCCGCCGATCCTTCGCAGCATCGTCTTGACGGGCTGCGCATTCTGATTGCCGATGATATCGAAACAAACCGTTTCATGATGGCCGAGATCATTCGCGAATTGGGGGGGGATTGTGTCCTTGTTGGCGACGGTCTGGCGGCGCTTGAAGCGCTGGAAGACGAAAAATTCGACCTCGCCATTCTCGATATGGAAATGCCTCTGTTCACCGGACTCGAGGTTATTCGCTTTTTGCGAGGCCGCGAGGGGCCGGTTGCCCAGACACCGATCATTGCCCTGTCGGCCTATATTTTTGCGCCCAACCGGCAGGCGATCATGCAGGCAGGCGCGCAAGCCATTCTTTCCAAACCGATCCTCTCGACGCTGCGGCTGTGGGAAACCATTCAGGCCGCGCTTGGGCGGGGGTATCAGTCCGACCCCCAAGGCCGTCCCTCGCCCCTGCCCTTTCCGGAAAAACCGGTTAAAATCGACGATCCGATGACCGCCCAGCGCCGCGCGCGCCTCAACAAGCTGGCCAGCCGCCTCACGCCCGAAAGCCGCGCAACCTTTCTCGAACGCCTCGAAAGTGATCTCTCCAGCGCCGCTGAAGCCCTCAACGAAGCCCTCGCGCGCGGCGACAACAAAGCGGTCGCGCGCGTCGCGCATGTCCTCTCGAGCCTGTTTGGCACCTGCGCAACCGATGCAGAACGCGAAAACGCGCAGCGACTTTTGCAAGACGCAAATGTCAGAAATATCACGGAAATTATTGCTCTCGGTCGTTCTGTGGGACAGAATACACAGGCGCTGGTTGAATTTGTTAAAGCCATTCGCCTCGAGAATAGTGACTGCATATGATTGCCAACCAGATCCTCGTCGTTGAAGACACAGCCTCTCTCCAGACGCTCTATTGCGCGCTTCTCGAGAGCGTCGGTCACCACCCCGTGGCTGTTGGTTCCCTGTCGCAAGCGCGCGCGGTTTTGCAAAACGGCGCACCGCCGATCGTTTTGTTGGATCTGCTGTTGCCTGACGGTGACGGGCTTGATCTTTTGGCCGAGTTGGTCGCACAGGCGCCGGCGACGAAGGTTATCGTGATCACGGCCAACGGGTCTGTCGACAAGGCGGTCGAGGCGATGCGCATCGGGGCCTTCGACTTTCTGCTCAAGCCGATTGATCCGGCGAACCTTGTCAAGGCCGTGACCAATGCCCGCTCGGAACGCCACCAACATCTGCGCGCCACCCCCACGGCTTTGCCGCTGGGCGGGTTCATCGGCTCCTCACCGGTGATGCAGCAGGTCTACAGCACGATCCGCGCGGTTGCGGGGTCGATGGCGACCGTGTTTGTCACCGGCGAAAGCGGTGCGGGCAAAGAAATCGCCGCCGAGGCGATCCACGCCCTGTCCAGCCAGTCCGACGGCCCGTTTGTGCCGCTCAATTGCGGCGCGATCCCCTCGGGGTTTCTGGAATCCGAAGTGTTCGGCCATGTGGCGGGGGCCTTTCCCGCGGCCATCAGCGACAAACGCGGGGCCGCCGAAGACGCCGATGGCGGCACCCTGTTCCTCGATGAGGTCTGTGAGATGGACCTTGGCCTGCAGGCGCGGTTCTTGCGGTTTTTGCAGACCTCGACCGTGACGCCGCTGGGGGCCGCCGAGGGCAAGCGCATCACGACGCGCATCATCTGCGCCACCTCGCGCGACCCGCTGGAAGAGGTCCGCGCAGGGCGGTTGCGCGCCGATCTGTACTACCGGCTTCACGTCGTGCCTCTGCATCTGCCGCCCCTGCGCGACCGCGGCCACGATGTGGTCGAGATCGCCGAGGCAATGCTGTCACGGTTTGCGACCCGCGAAGGGCGGTCTTTTCGCGCCCTCGACGACGAGGTCAAGCAGCTGTTCTTGAACTACAGCTGGCCCGGGAATGTGCGCCAACTGCTCAATGTTCTGTGGAATGTCGTGGTGCTGAACGACGGCCCTGTGGTGACCCGCGCCACCTTGCCGCCGAATTTTCTGGATACGGGCGGTGACATGACCTTTGGCGGCACGGGTCAGGTTGCGACCCACCAACCGCTGGCCGATATCGAAGCCTTTGCGGGCATGACGCTGGCCGAAATCGAACGCATTGCAATTGAAGCGACCATCGAGCGCGAGGGTGGATCGGTTCCCCAGGCAGCGCGGGTTTTGGACGTGTCGCCCTCGACGCTGTATCGTAAACTCGAAGCTTGGGGTCGGCCTGCAAGGCCGCGCAAATAAGCCCCTGCAAGGCCGCGAAAGTAACCCCCCGCAAGGCCGCGCCAATACCTGCAAGGCCGCGCGGCCCGCGTTAGACAAATTGTTCGCGGATCAGCCGTTCCTCAAGCCCGTGGCCGGGGTCGAACAAAATGCGATGGCGCACATTTTCATCCGATGACACCTCCACCGCCGCGACGGCGGGCACGGAGTTGCGGCTGTCCGCATCCGCCATCACGGGGCGCTTTTCTGCGTCGAGCACATCAAAGCGTACCGTTGCCGCTTTGGGCAACAAGGCCCCGCGCCAGCGTCGGGGGCGAAACGCCGCCATCGCCGTCAGCGCCAACACGTCCGAGCCGATCGGTAAAATCGGGCCGTGCGAGGAATAGTTGTAGGCGGTCGATCCCGCAGGTGTCGCCACCAGCGCCCCGTCACAGACCAATTCATCCATCCGCACCCGCCCGTCGACGGACACGCGCAGCTTGGCCGCCTGAGATCCCGCACGCAGCAGGGCGACTTCGTTGATGGCCAGCGCTTCGTGCTGGACACCGTGAATGTCGATCGCACGCATCACCAGCGGGTTGATGACTTCTTCCTCTGCGTCAGACAGACGCGCGTCCAGATCATATTCGGAAAACTCGTTCATCAAAAAACCGATGGTGCCACAGTTCATCCCGTAGACCGGCGCGCTCAGCCCTTGGGTCGCATGCAGCGCCTGCAACATAAAGCCGTCCCCGCCAAGGGCGACGATCACATCGGCTTGGCCCTGTTCGACCTGTCCGTAGCGTTCCACCAAGCGCTCCAGCGCGCGCTGCGCGATCTCGCTTTCGCTGGCCGCAAATGAAATCCTGACGCTCACAGAGATGCCTCCCAAACTGTCGATTTTTCGACCTTCACCTTGCCTAACAAAGCGCGGCGCGAAGTTCACGCGGTTTATCCCCGCTTGGCGATGCGATTTTGTGCGATTGCGCCTGCGTTCAAGATGATTATGCAGCGAAATAGGGTTTTGCGCGCCCGTCACATTGGGTAAACAGCGCGCAAGACTTCACCCCTGCTGCCAAGGGAGCACACCATGACCGACGTCCGCGATTCCGGCTTTTTCACCCAAGCGCTGTCCGAGCGCGACCCCGAGCTGTACGGCTCGATCACCCAAGAACTCGGCCGCCAGCGCCACGAGATCGAATTGATCGCCTCCGAGAACATCGTCTCGGCCGCCGTCATGCAAGCCCAAGGGTCGGTTCTGACCAACAAATATGCCGAAGGCTATCCGGGCAAGCGCTACTACGGCGGCTGCCAATTCGTCGATATCGCGGAAAATTTGGCGATTGAGCGCGCCAAGGAATTGTTCGGTTGCGCGTTTGCCAACGTCCAGCCCAACTCCGGCTCGCAGGCCAACCAGGGCGTGTTCCAGGCGCTGATCCAGCCCGGTGACACCATTTTGGGCATGTCGCTGGATGCCGGCGGCCACCTCACCCATGGTGCCAAACCCAACCAGTCGGGAAAATGGTTCAACGCCGTGCAATACGGTGTGCGCAAGCAAGACAGCCGTATCGACTACGACCAGATCCAGGAACTCGCGACCGAGCATCAGCCCAAGCTGATCGTCGCCGGTGGCTCCGCGATCCCGCGTCAGGTGGATTTCGCCAAAATGCGCGAAATCGCGGACTCCGTGGGCGCGTACCTCATGGTCGATATGGCGCATTTTGCCGGTCTCGTGGCGGGCGGCGAACATCCCTCGCCCTTCCCGCACGCGGATGTGGTGACCACCACCACCCACAAAACCCTGCGCGGCCCGCGCGGCGGCATGATCCTGACCAACCGCGAAGACATCGCGAAAAAGGTCAATTCCGCGATCTTCCCCGGCATTCAGGGCGGCCCCCTGATGCATGTGATCGCCGCCAAAGCCGTTGCCTTCGGCGAGGCCCTGCGCCCCGAATTCAAAGCCTACGCCAAACAGGTGATCCTCAACGCCCAGGCGCTTGCGGACCAGTTGATGAAAGGCGGGCTTGATATCGTGACCGGCGGCACCGACACCCACGTCATGCTGGTTGACCTGCGCCCCAAAGGCGTCAAAGGCAATGCCACCGAAAAGGCGCTGGAACGCGCGCAGATCACCTGCAACAAAAACGGCATCCCCTTTGACCCCGAAAAGCCCTTTGTGACCTCCGGTGTGCGCCTTGGTACCCCTGCGGGCACCACCCGTGGCTTTAGCGAAGCCGAATTCCGCCAGATCGGCGACTGGATCGTCGAAGTGGTCGATGGCCTTGCCGCCAACGGTGAAGAGGGTAACGCCGAGGTCGAAGCCGCCGTCGCCAAAAAGGTCGACGCGCTGTGCGAAAAATTCCCGCTTTACCCGAACCTGTAATCGGGCTTTCCTAAGACAAGGGAAGGGGCCTGCGGGCCCCTTTCGTGTTTTTCGATTTCGTTCCAACAGGATACCGCGCGCATGCTGAATTTCGTGACCTATGGCACCGACACGGGCGAGCCACCGCTTTTGATCGTCCACGGGCTGTTCGGCTCGGCGCGCAACCTGGGTGTGGTGGCCAAACGTCTGTCGGACGAGCGGCTGGTGATCGCGGTCGACCAACGCAACCACGGCGACAGTTTCCGCGCGCCGACCCAAAGCTACGCCGATATGGCGGGCGATGTGGCCGAGGTGCTGGAAGCCCAGGGCGCGGCCGCGCGCCCCTTTCACGTGATGGGCCACTCAATGGGCGGCAAAGCGGCGATGATGCTGGCGCTGACGCGACCTGACCTGTTGAAATCACTGGTCGTCGCCGATATCGCCCCCGTCGCCTATGAGCACTCCAACGTGCCGCTGGTCGATGCAATGAAAAAGCTGGACCTATCCAAAATCACCCGCCGCTCGCAAGCCGACGAGATGCTGGCCGAGGATGTTCTGGACGATGGCGTGCGGGCATTTTTGCTGCAAAGTCTGGATATCAAGGGGCAGAAATGGCTCCTGAACCTCGACGTTCTGCGCGCCGAGATGCCCAAGATCGTCGGCTGGCCCGAGGACGTCCGCGGCACGTTTGACGGCCCCGCTTTCTTTCTCTCCGGCGCACAGAGTACCTATGTGCTGCCCGAATATCGCCCCGTGATCAAAGGGCTGTTCCCCAAGGCCCGTTTTGCCAAGATCGAGGGCACGGGGCATTGGCTGCATGCCGAAAAGCCGCGTGAATTCGAGGGGGCGATCAGGGCCTACATCGGCGCGGTAGACGAGCTGCGCCACAGCCTCTAACGAGGCGGGAACCGCTTGCGATGCGCTGCGTTGATCTTCCAACGCACCACGGAGGATTTCCCATGACCCGTTTGATCATTCTTTGCACCGCCCTTCTGGGCCTCGCCGCCTGCGAAACCATCGAGGGCGCCGGACAAGACCTGTCCAATGCCGGCCAGACCATCAGCCAGGAAAGCCGCGAAGTCCAATCGGGCATGTGAGTTTGAACGGCTGCGAGAAACAGAAAAAAAACGGGGCCTGCGTGGCCCCGCTTTTGGTCCTAGAACATTCCGGCTGTCGAGCCTCGCTCAGCGCCATGATACCCCGTCTATACGGGATCAATCATCCATCTTCAGCGCGTTGATGAAGGCTTCTTGCGGGATTTCGACTTTCCCGAATTGGCGCATCTTTTTCTTACCCGCTTTCTGCTTTTCAAGCAGTTTCTTCTTACGGGTCGCATCGCCGCCGTAGCATTTGGCTGTCACGTCCTTGCGCAGGGCGGCCAGTGTTTCGCGGGCGATCACCTTGCCGCCGATGGCCGCCTGGATCGGAATTTTGAACATGTGGCGCGGGATCAGGTCCTTGAGCTTTTCGCACATGGCGCGCCCGCGCGACTCGGCGCGTTCGCGGTGGACCATGGTTGACAGCGCATCGACCGGCTCGTCGTTCACAAGGATCTGCATTTTCACGAGGTTATCCTCGCGGTAGCCGATCATCTGGTAATCGAAAGAGGCATAGCCCTTGGTCACCGATTTCAACCGGTCGTAGAAATCGAACACCACTTCGTTGAGCGGCAGGTCATAGACCACCATCGCGCGCGAACCGGCGTAGGTGAGGTCCATCTGGATGCCGCGACGGTCCTGGCACAGCTTCAAAACGTCACCGAGATAATCGTCGGGCACCATGATCGTGGCCTTGATGCGCGGCTCTTCGATGTGGTCGACATAGGTCAGATCGGGCATATCCGCAGGGTTGTGCAGATCCTCGACCGAGCCGTCTTTCATGTGCAATTTGTAGATCACCGAGGGCGCGGTGGTGATCAGATCGATGTCATATTCGCGCTCAAGGCGATCGCGGATCACCTCGAGGTGCAACAGCCCAAGGAAGCCGCAGCGAAAGCCAAAGCCCAGCGCGGCGGAGGTTTCCATTTCCGAACTGAAGGAGGCATCGTTGAGCGACAGTTTTTCGATCGCCGTGCGCAGGTCTTCAAAATCGGCGGCATCGACGGGGAACAGCCCGCAAAACACCACCGGAATCGAGGGTTTAAAGCCCGGCAGGGCCTCTGCGCAGGGCTTTTTCTCGTGGGTGATCGTGTCCCCCACTTTCGTATCGCGCACCTGTTTGATCGAGGCGGTGAAGATCCCGATCTCCCCCGGGCCCAATTCCGCGATATCGACCATTTGCGGTTTGAGGACGGACAATTTATCGACGCCGTAAGCCGCGCCGGTCTTCATCATCTTGATCTTGTCGCCTTTTTTGATCACGCCATCCATGACGCGGATCAAAACGACAACGCCGAGATAGCTGTCATACCAGCTGTCGACCAGCATCGCCTTAAGCGGCTTGTCGCGATCGCCCGTGGGCGCGGGCAGGCGTTTGACAATGGCTTCCAGCACATCGGGAATGCCAAGGCCGGTCTTGGCCGAAATTTCGATGGATTCCGACGCGTCGATGCCGATCACGTCTTCGATATTGGCTTTGACCTGCTCCGGTTCGGATGCAGGCAGGTCGATCTTGTTCAGCACAGGGACGATTTCGTGATCCGCGTCAATCGCCTGATACACGTTGGCCAGCGTCTGCGCCTCGACGCCCTGGGTGGCGTCCACGACCAACAAGGACCCCTCGACCGCGCGCATGGAGCGCGAGACCTCATAGGCGAAATCGACGTGGCCGGGGGTGTCGATGAGGTTCAGAATATAGGTTTGACCATCCTGCGCAGGATATTCGATGCGCACGGAGTTGGCCTTGATGGTGATGCCGCGCTCGCGTTCGATATCCATCGAATCGAGCATCTGCGCCTTCATATCCCGCTCGGCCACGGTGCCGGTCAATTGGATCAACCGGTCGGCAAGCGTGGATTTCCCGTGGTCGATATGCGCCACGATGGAAAAATTGCGGATATTTTTGAGGTCGGTCATCTGGCTCGGCCCATCTGCTGAATGAGCCTGTGTCTATGGGGCGGAATGCGCGGTTTTGCAAGAGGGAGCGGGGGTTGAGCCCCCTGCGCGACGGGCAACGCGCACCGCATTTCGGGGTCAGCGGCGCGGGCATGTGGCAAAAAACGGCGCAAGCGGGCGTTCTGCCTCGCTGCTATGTGATCTTTAATTGATCATTTACCCTCTTTTTGTCATCCTAGCCCTGTTTTGACCCTGCGCAGCGAAGAGTGCGATGGCAAAAAACACGGGGTGGCAACGTCCGCCCCTGAACGGATGGGACCCGAGATAAAAACAACCGGCAGAGCACCGGAACGAGGCAAAACATGATCAAAACTTTCGTAAAATCCACCCTGATCGCAGGCGTTCTTGTCAGCGGCATCGGGTTTTCTCCGATTGCCACAGCAGAGGCTGGCGCCATTGAACGCGCCTGCATGAGCTCGGGACGCTCCAAAGCGTCCAACGCCTTGTGCGGCTGCATCCAGCGCGTCGCCGATCAGCATCTGACCAATTCCGATCAGCGCATGGCAGCGAAATTTTTTCGCAACCCGCAAAAAGCCCAAGACATTCGCCAATCCGACCGCAGCTCGCATGAGACCTTCTGGCGCAAATACAAGGTCTTTGGCACGGCAGCGCAAAACTCCTGCGGCTGATCAGGCACAGTCGCGGCCCAGCGCCGCGATAAGCCCCGTCACGGCGGTTTCGATCAAGGTGATCGCCTCGTCAAAGCGGCGTGTGTAATAGGGGTCCGGAACGGCGCGCACGCCCAGTTGCGGCGCGTAGGCCATCAGCAATTGTAGCTCTGCGCGACAGGCCGCAGGGCGCATCCCTTCCAGCGCGCGCAGGTTTTCGTCATCCATCGCGAGGATCAGGTCGAAGTGATCGAAATCGTCGCGGCGAAACTGGCGCGCGCGCAGATCGTCCATCAGGTAGCCCCGCGCACTGGCCGCTGCGCGCATCGGTGCATAGGGGCGCTCGCCCACATGCCAGCTTCCGGTGCCCGCGCTCGCGACGGTCATCGTCAGACCGCGTGCCTGTATCGCCTGCTCGAACACGACCTGCGCCGTGGGCGAGCGGCAAATATTGCCCAGACAGACGAAAAGAACCGCCCTCATGCCGGACCTCCACAGCGGGCAACGCAGGTCCCGTATCCCCGTCCACATCGGGCACTCCTGCCCCGAACTGTCTGCTTCATACGCTGTGCCCCCAGTGACACCGATGCGGGAATTTGACACGACGCCCCGCGCATTCTCTGGCTGAATGTTCAAAGCGCTGGCGCGCAATGGCGATTTCAAGGCAGTCTTGCAGCAAGAAAAAGGTGCGCAGGCGGCGCAAATGAGGCTTTTCATGGTTAATCATCGACGCATTGTTGCGCTTACCGGCGCTGGTATCTCCGCTGAAAGCGGATTGTCCACGTTTCGCGCCGCCGATGGCCTGTGGGAGGACCATCGCATCGAAGATGTGGCGACTCCGGCCGCATTTGCCCGCGATCCCGCCCTGGTCCACCGCTTTTACAACGCCCGCCGCGCGGCCAGCGATGCAGCAAAGCCAAACCCGGCACATGTCGCCTTGGCCGCGCTGCAAACTGCGCTGGCACGCGCGGGCGGCGCCCTGACGCTTGTGACCCAAAACGTCGATGACCTGCACCGGCGGGCGGGGGCTGAGGTAATCCACATGCACGGCAGTCTGGGTCGGTTGAAATGCGCGGCCTGTGAAACGACATGGCCTCACAGCGGACCAAGTGACCCCAAGGCCCCCTGCCCGAACTGTGCCCGGCCCGCCACGCGCCCCGACATCGTCTGGTTCGGGGAAATGCCCTATCACATGGAGGCGATTTTTGCCGCGATCGGGCAGGCCGATCTTTTCGTGTCCATCGGCACCTCCGGCACGGTCTATCCGGCGGCGGGCTTTGTGGCGATGGCGCGCGAGGCCGGGGCCGCGACACTGGAATTGAACCTCGCGCGCTCACACGGGGTCTTCGAGACCTGCCGCCAAGGCCCTGCAAGTGTTCTGGTGCCCGAGTGGTGCGCGCAGATCAACGCCCAGCTTTAGCGAAACAGCGGCCCATGCGCCCAGGTCGTCAGCGAATAGCGCTCGCCCTGCGTCACGGGCGTCACCCGGTGCAACACAAAGGACGGAAATAACGTCGCCGTGCCACGCGCCGTCTGCGCGGTTTGCGTATGGCTGGCAGGCCAGAGTTCCAACGCGCCGCCCGCATAGCTGTCAGGGTCGGACAGTTGCACCACCAGCGTCAGCTTGCGCTTGGCGGCAAACGCCCCGTCACCGATGTCGCTATGCCAGATGAAATGCCCCTCGCGGTCGGCGCCGTAGCGCGCGATCTGCGGGCTTTCGCCGAACTCGGTGAGGGCAAAGTCGAAATGGCTGCGGTTGGCTTGAGCCACCACGTCGATGATCCGCGTCATCACCCAGTCAGTGCCCGCGCGTTCGTCAAGCCATGCCAGATCGGCCCGCCGGTAATTGTGGTCTGTCTGGCCTTTGGTGAGGCCGGCATCGCGCAGCTCATCCTCATGCGCGAGGGCGATGATGGCATCGCATTCGGCGGACGAAAAGGCGGCAGGGAACGTGAAGACGCTGTGCATCAGGGACTCGATTGTCTGAAAGGGGCAGCGCGTGTCAGGCGCCGAATACGGGTTGCTTTGCGCAGCAAATTGCCCCTTTGGCAAGAAAAAAGGCGAGTAGGCTCTTGCCCCTCGCCTTTTCATATCCCGAGCAACAGGGCGTTTAGTGCGTGTGCCCTGCCCCGCCCTGTTCCGTGTCGCTGTGATCCATCGCGCCATCATCCATCGCCCCGTGATCCATCGCCCCGTGATCCATCGCGCCGTGGCCCATGTCAGCCGCCGGTGCGCTGCCCACAGGCGCATCAAGCCTGACGGGAACCTCGACGACCACATCGCCCGCCTGCTCGAAGGTCAAGGTTACGGTGACGATGTCGCCCTCTGCCACGCGGCGATCAAGGCCAAGGAACATGACGTGATCGCCGCCACGGGCCAGTTCGTGGCGCGCTTGTGGCGCAACGGCAAAGCCGTCTTCGACCTCCAGCATCCGCATGACGCCATTGTCACCCGCAAGATGGGTGTGCAGTTCGACGCGGCTCGACAGATCGGAGCGCGCGGCGATCAGCCGGTCCGCTGTCTCGCCGGTGTTGTGCAAGACCATAAAGGCAGCGCCGGAGGTCGCCATCGCACCGGAGGTCCGGAAATAGGGGTTTTCAACGACGATATCGGCAAAAGCGGGCAAGGCGATGCAGGCCAGAGCCGCCGCCAGAAGGGGAAATTTGAGGGACATCTGTCCTCTCCTTTTAGGTGATTTCAACAAAGGGTCGCTGGAAATCACGCAAAAGGTGGCGCGCGGGCCGCGGGGATCGGCAGGGCACGCGGCGTTGCGTGCAGCGCCATGTCGATCGCCACAAGCCTCTGCGCGCGCGCCGCTTTTTGAGGCAATTGCCAGAGAGGCAAAAGCCCCGCGATCAGGCTTAGGGCGCAGTCAGGGCAGATGTGAATCCGCCCCAGCGGCGCACCGTTTTCATCAACGACGACCGTCACCGGCCCCGTGCCGGTACACAGCACAATCGCACCGGAGGCCGCGCGCATCTGGCCACGCGCCTGCGCCATCGCACTGGCGGTCAACACCAGAGTGAAACAGAGGGCCAAAGCCGAAAGGGGGCGCAGGATGCGGATCATGGGGCGAAGAATTAGCGCAAGCCAGCGCAACGCAAAAGAGGCAATCGGCCCGCGCGCAAGAATGGCGGGCACGGACGACAAAACCCCGCATGCAAAGGCAAGCGGGGTTCTATCCGTCGAAAGAGGCGCAAAGCCCCGCAGTGTGGCTTAGGCCGCTGCGGTTTGAGCTTTGGCGATGTCTTTCTTGATTTTCAGCGCGTTCGCCGACAGCTCTTCGTCTTTCGCTTTCGCGAGGAAGGCGTCGAGGCCACCGCGGTGATCCACGGTGCGCAGAGCGGATGCGGAGATCTTCAGTTTGAAGGTCCGGCCGAGCGCGTCGGAAATCAGGGACACATCGTTCAGGTTCGGCAAGAACCGACGACGGGTTTTGTTGTTAGCATGGCTGACATTGTTGCCAGTCATCGGACCTTTACCGGTCAATTCGCAACGGCGCGACATGGTCTCGCTCCTTGTTTCAAGATCATCGTAGGGTGTGCCCGAATGGCGTTCCCTAGAGGATGGGCTAAAAAGATGAAGGGCGCGGCGAGGCCGAGCCCTGAATTTCGTCCGCTGTCCATAGGGGGGATTCAGCAAGCCGTCAAGCGATTCACCCGATACCCGTCGTAAAATCGTCATTCTTGGGGCCATCGTGCTGCGGTGTCGGCCCATCCTGCGCCCGATGGACCGCCGGATGCAGCAGCGCCAAGGCGGATTGGACCGCAAGCGCGGGTGTGGTCGTCCCGCTTGCCACAGAATCGCCCAGCCGCGCCACCGCATCGCGCACCGGCCCTGCCTGCGTCAGCTGCGCCAAAAGCGCAAGGCGCAGCTCCTCCATAAACCAGTGGCGGTTCTGGTTGGCGCGGGTCCGTGCCCAATGCCCCTGCGCGCGCCGCCAGTCGGCAAGCGTCCCCATCTCGGCCCAGGCCTGCGCCAGCCCGTCCTCTTGCAGCGCCGAAATCGCCAGCGCCTTGGGAAATCCGTCAGGATCTTGCGGGCGTTTGCGCAGCAATCGCAGCGCCGCGGCATAATCGGCGCGGGTCCGGTTCGCCGCCGCTTTCAGATCGCCATCCGCCTTGTTGACCAAAATGAGGTCCGCCATCTCCATAATGCCGCGCTTGACGCCCTGAAGTTCGTCTCCCCCCGCCGGCGCAAGCAACAGAACGAACAGGTCCGACATTTCGGACACCACGGTTTCGGATTGCCCCACCCCAACGGTTTCGATCAACACAACATCAAACCCCGCCGCTTCACAGAGCGCCACGGCTTCGCGCGTGCGCCGCGCCACACCGCCCAGTTCGGTTTGCGACGGCGAGGGCCGGATGAACGCGCCAGCTTCGCGGCTCAGCAACTCCATGCGCGTCTTGTCGCCCAAAATCGAGCCGCCCGACCGCGCCGACGAAGGATCGACCGCCAGCACCGCCACCTTCAGCCCCTCGCGCACCAACGCCATGCCGAAACTTTCGATGAAGGTCGATTTCCCGACCCCCGGCGTGCCCGAAAGCCCGATGCGCAACGCCTCACGCGGCGAGGCTTGCGCGGCTTTTAGCGCCTCCAGCAGCGCGGCGGCCTGCACACGATGATCGGCGCGCGCGCTTTCGACCAACGTGATCGCCTTGGACAAAGCGCGGCGCTGACCGTCCAGAATGCCATCGCAGAGGGTCTTGGTATCCATAAGTCATCCTTTGGCTGCGGGATGTGCCCTTGATGCCTGATCCGCGCGCACCCTGTCCAGCGCGGCTTTGGGCGCACGGAATGCTGCGTGTTTTCTTGCAAAAAACCTGCATCACACCGCGCAGGCGCTTTTCAGCATCGCCGCCCTGCGCGATAAGACAGCCATGAGATTACCGATCGAAGCCGTGCTGGACGATGTCGTTGCAGCCGTCAAAACCCACGGGCGCTGCGTGCTCATGGCGCCCCCCGGTGCGGGCAAGACCACCCGCGTGCCACTGGCGCTTTTGCCAGCCGTACAGGGGCGCATCCTGATGCTCGAGCCGCGCCGTCTGGCCGCGCGCGCCGCCGCCGAACGCATGGCCGCCACCTTGGGCGAACCTGTGGGCCAAACGGTTGGCTACCGGATGCGCGGCGCGGCCAAAGTGTCCAAAGACACGCGGATCGAGGTCGTGACCGAGGGGATCCTCACGCGCATAATCCAGTCTGACCCCGAACTGGCGGGCATCGGCTGCGTGATTTTCGACGAATTTCACGAACGCTCGCTCAATGCCGATCTGGGCCTTGCGCTGGTCTGGGAGGTGCGCGGCGCGCTGCGCGACGATCTGGCCGTCGTGGTGATGTCGGCAACGCTCGACGCCGGACCTGTGTCGGCGCTACTCGACGCGGCCCCCGTTGTCATCAGCGAGGGCCGCGCCTTTGATGTCGAAACCCGCTGGCTCGACACCCCGACCCCCAAAACCACGCGCCTCGAACAGGCGGTGGCCGATCTGGTGCTCTGCGCGCTTGACGAGGCCGGAGGCTCCGCTTTGGTCTTTCTTCCCGGAGAGGGAGAAATCCGGCGCACCCAAGCCCTGCTCAGCGGACGCCTGCCCGCCGACTGCGTGCTGCGCCCCCTTTTCGGCGCCATGGACTTTGCCGCGCAGCGCGCCGCGATTGCCCCCTGCGAAACGGGACGCAAAGTCGTCCTGGCCACCGCCATCGCAGAAACCTCCCTGACCATCGAAGACGTGCGCATCGTCGTCGACGCGGGCCGCGCACGTCGCGCGCGCTTTGACGCAGGCTCGGGCATGTCGCGTCTGGTCACAGAAAGAGTGTCCAAAGCCGAAGCCGAACAACGCCGCGGCCGCGCAGGTCGCGTCGCCGCTGGCACCTGCTTTCGCCTCTGGACCAAAGGCGAGGAAGGCGCGCTCGCGGGTTTCCCGCCCGTGGAAATCGAAACCGCCGACCTGACCGGATTCGCGCTGGACCTCGCGCAGTGGGGCGCGCGCGAAGACGAACTGGCACTGCTGACCCCGCCCCACGCGGGGGCCCTCGCCGAAGCCCGCAGCCTGCTTGTCAGTCTCGGTGCCCTCACGCCAGAAGGGCGGATCAGCGATCACGGCAGAGCGCTCGCCGCGCTCCCCACCCACCCGCGACTGGGCCACATGCTGAGCGTGGCAGGCGCGCAAGCGGCCCCCCTCGCCGCCCTGCTCGGCGAACGCGACATCCTGCGCGGCGCGGGCAGTGACCTGGACCTGCGCCTGCGTGCGGTGCACACGCAGGACCGCGCGGCAGATCGCGCCGGACTCGAGCGCATTCGCCAGGAGGCAAAACGCCTGCGCAAAGGGCTGGCGCAAACCGCACCGCTGTCAACGGGCGCGATGCTGGCGCTGGCCTATCCCGACCGCATCGGCTTGCGCCGCAAAGGCGATGATCCGCGCTATATTCTGTCGGGCGGCAAAGGCGCCGCTCTTGACGCCCAAGACGCGCTGGCGGGACAGCGCCTGATCGTCGTCGCCGACACCGACGGCCATCCGCGCGAAGCCCGTGTGCGCATGGCCGCGCCAATCACCGAGGCCGAAATCCGAACGCTTTTCGAGTCGCAGATCGCATGGCAACCGGTCTGCGAATGGTCCAAACGCGAGGGCCGCGTGGTCGCGCGCAAACGTGAAACCTTCGGCGCGCTGGTGCTGGATGACCGCACCTGGCCGGATGCGCCGAAAACCGAAATCGCGCGCGCCGCCCTCGACGGCATTCGCCAGATCGGCCTGCCCTGGTCGGAGAGCGCCCGCCGCTTTGCCGCCCGCGTCACCCTGATGCGCGGCACAGGCATAGCCTTTCCCGACATGAGCGACACCGCCCTCATGGCCGATCTGGACTGGCTTCTTCCCTACCTCAAAGGCGCAAAATCCGAAGCCGCCCTACGGGCCCTCGACATCACCCAAGCGCTGCACAGCCTTCTCGACTGGTCCCAAACCCAAACGCTGGAGCGCGACGTCCCCGCGCAATTCACCACCCCGATGGGGCGCCAAGTGCCCATCGATTACTCCGGCGACGCCCCCGAAATCACCGTCCGCCTGCAAGAAATGTTCGGCACCACCCGTCACCCAAGCGTGGGCCCCAACCGCGTGCCGCTGAAAGTCACCCTGACCTCTCCGGCCCAAAAGCCGCTTCAGGTGACAATGGATATTCCCACCTTCTGGAAAACCTCCTACACCGACGTGCGCAAGGATATGCGCGGGCGCTATCCCCGCCACCCCTGGCCCGAAGACCCGAGCGTCGCCGACCCGACCCTGCGCGCAAAACCGCGCGGCACCTGAGGGTTTCTTTCGGATAAAAATACCCAAAAGAAAACGGCCCGCAGATTTCGCTGCGGGCCGTTTTGGTGATGATGATCCGGATCAGAAGCTTTTCAGACCGGAGCCCCACGGGCCGTGGTGGTGGTCTTTGCCGTCCACACGATCAAACCCGTGCGCCCCGAAGAAATCGCGCTGCGCTTGCACCAGATCGGTCGTGCCACGGCCTTTGCGCATCGTGTCAAAAAACGCCAGCGCCGCAGAGAACGCCGGCATCGGCTGACCTTTGAGCGCCGCCGCCGCCACAACGCGGCGCAACGCGCCCGAGGCGTCTTTCATCTTTTCGGCAAAGCCATCGGCAAAGATCAACTGGCCGTTTGGCAGACCTGCGCGCGCCGCAGAGGCCATTTCATCCAGCATCGACGAGCGGATGATGCAGCCCGCGCGCCATACTTCGGCGCAGCGGCCCAGATCGAGGTTCCAGTCATATTCTTTGGAGGCGGCATCAAGCAGCGCGAACCCTTGGGAATAGGCGATGATTTTTGCCGCCAGAAGCGCCTGTTCGAGATCGGCGTCGAGAATGGCATGGGCACCGCCCTGCACCTCGAGACCCGCATAGATCTTTTCGCCCGCCTCGCGCGCCTCTTTCGCCGCAGACCAACCGCGCGCACCAACGGCCGCTTCGATGGTCATCGGGCTTTCGCCCAGCGTCAGCGCCTCGATCGCTGTCCAGCGACCCGTGCCCTTTTGCCCGGCCTTATCGACGATCATATCGACCATCGGCCCACCGGAAATCGGATCGCTCGCCTGCAGCACATGGGCGGAAATCTCGACAAGGTAGGAGGCCAGCGGCCCTGCGTTCCATTCCTCGAACAGCTTGCCAATGTCGCCCGCCGAGCGGCCATCCATGTCGCGCAGGATGCCGTAGACTTCGGCAATCATCTGCATGTCAGCATATTCGATGCCGTTATGCACGGTCTTGACGAAATGACCCGCGCCATCGGTGCCAAGGTGATCGGCGCAGGGGCTATCTTGATACTTTGCCGAGATCGCTTCAATGATGTCGCGAATGACCTCGAAAGACGCCGGATCGCCGCCGACCATGATGGCCGGACCGTGGCGCGCGCCTTCTTCACCGCCCGAGACACCCATGCCGATAAAGTTCAGCCCTTCTTCTTTCAGGGCAGCTTCGCGACGACGGGTGTCGTGGAAATTCGCGTTGCCCGCGTCGATGATCATGTCGCCTTTTTCAAGGTAGGGCTTGAGGCTGTCGATCACGCTGTCTACCGGCGCACCGGCCTGGACCATGATGATGATCGCGCGCGGCGTTGTCAGCGAAGCACAGAGCGTCTCGACCTCGTGGCAGGGCGTCAGCTGGTCGGCCAGCGCGCCCGCATCGGCCATAAAGTCGTCCGTATGCGACGTTGTACGGTTGTAAACCGCAATCGGAAACCCGTTTTCCGCAATATTCAGGGCAAGGTTCGCCCCCATGACACCAAGGCCGACAAGGCCGATACGTGCTTTGCTCATGCAACTTCCCCTTTGCAATGTTAGCGCCATAGGTGCCTTCAAATTGACCGATGTTCAACCCGTGAGCGCATGCTGCTGTTGAAAACTTGATTTTAACGATTAGTTAAGTCATTAAGGTTTACCTAAAAACAAGAAACGATTTAGACAGGTTCCGGTTCGATGTCACCGCTTCTCAAAGCCGCGTGGAATGACGTGGTCACCCCGCTCTTTCGCCGCCCGCCCATGGTGCAGGTGGCTGCGCTGTGCTGGCGCGAACGCAAGGGCGGGATCGAAGTGGACGGCGACAGCCGCGAGATTCTGCTGATCACCTCGCGCGAAACCAAACGCTGGATTCTGCCCAAAGGCTGGCCGATCGACGGCAAGAACCTTGCGCAGGCCGCCGCTCAGGAAGCCTGGGAAGAGGGCGGCGTGCGCCCCGCGAAAGTCGCCACCCGTCCTGCGGGGCAGTTTCGCTATTTCAAAACCCTGGGGTCCGGCGCGCAGGCCCAGGTGGACACGATGGTGTTTCTGATCGAAGTGGACGAGGTCCATCGCGACTTCCCCGAAGCCCTCGAGCGCAGCAGCAAATGGGTCTCGCCCGCCCGCGCCGCCCAGATGGTCGGCGAAGCGGATCTCAAAGACATCCTGCGCGACTTTTGAGCCGCCCGAAGGCGCAACGGCCTGAACCGACCTGCACCGGCCTGCGCATTTCACAAAATCTTTACCGCGTTTTCATCTGCCTGGCGCAGAGTGTCCGCCTGCACAGCTCACGCAATGTCAGACTTGAATGCGTCGGTCTGATCCGGTAGCTGGCTGGGTAAATGTAACAATTTGATGACGTTTTTGTAACACACCCTGTCGCGCGCCGCTGGATGGCACGCGGCCTGCCGTTTCAAAAACATCCCGCTCGGGCGGACAGGACGGCAGGAGAGACCGACGGTGCAACAATCCGACGACTACAAATGGAAGACGCTTGATCGCGATCTGGGCCGGATTTCGCAAGTGGAATACGCCACGCAATATGTTGCGCGCCCGATGGTCGGGCTTGGCATCGCGCTGGCGTTTATCGTGCTGGCCGCCTTGGGCGCGATGCTGGTATTCGGCTCGGAACCCGGATCGCTGGTAGTTGTCGCTGCGGCCGCCTTTGGCGCCTATATGGCCATCAACATCGGTGCCAATGACGTGGCCAACAACATGGGGCCCGCGGTGGGCGCCAAAGCGCTGACCATGGGCGGGGCGATTGTCATCGCCGCTCTGTGCGAAAGTGCGGGCGCGCTTTTGGCCGGTGGCGATGTTGTGTCCACCATTTCCAAGGGCATCATCGACCCTGCGGCCATGGCCGACACCCAAACCTTTATCTGGGCGATGATGGCCGCTCTGGTGTCCTCGGCGCTTTGGGTGAACCTTGCGACCTGGGTCGGCGCGCCGGTTTCCACCACCCATTCGGTGGTGGGCGGCGTCATGGGCGCGGGGATCGCCGCGGCCGGGTTTGCCGCCGTGAACTGGGTGTCGATGGGGCAGATTGCGCTAAGCTGGATCGTCTCGCCGGTGCTGGGCGGGCTGGTGGCAGCCGGTTTTCTCGCCTTTATCAAATGGCGCGTGATCTATGTTCCCGATAAAATCGAAGCCGCCCGTTTCTGGGTTCCGGTGCTGACCGGCGTGATGATGGGCGTTTTTGCGGTCTATCTGTCGGTGAAGGGCCTCAAGAAAATCATCTCGATTGACCTGCCCTTTGCCCTGCTGATCGGGGTGATCGTGGGCATTGTCGTCTTTGCCGCCTCGACCCCGCTGGTGCGCCGCCAATCGGAAGGACTGGAAAACCGCAACCGCTCCCTCAAAGTGCTGTTCGGCCTGCCTTTGGTCATTTCCGCCGGACTTTTGTCCTTTGCCCATGGCGCAAATGACGTGGCCAATGCGGTCGGCCCGCTCGCCGCCATCGTCCATGCCGAAGGCGTTGGCGCCTTTGCAGGCGAGGTCCAGATCCCGCTCTGGGTGATGATCATTGGCGCCTGTGGCATCTCCTTTGGTCTGGTGCTTTTTGGTCCCAAGTTGATCAAAATGGTGGGCAGCCAGATTACCAAATTGAACCCCATGCGCGCCTATTGCGTGGCGCTTTCGGCGGCGATCACGGTGATCGTGGCAAGCTGGCTGGGCCTGCCGGTCTCCTCGACCCATATCGCCGTGGGCGGCGTATTCGGCGTGGGATTCTTTCGTGAATGGCACGCCGAGCGGCGCGTGCGGCAATTGTCAAAGAACCGCCCCGAACGCATGATCGCCAAGGAAGAGCGTCGTCGTCGCAAGCTGGTGCGCCGGTCGCATTTCATGACAATCGTTGCCGCCTGGGTCTTTACGGTGCCCGCCGCCGCCGTTTTGTCCGGGGTGATTTTTCTGGCGCTGACCGGCCTGTTTGGCTGAGCATCCGCCCCTTCCGACCAACATAAAAAACGGCGCGCAAGACCTCCTTGCGCGCCGTTTTTCAGTCCCGCCTGTCGCGTGGCGAGGTCAGTTTTCGACGCAATATTTCATGATCGCCTTTTGCGCATGAAGCCGGTTTTCCGCCTCGTCGAAAATCACCGAAGCCGGACCATCCATCACCGAATTGGTCACTTCTTCGCCGCGGTGCGCCGGCAGACAGTGCATGAACAGCGCGTCGGGCTTGGCAAAGCCCATCAGCTTGCGATCCACGCGGTAGGGGCGCAGCATATTGAACCGCCGCTCGCGGGTGGATTGGGCGTCATGCATCGACAGCCACGTATCGGTGACGATCAGGTCGGCATCGGCAAAGGCCTTTTCGGCGTTGCGCTCGACCTCGACCTTCACGCCCTTCTTGCGCGCATCGTCCATAAAGCCGCGTTCAGGATCAAGCGCTTCAGGACCGGCAAAGGTGAAATCAAAGCCGAACTGCCCCGCAGCGTGGATGAAGCTGGCGCAAACGTTGTTGCCATCGCCCGACCACACGACCTTCTTGCCCCTGATCGGCCCGCGATGTTCCTCATAGGTGAGGATATCGGCCATGATCTGGCAGGGATGCGTGCGGTTGGTCAGCCCGTTGATCACCGGCACCGACGCATGTTCGGCCATCTCCAGCAGCGTCTGCTCCTCGAATGTGCGGATCATGATCATATCGACATAGCGCGACAGCACGCGGGCGGTGTCGGCAATGGTTTCGCCGTGGCCAAGCTGCATATCCGCGCCCGACAGGACCAGCGTTTGGCCGCCCATCTGGCGCACACCGACATCAAAAGACACACGGGTCCGCGTTGACGGTTTTTCAAAAATCAGCGCAACCATCTTGTCCTTGAGGGGCAGGTCAGCGTCGGGCGCGGCTTTGGGCAGGCCCTTGCGCGCCTCTTTCGTGGCGCGCGCCGTGTCGATCATCGCCCGCAAGTCATCAGGGGCCGTGGAATGGATATCAAGAAAATGGGTCATCGTTTACATCTTTGTCTTATGCCCTGCAGCGCATCCGGCGCCGGTCAGGGGAAATGGGAAAAACCTCACGAGGCCAGCGCGGTGGTCGCCTTGGCAGCCGCATCCAGGCGGGCCACGGCCTCGGTCAGGTCTTCGTCGGGAATGTTGAGCGCGGGCAACAAGCGCACCACGTTGTCGGCAGCGGGCACCACCAGCAGGTTCTGCGCATAGGCCTGCGCAACCAAACCGGCGGGCGCAGTTTTCAGTTTCAGCCCCAGCATCAGGCCCTGCCCGCGCACGCCCTCGAACAGATCGGGATAGGAGGCCACGAGACCTTCCAGCTTTTGGCGCAACAACCCGCCCTTGCGGTTCACTTCGGCCAAAAAGGCCGGATCGGATACGATTTCGAGCACTTTCAACCCGATGGCACAGCCCAGCGGGTTGCCCCCATAGGTCGAGCCATGGGTGCCTGCGACCATGCCGCTGGCGGCCTCCTGCGTGGCCAGAACCGCGCCCAGCGGAAAGCCCCCGCCGATGCCCTTGGCCGACATCATGATGTCGGGCGTCACACCCGCCCATTCATGGGCAAACAGCCGGCCGGTCCGTGCCACACCGCATTGCACCTCGTCGAAAATCAACAGGATGCCGTGTTCGTTGCAGATTTCGCGCAGCGCCTTGAGGTCTTGGTCGGGCACCGGACGGATGCCACCCTCGCCCTGGATGGGCTCGATCAGGATCGCGCCGGTGGTCGGCGTGACAGCCGCTTTCAACGCCTCGGGGTCGCCCCATTTCACCTGTTTGAACCCCGGCAACAGCGGCCCGAAGCCGCCGACCATCTTTTCGGACCCCGAGGCGGCAATCGCCGCAGAGGAGCGGCCATGAAAACAGCCCTCGAAGGTGATAATGTCGGTCTTTTCGGGGTGGCCTTTGTCATGCTGGTATTTGCGCGCCATTTTGATCGCAAGCTCGCAGGCCTCTGTGCCGGAGTTGGTAAAAAACACCGTATCGGCAAAGCTGCCCGCAACCAGTTTATCGGCGAGCGCCTTTTGCTGGGGAATCTGGTAGAGGTTGGACACATGCCACAGCGTATCGGCCTGTTCTTTCAGAACAGCGGCCAGTTCGGGGCTGGCGTGGCCCAGAATATTCACGGCAATGCCCGCACCCATGTCGAGGAATCGGCGGCCGTCCGCTTCGATCAGCCAGGAGCCTTCGCCTTTCACAAAAGAAAGCGGTGCCCGGTTGTAGGTCGGAAGAACGGACGAAATCATGGGTGTGGTCCTTTGAGGAATGCAGATCCAATGGGTGCCGTGGCACGCAGGATCTGTCAACGATATCAGGGTTATTTTCGAAGGTTGCGTGCCGATTTGGCACATTTGAACAGGAAAAGGCGCGCCAGGGACGGAGTCCGATGGCGGGATCAGGCGCTTTGGCGTCGCGATGCGGTCAAAGAGGCGGATGTGCTGTTCATGCCCCAAGCTCTAGCGAAGCGCCCGCGCGCTGTCAAAGACATTTGCGCATAAAGCGCACGCCTCAGACCAGCACCAAAACCGCCGTCAGCGACACGAAAGACAACATCGTCATCAGCGAATGCGCCAGAGCTGCCTCTTGGGGACGGCCATAGCTGCGCGCAAACAGCGGATAAAGCGTAAAGGCCGGCACAGCGGCCGCCAGAACGGCAGCCCGCGACAGAGTGGCCTCGTGAAACTCGAACCCGACAGAGGTCACGGCCAGCGCCGCGACCATCACCACCAGCGGATGCAGCAACAGTTTTCCAGCAACCGCCGCGACCACATAGGCGTTGATCCCGCGAAACGACAGGCCCACCAGCGTGCCGCCAATCACCAGCAAGGCCGGTGCGGCGGCGGCCTGCGCGATCAGGCTGACGGGGTTGAGGATGGCGTGCGGCACGGTGAGCCCCGAGAGCGAAACCGCCAAAGAGACCACCAGTGATATCATGATCGGGTTGGTCGCCATCCGGCGAAAAATCTTGCGCGCAAAGCTGCGCGCGCTTTCGCCCCGCCCCTGCGCTTGTTCAAGCATCGCGATTCCGAGCGGCATGATGATCAGGTTTTCCACCAACATGCAGAGCGCCAGAATCCGCCCGGCCACATCGGGAAAGGCCACCAGAACCACAGGGTAGCCGACGAACCCGGTGTTGCAGGCGCTGGTGCCGATACCGATCAGCGTTCCGTCCAGCGCGTCGCGGCGAAAGAGCCTGCGCGCAACCGAAAGCATGACAAAAAAGGTGAGGACCGAGCCGCCCCCATAGGCCAGCAAAAAGGCCGGGTCGAAAATTTCGCTGACCGAACGGGTGGAAACGGAGCGAAAAATCAGCGCCGGAAGCGCGAGGCGCATGACAAATTTCGTCAGGACTTCGTGGTCCGTGGCCGTGAAGAACCGCGCGCGGGTGGCAAAATAGCCGATAGCAATCAGCGCGAAAACGGTTCCGGTAACAGAGAGAACTTCGAACATGGGCACTCGGTTTTGCAAGGAGGAGGCGCGCCGTCACATCGTAACGCCCGCGCCGCAGAAAAGAGGCTTGGCCCCAAAGCGGGCCAACACGCGATGTCGATCCTTGGGGCGGGCCGTTTCAGGACTTCAAGCGCGTGCCAAGTGTGAACATCCGCCAGCAGGCGAAAACGATCGCCGCCGTGGTGGCGCCCACCACCGCAAGCCCCAAAAGCGGCGCACTGTCGGATTGACCGATGACGCCAAAGCGCACCCCGTCGATGAGGTAGAACACCGGATTCACATGGGTCAGGGCGCGAAACCACGCCGGAAGGGTTTCAACGGAATAGAACGTCCCCGACAAAAACGACAGTGGTGTGATCACAAAGTTGGTGATCGCCGCCATCTGGTCGAACTTTTGCGAATAGATCCCCGCGATGACCCCGATACCGCCCAACATCAAGGCCCCCAGCACCACAAAGGTCAGCGTGGCAAGCGGGTGCACCATCGGCAGGCCCACCGTGATCGCCAGCGCAACCCAGATGACGCTGGCCACCACCAGACCGCGCGCCACACCGCCGACCATATAACCGACCGTCAATTCGAGCGGCGAGAGCGGCGGCATCAGCGTGTCCACGATATTGCCCTGCACTTTGGACACCATGATCGAGGACGACGTGTTCGTGAAAGCGTTCTGGATCACCGTCATCGTCAGGATGCCGGGCGCCAGAAAATGCAAGAACGGCACGCCCATCACATCGCCGCGCGTTGGCCCGATGGCCAGCGCAAAAATGGTCAGGAACAGCGCCGCCGTGGCGAGCGGGGCCAAAAGCGTCTGGGTCCAGACCACGGTAAAGCGCAAAACCTCGCGCCGGATCAGCGACACAAGCCCCAGCCAGTTCCAGCGTCCAAAGCGGCGCACACCCATGGCAAGGCCCTGTTGGTCCCCCCCAAAGCCTCCGCCCGTCGGCTCTTGCGGGGCGGAAGAAGCGGAAGTGGTTTGCATCGGCGCTGTCATCTGGTAAATCCTTTTGGTCGCTGCTCCCTGTCTGGCGCGCGGACCGCTGCCCTCGGGTGCGGTGCGCTTGTAACTCGGGTTGCAGTGCTTAGAATAGAGTGTATCCGAATTTTCCCGAATACTGCGGTATTGCAGCAGTGCACGGGTCGCGAATGTGCCGGCAGGACAGGATCGTTCCTGCCGTGGAACCCAAAGATAATCTGGAGACGACATGTCCTGGACCGATGAACGCGTCGAGTTGCTGAAGAAAATGTGGGGCGAAGGCCAGTCGGCGTCGCAGATCGCCAAGGAGCTTGGCGGAGTCACCCGCAATGCGGTCATCGGCAAGGTGCACCGTCTGGGCCTGTCCAACCGCGCAGGCGGTGCTGCCCCTGCTGCGGCCGCCCCTGCTGCGCCCAAAGCTGCGCCTGCCGCCCCTGCTGCGGCACCAAAGCCCAAACCCAAGGCGGAGGCAAAACCCCGCCCGGCGCCCGAACCCGAAACCGCCAAGGCCGAGGACGACGACAACACGCCGCGCACCATGCCCGCCGTGCCTGCCGTGTCGACCCGCCGCCAGATCATTCCCGCAGGGCAACCTTTGCCGCCCCAACCCTCGGCCAATGAAATCAGCCCCGAAGCCCTCGCCAAGGTCAATGAAGTCGAGAAGAAAGCCAAGCGCATCAGCTTGATGGAACTCACCGAAAAGACCTGCAAATGGCCCATCGGTGACCCCGCGACCGAGGATTTCTGGTTCTGCGGTTTGGGCACACAGACTGGCAAGCCCTATTGCGAGGCACATGTTGGCGTGGCCTTCCAGCCGATGTCGAGCCGGCGCGACCGCCGCCGCTAAACGATCGCAGGTCCGGCAACGACCGGCCCTTTTTCACCGTTTCAAAACGCCGGGGCAATTGCTTCGGCGTTTTACAATTGCGCATTATTTGTTCGTCATGCGGTTGTTTTCATCCGCATCACCCTTAGGTTCCTCTCGCACATGAGAAAGGCGGCCTTCATGTCCCCCATCATTTCAATCAAAAATTTAACCAAGACCTACGACAGCGGCCATAACGCTCTGAGCGATGTGTCACTCGATATCAATGCGGGCGAAATCATTGCCCTGCTTGGCCCCAATGGTGCCGGCAAGACCACGCTGATCGGCGCGACCTGCGGGTTGGTGCGCATCAGTTCCGGCAGCATCACCGTGGGTGGCTTTGATGTCGAACGCCAGTCGCGTCAGGCGCGCCAGATGATCGGCCTTGTCCCTCAGGAAATCGCGTTGGAAATGTGGACGACCGTGTTTGACACGGTGCGCTTCACCCGCGGGTTATTCGGTCGCGCGCCCGACGATGCCTATCTTGAAAAAATCCTGCGTTCCCTGTCGCTTTGGGACAAAAAGGACACCAAATGCATGGAGCTGTCGGGCGGCATGAAACGGCGCGTGCTGATTGCCAAGGCCCTGTCCCATCAGCCCAAAGTGCTGTTTCTGGACGAACCGACCGCCGGTGTCGATGTCGGTCTGCGCCGCGAAATGTGGGATGTGGTGCGCGACCTCAAGGCCGAGGGCGTCACCGTCATCCTCACCACCCACTACATCGAGGAGGCCGAAGAAATGGCCGACCGGATCGGGGTGATCGCCAAGGGGCGCATCCTGCTGGTGCAGGACAAGGTGGAACTGATGTCCAGCTTCGGGCGCAAAGTGCTGACCCTGCAGCTACAGGACCCGCTGGAACAGGTGCCCGCCGCACTCGCCGACTATGATCTGGAACTGGGCGCAGGCGGGCACTCCCTGCGCTACAGCTACGACACCCGCGCCGAACGCACGGGCATCACGCGGCTGATCTCCGACCTCGCGCAGGCCGGAATTTCGGTGCGCGACCTTGAAAGCAAAGCCTCCTCCCTCGAAGAGGTCTTTTTGGAACTCGTGGAGGAAACCGCATGAACTGGCGCGCTGTCTGGTCCATCTACCGCTCGGAAATGGCGCGATTTTTCCGCACGTTAAGCCAATCCATCATCTCCCCCGTCATCTCGACGGTCCTCTATTTCGTCGTCTTTGGCGCGGCCATCGGCGGGCGGATCGACCAGGTCGAGGGCATCCCCTACGGGGCCTTCATCGTCCCGGGTCTGGTGATGCTGACCGTGCTGCAACAATCCCTGTCCAACGCCAGTTTCGGCATCTATTTCCCCAAATTTGTCGGCACCGTCTACGAACTGTTTTCCGCACCGGTGTCCTTTCTTGAAATCGTGCTCGGTTTTGTCGGCGCTGCGGCCACCAAATCACTGTCGATTGCGGTGATCATCATTGCCACGGCGGCGTTTTTCGTAGACCTCACCATCCTGCATCCGGTCTGGGCCATCGCCTTTCTGGTGCTGACAGGGCTGTCGTTTTCGCTGCTTGGGTTCATCATCGGCATCTGGGCGAAGAATTTCGAACAGTTGAACCTGATCCCGATGCTGGTCGTCACACCGCTCGTCTTTTTGGGGGGGGCCTTCTATTCCGCCTCCATGCTGCCGGGGGTGTGGCAGGTCGTGGTGAAATTCAACCCCGTACTCTACCTGATTTCGGGCTTTCGCTGGTCGTTTTTCGGCGTCGCGGATGTGCCCGTGGCGGTGTCGCTCGGCGCGATTTCGCTGTTCCTGGCCCTGTGCCTTGGCGTGATCTGGTGGATCTTTAAAACCGGCTGGCGTCTGCGCAGCTAGTCACCAGCGGTCAAGCGCGTCCTGATCGGCGTGTTTGGCCGCAACCCATTGAGCGCCTTCGCTGCGCACCTCTTTTTTCCAGAAGGGCGCGCGGGATTTGAGATAGTCCATCAGGTATTCCGCCGCCTCAAACGCCGCCGCGCGATGGGCCGAGGCCGTGGCCACCATCATGATCGGCGCGCCAACGCCCAAAACGCCGTAGCGGTGGATCACCAACACATCGCTCAAATCCCAGCGCGCTTGCGCTTTTTGCGCGATCTCGGTGATGGCGCGCGTGGTCATTCCGGCGTAATGCTCGATTTCCAGCGCCTCGAGAGTGCCCGTCTCGTCGCGCACCACGCCGGTAAAAGTCACAACCGCGCCGGTGCTGCCTGCGCTGCCGAAACCCGCAAGTTCCGTTCCCAGATCGAAGGCCTCGGCTTGGACAGAGACGCGCATCTCAGCCCCCTGTCATGGGCGGGAAAAATGCCACCTCGCGCACCCCGCAAAGCGGTGCATCAAAATCGGCGAGGTCCTGATCCAGCGCCACGCGCAGCGCGCTGATATCGGCAAAGGCCGCCTCATACCGCGCCTCGCGCGCGATGAGTTCTGCCACAAGATCAGCAACCGTTGCCGCCTGCGTTTCAACCTGCTCGCGCGGCAGCCCGATGCGTTCGCGCACCCAAGCGAAATACAAAACCTCCAGAGTCATGCGTCCTCTCGCAGATAGGGCATGGCCTTGCGCAGATAGTCGATGCCCGTGATCACGGTCAGCACCCCGGCAATCCACCAGATCAGACCGCCCAGATAGAACACAACCGCCACATCACAAGCGCGATAGAGCAGCAACAAGGCAATGGCGACCATCTGCGCGGTGGTTTTCCATTTGGCCAATTTTGTGACCTTCAACAGCCCCGCTGTCTCGCCCAGAAACTCGCGCAAGCCCGACACAAAGGTCTCGCGCAGCAGGATGAAGGCCGCAGGGACAATGATCACCGCCGCCATGCCATAGGTCATGGCCAGCACCGCAATCGCCGTCACGACCATCGCCTTGTCGGCAATCGGGTCCAGCATCGTGCCGAATTTGCTCATCTGGTTCCACTTGCGTGCCAGATAGCCGTCAAACCAATCGGTAACAGAGGCAAAGGCAAACAGGATCACCGCCGCCCAAGCCGCCGCCTCGGCGGGCAGGATAAAGAAAACCAGCGCCACCAGCGGAGCCGCGATCAGGCGCAAGACCGTGAGAATATTGGGAAGGTTCCATGTCATGCCCGAAGCTTAGCCTTTTTCGTGAAAGAAGTCATAGATGGTTTGCGCCAGCTGGTCGGAAATTCCCGCCACCGCTGTGAGGTCCGACAGATTGGCGCGTGCGACGGCCTTGGCCGAGCCGAAATGCGCCAGAAGCGCGCGCTTGCGGGTTGCGCCCACGCCCGGAACATCGTCAAGCGGCGTGGCCGAAATCGCTTTGGACCGTTTGGCGCGGTGCGTGCCGATGGCAAAGCGGTGCGCCTCGTCGCGCAGCCGCTGGATGAAATAGAGCACCGGATCGTTGCGCCGCAACGCAAAGGGGCGTTGGCCCATGCGGTAGAATTCTTCCTTACCGTGATCACGGTCGATGCCCTTGGCCACACCGATCATCGCGATGTCCTCGACACCCTGTTCGGCAAGGATTTGCGCCACGGCAGACACCTGCCCTGCGCCGCCGTCGATCAGCAACAGATCCGGCCACATGTCGGTCTTGCGATCGGGGTCTTCCTTTTGCAGGCGGGCAAAGCGGCGCGTCAGCACCTCTTTCATCATGCCAAAGTCATCGCCCGGCGTCAGGTTGTCGCCGCGAATATCAAACTTGCGATACTGGCTTTTGACAAAGCCCTCCGGTCCCGACACGATCATGCCGCCCACCGCATGGGCGCCTTGAATATGCGAGTTGTCATAGACCTCGATACGCTGGGGCGGGCCGTCCAGATCAAAGGCAGCGGCCAGACCTTCGAGCAGCCGCGTCTGGTTCACGCTTTCCGACATCCGCCGCGCAAGGCTTTCGCGCGCGTTGCGCAGGGCGCCGGCCACCAGTTCGTATTTCTCCGCGCGCTGGGGCACGAGGATCTCGACCTTGCGCCCGGCTTTCTCGCTCAGCGCCTGCGCCATGAGGTCCTCGTCCTCGATGCCGTGACTGAGGATGATCTGGCGCGGCGGTTCCTTACCGTCATAGAACTGACCCAGAAAGGCTTCGAGCACCTCGGCCTCCTCGGCTCCGTTGGGCTTGGGGTAGAAATCGCGGTTGCCCCAGTTCTGGTTCGCGCGGATGAAAAACACCTGCACACAGGCCTGCCCGCCTTCCATGTGGAGACCGATAATATCGGCTTCGGCTACACCGCGCGGGTTGATGCCTTGCGCGGACTGAACCTGGGTCAGCGCACGGATGCGGTCGCGCAGGGCGGCGGCGCGTTCGAATTCCATCGCTTCGGAGGCCGCTCCCATATCCTTGGCCAATCCGGCCTGAATGCTGGTGTTCTTGCCCTGCAAAAACTTGATCGCATCCTCGACCAGCCGCCCGTATTCGGCCTCGCTGACCTTGCCCACACAGGGCGCGGCGCAGCGTTTGATCTGATACTGCAGACAGGGGCGCGTGCGACCGGCAAACATCGTGTCGCTGCAATTGCGCAGCAAGAACACCTTTTGCAACTGGTTGAGCGTCCGATTGACCGATCCGGCACTGGCAAACGGGCCGAAATAGGCGCCTTTGCGCGTCTTTGCGCCGCGATGTTTGGTCAGCTCGGGATAGGGATGATCTTTGGTGATCAGAATGTTGGGAAAGCTTTTATCGTCGCGCAGCAACACGTTGTAGCGCGGCTTGAGCTGTTTGATGAGGTTCTGTTCAAGCAGCAGTGCCTCGGTTTCGGTGCGCGTGGTGAGAAACATCATCTGGCTGGTTTCGGAAATCATCCGCGAAATCCGCGCCGAATGGCCGTTGGGATTGGCGTAATTGGACACGCGTTTCTTGAGGTTGCGCGCCTTGCCCACGTAGAGGACGTTATGTTCGGGATCGAGCATCCGGTAAACACCGGGCGAGCCGTCGAGCGTGCGCAAATAGGCGGCGATCACCTTGTGACCGCGCGCGATATCCCCGGCGAGCGAAGGGTCGATCCGGTCCTGTTCAACGGCGGGCTTATCGCCCTCCTGCGCCTCGTCCATCTTTACCTCTCTCATGGCGGCTTTCGTGCGATTCTGCCGCTCGATTCGCGGCCACTTGCGTGATGTGCTGCAATCATACGGGCGGCGGTTCAAGGGCAAACAAATCCACGGATTCTGTGGATAACCCTGTCGACAACTTCTGGAGTAGTGCCGTTTCTCCCTATAAATTAAGGTTTCCCTCAAGGTGCCAAAAAATTGGGCGTAAATTTAAGTATTTGTTTTTAAAGGGTAAAAAATAGTGAACACCAACAAGCACTTGATAACATTAAGGTTTTAGTAACCCTTTTGTGACAGCCTGACCGCAAGTGCACAAGTCAAGCGCGCCGGCAATGTCATTTCCCTAGTCCCGATCACCCAATTCCGGTGTTTGCCACGCCAGATGTTGCCCGCCATCGGTGCACAAAAGCTGCCCTGTGACCGCGGGCGCGTCGATAAAATACATCAGCGCGGCGACGATATCGGCGGGGTTCGACCCGCGCTGCAACACCGTTTTGGCCCGTTGATTGGCAAAGGCGTCGGAGGTCTGGTTCGCCCCTTGAAGCGTCGGCCCCGGCCCGATGGCATTGATCCGCACTTTGGGCGCAAGCGCGCGCGCGCCCGTTTGCGTGAAGGCCCACAGGCCCATTTTTGCCAAAGTATAGGACATGAATTCCGGCGTCAGCTTGCGCACCCGCTGGTCGAGCATATTGACCACCAAAGCCCGCGCGACCGGCTCGCCCGCCTCGTCCTGCACGGGGGCCTGCGCTTGGGCGGCAAAATCCTGCGTCAGCACAAAGGGCGCGCGCAGGTTGCTTTCCATCGCGCGGTCCCAACTGTCGCGGGTAGCGCTGTTGATATCGTCATGCTCGAAAATCGAGGCGTTGTTCACCAACAGCGTCAGCGCCCCGCCCAGCGTTTCTTGCGCGCGCGCGACGAGCGTCTGGGTCTCGCGTTCGGACAAAAGGTCCGCCTGCAAGGCACCGGCGCGCACACCCATCGCCTGCAACGCGCGCACGACCTCCTCGGCGGCCGCCTCAGAGTGGCCATAGTGCACCGCGACATCAAAGCCGCGCTGCCCCAAAGCCAATGCCATCGCGCGGCCCAATCGGGTTCCGGCGCCCGTGATCAGGGCCTTGCCCTGATGTGCGATTTGCGATGCCATTTTACGCTCCTCAGGTCAGCAACATCCCGACATATAGACCATAGAGCGCCAAAAGCACGATCCCTGCCGAGCGTTTCACGTCAATGCGCCCCAGCACGAAGACACCCAACACCAGCGAGGATCCCAGCATCACCCACAGATCAAAACGGATCAGATCCTGGCTCAGCGGCAGCGGGCCGACCAGCGCAGTGATCCCCAGAATGCCCAAAAGGTTGAACATATTCGACCCGATAACGTTGCCAAGCGCCACATCCGCCTGTTTGCGCATCGCCGCGATGGCCGAGGTCGCCAGTTCAGGCAGGGAGGTGCCAACAGCCACCAATGTCAGCCCGATCACCGTATCCGACACGCCGTAAGCCTTGGCAATATGGGTCGCGCCCTCAACCAAAAGATTTGCGCCCAAGGGCAGGCCGATCAGCCCCCCGATCAAGAAGGCCGCGATTTTCCAGGGGGCCAGCGACGGATCGGCGCCCTCGACCTCGGTGTCATCGGCCTCACACACCCGTTCGCGTTCGCGTTTGCGGTGACAGCGCGCGGTCCAGAGCGCATAGCCGATCATCGCCAGCAACGCGCCCACCAGAACGATGCCCTCGGGCCAGCGCAGCACATGCCCCGTCAACGCCAGCGCCAGGAACAGCACCGTTGCGCCGATCATCTGCAGGTAGCTCGCGCGGTATTCGTTCGTGGTGATGTGGATCGTCGAAATGATTGCCGGAATGCCGATCACCAGCAACACATTGGCGGTGTTCGAGCCGATGACATTGCCCAAGGCCAGACCGGGCGCATTGTCCAGAACCGCCGAGACCGACACCAGCAACTCCGGCGCGGAGGTGCCGAATGCAACCACCGTAAGGCTGACCACCAGCGCCGGAATACCGAGGCGCAGCGCAAGGTTAACGGCACCTTTGACCAGCGCGTCACCCGCGACCAGCAGCAAGAGGATGCCCGCTGCAACCATGAGAAAATCGAAGGCCATGCGTGGCGCTCCCTATTTGCGTTTTGCGCCGCAGGGGCAGCTGCCCCGACCGATTTCCGGCCGTCCACAAGCGGGACATTTGGCAGTTTTCTTGAACTTCGACAGGGGCGCGTTCGGAAAGCGGAACCGCCCGAACAGCGCGATGACCATCATGGCAATCAGAAACAGGGTGACGATTTTGACCATCACAGCCCGAACCGCGCCCAATGGCTGCGCTCTTGCACGCCCGCCTGCGCGCCCGACAAGGCGGCCTGCGCCACCTCAAGTCCGAAGCGCGCAAAGACCGAGCGTTTGACCCCAAAGCGCGTAAAGCGCACCTTATCGCCGTAAATCGACTGCATCACCGGCACCAGATGGCCGATGCCATCCACCAGCCCCAGATCCAGCGCGCGCTTGCCCGTCCAATAGGCCCCCGTGAACAGCGCCGGATCATCGCCAAGCCGCGTCCCGCGGCTCTCGCGCACATGGTCCTTGAACGCGTCATGGATATCCGATTGCAACAGCTTGAGCCGTTCGATGTCTTCGGGGTTTTCCGGTTTGAACGGGTCCAGCTGGGACTTGCTGTCGCCCGACGTATAGACGCGCCGCTCGATCCCGTGGCTTTCGATCAGCCGATCAAAGCCAAAGCTCGACGAAATCACCCCGATGGAGCCGACAATCGACGCGGCATCGACATGGATTTCTTCCGCCGCGCAGGCCAGCCAATAGCCCCCCGAGGCCGCTACATCTTCCACAAACGCATAGACCGGCAGGCTGTGTTTTTTGGCAAGCCGCGAAATCCGCGCCGCGATCAGGGCCGATTGCACCGGCGAGCCCCCCGGAGAGTTGATCAAAAGGGCGACCGCTTTGGGCGCGCCCTTGGCAAAGGCGCGCTCGATCACGGGGCCGATCGTGGCATCGTTGAGCGTGGCCCGCCCGCTCGTCGAAATCACGCCCGACAGGCGCACAACAGCGACGCGCGGCGGCCTATCAAGCCATTTGTTCAGGACCGGAATGCGGTGGAGGGGGATGCGATGCTTCATGCCCTTGCATGTAAAACGCCCCTGCCCCGCAAACAAGGGCACCCCCCGTCAAAGCGCGCAAACTCTGCGCACAGGTCCCGATTTCACGCCGCTGTCGCGTTCAGATGCGCAAAAGCGGCACGATGTGGTTGTCCCACGCCTCAGTGGGGTGATCTGCCAGCACGCGCACCGCCGTATCAAGGCGGCACAGTTTTCCCGTGCCATCCGTCGTGATAAAATCGCTCTCAAGCGCTGCAAGCCCGCAAACATCCGCAATCTCGCGCTCCAGCAGGAAGGCACCGCTGGTCGCGTCGAACACCTGCACCCGCGACCCTTTGGGCGAGGAAATTGCCACCCGTGTCCCGTCGCCCGAAAACGCGATTGATCCCGCGTAGCCTTGCATTTTGCGGTGCAGCGCATCCGGCGCGGCAACAAAACGGGCCGCGTCACCGCGACGATGCAGCCCCAAAAGCGCAGGGGCGGTCAGCATGTCCTCTTGCCACTGCATCGCAAAGCCGACCTGCCCGTCAGGGGCTTGGGCCAGATGGCGGATCGAATTGGAATGGATCGCGGCAGGCAGCATCACCTGCTCGCCGATCGCGCCCTTGGCATCGAGATAGGTCAGATTGGGCTGCATCGTCGCAAGATTGAGGATCACGCGGTCGCTGTCGGGATGGGTGTCGAGCGCCCCGTTGGCGACCGCAAAGCCGCCGTCACGCAGACGCAGAATTTCATGCGGGCCGATGCCGCCCGAGGGCAGATCGTCGATGCGCGCATAGCCTTCGGCGCGATCCCACACCCCAATGCGCCCCTCGCCCTTCTCGAAATCGTTTTCGGTGGTCAGCAGGTAGCGCCCATCGGCGGTAAAGGCGCCGTGGCCGTAGAAATGCCGCCCCTCGGGGCTGGCCAGCTCGGCAATCTGCGCGCCGTCGCGACAGTCCAGCACGATGGCAAAAGTTCCCGGACGCCGTGCAAATGCCACGGCCTCGGCCACCTGCGGGTGGGCGGCGGCGGCATGGCCCCGATCGGGAAGCGGCAGCGAGAAAATCTCGATCCCGCCCTCGTCCAACCCGTAGAGGCGAAAGCCCTCGCCCGTGGCAGCCGCCGCCAGATAGGCAGGGTCGCCCGCCGCGGCCCATCCGGTGCGGGGCAACAGGCTGGCCGCCGCGGCAGAGGCCAGAAAGGCCCGGCGTGTGGTCTGCATTTCGACCTCCTCAGTCGCCATCTAGCGAGTTGAAACCGGCCTTCACGCCCAGCTTGTCGCCCACATCCGCGGCCGCCACGCGGCGCAGGGTCTGGATGGTTTGTTGCAACACCTCGACGCGAAAGCGCCCCGCCGGATCGGCCACGAGAGACAGGTCGGGGCTGTCCTGAACGCTGTCCAATGCCGCCTCGACGCGATCGAATTCTGTGCGGGTGTCCTCGTCCAGCGCCCCACCCGACAGGCTGGTCGCCAGATCGCGCAGGGACGCAATCGAGACGGACAACGCGGGCAGGCTCAGCCCCGCCCGCCAGGCTTCAGCGCGCGCTGGTTTGGGCGCATCGAAGGTTCCCAGAGGGCGGCCAAGGCGCAGGTCCGCGTCCACTTCCAGGCCCGCATCGAGCGCCGTCAGGAACTGGCGGTACACTTCGGCGTCGGATTTGTAGGTCGCATTTTCCGCGCCACGCTCGATCATCGTCAGCGCGTAATCGGTCCAGCCGGCACGGATTTCGCGCACGGTCTGTTCGACATCCTCTGTGATCGCACGGGTCAGGGCGCAGGTGTAGTCGCTCGCGGGGTATTCATCACCAAAGAGCAGCAATTCCAGCGCGCTCAGGCCCCGCCCTGCCACCGAGGACTGGCGAAAGGCCATCGGGTCGTTGACGATCGGGTTCGCCTCGCCAATCAGCGGACGCAGCGCACGGTTCACCGCATTGCGCGCATCGGGCCAGAACACCATCGCGAAATAGCGGTTGTCCTTTTGCACGGGGCCAAAGTTGAGGTGCTGTACCGCGACCCAGTCGAGATAGGCCTGATCGAAGGCGACCCGCAGGCTCTCGCTGTCGGGGCGGCAGTCCTTGGTCGCGGCATCGTCAAGCGCCGCCGCCGAGGCCACAACGCGGTCCAGTCGAGGCAGCACGTAGGATTTGACGGTATCGCTGACCACATCGGCGCGCGCGCCAAGCGGCACAAGGGTCAAACTGGCGGTCAGGGCTAGCGAAAAAAGGCACGAAAAACGGGTCATAGGCTCTCCAGAAAACGGATGAGGTCATCGCGATCACTCGCGGGCATATCCACGACGCGGTCGCGCGCGGCCTCAGCTTCGCCGCCATGCCACAGCACAGCCTCAAGCAGGTTGCGCGCCCGCCCGTCGTGCAGGAACTCGCTGTGCCCCGACACGACCTGAGTGAGGCCGATGCCCCACAGCGGCGCGGTGCGCCATTCAGTGCCGGTGGCGCGGGCTTCGGGGCGGTGATCGGCCAGCCCCTCGCCCATGTCGTGCAACAGCAGGTCGGAATAGGGCCAGATCAGCTGGAACGACTGTTCGGGGCGATCCTCAAGCCGGGCGGTCACGAATTTGGGCGTGTGACAGGCGGCACAGCCGCTGTCGTAAAACACTTCTTTGCCGCGCAGCACCGCTGGGTCGTCAGTGTCGCGGCGCGCCGGCACGGCGAGGTTGCGCGAATAGAAGGTCACAAGGTCCAGACCGACCGTGTCGATTTCCAAACCCTCGCGCACATCGGGTTCACCGCCATGCGGGGCATTCATGCAATCGGCCTCGGCAAACTGGCAATCGCCGGAATGGGCAGGAAAGATCGGGTTGGAAATACCGATATCGCCGGAAAACGCCGCCGCCGACTGTTCGCGAATGGTCGGCATGCCTGCCTTAAGCCCGAAACGTCCCAGCATCGGCTGGTCGAATTCCTCGGACCACACGACATTGGCGCGTCCCGAAATTCCGTCGCCATCGGCATCGGCCTCATCCACATGGGCAAGGATATCTTTCGCGGGGATTGCCTCAAGCAGGCCAAGGCCGATCATCTGGGGGGCCACGCGCGGGCTGAGCATCGCGTCAGGCGCAAGGGGGCCGTACCCCAGATCGCTCACGCTGTAGCTGGGCTTGCGCAACGTGGCGACCTCACCCTCCGACAGCGCCACTTCGATTTCGGTGTAGGCGATCTGCATCTGACCCTCGGCGGGAATGCCCGGCAGGGCAAAGTCCTGGATCTGGCCGCCGTAGCTGGGATCAGGCCGCGTTGCGATGTAATCGGCGATTTCGGCCGGGGCGTCCTCGGCCGTGCCGGGAACGGAAATGCGCAAGAACATCGAGATGGCATTTTCCGCCTGCGCGTCGGGCACATGTCCGCGCCCGTCCTTGAGGTGGCAGCGTTGGCACGAACGCGCGTTGTACAGCGGCCCCAAACCATCCGACGCCAGCGTGGAGGAAGGCGAAGACACCCAGAGTTTCTTGAACAAGCCATTGCCGACTTTGAAGGTCAGCTCGTCCTCGAACCGCAGGTTTTCAGAAAACTGGGAAAACGCATCGGTGCTGTCGCGCGCGCGCACCGTGGCCGCACCGGCGGGCTTGTCCTCGAACCGTTCGGGGGTCGAGAACTGGCTGGCCGGTTTCGTCACTTTGGCGATTCGCGCGGCTTCTGCGTCGGTGCGGGGCACGACGTTCAGATGGATGTCCGCAAGCGAGGCGGTTACATCCGCCGCCTGCCCGACGCCTGCGCACAAAAGCGCAGGCAGAAGGGCCGCAATCAGGCGGCTGTTAGTCTGCCGTATCCATCGGGGCTGCGTTAAGCAGCGCGTACCCTGGCGCTCCGAGACGGTCGAAGAGATCAAGCTGGGTTTCGAGAAAATCAATATGGCCTTCCTCGTCGGTGATCAGCTCCTCGAACAGGTTCTTGGACACGTAATCCCCGACACTTTCGCAGTGGTCGCGCGCTTCTTTGTAAAGTTTGACCGCGTCATGCTCTCCTGCGAGATCGCATTCAAGTGTTTCTTTCGGTCCCTCGCCGATGCGCAAGGGGTCGAGTTTTTGCAAATTGGGGTGACCTTCGAGGAACAGGATACGCGCGATCAGTTTGTCGGCGTGATTCATTTCCTCGATGCTTTCGGCGCGGCTTTTCTTGGCCATCTTGTCCAGACCCCAGTCCTCTTGCAGACGGAAGTGGACCCAGTATTGCGAGATGGCAGTCAGTTCGCTGCGCAGAGCTGCGTTCAGGTATTCAATAACCTTGGCGTCGCCTTTCATTGGCGTTTTCCTTTGTTTTACCGTGGTCTCGCAGACCACGCAGTTCCATGGGTACGCCAAGGTTATCATTTGTACGCATGGTGGAAAGGAAAAGCGACATGCAGTCGCCACAATCGGGCGCCTTTCCAAGCGCCCGATAGATTTTGCCCGGTGTGATGATCGCCATGCCATCCGCCGCACGCATCCAGTCGATGGCCGCGTTGATGTCGCGATCGGTGATGTGTTGGCAGTGACAGACGATCATGGCGATGCTCCGATGTGGGTTTTACTCGAAAACGGCGTCGGGGTTGTCGAGGCTGTCGGAGCCTTCGATCATGACGTCCTGCGCGCCAAGGCTGGCAACCGCGCGTTCGATCACACGGGTTTGCGCGATCAGACCCTCGATTCCGGCAGTGATATAGGCTTCGCCCTCGGCATTGCCTGCGGCAAGCATCTGGTCATAGGCCATGCCGTTCTCGGCGGCTGTTTTCATCTCGCCCAAGGCCACCATCGTGTCGTCGATCGCCGTTGCAAGATCTTCAGCCGTTTGCGCGTCGGTCTCTGCCAGCAGGTCTTCCAGCGACGGACCGCTGACCTCGGTGCCATCCACACGGGTGTAGGACCCGAGATAGACGTTCTGCACGCCTTTGCCATCGTAGTAATGCGAGTTGTAGGTGTTGTCGGAGAAGCAATCATGCTCTTCCTCGGGATCGTTCAGCATCAGGCCAAGGCGCATCCGCTCGCCGGCTTGCTCGCCATAAGACAGCGACCCCATGCCCGTCAGCATCGCCGTGATCGCCGCATCCGGATCGTCGCTCAGGGTCACAGCGGCTTCACCGTCGTCTTCCCACTGGGCGACCATATATTCCAGATCGAACACAAGCAGGTCCGTGGCCGCTTGCAGGTAGTCGCCACGCCGGTCGCAATTGCCGTTGGTACAGTCCGCGCCCGTCGCATAGTCGGTGTAGGGGCGATCGCCCGCACCCGCATCGGTGCCGTTCAGATCCTGCCCCCAGAGCAGGAATTCAATGGCGTGATACCCGGAGGCCACGTTGGCCTCGACGCCATCGGCCTCTTGCAGGGTGTTGGCGATCAGGTCGGGGGTGATGTCGGTTGCGTCAACTTCGGTGCCCGAAAGGGTGAAGGTCGGCGTTGCGATCACGTTGAGGGCCGCAAAGCTGTTTTCATCCGTGGCGCCGCCATAAGACGCATCGACATAGTCGATCAGACCCTCATCGAGGGGCCATGCGTTCACCTTGCCTTCCCAGTCATCCACAACAGGGTTGCCAAACCGGAACACTTCGGACTGCTGGTAAGGCACGCGCGCGGCAAGCCATGCGCTGCGCGCAGCCTCCAGCGTGTCTTGCGAGGGGTTGGCGATCAGATCGGCAACGGCAGCGTCAAGCGTTTGCGCCGTGGTCAGCGCATCGCCGTAAGTCGCCTGAGCGATGTCGATGTAAGTCGCCACCACGTCTGTTTTCTCGACCGCGAACGCAGGCGCAGCGCTAAGAGCAAGAACGGAGAGGCTGGTCAGTGTACGTTTCATAAAGATCCCGTGTTGGCTTTGGTAAGTTGCTAGGTTGGGTTAATGGCGGGTGTGATCGCGCAGGCTGCGGCTTTTGCGCTCGATCAGATCAAGCCCGATGCCGAAATCACCGGCGAGCGCCGAGAGGCCGTGGGCAATATCGGGGCGCACGATCAGCGAGGCCAGCAGCATTGCATCCTCGCGGGCCCCTTCGCGGGCCGCACCGATCAGATGGGCGAGTGCGCATTCATCCGCGCCAAGGCAGGAACAATTCACCTGATGGCACATCAACGCGCGACGCCCGTAATGCACCGTCACATCGTGCAGATCGCGCAGGCAGCGGCAAAAGCTCAGGCCTTCGTTCGTGCCCATGATCGCGGTGACTTCTTCGCGCAGCCGCGTGCGGGTCGTCGCGCCGTGGCACCACATCCGGAAATAGGTGACAGCGCGCGCATCCACCGGATCAAGATCGGCCAGAGCCCCAACAGGCGCACCGCCGCGTATGTTGGTGTGTACGCTCATTTCGTCAGGATCAACTTGCCCGCGCGGGTGATGCGCAGCGTGTAGATTTGGCCATCAAGCAGGATATTCGCACGCCCGTCATCGCCGGTCAGGCGGCGGGCATCATGGGACGGAAGGGCAAAGCCCGCGTCACTCTCGGGGCGGTCTTCAAAAGGCATGTCACTCTTCTCCGCTGGCATGTGGAAGTCCGGTTTTCTCGTTTCACTTCGGGCTTCCTCATCACCCACTGTGCGGCGGGTCTGCGCGTGCCTGCAAAGGACAGGGTTGCGCGAGGTGGCTGGATCTTCCTCTTTACTGATTATTTTAGTCGGAAATGTCAATCCGACTTTTTCACTCGGAATTAAATCCGCCTGAATTGGCAGGTTTTCGCGGGGTCTCATGCGCTAGGGTGCCACTGCATGCGGCGGGTTTGATTTATTAGACCCAATAGTCTACTTATTTTTCATGCATGACATATCCCACAGCGACTCGCTCCCGAAACGGCGCGGCCGCCCCCCAAAGCCCCCCGCAGACCAAACGGCACGCCAAGCGCTGCTGCGCGCAGGGCTTGCGCAGATGACGCAAACGGGCTTTGCCAGCCTGCGTCTGGAGGACATCCTCGTGCAGGCCAAGGTCCCCAAGGGCAGCTTTTATTACCATTTCCCCTCCAAAGCGGCCTTTACCAGCACGCTCATCACAGCCTATCAGGACTATCTTTCGGCCAAGCTTGCGCGCCATTTCACCAACCCTGCCCTGCCCCCGCTTGCGCGTTTGCGCGCCTTCACCCAAGAGGCACAGACCTCAATGGCGCGCTTTGAGTTTCGGCGCGGCTGTCTGGTCGGCAATCTCGGTCAGGAGGTCGTGACCCTGCCAAGCGGCATGCGCGCCCAACTGCAAGCCGCCCTTGCGCAGTGGCAAACCCAGACCGCCGGTTTGTTGCGCGCGGCCATCGGCGCAGGCGACCTGCCCGCAGACACCGACCCCGATGCGCTTGCCGCCTATTTCTGGATCGGCTGGGAGGGGGCGGTGTTGCGGGCGAAACTGGATCAAAGCCCACGGCCCCTGATCCAGTTTCGCGATATGTTTTTCAACAGCCTGAAAGGGACCTAACATGACCCGAGCGATTGTGATCGAAAAAACCGGCGAGGGCCAAAGCGCCTCTCTGAGCGACATCACCCTGCCTGCGCTCGCGGCGGGCGATGTTTGCGTGGATATCGCCTATTCGACGCTGAACTACAAAGACGGGCTGGCGCTGACCGGGGCCGCGCCCGTTGTGCGCCGCTTTCCGATGGTGCCCGGCGTGGATTTTTCCGGCGTGGTACGCGAGAGCCGGCACCCCGACTACAAGGCAGGCGAGCGCGTGGTGCTCAATGGCTGGAGCGTTGGCGAAAAATACTGGGGGGGACTGGCCGAGAGCGCCGTCGTGCGCGGTGATTTTTTGGTGCCCCTTCCCGAGGGTCTCAGCCTGCGCCAGACGATGATCTTGGGCACGGCCGGCTATACGGCCATGCTGTGCGTGCAGGCGCTTGCGGGGGTCGATCCGGCAAGCGGCACGGTGGTCGTCACCGGCGCGACGGGCGGCGTCGGCTCGGTCGCGGTGGCGCTTTTGGCGGCGCGCGGCTACAGGGTCGCGGCCGTCACGGGGCGCGCAAGCGAAACCGACTACCTGACCCGATTGGGCGCAAGGGAGATCGTCGATCGCGCCGACCTGAGCGCAAAACCCCGCCCGCTCGCCACCGAGCGCTGGGTGGCGGGCGTAGATGTGGTGGGCGGAGAGGTGTTGGCGAATGTGCTCTCGATGACGGCCTATGGCGGCACAGTTGCGGCCTGCGGACTCGCGGGGTCGATGGACCTGCCGACCAGCGTTGCGCCCTTTATCCTGCGCGGCGTGACCCTGCGCGGGATCGATTCCGTGATGTGCCCGCTGCCGGCGCGCCGCGCCGCATGGCAGGCTCTAGCCCGCGAAATCGACGCGGCGCAATTGGACACGATCGCGCGGGAGGTGCCCCTTGCGGATGTCATCGACACCGCTGCGGATTTTCTTGGCGGCAAGGTGCGCGGGCGCATCGTCGTGCCGATCCACCCCGAGCTTGAAACGGGTTAGCGGATCGGCGCTTTGGCAAACCCTTTGGCAAGGATCGGACCGGTCGGCAGATTGGTCGGCGACCCGCCCAGCGGCTCGAAGGTGATTTCGTACAGCTGGTCGGCGCGCGGCCTTGGCAGGCCCGACACGCTGAGACTGCGCGAACGGGCCGCCGCCAGAAGACCCAGCGACACGGGCACCCCCAGATCGTCGGGCTTGGTCCAGACCTGCATCACCCGATCCTGCGGTACGCGCGCAGCCTCCAGCATCGTGATCAAGGTGGTGTTGTCGGGCGCGCCCTCGACCAGTGCCACCGGCTGTCCGTCGCTGTCGAGCAGCACGGCAACCACCGTTGGCTGCGGCGTCCCCAACAGCGACCACCCCAAAGCAATCGCCAGCAAAAGCGAGGCCGCAAGCCCGCCCAGCGCCCCAAGACGCCAATGGCGCACAGAGGGTTTGGGCCGCAGCGGCAGGATCTGTGCGCTCTGGTCTGCAGGGCTGTCCTGAGCGTCTGTGCGGGGGGAGGCACCGTCGTCCACCGCGTCAAGGGCGCTCGAAATGCGTGCCCAAAGGCCGGCGGGCACCGCCTCGACATCCGCAGTCTCGTCCAGCGCGAGAAAACGCAGGCGGCTGCGCTCAAGCTGGCGTGCAATGCTTGGATCGCGCGCACAAAGCGCCTCGATTTGCGCGACCTCGGCCTCGCAGGCAAGGCCAAGGACCACTTCGTCAAGACGCTCGCGCAGGCTGCGCTCGGATTGATCCGTCATCCCAAGCACTCCCGCAGCACCAGCAATCCACGCCGCACCCAGGCCTTGACCGTGCCCAGCGGCGCGCCCATGCGTCCGGCGATTTCGCCGTGGCTGTAGCCCAGAATGTAAGACGACAGGATGGCCATGCGTTTTTCCGGTTCCAAAGTTTCAAGGCAAACACGCAGATCATTGGCGCGTTCAAGGCGGTTGTAAGCAATGTCGAGCATGGCCTCTTCTGAAGCCGTTTCCCTCTGGCTCGGGTCCAGCGCCGTTTCACGATCCGCCGAGCGCAACAAGGTCAGGCAGCGGTTGCGCAAGATCGTGTAGAGCCAGGCCTTGGCCTGACCGCGCGTTGCGTCGAACTGGTGGGCTTTGCGCCAGATCAGCACAAAACTGTCCTGTACAGCATCTTCGGCCAGATCGGACCGGCGCAACATGCGGCGCGCAACGCCCAACATGCGCCCGCCTTCGGCATCCATGATCGCCTTGAGCGCAGCGCGATCTGAGGCAGCACAGGCTTGGATCAAAACAGCAAGGTCGTCGGTCACGGGCAGGCTCTTTTACGGTTCACGGGGCAGGAGCGCGGTCTGCTCACAGGGGTAGAGAGCCACACACGCCCTGTCAAATTCCGCGCGTCGACCACGGACCTGAAGCCGCGCCCCAGCAAAGACGTCTCCCGCCGCATGCAACCCGAAATCGCCGGTGCAGGGAACACCCGCACCGGCAAAGGCCCCTCGTTTCAGGGCAATCGCACAGGCGCAGTGGCTTACATGGCCGTCATGAAGGTGATGTCACGCACCGTCGCGCCGTCGGTCCCCATCAATTCCCAGCTGTCTTGCACCGCGCCGGTTTCAAGCGACACCGTGTAGAGCATCGCGCCCGACACCAGCCACGCAGTATTCACACCGTCTGCATCCGTAGCCACATCGAAGGCATAGGTCTCCGTTCCCTCGATGCCCAGCTTGCCAATCGCGGCAAGCGTGCCGTCATTGGGGGAGGTTTGCTGGATAACGGCCACGATGGTGCTGTCGATGTCATACATCGCAGTGGTGTCGGGCATTCCGTAAGAGTTCACATAGGCTGCGGCGACAATGGCGGGTGCTTCGCCGGCGTGCATATCTGCGTCTTCATAGGCGAGGCTACCATCGACCGTCACAGCGCCGCTTTCGATATCGACACGGTGGTTGGTGGTGCCCGACATAAAGCGCAGCTTGTTGGCCATCGGGTTGAAATCAACGATCACGGCGGCATCGCCTTCGATGGGCAATTCCATGTCCATGGTGGAAATCACCGTTGCGGCGCCCGTTGCGGGGTCGATTTCGACGATCTCGAACATGTCCGACACGCCGATCAGCTGACCGGTTGCGGGACGCAGGTCAATGCCGAGCAATTTGTTCACGCCGCTCACTTCCATCGACTCTTTGACCGTTGCGGTGCCAACATCGATTTTATGCAGCATTTTGTCGCCCGACAGAGCGATGGCGGTCAGCCCGTGATCGTCGGCAACAGCAAAGGATGTGCTGGCAACAAGGGCGGTCGCGGCGAAAGCGGAGATAAATTTGGTCATCGTCAAAGTCCTCAAAGCGGTGAGGCTACAGCCAATCTGCAACCCTGATACCCTTAAGACTCGGTGACATCGGTGTTTGGATGCAGGCGGGCGGAAATTAATTTCAAAATCCGACACGTTAATTTCAAAACCCGACACGGGACGCGCGGCCAGATTGGAAAGCGCGCCACACAGAAGCGGACAAAGACGGCGTAGAATGTACGAAACCCTGCCTCGCGCCCAAGACAGGGTTTCGCTCAGGACTGCGGGGGATCAGTCCTCGGCGCGCAGCTGTGTTGCATCAGCCCCCTGACCGCAACACAGCTCGGGAATCGCGCGCATTTTCTGTGGATTCCGCGGCCCTAGTGAACCGCGGCGGGGGGTGCTTTGTGAGTGCCGCCATAGGCCTTGATCGAAGCGGCAATCAGGCGTGCCTCGAAATTCTTGACGTGACGGCGGGCGCGTTTGGTTTGCGTGGCACGCATGTGGCGCAGATCCTGATAGATTTCGCGCAATTCTTCGCGGGCTTCCTGCGCAATTGTGTCAATCGCGAGATCCCCGGAGAACAGGCTTTCAACCTCCAGCCCGTTGGCGCTGAGAATTTCGTGATTTTCGCACAGAATATGCATATATTCGACGCTGTCGCAGTCACGATCAACGCGGATCGTGGTCCCGTTGACCAGCATTTTTGCGGGCACCAAAAGCGCTTCCTCGCCAAAATACAGCTCGGCCTCCCAGCCCTCGTAGAGCACACAATGCTGGGGCGACAGGCGCAGGTCTTTCGCAGGATGCCCCGGACCCAGAGCACCGGCTTGAATGAGGATGGGCCGATGTTTGTCGAGCGCCGCATCCGCGCCGAATTCCATCACCCGCCGCCCGATCCAGCGGATCCCCTGCAGGCCATGATCCAGCGTATCCACCAAATCACCGATCGCAAGGTCGCCGATCGGGCGCATTTTGCCGTTACCACAGGCGATCATCGCATCCGCCGTCACGCACAGCGGCACGTCATATGCGCCCCCTGCAAAGAGCGGCAGCGACACGCCGGCGATCACCGTCGCCCCTTCGGGCAAATCCGGGTACATGATGAACGTACTGTCGAAAAAGCCGGACTCGATGACCACGCGCACAGGCGTCAAATTCAGACTGACCTCGATACCGTCGACGCTCGCAAGGATCACCTGCGGCCCCAAAGCTGTCGTGATCGAGTTGATCGTCACCGGATTTCCGTCCAGCGTCGCCGATTGGTTCGAGCCGGTTTCGTCGGCCGGTGTTTCGAAGAAGCGATCATCCTCATCCGACAAAACAAGTTCGCGGCCCGACGAAAGCAGGGTGATCGGATTAAAAAGCGCAAAAGTTCTTGAAGCCATAATTTCTCTCCTCACAGGCCGCATGTCGCGGCCAGCCCTCTCGCTTTCGCGAGCCCCATATCAAATGTGCTGAATGCTGCTGAGCACACCTAAAGGTTGCATCAAGTTTTCCATATCCCCTAGAAAACAATCGCCTTCGATTGGTTCCAAACTGGAAACTGCATCAAATTCACATGCAGACTCATAAATTTACGCTAAAATCATACACGTCATTGCAAAAATAAAATCAGTATTAAATTCGGTAAAATTTCCAATTTCTAACTGAAAATAAACGAATCATGACAAAGATGTGGCGAACAAACGCTAATAAGTCGGACATTTACTCAAAATGGAGCACATCAAAAGACGTCTCCATGCCCTGCCATCGTCCTTTTGCCGAAAAACAACCGCCAATTGATAGCCAAGGTCAACTATTTGCAGTGTTAATGGAAACGCGGCACGCAGGCCGCACAGGCCGGGTCGCCTCGTTCATAGAAACGAACAGTCACCGAGGCGCTGGGCGGGTCTCGCTCCGCTCCCGCTCGACCCGCCTTCATTCGGCGCGCAGATCGGCCTCTCGCGGTGCCTGTACGTCGAAGGTCAATCTGCGGCCCTTTAAAAGCTGCGCATAGGCGACAGGGCCGACCTTCGGCCCGCCTATGTTGCGAAAGAGGCGGCGCATGTGGCGAAAGAGCGTGGCCTCTATCCGCACCACCTGCTCCGCTGTCCCGTGCCCCCAGAACCGCGAGCGGATCAGCGCACCATCCGGATGTTCGCCGCCGCATTGGATGACAACGGCACTGGAAAACTCCGGCGGCCGGAGGGAGTATCGGGTTCCCTTAACATTTTGATATGCAGATGCCTGAACCTGCGTGCCCGACGGAACCAGGAAAACATCGTGGACAAAATGGTTTGGGAACAGTGTCAAAAGATCGGGAATGTCGCGCGCGTGATCATAAACGACAACATCGGGAGAACTGACATCTGGGTGGACGACATAGACAAACCGCTCCTGCGCTTCGACGAGGTCCATGAGAGCATGGAAATCGGCGGGGGTCGCATAGAAATATGTACATTTGCGCATATCAGCCTGTCGCCAACCCCGTCACAAAGGCGTCAAAGCTTGGCGCGACAAGATGCAGACCGGCGTCCAGGGGAACCTCATGGTCGAGGAAAAACACCTTCCCGTGGTGCGGCCCCTTGAGCGCGAGAACGATCTGGTTACCGCCATCGTCACAGCCGATGCTCAGATACCACGGGCGCAGTTCTTCCCCGTAGCTCGCGTGGTTGTGCCACAGGTCATCGCAGGCCCGTTCGCAATTCACCCCGTAGAGAGAGTGCAGCGTGGTGCTCGACCCGCGCCCGTTTTGCGTGAAGCTGACAAGACGGTTTTCAGGTGTCTGCCCGTTGCGCGTGGCCAGCCAGTCCCGATAGGCCGCGGGCAGTCGTGCCCCGAGCACGCGTTCGAGCAGATCGAGCGTATCGGGCGCCAGAGAGGATGGCGTCGGTTTGGCGCGTGACTTCATTTTCGCGGACCCGCATCATGCGCCATCAGCCCGCTTGCCCGCGCTTTGCACTTGGCAAAGACGCCAGTGCCGGCGGGATGCTGCACCGTGTCAAGAACACGCTGCGATGTCGTCGTCATCGGCAGTGAAAGCCGTTTCGTAAAACGAAATTTCCCCATCGCGGCGCACATCCTTTTCACCACATCTCCGCTGACATTTCTCCACAATTGAAGACACGTCAAGGGAGCTGATCGGCGCATGAAAGCGTCTGAAACGCTTATGAAAATTACGAGAGCCCGAAACGCGGGGTGATGTGGTGGGGTAATCCCCCCATTTTTAACGGGGTGCATCCGTAGAACTTACGCGGCCATTGCCAGTTTCATTGCGGGTGTGATGCCGCCGATGCCCATGTTGGGGCGGTCGTTGTTGTAAGTCCAGAGCCAT
>NZ_FWFS01000001.1 GCF_900172375.1 Aquimixticola soesokkakensis | reverse complement strand
CACCCCAAACGATAACAAAAACCACTTACCCACACCCCAAAGCGCAACTTTCGAAAAATCAAAACCAAACACACCAAATCACCCCCGAGTCACCAAAACAAAAATCACCAAATAAATCCAAAACAACCCACAACCGACTCGCCTCAAACACCCAAAAGTGGCGCCCACAAGCTGGCCGAGTCGCCCTCAAAAGCAAAAGGGCGACCCGCCGGGCCGCCCTTTTGTCGAAATCTGTCGGACTCGCCACCCAGCCTCAGGCGTAGCGCACGTCGTCCCCCTCGCTCAAACGCGGCGCAAGGGCGGCAATCGCATCGTCAAGACTGACAGAGCCCACCGTGACCCCCTTGGGGTTCACCACGTTGCACCGCCCGTTGGGGCTCTTGTGCAGCGCCGGCAAGGATTCCTCGATAGAGGTGCGGGTCGTCAGCGGCGCGCCCTGCCCGTCCGTCACATCGCGCTGCATGATCGAGCGGATGCGGATCACCTTGGCGCGGTTCACCTCCTTGATAAAGTCGGTGATGTAGTCATCCGCCGGAGACATGATGATGTTTTGCGGGTCGCCGGACTGGATGATTTCCCCGTCACGCAGGATCGCGATATTGTCGCCAATGTTGAGCGCCTCATCGAGATCATGGGTGATGAAGATAATCGTCTTGTGCAACTCGTCCTGAAGTTCGAGCAGGATCGACTGCATATCCGTGCGGATCAGCGGATCAAGCGCCGAGAAGGCTTCGTCCATCAACAGGATATCCGCATCGGTCGCCAGCGCGCGCGCCAGCCCCACACGTTGCTGCATGCCGCCCGACAGTTGTCCCGGATAGTAGTCCTCAAAGCCACCAAGCCCGACACGTTCCAGCCACTTGCGCGCACGCGCTTCGCCTTCGGCCTTGTCCACCCCTTGGATCTCGACCCCGTAAAGAGCGTTTTCCAGAACGGTGCGGTGCGGCAGCAGGCCGAACTTTTGAAACACCATCGACATCTTGAACCGCCGCAGATCGCGCAATTCCTTGTCGTCCATGGTCATCACATCGACACCGTCCACAAGGATCTCCCCGTCGGTGGGATCAATGAGGCGGTTGAGGTGGCGGATCAGCGTCGATTTCCCCGAGCCCGACAGGCCCATGATCACCTGAATCTTGTGGGCGGGAATATCGAGGTTGATGTTGCGCAGGCCAAGGACGTGATTGTCCTTTTCCAAAAGCTCCGCCTTGGTCATGCCTGCCTTTGCGTCGGCCAACACCTTTTCAGGGGTGTCGCCGAAAATCTTGTACAGGTTCTTGATCTGCACTTTGGGAGGCTGGTCCTCCTCGTCGTCGCGCAGCGAGGGGGGCGGTGTCACTTGATCAACCATGTCCATTCTCCCGATAGGATTGCAGGCGTTTGCCGTAGGTCTGGCTGACTCGGTCAAAAATGATCGCCAGCGCCACAATGGCCAGACCGTTCATCAAGCCCAGCGCAAGATATTGGTTGGAAATGGCACGCAGCACGGGCACACCAAGGCCTTGCACGCCGATCATCGAGGCAATCACCACCATCGACAGCGCCATCATGATGGTCTGGTTCACACCGGCGAAAATATTGGGCAGCGCCAGCGGGATCTGCACCCCGAACAGCTTTTCACGATTGGAGGCCCCGAACGCCGTTGCGGCCTCCATCACTTCGCGGTCCACAAGCCGGATGCCAAGGTTGGTCAGGCGCACGATGGGCGGCAGCGCGTAGATACATACCGCCAGAAGGCCCGGCACCTTGCCGATGCCCAGCAACATGACCACAGGGATCAGATAGACGAAGCTCGGAATGGTCTGCATCACATCCAGAACCGGCGTGATCAGGCTTTGGGCGCGGTTATAGCGCGCCATCAGAATGCCGATGGGAATGCCGATCGCGATACAGAGGAACGTCGCCACGGAAATAATGGCAAGCGTGGACATCGTGTCCTCCCACATGCCCATGACGCCGATCGCCAGAAACGCAAGGATCGCCCCTGTCGTGATTTTCCACGACCGCGAGCCAGCCCATGCGAGGGCGGCAATCACAAGGATGATGATCGGCCAGGGCGTGGCTTGGAGCAGTTTTTCAAACCAAACGAGGAATTTGAGAAGCGGATTAAAGAAGGCCTCGATCCCCTCGCCGTAAGCGCGGGTAAAATCGCGAAAATGGCCGTCTACGAATTGTCGGAACGCGCTAAGCTGGCTCCGGCCGAGTGAGGGAAATTCCTTCAGAAATTCCATGCATGGTTTCCTTTACATATAAGTGAGGGTCCGCGCTTGTTGCGCGAACCCCTTGAGCGGATCAAAGCCCGCCTGTCAGTGGACGCTTACAGGGCGTCTTTGATTTTCGCAGCGACCTCTTCGGACACCCAGGGCGTCCAGATGTCTTCTTGCGTTGCGAGGAACTCAAAGGCGGCGTCTTCACCGGTCGCCTGGTTTTCGCTCATATAGACCAGCATGCCGTTCATCACCTCACCGGGGAAGACACGGGTTTCAAAGTATTGCGCCGCGGGCCCCGCGTTTTCGATGAAATCATCGGTGGACACGGTTTGCACTTCGGACACGGTCCAAGCAGTGGGTTGGGGATCGGCGCAATCCTGTTCGGACAGGGCAACGCAGCCGTCCCAGTTTTCACGACCGGCAAATTCCGCCTCGAAGGGCAGCATCACCATTTCATATTTCCCGATGATGGACGTGGGCGACCAATAATAGCCAAACCAGTTTTCACCGCGCTCGGCAGCGCTTGCGAGCGAGCCATCAAGACCAGCGCCCGAACCCGGATCAACCAGAACCCAGCCTTTTTCTTCCATGTCGAACGCACGGAACAGGTTGGCGTTCACAAGCTGACAACCCCAACCGGCAGGGCAGCCGTAGAACGCGCCTTTGCTTTCGTCCTCGTCATAGGGGAAGAGGTCAGGGCGTTCGAGCAGCTTCTCGACCGTGTCCAGTTCAGGATATTCAGCGTGGAACGCGGGGGTGACCCACCAGCCTTCGCCCAGATCGGTGATCGGGCCTTCGTTGAGAGTGACAAGCGTGCCCTCTTCTTTGGCGGCCATCAGCGGATCGCGCACCGCGTTGATCCAAAGCTCGGGGGCCACATCGGGCTGTCCCTTTTCGGACATCGACGCGAAAGTCGTTGTCGTGGCGCCCGGCACCAAAGTCACGTCGCAGCCATAGCCTTCTTCAAGGATGATGGCGTCCACATTGGCCATCAGCTCGGCCGAGGCCCAGTCCATTTCGGCAATCGAAACTGCGCCACAGCTGTCTTGCGCCATTGCAGCGCCAGCAGACGCGATAAGGCCAAGCGCAGAAACTGCGCAGATTTTACGGATCGTCATTGGGAATTTCCCCCGTCGTTCGTTGGTTATCCTGAGGGCGCTCCGGATGGAACGCTTGCTGTCGGTCACCACCCGAATGGGCGATTTCTCCGTGCGGCCAAGGGGGCCGCTGTTCTCCCGGACGTGCCGGCGCTGCGCGACGGTCTTTAAGATCCCGCAGGATCCGCGTCGGGCACCCGTCAGATCACGCCTTGACCGAACCGGCCAAATCAGAACTCTGGGTCGCATGTGGTGCGAGAGAACGCACAGGGCAACTTTGCAGCCACCCGTCGGAGCATGTGCAAAAAAGAACACACTGGGATGCGAAATACAACGCAGAACTCGAATAAAGCACGGCGGTGAAGGTATGCCGTTCCCGCTTCGCGTCAAGAAAATAGCCGGTATTTTGCAAAAAATTCACTGAAACCAGAGGGGCATGCGCGCCCTCCCCTGTCGCCCCCACCCCGCCCCGCACGCGCGCCGTGACCCTACGTTACACGCGCGTGTCAGAAGGCCTTTCAGGGCGCCTGCGCGGGGCTGGCCGTCCGGCTTTGGCATAAAATTGCGCCATCCTCGCTGGAAATCTCCCCGGTTCCACGGCACAACAGGGAAAGACAGTCAGGGAGGCACACCGATGGAAAGTTCCAAACGTCTGGATGACGCGGCGCGGGCCGCTTGGCTTGCCCATATCGGTGGCAAAACCCAAGAAGAAATCGCGACCATTCTGGGCGTGTCGCGCCAGACCGCGCAGCGCCTCGTCAGTCAGGCGGTGCAGGCGGGCCTCGTCAAGGTACGCATTGACCATCCGATTGCGCGCTGTCTGGGCCTGGCCGAAGACCTCAAGGACCAGTTCGGGCTACGGGTGTGCGAAGTCGTGCCGACCCTGCCCGATACCTCCAGTTCCGCAGGCGTTGCCGAAGCCACCGGAAATATGATCGAAACCTGGCTGACCCGCGACACCGCTGCCATCATCGCCCTCGGGACGGGGCGCACCCTGCGGGCCGCGATTGCGCATTTGCCCGCGATCGACTGCGCCCAGCACCGGATCGTGTCGCTTACGGGCAATATCGCGCCCGATGGCTCGACCGCTTTTTACAACGTGCTGTTTTCAATCTCGGAAAAAGTTACCGCGAAGACCTACCCCATGCCCATGCCTGTCGTTGCCGCCTCCAGCGCCGAGCGCGACCTGTTGCTGGCGCAAAAAACCATCGCCAACACGCGCGCCCTGGGCTTGCGGGCCGATGTTGCCTTTGTCGGGGTTGGGGAAATGGCCCCCGGCGCGCCGCTGGTGCGCGACGGGTTTATCGGGGCCGATGAGGCCGAGCGCCTGGTCGAGGCGGGCGCCGTGGGCGAAATTCTGGGCTGGACCTTTGATGCCAGCGGCGCGCTGATCCAGGACCTGAGCAACGCGCGGGTCGCCTCGACCCTGCCACAGGCCACCGATTCCACTTTGGTGCTGGGCGCGGCAAAAGGCCTGAGCAAAGCGCGCGGCATTCACGCGGCAATCCTTGGCGGCCTGATCAACGGCCTGATCACCGACGAAGAAACCGCCGCCACATTGCTCGCGTAAATCATTTATTAATCTGTTGGTTAGCTCCATAGCACCTGCGTCTTGACGACGCCGGAGCGAAATCTTGTTGACAAGAGCCATGCGGGGATGTGAGTATTTGCTCAAGCTGGTAGCAATTGCCCAAACCTGAGGAGGGGCGGCAAGCGCACCACCGGCTCGATCTTTTTGGGAGGATACCATGAAAAGCATGACCCGCGCCCTGTTGGGCGCCACCGCAGTTGCCGCACTCGCAACCGCCGCATCTGCCGAAACGCTGACCATCGCCACCGTGAACAACGGTGACATGATCCGCATGCAGGGCCTGACCGAGGACTTTACCGCCCAGCACCCCGACATCGAGCTCGAATGGGTGACGCTGGAAGAAAACGTGCTGCGCCAGCGCGTCACCACCGACATCGCCACCAAAGGCGGTCAGTATGACGTGATGACCATCGGCACCTACGAGGCTCCGATCTGGGCCGCACAGGGCTGGCTGGTCCCGCTTGAAGACATGGGCGAAGACTATGATGTCGATGACATCCTGCCCGCGATCCGGTCTGGCCTGACCCATGACGGCAAACTCTATGCCGCGCCCTTCTATGCCGAAAGCTCCATGGTCATGTATCGCACAGACCTGATGGAAAAAGCCGGTCTTGAAATGCCCGACGCCCCCACCTGGGATTTCATCAAGGAAGCTGCGGCCGCAATGACCGACAAAGAGGGCGAGGTCTACGGGATCTGCCTGCGCGGCAAAGCCGGCTGGGGCGAAAACATGGCCTTCCTCACCGCCATGTCCAACTCCTACGGCGCCCGCTGGTTCGACGAAGAGTGGAACCCGCAGTTTGACGGCGAGGCATGGAAAGCAACGCTGACCGATTACCTCGACCTGATGAACAACTACGGCCCTCCCGGTGCCTCGGGCAACGGGTTCAACGAAAACCTGTCGCTGTTCCAGACCGGCAAATGCGGCATGTGGATCGACGCAACCGTTGCAGCCTCTTTCGTGACCAACCCCAACGACAGCCAGGTCGCTGACAACGTGGGCTTTGCCCTTGCGCCCGATAACGGCCTTGGCAAGCGCGGCAACTGGCTGTGGGCTTGGAACCTCGCCATCCCTGCGGGCACCGAAAAAGCCGATGCCGCCAAAGAGTTCGTCGCTTGGGCCACCTCCAAGCATTACACCGAACTGGTTGCGGCCAAAGACGGTTGGGCCAACGTTCCCCCGGGCACCCGTCAGTCGCTCTATGAGACCCCCGAGTATATCGAGGTCCCCTTTGCGATGATGACGCTCCAGTCGATCAACTCGGCTGACCCGACCAACCCGACCGTGGACCCCGTGCCCTACACCGGCGTCCAGTTCGTGGCGATCCCCGAGTTCCAGGGCCTCGGCACTGCCGTCGGCCAGCAGTTCTCGGCGGCCCTCGCAGGCCAGATGTCCGCAGAAGACGCGCTTGCTGCGGCCCAGTCGCTCACCGAGCGTGAGATGAAGAAAGCCGGCTACATCAAGTAAGCCCGTTTTCGGACCCTCCGCGGCAGGGGTGCTTCCCCGCCCCTGCCGCACCTGCACCGTCCGGAAAATGACCAGTCCGGACGGTGTTCTTCTCCCCCTCTGCCTGTGTGCTCTCTTGCGCGCCCTCTATGCATCTTGTCCGGCAGCGGCCTGCGGTGTGTTCAACGCCCCAGCCCCCTGCCAACCGAGACTGACCCTCGCCCCCGATTGACCTGACCCGACTACGCCCGAAAGGAGCCGTCCACGATGGCGACCGAACATTCAAAATCCGCCGCGCGGTTCATGATCGCCCCCTCTGTCTTGCTGTTGATGGCCTGGATGGTGATCCCGCTGGGCATGACCCTGTGGTTTTCCTTCCAACGCTACAACCTGTTGATGCCGGGGATGGAAACCTTCGCCGGCTGGGATAACTACTACTACTTTTTGACCGATCCCGCCTTTACCGCCGCGCTGTTCAACACGCTGTTCCTCGTGGTCGGCGTTCTGGTGATCACGGTTGTCGGCGGCGTGCTTCTGGCCCTGCTGCTGGATCAGGATTTCTGGGGCCAGGGCGTGGTGCGCATCCTGACCATTGCGCCGTTCTTTGTCATGCCGACCGTCTCGGCGCTGGTCTGGAAGAACATGTTCATGAACCCCGTGAACGGTCTGTTTGCCCATCTGTTCAAGGCACTCGGCCTGCAGCCCTTTGATTTTCTGTCCCAAGCGCCGCTGATGTCGATCATCGTCATCGTAAGCTGGGCATGGCTTCCCTTTGCCACGCTGATCCTGCTCACGGCGATGCAGTCGCTGGACAGCGAACAGATCGAAGCCGCCGAAATGGACGGTGCGGGCTATCTGTCGCGCTTTTTCTATATCGTGGTGCCCCACCTCAGCCGCGCGGCCACCGTTGTGATCCTGATCGAAACCATCTTTTTGCTGTCGGTCTTTGCCGAAATCCTTGTGACCACGAACGGCGGCCCGGGATATGCCTCGACCAACCTCACCTACCTCATCTATGCCCAGTCGCTGTTGCAATATGACGTCGGCATGGGTGCCGCCGGTGGCGTCGTCGCCATCATCCTCGCCAACATCGTTGCCTTCTTCCTGATGCGGATGATCGGCAAGAACCTCGACGCGTAAGGAGGCACATCCATGGCCCGTAAAACCACCGCAACCCGCAAAGCCGGCGTCACGGCCCTCGCGTGGATCATCGCTCTGGTCATCTTCTTTCCCATCCTGTGGACGGTGCTGACCAGTTTCAAAACCGAAGCCGTCGCCATCGCCGACCCGCCCGTCTGGTTCAACTTCGACTGGACGTTGGAAAACTACGCCACCGTGCAGGAGCGTTCCAACTACGCACGCCACTTCATGAACTCTGTGATCATTTCGCTCGGCTCTACGTTGCTCGGCCTGTTGATCGCGGTGCCCGCCGCCTGGGCCATGGCCTTTGTGCCGGGCAAGCGCACCAAAGATGTGCTGATGTGGATGCTGTCCACGAAAATGATGCCCGCCGTGGGTGTGTTGATCCCGATCTACCTGCTGTTTCGCAACCTCGGCCTGCTCGATACGCGTTCCGGTCTGGTCGTCGTCCTGATGCTTATGAACCTGCCGATCATCATCTGGATGCTCTACACCTACTTCAAGGAAATCCCTGGCGAAATCCTTGAGGCAGCACGGATGGACGGGGCGAACCTGCGCAACGAAATCATCTATGTCCTGACGCCCATGGCCGTCCCCGGCATCGCCTCCACGCTCCTGCTCAACGTGATCCTTGCGTGGAACGAAGCCTTCTGGACACTCAACCTGACAGCGGCCAAAGCCGCCCCGCTTACCGCCTTCATCGCGTCGTATTCCTCGCCGGAAGGCCTGTTCTACGCCAAGCTTTCGGCGGCCTCGACCATGGCCATTGCGCCGATCATGATCCTCGGCTGGTTCAGCCAGAAACAACTCGTGCGTGGCCTCACCTTCGGCGCCGTGAAATAAGGAGACCCTGACCAATGGGCAGCATTACCCTCAAACAAGTGACCAAAAGCTTCGGCGACGTTCAGGTCATCCCCCCGCTCGATCTGGAAATCCACGACGGCGAATTCGTGGTCTTTGTCGGCCCCTCGGGCTGCGGCAAATCCACCCTGTTGCGCCTGATCGCCGGGCTTGAGGATGTGTCCTCGGGCCAGATCGACATCGACGGCACCAATGCCACCGATGCATCGCCCGCCAAACGCGGTCTTGCGATGGTGTTCCAGTCCTATGCGCTCTACCCGCATATGTCGGTGCGCAAGAACATCGCCTTCCCGATGAAGATGGCGGGCATGGCGCAGGACGAACAGGACCGCCGGATCAAGAACGCCGCCGATGTGCTGAACCTTACCGACTATCTGGACCGCCGACCGGGCCAATTGTCGGGCGGTCAGCGCCAGCGGGTTGCGATTGGCCGCGCGATTGTGCGCGAACCCTCGGCCTTCCTCTTTGACGAGCCGCTCTCGAACCTCGATGCGGCGCTGCGCGTCAACATGCGCGCCGAGATTTCCGACCTGCACCGCACGCTGGCAACCACAATGGTCTATGTGACCCACGATCAGGTAGAAGCCATGACCATGGCCGACAAGATCGTCGTGCTGCGCGCGGGCAACATCGAACAGGTCGGCAGCCCGCTCGAACTTTACGAGCGCCCGCGCAACCGTTTTGTCGCCGGTTTCATCGGTTCGCCCAAGATGAACTTTGTCGAAGGGGCAGAGGCCGCAAAACATGATGCCCATGCCATCGGCGTGCGCCCGGAACACATCACCCTGTCCAAAACCGAAGGTCCGTGGTCGGGCACTGTGGGTCTGGCCGAACACCTTGGCTCGGACACCTTCCTGCGCATCCATTCTGCGCAATTGGGTGAGTTGAACGTGCGCACCATCGGCGACTTCCAGGTCAAACACGGCGACACGGTTTACATGACGCCGGATCTGACCCGCCTGCACCGCTTCGACGCTGCCGGTCTCGCCCTTTACTAAAAACGGCCTGCGCCCTGTGCGGCGCGGCCCCCGCTTTTCAGGGATTGCCCATGTTTACGCCTCTCTCGCTTGCCATGCTCGACCGTCTGCCCCCAGCCGTCGCGCGCCCGTCCTACGCCCGCAGTGATCTGAGCGCGGGCATCCTGCACTTTGGCGTGGGCAACTTCCACCGCGCCCATCAGGCGGTCTACCTTGATGCCCTGTTCAACAAAGGTCTGGGGCAGGATTTCGCGCTGGTTGGCGCGGGCGTGATGGCCGCCGATGCGCGGGCGCGCGACATTCTGGCGTCCCAGGACTACCTGTGCTGCGTTGTCGCCCAGGAAGCCGACAGCGCCGAGGCCCGCGTCACCGGCGCCATGATCGACTATCTTGAGGCGGGCAACGCCGCCGAAATCATTGCCAAACTGAGCGACCCTGCGATCAAGATTGCCTCGATGACCATCACCGAGGGCGGCTATTTCATCAATGCCGAGACCGACCGCTTTGACCCCGCCCATCCTGCCATTGTGGCCGATGCCGCGCAGCCCGATGCCCCCAAAACCGTCTTTGGCATGCTGGTTGCCGGTCTCAAGGCCCGCCGCGATGCCGGTCTTGCGCCCTTTACCGTCATGTCCTGCGACAACATCCCCCACAACGGCCATGTCGCCCAGAACGCTGTGGCAGGCCTTGCGCGCCTCAGCGATCCTGCGCTTGCCGAGTGGATCGAGGCCAATGTGGCCTTCCCCAACGGCATGGTCGACCGCATCACCCCCGCCACCTCCGAGCGCGAGCGCAAAATCGCCGCCGAAGAGTTCGGCGTGGCCGATCAGTGGCCGGTGTTTTGCGAAGATTACATCCAGTGGGTGCTCGAAGATAACTTCCCCCAAGGCCGCCCGCCGCTGGAAGACGTCGGTGTGCAATTCGTCGAGGACGTGCAACCCTTCGAGTTGATGAAGCTGCGGATTTTGAACGGCGGCCACGCGGTCATCGCCTATCCTGCGGGGCTGATGGACATCCATTTCGTGCATGAGGCAATGGAAAACCCGCTTGTCGCCGCCTTTCTTGCGCGCATCGAGAATGAAGAAATCATCCCCGCTGTCCCGCCGGTGCCCGACACGAATCTGGACGACTACTTTGCCCTGATCCAGCGCCGCTTTGCCAATCCCAAAATCGGGGACACGGTGCGCCGCCTCTGTCTGGACGGCTCCAATCGCCAGCCCAAATTCATCGTGCCGACCATCGCCGACAGCCTCAAAGCGGGCGGCAAGATCGAAGGTCTGGCGCTGGAGTCGGCCCTGTGGTGTCGTTACTGCGCGGGGGTCACCGACTCCGGTGCGGTGATCGACCCCAACGATCCCAATTGGGACGCGCTTGTGCCCGTCGCCACGGCGGCAAAAACCAACCCGCAGGCATGGCTCGACATGGGCGAGGTTTACGGCGACGTCGGCAAGGACGCGCGGTTTGCGCAAAGCTTTGCCAAATGGCTGGGCCTGCTGTGGGAAACCGGCACGGCCGCCACATTGACCCGCTACATCGACACAGGGCACTAAGCACAGGATGGGGCAGGAGCGGCAGGCAGATCTGGTGATCTTCGATTGCGACGGGGTGCTGGTGGACAGCGAACCGCTGGCCATCGCTGAGCTGCGCGATTTGCTGAGCGAACTGGGCTGCGCCCTTTCCGAAGCCGAGGCCTACGACCGCCTGTTGGGACGCTCCGTAGACACGATGCGCGCAACCCTGTCCCAAAGCTTTGGGATAACTTTGTCGGATGCGCATCTGGCACAGTTTCGCGGCCGGCTGTTTGACCGGCTGACCCGTGATCTCACCGCGATCCCGGGTGTGCGCGACATGATTGCGCGCCTTGACGTGCCGGTCTGCGTGGCCTCCTCCAGCCATCCCGACCGCATTGCGCTTTCGCTTGAAAAGACCGGCCTTGCAGACAGTTTTGGCCCGCGGGTCTTTTCCGCGACGATGGTTAAACACGGCAAACCCGCGCCTGATCTGTTCCTGCACGCCGCAGCGCAAATGGCCACGCCGCCCGCGCGCTGTATCGTCGTCGAAGACAGCCCGGCCGGCATCACCGCTGCGCGCGCCGCTGGCATGACGGTGCTGGGGTTCACCGGCGGCAGCCACGCGCTGGCCGCGAACCTCGAGGCCCAGATGCTGGACTGCGACACACCGCGTCCCGATGCGATATGCCCCACAATGGCCGCGCTCGAAATTCACCTTGCGCAGTGGCTGGCCCCGCAGCCAAACTCGTTTTAAGCTGGGCACCAAGGCCACGGGAGAGGGCACGAACGCATGAGATTTCTGGCTGCCGTGGACGTCGGGACCACCAGCGCACGCGCGGGCATTTTCGATGTCTCCGGCGCGCTGTTGGCGCGGGCTGTGTCGCCGATCCGGCTCTGGATGCAGGACGGACAACAGGCTGAACACGCCTCGCAAGACATCTGGCGTGCCGTCTGCACCGCGATGCAGGCTGCCCTGAACGACAGCGGCGTGGCCCCTGAAACCGTCCTTGGCCTTGCCTTTGATGCGACCTGTTCGCTGGTGCTGCGCGATCAAAATGACGCCCCCCTTGCCTTGGGTCCGGACGGGCGCGACACGATCGCCTGGTTCGATCACCGCGCGGCCACCGAAGCGCGGACGCTGACGCAGGCCAACCACCCGCTGGTGCGCAGCAGTGGTGGCGCGATCTCTCCCGAGTTGCAAATTCCCAAACTCGCGTGGCTGCGCAACGCCCGTCCCGATCTGTGGGCGCAGCTTGGCGGCGCCTATGATCTGGCGGATTTTCTGGCCTATCGCGCCACGGGCCGCCCGGCGCGCTCGGCCTCGGTGCTGGCCGCGAAATGGGGCTGGGACGCGCAAACGGGCTGGCAGGACGGATGGTTTCGCGATGCGGGTCTGGCCGACATGCGCCACCGCGCGGGGCTGAAATCCGACGTGGTGGCGCTTGGCGCGCCCATCGCCCGCCTCAGCGCCCAAGCCGCCACCGATCTGGGTCTGACGGCGCACTGCATGGTCGCGGCGGGGGCGGTCGATGCCTTTGCCGGCGCGCTGGCGACCCTCGGTCCGCATAAAACCCGTGGTCTGGCGTTGATCGGCGGCACCTCGACCTGCGTGATGGGGCTGTCGCGCACGCCTCTCGCCTCGCAGGGTCTGTGGGGGCCGTTCTACGGCACGGTCCTGCCCGATCACTACGCCTGCGAAGGGGGGCAATCCTCCTCCGGTGCGCTGCTGGATCACGTGATCCGTCTCTATGGAAATTGCGAACCCTCCCCCGATCTGCACACGGCCCTTGCGCGCGAAATCAACGACTGCCTTGCGCAGTATGGGCAGGATTGGGGCAATGAAATCAACGTTCTGCCCGATTTCAACGGCAGGCGCTCCCCCAACCCCGACCCGATGGCGCGCGGATTGATCACCGGCCTGTCGCTGGAAAGCGGACGGGGGTCCTTACGCAAAATCTACTGGCGCACCGCTGTGGCTTTGGCCTTGGGGCTGCGCGAAATCGTGTCGGGCATGGGGAAAACCGGCTTTGATGTCAGCCGCCTGCATCTGGCGGGGGGCCATGCCCGCAGCCCACTGCTGGTGCAGACCTATGCCGATGCCCTTGCGACCCCGCTTGACGTCGCCGCCGCGCAAGACACCATGCTTTTGGGCAGCGCGATGCTGGCCGCCACGGGCGCGGGTCTGTTTGACGACCTCGCCGCCGCAAGTGTCGGCATGCAGCAGCCCCATTTCAGCGTTGCACCAGAGCCTGCCGGCGTTGCCGCGCGCAGCCGCGACTTCGCGGTCTTTTGCACGCTGCGCCAGTTTCAGGCGACGCTCACCCGCCCCGAGCCTGAGCGCATTTGACGCAAGGCTGCGACGCGCTTTAAGCGCAGTTTCGCACCGGCGCCGGTTGCCCCCCGCCCCCCCTGTGTCTATCACAGACGCAACACGGGCAATACGAGGTACACCCATGGCTGACCGGACCCTTCAAGACGCCGCCGAGCGCGAGAAATCCAAACGGATCAGTGCTCTGGGCGGGCTGTGGCCCTACATCACCCCCTACAAACGCCTGCTGGTTGCCGCCTTTGTTGCGCTGGTTCTGACCGCCTGTATTTCGCTGATCCTCCCCATCGCGGTGCGCCGCGTGGTGGACGGGTTTCAGGCCAGCGAAACCCTCATGCTCGACAATTATTTCGGCGCGGCGCTTGCGATTGCGCTGCTGCTCGCGCTTGGCACGGGGCTGCGCTACTATCTTGTGACACGGTTGGGCGAACGGGTGGTCACCGACATCCGCAAGGCCGTTTTCGCCCGGATGGTGCGCATGTCGCCCGCGTTTTTCGAAAATATCATGACGGGCGAAGTCCTGTCGCGCATCACCACCGATACCACGCTGATCCTGAGCGTGATCGGATCGTCGATTTCGGTGGCCCTGCGCAACGTGTTGATTTTCCTTGGCGGGCTGGTGCTGATGCTCTTTACCTCCGCCAAGCTTACGGGCTTGGTGCTGTTGATTGTGCCGGTTGTGATCATCCCGATCGTCGTGCTTGGGCGGCGCTTGCGCAAGCTCAGCCGCGAGAACCAGGAATGGATCGCCAATTCGTCGGGCAATGCCTCCGAGGCGCTCCTGTCCGCGCAGACCGTTCAGGCCTTCACGGCCGAAAGCGCCACCACCGCCCGCTTTGACACGGTGACGGAAAAAAGCTTTGACTCCGCGCGCATCCGCATCGGCACCCGCGCCGCGATGACGGTCATCGTGATTGCGCTGATTTTCTCGGGCGTTGTCGGCGTGCTGTGGATCGGCGCACGCGATGTCAGCGGCAACACGATGAGCGTCGGCGAATTGGTACAATTCGTGATCTACGCGATCATGGTCGCCGGTGCCGTTGGGGCGCTGTCCGAGATTTGGGGTGAATTGCAGCGCGCGGCGGGCGCGACAGAACGGCTGATGGAATTGCTCAGCGCCACGGATAGTGTCACCGACCCCGCCAAGCCCCAGCAACTCGCCCGCCCCGTGCGCGGCGACATCCGCTTTGAGGGCGTGCGGTTTTCCTACCCCTCGCGCCCCGAAACCTCGGCGCTCGATCACATCGACCTGCATATCGCCGCGGGTGAAACGGTTGCGCTTGTCGGGCCCTCGGGCGCGGGCAAATCGACGATCATCCAGTTGCTGCAACGGTTTTACGATCCGCAGGCGGGGCGCATCACGCTGGACGGAATCCCCCTGCCCGAGCTGGCGCGAGCCGACTTTCGCCAGTTTCTGGCGCTTGTGCCCCAGGATCCGGTCATTTTCGCGGCCTCGGCGCGCGATAACATCCGCTTTGGCCGCCCCGAGGCCACCGATGCAGAGGTCGAAGCCGCCGCAAGGGCCGCAGCCGCCTATGATTTTCTTGCTGCCCTGCCGCAAGGGTTTGACACCTATGTGGGCGAACGCGGGATCATGCTGTCGGGGGGGCAAAAACAACGCATCGCCATTGCCCGCGCCATTCTGCGCGACACGCCGGTCTTGCTGCTGGACGAAGCCACATCGGCGCTGGATGCCGAAAGCGAGCGCCTGGTTCAGGGGGCTGTGGACGATATGGCCCGCAGCCGCACCACCCTGATCGTGGCGCACCGCTTGGCCACGGTGAAAAAGGCCGATCGCATCGTGGTTTTCGACGCCGGCCGCATCGTGGCCCAAGGCACGCATGCCGCATTGGTGGCCGAGGGCGGACTTTATGCGCGCCTTGCAAAGCTACAGTTTACAGACGGTGCAGGCGCGGCATAACCTGCACACAGACCGACACATTTGCTGCCCTACCTCACATTTTCATCGGGTGGCTTTGAGACAAAGGATAATCAAAAATGGGCATTTTTAGCTTCGTCAAAGACGCAGGAAAATCACTTTTCAACAAGGAAAAATCCCAGGCCGCGCCCCAAAAGGACGCGCTGCTTGCCGAACTTGAGGCGCTCGGGCTGGAAGCCGATGGCATGGATATCGCCGTCGAAGGCGACACGGTCAAACTGAGCGGCACCGCCAAAGACCAGGAAACCAAGGAAAAGGTCATTCTGGCGGTCGGCAATGTCGAAGGGATCGCAGCGGTGCAAGACGACGTCCCCGGAGACGAGGCGGTGTATCACGATGTCAAAAAAGGCGACACGCTTTGGGCGATTGCCAAGGACGCGCTGGGCAATGGCAACCGCTACATGGAAATCTTTGATGCCAACAAACCCATGTTGAGCCACCCCGACAAAATCTACCCCGGTCAGAAACTGCGCATCCCCCAAGATACCAGCGCCTGACCCGCGCAGCTCAAGCGATCGCAACACCCCGAGGGCATGGCGCAGGTCATGCCCTTTTTGCGTGTGTCGCCCTGATTTTGCCCGCTCTTGAGAAGCGCGCGCACAGGCGGTATCCTGAGACATCAGGTTTTACGTTGCGTTTCAGTCGCAGGCTTGCCCTTGCGCGGATGCGGCCCTGCCGCCATCCTGATCCACAGGAGAGACGGTTTGCGTCAGCAAGCCGATATGGGAGGAAATGAAATGGAACGTCTGACCCAAGGGGCCACAGACTTTGCGTCTGCGTCGGTCGCCACCATGCCGGCGGCAAGTTTCAAGAACCGCGCGGATCGCGATGCAATCGAGGCCGAAATGCCATGGGAGTCGCGCGATCTGCCGCGCACCATGTATGAATTCATCACATCGACCAAGGACCGCTTTCCCGAGCGACCCGCGATGTCCTACCAGTTGCTGTCAGACCCCAAAGCCCCCGCCGAGACCCTCACCTGGGCACAGTTCCACGCGCGCAGCGTGCAGGCGGCAAACCTGTTTCGCAGCCTTGGCGTGAGCGAGGGCGACACCATCGCCTACATCATGCCCAATTGCACCGAGACCGCTGTCACCTTTGTCGGCGGGATGATTGCGGGGATCGTCAACCCGATCAACCCGCTGCTCGAGGCCGAACAAATGGCCTCTATCCTGCGCGAAACCAAAGCCAAGGTGGTTGTCACGCTGCGCGCCTTCCCCAAGACGGATGTGGCGCAAAAGGTCGCCGCTGCCATCAAGGACGCGCCCGGGGTAACGGCCGTGCTTGAGGTCGATCTGCTGCGCTACCTCACGCCCCCCAAAAGCTGGATCGTGCCGCTGGTGCGCCCCAAGAACCCCGGAGCGCACGCGCATCATGCCGAGGTGCTGGATTTCAACAAATCCTGCGATTTGCAGCCCGAGACCCTCGCCTTTGCCGATAGCGCGGGCGACCGCGTTGCCGCCTATTTCCACACCGGCGGAACCACCGGCATGCCCAAGGTCGCGCAGCATAAATACAGCGGCATGGTCTACAACGGCTGGCTTGGCGCCAAGCTTCTGTTTGACGAAAAAGACGTGCTGATGTGCCCGCTGCCACTGTTTCACGTCTTTGCCTGCCACGTCATTTTCATGGCCATGATCGCCTCGGGCGCGCAGGGGATTTTCCCCACCCCTGCTGGCTATCGCGGCGACGGGGTATTCGACAACTTCTGGAAGCTGGTCGAGCGCTGGAAAGTGACCTTTGTCATCACCGTGCCCACGGCGCTCTCGGCGCTGATGCAGCGCCCGATCAACGCGGATATTTCCACGATCAAAACGGCGTTTTCGGGGTCCTCCCCGCTGCCGCTGGAATTGTTCCGCCGTTTTGAGGCGGCCACGGGCGTGGCCATCGTCGAGGGCTACGGCCTTACCGAAGCGACCTGCCTTGTGTCGTGCAACCCGCCCTCGGGCGCCAAGAAGATCGGCTCTGTCGGCATTCCCTTGCCCTATTGCGAGGTCAAAATTCTCAAGTCCGGCCCCGAGGGTCCAATGGCCTGCGCCACCGATGAGGTCGGGGAAATCTGCGTCTCGAGTCCGGGGGTTTTCGCCGGATCGACCTACACCGAGGTCGATAAAAACCGCGACCTCTTCCACAACGAACTCTACCTGCGCACCGGCGATCTGGGCCGCATTGACGACGAGGGCTATCTCTACATTACCGGCCGCGCCAAGGATCTGATCATCCGCGGCGGGCACAACATCGACCCTGCGGTGATCGAGGAAGCGCTGGCGGGCCATTCTGCGGTCGCAATGGCCGGTGCCATCGGGCAACCGGATGCGCATTCGGGCGAACTGCCCTGCGCCTTTGTCGAACTGGTGGCTGGCGCAACCGTCACCCCGGACGAGTTGATGGACTATGCGCGCACCCACATCACCGAGCGCGCGGCCCTTCCCAAACATATCGACATCCTCGCAGAGCTGCCCAAAACCGCCGTAGGCAAAGTGTTCAAACCTGCGCTGCGCAAACAGGCGATCACGCGGGTCTTTGATGCTGCCTTTGCCCAAGCGGGCCTTGAAGCGCGGGTCCGGGAGGTGATTGACGATCGCAAACGCGGGTTGGTCGCGCGGATCGATGCGCAGGACGATCTGGCGGCGGTCGAGGCTCTTTTGTGCAAGTTTACCGTGGCTTGGGAGCCCGCGCCGAAAGACGATCACATGTCCGCGTAAATCTGTGCAAACAGTTTACCAAAAAAGTGGGAACATTAGGCCCATCTCAACCATTCCTGAGCCATGATTTCGCCATGCTTCGAGCGCCATTCTGCCCCAACGGGCAAGACGCCCAAGGTGACACGATCAATCACGGATCGCGCAGGATCGGACATTTGATCCCTGCCTGATCCGCCAGACAGGAGATCAGGAATGGTTATTGGGCTTACGGTTTTTGCTTTGGCGTTCGGTGTGATGGGGCTCGCGGGGGCCCTCACGGCCGGACTGCCGGTCTGGGCGGCTTTACTGGCCTATATGGTCCTCGGCTCGCTCACGCTGCTCGTTTCAGCTTTGGGGGTATACGGCCTGTCGCAGATGCGTCACACACAGCGCCCCGCGTCCTACCCCCGCCTGCGCCAGATCGAGCACTGACTGCCTGCGGCGTCTTGAGCGGCGGCCTGTGCACCCGTCACACGCCCACGGCGACAGGCAGTTGGCGTAGCACGCCGTCAAGACAACACGCCGCTAAGACAACAGGCGAAAACGCACCAAATCGCCCTTTTGCACTTGCGTGACGGTCTCAGGCAGGTCGATCAACCCCTCCGCCTGCGCAAGGCTCGACACATGGGCGGATGAGGTCGAGGGATGCATCGCCACGCGCCCGCCCGCGTCCGTCAGCCAGCCGCGCAGAAATTCCCGACGCCCTGCCCGTTTGGAAAAGCTGAATTCAGCCGGCAGCGTGACGATGCGCGGCGCATAGCTTTCGCCGGCCAGACGCGCCAGCAGGGGCCACGCAAATATCTGCGCCGACGTAAAGGCCGCGACCGGATTGCCGGGCAACCCCATCACCGCCATGCCCCGCCACTGCCCCGTGACCAGCGGGCGGCCCGGCTTCATCGCGACATGCCATTGCTGCGCGCGGCCTTCTGCCTGCATCAGCCGCGCAAGATGGTCCTCCTGCCCTGAGGCCGCGCCACCGGAGGTCAACAGGACATCGACCCGCCCGGCGGCCGCGTTCAGGGTGTCGCGCAAAGCGCTCTCGTCATCGGGCGCATGACCCAAAGCCACGACCTCAAAGCCCCATCCCGCCACAAGGCTGCGCAGCATCGGGCCGTTCACATCGGCAATTTCATGGGGCGCGCGCACCTGATCGACGGGTTTGACCTCGTCACCCGTCGACAAAATGCCCACGCGCAGCGGGTGGCAAACCGCGACCTCGCGCACCACGCCCGCGGCCAAAAGCGCCAGCGCACGGGCCTCCAGACGGCGGCCGGCGGGCAACAGCATCTCGCCTGCATCGAAATCTTCGCCGCGCTCGCGAATATTGCCCCCGCTTTGTCCCTCACGGGCATGGACCTCATCGCCCGTCACGATGACACGCTCGTGCATGGCGACCCTCTGCGTGCCGTGCGGCACCTGTGCGCCCGTCAAAATGGCAACGGCCTGACCTGTTTGCAAAGCGCCCTGAAACGGATGACCCGCCGCCGCACGCCCCACGCGCAACCGCCACGGCCCCGCCCCTGCGCCCAGCGCAAAGCCATCGACCGCAGCGCAACGGCTGGCAGGGCTTGCGCGCTGCGCGCGGACAGGGGCGGCCAGAACCCGCCCTGCCGCTTGGTCCGGCGCAGATGTCTCAACACCCACGCAGCGGGAAAATGCGGCATCAAGATGGGCCAACACATCACCAACCAAAGCATCGCGCGCCGGTTCAAAGCAGGTTTCGCCGCGCAAAACCGCCTCTGCACCGGCCATATCGGCGGGGGTATTGATGTTGAAAAACGCCGAAGGCGCGCCGCATATGCATTCTTGTGCGCCATGGTCGCGCGCAAAACCGCGCAGGCGCCGCCGCCCTGCCTGCAAGCTCAAGCGCAGCTCGGCGCGCAGCGACACAGGCCACACCCCAAAGGTCGGGTGCAAATCGCCCGCCGTGTCACATGCCAGCGCAAAACCGGCCTGCGCCAGCTGCGCGCCCAGATCCTTTGGAAAAAACGGCGTGTCCACCGCAACGCTAAGCACATGGGAAAATCCGTGGCGCACGGCATAGTCGAGGCCACACAGCACCCCCGACAGCGGTCCAAGCGGCGCCTCATCCGCCAGAACCTCATGATCACAGAGCCGCGCAAAGCGCGCCGGATCGCCGTTGGCACTGATCACGACAGCGCCGACCTGTGGGGCCAACCGCGCGCTCACGCGGCTTACCAGGGCCACACCGTCCAGCTGCAAAAGTGCCTTGTCCACCCCCCCCAGACGCTCCCCCGTACCCCCCGCGAGAATGACCCCGAGGATATGGGCAGTCGCGATCGGGTCGGCGCCGGAAACGGTCACGCGCAGGCTCCCTGTCTGTGATTACAACGCCGGTGCAAGCAGCATGCCATCGGGACGCGACGGGCTGGTATCGACAAAGGTTTCCTCGACAACCGCCGCGCCGCCCGCCCGCTTGAACTGGCGCATCAAAGCGTTGGGCAACATCGTCGTGCGCAGGTCTTCGAAACCCGCAACATTTTGTAAAAGCGTGGAAATTGCACGCCCACAATTGGCTTTGGGCACCGCGCCATAGGCCATGATTTCCCGCAGGGCTTGGGTCGCGACCTCGGGCGACACCTCGATCGTGTCGGCGATCACATCGTAATCCTCACGGGCGTGGTAATCGATGTAAAACGCCACCGCCGGATCGCTCATGCCAAAGATCACATCGTTGCGTTCGGGCAAGCGCGGGTGATAAAAAGTGCCGGCAGGGTCGAAAATCGCCCGCTGCCCCGGGGCGTTTACCATCAAAGCGCTATGCGCGCCGACGCCGGATTTATTCGCAACAACCGTGTAGAGCGTCAGCGTGTAGGGCGCACCATGCACATAGGTCGCACGCGCCACTTCGGCATCGGGCGCCCATTTGGGCTCGGCTGCGCCGCAGGCTGCGAGGAGCGCGGGCAAAAGGACGAGCATGGCCCATCTCTTGAGGAGTTTGGTCATGGTCTGGGCCTTCTGCGCGCGCAATCTGAATTGGTCTTAGCTATTGAAAATAGCGAGGAACACGAGGACCCCAATCGAGGCCACGGCGACATAGGTCGCGACCTTGATGAAACCCTTGTAGGTCTTTTCGTGCTCCGAAATATCCATCGAACCGATTTTATACTCAGCCATCTGTCATGCCTTTCACGTGATTTGACCTTCGATTAGACGATTCCCGCGCCGCTGTCACCTGTCACAAAGCCGCAGTTACCCCTGCGGATCGCTCTGTTCCAGATCGGCCACGAGGCGAAACCCGATGCGCTGTGCCTCGGGCTGGGCTTCGGGTTTCGCCAAAGCGCGCAGCATGACGTTCAACTGGCTGACATGCTGGACCAATTGCGTGCGTGTGCCATCGGCTTCGGAGCCATAAAAGGTCAAGATATCAGGCGCGAAAAACCCCATGCCTTCGATCCGCATCACCCCGCTGTTGGACCCCGTAAACCCCATCGCGACCTCTTGCGCGCTATCGAGCTGTTCCTCGAAATTTTTGATGTAGAGCACCAGGCGCTCATAGGCCCATTCGGCCGGGCTTTTGTCGCCCAGCGCTTTGCGTTTCAAAGCCTGCGGAAGGGGCTTTTGTTCCGGCGTGGCGGGCGTATCGGGATCGGCATGCACCGCATGGGCGTCGGGTTTGGGGTCGATTTCATGGGCATCGGCGGAGGTGCTGATGGCGTCATGCTGGCTGCCGCGCGATTGCTCGGGCTGCGAAGGGGCGTCAAAGCTGGACATGGCGGACCTTTCTGTGTTGCGCCCAGCCTGTGACAGAGCGCGCAGAGGTGCAAGCCCCGATCAGCCCTCCAGATCGCCCACTTCCAGCGCCTCGACCGTCGCACTGCCGGCACTTACCGCCGCAAGAAGCGCGCGATGTTCGGGCAACAACCGCTCGATGTAAAAGCACGCCAGACGGCTGCGCTTGCCACTGCCGCCTTCAGCAACGGCGGCCTTGAGGTGGAAATACCCCCCCAGAACCCGCGCAAAAGCCCGCAGATAGGGCACCGCGCCCGCGCCGCGCGCCCCCACGGGCAGCGTCACCAGATGTTCGGTCGTTTCGCGCAGCGTCTCGGCGGCATCCCAAAGCGGCCCTGCAAGCGCGGTGTGGCTGGCGCGCACACTTTCGGCAAAAGCTTCGATTTCGTCGAGAAGCCGCGCCGCCGCCTCACCGCCATCGGCCAGCTTGCGCCCGACCAGATCCAGCGCCTGAATGCCGTTGGTGCCCTCGTAAATCTGGGTGATCCGCGCGTCGCGGGCAAATTGCGCCGCGCCGGTTTCCTCGATGTAGCCCATGCCGCCATGCACCTGCACCCCGATCTGCGCCACATCGTGGCCCGTATCGGTGCCAAAAGCCTTGGCAATCGGGATCAACAGCGCCGCGCGGGCCTGCCAGTCAGCATCCCCCGTGGCCCGCCCCAGATCCAGCGCCACACCGCAGGCCAGCGCAAGAGCGCGCGCGGCATAGGTGTCGGCGCGCATGGTCGCGAGCATCCGGCGCACATCCGTGTGGTCGAAAATCTTGCCCGTGGGACCACTCGTGCGCCCTTGGGTGCGCTCAAGGCTATAGTCCAGCGCCTTTTGCGTGGCGGCTTCGGCCATGGCCACGCCCTGAACTCCGACCCCGAGCCGGGCGTTGTTCATCATGGTAAACATCGCCGCCATACCGCCGTGTTTCTCGCCCACAAGCCAGCCTTTTGCGGCGTTGTACTCCATCACGCAGGTCGGAGAGCCGTGGATTCCCAGCTTGTGTTCGAGGCTCACAACTTTGAGGTCGTTTTGCGCGCCAAGCGTGCCATCCGCCTGCGGCAGATATTTGGGCACCATGAACAGGGAAATTCCCTTGGTGCCCGCCGCGCCATCGGGCAGACGGGCCAAAACGAGGTGACAGATGTTTTCGGCGAAATCGTTGTCGCCCCAGGTGATAAAGATCTTTTGCCCCGAGATCGCGTAGGTGCCATCGTCCAGAGGCTCGGCCTTGGCGCGCAAGGCCCCCACATCCGATCCTGCCCCCGGCTCGGTGAGGTTCATCGTTCCGCACCACGCGCCCGAAATCAGTTTGGGCAGGTATATCGCCTTGAGGTCATCGCTGGCGTGATGTTCGAGCGCCTCGATCTGGCCCTGGGTCATCAGCGGGTTGAGCATCAGCGCCAGACAGCCCGATTGCATCATTTCATTCACCGCCGTGGCCACCGTGGCGGGCAACCCCATCCCCCCTGCCTCCTCGGAGGCCGACAGGCCCATCCAGCCGCCCTCGGCAAGTTGGGCATAGGCCTGCGCAAAGCCTTTCGGCGTCACCACCACACCGTTTTCAAGCCGGGCCGGATCCGTGTCGCCGTTGCGATTGACGGGCGCGAGGACATTGTCCGTAAGCTTGGCTGCCTCGTCCAGAATCGCTGCGACCGTGTCGGCACCGGCCTGCGCGAAGCGTTCGGTGGCGCTGACCTGGGCGTAATCGACCACGTGATCGAGAATGAACTGGCAGTCAGCAACGGGCGCACGAAATGGCATGGAAGTCCTCCCTTACGCGGGCCGCTTCCCTTCGGACGCACTCCGCTGTATTCACAATTCAGCCGCGCCAAAGGGCGTTCGCGCTTGGATCGCGGGCTTACCGAAACTCTAAACGCCGCGCGCGCCTCGACCAACCAAAACGCAGCGTCACCTGCACGTGGCCGGAGACCAAGATGGACAAACGTCGCATGCCCCCGCTTGGGACCGAGCACCTGACAGCCCGAGACGTGGCGCGTGCCGCGGAGCTGTTGCGCGCGGGGGCAAATGTCGCCTTCCCCACGGAAACGGTCTACGGGCTTGGCGGGCTCGCGTCGGATGATCGCGCCGTGGCGGGGATCTTTGCGGCCAAAAACCGACCCAGTTTCAATCCGTTGATCGCACATGTGGCGGATCTGGACATGCTGCACAGCATCGCGCTGGTCGATGCCCAAGCCGAGCGGCTGGCGCAGGCGTTTTGGCCCGGTCCGCTGACATTGGTGCTGCCGCTGCGCGCGGGGGCGGCCCTCTCGCCGCTGGTCAGCGCGGGGCTTGCCACCGTGGCCGTGCGCATGCCCGCCCATCCGCTGGCGCGCGCGCTTCTGGCCGCGGTTGCAGCGCCCGTCGCGGCCCCTTCCGCCAATCCCTCCGGCAAGATCAGCCCCACCACCGCTGCGCATGTGCTTGACGGGTTGTCGGGGCGCATCGACGCGGTGCTTGATGGCGGGCCCTGTGGAGTGGGCGTCGAAAGCACGATCCTCGGACTTGCGCCGCTTCAACTTTTGCGCGCGGGCGGCCTGCCCGTCGAGGAGATCGAAGCGCTGCTTGGCACCGTCGTTGCCGCGCCTGCCTCCCCCACCACCCCGAGCGCACCGACGGCTCCGGGTCAACTCGCGTCACACTACGCCCCTGATGCGGCAATGCGACTGGACGCCAAAGAGGCGCAAGAGGATGAACTGTTGCTGGGTTTTGGTGCGGTTGCGGCAGATGTGAACCTCTCGCCCTCGGCCGATCTGCTGGAAGCGGCGGCCAATCTATTCGCCGCAATGCACCAGCTTGACGACCTTGCCGCGCAAAAAGGCCTGCGCAAGATCGCCGTTTCCCCCATTCCAGAGACGGGGCTGGGGCGCGCGATCAACGACCGTTTGCGCCGCGCCGCCGCGCCGCGCGACTAGCCCTCAGGCGTGGCCCGCTTCGCCTGACAACATTGCGGGCGGCACGCCGATCGACAAAAGCGCCGCCTCCCATTTCACCGCATCGGCCTTGGCAAAGACCAATTCGGTGCTTGCCGCCGCCGTCAGCCAGCCGTTTTGCGAAATCTCGTCCTCAAGCTGCCCCGGCCCCCAGCCCGCATAGCCCAGGCACAACAGCTTGTCAGTCGGGCCGCCGCCGCCTGCGATGTCACGCAAAATATCGCGGGTTCCGGTCATGGCGAAACGCGCATCGACCTGCATCGTCGAGCCTTCGGAAATATAGTCGGGGCTATGCAAGACAAAGCCGCGCCCCGTTTCCACCGGACCGCCCACATAGATCGCGACATCCTTAGACCCCGGCCCCGGAGCGATATCCAGTTGATCCAGCAAATCCGAGAACATCAGCGTGTCCGCCTGTCGATTCACGATCAACCCCATCGCGCCCTCTTCGGAATGCGCGCAAATATAGACGACCGCATTTTCAAAACGCGCATCCCCCATGCCGGGCATGGCGATCAAAAGCGACCCTGTGAGGTCTTGGGAAATTATATCAGTTACCATCCGGGCATGACACCGCATGCGGCGGCGCGGCGCAAGGGCAGAAGCAAGGTTTCCCTCGGGCAAAGCGGCGTGCTTTGGGGCGATTTCACCCAAAAGTCACCACCGTCGCCCTTTTGTGATTTTACGCACTGGCGATCTGGTTTCTATATGCACCGCTATGATCAAAAACACCGCCGCCCCCACCTGCCTCGCGCTTGCGCTCAGTCTGCTGGCCGCAGGGCCCGCTTTGGCCTTCGAACCGCAGGCCCTTGCCGCCGCGCCGCGCCTTCTGGCCGGCTGGACTCATGCCGATGGCAGCCGCACCGCCGCGCTGCGCCTTGAGATGAACGCGGGCTGGCACACCTACTGGCGGCGCCCCGGCGATACCGGCATTCCCCCGCAATTCGACTGGTCCGCCTCGCACAACCTCGCGGCTGTGCAAATCCACTGGCCCAATCCGCAGATTTTCGACACCAGCGGCAGCGCGACGTTGGGCTATGAGGGGACGCTTGTCTTGCCGATTACCTTGACCCCTCGCGACCCTGCGGCACCCATCGACCTATCGGTGGCTCTGGACCTGGGCGTCTGCGACGAGGTCTGTTTGCCCCTCTCCTCACAGGTTTCGGCGCGGTTTGACCCGTCAACGACCGGCGATGTCCCCGCCATTCAAACCGCTCTTGCGCAGGGCCCCACGCCCGCGCATGGCGCGACCTGCACGGCCACCCCCATCGCAGACGGGCTGCGGCTGACGGCCACGCTCGAGACGCCGCGCCTGGGCAGGCGCGAGGTGATGGTGATCGAACCCTCCGATCCGGCGATTTGGGTCTCGCAAGCCGAGGTGCTGCGCGACGGCGCTGTCATCCGCGCCACGTCGGACCTTGTGCCGCCCAACGCGCAGCCCTTTGCGCTGGAGCGCTCCAAAGTCACGATCAGCGTCATTGGCGATGCGGGCGCGGTGCAAACCGTGGGATGCAGCGCGCCCTGATCCTTATGCGCGGCTCAGGGGCGGCGCAAGGATCACGGGCGCAAACGCAACGCCACCAGCGCATAGATCAGCAGCAAAAGCACCGCCAAGCCCAGCGCAAACAGGCCTACCGCCGCCCAGATGCCGCCGCCGCCCAAGGCCGCAGGCAGGGCCCCAAAACGGATCACCGCGCCCAGCGTCGGGGCCAGCAACACCAGAGCCAGCCCCAAACCTGCCCCCGCCGCCAGCCCCGCAACCCGCGCAGCCCCGCCCGCACGCATCAACCGCAAGGCGCGCCGCGCCGCCGTGATTTGACGCCGCACATCAAGCTGCATCGCGATGATCGCGGGGACCACCAGCAGCACCAGAACCATGCCAAACCCCAACCCGTACACCAGCGTCACCACCGTCGGCTTGAGAAATTGCGCATCCGCCGACCGTTCGTAAAGCAGCGGCGCAAGGCCCAGCACCGTGGTGAGCGTGGTCAACAGGACGGGGCGCAAACGGTCTGCGGTCGCGTCGATAATGGCCGGCACAAGGCCGCGACTTTGCGCATATTCGTCAATCGTCGTCACCAGCACGATGGAATCGTTGATGATGATTCCGGTCATCCCGATCAGCCCGACGACCGAGAACATCGACATGGGAATGCCCCAGAAATTATGCCCCCAGATCGCGCCGATCAGCCCGAAGGGGATCACCGACATCACCACCAGGGGGCGCGTCCAGCTGGAGAAAATCCAGCTCAGTGTCAGATAGATGCCGATCAGACAGGCCATCAGCCCGAACATCGCATCCGAGAGGAACTGGTTTTCCTGCTCGGACAATCCGCCCAAGCGGTGGGTGACGCCGTATTCTTCTTCGATGCGGGGGAGGATATCGTCGCTCAGGGCTGCGGTGATTTCCGTCGCGCGCGCCGGATCGTCTTCGCTCATGTCGCCCGACACAGTGACAACGCGCAGCCCGTTTTCGCGGGTCACCGAGCTAAAGCCAGACTGGCGCGTGACGGTGACGATATCGCCCAGATTGACATATTCGCCGCTTGGGGCGCGCAATTGTGTGCGATACAGGAAATCGGCGGTCAATTCATCCTCGGGCAGTTGCACGGTGATCGTCGCCGTGCGCGTGCCATCGGGATAGGTCGCCGCCTCGATTCCGCCCAGACGGTTCTTGAGGTCCGCCCCAAGCGTGTCGGTGGTAAAGCCCAGCGCCTCGCCCTGCGCGGTCAGGTTGAGGATCAACTCGTCCTTGTCGTAGGCAAGGCTGTCCTCAAGCGCGGAGACTTCGGGATATTGCGCCAGCGCGGCCTTCAGCGCTTCTGCGGCTTCCTTGAGATCGCCCGCCGACGCGCCGTAAAGATCGACGTCGATCGCATCGCCCCCCGGTCCCGAGCGCTGCCCGCGAAAGGCAACGGTTTCGGCCAATGGATGGTTCACCACCGCCTGCTGCAATTCGGACACGAATTCGGCGGAGGAATAGGGACGGCTGTCGGCGTCGATCAGTTCGATGGAAATCGCCCCAAGCTGGTAGCTTTCCTTGTCCTCTGCTCCCGCAAGGCCCCGCCCCGAGGTGCCGCCGACCTGCGCGATCACGTAGCTCACCGGGTTGACGCCAAATTCGGCTTCCTTGCGCGCGGCGACTTCGGCCGTTGCGCGCTGCATTTCCTGCATCATCGCGACCGTGTCTTCGCGTGTGGCCGAGGGGGCCATTGCAAAGTTGCCCGTGATTGAAGGCTGTTCAGGCGAGTTGAAGAACCGCCACTGCACCGTGCCATCCACCAGCAGCGCCGCTTGCCAGGCAAGCAGCAGCACCGCGAAAGCCACCACCGGATAGCGCGCTTTGATCACCCCGGCGGTGAGCGGGCGGAAAAAGCGGGTACGCACCACGCGAAACCCCTTGTTCACCTGGCGCGAGGGCCAGTCGTACCAGTGGTTGTTCGCCGTCGAGCCGATGGAGTGGCTCAGGTGGTTGGGGAGGATCAAAAAACATTCCGCAAGCGAGGCGAGCAGCACGGTGATCACCGTGAAAGGAATGTCGGAAATCAGATCGCCAAACCGCCCCGAAATGGCCGAGAGGCCGAAAAAGGCGATGACAGTCGTGACCGTGGCCGAAAACACCGGCGCAAACATGCGCTTGGCGGCATTTTCCGAGGCGGTAATCGCATCCTCGCCCAACCGGCGCACGCGAAAATCGGCGTGTTCGCCCACAACGATGGCATCATCGACAACGATGCCCAGCGTGATGATCAGCGCGAAAAGCGAAATCATGTTCAGCGTCAGACCCGCCGCATACATCACCGCAATGGCGGCCAGCATCGACACGGGGATGCCCGCAGCGACCCAGATCGCCGTGCGCGCATTCAAAAAGAGAAACAGCAAGATCGCGACCAGCGCGAGGCCCATCAACCCGTTTTCAATCAACAAATCCAGCCGGTTGGTGATTTCTTCAGCACGGGTGCGGATCAAGTCAAGCGTCACACCGGCGGGCATGGTCGGCTGCATCTGGGCCGCGACCTCCTCGACCGTGCGCTGGATGTCGATCGCGTCGCCCTTGGCCGAACGTGCGACCTGCACCGACACGGCGGGGTTGGGGCCGACGAAATAGGCGGCTTCGCGGTCCGCGCCCTCGACCCGTATCTGCGCCACATCCCCGATGGTCAGCTTTGATCCATCCGCCTCCGAGCGCAGGGCGATATCCGCGATGTCCTGCGCCGAGCGTTTCGCCGTGCCCGTGCGCACCCGCGAGTCACCGCCCAGAGTGCCGGCCGGATCGGCGTCGGACTGGCCCGCGATGGCGCTGGCGATTTCGGCCATGGTGACGTTGTTGCGGATGAGCGAGACGGTGGGCACTTCGACGATGACCTCGGGCGCGGCAACACCGCTGATCGAGGTCTGCGTGACGCCCTGGGCAAAGAGACGCGACACCAGCTCGTCCGAAAACCGGCCCAATTGGTCAACGCCCACGGGGCCGGTGATCACCACATCGGTGACGCGGTCGGTCCAGCCCCCCCAGCGCACCGAGGGATCATCCGCGCCCTCGGGCAGGTTGTTCACACCGTCAATGGCGGTTTTGACATCATCGGCGGCGCGCTGCATGTCCCAGCCCGGCTCGAATTCCAGCGAGATCCGCGCCGATCCTTCCGAAGAGCGGGCCGAGGATTCAGTGACCCCTTCGACGGCAAGCAGGGTCGGCTCCAGAAGCTGGACAATGCCGCTGTCGACATCTTCGGCCCCCGCCCCGTCCCAAGACACCGACACGGTCACGCTGTCGATGACCACGTCGGGAAAGAACTGCGCGCGCATGCGCGGCGTGGCGGCAATGCCGGCCACAAGCAGGATCATCAGCAACAGGTTGGCGGCGGTGCGGTGGCGGGTGAAATAGGACAGGATGCCAGAGGCTGCCCCAAGGTTGCGGGTGGAAATGCGGGCCATCGCCTAGCTCCCCATCCGCGCTTCGAGACGCAAGATCACGCTGGCGGGCACCTCATCGGCGGTGAGTTGATCCAGCAAACTGGCGCGCGCCTGGGCGGGCATCCGTTCGTTGGATTCGACAAAGGCGATCAGCTTGGCGCGCCGTTCGGGGGTCAGCGCGACCACATCCCCCGGGTCGTCCTGCGCTGCGGGCGGGCTATCTGGCGGGCCGCGCGGGGAGGTCTGCGACACGGCTTCGCTGCCACTGATGCGCACCTGAATGCCCGCGCCAAGCAGGGGCGAGCGTTCGGACACCACCTGGCGTCCTGCGATGGCGCTTGCGTCCACAATCACATCGTCGCCCTGACGGCGCAGCACAGGCGCGTCCAGCTGTTCCAACCGGCTGTCGGCGGTGACGGCCAGCACGGTGCCCGCCGCATCCACCGCCGTTGCGGGCAACAATGCGACACCCTCAAGCGCCGGCTCCTCGATGGCCACGCTCACGAAATCACCCGGACGCAGGCGGCCCGCATCGCTCACGGAGGCAAAGAGCAGACGGCCTGACTGCCCCTCGCCCACGGCCGCACTTTCGCGCGTCACCCGCCCCATCGCCGTCAGCCCTGCGCCACTGGCATCGAGTGTCATCTGCACCGGCGCATTGACCAGCGTGCCCGCCGCGTCCAGCAGGCGCGAATATTGATCTGTGGTCAGGCGAAACGATACTTCCAGCGCGGTGGGGTCGATCATCGTGGCGATCTGTTCATTCGCCGTCACCAGCCCGCCCATCGTCACCGCGACATCCGACAGAATGCCCGCAAATTGCGCCGCAAGCACCGTGTCCGCCAAAGCGCGCGCCGCCTCGTCGCGGGCAATTTCAGCGCGCAGCACCGCCGTTTGCGCTTGGTTCACCCGCGCCGAGGCCGTTGCAAGCGCGGTGCGTTTGGACAGCACCGCCTGTTTGGCCGACGCATCCGAAAGGGCCGCATCCTCGACAACGCTGGTGGTCGCAATGCCGCGATCCGCCAGGCCCTGCTGGCGCGCAAGGGCCGCGGTGCGCAGCTCCGACTGGGTTTGCGCCGCCGTCAGATCGTCGCGCGCAATGTCAAGCGCCGCAGTGGCGTCCGACATCTCGCCGCGCGCTTCCTGCACATCGGCCTCGGCCACTTTGAGCGCGGCGCGGGCGTCGGTGTCGTCCAGACGCAACAGGACCTCCCCCGCCGCAACCGATCCGCCATCTTCGACATTCGGGGAGATGTCCACAATCGTGCCCCCCACGGGCACCCGCAATTGCAACGAGCGGCGCGCCAGAACTTCGCCAAAGGTGGTCAGAACCGGGGTCACGCTGCCGCTTTGGGCGGTGATCACATTGACCGCGAACTGCCGCTCGGAGCCGCGAAACGCTTGTCCTTGCGCCTGCAGGCGCGCCGTAAAGGCAGAATAAAATGTCCAGCCCGCAGCGCCCAGCAGGGCGAGGGTGAGACCGATCAGGAAAACGCCCGTCAGAGCGCGGCGGATGAAACGCATTATGTACCTCGTGCGTCGAAAGAGCCCAAAGCGCAGGCTTTTGACACTCTACGCGCAACACGCAGAATTTGGCCAACGTCTAAAGGGGTACGCACGGGCTCGTGACTTCCGTCGCAGAACCTTCCCGCCCGATGGCGCTATTTGCGGCGTTTGTGTTCTTCGAGGCGCGGAAAAATTTCGACAAAGTTGCAGGGGCGGTGCCGCATATCGAGCTGGAACCGCAGGATCTGTTCCCACGCATCCCGACAGGCGCCCGTCGATCCGGGCAGGGCAAACAAATAGGTGCCATGGGCCACGCCGCCGGTCGCGCGACTTTGCACCGCAGAGGTGCCAATGGATTTCATCGACACCATCGTGAACACCGTGCCAAACGCGTCGATTTCCTTCTCGTAGACATCGCGGTGCGCCTCGACGGTCACGTCGCGCCCCGTAAGCCCCGTCCCTCCCGTGGAAATCACAACGTCGATGTCGGGGTCGGCGCACCAGGCGCGCAGCTTGTCGGCGATGCGCGCGCGATCGTCGCGCAAGATCGCGCGGTCCACGATCCGGTGGCCGTCTTCCTGGGCGAGCGTCACCAAGGTCTGCCCCGAGCGGTCATCGGACGCGGTGCGGGTGTCCGAAACCGTCAGGATCGCGATGCGCACAGGAATAAAATCGATGCTCTCGTCAATGCGGCTCATGGGCGGTCTGCGTCCTTGGGGCGCGTGTTCGGGCAGGCTGTCAGGAAAGATGGCGGGAAAGATAGCGCGCGCGGCCGCGCGTTGCCCATGACACGCGTGTTGGCACAACTCATGGCAACACCCGCAGTCGTGCTTGCAACTCCAGCAGGTCGGCCCAGGCCTCGCGCTTGGACTCGGCACGGCGCAAAAGATAGGAGGGGTGCAACATCGGCAGCGCGGGCTTGCCGGCCACCTCGCTCCAGTCGCCGCGCATCCGCGTGATGCCCGCGCGCCCCATCAGTGCCATGCAGGCCCAATTGCCCATCAGCACCACGACCGCCGGATCGACCAGCGCGATATGGCGCAGCAAAAACGGACGCATCATCGCGATATCCGCCGCCGAAGGGTCACGGTTTTGCGGGGGATGCCACGGCAGCATCGGCGTAGCATAAATCGCAGATTCGGTATCGGGCGCGTCGCGCGACAGGCCAATCGCCCCAAACATCGCATCAAACAGCGCGCCCTGTTTGCCGACAAAGGGCTTGCCCTGCTGATCCTCGTCGCGATCCGGCATATCGCCGATAATCATCACCCGTGCGCGGGGGTTGCCATCGCCAAACACCAGACTGCGCGCGCCGCGTTTCAGATCGCAATGCTCGAAGGCCTCCAGCGCGCTGCGCAAGGCCTCAAGGCTGCCTGCGCCGCGCGCCGATTCGACCGCAAGCGCCTCGCAGTCGATTTCGGGTTTGGGCGGCAGTTTGGGCGGCGCTTTGCGTCTCTCGGTCGCAGAGGGCGTCGCGCGTGGCGGTTTGGCCGAAGTGTCGGGCAGATCGTAGCGGTTGACGGGCGCATCGCAGATGGCCTCATCCACCCCCAGTTCGAGGTGCCACTCCAAAAGCGCATGCGCTTCCCAATATCCCAATTCGGCGTTCATTGGCTCAAACTACGCCGCCCGCGCGCCAAGGTAAATCAACCTCGACACATCGCCCCCCAGTTTCTCCTGCGCCCTGCCCGCCACGTGCCCGCTGCAGGCACAGACTGCCGAAGTCTGATGCAGGCAAAACCTGCCCGGTGTCTTGCCGCCTGCAGCGCGGTTTCCTATAAGCCAAGTCACGTGACCACGAGCCGCGCCAAATGCGCATTGGAGGCCCCATGACTTTCCGTCAGAAACATCTTCTGGGGATCGAGCCGCTCCATCCCGAAGAGATTCGCACCGTTCTGGATCTGGCCGAGCGCTATGTGGATCTGAACCGCGCCGCCGAGAAACATTCCGACGTGCTGCGCGGCCTCACGCAGATCAACATGTTCTTTGAAAACTCCACCCGCACGCAGGCCTCCTTCGAGCTGGCGGGCAAACGCCTTGGCGCGGATGTGATGAACATGTCGATGCAGGCCAGTTCGATCAAAAAGGGCGAAACCCTGATCGACACCGCGCTGACGCTGAACGCCATGCACCCCGATCTGCTGGTGGTGCGTCACCCGCATTCCGGCGCGGTGAACCTATTGGCCGAAAAGGTGAACTGCGCGGTGCTCAACGCAGGCGATGGCAAACACGAACACCCCACACAGGCGCTTTTGGATGCTTTGACGATCCGGCGCGCCAAGGGCCGTTTGCACCGCCTCAACATCGCGATTTGCGGCGATATTGCCCACAGCCGTGTGGCGCGTTCAAACCTGATGTTGCTGGGAAAAATGGAGAACCGCGTGCGACTGGTCGGCCCTGCGACCCTGATGCCAAGCGGCATGGAGGAATTCGGCTGCGAGGTCTTTGACGACATGCGCGAAGGGTTAAAGGATGTGGATGTGGTGATGATGCTGCGCCTGCAACGCGAACGCATGGATGGCGGGTTCATCCCCTCGGAGCGCGAATATTACCACCGCTGGGGCTTGGACGCGGAAAAACTGGCCTATGCCAAACCCGACGCGATTGTCATGCATCCCGGACCGATGAACCGTGGCGTGGAAATTGACGGGCAGATCGCGGATGACATCAACCGCTCGGTGATTCAGGAACAGGTGGAAATGGGGGTTGCCGTGCGCATGGCGGCAATGGACCTTCTGGCGCGCAACCTGCGGGCGGCGCATGCCAATCCCGAGGTGATGGTATGAGCGAGGCGCTGCAGGTGCCCGAGGGGCACAGCCGCTCGGTCTGGGTTTTTGGCCTCGACCTGCCCGAAAGCCAGTTCGACGTCTTTCAGGCCGCGCCCAAAGACACCCCCGACGCCGCGAGCCCCCTGGCCAAGGCGCTTGGCGTCACGGCGCTGGATCGCCGGTTTGTCGAGGTTTTCGAAACCGACACGATCGAAGAGTTCGGCCTGGCGCGCTACCTCTGCGAGGCCAACGGCATGTCGCAGGCACAGGTCGCTGCGGCGCGAACCACGCTTGACGCCCATTCCAAGGGCACGGTTTTGGTGTTTTCGCGGGCGCTGAGCGGTCCGGTAACGCTGACGCCGCAAGCACCGCTGACGTTTCTGGGCAAATTCGACACGGAATTTGCCCGCCACAGCCACACGAAACTTGACAGCAAAGCCGCCGACGGCACGCTGGTCACCCCCGCCAAGAAAACCGAACCGCCCCGCATTCGCTGGGGCTGGCTTGCGGCCGGAACGGCGGTGGTCATGGCGGTGTTGCTTGCCATTATCTGGGCCAGCGCATGAGCGACACGCTGACACACGCCCCTCAGACCCGCGCACAGACCGGACCCGCGGCCTGGGCGGGCATTTTGACTGCGGGCGAGGACATCCTGTGGCAAGGCCGCCCCGAACGCGGCCTGCGTCTGATGCATCTGCGCCCGGCACGGATGATGTTCGGCTTCGCTTTTGCCGGATTTGCCCTGATCTGGATGATCATGACAGGGCTGATGGGCGGCTATATGTGGACCTTTGGCCTGATCCATTTCACCGTCGGACTTTCCCTCGCCCTGGGGCCGCTTTTGCGCGACACGTTGCGCCGCCGCGCCACATGGTACACGCTGACCACAAAGCGCGCCTTTGTGGCAACAGCCTATCCCTGGTCGGGACGCCAGTTGAAAAGCCTCCCGATTTCCGCCGACACGCTGCTGGATTTCGACGGGGCTTTTCCGGCGACCATTGCCATGGAAAACCCCGACATGGGACCAAGCTCCCGCACTGTTTTTCTTAGAATTCCGGATGGGCAACAGGTGTTCGACCTGCTGCGCGACATTCAGAAAGGCTCCGCATGACCCTTTTTATCAACGCTCGCCTCATTGATCCTGAAACGCTGACGGACCAGATCGGCTGGCTGCGTGTTGCTGAGGGCGTGATCGCCGAAACCGGCACATCCACCCCGCCGCAGGCCGATGAGCAGGCCCGTGAGCAGGCCGGTGAGCAGGCCGGTGAGCAGGCCGGTGACACCGTCGATTGCGCGGGGAAATGCCTCGCTCCGGGGATCGTTGATCTGGGGGTCAAGGTCTCCGAGCCGGGGGAGCGCAACAAAGAAAGCTTTGCCACAGCCGGACGCGCGGCTGCGGCGGGTGGGGTCACCACGATGATCACCCGCCCCGACACCGCCGCCGCCATCGACACGCCCGAAGGGTTGGAATTCGTGCAAAGGCGCGCGCAGGCCGACGCCATCGTCAAAGTGCGCCACCTCTCGGCCCTGACCAAGGCGCGCGCGGGGGCCGAAATGGTCGAAATCGGCTTTATGCTGGATGCAGGGGCAGTGGCCTTCACCGACTGTGACCATGTTGTCACCAACACCAAGATTTTCCAGCGCTGCATGACCTATGCCAAGTCGCTGGGCGCGCTCATCATCGCCCACCCCCAGGATCCAGACCTCTCCAAAGGGGCCTGTGTGACCTCGGGAAAATTCGCGTCGCTGCGCGGCCTGCCTGCCGTCTCGCCCATGGCCGAGCGCATGGGGTTTGACCGCGACATGGCGCTGATCGAGATGACCGGCGCGCGCTATCATGCCGACCAGATCACCACGGCGCGCGCCCTGCCCGCGCTGGAACGCGCCAAGGCCAACGGTTTGCCCGTGACCGCCGGCGTGTCGATCCACCACCTGACGCTCAACGAATTCGACGTTGGCGACTACCGCACGTTTTTCAAAGTGAAACCGCCGCTGCGCTCGGAAGAGGACCGGATGGCGATGGTCGATGCGGTGGCCAGCGGGCTGATCGACGTGATCTGTTCGATGCACACGCCGCAGGACGAGGAAAGCAAACGCTTGCCGTTCGAAGAGGCCGCAGGCGGCGCCGTCGGGTTGGAAACGCTGCTGCCCGCCGCAATGCGCCTGTATCACGCGGGCGGGTTGACCTTGCCGCAGCTGTGGCGCGCGATGGCGCTCAATCCTGCGAAATTGCTCGGGTTGGACAGCGGGCGCCTGAGCGTCGGGGCGCCGGCCGATCTGGTCCTGTTCAACCCGGATGCGCCCTTCCTGCTGGATCGTTTCAAGCTGAAATCGAAATCCAAGAACACGCCCTTTGACGGGCAAAGGATGGAAGGTAAGGTTCTGGGCACCTGGGTCGATGGCACGCAGGTTTTTGCGGCCTAGGTCTTTGGTGCCAAGCGCCCCTTTTTGCTGACCAGAAAGGTCTTTGACATGACGCTTTTGCTGCTGTTCCTCACCGCCCTGCTGGCCTATCTGCTGGGCTCCATTCCCTTTGGCATTGTGATGGCGCGGCTGTTCGGCCTTGGCGATCTGCGCGCCATCGGGTCGGGCAATATCGGCGCGACCAACGTGCTGCGCACGGGCAACAAACCGGCCGCCTTTCTGACCCTGCTGGGCGATAGTGGCAAAGGCGCGCTGGCCGTGCTCATTGCGCGCGCGCTGGTCGGGGAAAGCGGTGCCGGTGTCGCGGCGCTGTTTGCCATGCTCGGCCATCTGTATCCGGTGTTTTTGAACTTCAAAGGCGGAAAAGGGGTCGCAACCTTTCTGGGCACGCTTCTGGCGCTCAGCTGGCCTGTCGGCCTGCTCGCCTGCGCCACATGGCTGCTTGTCGCTGTTTTGACGCGCTATTCGTCGCTTTCGGCTCTAATTGCCGCGCTGGCCGCGCCGGTTTTCGCGTTTTTTCTGTACCATCCCCATGGGGCGTTGCTTATTTTGATCCTGACGGCTTTCATCTTTTTCAAACACAGGTCAAACATCGCCCGTCTGCGTGCAGGCACCGAGCCGAAAATCGGTAAAAAATAAAGTAACGAGGGACATCCAAAATGGATTTCAAAACTGCCACCAAAACCTGTCTTCAGAAATACGCCACCTTTTCGGGTCGTGCGCCGCGTTCGGAATATTGGTATTTCATTCTGTTTTCGGTCCTTGGCCAATTCTTGCTCAGCCTTGTCGACATGCTGTTGGGGATGGGCGACCTTTCGCCTCTGAGCAGCTTGTTCTCGCTGGCACTTGTCATCCCGACCTTTGCCGCTGGCGCGCGCCGCTTGCACGACATCAATCGCACCGGCTGGTGGCAGTTGCTCACGCTGATCCCGATCATCGGCTGGATCGTGCTGCTGGTGTGGTATGTCAAAAAGGGCGATGACAGCACCAACCGTTTTGGCAGCGACCCTTTGTCGAACGCGCCTGTGGCCGACGATATCGCACTCGACACCTCCGCCATCCCCTCGGTGCGCCGCGACGAGGTCTGATCCGCGCAGCGCCCAGAAAACCAAAAGCCCCGCAAATTTGGCGGGGCTTTTTTGTCTCTCGGGGTCGGCGGGACTTAGTAGGAGTATTCGTCGAAGACTTTGGTCACATCGCCGTTCCAGTCGCCGTTGAATTTGGCGATCAACTCGTCCGCAGGGGTTTGGCCTGTTTCCAACGTATCCTTGAGCGCCGACAGGAAGTGGGTTTCATCCGGCACCAGCCCCCCCGCACCAACGCGTGCGCGCGCCTTCAGCCCCGCTTCGGACAGCGCAACCGCGCGCCGCGCAAGGTCCATCATTTTGACACCGTCCACTTCGGCCTGAAGCCCGTCGACCGAGGCCGCAACACGCAATTCCTCGCGAAACTGCGGCGTCCAGTCCTTGACCAGATCCCACGCCCCATCGAGCGTGGACTGATCGTAAAGCAGACCGACCCAAAAGGCCGGCAGCGCACAGAGGCGCCGCCACGGGCCGCCATCGGCCCCGCGCATTTCCATGTATTTCTTGATCCGCACTTCGGGAAATGCGGTGGTAAGGTGATCGGCCCAATCGGAAAGTGTGGGCTTTTCGCCGGGAAGGGCGGGCAGTTTGCCTTTGAGGAAATCGCGAAACGACATGCCCAGCGCGTCGATATATTTGCCGTCGCGATAGACGAAATACATCGGCACATCGAGGGCGTAATCCACGTAGCGCTCGAACCCCATGCCGTCCTCGAACACGAAGGGCAACATGCCGGTACGCGCAGCGTCGAGGTCGCGCCAGATGCGCGAACGCCACGATTTATGGCCGTTCAACTTGCCCTCGAAGAAGGGCGAATTGGCAAAAAGCGCGGTGGCCACGGGTTGCAACGCCAAAGAGGTGCGGAACTTTTGCACCATGTCGGCTTCGGAGGCGAAATCAAGGTTCACCTGCACCGTACAGGTCCGGTACATCATCTGCGTGCCATGGGTGCCAACGCGCCCCATGTAGTCGGTCATCAGGCGGTAGCGCCCCTTGGGCATCACCGGCATTTGGTCGTGGGTCCAATGGGGGGCCGCGCCCAGCCCGATGAAGCGCACGCCGATTTCATCCGCGATATCTTTGACTTCGCGAAGATGCGTGTTCACCTCGTCGCAGGTCTGGTGGATATTTTCGAGCGGTGCGCCCGACAATTCCAGTTGCCCACCCGGTTCGAGCGACACATTCGCGCCCTCTTTGGTCAGGCCGATCAGATAGGCCCCCTCAAACACATGATCCCAGCCGTAGCGGTCTTGCAACCCTTCGAGCACCGCCTGCACCGAGCGTTCGCCCGAATAGGGGATGGGGTTCAACGTGTCTTTGCAGTAGCCGAATTTTTCGTGCTCGGTTCCGATGCGCCACGCCTCGGCGGGTTTGCATCCGGACGCGAGGTACGCGACGAGGTCGTCGTGAGATTGGATCAGGCCGCCGCCGGATTGGGGTATCGACATGTGTTTCTCCGGCTTTTGTGTCTTTTGATCGGTTGGGTCAGAGTTGGTGCAGGACTTTGGGGAAGTCAATGCACCCACGCCGTTTCACAGCGGCGAAAGCCCCTCAGTGGAGGGTGACGCGACGCGAGGACCAGATGACAACGGGGGTGTCGGGGGCGTCGCGCAGCTGGCGCAGCATCCGGCCTGTTTCAATGCCGGGCAACTGTGCAAAAACGTCGAACAGTTGATCGGCCCCTGCGGCATCCACCGGAATGCGCAGGCGGCTGCCCTCCTTGCCCTCGACCTGCCAATGCGCCGCGCCGCGCTGGGCGGGCAGCAACCACAGGCTGTCGATGGCGGTAATTTCCACCTCGCCGCCGTCAAAGGCGGACATGTAGCGCAGCATGCCCTCGTCCACTTCGACCAGCCCCGTGCCCACACCGCGCGCCCGAAACAGCGCACGCTGCAAGGCCACAAGGCCAAAGCACAGAGCCGCCAGCGCAAAGACTGCCATCACCCAGCGCGTCACACCAAAGGTGGTCAGCGCCGCCCAGAGGCACAAAAGTGCCCCCGCAAACGCCCCGAGCGGCTCGGCAAAGCGTTTGAGGCGGCGCGCAAGCTCGGCGCGGATCACGTCCAGTCCCCCAGCGCGTTTTGCCACAGGGTCAGCGCCGCCACGGCGGCCGTATCGGCGCGCAGGATGCGCGGGCCGAGCGAAACGGGATGCGCAAAGGGCAACGCGTGCAGGCGCTTGCGCTCGGCCGCGGAAAAACCGCCCTCGGGACCGATCAGGATCGCCCACGGGCCCGTGTCCCTGCCCGCACCCTGCTGATCCAGCCAGCGCCCCTGCCCCACAAGGTCCTCGTCGCAAAACAGGATGCGCCGGCTTGCGTCCCAGCCCTCCAGCAGCTTGTCGAGGCGCATCAGCTCGCTCACCTCAGGCACAAAAGTGCCGCCGCATTGCTCGGCGGCTTCCAGAGCATGGGCTTGCAGGCGGTCCTGGCGGATGCGGTCGGCATTGGTGAAATCGGTTTGCACCGGCACGATACGGGCGGCCCCCATTTCGGCGGCTTTTTCCACGATGAAATCGGTGCGCGCCTTTTTGAGCGGCGCAAACATCAGCCACAGGTCGGGCGGCAGATGCAGGGGGCGTGTTTGTTCGACGCACGCCAGCGCGCCGCGCTTTTTATGAGCGGTCTCGACGGTGGCCAGCCATTCGCCGTCCACGCCGTTGAACAGCAGAACCGGCGCACCCTCTCCCATCCGCATCACCGAAAAGAGGTAGTGCGATTGGGCCTCGGTCAGAGGAATGGTTTGTAAAGCCTGCAAAGGGTGCTCTACAAACAGCCTGACTTTCGCATTGGCGGAATTGGAATTCGACATGGGGCCAAAGATATGAGCAGCGAGCGCCAAGCGCCAGAGGCAAGCACGCCGGAAATGACATCTGCGCCTGTGACAGGTCAGGTCCATGATGCGGTCACGGGCAATTGGGTCGATACCCGCGCGCCCGCCGCAACGCGCCCCTACCTGCGTCTAAGCCGCGCGGACCGCCCGATCGGCACGTGGCTTTTGCTGATCCCCTGCTGGTGGGCGGTGCTTTTGGGCGCAAGCGTGAACGGCGCATTCGGGCTGCGCGACGTCTGGCTGATGGTCGGCTGCGCCCTTGGGGCGTGGTTGATGCGCGGCGCGGGCTGTACGTGGAACGATATCACGGATCGCGATTTTGACGCCTCGGTGGCGCGCACCCGCTCGCGGCCGATCCCTTCGGGGCAGGTCAGCGTCAAACAGGCGGGCGTCTGGATGGCGGTGCAGGCGCTGGTGGCCTTTGCGATTCTCCTCAGCTTCGGGCCTTTGGCAATCGGGCTTGGCGTTGCCTCGCTGGCGCTGGTCGCGATCTACCCTTTCGCCAAGCGGTTTACGTGGTGGCCACAGGTGTTTCTGGGCCTCGCCTTCAACTGGGGGGCGCTGCTCGCCTATGCCGCCACTACGGGGCGCATCGATCGTGTGGCCGGATTTTTGTACCTCTGCGGCATCGCCTGGACGCTGTTTTACGACACGATCTACGCCCATCAGGACAAGGAGGACGACGCGCTGATCGGTGTGAAGTCCACCGCGCGCCTGTTTGGCAGCGACACCGCGCGCTGGCTCAAGCGCTTTCTGGTGATCTCGGTCGTTTTGATGGCGGCGAGCATCGTCGAGGCCGTCGCACCGCAAGAGAACATCCTGCGCCTTGTCGTTGCCTTGATCGCCCCTTGGGCCTTTGGCTGGCATCTGGTCTGGCAGATGGCCAAGCTCGACACCGAAAACCCGGATCGCTGCATGATGCTGTTTCGCGCCAATCGCGATACGGGGCTTTTGGCTGCGCTATTTCTTGCCGCATCACTTTTCCTTTGATTGCGATAGACGCCCCCTGCAATTAAAGACATCGCAACGCTCACAAGAATGGTGCCGCCCGACCCAATGCGTCCGCAAAACCCGCTTCCCGTTTTAGGTGCTCTCGTCCTCGCGGCGATTGCCTGTCTTCTGGCCGCCGCACTGGCCGTCCGCGTGATCGAAACGTCCTCGGCCAGGACCGTCGCCCAGCAGATGATGAATTCGGGGCATGAGTGGGCCACGGTGCAAACCGACGGGTTGCAGGTGATCCTCGAGGGCGAAGCGCCTTCGGAAACCGCCCGCATCGAAGCCCTGCGCGCCGCCGGTCACGTTGTGGACAGTGCCCGCGTGATCAACGCCATGCAGGTGGCCGAACGCGAAGCCATCCCCGCCCCGCGTTTTTCCATCGAAATCCTGCGCAATGACGATGGCGTCTCGATGATGGGCCTCGTGCCCGCCGCCTGGGACATGGAGGCCGCGATGGAAACGATCGAGGCCACAACGGGGGTCGGCGAAATTGTCAACTTTATCGAAAGCGCGGATTACCCCGTCCCCGAGCGTTGGGACGCGGTGATGAATTTCGGCCTGATGGCCGTGCGCGAATTGCCCCGCTCGAAACTGTCGCTGGCCGCGGATCGCATCACTGTCACCGCGCTTGCCGACAGCGAAACGCAAAAAAGCCGCTTTGAAACCGACCTGAATCGCGCCAAGCCGCGCGGGATGCCGGTGACCATCGACATTACGGCCCCCCGCCCCGTGATCACGCCCTTCACCCTACGCTTCGTCATCGATGATGATGGTGCGCATTTCGATGCCTGTTCCGCCGAAACGCCGCAGGGCCACGCACGCATTCTGGCCGCAGCGCGCGCTGCAGGTGTGGACTCCCCTGCCTGCACGCTCGGGCTTGGCTCCCCCTCGCCGCGCTGGGCCGAGGCCGTGCGCGCGGGCCTTGAGGCTGTGAACGCGATGGGCGCAGGGTCTGTGACCTTTTCCGACACGGATGTTTCCCTTTTGGCCGGTCCCCAAACCACACGCGCCGCCTTTGATGTCGTCTCGGGCGATCTGAAAGCGGCCCTGCCCTCGACCTTTACCCTGCATGCCGAAATGCCCGTGGTGGTCGATGCTACCCCCAGCGATGCGGTGATCGAATTCACCGCCCAGCGTTCGACCGAGGGGCGGGTGCAACTGCGCGGACGCATCGCGGACGAGCGCACCGAAACCGCCACCGAAAGCTATGCGCGCGCGCTGTTTGGCGCAGGGCTTGTGTATAGCGCGATGAATATCGACGAAACCCTGCCCGAGGGCTGGTCGCTGCGCACGCTGGCCGCGCTGGAGGCCCTCAGCTGGCTCAACGACGGATCGGTGACGATGACGGCCGATGAGGTCCGCGTCAGCGGCAATTCCGGCGCGCAAACGGCCAAAGCCGAAATCGCGCGCATCCTGTCCGACAAGCTTGGCGATGGTGCGGTTTTTGACATCGACGTGACCTATGTGAAGCGCCTGGACGAAACGCTGGCCTTGCCCACGCCTGCGGAATGCGTTGCCGATCTCAACAGCGTGATGGCCGCCAATAAAATCATCTTTGACAGCGGGTCGGCTGAAGTGTCCCAAGACAGCGCGCGCACGCTGGACGATCTGGCCGACGTGCTGCGCAAATGCGACGGCGCCGCGATGGAAGTCGCCGGATACACCGACAGCTCCGGCGGCGAGGAGGGCAATCTGTCCCTGTCCCAAGCGCGCGCGGATGCCGTCGTCAACGCGTTGATCGGGCGCCGCGTTCTGGACGTAGCGCTTACGGCAAAGGGGTATGGCGAGGCAGATCCGGTTGCCGACAACGGCACCGAAGAGGGCCGCGAGGCCAACCGGCGCATCGAATTCCGCCTCGCAGGCGACACGGCGCGCGCGCAAACGGCGGATGAAACGGGCGATGCCCCCACAGAAAACGCGCCCGACAGCGGCGCAGAGACAGAGACGGACGAGGGAACGACCGAGTAATGGATAGAGCCAAGTTTATCATCGCCACCGCCATCATCTTGTTCATCACCTATTTGATGGGGTGGTTTTCGCATTGGCTGATCCACCGCTTTACCCGCGTGTCGCGCGGGGAAATGGGCGAAGTCGACCGCATGGCCCAGCAGCTGCACGAAGCCGAGGAGGCGCGCGATCAGGCCGTTGCCTATTTCCAGCAGCGCGAAGCGGAGATGACCAATCAGGCCAACCAGTCCGAGGCCGAATTGCGCGCCGCGATGGAGGGGCTGCGCGAAGCCCGCCATGAAGCCGAGGAACTGCGCGCCTATATCGAGCGCGTGAACAGCCAGTAAACGCGGCTCAGGACAGTACATATCCCTCAGGGCCCGCATTTTGCGGGCCTTTTTCCTGCGCCCCCCAAAGTGCACTCTGCGCAGGGCCGCGCCTAACCGGCGGTTTTGCGCGCATGGGGACCTTTTGGATGTGCGCCAGCGCGCAGAACTTGTTTGAGCGTGTCGGATTGAGCCGCGCGCGGTTTGCGGTCAGCATAGGGCATCTTTCGAACGCTTCCTCCCGAAGCCTGCTCTCACATGCGCGCCACAACAGCGTGCCCTGATTTGGATTTCTTGATGAAAACTCTCCTTCTTTCGACCGCCGCCGTCTTTGGCCTGTCCGCAACCGCGTTTGCGGCCCCCGTTGAATACACGCTCGACCCGTCGCACAGCCAGATCGTGTTCACCTACGAGCACCTCGGCTTCTCGACCACCACCGGCATGTACTCGGGTTTTGAAGGCACGATCATGTTCGACGCCGAGGCCCCCGCCGATAGCTCGGTCGAGGTTGAATTCCCCACCGACAGCCTGATCACCGGCTGGGACGCCCGCACGGCCCACTTCCTGACCGGCGACTTCTTCGGTGCCGAAGAAAACCCCGAAATCACCTTCAAATCGACCGCCATCACCGTCGAGGGCGAAGACACCGGCGCCATCACCGGCGATCTGACCATCAACGGCATCACCAAATCCATCGTGATCGAAGCGGCGCTGACCCAAATGGCCGACCACCCGATGGAAGCCAAACCCTGGATCGGCTTCAAAGGCGAAACCACGGTGCTGCGTTCGGATTTCGACATGGGTCAGTTTGCGCCCTACGTGTCGGACGAGGTGACGATCCTCATTTCCATCGAAGCGATGCAAGCCGCGCAATAAACCGCGCCACCGCTTGAAACAGGAAAGGCCCCCGCGCTCTGCGGGGGCCTTTTTGTTGGGCGATTGGTCGGGTCTGCTCAGTTGCGGGTCGCTGTCAGGGACACTGCCACATCGACCGCAAAGCCGACCGTGGCCTCGTCACCATAGCCCTGACCGATCCCGAAATCACGCCGGTCCAGCGTGGTTGTGCCCTGCATCACTGCCGTGTCCCCCGTGATGTCGAGCGTGAACGCCAGCGTCACCGGCGCGCTCTGGCCCACCAGCGTCAAGGTGCCGACGGCTTGGCTCTGCGACACGATATCGGCGGCGAAAGTTGCCGTCTGGAAGGTGTCGGTGTTGAAAAACTCCGCCCCCTTGGCTTGCTCTGTCACCGTCCCCAAAGAAACGGAGGTCATGTCGATCACCACCGTGACAGACCCTGTCTGACTGTCGGGGTCATAGGCGATATCGGCGGTCCAATCGGCGAAACTGCCGCCCACCTGCGCGCCCATCTGGCGCACGGTGAACCCGAGTGTGCCTTCGGTCACGCGCCAGCTGTTGGCCCCCGCCTCCGCTACGGCGGCCGCCGGTGCGGGCGTTTGCGGCGCGGCCTGGGCCGTTTCTTCGCCGCCTTTGGGCAGGAGAGCCACGCCAAGCACCGCGACCCAAACCAGCAGCGCCAGCACAGGTGCCAGCTTGCCATGGGCCGTTGCGGGTGTGCCCGCCTCGACACCGCGTGTCATGCGCGAAAGCGTTGCATCGCGGTCGATCAGCGCGTGTTTGAGCGCGCCCAGCACATGCAAGGCGACAGTGACATAGATCACCCAAGCCGCCAGCCCGTGTACCGCCCCCGCCGTATGCGCGAGGCTTTCGGATTTGGGCACGAAGGGCAGGTTCTGCCCGAAAGGCCACCAGATCGGCGCAAAGCCCGCTTCGGCCGAATGCAACACCCAGCCCGACAGCGGCATGATGACGATCGCACCGTATAGCGCCCAATGGACGGTTTCGGCGGCCAGGGTTTCCATGCGCCGCTCGGGGTGCAGCGCAACGGGGCGCGGTTGGATCAGCGCCCACAGGATGCGCAACACGGCAAGGCCCAGCACCGTCACACCGATGGTCTTATGGGCCGAATAGAGCGTCTTGAGCATATCCACCGTTTCCGCATTGCGCGGCTGGCTGTCGCCATAAAGGCCCAGCGCTATGTCGGTGAGAATCAAGAGGGCAATCGCCCAGTGAAAGAAACGCGCGAGCGTTCCGTAGCGGGTGGCGGTATTGGCGATCATGGCGAACCTGTCAGAGAGGATAAAACTGGCCAAAGCCTAGCTTGATTGCGCCCCCGCGCCCAGCCATGCCCGCGCACAGGGTTTGTGCAAAAGGCCCCCCGGCGGCTTTTCCTTTGCGAACCGCGCGCGCGCGGCTATATGGCACTCATGTCCCAGAACCCTCCGAATCTCCGCCCCGATCTGGCGCCTGCGCCGAAATTCGATACAGCCCGCCGCGATGGCCAGCCCACAATCGGGATGGTGTCGCTTGGCTGCCCCAAAGCGCTGGTCGATAGCGAACGCATTCTCACGCGGCTGCGCGCCGAGGGCTATGCGATTTCCGCCGATTACGCCGGTGCGGATGCGGTGATCGTCAACACCTGCGGCTTTCTCGACAGTGCCAAGGCCGAAAGCCTTGAGGCCATTGGCGAGGCGCTACAGGAAAACGGCAAGGTTCTGGTCACCGGCTGTCTGGGGGCCGATCCCGAGTATATCACCGGCGTCCATCCCAAGGTGCTCGCCGTCACCGGCCCGCATCAATACGAACAGGTGCTCGATGCCGTGCACAAGGCTGTGCCGCCCGCGCCCGATCCCTTTATCGACCTCTTGCCCGCCACCGGCGTCAGCCTGACACCGCGCCATTACAGCTACCTCAAGATTTCCGAGGGCTGTAATCACGCCTGCAAATTCTGCATCATTCCCGACATGCGCGGCAAACTGGCCTCGCGCCCGGTGCACGGCGTGCTGCGGGAGGCCGAAAAGCTGGTGGACGCGGGCGTGCGCGAACTCTTGGTGATTTCTCAGGACACCTCTGCCTACGGGCTGGACCGGCGCTATGATACCCACCCGTGGAAGGGCGGCGAGGTGCGCAGCCACATCACGGATCTGGCGCGCGAACTGGGGCGGCTTGGCACGCCCGAGGACCTCTGGGTGCGGCTGCACTATGTCTACCCCTACCCGCATGTGCGCGAGTTGATCCCGCTGATGGCGGATACGTCGAACGCCCTGCTGCCCTATCTGGATATTCCGTTCCAACACGGCCATCCCGATGTGCTCAAACGCATGGCGCGCCCTGCGGCCTCGGCCAAAGTGCTGGATGAAATCGCCGCCTGGCGCAAGGATTGCCCCGAAATCGTGCTGCGCTCGACCTTTATCGTTGGGTACCCCGGTGAAACGGAGGCCGAATTCCAGTATCTTCTGGACTGGATGGACGAGGCGCAATTGGAACGCGTGGGCTGTTTCCAATACGAAAACGTTGATGGCGCGCGCTCGAACGCCTTGCCCGACCATGTGCCGGCAGAAGTAAAACAGGAACGCTGGGACCGTTTCATGGAAAAGGCCCAAGCCATTTCCGAGGCAAAATTGCAGGCCAAAGTCGGCCGCGTGATGGATGTGATCGTCGACGAAATCGACGAAGAGGGCGCCACCTGCCGCACCAAAGCCGACGCGCCGGAAATCGACGGCAACCTGTTTATCGACGAGGGCTTCGAGGGATTGGAAGTCGGTCAGATCGTTTCTGTCGAGGTGGACGAGGCTGGGGAATATGATTTGTGGGGCAAACTCGTCTAAAAAACGCTGCGGGGCAGCGTTTTTAGAGTCTGCGCGCGAAAGTGCCGGAGGCACGAAGCGCTGGGGGACTTTGTTATTTCAATCCTAGTTCGTTCTTGTACTCTCGCATCTAAGCTTTGAATTTCAAGGATACACGCGCGTGAGTGACATCAAGCTTTTCAAGTTTTCAAACGGCACCGCTGTTCCACTCGCAACAGAATTGACCGAGCTCGAAAAGCACATTCAAGTCGCCTTTGAGAGGAACTTGGAAACCTTGCTTGGGGTAAAGCTTCTGGCCAGTGAGTTTTCCACCTCACATGGCGGTCGCATGGACACCTTGGGAATAGATGAAGACAATTGCCCTGTCATCATCGAGTACAAAAGGTCTAAAAGTGAGAATGTCATCAACCAAGGCCTCTTTTATCTAGACTGGTTGATGGATCACAAAGCAGAATTTGAACTTTTGGTGACCGACCAAATCGGCCGAGAGACCGCGCGAAACATTGCGTGGTCTGCTCCACGGCTTATTTGCATCGCTGCTGACTTCAGCAAATATGACGAACATGCGGTTAAACAAATAAACCGCAACATCGAGCTTATTCGATTTAAAAAATTCTCTAACGACATGCTCGTGATCGAGCTTCTCACGGCACAATCAGCATCAAGTACAACTCAAGAATTGAGTCCCTCAAACAAGGCATCTGTCTACAAGACTGTAACAAGCTATCTGGATCAAAGCGACGACGAGCTGAAAGCGCTTTTTTCGCAGGTTAGAGACGCATTGCTAAGTCTTGGAGAAGATGTTCAAGAAAAGACTCTCAAGTTCTATTTCGCTTTCAAGCGAATCAAAAATTTCGCCTGCGTCGAAGTCAAACCCGTCGAGAGAAAAATCCTCGTCTATTTAAAAGTAAAACCGGACGAAGATCTTACATCACAACCAAATATCCGAGATGTGAAAGATATAGGGCATTTTGGCACAGGAAACTTGGAAGTTACGATCAGATCCCAAGAAGACCTAGAAAAATACTCCTATCTCTTTGGGATCAGCTATGAGAACTCCTAAGCCCACCACCGCCGTGCTCTACAATGCCGAGTGTCCCGTCTGTAATTTCGAGATCAGCTTATACGCGCGCTACGCTGCGAAAAACGGCCTGCCGATCCGCTTTGACGATCTGAACTCGGACGCCCTTGCGCAGTGGGGCCTGAGTGCCGATCAGGCGGCGCGCAGGCTGTATGTGGTGCAGGGCGGCGTGCTGACCTCGGGCATTCCGGCTTTTCGTGTGCTTTGGGCGCAGATGCCGCGCTATCAGTGGTTGGCGCGGCTCACCGGCTGGCCCGTGGTCAAGCCGCTGAGCGCTGCACTCTATGACCATGCGCTGGCGCCGTTGATTTACCGCTGGCACCTGCGGCGGCGGCGCAAGACGCCAGTCCTATAGTCCCCAATCCTTTTAGCCTCCCGATCCTTTTAACCTCCCAAGCCTTTTAACCTCCGAAGCCTTCTAGCCTCCAAGCCCCGCCAAGGTCTGGCGCACCGTGTCGATGCGCTGTGCGTTGGGCGGGTGCGAGCCAAGGAAACGATCCCCCGGATCGGGCAAACGGGTAAAGAACTGCGCGCCGCGCACAGGATCATAGCCCGCGCGAGAGGCGATGATGGTGCCAAGCCGGTCTGCTTCCAGCTCGAACCCTTTGGAATAGCGCCGCGCGCCCACGGTGGCCCCGATGTTTTGGGCGGCTTCAATCGCTGAAGCATCGCCGCCCAGCCCCGCGATCAGCACCCCGCCCAGCACGCCGCCAAGGGTCGCATTGCTTTGGGTGCGGGTCAGGTGACCGGCAATGTGATGCGCGGCCTCATGCCCCATCACGAAAGCGATTTCATCGGCGTTGCGGGCTTCGGCGATCAGGCCCACCGTAAAGGCGATGATCGGTCGACCTGCCTCGTTGAGGGTTTGATAGGCATTGACCCCCTGCCCCTCGCGGGTGTCCACAAGGATCTCGTAGTCGCAATCCAGTTGCGGCGCGCGGTTGCGGCATTCGCGCTCGATCGAGGGTTCCATGCGACGCACCACAGCGACAAAGGTATCCACCGCCTGTCTGGCGGATTGGGGGGCGGATTGGGGGGCGGATTGGGGGGCGGATTGAATTGCGGGCGCGACCGGTGTGTTGGCGGTGGCCGTTGTCGGGGCAGGCATCATGACCGGCACGGGGGCACAAGCCGACACAGCCAATATCAGTCCCAAGATCGCAAAGCCTGTCACGCGCATTCTGTCATCCCTGTTCAAGTGGTTGCGCCACAAGACTAGCCCCGTTGCAGTCCTGCTGCCAGTCACAAGAGCGCAGGGGGTGCAACGGGCAAGGGGCGCGAAATTCATATTGCGCAGGCGCCTCACTGCGCTAGGCTGGGCCTATGTTTAGCATCGAGCACGATTTTGACGCGACCGTTGTAACCCTTGTTGACGAGGGCGAAGGCGGCACTTCGGGTGGTTTTCTCTACGAGGACATCACCATCAACGCTTTTGAGGATTGCGTGACGCTGGAGCAGCTTGATCCGCGCACCGACGTGGTCCAGCGCATCGTTTTGTCCATGTCGCAGGTCCGCGAACTGGCCGCAGCGCTGAACTTGCCCGAAGGTGTGTATCGCGCTGGCGGCACATAGCGCCACATCACTGCCAAAGCAGGCCCGACAGCCTGCGTCGCGCAAGCGCTGCCTGTCCCGGTACCGCGCGGCAGATGTCGCCAAACTGAGGTGGCCAGATCGAGGTGGCCAGACCAAGGCGTTTGCAAGTGGCTTGATCTGGCGCGCCAAATGCACGACATAAACAATCAAGTATTTCGGCCAGTCGCTTGGCCAATGTCTGGGGAGGACACCATGGCTGACGCGAATCGCGCCGCACTCGACTTTCTTCTGACCCGCCGCTCGCGGCCTGCCAAAACGCTCAGCGGTCCCGTGCCGGATCGCGCCGCGCTTATGGAGCTGTTGACCGCCGCAGGGCGTACCCCCGACCACGGCAAGCTGGAACCTTGGCGCTTCATCGTGCTGGAAAAAGCCGCCCTCACGCGGCTGTCGCATCTGGCGCAAGAGACCGCAACGCGGCTGAACATCGATCCCGACAAGGCTGCAAAAGGCGTGGCGCAATATGCCAGTGCCGATCTTGCGGTGGCGGTTGTTGCCGCGCCCAAAATATCGGACAAAGTCCCCGCAATCGAACAGCTCTATTCGGCGGGCGCTGTCTGTCTGTCTTTGCTCAACGCAGCCCTTGCCAGCGGCTGGGGCGCGAACTGGCTATCGGGCTGGGCCTCTCATGACCGCGACTTTGTGGAACGCGGATTGGGATTGGCGGCGCATGAAACCATCGCGGGTTTTATCCACATCGGCACCGAAACCGCGACGCCCCCCGAACGCCCCCGCCCAGACATCGCCGCGCTCACCACCTGGTGCGCCGAGTAATCGATGATTCTGGGCGCGTTTTTCAAAGCCATCGGCCAGCTCGATGATCCTCGGTTTCGCGGCGTGCTGGCCAAGGGCATCGGCCTTACGGCGGGGCTTTTGGTGGCGATCTATGTGATCTTTGCGCTTGGCGTGGGCGCGGTTGTCCCCGACGAGATCACCCTGCCGCTCATTGGCACCATTGGCTGGGTCGACAATCTGGCCTCACTCGGCTCGGTGCTGTTGATGCTGGCGCTTTCGGTGTTTTTGATGGTGCCGGTTGCCTCGGCCTTCATCGGGTTTTTCCTGGAAGACGTGGCCGAAGCTGTCGAGGCACGCCACTACCCCGATCTTGCGCCCGTGCCACGCCAAGCCTTGATGGATGTGGCCCTCGACACACTGGCCTTTCTGGGCGTGTTGATCGTCGCGAATATCGTCGCGCTGCTGGTCTATCTGGCGCTGCCCTTTGGCGCGGCGCTGATTTTCTGGGGGCTTAACGGGTTTCTGCTTGGCCGCGAATATTTCCAACTGGTTGCCATGCGCCGTCTGGGACGCGCGGGCGCAAAAGAAGCCCGCAAGCGCCACCTGCCGCTGATCTGGGCCGCAGGGCTGTTGATGGCGGTCCCGCTTACGATTCCGCTGGTCAATCTGCTCGTGCCCGTGCTCGGGGTTGCGACCTTCACGCATCTGTTCATGCGGGTCGAGAAAACGCGCGCGGCCTGATTTTCGCGCGCCTTACTGGTCCTGCCCCACAGGCGGAAGGGTCTGCGTCCAGTCAAAGTCGCGCCAGCTGATGTCGGTAAAGAGAATCACATACATCAGCACGGCCCAAACCAGCGTCGCAAAGGCCGTCACCCAAAGCACCTTGCGCTTGAGATTGAACTCATGCGGCGACCCCGCATGGGTGCCCGCGACGATCTCCCCCACGTCACCTTGGGTTTTCAGCCCGATGGGCAGCGCAATCAACATGCACATGAACCAGCTCACGGCAAAAAGAACGAGGGCAGAAGTGATGGCCATGCGGGCCTCCTGTCAATTATCGGCGAGGTTCCAGGCCGCGCGCGGTCACACTTGTTCTAACTCGATCAGGCAGCCGTTGAAATCCTTGGGATGCAGGAAAAGCACCGGCTTTTTATGCGCGCCGATCTTCGGCTCGCCGCTGCCCAGCACCCGTGCGCCCGACGCGACCAGATGGTCGCGCGCGGCGAGGATGTCATCGACCTCATAGCAGATGTGATGGATGCCACCTGCGGGGTTCTTGTCCAGAAACCCTTGAATAGGCGAGGCTTCTCCCAGCGGGTAGAGCAGCTCGATCTTGGTGTTGGGCAAGTCGATAAACACCACCGTCACCCCGTGGTCCGGTTCGTCCTGAGGCGCACCGACGGTTGCCCCCAAGGTCGTCTCATATTGCGCCGCTGCTGCTGCCAGATCCGGCACAGCAATGGCCACATGGTTCAAACGTCCGATCATCTCAAGCCCTCCTCAGCCATCTTCGCCCATAGGTATGGCGTGCCATAGCCCACACGACAAGCACCAGAGCGGCGCGCGACACGCGCTATTGGTCGCAGCCCGGGGGCACGGTGACACGAAATTTTAACCACGCACCCGCGTATCATTAACGGTCCGTTCACCACTTTTGGTCTTAATCAAGGCAACGCAACAGGGAGACATGCAATGGCTGACGATCTTGAACAGTTCTTGATGACGCGGACCGCGCGCGCCGACAGACCGCTGGTCGGTGTCACCGTTCTGGTCGTCGAAGACAGCCGTTTTGCCTGCGAGGCCATGCGCCTGTTGTGCCTGCGATCGGGGGCGCGCATCCGCCGCGCCGACAGTCTGGCAAGCGCGCGCCGCCATCTCAATGTCTATCGTCCCACCGTCGTGATGATCGACCTCGGCCTGCCCGATGGTTCGGGGCTTGAGCTGATCGAGGAGTTGAACCGCGCCACGCCGCGCGTGGATGCGATCCTCGCGATTTCCGGGGATGACGGCGTGGAGGCAACCTCCAAAGCTGCCGGCGCCGATGCCTTCCTTGCCAAGCCGATTTCCAACCTCGGCGTGTTTCAAGCCGCAATTCTGGGCGCCCTTCCCAACATCGACGTGATCCTGCGCGGGGTCAGCGATGAGGAAATCTGCCCTGATGAAATGGCGCTTCATGACGACCTCGAACATGCCGCCGACCTTCTGACGCTCGAAAACGGAGACGATATGCTCGATTACATCGCGCAATTCCTTGCCGGTGTCGCGCGGTCTTCGGGCGATGGCGAAATGGCGCAAGCCGCCAAAATTCTGGCCGCAAGCCGCGAACAGGGCACCCCTTGGGGGCCGGATCTGGCGCGGGTCGCGGGACTTGTCCAGACCCGCCTGGAACATCGCCGCGTTGTATAACGGCTGCATTTTCACCAGCAGACCAGACCCTCAGCAACCTGCCACAGGATGTCACGCTATGAAAAAAACGGTATACAAAAGCCCGCCCCTTACCCTGCGCCGCGCGCTGTCATTTGACCGCCTGGTGCTGTGCACCGGGCTGATCGCCCTGACCTTCGGGCTGTCCGTGCGCCTTGGCATGCTTGACCCGCGCGCCGAGGTGTCGCAGTTCGCCGCCGCTCACGCCACACCCTAGCCTAAAGCAGCAAATTCGCATCCCTGCCCATATCGAGGCCGGGAAAGACAGTGCCCTCAAGCGCAGCACGATCCAATCCGTAAAGCGAGGCCATCAACCAAGCCGTATGGGCGCGCACATCGGAGGTTGGCGTCAAATCGCGCCGCTCGTAGAGAGCAGATTCCTCAAGTCCGGGCCAATCGCCATAGACCCGCCCGCCCCGAACAGCTCCGCCCGCAAGAACGGCCAAGCCGCCCGTTCCGTGATCGGTGCCACCGCCGCCGTTTTGCGCAGCGGTGCGGCCAAATTCTGTCATGGCGATGATCGTCGTGCTGCCCCAAGCGGCCCCCAAACCCGCCTTCAATGTCAAAATCGCGGATTTCAGCTCGCGCAGCGCGGGCAGAAGCGTGCGGTCCTGACGCACATGGCTATCCCAGCCAGAGACCGAAAACGACGCGATGCGCGCATCGCCGGTCAGGCGCGTGGCCGCATAGGACGCCAGTGCCTGCGCGGTTGCCGCCTTTTGCGCCGACATATCCATGTCCGGTGCCATGCCGTTCATCTCGCTCGCCATTGCACCGCCATTTTGGGCCGTATCCGTCAAAAACAAGGCCGTTTCAGAGGCGTCACGAAACAAATCATCGTCATGATACAAGCCTCGCAGCAGGTTTTCGGCCTGCGGCGACAGGGAAAATGCCTCGTCCGGCGCCCAGGATTGGGCAGGATTTGGGCCTTCCAGCAGCAAGGACTGTTCGCGCCCCACGGCAATTGCCGTTTGCGCCTCGGCCCCTTGCACAAAGCCCAGCGCGCGGTTCAGCCAGCCATCGCGCCCGGATTGGCCCGATCCATCTACCCCCGCAAACATTCCGGTTTCCAGAATATCCTGACCATCGAAATGCGACCGCGTCCCGCGGTAGGGCGTTGAGGTCGCGTTGATAAATCCCAGTTCGCCACTGTTCCAAAGCGGCATCAGCTCTGCCAGTTCGGGATGCAGCGCGAAAGGGCCCGTCAGCGGCAGGCTATCATTGCGCACGGCCAAGCTGCCAAGGTCGGGGCGCAGCAATCCAAAGGCCGGATCACCCACGGGGCGCACCACATCCAGCCCATCCATGGCCCCGCGCAGCAAAATGACCACCAAACGGTTCTCCCCCGGTGCGGCGGCAAAACTGGCCTGCGTCATCAACGGATGCGCGGCCACCGAGCAGGCAGCGCCCAGCAGAAAGCGACGGCGGTCGAGATTGGGAAATCCTGTCATATCCAGCCCTTACATACGGTTGAATTCGGGAGAAGCGATCACGAGACCAACACCCTCACGGCGGGTCTCGGCGCGTCCTGCGGCCTCGATCACGGACTCACGCGCGCTGCCCGACAGCACGCTTTGCGCCAGATCACGCGGCTCTTGTTTGGGGGAAAACGGCATGTTCATCGCCCATTCCACCCGCGCAGCCAGCATCTGCGGCGTGATCCAGGCCTGCGCCTCGTCGGGCAACCCTTCCGGGCTTGGCGGGCGCAAAAAGAAATCCCCCATCCGTGCCAGCGGTTCACCGATCAGCCTGTTGACCGCCTCCGGCTCCAGCGCCATGACCTCAGCGCCGCGCAGCCCCAATGCCAGACAGCTTGACGCAAGATAGGTGAAGGGCGGTTTGATCTTGTCACCGAACCGCGCGCTGGTTGACGGGTGCTCGATCATCGCCTCATACACGCTGGGCAAGTCGCCCTTGGTCGTCGAAAACGCATCGGCCATCGCCGCAACGAGCCCTTCCTCCGGCACATCCGCCACAAAGTGGCGCGCAAGGCGCATCGACACGTGGCGCGCTGTTTGCGGATGCACCGCAAGGTCGTCGAGAAAGGCCTCGATTGCCTGCAGCGACTGCTTGTTGACGCGCGGTCCGCCATAGCTTTTGCCCAGCACCGTTTCCGCGCCCGGTTCGGCCATTTCCGGTTTGAATTCGAAGGTTTTTTGCGCCGACACCGTCAGTCCGGTCAGCAATTCTGCCGTTTGGCGCACGTCGTCTTGCGAATAGCCCGCGCCCAAAGTGTGCAATTCCAGCAGCTCGCGCGCATAGTTCTCGTTCAGGCCCATCCCGTCGCGCAACCCGTGCTGCGAATTGGGGCCATAGCTGTTGCGCTGATCAAGATAGAGCAACATCATCGGATGCAGCGCGACCGCTTTGAGCATATCGGCGAACCGCCCCGCCAGATGCGGGCGGATCGCTTCATCGATGAAACCGGCCGTCGCGGCGCGGTACAAAGAGGAAGTATCGCGCAGCGCGAAATGGTTCGCCCAATGCCAATGCAGACGTTCGCGAAATGGCGTTTGCGTCTCGAGGATGCGCGCGATGGCGATGGCAGGCGCGCGGTATCGCGCATCATTCACCCAGGTGCGCAGCGCCCGCCCGCGTTGTTTTTCGGCCTCGTCACCTTTGCGTCCGCGCACCGTTGCCTTGCGTTGTTCCTGACCGTTCACGGCGGCTTCCTCGAAACCGGGCTGGGGGAATTTGGCAACCATGGCATCGGGTTGGCGCAACCCGTCGATCAGCGCAGCCGTGCTGGCAGCAGGCGCGCCAAGCGGCGAAAGCCCGTAGCCAAAGCGGATCAGGTTGCGGGTTTGCGGGGAAATATCGGTGGGAAAAATGCTCATGCGCGTATCGGTTTCTCGGTCCAAAGATCGGGCGGTGTCGCGTGCGGTATTGGTCCCAAGCTCTACCACAATTCGCCCCGCCGCGCACTCACGTTCGCGGCACCGCAGCGAAAATGCGCGTAGGGGGGCGGGGGAACCAAGCCAATGCAGCGCGCGTTCCCATGGCAACCAGAAAGACACCCCTCATCAGACAGGATAGCCCGATGCCCTCCATCTATGACGCCATTGAAAAAGATCACAAACATCACCGCGCGTTGCTGAACACGATCGCCGACACGCAGGGCGACACGAAAGAACGCCGCGAGGCATGGCACGCATTTTTCTACGATGTCAAAAGTCACGCCGCTGCCGAGGAAGAGACTTTTTATTCGACCCTGATGGCCGAAACCTGGGGACAGGATTCGGCGCGCCATTCGGTTGAAGAACATGCCGCAATGGATGATTTGATGGAAGAACTGCAAGAAATGGACATGTCCTCGGGCGCGTGGCTGGTCAAATTCAAGCAGCTCAAGCACGACTACGAACATCACATGGACGAGGAAGAGGACGAACTGTTCACCCGCGCCAGAAAGGTGATCGGCATGGAACATAACGATGCGTTCGGCGCGAAATTCCTCAAGCGAAAGGAAGACGAACTGACGCTTGTCGACAAAAAGCGCGAGGATCATCTGGAGGACTGATCCCTCCCCCCTCGCGGAAAAGGCCCGTCTGCGCAGGCGGGCCTTTTCTATGGCGCACCACAGCAAAAAAGGCGCCCCCGCAGGAGCGCCTTTGTCCCGTCAAGCGATGCGGGGTTTATGCCTCGGGCGGCAGCACCCGCAGGCGCAATTCACGCAGCTGTTCGTTCATCGGTTCGCTGGGCGCGCCCATCATCAGGTCTTCGGCACGCTGGTTCATCGGGAACATGATGACTTCGCGGATGTTGGCCTCATCGGCCAGCAACATCACGATACGGTCGATACCGGCCGCGCAGCCACCGTGGGGCGGCGCGCCGTATTGGAAGGCGTTGACCATGCCGCCAAAGCGTTTCTCGACCTCTTCCTTGCCGTAGCCCGCAATCTCGAACGCCTTGAACATGATTTCCGGCTTGTGGTTACGGATCGCGCCCGACACCAATTCGTAGCCGTTGCAAGCGAGGTCATACTGGTAGCCAAGCACTTCCAGAGGATCACCGTTGAGGGCGTCCATGCCGCCTTGGGGCATCGAGAAGGGGTTGTGTTCAAAGTCGATTTTGCCGCTTTCGGCGTCTTTTTCATAGATCGGGAAATCGACGATCCACGCAAACGCAAAGCGGTCCTTGTCGGTCAGCCCCAGTTCCTCACCGATCACGTTGCGCGCGCGCCCTGCGACGGGTTCAAAGGCCTTGGGCTTGCCACCGAGGAAGAAGGCCGCATCGCCCACCCCCAGACCGAGTTGCTGACGGATGGCTTCCGTGCGCTCGGGGCCGATATTTTTGGCCAAGGGGCCCGCGGCTTCGATCCCGTTGCCCTGATCGCGCCAGAAAATATAGCCCATGCCGGGCAGACCTTCTTTCTGGGCGAAAGCGTTCATCCGGTCGCAGAATTTGCGCGACCCGCCCGTGGGGGCAGGAATGGCGCGAATTTCGGTGCCGTCCTGTTCCAGAAGCTTGGCGAAAATGGCAAAGCCCGAGCCTGCGAAATGCTCGGAGACCACCTGCATCTTGATCGGGTTGCGCAGGTCGGGCTTGTCGGAGCCGTACCACAGCGCAGCATCACGGTAGCTGATCTGCTCCCATGTCTGGTCAACTTTGCGCCCCCCGCCGAATTCCTCGAAAATCCCCGTCAGCACCGGCTGGATGGTGTCGAAAATATCCTGCTGCTCGACAAAGCTCATTTCGAGGTCAAGCTGGTAGAAATCGGTGGGCGAGCGGTCGGCACGCGGGTCTTCGTCGCGAAAACACGGCGCGATCTGGAAATATTTGTCATAGCCCGAGACCATGATCAGCTGTTTGAACTGCTGGGGGGCTTGGGGAAGGGCGTAGAATTTGCCCGGATGCAGACGCGAGGGCACCAGAAAATCGCGCGCGCCTTCGGGGCTGGAGGCGGTGATGATCGGCGTTTGCCATTCGCGAAACCCCTTGTCCCACATGCGTTTGCGCATACCCGCAACCACATCCGAGCGCAGTTTCATGTTGCGCTGCATCGCCTCGCGGCGCAGGTCGAGATAGCGGTATTTCAGGCGGGTTTCCTCGGGGTATTCCTGATCGCCAAACACCATCAGCGGCAGTTCCTTGGACGCGCCAAGTACTTCGAGACCGCGCACGAAGACTTCGATCTCGCCGGTCGGGATCTTGGGGTTCACCAGTTCGGGCGCGCGGGCTTTGACGGTGCCGTCGATGCGGATACACCATTCGGCGCGCACCTTTTCCAACTCGGCAAAGACAGGGCTGTCGGGGTCGCACAGAACCTGCGTCATGCCATAGGTGTCGCGCAGATCGACGAACAGAATGCCGCCGTGGTCGCGGATACGGTGGACCCAGCCCGACAGGCGGACCTCGTCGCCCACATTGGCTTGTGTCAGATCGGCGCAAGTATGGCTGCGATAGGCGTGCATGTCGGCTGTCCTCGAAAACTGCGAATTCGTCGCGCCGATACACCGCGCGCGCGGCTGAAAGTCAAGGCTTTGCGCCTGTTCGCGCCGTTCTGCCCTGCGTTACCCCGCGTGGAAAGGGGCAATCGGCGCAGCCTGCCCCCTTGCACCGCTCACCCCAGCGCGTATAAAGCCGCGAATTTGCGCTGTGCCATAAGGGGATTCCCATGCCGAAAAGAACCGATATCTCTTCGATTATGATCATCGGCGCAGGGCCAATTATTATCGGCCAGGCCTGCGAGTTCGACTACTCCGGCGCACAGGCCTGCAAGGCTCTGCGCGAGGAAGGCTACCGTGTCATCCTGGTGAACTCGAACCCCGCGACCATCATGACCGATCCCGGGATGGCCGATGCCACCTATATCGAGCCGATCACCCCCGAAGTTGTCGCCAAGATCATCGAAAAAGAGCGCCCCGATGCGCTCCTGCCCACGATGGGCGGTCAAACGGGCCTCAACACCGCGCTGGCGCTGGCCGACATGGGAGTGCTTGAGAAATTCAACGTCGAGCTGATCGGCGCGAAACGCGAGGCCATCGAAATGGCCGAGGATCGCAAGCTGTTTCGCGAGGCCATGGATCGTCTGGGCATCGAAAACCCCAAGGCGACCATCGTCACCGCGCCCAAGAAAGAGAACGGCAAGTTCGACATCAAAGCCGGTGTCGCCGAGGCCCTCGACGCGCTGGAAGAGATCGGCCTGCCCGCGATCATCCGCCCCGCCTTCACGCTGGGCGGCACCGGTGGCGGCGTGGCCTACAACCGCGACGACTACGAATATTACTGCCGCTCGGGGCTTGAGGCCTCGCCCATGGCGCAGATCCTCGTCGACCAGTCGCTTTTGGGCTGGAAAGAATACGAAATGGAAGTGGTGCGCGACACGGCCGATAACGCCATCATCGTCTGCGCCATTGAAAACGTCGACCCCATGGGCGTGCACACCGGCGACAGCGTGACCGTCGCCCCCGCCCTGACGCTGACGGACAAAGAATACCAGCTGATGCGCACCCATTCGATCAACGTGCTGCGCGAAATCGGCGTCGAAACCGGCGGCTCCAACGTGCAATGGGCGGTGAACCCCGCCGATGGCCGCATGGTGGTGATCGAAATGAACCCCCGCGTGTCGCGCTCCTCGGCGCTGGCGTCCAAAGCGACCGGTTTCCCGATTGCCAAAATCGCGGCGAAACTGGCTGTGGGCTATACGCTCGACGAGCTGGACAACGACATCACCAAAGTGACGCCCGCGTCTTTTGAGCCGACCATCGACTATGTGGTCACCAAGATCCCGCGCTTTGCCTTCGAAAAATTTGCCGGGGCCAAGGCCGAACTGACCACGGCGATGAAATCCGTGGGCGAGGTCATGGCGATTGGCCGGACCTTCCACGAATCGATGCAAAAGGCGCTGGCCTCGATGGAAACCGGCCTCACCGGTTTCGACGAGATCGAGATCGAAGGCGCGCCGGAAAAATCCGCCGTGATCAAGGCGCTGTCGGTGGCCACCCCCGACCGCCTGCGCGTCATCGCCCAAGCCATGCGCCACGGGCTGACCAACGACGAAATCCAGGCCGCCAACAGCTATGATCCGTGGTTCCTGGCCCGTATCCGTGAAATCGTCGATGCCGAGGAAGAGATCCGCAAAGAGGGTCTGCCGGTGACCGAACAGGGCCTGCGCCGCGTCAAGATGCTGGGCTTTACCGATGCCCGCCTTGCGACGCTGACGGGCCGCGACGAGGACAATGTGCGCCGCGCGCGTCACAACCTCGGCGTCAAAGCCGTGTTCAAACGCATCGACACCTGCGCGGCCGAATTCGAGGCGCAGACGCCCTACATGTACTCGACCTACGAAAGCCCGGTCATGGGCGAGGTCGAATGCGAAGCGCGCCCCTCGGATCGCAAGAAAGTGGTCATTCTGGGCGGTGGTCCCAACCGCATCGGTCAAGGGATCGAGTTCGATTATTGCTGCTGTCACGCCTGTTTCTCGCTGACCGAGCAGGGCTATGAAACCATCATGATCAACTGCAACCCCGAGACCGTGTCGACCGACTACGACACCTCGGACCGGCTCTATTTCGAGCCGCTGACCTTTGAACATGTGATGGAAATCCTGCGTGTCGAACAGGACAATGGCACGCTGCACGGCGTCATCGTCCAGTTCGGCGGCCAGACCCCGCTCAAACTGGCAAATGCGCTGCAAGACGCCGGTATCCCGATCCTCGGCACCACCCCCGATGCCATCGATCTGGCCGAAGACCGCGAGCGCTTCCAAGACCTCGTGAACCGTTTGGGCCTCAAGCAACCCAAGAACGGCATCGCCTCGACCGACGAGCAAGCTCTTGCCATCGCGCAGGAAATCGGCTTCCCGCTGGTCATTCGCCCCTCCTATGTTCTGGGCGGCCGTGCGATGGAAATCGTGCGCGACATGGACCAGCTCAAGCGCTACATCCGCGACGCTGTGGTCGTCTCCGGGGACAGCCCTGTCTTGCTCGACAGCTACCTCTCGGGTGCGGTCGAAATCGACGTGGATGCGCTTTGCGACGGCACCGACGTGCATGTTGCGGGCATCATGCAGCACATCGAGGAAGCCGGTGTGCATTCGGGCGATAGCGCCTGTTCGCTGCCGCCCTATTCCTTGCCCCAGGAGATCATCGATGAGCTGCACGTCCAGACGCGCGCGCTGGCGCTGGAACTCAACGTCGTGGGCCTGATGAACATCCAATACGCCGTCAAGGACGGGGTGATCTACCTGATCGAAGTGAACCCGCGCGCCTCGCGGACCGTGCCCTTTGTGGCCAAAGCCGTCGGCTCGCCCATCGCCTCGATCGCCGCGCGCGTCATGGCGGGCGAAAAGCTGGCCAGTTTCGATCTGGTCGACAGCTCGAAAACCGGTCGTTTCGCGGTCAAGGAGGCGGTTCTGCCTTTCGCCCGTTTCCCCGGTGTGGACACGATTCTGGGTCCGGAAATGCGCTCGACGGGCGAAGTCATGGGCTCGGATGTCAATTTCCACCGTGCCTTCCTCAAGGCGCAACTTGGCGCGGGCACTATTCTGCCCACCGAGGGTCGCGTGTTCATCTCGCTCAAAGACAGCGACAAAACCCCCGCCATCGTGGATGCGGCCAAGGCCCTCACCCAGATGGGGTTTGTGCTGATCACCACCCGCGGAACCGGCGCGTTCCTGACGCAAAACGGTGTCGAAGCGACCATCGTGAACAAAGTTTATGAAGGCCGTCCCAACATCGTGGACATGCTTAAAGACGGCGACATCGCGCTGGTGCTCAACACCACAGAAGGCAGCCAAGCCGTTGAAGACAGCCGCGAAATCCGCTCTGTCGCACTCTACGACAAGATCCCCTACTTCACGACCGCCGCCGGTGCCCATGCCGCCGCCTTTGCGATCAAATCGCGCGAAGAGGGCGAAATTGGCGTGATGTCTCTGCAAGAAATGTAAGCGCCCGCTGAGCGCGACACCGAACGCCCCGCCCTCACCGGCGGGGCGTTTTGCATGTCCCGCCGGTGCTTGGCCTTGGCCCCCAATGCGTCCTTGCGCTGCTATGCGGCGAATAATCTTGACTTCTGCGCCAAAGTGCCCCATCTGCCACCCATCGACACCCCTTGCTGCCGCGTGAGCAGCCGCGCTCCCGAAAGGGCTCCAACAGGATCAAGCGCCTCAGGTGTCGACACAGGCCAAACGGCCAATTCTGGTTCCCATGTCACGCGAGGGGTCCGGCGGGATAACGGGGCACGCACATTCGGTGCCAGCTCCGACAACCTTCCCGCTCCCTACGCTTTGCCCGTGCGTCTCGCGCGGGTCGGGCCAATTTTGCGCTCTGCCGGCATGCGGCACCGCTTACAGGATAAATATGACTGATTTTACGATGCTCGGCCTCCAGCCGCGTCTTCTCAAGGTTCTTGCCGATAACGGCATCGACGCCCCCACCCCGATCCAGGCCCGCGCCATCCCCGAAGTGATGAACGGTCGCGACGTGATGGGTCTGGCGCAAACCGGTACGGGCAAAACGCTCGCCTTCGGTCTGCCGCTGCTCGACCTGCTGATGAAAGCGGGCTCCAAACCCGCCCCCAAAACCGCCCGCGCGCTGATCCTTGCGCCGACCCGCGAGCTGGTGAACCAGATCGCCGACAACCTGTTCGAATTCGTCAACGGCACGCATCTGAAAATGGCGCGCGTTGTCGGCGGGGCCGGCATCAACCCCCAGATCAAACGCCTTGAGCGCGGCACCGACATTCTGGTCGCGACCCCCGGCCGTCTGATCGACTTGATTGATCGTCGCGCCGTGTCGCTGCATGAAACCAGCTTTCTCGTGCTCGATGAAGCCGACCAGATGCTTGATCTCGGGTTCATCCATGCGCTGCGCAAATTGGTGCCGCTGCTTGCCAAAGAACGTCAAACCATGCTGTTCTCGGCCACGATGAACAAGCAAATGGCGGAAATCGCTGGCGCTTTCCTGACCTCCCCGATCCGCATCGAAGTCTCGACTCCCGGTAAGGTCGCCGACAAGGTCGAACAGGAAATCCACTTTGTGCCGCAGGCCTATAAGCGCGAAAAGCTCGAAGAGCTGATCAAAGAGCACCGCGATGAACTGGCGCTGGTCTTCCTGCGCACCAAACACGGTGCAGAACGCCTGATGAAACAGCTCACCGCGGCTGGCTTCTCGGCAGGCTCGATTCACGGCAACAAATCCCAGGGCCAGCGCGAACGCACGCTGAAATCCTTCCGCAACGGCGAGCTGAAAATCCTCGTGGCGACGGATGTGGCCGCGCGCGGCATCGACATCCCCGATGTGCGCCATGTCTACAACTTCGACCTCCCCAATGTGCCGGAAAACTACGTGCACCGTATTGGCCGGACGGCCCGCGCGGGTCGTGAAGGCAAAGCTGTCGCGTTCTGCGCCGCCGAGGAAGTATCGGACTTGCGCGCCATCGAAAAAGTCATGGGCATCTCCATTCCCGTGGCCTCCGGCCGTGCGCCTCTAGCCGAAGAAATCCCCGCCAAGAAATCCGGTCGTGGCGGTCGTGGCGGCGGCGGTCGTGGGCACGGCGGTGGGCACACCAAACAGGGCGGCGGTCAAAAATCCGGCGGCAACCCTGCAGGCCGCACCAACGCCAAGCCGCGCCGCCCGCAACGCGCGCGCCGCACCACCGCAGCCTGAACCAAACAAAACGCCATCCTCACGGGTGGCGTTTTGCACTTGTGACGCTTGAAGTCACACAGGCTCTGGGGCTAAACCCAGCGTCATGGCCAAGCTCTATTTCCAATATTCCACGATGAACGCAGGCAAATCGACCCTGCTGCTCCAAGCCGCCCACAATTACCGTGAGCGCGGTATGGAGACCTATCTGATCACCGCGCAATTTGACAATCGTGCGGGCGAAGGCATGATCGCCTCGCGCATCGGCATCGGTGATCCCGCCGACACCTTCGCCCCCGATGAGGACATGTTCGCCAAGATCAACGCCCGCCTTGGCCAAGGAAGCGTGGCGTGTATCTTCATCGACGAAGCACAGTTTCTCAGCCACAATCAGGTCTGGCAAATCGCCCGTGCCGTAGACGATCTGAATGTGCCGGTAATGTGCTACGGGCTGCGGGTGGACTTTCAGGGCAATCTCTTTCCCGGATCGGCCGCTTTGCTCGCGCTGTCAGACGAGATGCGCGAAGTACGCACGATTTGCCACTGCGGAAAAAAGGCAACGATGGTGGTGCGCCAGGACGCCGATGGCCACGTCATCCGCGAGGGCGCACAGGTCGAAATCGGCGGCAACGAGCGCTACGTTTCGCTCTGCCGCAAGCACTGGCGTCAGGCCGTCGAGCGCGCCTGAGGCTTCTTTCGGACCCAAATACCCAAGATCGTACAGACTGCAGAAGGCGCGCCCTTGGGTATTTTTATCCGAAAGAAACCGCTAGACCGGATTGGGAAGCGGCGCACCTGTGGCAAACGCGTCAAGATTGTCGAGTACCATGCGGCCCATCGCCTCGCGCACTTCCAGTGCTGCCGTACCAAGATGTGGCAGAAGCGTGCAATTGGTCAATGCCCGCAGCGCGGCGGGCACCTGCGGCTCATGTTCGTAGACGTCCAGCCCGGCGCCCGCGATTTTTTGACTTTGCAAGGCGTCTATCAGCGCCGCTTCCTCAACAATGTCCCCGCGTGCGATGTTGATCAGCAGGCTTGACGGCTTCATCTGTGCGATTTCTGCCGAGCCGATCAGGTGACGGGTGTCCGGCGTCGCCGGCACGGCGATCAGGACAATGTCCGCACACGAGAGGACCTCTTGCAGGGTTGCAAGTTGCGTTGCAGGGGTGGCGAAACCGGCAACCTGCGAGCGGTTGTGAAAAACGACCTTCATGTCAAAGCCGAAATGCGCGCGTTTGGCGATGGCTTTTCCGATCCGGCCCATGCCGATGACGCCAAGCGTTTTGCCTGTCATGTGCAGGCCCAAAAGCTGCGTGGGATGCCAGCCGCTCCAGCCCCCCCGTCGCACGAGGGCTTCGCCTTCCGAGGCGCGGCGCGCTGTCATCAACATCAGCGTAAGGGCGATGTCGGCTGTCGCGTCGGTGACCGTGCCAGGGGTATTTGTCACCGCGACTCCTGCCCGTTGGGCGGCCGTCACGTCGATATGGTTGGTTCCGACGCCGAAATTCGCCAGGATTTTGCAGCGCGGGGTTTGGGGGAAGGCCGCTGCTGTCAGGTCGTCGCCGATGGTGCAGATCACAGCATCAAATGCCTCGAACGCGGCGCGCGCGCTTGTCGGTGTGAGCGGACAGTTCTGCGCTGTGACCTCGAAACGTGCCTTTGCAGCCGCCATCACTGTGTCGGGCAGGCTGCGGGTGATCAAAAGTTTCAATGCAGGCGCCCTCCGTCAGGAACCGCCTGATCGGGACCGACAAGCACAACCTCGCCGCTTGCATCGGGCAGGCCCAGCACGAGAACATCGGACATGAATTTGCCGATCTGGCGGGGCGGGAAATTGACCACGGCGAGCACCTGTTTGCCGACGAGCGTCTCGGGCGTGTAATGCGCCGTGATCTGCGCCGAGGAGCGTTTCACGCCGATCTCGTCGCCAAAATCAATCGTCAGCTTGATCGCCGGTTTGCGCGCTTGCGGGTAGGGTTCGGCGTGGGTGATGGTGCCGACACGGACATCGACCTTCAGGAAATCGTCAAAGTCGATCATTTCGCCAATTCCTCGGAGCGGTTGATATTTGCGCGCACCGCCCGTTTCAGCAGCGGCGCGAAGCCGGTTTGCGCGTCCATCAGCACCTTCAGCGCCTCCGCCGTGGTGCCGCCTTTCGAGGTGACCTGCACGCGCAGTTCGGAGGGCAACATGTCGCTTTCCTCGGCCAGGGCCCCTGCACCGCCGACGGTGGCTTTGGCCAGTTTTAGCGCCATGTCGGCAGGCAACCCTTCGGCCTCGCCCGCGGCGGCCAGCGTTTCGATCAGGTGGAAGACATAGGCCGGACCGGAGCCAGACACAGCGGCCACCGCATTCATCTGGGACTCGCCCTCGAGGCGCACGACCTGCCCCACGGCACCAAGCAGGCGCTCGCACAGATCAAGGTCCGCCTCATCTGCCGCGCCATTGCCGACAATTGCCGTGATCCCGCGCCCGATGGCACTTGGCGTGTTGGGCATCGCGCGCACCAGCGGTGTCCGTGCGCCCAGCGCCGCCTCGTAAAACGCGATCGGCAAGCCCGCAGCCACGGTCAGGAACAGGGTTTGCCCGCCCGCAAACCGCGCGACATCGGGCATGACATCGGGCATGATCTGCGGCTTGACGCCCAGCATCACCATCGCGGGAGGCGTATCGGGCATAGCGTTCAGTCGCAGGCCCTCGACAGATTGCAACCATGCGGAGGGGCGCGGTGCGATGACGGTGACGCTGCTGGGCGCGAGCCCGTTTGCCAGCCAGCCCTTGAGCATCGCGCTGCCCATTTTGCCACAGCCCACGATCACCAGACCGCGGGTTTTCAGATCAGTCATGTCCACGAAAAAGCCCCCTAACAGCTTGCGCAAATTCAGGGGGCCACTCTAGTCAACGCTGCGCCAAGCGCAACGGCGTGCCGGTCATCTGCGGGGATGCACGTACAAGCGGGCGCGACCGCGCCGTGATCAGGCCCGCCCGTAAGCTTCGGCCATGGCGATCTGCATGGCAGAGGCCGCTGAACGATCTCCCCAGGCCACAAGTTGGAACGCCGGATAATACCGTTCGCAAGAGGTCACGGCCGCGCTGATCAGACGATCCACCTGTTCGGGACTGGCCAGCTGACCGCCTGCCAGAACCAAGCCGTAGCGAAACACCATCATCTTTTGCTCGGGCCAATAGGTAAAGGCTCCGGCCCAACATTGATCGTTGATATGGTTAAGGACCTCATAGAGCTGCAGCAATTTGTCTGCGGGCGGCTCCATTTCGAAGGTGCAGATCAGGCGCAGGGTCTCGTCAAAATCGGACCATGCCAGCGTGATGGAATAGGTGCGCCACTGGCCCTCGACGGCCATGGCGATCTGGTCATCGGCGACGCGGTCGAATTCCCAATCATTATGCTCGGCGAGATGCTCGCACAGGTCAATCGGGTGGATTTCATCGGAGGAAAAAGAGTGCTCAGTATACGCCATCACGCGGCCTCATCTGCTGTAGCCCAGTGGTGCGGCAGCGCCACTAAGACTTGGTGCCTGCTCTAGGGATGCGTTCTTTTTACATTCCCTTACCAGATATGGTGGTGCAGCCTTAACAGCCTGTAAAGGATTATTTCTGCGTTATCCCCACCTATTGTGCCAATCCCTGACTTACCCCCAGATCCTGTGGCTAAATCTAGGGCAGGTAGGTGCCCCTGTGGACATGTGGACAAAAGAAAACGGCGCCCTCGCAAAAGGACGCCGCCTGCATGGTGTTGTCTGCCTGTGGTGGTGCTCAGGCGCCGTTCTTTTCCTCAAGCGCCGCAAGGCGGGCCGCAAGCGCTTCGTTTTCGCTGCGCGCCTTGGTCGCCATGGCCTTAACCGCATCGAATTCCTCACGGGTGACGAAATCACGCTCGGCCAGCCAGCGATCCAACATGCCTTTCACGGCGGTATTGGCTTCGTCCTTGGCACCCTGTGCCACGCCCATGGCATTGGTCATCAGTTGGGACAGGTCGTCGAAAATCTTGGTACGGGTTTGCATCACGGGCCTCCAAAGGCAATTAGCGGGGCAAAAATCGAGGTTCCTTCCTTATATGGGGCGCGGTCGCGGATTTCACAAGCGCGCAAGGCCGCGCCGAGAGCAACGCGCGGGTGTTGACTTCACCCGCCACTCGGCCACAGATGCCGCCATGATGACGATTATGCCCGCCGTACTCCAATTTCCCGACCTCTCGCCCGAGATCTTTTCGATCACTCTGGGCGGGTTTTCCTTTGCCCTGCGCTGGTATGCGCTGGCCTATATCGCGGGCATCGTGATCGCGTGGAAGCTGTGCACTGCCGCCCTCGCGCGCGACCGGCTTTGGCCTTCCAACCGCGCGCCAATGGCCCCGCAGAACTTCGAAGACCTGCTGACATGGATCATTCTCGGGGTGATCGTCGGGGGGCGTCTGGGCTATGTTCTTTTTTACCGACCGGGATATTACCTGGCCAATCCGGTGGAAATTCCCATGGTCTGGACCGGGGGCATGTCGTTTCACGGCGGCTTCCTGGGCGTCGTGATTGCGGCGCTGGCCTATGGGCTGCGCCATAAAATCGCGCTTTTGTCCCTGGGCGACCTGATGGCGATGGCGACGCCTCCGGGTCTGATGCTTGGACGCATCGCCAATTTCATCAACGACGAACTCTGGGGCCGCCCTTCGACCCTGCCCTGGGCCGTTGTGTTCCCCTCCGATCCTGCCCAAGACTGCCCCGGCGTGATCGGCCCCTGCGCGCGCCACCCCTCGCAGCTCTATGAGGCGGGGATGGAAGGGCTGATCCTCGGGAGCCTGCTGATCGTACTGGCATGGCGCTTTGGCGCATTCAAACGGCGCGGGCTGATCCTTGGGCTGTTCCTTGCCGGCTATGGGCTGTCGCGGTTCATCGTCGAATTCTTCCGTCAGGCAGACGGGCAATTCATCACGCCGGACAATCCGCTTGGGCATGTGGCGCTTGGCATGTCGATGGGGCAACTGTTGTCCCTGCCGATGCTGCTGCTTGGACTTGTGCTTGCGGCACGGGCGTGGCGGGCCCCGCGCGCATGAGTGCGTTGGCCGACATCCTCAAACGCCGGATCGCGCAAAACGGGCCGATCCCGCTGGCCGATTACATGGCCGAGTGCCTGCTGCACCCAGAGCACGGCTATTACACCACCCGCGCGCCCTTCGGGACCAAAGGCGATTTCATCACCGCGCCGGAAATCAGCCAGATGTTTGGTGAATTGTTGGGGCTGTGTCTGGCGCAAAGCTGGCTGGACCAAGGCGCGCCCGCGCCCTTCACGCTTGCCGAAGTCGGCCCCGGTCGCGGCACGCTGATGGCCGATGTGTTGCGCGCGACAAAATCCGTGCCCGGCTTTCACGCGGCCGCACAGATCACCCTGATCGAAGCCTCCCCCCGCCTGAAGCAGGTCCAGCGCGACACGCTTGCGGCCTATCACATCACCCATTGCCCGGATCTCGCCGCGCTCCCCGAGCAGCCGCTCTTCTTGCTTGCGAACGAGTTTTTCGACGCGCTGCCCATCCGCCAGTTCACCCGCGATGCACAGGGCTGGCGCGAAACGATGGTGGGGATGGACGGTGATGCGCTGGCGCTTGGCCTGTCCGCACCGGCACCGATCCGCGCGCTGGACCACCGCCTGAGCGACACGAGCGCAGGCGATATTGTCGAAGTTTGCCCCGCAGCGGCGGGCCATATCAGCGCCCTGTCGCAGCGGATCGTGGCCCATGGCGGGGTCGCGTTGATTTTCGATTATGGCGGCTGGCACAGTCTGGGCGACACCTTCCAGGCCCTGGAAGACCACCACCCCGTTGACCCGCTTGCCCGCCCCGGACACGCCGATCTGACGGCCCATGTGGATTTCGAACCCCTTGCCGTGCAGGCGCGCCGCGAAGGGGCGCAGGCGAGCGCCCTGATGACACAGGGCGAAATTCTGGGTCACCTGGGAATTGTCGCCCGCGCGCAGGCATTGGCGATGAAGCTGCAGGGCGACGCTCTCGAGGCCCATGTCGCGGCGTTTAACCGCTTGACCTCCCCCCAAGAAATGGGTTCGCTGTTCAAGACGATTGCCCTCTTCCCGCAACACGCCCCCTGCCCTGCCGGATACGACGCATGACGCTAGAAATCCTGACTTCCGACGCGCTGGACGGCGTGACACACGGTTTTTTCACCCGTAAGGGCGGCGCGTCTTCGGGCGTGTTCGAAGGGCTGAACTGCGGCAACGGATCGTCGGACCAGAGCGACATCGTGGCCATCAACCGCGCGCGCGTGGCAGCGGCCATGGCGGTCGCCCCCACCCATCTGTGCGGCGTGCATCAAGTGCATTCGGCAGATGTTGCAACCCTGTCCGAGCCGCCCGCAACCCCGCCGCGCGCCGATGCGCTCGTGACGGCAACGCCCGGACTCGTCCTTGCGATTCTGACGGCCGACTGCCAGCCGGTCCTGTTTGCCGATCCGCACGCCAAAGTCGTCGGTGCGGCACATGCGGGCTGGCGCGGTGCGCTGGACGGGGTGCTCGATGCAACGATCGATGCGATGGTGGCGCTTGGTGCGCAGCGTGAAAACATCGCCGCTGTGATCGGGCCGTCGATTTCACAGCGCGCCTATGAGGTCGGGCCGGAGTTTCTGGAAACCTTTCTGGACGCCGACGAAGACAACGCCCGCTTTTTCGTGAACGGTCAGGACGACCGCTACATGTTCGATCTACCGGCCTATGGATTGTACCGTTTGCGCGAAGCCGGCATCGGGTTTGCCGAATGGACCCGCCATTGCACCTACTCCGATCCCGACCGCTTCTTTTCCTATCGCCGCTCGGTGCACAATAAAGAAGCAGACTACGGGCGATTGATCGCGACAATCGCACTCTAAGCGCTTTGGGCACTTGAACCCGGGATCGGAGGCGATAAATGGCCGCGCCCGAACATTCGATATCGCCCGAATCCGGCGCGTTTTGCCTCAAATTTGCCAGAAACAATGAGCAATCCCGCCCATGCATTGTTCGACAGGGCAAAAAATACAGTTTTTTCAGAGCATTAAAAAAATCATACCTGCAGTTACGTTTTTTGCATGGCTGCTAACCACCGTCAAACCCTTGCCGCATTGAACCGTCATAACACTGTCATCAGACAAGGCGCTCTTGCAGCGCATTAGGGAGATCGAGACATGAACAAACAACGCCGTTGGATGACTTCGATGATTGAGCAAAGCGCAAAAACCGATGCGCAAATGCCTTGGGCCCGTGGCACGAACCGCGCAATGCGCGATACCGCGAAGGCCCGCTTGCGCGCCCGCGCCGAGGGCACCTATGTCGCCCCCGCGCCCCGCGCCGCGCTGCGCTCGGCCTGATCTCCTGCCCCTGTCGGTTCCGCCGGGAGGGCGGGATGGACAGGATAAAACCCGACAAGGTCGCCCAAGCAGAGATGCGGGGCGGCCTTTTTGATTCGGGAAACGATCCGCGCCACTCGGGCGCTTTGGGTGAAATGTGGCAGCATTTGCGGCCAGTGGCGCAACAAACCCTGCTGTGCGGCGCGACTATTTCCAGTCTGGCGCCGGTTTGGAGATATTTTTGACAGCCGTGTCCGCGGCGGCGAAAGCTTCGGTATTCCCTTTGAAGTCGGTGGGGGCCGATTGCTGGGGTGGCATATTCCCGATGCCGCTTCGCCAGACATAGGACGAAAGACATGTCGTACCCCCACCTGTCGGCGCCCCACGCGGCGCGCACCGGCGCGCAACGCACATCTGCTGCGAAAAGCGCCACGCCCAAATCCACGCCCAACGTCAATTCCGCGATGCACGACTGCGTCGATGGCAAGGCCGTCGCGAAACCGGCAACCGCATGGACCGTGCGGCGCGTTCGTTCCAGCTCGATGGCGGCGGCCAGCGCGCGCAAAGCCGTCCCCGCATGTCTGTATGATGACAGCGCCCCGCGCACGGCACCCGCCGCTGCGCCGCTGGTCCCCCCCGCCCCTGTCGAGTCCCTGCCATTGCGCAAGTACGAGGTGCTCTGGCGGGGCGCGAACGGCGACATCCTTGATCTGTCGCAGCGCGCCCCCGCAACTGCGGTCTTTGAAGCCGCCTTTTCGGCGTTGGCGCGCGGGGCATTGATTGCCACGCCAAACGGTCCGGTCGCAGTCGAAGATCTGTTGCCCGGTGATTTGGTCGACACGGTGGACGGCGCGCCGATGGCCGTCGACTGGATCGGCTCGATGCAGGTCACGCCCGATGCTGTTGACGGCCCTTGTGCGCTCTACCGCGTTGCTGCGGATAGTTTCGGCTTTGGCCGTCCCGGCCTGGACCTGATGCTGGGGCCAAACGCGCGAATTTTGCACCGCGCTCCGGCGCTGCGCAGCTATCTGGGGACCGATCAGGCCCTGGTGCCCATTGCGGCTCTGGCCGATGGGATCAGCGTGATCAATGTCACCCCGATGGCTTCTGTGCGCACCTATCACATCGCGCTTGCACAGCACCGTTTGATCAAAGTGAACGGATTTCCGGTAGAAACCTACCACCCCGGCGCAAGCGCCTCTGCGCAGCTGCCGCCGCCCCTGCGCGCCCAATTCATGGCGCTGTTTCCCCATATCCACGAGTTGGGCGACTTTGGCGCGATGGCCTTGGCGCGCCTGTCCGTCGGGGATTTGGAAAAACTTGACGCGGCGTGAGCCCCTCAAACCGGCATAGAAAAAGGCGCGCGGATCAAATCCTGCGCGCCTTTTGCCTATTTTCACCAGACACCCGTCAGGCGCGTTGCGCGAGGCGCTCCTCAAGCACGTCGAAGGGAACACCCGGCTGATCCTTGCGACAGCGGATCACCAGCGAGGTTTTCACGCTCGCCACATTCGGCGCCGATGTCAGATGACCGGTCAGAAAACTCTGAAAGCTCGAGAGGTCCGGCGCGACGCATTTCAGCACGAAATCCACTTCACCGTTGAGCATGTGACACTCGCGCACCAGCGGCCAGTCCTGACAGCGGTCTTCAAAGGCAGCGAGATCGGATTCGGCCTGGCTGACCAGCCCGACCATCGCAAACACCTGAACTTCAAAACTCAGCGCGCGGGCGTCGACTTCGGCATGGTAGCCTTTGATATAGCCCGTATCCTCAAGCGTACGCACACGGCGCAGGCACGGCGGCGCCGAAATCCCCACCCGCTTGGCAAGCTCGACATTGGTCATGCGCCCATCGGCCTGAAGCTCCGCCAGAATTTTGCGGTCAATTTCATCAAGCTTGTGTCCAGCCATGGTGCGCTCCTGCAATTTGATCGAAGGATACTGAAATCATCCGCTGTGCGCAACATTATTTCACACTTGCGCAACATCCTTCCGTCTAACTTGCGCTAGATGCAACAGAGCGTTGCGCACTGCAAGTGCATTCGCCGCGCCCTGTGCAAGGGGGTTTCATGCGGCGCATCGCAGGTCTATATGCAGTCTCTGATCACGCTTGCGCAGTTATTTACAAAAAGGGGTCGCTCATGTCCCAGATCAAACACACCCGTCTGCTCATCATCGGCTCCGGTCCCGCAGGCTATACCGCCGCCGTTTATGCCAGCCGGGCCATGCTGGAACCTGTTCTGGTGCAAGGCCTGCAACCGGGCGGGCAGCTGACCATCACGACGGAGGTCGAAAACTGGCCCGGCCACACCGAAATCCAAGGTCCCGACCTGATGGTCAACATGGAAGCCCATGCCAAAGCGATGGGGACGGAAATCATTTCCGACTATATTTCGGAACTGGACCTGTCCAAGCGGCCCTTTACCGCCCAATCCGACAGCGGCGTGACCTATACGGCAGATGCGGTGATTCTGGCGACCGGCGCCCAGGCAAAATGGCTGGGCCTGCCCTCGGAAGAGAAATTCAAAGGCTTCGGCGTGTCGGCCTGTGCTACCTGCGACGGGTTCTTCTATCGCGGTCAGGAAGTGATCGTGGTCGGTGGCGGCAATACCGCTGTTGAAGAAGCCCTCTTCCTCACCAATTTTGCGTCCAAAGTGACGCTGATCCACCGCCGCGACTTCCTGCGCTCGGAAAAGATCCTGCAGGACCGTTTGCAAAAGAACCCCAAAATCGAGGTGCTTTGGAATCACGCGATCGAGGAAATCGTCGGCGAAAGCAGCCCCCTTGGCGTCGAAGCCGTACGCGCCAAGAACACCGTGACCGGCGAGATCACTGAACTGCCCGCCAAGGGCGTGTTCATCGCCATCGGCCACGCACCGGCCTCCGAATTGGTCAAGGACCAGTTGGAATTGCACTCGGGCGGCTATGTGTCGGTCAAACCGGGCACGACCGAAACCTCCATCGCGGGCGTCTTTGCGGCGGGCGATCTGACCGATCACATTTACCGTCAGGCCGTGACCTCTGCGGGCATGGGCTGCATGGCCGCTCTTGATGCCGAGCGCTTCCTTGCCTCCGAAGGCCTGGCCGAAGGCGAAAATGTCGGCACCGTCGAGGGCCCGGCAGAAAAACTGCGCATCTAAGAGGTCCAAAACGGATCAAACCCAGCGGGGCCGACGCAAAGAGTCGGCCCCGTTTTTTATGGCCACGCGCGGGCGCGCGCGCCACAACGCGACAAAAACGGGGCGGGGCGGCGATTGCCCCGCAAAGCCGCAACAGTCCCCCTTGGGCAGGCGGGGGACAATCGTGCCGCCCGCTTCCTCAAAGCAGAAAATTTGTCCGGTTTTCGCAAATTCTGCGGCTTTTCGGCCTCTTTTGCGTAAAAATCCGCCGCGAGCATTGCCTTGACGCTGCGCCCCAAGCTATCCCGCCTGCAGTGGCGCAGGCCGCAATTATTTCTCAAGCGCGAAACTCGCGCACTATATGACGCCAGTATTGAAGGCAGCGATAACCCTATGGCACAAAATCTCGCCCCCATCCCCGAGCTTTTCGTTTCCTACGAAAGCGCGCAAAAACTCAAAGTCGAAGCCGCTGATTTGGTCAGCTGGGATCTGACCCCGCGCCAGATCTGTGACCTCGAACTCTTGATGAATGGCGGCTTCAACCCGCTGAAAGGCTTTCTGACCGAAGCCGATTACGACGGTGTTGTCGACAACATGCGCCTGGCAGACGGCGCGCTTTGGCCGATGCCGATCACGCTGGATGTGTCCGAAAAATTCGCCGAGGGGCTTGAAGCGGGTCAGGACATCGCCCTGCGCGACCAGGAGGGCGTGATCCTTGCGACCATGACCGTCACCGACAACTGGGTGCCCAACAAATCCAAAGAGGCCGAAAAGGTCTTTGGTGCGGATGATTCCAAGCACCCCGCGGTCAACTACCTGCACAACACCGCTGGCAACGTGTACCTTGGTGGCCCCGTCACCGGCATCCAACAGCCCGTGCACTATGATTTCCGCACCCGTCGCGACACCCCCAACGAGCTGCGCGCCTATTTCCGCAAGCTCGGCTGGCGCAAAATCGTGGCCTTCCAGACCCGCAACCCGCTGCACCGCGCGCACCAGGAACTGACCTTCCGCGCAGCCCGCGAAGCCGAGGCCAACCTGTTGATCCACCCCGTTGTGGGCATGACCAAACCGGGCGACGTGGATCACTTCACCCGCGTGCGCTGCTACGAAGCCGTGCTCGACAAATACCCCGCTTCGACCACCACGATGTCGCTGCTGCCGCTCGCCATGCGCATGGCAGGCCCGCGCGAGGCTGTGTGGCACGGTCTGATCCGTAAAAACTACGGTCTCACCCACTTCATCGTCGGCCGCGACCACGCAGGCCCCGGCTCCAACAGCCAGGGCGAAGATTTCTACGGCCCCTACGACGCACAAGACCTCTTCAAAGAGCACGAAGAGGAAATGGGCATCAAAATGGTGCCGTTCAAACACATGGTTTGGGTCGCCGAGCGCGCGCAATACGAAGCCATCGACGAGATTGAAGATAAAGACGACATCACGATCCTCAACATCTCGGGCACCGAGTTGCGTCGCCGTCTGGCCGAAGGTCTGGAAATCCCCGAGTGGTTCTCCTTCCCCGAGGTCGTGAAAGAACTGCGCAAAACCAAGCCGCCGCGTTCCAAGCAGGGGTTCACCGTGTTCTTCACCGGCTTCTCCGGTTCGGGCAAATCCACCATTGCGAATGCCCTGATGGTCAAGCTGATGGAAATGGGCGGTCGTCCCGTGACGCTGCTTGATGGTGACATCGTGCGCAAGAACCTGTCCTCGGAACTGGGTTTCTCCAAAGAGCACCGCGACCTCAACATCCGTCGCATCGGCTATGTGGCCTCCGAGATCACCAAGAACGGTGGTATCGCGATCTGTGCGCCCATCGCGCCCTACGCCACCACCCGCCGCGCCGTGCGTGAAGATGTCGAAGCCTTCGGGGCCTTCATCGAAGTGCATGTCGCCACCTCCATTGAGGAATGCGAAAGCCGCGACCGCAAAGGTCTCTACAAGCTGGCGCGTGAAGGCAAGATCAAGGAATTCACCGGCATTTCCGATCCCTACGATGTGCCCGAATCCCCCGAGCTGCGCATCGAGACCGAAGGCACCGATGTGGACAACTGCGCCCACCAAGTGCTGCTCAAGCTCGAAGCTATGGGCCTGATCGCTGGCGAATAAGCCGCCCAGACCAGACAAAAGAACGCCCCGAAGGATCCTTCGGGGCGTTTTTCTTTGTCGGTTTCTCTGTCGATTTCTAGGTCGTGTTTCCATGCTTGGCGGTTTGCGCGCAAAATCGCAAACGACCGGCCGCCATCTATCGGGCGGCGCAGTGCAGGTTAGTGGACCGACACCGGCGCAAGTTCGTTCTGGCGCGCCAGGGCAAAGGCCATCGTGCGGTCTTTGACCAAGGCCACGCGCTCGCCCGCTTCGGTGTAGACCGCATAGACGCGCTCCAAACCACCGGCGTGGCTTTTGACGTCGTCGGGCAGCTCCGCAACCTCGATTGCGCGCACATAGACGATACGTTCGGCCGCCTCGGGGAGTGCTTCGTACTTGGTATCCATGACTTAGCCTTTCCTGATCTCAATCGTTTGAACAACGCAGTCAGCGACAGATCGTTGCAATTCAATGTGCAACAGCCCGTTTTCCATCCGCGCGCCTTTCACATCCACACCGTCTGCCAGCACAAAGGAGCGCTGGAACTGACGCGCCGCGATACCGCGGTGCAAGAACACGCGCTCGACGCTGTCCTCGGCAATGCGACCGCGCACAACAAGCTGGCGGTCTTCAAGGGTCAAGGACAGATCGTCATCATGAAACCCCGCAACAGCCAGCGTGATGAGAAAGGAATTATCGCTGGTTTGTTCAATATTATAAGGCGGATAACCACCTGCATCGGATTTTGCCGTGCGCTCGACCAGACGTTCAAGCTGATCAAATCCAAGCAAAAAGGGGTGCGCCCCCAAGGTCATTTTGGTCATTCTCACGTCCTTTATGCTCAAGCGACGTTGTCGTGTCAGGCCCCGTGATTGGCGACCCTTTTCAAGAATATGGGAAGCCTGCGCCGCGATCACAACCCCATTAGCCCCCGCAAAACCCCGCCCGGCGCGCGGCTGTGCCCGCTGGTCACGGGCTGGGCTGTCCTTGCCTGCGTGAAAACCCCGGAATTTTCGCAAAATCTTTGTGATTAAGCGGGGGCGCGGTATAGGTAGAGCAACACACTCAGGCTGCGACTCATTCTCGCGGAACAGGCTAACATGAACATGTCCTCCCAAATGGGCACCGATGAGGTGCTGCGCGTCAAGCTTGAAGTCCTGCGGCGCGAACACCGTGACCTCGACGAAGCTATCCACGCCCTTGAGGAGACGGGAAAGGCCGATGTGTTGCGCATCCGCCGCCTCAAGAAGCAAAAGCTGGCCATCAAGGACAGGATTGCGGTGATCGAGGATAATTTGACCCCCGATATCATCGCTTAAAGCCGCCCAAGCGCGGCGCAGGCGTCCCAAGTGATTGCAGCGCCCCATGGCAACGCTATAGTGCGGCTCTCGAATTTTGGGGAAAAGGGGATTGGCCTTGAGCGCAGACACCACCGTCACGACGCCCGTCAAAGTCGGTATCATCATGGGCAGCCAGTCCGACTGGCCGACGATGAAAAAAGCCGCGGACATTCTGGATGAACTCGGCATCGCCTATGAGGCCAAGATTGTATCGGCGCATCGCACCCCGGATCGCCTGTGGTCTTACGGCAAAACCGCCGCCGAGCGCGGATTGCAAGTGATCATCGCGGGGGCGGGGGGCGCTGCGCATTTGCCCGGCATGATGGCGTCGAAAACCCGCGTGCCCGTTGTGGGCGTTCCGGTCCAGACCCGCGCCTTGTCCGGCGTCGATAGCCTTTATTCCATCGTGCAGATGCCCAAGGGCTTTCCGGTCGCCACCATGGCGATTGGCGAGGCAGGGGCTGCCAATGCCGGCCTGATGGCCGCTGGCATTCTGGCGATTGGCGATGCCGGTCTGGCCGCGCGCCTCGATGCGTGGCGCGAGGCCCTGTCAGCCTCCATTCCCGACGAGCCCGCCGATGTCTGAAATGCTCGCCCCCGGATCGACGATCGGTATTCTTGGCGGTGGCCAGCTTGGCCGCATGTTGTCTGTCGCCGCCGCGCGCCTTGGCTTTAAAACCTGCATTTTTGAACCGGCGGGCGACTGCCCCGCCAGCCATGTTGCGAATTTTCACCTGCAAGCCGCCTATGACGACGAGGCCGCGCTGAAACGCTTTGCCGACTCTGTCGATGTGATCACCTACGAGTTCGAAAACATCCCCACTTCGGCGCTGGACCTTCTTGAAAGCCTCACACCAATCCGCCCGAACCGCCGCACGCTTGCCGTGTCGCAAGACCGCTTGACGGAAAAGGCGTTCTTGAACGGTCTGGGTCTTCAGACCGCGCCCTTCGCGGCCGTTGACGACGAGTTTGATCTGGCCGAGGCCCTGACGGAAATTGGCGCCCCCGCGATCCTCAAGACCCGCCGCTTTGGCTATGATGGCAAGGGGCAGGCGCGGATCAAATCCGCCCAAGACGCCCCTCAGGCCCTCGCCGATATGGCGGGAAATGCGGCGATTCTTGAGGGGTTTGTCACGTTTACCCACGAGATTTCCGTGATCGGCGCGCGCGGGTTGAACGGCGATGTCGCCTGTTTCGATCCGGGCGAGAACGTGCATGTGGACGGCATCCTGCACACCACCACCTTGCCCGCCACGCTGACCTCAAGCCAGCAGATGGATGCGGTTCTCTTGACCGCCAAGATCCTGAATGCGCTGGACTATGTCGGCGTGATGGGGGTCGAGCTTTTTGTCACCGCCAAGGGCCTTGTGGTCAATGAAATCGCCCCGCGCGTTCATAATTCGGGACATTGGACGCAAAACGGCTGCGCGATTGACCAGTTTGAACAGCATATCCGCGCGGTCGCAGGCTGGCCCTTGGGCGATGGTCAACGCCATTCCAACGTCGAGATGCTCAACCTGATCGGCGACGATGTGGACCGCATTCCAGAGCTTGCCAAAGACGGCAAGGTCGCGATCCATCTCTACGGCAAGGCGCAGGCCAAAAAGGGCCGCAAAATGGGCCACGTGAACCGCATTCTTGGCCCTGCCTAACGCTGCCCGCGCAACACCATGGCTTGTCGCTACCGTTTCACAAGCGACAAGCCCACCCCGCCCAGGACCAGGGCGCAAGCAAGCACCAGCCGCAGTGACAGCGCCTCGCCCAGCAACAAAACACCCCCCAACACCGCGATGACGGGCACGGTCAACTGCGCCACCGCCGCGCGGCTTGCGCCCAGTTGCGGCAGGATCGCGTACCACAGCGCATAGCCAAGGCCCGATGTCACCGCGCCGGAGGTGAGGGCGGCCAAGGTTGCGCTGAGGGAGAGCGCGTCGCGCAACACCAGCCAGAGAGCCGCGCAGGGCAACAGGGCCAGCGCGAAATTCAACCCGCTCAGCGCAAGCGGCGCTTTGGCACCGCGCCCCAGCAAGGAATAGATCCCCCAGCCAATGCCTGCGGCCACCATCAGCGCCACCGCCCCGATCGGCAAACGAAGGGCCATCCCGCCGGGCCAGAGCAAATAGCCAAGCCCCGCCAAGGCAACGCCCGCGCCAAGCCAGCGCAGCGGCGGCACGCGCTCCCCGCCCAGGACGCCCCCCGCAAACATCGTCACCTGCACGGTGCCAAACAGCACCAGGGCCCCCGCCCCCGACGGCAAAGCGACATAGGCAAAGGAAAAGCCCAGCATGTAGGTGAGCAGTGCCAGCGCCATCGGCCAGCGCGCGGTTTTGAGGTCGGGAAAATCACCGCTACGCCAGCGCACCAACGCCCAAAGCACCAACGCCCCCGCCGCAACACGGACAGCGGCAAAGGCGGCAGGCCCCGCCTCATCACCCGTCAGTGCCAGACGGTTGAGGACGGAATTGGCCGCAAAAGCGATCATCGCCAGCGCCGTGAGGACAAAAAGTTTCATTGGCGCTTGTCACGCAAGACGCCGCGCCGCAGGGTGCATGTCATGTCAGATCCTTTGCCCATTCCCGCCCCGCGCCTTGCCGTGCGGGCTTTGCTAGTCAATCAGGGTCGCCTGCTGCTCGTCAATGCCTACAAAGGCCTCAAAGGCGGGCTGTGGTGCGCGCCCGGCGGCGGGGTCGAGCGCGGCTCCTCCCTGCCCGACAACCTCAAGCGGGAGGTCTTTGAGGAATGTGGCCTCAGGATCGAGGTCGGCGCACTGGCTCTGGTCAATGAATTTCACGATCCCAGGGGCAGCTTTCATCAGGTGGAGTTGTTTTTCCACTGCACGCTTGCGGGCAGCGGCGAGATCGGCGACTGGCAGGATAGCGAGGGCGTCGTCAGTCACTACAGATGGGCATCACAGGCGGATTTGGCGACGCTTCATGCAAAACCGGACGCGCTGGCGGCCGTGGCCTTTGGCCCCGCCGGAGCGGCCGCGCGCTACGATCCGCTTGAGCCGATCATCCGCTGATCGCCGTGTCATAGGCCGCAGAAAAGGCGACAGCCGTTTTCGCAAGCCCTGTTCCTGCGGCAATGGGATAAAGCGACACCTGCCCCTTGCCAAAAGGCAGTTCCAGATTGCGCGCGGCCGGCGCGGAAAAGCCGACGCGCTGGAAATACTCGGGCACCCCCATCACCGTCACGGCCTTGACGCCGATGCGTTTGGCGTCAGCGAGCCCCATATGGATCAACTGCCGGCCCCGTCCTTCGCGTTGATACGAGGGCGCGACCGCAACGACGGAGAGGGTACACCAGTCCTGCGGGGCCGCATTGCGCGAAAAACAGATGTAGCCGACCGCTTTGCCCTCAACTTCGGCGATGCGTTCAAGCGCGACATCATTCATCCGGCGCAGCGTCTTGACGAACTGCCACATCATCGGCCCCTCGAACACCTCATCAAGCAGGATCGAAATCCGGATATCATCGGCGGGTACGACTGGACGTAGTTGCATGAGCGAAACCCCTAATTTGTCAGGACAATGATGCCGAGCGTCGAGGAAGAACTACAAGCGCACAAATGACCCCGCCCCGCATTAAATGCTGCTACGCGGCACAATCGTCGCAAAACCCCTCGCCGTGAACGTTTACAAGGCAAGGTTGAAAACGAAAACGGGGACCCGAAGGCCCCCGTTCCCAAAGCGTGTAAACGGCTGTAAGCGCGTGGCTTACATCATGCCGCCCATGCCGCCCATGCCGCCCATGTCGGGCATGCCGCCAGCAGGCGCGCCGTCTTTGGCGGGCTTGTCAGCGATCATGGCTTCGGTGGTGATCAGCAGGCCAGCGATGGATGCTGCATCCTCGAGAGCCGTACGGGTCACTTTGGCAGGGTCGATCACGCCGAATTTGAACATGTCGCCATATTCTTCGGTTTGAGCGTTGAAGCCAAAGGTGAGATCAGTGGATTCACGGACCTTGCCGGCCACAACCGCACCGTCGACACCGGCGTTTTCAGCGATCTGACGCAGCGGCGCTTCGAGAGCCTTGCGCACGATGGCGATACCGGCGTTCTGGTCGGAGTTCTCGCCGGCGAGACCCTCGAGGGACTTGCCAGCTTGCACCAGAGCAACGCCACCGCCGACGATCACGCCTTCCTGGACAGCCGCACGGGTTGCGTTGAGAGCATCGTCCACACGGTCTTTGCGCTCTTTCACTTCGACTTCGGTCATGCCGCCGACGCGGATAACGGCAACGCCGCCTGCCAGTTTGGCAACGCGCTCTTGCAGTTTCTCACGGTCGTAATCGGAGGTGGTTTCTTCGATCTGCGTGCGGATCTGGGAAACGCGTGCTTCGATTTCGCCCTTGTTGCCATGACCGTCGACGATGGTGGTTTCGTCTTTGGTGATGGTGACTTTTTTCGCGGTGCCGAGCATGTCCATGGTCACGGACTCAAGCTTCATGCCGAGGTCTTCGGAAATCACTTGGCCGCCGGTCAGGATCGCGATGTCTTGCAGCATGGCTTTGCGGCGATCGCCGAAACCGGGTGCTTTGACAGCTGCGATTTTCAGGCCGCCGCGCAGTTTGTTGACCACGAGGGTCGCCAGCGCTTCGCCTTCAACGTCTTCGGCAATGATCAGCAGCGGCTTTTGCGACTGGATCACTTGCTCGAGCAGGGGCACCATCGGCTGGAGCGACGACAGTTTTTTCTCGTGCAAGAGGATCATGCAGTCTTCGAGGTCTGCAACCATCTTGTCGGGGTTGGTCACGAAGTAGGGCGACAGGTAGCCGCGGTCGAACTGCATGCCTTCGACAACAGTGGTCTCGGTTTCGAGGCCTTTGTTTTCTTCGACGGTGATCACACCCTCGTTGCCGACTTTCTGCATCGCATCCGCGATTTGACGACCGATAGCGGCTTCGCCGTTGGCCGAAATCGTGCCGACCTGTGCAACTTCGTCGCTGTCGTTGACGGGACGGGCCGCTGCTTTGATCGCTTCGACAACTTTCGCCGTCGCAAGGTCGATGCCGCGCTTGAGGTCCATCGGGTTCATGCCAGCCGCAACCGATTTCATGCCTTCTTTGACGATGGCTTGTGCAAGAACGGTCGCAGTGGTGGTGCCGTCACCGGCTTCGTCATTGGTGCGCGAGGCCACTTCTTTGACCATTTGCGCGCCCATGTTTTCGAACTTGTCTTCGAGTTCGATCTCTTTGGCAACCGACACACCGTCTTTGGTGATGCGCGGCGAGCCGAAGGATTTCTCGATCACAACGTTGCGGCCTTTGGGGCCGAGGGTCACTTTGACAGCGTCTGCAAGGATGTTCACACCCTTGAGCATCCGGTTACGGGCGTCGGTGTTAAACTTGACGTCTTTAGCAGCCATGAGCTTGCTCCTTGTCGTCTTGAGTTGAAGTTAGGAAGAAAAACGATCTCAGGCGATGATGCCGAGGATGTCGCTTTCTTTCATGATCAGAAGTTCTTGACCGTCGAGGGTGATTTCGGTGCCGGACCATTTGCCGAACAGCACTTTGTCGCCTGTTTTGACGGAGGGGGCGATCAGCTCGCCCGAATCTTTGCGTGCGCCTTCGCCAACGGCGATGACTTCACCCTCAGCGGGTTTTTCTTTGGCGCTATCGGGGATGATCAGGCCGCCTTTGGTTTTCTCGTCGCTTTCGGTGCGGCGAACTACAACGCGGTCGTGCAGCGGTTTAAATGCCATCTCTGAGGCTCCTTCGCTCAAAGTTTCTATTCTGCGTTGGCACTCAGCAGATGCGAGTGCTAACGGAGGCATAGTTAGGCAGCGATTTTCGCCCTGTCAACCGAATTAGTGGGAAAAAATTTGTCGTCAATTTGCTTTGGTTTACAGGCATTTTCAGCGTGTTTGCCAAAAATAACCCTGTGGCATTTTCGCGAAAATCCCGCAGGTCCGCGCGGCCCCGAAGACCGGCAGAATGTGCCACCTCAATTCCAAACGATGCGGGTCATTCTGCATCGCTCTCCTCGGTAGGTCGGCATTGCGACGCCCCCTTTCAACCCTCTGGCTGCGCGTTTTTGCCCCCGGCGGACAATCGCGCACAACCTGCCCGCGACGACAGAGGCTCAAGGCGTGACAAGGGCCGCCCGCCCGCCTATAAGAGCGCCGAAATTAAACCTCCTTTTATGACACGGGACGCATTGCACATGACCACCCTCGTTTTCGGCCACAAATCCCCCGATACCGATTCCACCGGCTCGCCCATCATTTGGGCGTGGTATCTCAACGAGATCAAAGGCGAAAAAGCCGAAGCCGTGCTGCTGGGCGAGCCCAACACCGAAGCCGCGTTCGTCGTGAAAAAATGGGACTGCCCCAAGCCGCGCATCGTCACCGAATTCGACGCAGGCCAGTCGGCTGTCATCGTTGACACCAACAACCCCGCCGAGCTGCCCGCCAATGTCAACGATCTGGACGTGACAGCCATCATCGACCACCACAAGCTGGTCGGCGGTCTGGAAACCAAAGGCCCGATCGACATCACCATCCGCCCGCTGGCCTGCACCGCCACCATCATGTACGATCTGATGGGCGAGGATGCGGCGAAAATGCCCGATTGGGTCAAGGGGCTGATGCTGTCGTGCATCCTGTCGGATACGCTGGAATTCCGCTCGCCCACCACGACCGATGTGGACCGCGCGCTGGCCGAAAAACTCGCTGGCGAATTGAAGATCGACATTGCGGCCTATGCGTCGGAAATGTTCGAGGCGAAATCCGATGTCTCCGCCTTCTCCGACGCCGAGCTGATCCGCATGGATTCCAAAGAATACGCCGTCGAGGGCACGAAATTCCGCGTTTCCGTGCTGGAAACCACCGCACCCAAGATCGTGCTGGACCGCAAGGACAGCCTGATGACCTCCTTCCAAGAGGTCGCCAAGGAAGACGGCGTGGACCAGGTGCTGCTGTTTGTCGTGGACATCCTCAACGAGGAAGCCACGCTGTTCGTCCCCAACGATCTGGTGAAAACCGTGGCCGAGAAATCGTTCGGTGCGACCGTGACCGGCGATCTTGTGGTCCTGCCCGGCGTCATGTCGCGCAAGAAACAGATCATCCCGAACCTCAAACTCTGAGGCATCACACTGGTCATCGCGGCCCGATCACGCTACATCAAAGGCGCTCCTTGGGGGCGCCTTTTTTGCATCGCGAGACATTCAAATGACCAAGCTGATTTCCAGCCTCACCGATATCGCCGCCGACTACGACGCCCTTTTCGTGGACCTGTGGGGCTGCGTGCATAACGGGATCGAAGCCTATACCGAAGCCTGTGAAGCCCTGGTCGCCTATCGCAACACCGGCGGCTATGTGGTGCTGGTGACCAATTCGCCGCGCCCGTGGCGCTCGGTGGAGACCCAGATCGAAGGGTTTGGTGTGCCGCGCGCGGCTTTTGATGCGATTGCCACCTCCGGCGATTCGGCGCGGATGGCGATGTTCATCGGTGCGGTCGGGTCAAAAGTCTATTTCATCGGCACCGAAACGGAGACGCAATTTCTGGAGCCGATGGATATCGTGCCCGACATTGCCCATGTGCACCGTGTCCCGCTGGCCGAGGCCGAGGGCATTGTCTGCACCGGCCCCGAAGATGCGATGGCCGATCCGTCCGTCTATCGCGCCGATTTCCTCTATGCCAAGCAAAAGGGTCTCAAGCTGCTGTGTGCCAACCCCGACATTGTCGTGGACCGCGGTGAGACGCGCGAATGGTGTGCGGGGGCGCTGGCGCAGCTCTACACCGAGATGGGCGGCGAGAGCCTTTATTTCGGCAAGCCCCACCCGCCGATCTACGACCTTGCGCGCCGCCGTTTGAGCAAAACCGCCGATCTGGAAGATCCCCGCATCCTGTGCATCGGTGACGGGATCCACACCGACATTCAGGGCGGCATGGGCGAAGGATTGGACACGCTGTTCATCACCGGCGGTCTGGCGGCGAAGGAATTCGGTGAGGACCCCAATGCCCCCGATCCGCAGATGCTTGAGGGCTGGCTTGAAACCCAAGGCATGAACCCGACCTATTCGATTTCCTTCCTGCGCTAGGCGCAGGGTGGTTGGCGGGGTCGGGTATTTTTATCCGAAAGAAGCCCCAAGCCGGCGCAGGGATGCTGCGCGCGTGAAATAAAATTTATCAGCATTGGACATTGGTATAATATAATTGCGCGCAGGATTGTTGCGCGCGGTTTATCCTGCTATGCTGCAGCGCAGTAGCCTTTTGGATTTGCCACAGGATAGACTGTCATGCTGGATACCTCGCTTCATAATTTTGCGCGCGGAACCATTTGCATCGAGGATATCGAAATCGGGATGACGCGGTTTTTGCGCAAGACCGTTACCGATCGCGATATCGCGCTGTTTGCCGAGGTTTCGACCGATCACAATCCCGTCCATCTGGATGATGACTATGCCCGCGACACGATTTTTGGCGGGCGGATTGCCCATGGGATGCTGACGGCGGGGTTGATTTCTGCCGTCATCGGCGAGCAGCTTCCGGGGCACGGGACTGTGTACCTGGGCCAGAACCTGAAGTTCCTTGCCCCCGTGCGTCCCGGGGATGTTGTGCTTGCGCAAGTGACCGTGACCGATATCCTCCATGCCAAACGCCGTGTTTCCCTTGAATGTCGTTGCTCTGTAGGCGATACCACCGTCCTGAAAGGGGAGGCGCTGGTACTGGCGCCGAGCCGGAAGTTCGACTGACGGCGGGGTGTTCCCCGCGGGGGACGCATGGACAGACATCATCATTGGACGGGCCTGCCCGAAACCGCGCGCGGCACCTCTGCGGCGATTGGCAATTTTGACGGGGTCCATTTGGGCCACCGCCATGTGATCGACATCGCCCGCGCCCAAGGCCCGCTCAGCGTTGTCACCTTTGACCCGCATCCGCGCGAATATTTCAAACCCGACGCAGCCCCTTTCCGGCTGATGAACCCGCAAGCCAAGGCCAACCGTTTGGCAAAACTGGGGGTCGAGCAGCTTTTTGAACTGCCTTTTGATGGCGAGATGGTCGCGATGACGCCCGAGCGGTTCGCCCGTGAGGTGCTCGTCGACGGGTTGGGATTGCGCCATGTTGTCGTGGGCGCCGATTTCTGCTTTGGTAAGAACCGTTTGGGAACCGCGTCCGATTTGGTGCATTTTGGCCGTGAAATGGGCTTTGGCGTGACGGTCGCCAACTTGCTGGAAACCACCGATGGCACCGTGTCCTCTTCCTCGGCGATCCGCACGGCTTTGAGCGAGGGGCAGCCTGAAAAGGCCGCTGAAATGCTTGGCCACTGGCACCGGATCGACGGTCCGGTCCAGCATGGCGACAAGCGCGGGCGCACATTGAACTTCCCCACGGCCAACATGTCTATCGACGGGCTTTTGCCGCCGAAATTCGGCGTCTATGCCGTGAAAATCGACATTCTGACCGGGCCGTATCAGGGGCATTACCACGGGGCGGCCTCGCTTGGGGTCAAACCGACCTTTGGCGACAATCGCCCCTGCCTTGAGACCTTTCTCTTTGATTTCAAAGGCGATCTTTACGGGCAGGATCTGTCGGTGGCTTTGGTGCGCTATTTGCGGCCCGAAGTGGCCTATACCACGCTCGAGGCCTTGGTGGCGCAGATGGATGCCGATTGCGTGCAAGCGCGCGAGATCCTCGGCACGCCCGTGCGCGCGACATGAGCGGTGATCGGGACCTGCGCCCGCGGTTCTGGGAAAAATATCCGCTGGACCGGCTGCGCCCGCAGGAATGGGAGGCGCTTTGTGACGGCTGCGGGAAATGCTGCCTCAACAAGATCGAAGATGCCGACAGTGGCGAGGTCTTTCTGACCCGTGTGGCCTGTCGCCTTCTCGACGATGAAAGCTGCCTGTGTTCAAACTACGAGGTGCGCAAATCCATCGTGCCCGAATGCATTGTTTTGACGGCGAAAACTTTGCCAAAACATGCCTATTGGATGCCCCAAACCTGCGCCTATCGGCTGTTGTGGCAGGGCAAGTCGCTGCCCGACTGGCATCCTCTTCTCACCGGTGACCCGGACAGCGTGCATGCGGCGGGCGTCTCGGCCCAAGGGATCACGGTGCCGGAATTTTCCATCGGCGAAGACGAGTGGGAAGACTATCTGATCGAAGAGCCCATGGGCCTCAATCCCCCGAAAGACAGGTCATGATCTGGCTTACCTCCGATAATGCCAGCGCGGTGCATCCCGTGATCTGGGAGGCGCTGAGCGCGGTGAATGCGGGCTATGCCAAGGGCTACGGGGGCGATGACGCCTGTCAGAGCGCCACCGCCCAGATTCGCGAGGTCTTCGAGGCCCCGCAAGCCGAAGTGTTGTTTGTGACCACGGGCACGGCGGCGAATGCGCTGGCGCTGGCGACATTGGTGCAGCCTTGGCAGTCCGTGCTGTGCCATCCGACGGCCCACATCCAAATGGATGAATGCGGCGCGCCGGAATTCTACACAAGCGGGGCCAAGCTGGCGCTGGTGGCGGGCGCGGACGGGCGCATTGAGGCAGCGGCGCTTGAGGCGCTGTTGTGCGCGCAAGAGCACAGCGTACACATGGTGCAAGCAGGGGCGCTGTCGCTGACGAATGTGACCGAGGTCGGCACAGTTTACAGCGCCGCGCAGACCGCGCAGCTTTGCGCCATTGCGAAATCCCATGGCCTGCCCGTGCATCTGGACGGCGCGCGGCTGGCCAATGCCCTTGCTGCAACGGGGGCTGCGCCTGCAGATTTGACCCATCGCGCCGGTGTGGATGTGCTGTCGCTTGGCGGCACCAAGAACGGGCTGATGAACGTTGAGGCGGTCGTGCTGTTTGATCCCTCAGCGCATTGGCAGGCGCAGGTCAGGCGCAAGCGCGCGGGCCAGCTTGCCTCCAAGGGGCGTTACCTTGGCGCGCAGTTCGACGCGGCGTTTACCGAGGCGCGCTGGCTTGAGTGGGCGCGCCACGCCAATGCGATGGCCGCGCGGCTTGACGCAGGGTTGCGGGCGCGCGAAATTGCGCCCGCCTTCGCGGTTGAGGCCAATATCGTTTTTGTCGATGTCGATGCAGCGCAGGTGACGCGGCTGGAGGCTGCGGGGGTGCAGGCCTACGGCGAACCCAAAGGGGCAGGCCAACGCCTGCGGTTTGTGACCAGCTGGTCAACCACCGCCAGCGAGATCGATGCGGTGCTCGCGGCGCTTTAGAGTGCGCCTTGCAGGGTCATGTCCAGCTCGCGCAGCCGGTCTTGTCCCCAGAACCGCTGGTCGTCGGGCGTGATGTAGAACGGCACGCCAAACACCCCCGCCGCCACCGCATCCTCAAGGTTGCGCGGATAGGCTTCGGCCCCTTCGAGCATGCCCGTCATCGTCAGAGCCCGCGAAAATCCCGCCCCCTCAAGGCAGTCGGCGATCACCGCATCCTCGGCGACATCGCGTTCCTCCGCCCAAAGCGCCCCAAGCAACAGGCGCACCAGCAGGCCGACATCGCCCTTGCCCTCGCGCTGCGCCACTGTCTGCGCCGCAATCACCGCATAAGAGGCAGGTGCTGCATTCGTGGGCCAATGCGCAGGGTTGAGCGTCAGCGGCATATCGAGCTGTTTGGACAGGCGAGCAAGTTCCTGGAGGCGGTAGGCCTGCCGCCCCTCCCAGCGCGCATTGGGGCGCGGACTGCCGATGCGGTCATAGAGCGTAAGCGTGTCCACCGGCTTATAGGTGATTGCGTAACCATGATCCGAACAGATCTGTTCCAGCCGGTCGCTCGCCAGATAGCAAAACGGAGATAGGACGGAAAAATAGTAGTCGATCTGCGGCATTTGCGGACCCTTTGCAGGCGGTGTGTTTCCATAAGCCTAACGGGGTGGTAATGGAGCCGCAACGTCACGATTCCGTTATGGAATACAGCAGGGGACAGCTGCCGATGCCAACCGCTACCGATCCAAAACTTATTTCGGGCAATGCCAACCGCACGCTCGCCAACGCCATCGCCCGCCGCATGTCAATGCATCGCGGGATGAACGTGGGGCTGGTCGATGCGCGTGTCGAGCGTTTCAATGACGGCGAGATTTTCGTCGAGGTCTACGAAAACGTGCGCGGCGAGGATATGTTTATCATCCAGCCGACATCGAATCCGGCCAATGACAACCTGATGGAATTGCTGATCATGACCGATGCGCTGCGCCGCTCCTCGGCGGGTCGCATCACCGCCGTGATCCCCTATTTCGGCTATGCCCGTCAGGACCGCCGCACCAAGGCCCGCACGCCGATCTCAGCCAAACTCGTCGCGAATATGATGGTCGAGGCCGGCATCGAGCGCATCCTGACCATGGATCTGCACGCGACACAGATTCAGGGTTTTTTCGACATTCCGGTGGACAACCTCTATGCCTCGCCGGTCTTTGCCCTCGACATCATGCATCATTTCAAAGGCCAGATGGACGACATCATGGTGGTCTCCCCCGATGTTGGCGGTGTGGCGCGGGCGCGCGAATTGGCCAAGCGCATCAATGCGCCGCTCTCCATCGTCGACAAGCGCCGCGAAAAGCCCGGCGAAATCGCGGAAATGACCGTGATCGGGGATGTGACCGGCAAGAAATGTATCATCGTGGATGACCTTTGCGACACGGCCGGCACCCTGTGCAAAGCCGCAGAGAACCTGTTGCAACATGGCGCTGCCGAAGTGCACGCCTACATCACCCACGGTGTGTTGTCGGGCCCCGCGGTCGAACGCGTCACCAATTCGGTGATGAAGTCGCTGGTGATTACCGATTCGATCGAGGCGACCCAAGCCGTGCGCGATTGCCCCAACATCCGCATCGTGCCCACCGCGCCCCTGTTTGCGCAAGCGATCATCAACACGTGGAACGGCACCTCCGTGTCGTCGCTCTTTGACGACGACACGCTCGGGCCGCTCTATGAGGGGCTGTACACGCAGTACTGAGCCGCGCAGCACCACCCCACAGCAAAAGGCGCCCTGCGATCCGCAGCGGCGCCTTTTTCATTTGCTGGACGGGGAAAAGGTCAGACCTCCCACTCGTCCTCATGTTTGAGCGATCCAAAGGCCACCCAATCGGCGCGCACCCGTGCAACGCGGGTATCGCCCCATGTCCGAAACACGATGACGAAACCCTCCTCGTTCACCATTTCCGCAGAAATATCAACGCGGTGGTTGGTTTGCTGGTCGATATCCAGCATCGAGATCGAGACGTTGACGACCGGCGGCGCGGCGAAGCTTTCTGTAAATTCCACGATACGCCGCAACTCGCGCGGACCCTTGCCGGTCCACATCGCGCCACCATCCTGAAAATCGGAAAACAGCAGGATCGAGCCATTGTCGATCCCCAAAGTATGGGTACGGATTTTTTGCATATAGTCTCTACGGCCCACGGCTTTTCTTTAAATAATCGCATAAGTTGTGGGATTTGAAGCCCAAAAGGCAAAAGGCCCCGCATTTCTGCGGAGCCTTTGTCTTTTCCCGTAGGTCGCGTCCCGATCCCCCGAAGGTCAGATCGAGGGCTGGTTGGGGTCCAAACCGATGTGCGTTCCCACAGCCACAAGGTCCGACAGGAACTTGGCGGCGGCATGGGCTGCGTCGGGATGGGCATTTGCATGCGCCTTCTCGGCCCCTTTGATCAACGAGTTGATGAACTCGTTGGTCATCTCGTCTTTGGGCACAGCCACTTCGGCCAGAACGGACACGCCGTCAGGACCAAGCTCGGCAAAGCCGCCGGTGACGACGAAATATTCGTCGCCAGCGGGGGACACCACGGTCAGGACGCCCGGACGCAGGGTCAGGATCGTCGGTGCGTGGTTTGCCATCGCCGTGAGGTCGCCCTCGGAACCGGGGATGATCACCTCGGTGGCCTGAACGGAAGCAAGCTTGCGCTCAGGCGAAACGAGGTCGAACTGGAACAGGTCTGCCATATTGGCCTCCTTCTTCCGCTATCCGCAATTAAGCGTCTGCGGCCATTTTCTCGGCTTTAGCGATCACGTCATCGATGCCGCCAACCATGTAGAAGGCGCCCTCGGGGAGGTGGTCGTACTCGCCAGCCACAACGGCTTTGAACGATTTGATCGTATCTTCGAGCGGAACCTGCACACCGTCGGAGCCGGTGAACACTTTGGCCACGTCGAAGGGCTGGGACAGGAAGCGCTCGATTTTACGCGCACGTGCCACGGCCAGTTTGTCCTCTTCCGACAATTCGTCCATCCCGAGGATGGCGATGATGTCTTGCAGCGACTTGTAGCGCTGGAGGGTCTGCTGAACGTCGGTCGCCACTTTGTAGTGCTCGTCGCCGATGACCAGCGGGTCGAGAAGACGCGAGGTCGAGCCAAGCGGATCCACAGCCGGATAGATGCCTTTTTCCGAGATCGAACGGTCCAGAACGGTCGTCGCATCAAGGTGGGCAAAGGAGGTTGCGGGTGCAGGGTCGGTCAAGTCATCCGCAGGCACGTAGACGGCCTGAACGGAGGTAATCGACCCGTTTTTGGTCGAGGAAATCCGTTCCTGCATCGCGCCCATGTCGGTCGCCAGCGTCGGCTGGTAGCCCACAGCCGAAGGAATACGACCAAGCAGAGCGGACACTTCCGAACCGGCTTGGGTAAAGCGGAAGATGTTGTCCACAAAGAACAAAACGTCCGAACCCGTGTCATCGCGGAACTGCTCGGCGATGGTCAGACCCGACAGGGCGATCCGCATACGCGCACCGGGAGGCTCGTTCATCTGGCCGTAAACCAGCGCAATTTTCGATTCCGACAGGTTGTCGGGAACGATAACGCCGGATTCGATCATCTCGTGGTAGAGGTCGTTCCCTTCACGGGTCCGCTCACCCACACCGGCGAACACGGACACGCCCGAGTGCACTTTTGCGATGTTGTTGATCAGTTCCATGATGAGAACGGTCTTGCCCACACCCGCACCACCGAAGAGGCCGATTTTGCCGCCTTTGGTGTAGGGCGCGAGAAGGTCGATAACCTTGATGCCGGTCACGAGGATTTCGGTCGCGGTGGACTGTTCCGAAAACGCCGGTGCATCGCCGTGGATCGGGCGACGGGCGGTTTCGTTCACAGGGCCTTTTTCGTCAACGGGATCGCCGGTGACGTTGAGGATGCGGCCCAGGGTCGCGGTGCCCACGGGAACCGTGATCTGCGCGCCGGTGTTGGTGACAGCCTGACCACGCACCAGACCTTCGGTCGCGTCCATAGCGATGGCACGGACGGTGCTTTCGCCAAGGTGTTGCGCGACTTCCAGAACCAGACGGTTGCCGTTGTTGTCGGTTTCCAGAGCGCTCAGAATAGCGGGCAGTTCGCCCTCGAACTGAACGTCCACGACGGCGCCAATCACCTGCGTGATTTTGCCTTTTGCTTCAGCCATGTTTCAAATCTCCGGTTCTTAGAGCGCTTCAGCGCCCGAGATAATTTCGATAAGCTCGTTGGTGATGACAGCCTGACGGGTCCGGTTGAACTGGATGGTCAGATCGTCGATCATTTCGCCTGCGTTGCGGGTTGCGTTGTCCATTGCGGACTGGCGCGCACCCTGTTCGGAGGCCGCATTTTCCAACAGAGCCGCAAAGATCTGGGTCGCCACACCACGCGGCAGCAGATCGGCCAGAATGGCCTCTTCGCTGGGCTCGTAGTCGTAGGGGGCCACATCTTCGGGGGTCTCGGCAGCTTCGAAGGAAGCCGGCACGACTTGCAGGGCGGTCGGGACCTGCGTCACGACATTGACAAACCGCGCGTAGAAGATCGTTGCGACATCGTATTCGCCCGCATCAAAGCGCGCGAGCACGTCGGACGCGATATCTTGCGCGTTCGAATAGCCCAGACGTTTGACTTCGGACATGTCGATGTGGCCGACCATCAGATCGCTGAAGTCACGGCGCAGTTGCTCGCGACCCTTTTTCCCCACGGTGAGGATTTTCACGGTTTTGCCGTCAGCTTGCAACGCCTTGATCCGCGTGCGGGCCAGTTTGACGATCGACGAGTTGAAGCCGCCGCACAGACCGCGTTCTGCGGTCATCACGACGAGAAGCTGCACCTGATCGGAACCCGTCCCGGCCAAAAGCCGGGGCGCGCCTTCGGATTGGCCAGCGCCGGCCGCAAGCGACCCGAGCACAGCGTTGAAACGCTCTGCATAGGGGCGTGCGGCTTCGGCAGCATCCTGTGCCCGCCGCAATTTTGCGGCGGCCACCATTTGCATGGCCTTCGTGATCTTGCGGGTCGATTTGACCGACGAGATCCGGTTTTTAAGATCCTTGAGGTTGGGCATGTTTCCCCCCTCTTACGCGAAGTCTGCGGCGAATTCGTCGAGAGCAGCCTTGAGACGGTCAGCGGGCTCGCCCTTGATCTTGGGATCTTCGGCTGCGATCCAGTCGAGGATGTCCTTACGCTTGCCGCGCAGGAATTCCAGCAGACCTTTTTCGAAGCGGCCGACGTCGGAGACGGCGACTTTATCGAGGTAGCCGTTGGTCCCTGCAAAGATCACGCAGACGATTTCCGAGTTGGTGAGCGGCGCATATTGCGGCTGCTTCATCAGTTCGGTCAGACGCGCACCACGGTTCAGCAGGCGCTGGGTCGAGGCGTCGAGGTCGGAACCGAACTGGGCGAAAGCGGCCATCTCGCGGTACTGAGCGAGCGAGAGCTTCACCGGACCGGCAACCGAGGACATCGCCTTGGTTTGCGCCGAGGAGCCCACGCGCGACACCGACAGACCGGTGTTCACAGCGGGACGGATCCCCTGGTAGAACAGTTCGGTTTCAAGGAAGATCTGGCCGTCGGTGATCGAAATCACGTTGGTCGGAATAAACGCCGAAACGTCGCCGCCTTGGGTTTCGATGATCGGCAGCGCGGTGAGCGAGCCAGCACCGAAATCTTCGTTCAGTTTGGACGAACGCTCGAGCAGGCGGGAGTGGAGGTAGAACACGTCACCGGGGTAGGCTTCACGACCCGGCGGGCGGCGCAGCAAGAGCGACATCTGGCGATAGGACACGGCCTGTTTGGACAAGTCATCGTAGATGATCAGCGCGTGACGGCCGTTGTCGCGGAAATATTCCGCCATTGCGGTCGCGGCGTAGGGCGCAAGGAACTGCATCGGCGCAGGGTCGGAGGCGGTTGCCGCGACCACGATGGAATATTCCATCGCACCAGTTTCTTCGAGCTTTTTCACAAGCTGCGCAACGGTCGAGCGTTTTTGACCGATAGCGACGTAAACGCAGTACAGCTTGTCGTACTCTTTGGTCGCCGCGTCGTTGTAGGACTTCTGGTTGAGGATCGCATCCAGAGCAACGGCGGTTTTGCCGGTCTGACGGTCACCGATGATCAGCTCGCGCTGGCCACGGCCAACGGGGATCATGGCGTCCACGGACTTCAGGCCGGTCGCCATCGGTTCGTGCACGGATTTACGGGGGATAATGCCCGGCGCTTTGACGTCGGCGATACGGCGCTCGCTCGCTTCGATCGGACCTTTGCCATCCAGCGGGTTGCCAAGGCCATCGACAACGCGACCCAGAAGGGCGTCACCAGCAGGCACGTCCACGATGGAGTTCGTGCGCTTGACGACATCGCCTTCTTTGATGTCCCGGTCGGAGCCGAAGATCACGATACCGACGTTGTCGGCTTCGAGGTTCAGCGCCATGCCGCGAATACCACCGGGGAATTCGACCATCTCACCGGCCTGGATGTTGTCCAGACCGTGAACGCGGGCAATGCCATCGCCCACGGAGAGCACGCGGCCCACTTCAGCAACTTCGGCGTCCTGGCCAAAGTTCTTGATCTGCTCCTTGAGGATCGCAGAAATTTCGGCTGCCTGGATTCCCATTATCCGACCTCTTTCATTACATTCTGGAGGGAGTTGAGTTTCGAGCGGATCGACGTGTCGATCATTTTCGAACCAACCTTGACGACAAGACCGCCGATGAGGGTTTCATCAACGGTCGCATTGAGTTTGACATCCTTGCCGATAGAGGCCGCAAGCGACTTGGCGAGTTTGTCGGACTGTGTTTTCGTAAGCGCTTTGGCAGATACGACATCCGCATGCACTTCGCCCTTTTCTTCGCTGATCAACGCGGAGAGAGCGTCGAGCAACTGGGGCAGGACGAACAGGCGGCGCTTGGCCGCCATCAGACCCAGAGAATTCGTGACAAAGCCGCTGAGACCGGCCTTTTGGGCAACGGCGGCAATGGCTGCGGCCTGTTCGTCGCGACCGTAAACGGGCGAAGAAATCAGATCACGCAAATCGGCGCTTTGCGCCAAGGCGCCACGAAGGGTATCAATATCCCCCTCGAGTGCTACGAGCGCATTGTCTTCCTTGGCCAATTCGAAAATGGCCGAAGCATAGCGTGCGGCAATACCGCGGGAGATCGAAGCTGGTTCGGACACGTCCACCCTTCCGCTGTCTTTGGGGCCTACACCGGAGGGTCCGGATAAGGCAGCTTGAGCCGCAAATGTGGGATCACACGTGCAGCAAAATCGGCGTGGGTGTAGCAGAGCATTCCCCGCCTAGCAACCGTTTGAGGCACTTATCCTCTTCCCACATTCGTCGCGTCGCGCTTTGTTTTACTGGGGTTTTACGCCTGCGACAGATTCGGTCTTAATAAAAAGTTACGAATGCATTGCCTCTGCGCGCATTTTCCTTGCGATTCTGACCTGCACCGCCCGCGAAACAGGCAGTGCACCAGTGATGCGGCGGCGCAACATATCCGCAAATCAACCCCCGCCCACCTGCACCATTTTGTCGCAGCTTTTGATCAAAGGCGCCGCGTTTGCGCAGTCTTCTCTCATTGAGCGATGGGGGAGGCGGGACGTTTTGCGGGGCCTTTGTGCACAAAACTTATCGCCCCGCTACGGATGCGCGGCCCTCTGCCACGCCCGCGCCACGCCCGCGTCCCCGCCCGCAGGACGTTTAAATTGGTTTCGCGCCCGCAGGCCGCAGGGACTCGACCTTGCGCGCGGGGCGACGCAGCGCTTCGGGCGTGCCGTTTTGTGTCGGCGCGTAGACCTGTTTGGACACTTCGACCATCAACACGCCGCTGGCGTAATGCGTGGCAAGATTGCGCCCGATCTTTTCCCACAGCCGCCCCCAGCGCAGCCAGAAGCGCGAATGGGACGGCGGCTGGAACAGTGCGGCGCAATGCCGCTCGGGCACAAAGCGCGCGCGTTTGAGTTGGGTTTCCAGCTGGCTCAACGTGTAGGGTTTGCCAAAACCAAAGGGCGTGCCTTCGCGGCGCGACCACATCCCCGCGCGATTGGGCACGATGAACAAGGCCCGCCCGCCCGGGCCAAGCACACGCCAGCATTCTTCCAGTAGCGCAGGGGCGTTTTCCGTCGTTTCCAACCCGTGCATCACCACCAGCTTGTCGACATGCCCAGTCTGGATCGGCCAGAGCGTTTCCTGACACAGCACCGACACATTGGGCAGCCCCGCAGGCCAATGCATGACGCCCTGTTGTTGCGGCATCAGTCCGATCACGCGCCGCGCATCCCCCAGATAGGGGCGCAAAAGCGGCACCGCAAAGCCGAAACCGGCCACGGTTTGCCCCTGCGCTTCGGGCCACAGCGTTGTGACCTGATCGCGGATCGCACGCTGCGCCGCCCGCCCCAATCCGGTGCGGTAATAGAAATTCTTCAGATCGACGACGTCGTGATGCATTGAAACCGCAGCAAAAAGGCCCAGATTGGAGACAGCTTAACCCGAACGGTGGAAATTACCATGCCTCTTGAGATCGTCACCCTCGCAACCCGTTCGGACAATTACAACTTTCTGGTGCATGATGAGGCCACAGGGCGGACCGCGCTTGTCGACAGCGCCGACCCGCAGGCCATTCTGGACGCTCTGAAAACCCGTGGGTGGGATCTGCACGAGGTCTGGCTGACCCATCATCACGCGGATCACACCGATGGCATCGCGCAGATCGTGACAGCGACGGGTGCGCAGGTGGTCGGGGCGAAAGCCGATGCGCATCGCTTGCCGCCGCTCGATCAGGCTCTGGCCGCGGGCGACAGCTTCAACTTTGTCGGCCATGAGGTGCATGTGATGGGGGCGGATGGCCATACCCTTGGCCATATCGCCTTTCACATCCCCGACAGCCGCGCCCTGTTCAGCGCGGACAGTCTGATGGCTTTGGGCTGCGGCCGCCTGTTCGAAGGCACCCCCGCGCAGATGTGGGAAACACTGACGCGCTTTGCGGCCCTGCCCTCTGATACCGTGATCTATTCCGGCCACGAATACACGGCCGCGAACGCGCGCTTTGCCCAAACCATCGAACCCGAGAACAGCGACCTTGCGGATCGCGTGGCCGCCATCACCGCCGCCCGCGCCAAGGGCGTGCCGACCGTGCCCTCGACGCTGGCCGAGGAGCTTGCGACCAATCCGTTTTTGCGCGCGCATCTTCCCCATATAAAAGACCTGCTCGACATGTCGGGTGCGCAGGATGTCGATGCCTTTACCGAGATTCGAGCCCGCAAGGACCGCTTCTAGCTCCGCGCCTTCGTCCCCTTGATGCCGCGCCCATTGCCCCAGCCTGTCTGCGCGCCGCTGGCGGGACGGGGCGCACAGTCACACGATCGACAACCCTTGATCCCGCGCGCCGCGTTCATATGTCATTAAGACAGACGGGCCAAATTGGCTCGACACGCCTGTTTTCACACTGCCCATTTTTTGACCACTCAGAAAAAATGACGGCGTGATGACAGAAACCACTTGAAGCGCGCGCATTTCAATCGAACTTTAACAATATGAGGCCACGGTTGGTTGCGGGCCCGGCGCCCCTCCTGACCCAGAATGCAAGGAGCACTCCGACGTGCCATCTTTTTCGAACACTCTCGAGCAAGCCATCCACGCCGCACTTGCGCAAGCCAATGCGCGCCGTCACGAGCTGGCTACCCTGGAACACCTGTTGCTCGCCCTGATCGACGAGCCGGATGCAGCCCGCGTCATGCAGGCGTGCAGTGTCGATCTTGAAGAGTTGCGAAAAACCCTTGTCGATTTCATCGAGGAAGAGCTGTCAACGCTCGTCACCGATGTCGAGGGCTCCGAAGCCGTGCCAACGGCGGCGTTTCAGCGCGTGATCCAGCGCGCCGCAATCCACGTGCAATCCTCCGGCCGCACCGAGGTCACCGGCGCCAACGTGCTGGTCGCGATCTTTGCCGAACGCGAAACCAACGCCGCCTATTTCCTGCAAGAACAGGACATGACCCGTTACGATGCGGTGAATTTCATCGCCCATGGCGTCGCCAAAGACCCCTCTTTTGGCGAAACCCGCCCCGTGCAGGGGGCCTCGGACATGGATGAGGACGGCGAAAGCACCCAATCCTCCGCCGCCCCCGCCGAAGAAAAAGAGACCGCGCTTGGCAAATATTGCGTGGACCTCAATGTCAAAGCCAAAAAGGGCGACGTTGACCCGCTGATCGGGCGCGATCATGAGGTCGAGCGTTGCATTCAGGTGCTCTGCCGCCGCCGCAAGAACAACCCGCTGCTGGTGGGGGATCCGGGCGTGGGCAAAACCGCCATCGCCGAAGGTCTTGCGCGCAAGATCGTCGATGGCGCTACCCCCGAAATCCTGTCCAAATCGACCATCTACTCGCTCGATATGGGCGCGCTTCTGGCGGGCACCCGCTATCGCGGCGATTTCGAGGAACGGCTGAAAGCGGTCGTCAAGGAACTTGAAGACCACCCCGATGCCGTGCTGTTCATCGACGAAATCCACACCGTGATCGGGGCGGGCGCGACATCCGGCGGCGCGATGGATGCCTCCAACCTGCTGAAACCCGCCCTCGCGGGTGGCAAGCTGCGCTGCATGGGGTCCACGACCTACAAGGAATTCCGCCAGCATTTCGAAAAGGATCGCGCGCTGGCGCGCCGGTTCCAGAAAATCGACGTCAACGAGCCTTCGGTGGATGATGCGGTGAAAATCCTGTTGGGCCTCAAACCCTATTTCGAGGAACACCACGACATCCGCTACACGCAGGATGCGATCAAATCCGCCGTCGAGCTTTCCGCGCGCTATATTCACGACCGCAAACTGCCCGACAAGGCCATCGATGTGATCGATGAGGCGGGGGCGGCGCAGCATCTTGTGTCCGAATCCAAGCGCCGCAAAACCATCGGCGCCAAGGAAATCGAAGCGGTGGTTGCCAAAATCGCCCGCATTCCGGCGAAAAACGTGTCCAAAGATGACGCGATGATCCTCAAAGATCTGGAAATGACGCTCAAACGCGTGGTCTTCGGTCAGGACAAAGCTATCGAAGCGCTCAGCTCGGCCATCAAGCTGGCGCGTGCCGGTCTGCGCGAGCCGGAAAAACCCATCGGCAACTACCTGTTCGCAGGGCCGACCGGCGTGGGCAAAACCGAGGTCGCCAAGCAACTCGCCGACAGCCTTGGCGTGGAATTGCTGCGCTTTGACATGTCCGAATACATGGAAAAACACGCGGTTTCGCGTCTGATCGGTGCGCCTCCGGGCTATGTCGGCTTTGATCAGGGCGGCATGCTGACCGACAGCATCGACCAACATCCCCATTGCGTCCTGCTGCTGGATGAAATGGAAAAGGCCCACCCTGACGTCTACAACATCCTGTTGCAGGTGATGGATAACGGCAAGCTGACCGATCATAACGGCCGCACAGTGGATTTCCGCAACGTGATCCTGATCATGACCTCGAATGCGGGCGCAACCGAGCAGGCGAAAGAAGCCATCGGGTTCGGGCGCGATCGTCGCGAAGGCGAGGATACCGCCGCCATTGAACGGACCTTTACGCCGGAATTCCGCAACCGTCTGGACGCGGTCATTTCCTTCGCGCCGCTGCCCAAATCCGTGATCTTGCAAGTGGTCGAGAAATTCGTGCTGCAACTCGAGGCCCAGCTGATGGACCGCAACGTGCATATCGAACTGACGAAACCGGCTGCGGAATGGCTTGGCAACAAAGGCTATGATGACAAGATGGGGGCGCGCCCGCTGGGCCGCGTTATTCAGGAATACATCAAAAAGCCGCTGGCCGAAGAATTGCTCTTTGGCAAATTGGCCAAGGGCGGTGTGGTCAAAGTCGCGGTCAAAGACGGCGCGCTGGATCTGCAGATCGAGGAAGCCGGCTCGCGCATCTCCGCCTCCAAAAAGCCGCCCCTGCTGACGGCGGACTAACCTTCGGTGAGACTATCCTGCCTCACTTTGACACTGATCTCCCTCGCCGCGCCTGCCGTGGCGAGGGATCCTGTTTTGCGGCTCCCCATTGACTGTACCCCGGGCGAGACCTGCTACATCCAGAACTACGTCGACACGGACCCCGGCCCAGGCGCCGCCGATTTCACCTGCGCGCCGCTCAGCTATGACGGTCACAAAGGCACTGATTTCGCCCTGCCCTCCCGCGCCGCCTTGTCACCCGATGTCGCGGTTCTGGCCGCTGCTCCGGGTGTGGTGCGCGGTATACGCGATGGCGTCCCCGACCAGTCCCAGCAAACCCCGAACGCCCCCGACGTCAGCGGTATCGAATGCGGCAATGGTGTCGTGATCGATCACGGGGATGGTTGGGAAACCCAGTATTGCCACCTAAAACAGGGGTCGATCACGGTTCAATCGGGCCAGCGTGTTGGTGCGGGCACGCGCCTTGGCGCGGTGGGGCTTTCGGGAGCGACCGAATTTCCCCATCTGCATCTGTCGCTGCGCCACGAGGGCGCGGTCATTGATCCGTTCAACCCCGACGGCATGATCGCCTGTGGCACCGATGCGCCGCAAACGCTTTGGGAAACCCCGCCTGCCTATGACGCAGGGGGGCTGATCGCTGCGGGGTTTTCCGCCGCCATTCCCAGCTTTGACGACATCAAAGCAGGCACCGCCGCCGCGCAGGCCCTGCCCGCAACGGCCCCGGCCCTTGTGCTCTGGGGCTATGCGTTCGGGGCGCAGGCGGGCGACAGCTTGCAACTCCGCCTGACCGGTCCCTCTGGCGACATCCTGCGCCAAACCGTTCCGCTGGAACGCACACAGGCGCAACTGTTTCGCGCGATTGGCAAACGCGGGACCGATTGGGCCGTCGGAGCCTATAGCGGAACGGTCGAAATGTGGCGTGACGGCGCGCAGATCGACAGCCTCACCATCGCCCTCACCATCACGCCCTGACTGCGTTTGTCGTGATCGCTATTTTTCCGTCAGTTTCAATTCAATCCGCCGGTTCTGCGCGAGGGCCTCGGGTGAATTCCCCGGGGCCACGGGTTGGTATTCGCCAAATCCCGTTGGCGCGAGCCGCTCGGGCGGGAAGCCCAGCGAATTGGTCATAAAGCGCACCACAGAAAGGGCGCGCGCCTGACTGAGTTCCCAATTGTCGCGATACAGCCCCGTGCCCGACAGCGGCGTGATGTCCGTGTGGCCATCCACGCGGATCACCCAGTCGATTTCCGGCGGGATCTCTGCCGCGACCTCCTGCAACAGACCCGCCACCTGCGCGATTTGGGCACGCCCCGCAGGCGACAAAGTCGCAGCGCCTGGCTGGAACAGAACTTCGGACGAGAACACAAACCGGTCGCCAACGATGCGCACGCCGTCACGATCTCCCAAAATATCGCGCAGCTTGCCAAAGAATTCCGACTGGTAGCGTTCCAACCGCTTGCGCTCGGCCTCTTCCAGAGCGGCGCGTTTGCGTTCCTCCGAAGCCACCCGTGCCAACGCTGCGTTGAGGCGCGAGGTCAATGTGTCGATCTGCACCTGTGCGGCGCTGTCCTGATCGGCGCTCTCGTCCAGAATGCCCTGTAGAATTGACAGTTGGCTGCGCAAATCGGCAACTTGCGCGTTTAGCGCGGCCATCTGGCGCTGGCTTTGGGCACTTTGCGCCTCTTCCTCGGCCAGTTGCGCGCGCGCGGTCGCAAGGAGCGCCGCCTGTTTTTCGCTCTGCGTCATCGCTGCGGCCTGAGCTTGCAACTCTTCGCTCAGGCTGTCGCGGGCCGAACGCGCAGCGGCCAGCAAGGTCAGCGTCTCCTCAGCCTGTTTGCGCTGTTCCTCCAGCGCCAGCGTCATCGCCGTCAGTTCGGTTTGCGCGTTTTCAAACCGCGCGCGCAGGGCCTCAAGCGCGGCAGCATCGGCAAGCTGCGCCGCCTCGGCCTCCTCGACACGGGCCTGCGCCGCGCTCACCGCTTGCTCATTGGCCTCGGCATCGGTTTTCATCTGCGCGATCAACGCCTGCAAGGCCTCGCGCCGCGCCGCCGCAAGCCGCGCCGCCTCGCTGCTGGCATCGATTTCGTCGCGCGCTTTGGCCAGCGCCAGTTGCATGGCCTCCTGCTCGTTGATCAGTTGCGCACGCGCGGATTGCAGATCCTCGACCGAGGCCACAAGCGCCTCGTTTTCGCCCAAGGCCGCATCGCGCGCGGCGATCAGACTTGCGACCTGGTCTTCGAAACTGGCGATGCGCGCTACGGCGGCATCGTTTTTCGCAGTCAGCGCCGCGATCAGGTCCGATTGTTCGCGCGCGCTGTCGCGCGCCGCCTCAAGGGTCGCCGTCAGGCCCGCGACCTGGGTTTGCAAACCATCGCTGCGCTGCTGTTCCAGCCCCAAAGCCTGCGCCAAAGCATTGACCTCGGAGGTCAGCGCGTCCAGCTCGTTTTCCTGTCCGGTGATGGTTTCGCTGAGGATCGACTGCATGATCATAAAGATCGACAGCACGAACATCAGGACCAGCAACAGCGAGGTCATCGCATCCACGAATCCCGGCCAGATCGCGCCGTTCATGCGTTGCGATGCGCGTGACAGTCTGGCCATGCTAGCGCCCCGACGCAGGGCCCGCGCTTTGGCGGACCGCGCGGGTCAGCGCGGCGATATCGGCGCGCACTTCGGCAAGGCTTTCCTGACGGCCGGCAGAAATTTCTTCCAGAATACGCAGCAGTTGCACATCCATCGAGCGCAACCGCATCCGGCTTTCGGCGTCTTGATGGGGCTGTGCGCCCTGCGCGGTGTCACGGCGCTCAAGCAGCGCAATCAACCGCTCCTGCCCCTCGGCAAGGCGGGTGAGCGCCTGCGCCGTCGCGGCCTCCTGCCCCGGTGTCGCCGCTGTCGCCCGTGCTTCCATCACGCCGGTCATGCGCTCGATGGATGTGGCAAGCGTGCCGAGCCGCTCGTCCACGAGGGCGCGCGAGACATCCGATTGCACGAACAGCGACTGCAACGCGTCCATCTGGGCGCTGACATAGTCCATCATGCCACCGGCCTGCGCATCGCCAGTGTCCCCCTCGCTGGCAAATCCGATGCGGGTAAAGGTCGAAATCCATTCCTCAAGCTCGCGGAAAAACCTGTTCTGCCCGTGGCTGGCGAACAATTCCAAAAGCCCCACCACCAGCGACCCCGCCAGACCCAAAAGCGACGAGGCAAAGGCCGTGCCCATGCCCCCCAACTGTTCTTCAAGGCCGCTCATGAGGCGGGGAAACACATCGGCGGCAGTTTCGCCATCGGCGGGTGCGAGCGAGCGGATGGTATCGACAACGGCGGGGACAGTCGTGGCAAGCCCGTAGAACGTCCCCAAAAGTCCGAGGAAGATCAAAAGGTTGGAAATATAGCGCGTAATTTCGCGCGCCTCGTCGATCCGTGTCGCCACCGAATCCAGAATGGAGGTCGCCGCGGTGGTCGAAATCTGCGTCCGCTTCCCACGGCTGCGCATCAGCGCCGCAAGCGGGGCCAAAAGGCGCGGCGCAACCGGCGTTTCACCCGAGGGACGAAAGCCGGTAAAGCGTTCGATCCAGTTCACCGACTGGATCAGTTGCAGCACCTGCCAAAAGCACGACAACACGCCCATCACAAAAACAAAGGCGATAAACCCGTTCAGATAGGGGCTTGAGAGGAACACACCTGCGACGCGCGGCGCAGCCACATAGACGCCAAAGGCCGTCAGCCCCAGCACGATGAGCATCAGGGTCACCTGACGCACCGGTTGCGAGAAATGCAGCTCGACCTCGGGGTTCCGCTGGTCCATCGCTTGTGTCCTGACTTGTCTGCCTGTTTGTTGCGCCCAGCCTAGGGGTTTGCGGCGGCGCATGCCAATAAAACTTATCGTCAGTGCGCTTTAGCGGCGCGCGGTGTCTGTCGCGACAAGCCGCACCAGTTCCTCCAGCTCGGGATCGTGCAGGCCCATGCCCGCCAAGGCCTGGGCGGTATTCACCAGATAGTCGCAATTGGGGCCGCGCCCGCCTTTGGCCTGCGCAATGATCTGGGCCTGACGCTTGAGCGACAGCGCCCCTGTGTATTGCCTGTGTTCGGGATCGACCACATAGGTCACGGCGTCGATGCGGCGGCCATCCGACAAGGAAAGCGGCAGATTGACCTCGAAATAGGCCGAAGACACCAACTCGCGCTCGCGCAGGGCCGCAAGCACTGCATCCGCATCGGCATCGGCCACGCGAAACGCCACACCACTACAGGCAGCATCGATATCGGCGTCCAATGCCAGCACCAGACCCGGAGCCTCGGGCGTGCCGCGGTGGTGGATCGACCACATGCAAAAGCGGCGCGCATAGCCTGTCGCCGTCGCAATCACCTGTTCCACCGGCTCGAATCCGGGGTTCCAGATGAGCGATCCATAGCCAAAGACCCAAAGCGGGCGCATGAGGAGACCTTTCCTTAGGGTGCCTTGCGCCATACATACCACTCTGACAGTCAGGCGAAAGCGTCACAAAAGGGGATAAAATGCGACATCCGATCAAGGCGCTGCTGAGCGTGGCGATTTTGGCAGCTCTGCTGTTCGTCGGCTATTGGTTTTACACAGCGCGCAGCATCGAGCGGTCGATCGCGTCCTGGTTTGATGCGCGCGCGACCCTCGGGTGGCAGGCCGACTATGCCAGCGTCGAGACCACAGGCTTTCCCGCGACCTTCGACACCGTGATCCGCGCGCCCGCTCTGGCCGATCCGGCGACCGGCGTTGCCCTTACAGCGCCCGATCTGGCGATCAAAGCCCGCTCGCGCCGCCCCAACAGCGTGACGATGGTGTTGCCCCAAGAGGCGCTGCTTGCCACGCCGTTGCAGAAAATCAACCTGCGCGACACGGCCGTGTCGGCCACGCTGGATGTCGCCCCTTCGCTTGGCTTCGAGGTCAACGCCGCGCGCGTCGCGCTGCGCGAACTGGCCGTGGTGTCCGATCTGGGCTGGGGCTTTACGCTGGATCGCGGCACGGTTGACACCCAAGCCACCGAGGCAGGGCGCGACACGCTTCGAAGCACTTTCGCGCTGGACGGCTTGGCCCCCACTCCCGCGTTCAAGGCGCAACTGGACCCGCGCGGGCTGTTTCCAGACCGGTTGACGGAACTCTCGGCAGATGTGACCACGAAATTCGACACGCCGTGGTCCCTGCGCGCCATCGAAACGCTGCGCCCCCAACCCGAGCGCATCGTGATCAGCGATTTCAACGCGGTCTGGGGCGATCTGGCCCTGCGCGCGGCGGGTGTTCTGGATATTGATGGCGAGGGAGATCCGACGGGCAAGCTGGAGGTTCGGATGGAAAACTGGCGCGAAATGATCCGGCTGGGCGTGGCCTCGGGATCGATTCCCGCAGATATGGCGGGGCTGATCGAGGGCACCGTGGGACTGATTGCGCGCTTTGGCCCCAACCCCGAACGGCTGGACGTGACGCTGAACTTCACTGGCGGTCAGGTGTTTCTCGGGCCAATCCCGCTTGGCCCTGCACCCAAGCTGGTGATCCGCTAGGGCCCTACCGGCAATAGCTGCCCGAGCGATAGCGCGCTGTGTCGAAATGGAAATGGTCTTTGTGGGCGGCGTTGGCATCCGGGCCCAGCACCGTCCCGAACGGGCCACAGGCCCCCTTGTGCATCTCTTTCAAAACCGCGCCTGCGGGGCTGTGCCAATCCTTGAGCACGCTCAAGGGCTTGCCCGCTGTCAGCGCAAAGCCCGCGATGTCCACCGCATGGCCTTTCGCATGTTCCGACAGCTTTGCGCCCTTGACGTTGTTGCGCCCGCGACAGGCATAGCTTCCGGCGATCAGCAGCTTTGACAGGCTGGAGCCGTTGCGCGCCAAAGCGGGTTTGGCGCTGGTTTCGACCCATGTATTCAAGGCCTTCGCGGTCGCACAATCAATCGTGGCCGCGGAAGACAGGCCGACGCCCGCAACCGAGGTCACCTTGACCGCCTCCTCGATGCCGCAGGCGCCCGCGCCCGGAACAGACCCGACCCGCGTTCCCTTGATGGCCGCGACGCCGCAGACAGAGCCTGCGAAGCTGGCAGCCTTGGGTGCTGAGGGTGCGGGGGCAAGCGCTGCCTGCTGCGCGCGGTCCGCCCCACGATCCGGCCGATGTGTGGGACGCGGGGAGGCAATCATCCCCTGCGGCACATAGGCAGAGGCCGACAGGGGGAGCGTCGCACTGCCCGGTCGCGGTAGGGGGCGCTGCGCCATCGACGCTGCGTCAGCGGGCACGGGCGGCGGGGAGACGATGTCACCACCGGGACGCGGCACCGGCACCGGCGAGCGCGCAAGATCGGCCTGTGCCACCGCGGGCCAGAGCGCAACGATCACCGCCGCCGCGCAGACCACCGCTGCGACAAAAGGCGCGCGCGCGCTCACCCATTCGGCTCCGAGGTCTTTGGCTTGTTCGCGCGTCCGAAATCGGGCGCTGCGGTGTCCTGACCGGCGTCGATGATACCACGCCGCACGGCGCGGGTGCGGGTGAAATAGTCGAACAATTGATCGCCATCGCCGGTGCGGATCGCCCGTTGCAGCGCAAACAGCTCTTCGGTGAAGCGCCCGAGCACCTCCAGCGTGGCCTCTTTGTTGGTCAGGAACACATCGCGCCACATCGTCGGGTCGGAGGCCGCGATACGGGTGAAATCGCGAAAGCCCGCAGCCGAGAATTTGATGACTTCGGAGTCCGACACGCGGTTCAGATCATCCGCCACACCGACCATCGTATAGGCGATGAGGTGGGGAATATGGCTGACCACAGCGCAGACCAGATCGTGATGCTCGACCTCCATCCGCTCGGTATTGGCCCCGATCGCCTGCCACATCTGTTCGAGCCGCGCGATCTCGGGCTCGGGGCTGCCCTCGGCGGGCACGATCAGGCACCAGCGGTTGTCAAAGAGTTCCGCAAATCCCGAACGCGGCCCGGAATGCTCCGTCCCCGCCATCGGGTGGGCGGGAATAAAGTGAACGCCTTCAGGGATATGCGGGCCGACTGCCTCGATCACCGCCTTCTTCACCGAGCCGACATCGCTGACCACCGCGCCCTGTTTGAGATGCGGCGCAATCTCTTCGGCCAAGGCCCCCATGGCCCCGACCGGCACGCAGAGCACCACCAGATCGGCGTCTTTTACCGCAGCATGCGCCGTGTCGCAGACGCGATCCACAAGGCCGATCTCGGCCGCCGTTGCGCGGGTGTCGGGCGAGCGGGCATAGCCGGTGATTTCCCCCGCAAGGCCACCGCGTTTGAGTGCCAGCGACAGGGAGCCTGCAATCAGGCCAAGCCCCAACAGCGCGACACGGTTGTACATCACAGCCATCAGCGAATGCCTTTGAACGTGGCAATGACATGGATCACGCGGCGACACGCGCTTTCGTCGCCCACGGTAATGCGCAGCGCCTGTGGCAGCCCGTAGCTTTTGACAGGGCGCACGATGATCCCGTCGGCACGCAGAGCGGCATTACAGGCCTCGGCTTCTTGGGGGTTCTCAAAGCGCGCCAGCACGAAATTGGCATGGCTTGCATCGCAACCAACCCCCATTTGCACCAGTGCATTGCGCAGCCATTCGCGCCATTTGGCGTTTTCAGTGCGGCACCGTTCGACGAAATCGCGATCCCGTACAGCGGCTTCTGCGGTGGCCATCTGGATTTCCGACAGGTTAAAAGGCTGGCGCAGCCGCGTCAGCACATCGATGATCTCGCGGCTGGCATAGCCCCAGCCCACGCGCAGCCCGCCCAGACCGTAAATCTTGGAAAAGGTGCGGGTCATGATCACGTTGGGATAGGCATCAACAAGCGCCGCGCCGCCGTCAAAATTTTCGACAAATTCAGCGTAGGCCCCATCATGCACCAGCAACACGCTGCGGGGCAATCCGGCGGCAAGGCGTTCCATCTCGCCCCGCTCGACCATCGTGCCGGTGGGATTGGCGGGGTTGGCCAGGAACACCACGCGCGTGCGCGTCGTGACCGCAGCCAAAATCGCGTCCACGTCGATGACCCGCTCGTCTTCGCCCACGGTGACCGGCGTCGCCCCCACCATTTTGGCCAAAATCGGATACATCGAAAACCCGTGTTGGGTGGTGATGATCTCGTCGCCCTCACCGGCATAGGCCTGCACGATAAACTGAAGCACCTCATCCGATCCGACACCGCAAATCAGCCGGTCGGGATCAAGGCCGTGGACCTCGCCAATCGCGGCGCGCAGCGCGCGGTGATCCGTGCCGGGGTAGCGGTTGAGAGTCTGGGCCGTGCGCAGGAAGGCCGCCTTGGCCTTGTCGGAACAACCGTAGGGGTTTTCGTTGGCCGACAGTTTGAGAACCTCCGTGTGGCCGTCAACATGGCTTTCGCCGCTTACGTAAAGCGCGATGTCCATAATGCCTGCCTTGGGTTTGATCGTCTCAGCCATAACAGCCCCCGTAAATATCGTCCGGCCTCTTCTAGCCAAGGGGAGGGGCTGTGACCAGACATCCGAAGGCGCAGCGCCTGCGTTATTTTCAACAAAGCGCCGAGTAGGTTTGAAATGCCACAAACGCGAAAGGCCGCCCCCGATGGAGCGGCCTTTGCAAGGATCGGCACGAACCGGATGCGAGGCAACTGCCCCGCAAACCTTAGTTCTGTGCGTAGAATTCGATGACGAGGTTGGGTTCCATTTGCACCGGATAGGGCACATCGGAGAGACCGGGTTTGCGCACAAAGGTCGCAACCATTTTGTTGTGATCGGCGTCGATGTAATCGGGCACGTCACGCTCGGTCAAAGCCACAGCTTCGAGCAGAACAGCAAGCTGCTTGGAACGGTCACGCACTTCGATGACGTCACCCTCTTTCACGCGGTAGGAGGGGATGTTCACGCGTTTGCCGTTCACGGTCACGTGGCCGTGGTTCACGAACTGGCGGGCCGCAAAGACGGTCGCCACGAATTTCGCACGGTACACAACCGCGTCGAGGCGCGATTCGAGCAGGCCGATGAGGTTTTCACCCGTGTCGCCCTTGATACGCTCGGCGTCTGCGAAGATGCGGCGGAACTGTTTCTCGGTCAGGTCACCGTAGTAACCTTTGAGTTTTTGCTTGGCGCGCAGCTGGATACCGAAGTCGGACAGTTTGCCCTTGCGGCGCTGACCGTGCTGGCCGGGGCCATATTCACGACGATTGACCGGCGATTTCGCGCGGCCCCAGATGTTTTCGCCCATGCGGCGGTCGATTTTGTACTTGGCAGATGTGCGTTTGGTCACAATCTGGATCCTTTCAAAGTGGTGCGCCAGCAAATGCGGGACCGAATGCCCTGCGCCCGCTGGCTGCATGTGAAAGGTGCTGTCCTTTGCGTCCGCCGGACTATGCATATTGGATGCAGTTACCGACCTGGCCGACAGGCATCCCCTTGCGGGGGCCACCAACACCAAATGACCTTTCCCGCACAAGGTACGGGTCAGGATGGGCGGCTTATATAGGCCGCTGATGGGGAGTCAAGCGCTGCGCGGATCTTTGCCTCAAAAACCACGCAGACCGGCGTTAAAGCCCTAGCGCACATAGCCATAGCGCAACAGGGCTGCCTCTGCGGGGGCAAGGGCGCGGCGTGCCAGCGGGCCGTAGCGCCAGCTGTCTTGCGCAATTTGGGGAAACCTGTCGAACAGGGCGGCACGGGCGCTCTGGGACAGATGGCGCAGGTCCGCGCCTTCGGGGTGGAAGCTTTCTGTCGCACAGCCATTGGCCATCACCACAGCATGGGCGTCGAACATCAAATGCACATAGGTCAGCGCGGTCAGGCTTTGATCGACCTGAATGCGATCGCCATCCACCAGATCGCCAGCGCGCACAAAGACTTCGGACTCGTTGAACAATGCCCGCGCGGGCGCTCCGCGCAGCACCATTCGGTGATCGGGTGACACCAACAGATCGCGCTGCGGCCCGCCATTGCCAAAGGCGCCCGCCAAAGCCCCTTGGCGAAGACGCACCGGACGCACCCAGGGCATTGCAAACAGACGCGCGCCGGACAATTTGCGCGCGCCGATCCAGCGCACAGGTTGCAGACCGTTATCCGCCGTTTGCACCAGATCGCCTACCCGCAACGCCTCAACCGCGCAACTGCCCTGCGCTGTCTCGATCTGCGTGCCTGCCGTAAAGCAGACAGTCGCCCGTTCAGAGACCTGTCCAAAGCCCTGCCCTTCAGGAAGCAACCGCGCGCGCGGCACCAGATAGCTGCGCACGACCCAAAGTTCCGCCCCCACGGGCGGCATCGCGCCGTGACACATCAGCAACGGGTCGCCATCGGGTCGGTCAATGACGAAAAAGGAATATTGGGCAACGCCGTCGGTGACATCGAACCCGTCTTCCATCAGATGGGTCTGGACCTCCTGCGAGCCACCGGAGGAGGGACCGTCAAAGGGCCTGCCATTGATGCGATGCACCGAATTTGCGGCCCGCCCGCGCAGGGCCACCGTCTCTTGCGCGCCCGAAAGCACAAGAATATCTGTCTTTTTGTCCACACAGATCGCTGCCCCCCGCCAGCGCAACGAAGCGCCGATGGTGACTGCCGAAAGCGATGCATCGACGAAACCCTCAAGTTCCACCTGCGACCATGCGATGACAAACGTGCCGCTCGAGCCCGTTTCCATGCCTGTATACCTGCCAACTGCGCGGCCTCGTTGGACCGCTGATTTTCATTTTTATTGCGGTGACGCTAACACAGGCCCAAGACTTTGTTAAGACTTTCGTTTCGACGCAGACCTATGGTTTAGAACATGTGAAATGCGGCGGGGGCCGCTGTGATCAGAATCGCAGTTTGAACTGCACCGATCCCGTGACCTGCCCCTCGGACTGGCCTTCGAATTCCGGCGACAGATAGGTCATGCCGTAGAAAATCCCCAATTTGTCACCCTGCACACGGTAGCCTGCCCGCAGGCGTTTGCGCAGATCGCTCAGCTCATAGCCCTCATCGCCGGGCAGGAATTTGCTGGAAGCGACTTTGGCCACATCCGCGCCGATAAAAATGGAGCCGCCCATTTCTTCCTCGCGGGTCGCGGCGTAGCGTATCCCCGTGGTCACATCGCGCAGCCAGACGTCCTTGTGGCCCACCCACCCAAGCAGGATATCCCCGCCAAAGCGCACCAAGGTTTCCGATCCGATCATGGTTTGCGCAAAGGGGCGCACGTCGAGCAGCCCGTAGGAAAAGGTCTTGCCGGCCTCGAAGGTCAAGGTCGGGTAGAATGCATCCTCGATCTGGTCGCTCAGATCGGGCAAGGGGTTATCCGTGCGCTCGTGAATCCACTTTTGAAACTTTCCAAGGCCGGTTTGCGGACCGACGAACACCGCATCCGCGCCCAGGGCCAGTTCGACACCTTCGTACTGCCACATCGTGTGCGCACCGAACGACAGGACACCGGCGTGGCGGCGCGCGCCTTCATCGGGGTTGGACACATTCGAGGGCGCGATAATTTCCGAGCGGCTGCGATATTCGACCAGCGACCCGAAGCTGTCGGGCAATTCACCGTCCCAATCATAGCCACGCACGTTGGAAATCACATAGGACCCCGTGCGCCAGCGGTCTTTGCCATCGCCCAGACGGTCGTTGGAAAACAGCCGCCCGAAGCCCAGATGAAAGCGGCGCTGGCGATAGGCGTCCGGCTCGACCGCACTATCGCCCATGGCAATGCCCGCGTTCCCTGTGGAAGCGCTGGTGCGCGACGCACCACCTGCCTCTTGCGCGACAAGGGCCTGCGCCCCGAGGCCAAAGACAAAGGAAAGGGCAAAAAGGGCCTGAGGAATGCGCATCTGCTCGGTGCTCCGTGAATTCTTATGGTTCTTCGGGGTCGGTATCGTGATGTCGCACCCCGCGGCCCCTGTCACCAAGAAAGCAAAAAACCGCTCATGCCGGATCAATTCGACCCGCGCAAGGTTGCCATTGCGCAACAATCTATCGCCGCGTGCTCTTTTCACGGGCCTCTTTTGAGGCCTTTCGCGCAGGGAGGTGGCGGGGCCTGCGCTTAAAGCCCCTCCCAGAATCCTTCATGCACCACGGCGCTTTCGCGCGACAGCAACGGGCCGACCACCTCGACCCTGCGTTGCCCCGCGTCAAAAACCGCCCTGCAGGGCAAATCCATCGTCAGGTTTTCAGGGTCGGGACCGATCAGCGCCTTCAAGGCGACTTCGGACATGCCGTGGACCACCCGCCCGACCCCCGCCCAATAGACCGAACCGGCGCACATCGCGCAGGGCTCGGCGCTGGTGTACATCGTGCATTGCGCCAGAAACTCCGGCGCATAGGCAATGGAGGCCTGCGTCATCAGGTTGCGCTCTGCATGGCCGGTGCGATCCCCCTTGGAGCCACAGGTGTTCATCGCCTCCAGCAGTACCGCGCCGTCCGGCCCTGCCAAAAGCGCGCCAAAGGGGTGGTCGCCGCGCGCACGCGACTCCGTGGCAAGCTCGATCGAGCGGGTCAGCAGGGCGATGTCTTGTTCGGGTGTTACGGTACGCGTCTGTGTCATGATGATGTTTCCAATTGGGACCTCACCGGCACTGCGCGGCGCGCCACGGCGATTCCGCAAGGTTCGCCCCCCGTTCTGCGTCCCGACGCCCTGTTTGCGCGCAAGATTTGCACAATTATTAGCCCATAGCCGCCAGTTTCGCCCAACAACGCGGCAGATGTCGCCAGAAAACCGGCACCAAGCGCGGTTTGCGTGACAGCGCACACCCGCCTTTGCCAGTCTGACCTTGAGTAGAAGCGGTGAGTATCGGCCCAAAGCCAGCTCTGACATTGCTCATCCAGCAGCAGCGACTGCGCACCCGATAACGGGCGCGGCGCGACAAACCGGATGAACTAGGCTCTCTCGATTACACACACAAAAAAAACGGCTTTCAAATTGCACGCACGGGGCATCTGGCAGGGGACACTGCAGCGTCCTGCGCGCGCAAAACCGCAGTTAAGCCAACAGGGAAAAAAAGGACCATCTATGCGCCTCAAGATCGCACCAACCAAGATTGCCCGCACGACCGCAGCGCTGACCTTTGCGCTTGGCGCACTGCCTGCCGCCAGCTTTGCGCAAGACCACGTGACCTACCAGCTTGACTGGCTGCCGGGCGGTGACAAAGCCCCGATCTATGTCTGCGTGCAGCAGGGGTTCTGCGCCGACGAGGGCCTGGACATTTCTATCGAAGGCGGACGCGGGTCAACCGAGGCCATCACAAAAATCGCCACAGGCACCTCCGACATCGGCTCTGCGGGCATGGAGGCGATCATGGCCGCCGTTGCCACCGATGACGTGCCCGTCAAAGCCGTCATGTCGATCTTCAACAAAGGCCCGCACGCCTTTTACACGCTGATGGACAGCGGCATCACCTCCATCAGCGATCTGGCTGGCAAGAAGGTTGCCACCTCGCCCTTTACCTCCTCCAATATCTTCCTGCCGCTGGTTCTGTCGGAAAACGGCCTGTCAGAGGCCGACATCGAATTGACCAAAGCCGATCCGGGCGCGCTTGGGCCGCTGTTGATGACGGGGCAAACCGATGCGATCATCGCATGGGTCACCGATATCACCCGCTACATGAACCAGGGCGAGGACGCGGGCAAAGGCGTCATCGTTCTGCCGTGGTCGGATGCGGGGATCGAATTGTACTCCGCGACTCTCGTGGCCTCCGACACCTTCCTCACCGAGCGCCCCGATGTCGCCAAACGCTTTGTCAAAGCCTTCAAGAAATCGATGGAATTTGCCCAGGCCAATCCCGATCAGGCCGCGGCCGACGTTGCCGCGATGGTGCCCGAACTGGGGGTCGAGGATGTGAAAGGTTCGTGGCTGGATGCCTCGGTTCTGGCGTTCAATTCCCAGACCGACGAAGACGGGCTTGGGGCGTTGCTGCCCGCGCGCGTGGCCAATACCTGGTCGCTGGTGGCGCAGGCCCAGGGGCTGGACGAGTCCGCGCTTGATCCTGCCAGCATCATCGCTGACGGCTTTCAGGAGTAAGCCTGCATGACCCTCGCCCCGCCCGCCATTTCGTTTCAAGATGTCGCTCAGGTCTTTGCGACCAAAAGCGGCCCTCTGACCGCCTTGGGCGGGGTGAACCTTGAGGTCGCGCAGCATGAATTCGTGGCCGTTCTGGGCCCGTCGGGCTGCGGAAAATCGACCCTATTGCGGCTGACTTCGGGTCTGATGATGCCCAGCGCCGGCCAGATCACGGTGCTCGGCCTGCCCGTCACCCGCCCGCGCGAGGATGTGGGCATTGTGTTCCAGCAACCCACGCTGCTGCCTTGGGCCAGCGTCGAGGAGAACGTGGTTTTCCCCGTCAAACACACCAAGGGGCGCGTTGGCCCCGCACACCGCGACCGCGCGCGCGAGATACTGGAAACCGTGGGTTTGGGGGGCTTTGGCAAACGCCTGCCGGGCGAATTGTCGGGGGGCATGCAACAACGGGTGGGCATTGCCCGCGCGCTGTTCCTCAACCCCGATCTGTTGATGATGGACGAACCGTTTTCCGCGCTTGATGCGCTGACGCGCGACGAAATGGGCTATGAATTGCTGCGCCTGTGGCAAGCCAGTCCCAAGACGGTGATGTTCATCACCCATTCGATCCCCGAAGCGGTCCTTCTGGCGGATCGGGTGTTGGTGATGTCCGAACGTCCCGGGCGGGTCATTGCCGACCTCAAGGTGCCGCTGGGCCGCCCGCGCAGCGAGGAATCCCTGCGCGCGCCCGAAGTGCAGGAATTTGCCGCCCATCTGCGCAGCTTGCTGATCAAACCCGCAAAACCTTCCCCAAAACCAGAGGCGGCCTGACCCATGACGGCGATCCCCGATACCTCCGACACGGCCCCCGCCCCGTCCAAGGCCGCCCAAGCGGGCGCGCCGCAGATCAAACCGCCGCTGCGCGAGCGGCTGATCGAGACGCCTGCCCTCCTGCCGGGGCTGACATTTTTACTGGTGCTCATCCTGTGGGAAACCCTCACCCGCGCCTTTCAGGTGCCCACCTACGTGCTGCCGCCCCCGTCGCGCATCGTCGAGGGCTTTGGCGCCGTGTCCTTTGCCCGCTGGGCCGAACATGTCTGGTCGACCTTTCGCGTGGCCATGCTGGGCTATGTCGTCGCCATCGCCGTGTCGCTGCCCATCGCCATCGGCCTTGCGAAATCCCGCTTTCTCACCCGCTGCCTCTATCCGCTTTTGGTGGTGATCCAGTCGGTGCCTGTCGTGGCCGTCGCGCCGATCATCATCGTGGTGCTTGGCACGGATGACGCGCCGCGCGTGGTCATTACCTTCATGATTTCCTTCTTTCCGCTCGTGGTGTCGATGACAACGGGCCTGATGGCCACACCCCCCGAATTGATCGAGCTGTCGCGCTCGCTGAATGCACCCGCTTACCGTGAATTCACCCAAATCCGCATTCCCTATGCCCTGCCGTACATTTTTTCGGGGCTGAAAATTTCGATCACCCTGTCGGTGATTGGCGCGGTGGTGGCGGAATTTGTCGCGGCGGATGCGGGGCTTGGCTATTTCATCCAGTTCTCGACCTCGATGTTCAAACTGCCCCAAGCCTGGGCCGGGCTGTTTTTGCTGGTCGCGCTTTCGCTGCTGCTCTTTCAGATCGTCACCCAGATCCAGAAACGCCTCTTTCCGTGGTCCCTGCCCAAAGAGACCCGTTAAGGCGCCATTTAATTCGCCATTCGCGCGCGCCCTGTGCGCGATCCTCCGGAGTAGAAGCAGTCAGCGCAAAGGCGCGGTCATTGCTCCGGTCCCCTCAGGCGGGTCCGCCCGCATCAACCGGAGACTGCAAAGATGACACCTAATTACGCCCTGAAAGAACTGAACAAGGAAGCCGGCTTTGGCGGCATGGGCAGCGAAATCCACCGCGACATCCCGCGCATCGACATGTCGGATTTCTTCAACCGCAAGGCCGAGATCACCGAAGAATTGTGGAAAGCCGCCACCGAAATCGGATTTTTCCAACTGACAGGCCATGGCATTCCCCTCGAGCTGATCGACGATGCCTTTGCCCTATCTGCGGAATTCTTTGCCCTGCCCCAGGACACCAAAGCGCAATACCCGCTGCGCAAGGGCACGAATGCAGGCTGGGAATTCAAGGCGCAGGTGCGCCCCTCGACGGGCACGCCCGACAATAAGGAAAGCTACCAGATCACCCTGCCGCGCATGGGCGAGGGCGCGCTTTGGCCCAAGGGCGAAGAGGTTGCGGGCTTCAAGGCGACAATGCTGGCCTTTGAGCGGCACAATTGGATGGTCGGCATGAAGGTCTTGTCCTGCTTTGCCGACAAGCTTGGCTTTCACAGCGATTTCTTCACCGATGGCCATGACCCCGAAAGCCCGCACTATCAATCGACCCTGCGCCTGATCAACTATCTGGGCATGGAGGACGCCACGCCTGAAGATTTCAAATTCTGGCGCGCGGGGGCGCATACGGATTACGATTGCCTGACACTGTTGCACCAGCGCGAGGGACACGGCGGCTTGCAACTCTGCCCCGGAAAGGATGCCGAAAGCGGGGATCTGGCCTGGACGGATGTGCCCCCTTTGGGCGGTGTGATCACCTGCAACATCGGTGACATGCTGATGCGCTGGTCCGATGACAAGCTGATGTCGAACCTGCATCGCGTGCGGATGCCCAAAGAGGGCGAATATATGGGTCCGCGCCAGTCGATGGCCTTTTTCTGTCAGGCCAACAAGGACACGATGCTTGAAGGCCCCGAGGGCAAATATGACCCGATGACGGCGGGCGACTACATGCAAATGCGCCTGAACGCGAATTTCGCCGGCAAACCCGCCCAAAAGGCATAATGCCCCAAGCCCTGCGCGCAGGTTCCGCCGCGCAGGGCAATTCCATCCAGACTTTGGAGCGAAAAGAGGTCGCAATGCCTGCCAGCCTGCCAATGATCGACATCAGCGATCTGGTGTCGAGTGATACCGACAAACGCGCAAAAGTCGGCGCACAGATGCGCGAGGCCTGCCTTGCGCACGGTTTTTTCTATGTGACCGGACACGGCGTCCCCCATGGGTTGATGACGGCGGTCATGGAACAGACCCGCGCGCTGTTCGATCTGCCGGTGGCGGCCAAAACCGCCCTCGACAAGGCAAATTCGCCCTGCAATCGCGGCTATGAGGTGCTGGGCGGGCAAAGCCTTGACCCCCGGCAAGGGCCGGCCTCCCCGCCGATCACTGTCGAGCAGCATCTGCGGGCCATGTATGCCCGCACCTATGCCGCCAAAGCGTGAGACAGTGCCAGGCAGCCTCTGCTCCGACGCTCATCTGATCCACGGCGCCTGGCAGGGCGCATGGGCGTGGGACACGGGGACGACCGGCGCGGATATCATCGCGCAGATCGTGCGATCCGCTGCGGCGATCAACGGGTCTGTGGCCCTTGTGGGGCATTCGGGCGGCGGCATGGGCGTTACCGGCGCACTCGGAGTTCTGGGCGATTTCATCCAGCATTAGGGTCTGTTTTCATGCGCGGATGCACATGCGGGTGCCGGTGCAGATGCGCGTGATCGTGAATGTCGGCCTCTTGCAGGCACCCGCCCGATAGCAACCGCGCGCGGTTGGCCAGATCGGCCACGAACCCGTCGTCATGGCTGACCATGATCATCGCGCCCTCGAACCCGTGCAAAACCGCGCGCAGCCGTGCGCCGTTCTCGGCATCCACGCCGTTGGTGGGCTCATCGAGCAGCAAAACCTGCGGGCGCATCGCCAAAAGCCCCGCCAGACAGACCAGCCGCTTTTCGCCCCCCGACAGCTTATGCACCAGACGCTCGGCCAGCGCCGCGATCCCCAGATGCGCAAGCGTCTCGCGGGCGATCTTGAGCGCCTGCGCATTGCTCTGGCCCAGATTGAGCGGCCCGAACGCCACGTCTTCGACCACTGTGGGGCAAAACAACTGGTCATCGCTGTCTTGGAACAAAAACCCGATGCGGGGGCGATGGCTGCGAAACTCCGCCTCGTGGGTGCAGGTCTGGCCAAACAGGGCAACTGTGCCGCTGCTGGGCACTTGCAGGCCCATAATGGCGCGCAACAAAGTGGTTTTTCCCGCCCCGTTCGGCCCGACGATGGCCAGCCGGTCGCGCGGCGCCAGCGTCAGGGAGACCTCGCGCAAAACGGGCAGGCCATCGCGCGTTACACTCAAACGGTCCAGCACAACAGGGGCGGTCATAGGCGATCCATCACAGTCAAAAAGAGGGCGCCAATCAGGCTTGCGCCGATCCGCAGGTGATCACGGCGTGACAGGGCTGGCAGCGGCAGGTGCGGCATGTGCCCCGCCCCGCTGCGCGCGCGCATCGCCTCGGAAATGCGATCTGCCCGCGACAGCGCCCGCAGCAGCATCGTGCCCATCATCAGCCCCATCACCCGCCATGTCCGCAGAGTGGTTGCAGGCCGAAAACTGCGCGCTTTTGCAGCCTCGCGCAGCCGGTTGAATTCATCCGACACGACACTCAGATAGCGCAGGGTCAGGCTGATCAGACGCAGCAGCGGTTTGGGCAGCGGGGCCGCGTGCAACGCCCGCGCAAGGGCCAGCGGTTCGGCCTGCGCCAGAAACAGGGTAATCAACAGCACCGCCGTGCTTATCTTGGCCACAACCAGAAGCGCGCGCGCCACGCCCTCGACGCTCGCAACGAGCGGACCAAGCGAAAATAGCGCGGTGCCCGCAACCGTGAAAGGCAAGGTCAGCAGCACCAGCAGCAAGAACACCTCAAGATGCAAAAGGCGGCGCTTGTGCGCCACAAGCCGCGCGCGCTGCCAGATCAGCCCCCCAAGCACCGTAGAGGCCAATGCGCCGAGGGCGGTGCTCAGGCTTGCAAGCTGCGACACCGCAAGGACCAAAATCAGCGCGCAGGCCAAAGAGGGGCGCAGGTCCTGCGTCATCTGCGCCGCTGCAGCGCCCAAAGCGCAACGCCCGCAAGCCCCGCAATCAGACAGAGCGCGCTGATAATATCCGTCAGCCGCATCCGCGCATCCATTTCCTCGATCCGCGCCAGAAGCGGTGCGGTTTCGCGCTGCACCGCGGTGCTGACGATCCGCTCAAGGCTTTGGGCAAGCGCGGGCGCAGGTGTGGCAGGCGTTTGGGGCACGGTGGATGTCGGGGCCGCCCCCTGCGCATCCTGCGCCAAGGCGGTCTGCGCCCAGCGCTCGGGGGGCAAAATCGCCTGCGCGATATGGCCTTCGCGGGTGTCAACGGTCACGACAAGCGGTGCTTGGGGCCGCTGCGCCGCAAAGGAAAATCCGCCCGCATCATCGGTCGTCCCAAAGGCCAGAACCGTCTCGCCGCTGAGGGCTTGCCACTGCGCGCCCTGCGCCCGCCCGCCGCCGATGAAAAACGCATATCCCGAAACGGTGCGGTCCGTCAGCGTCGCAAAGACCTTGAGTTTATGCGCAAAAGCAGGCGAGGCGACGAGCAGCGCGCACAAAAGGACAAGCGCACGGATCATGGTGTGACCACCGGATGCGCCGCTTGCGCGCGCGGCGCAAGCGCATCGGGCTGCACGCGTTTGATGAACCCCACAACGGACGCGCTCACAGCGGCTTCAGCCAGGGCAAGCGGCAGATAGGTCAGCGCCATCACCCGCGCCGCAGGGGTATAGGCCGGATCGGAGAGCCAGAGGGACAGCGCCACCAAACCCGCAGTCCCCGCCACCGCCAGAACCGCCGCACAGGCCGCATAGCCACTGGCGCGCGACGGGCGCGCGGTGCTGCGGATCAGCGGGCCGAAGATCGCGCCCGCGACCACCGCAGGCAGCGCGATATTCAGCGTGTTGATGCCCAGAGTGGTCAATCCGCCAACGCCGAACAACAGCACCTGCAACATCAAAGCCGTCAGAACGGCCGCAAAAGCCCCCGTCCCCAACAAAACGCCCATCACCCCCGTGAACAGCAAATGCACCGACGCAGGCCCCATCGGAACCGAGACCAGAGATCCGGCAAAAAACACCGCCGCAAGGATGGCCGCGCGCGGGATGGCGCGCTCGTCCATGGACCGCAGCGCCAAGGCCACACCGCCTGCCGTCACCACCGCGCCTGCAATCAAAACCGGCGCAGAAAGAATGCCATCCGGGATATGCGCCATACCTTAGGCCCCGCCCGACATGTCAGTGGCGCGCACCCAGATCAGCCCCCCCGCTTCGACGGGGACGCTGCGCCCATCGGGCGCGACCATCGGCGTATCGGCCTCGGTCAGCGCCGCAAAGCCCCACCATCCCGCGCGCGGCATGGCATAGGAAAACGTGCCATTCGCATCGGCCTTGAGCACCTGCGTGACGAAGGCATCATTGGGCGCGACCACGACCTCGCCCGTTGCCCCGTCATTGATGAATTCCACCTCGATCTCGGCAAAGGGAAGGGGCGCGCCCGCTTTCAGCACCACACCGCTGAACAGGTTCCCCGCCCATACTCCGGTGGGGCGCGTCAGGGGTTGAATTTCCACCGGCAGGCCCAGCAACCGGTCCCACCCCTCGCCCGAGGCATAGCTGTCGACGATCACCTTGGTGAAATGCTGGATAAATTTGCCCTCGACCGGTTCCCAATAGGGTTCGGGCGTCACGCCGATCACCGCTGCCCCCGGTTCGGCCAGAAACAGGCTACTGCCCCAGCCTGTCGGGGTCTGTACCAGTCGCGCCGTCAGGTCGCTGGTGGTGCCGTTCTGGGTCAGCGTGAGGGATTGCGGCTTGTCGAGCGCCATCACAGGCCCGCCCTCGAACGGGTGGGTGAAACTGAGGTCCAAGGTCACCGCGCCGCCTTCGGGCGCAACATCCGTCGAGGGGATGACTTGCAGGAAATGCGCCTGCGCCGGCAGGGCCGGTGCCCCCCCCAGCGCACAGAGCAGCACCGCCATATTTCGCGTCTTTGACTTGGGCAGATGCGCGGGAACAGGCGACAGAGAAGGGCGTTCGCGACGAAGGCATTGCAGCATGTCAGATCACTTTGGTGGGAGGGTAGAAAGTATGAATTACGGGACAATAAATCATACTCCGGACATCCCCCGCAAGGGCACGGGGCCGAAAATGCGGCATTGCGGCAAAAATTCTATGGGTGTTCCCCTTGCGTTGCGGGTGGTTTACGCTGCCCCCAGTCGCAAGGGAAAAGGGCCGCCTATGCAGCGCACCACGATCACATTGGACGACGCGCTGGCGGGCGAAGTGGATGCCTATCTGCGCGACACAGGCGGCCATAGCCGCTCTGAAGCCATTCGCGACTTGTTGCGCCAAGCGCTGCGCGCCCGTCACGCAGGCCCCCAAGAGGCCGGATGTGTCGGGGTGATGAGCTATGTCGTTGATCAAAGCGTGCGCAATCTGGCGGCGCGTGTCCCCCAGAGCCGCCTTGACCGCCACGATCAAACCGTTGCCTCCATGTCCGTGCCGCTGGATCATTCCACGATGGTGGATGTGGTGGTGATGCGGGGCCGCGTGGTGGATGTGCAAAGCTATGCCGAAGCGCTGTTTGTCGAGCGCGGCGTGATGCATGGTACACTGGGGCTGATCCCCGTCGTCGAGGATGCGGTGGAACATGTCCACAACGAGGGTCCGCCCCATTCCCACAGTCACATCAAGGTGCAAAGCGGGTTCTAGGCGTCCTTTTTGATGCGCCGCTCTTGGCGGGCGGCGGCCCCGCCCTAGAATGGCTATCGGGGAGAACGCGAATTCAAAAGGTACGCCCCCATGACCGTCTTCCCTGGCCCCGTCTCCTTTCGCACGGCGCAATTGTTTCTGGCCGCGGCAGGCGCGCTCGTGCTGGCGCAATTCCTCGGGCTGAAACATCCCTATTGGGCGGCGATGCCGGTCTGGGTGGTGTCCCAGGCCTTTCGCGAAGATCTGGTCATACGCGCTGTCTTGCGCGTGATCGGCACGCTGATCGGTGCGGCCCTTGCGATCAGCGCACTGACGCTGACCGATGGCAAGACCCTGCATCTTTTGCTCATGGCGTTCACCGTCGGGGTGGCGACGGCAACCGCCTATTGGATCGGCACCGTGTTCAGCTACGCCGCGATGCTGATCTCGATCACCGTGGCCGTGATCATTTTGCCCAGCCTCTTGCTGGATCACACCGTCGACAGCACCGTCTTGGCCCTCAGCTATGACCGGATGTTCTGCACGCTGATCGGCGTCATCGCGGTAACGCTGACCACGTTTCCCTTCACCCCGATGCGCGCCCAGCACATGCCCCTGCGCGTAAACCACGGCAACCACATCGCGCGGCGCAACGGGGTGATTGCTGCGGTGGTGGTTCTGGTTGGCGGGGCAGTGGTGATCTGGCATCCCGGCGTGGTGACCCTGTCGATCGCCATGGGGCTGGCGATTTTTTCGACCATCATCGGGTCGCGCCCCAATCCCGAGGGCATGTTGAAAAACATCGTCCCCAGTTCCATGATCGGCGCGATGGCGGGCGTCGCCTACCGTGTGGTGCTGGATGTGTCCGGCATGAGCGGAATGGAGGCGATCTTTGTCGCGATCCCGTTTCTCGCGGTTGGCGCCTACCTGCGCGCCAACCCCAAAACCACCCTCTGGGCGATCAACATCAACATTATTTTCCTGCTCTCGGCAGAGGTTGGCACCAGCGGGCAAGCCTTGCAGGTGCAGGTCCTGTCAAACATCGCGCTGATCGGCGCGGCGGGTTTCATGACCGCGCTGCATTGGACCATCCTCAAGCTCGACAAACGGGCCACCCTCGACGCCTGAGGCGGTGTCGCGCGGCCCCGCCGCGCGCCCGCTTACAGTGCCGTCCAGGCGCCATCCGCGCGCGACGAGGCGATGCAGGCCGCCACAAAGCGCATCCCGTCCAGCCCGTCCTGCACATCCGGCAAATCAGCCGGCATGTCGCCACTCGTAATCGCATCCGCCGCGTCGCTGTAGAGCTGCGCAAAGGCCTCGATGTAGCCCTCGGGGTGCCCGCCCGGAACACGCGCGTTGCCCTCAAAGAACGGCCCGCCGCGCGTGAGGATTTGCGACGGCTCCCCCAAACGGGTAAAGCGCAGTTCCTCGGGGCGCAGATGCGACCATTCCAGACCGGCATCTTCACCGCCGATGCGCAAGCTCACCTCATTGACGAAACCGGGAGTCACCTGGGAGGCCCAGAGCATGCCGCGCGCATCGCCCATGCGCAGCATGACATGGGCGTTGTCATCCACCGCACGGCCGTCAACGAAGGACTGCAAATCAGCCGCCACCGTGTCGATCGGCAGGCCGGACACGTAGCGCGCCAGATGGGCCGCATGGGTGCCGATGTCGGCGATCGCGCCGCCCTCGCCGGATTTCGCCGGATCGACGCGCCAGTCTGCCTGCTTGCCCGCCGCAGGGGTCGCCAACCAGTCCTGCACGTAGTTCACATTGACCACGCGGATTTTGCCCAGCGCGCCGGACGCCACGATCCGCCGCGCTTCGCGCACCATCGGGTAACCCGCATAGGTATGGGTCAGGATGAATTTTGCGTCAGAGGCCTGCGCGATGGCGGTCAGCTCTTCGGCCTGCGCCAAAGTGGCCGTCATCGGCTTGTCGCAGATCACATGGATGCCCGCCGCCAGAAAGGCTTTGGCGGGCGCTAGGTGCATGTGGTTGGGCGTGACGATTGCCACCGCCTGAATGCCATCCTCGCGCGCGGCTTCGGCCAGGGCCATGTCGTTGAAATCCGAATAGCTGCGCGCAAGACCCAGGGCGCGGGCCGAGGTCTCTGCCCGTTCAGGATCGGACGACAGCGCGCCTGCCACAAGTTCGAAACGGTCGTCCAGCCGCGCGGCCATGCGGTGCACCGCGCCGATAAACGCGCCCTGCCCGCCACCAACCATACCCAATCGAATGCGTGCGCTCATGCTTTCACTCCCAACATCTTGCGAATTTGTTCAAGGTCGGTGGATCCTGACGCAAAGTCATCGAAGGCAAAAGGGGTGGGTTCGATGATGTGGCGCGCGATGAAGGGCGCGCCCTCGGCGGCACCTTGGGCGGGCGATTTCAACGCGCATTCCCATTCCAGCACAGCCCAACGGTCGAACCCGTATTGCGTGAGTTTCGAGAAGATCGCGGAAAAATCGACCTGACCGTCGCCAAGCGAGCGGAACCGGCCCGCGCGGTTTTCCCAGGTCTCGAAGCCCGAATAAACGCCCTGGCGCCCCGTGGGATTGAATTCGGCGTCTTTGACGTGAAAGGCGCGAATGCGGTCATGGTAGAGGTCGATAAAGGCAAGGTAATCGAGCTGTTGCAGCACGAAATGCGAGGGATCATAGAGGATATTGGCCCGCTTGTGGCCCTTCACCTGCGCCAGAAACCGCTCGAAACTTGCGCCGTCCATCAGGTCCTCGCCGGGGTGAAGTTCGAAGGCATAGTCGACACCCACCGCGTCATGCGCGTCCAGGATCGGCATCCAGCGGCGCGCGAGCTCGGCAAAGGCTTCCTCGACGAGACCCGCAGGGCGCTGGGGCCACGGATAGACATAGGGCCAGGCCAGTGCGCCGGAAAAACCGACCGCGACATCAAGGCCGAGGTGGCGCGACGCCTGCCCCGCTTTTATCACCTGATCTGTGGCCCATGCCGCTTGTTCTTGCGGCTTGCCTGCAAATTGGGCAGGTGCGAAACCGTCAAACTGCGGCGCATAGGCGGGATGCACCGCGACAAGTTGGCCCTGGATGTGAGTCGACAGTTCGGTGATCTCGACCCCTTGCGCGGCGCAGACGCCCGCCAGTTCATCGCAGTAGTCCTTGGATGTCGCTGCCGTATCGATGTCGATAAAACGCGGGTCCACGGGCAGCTGGATACCTTTGTACCCAAGCCCTGCGGCCCAGCCTGCGATGTTTTCGAGCGTATCAAAAGGCGCAACATCGCTTGCAAATTGCGCAAGGAAGATTGCGGGGCCTTTGATGGGATGTTTGGGGGCGTCTGCCATTTTTGTCTCCTTAGGCAAGCAGCTCTTGCGCTGCTTTTATGCCGAGCGCATCGGGGCGTTCGCATGTGGTGGTCAGGGTCAGATATTTGCCCTCCTCACCGGATTTGAGAATAGCGGTCATCACCTCGACAACATGCAAGGCATAGGCGTCATTGCAGCGATGCGGGCGATTTTGCGCGATTGCCTGCGCCATATCGGCCAGACCTGTGGTGCGATAATCCGCCGCCATGCCCCATGGCACCTCGCGGTTGTCGACGCCAAGCGGGTGGTCCCAGTCCGGCAACTCTGCCGTTTCGGCGCGGTTCGTAAGGCGCAGCGCGCCGCCGAAAAAGTTCGGATCGGGGACATGCAGCGTGCCTTCGGTGCCATAGAGGGCCATCGGAGCAAGATCATTTTGCCACACATCCCAACTCGCCACGAGGGTCACAACCGCGCCCTGCTCGAATTCGAGAGTGGCGTGGATCGTGGTCGGCGTGGTGACGGGAATCTCCTCGCCCGTCCGTGGGCCATTGCCGATGGTGCGGGTTTTGGACGGTGTGCTGGTGATTGCGCCGACCCGTTTCACCGGACCGATGAGCTGCACGAGGTTGGCGATGTAATAAGGCCCCAGATCAAGGATCGGCCCCCCCCCGGGAACGAAGAAGAAATCGGGGTTGGGGTGCCAGTCTTCCATCCCGTGGGACATCACCGCGCAGGTGCCCGACGTGATGGTGCCAACCGCGCCCGTGTCGATCAAATGGCGCGCCAGCTGATGCGAGCCGCCCAGCACAGTGTCAGGGGCCGAGCCGACGCGCAGGCCTTTTTCATCCGCCAGCGCTTTGAGTGCACGCCCTTCCTCCAGCGTCAGCACATAGGGTTTTTCGGAATAGACATGTTTGCCACTTTCCAGCGCCTGCTTAGAGATGCCGAAATGCGCCGCCGGAATGGTGAGGTTCAGCACGATGTCGACCGTGTCGCTGGCCATCAGGTCGTCCACACTCATGGCGGGCACGTCGAATTCCGCGCCGCGCGCTTTGGCCGCGTCGAGATTGATGTCTGCCACTGCCGTGAAGGTGATGTTTTTGAAATTCTTCGCCCGCGAGAGGTAAGATTGGGAAATATTCCCGCAGCCGATCAGGCCGATACGTTGGACTTTGCTCATCGCTTTCAGGCTCCCAGGGCTTTGAATGTCGCCGCGGCCTGTTTGGCGAAGCGGTCGAAATCATTTGGGTTATCGTGTTCGGCGACCAGAATTTCACAGCGCGAATGGGCTTTGAGCGCGCCGAGGATCGCAGGCCAGTCCATCGTGCCTGTGCCCGCATCTGCCCAGCCGTCCTCGTCCAGCTTTTCGCCCTTGGGGGCGAGGTCCTTGAAATGGGCGGCCACAATGCGCGACCCGTATTTTTCAATCCACTGGATCGGGTCACCGCCCCCGCGCACGATCCAGGCAATGTCGGCTTCCCAGTCGATCATCGGCGCGGTGTCGAGCAGGATTTCCATCGGAATCTGCCCATCCGCCAGCGGGGTGATTTCGAAATCATGGTTGTGCCAGCCGAATGCGATACCGTGTTTGGCCATATCGGCGTGACAGGCGGCAAGACGCGCGCCCAGCGCGGCCCAACCCGCGGCATCCTTGGGCTGTTCATCGGCGGACAGCCACGGTGCAAAGGCGCGTTTGACCCCGAGCTGTTGGCAGAGGTCGGCAACGCCTTCAGCATCCTTTTCAAACATATCAAGCGGCACGTGGGCGGTCGGCATTTTCATCCCGGCCGCATCAAGCGCGGCGCGGGTGGCATCGGCTTCGGCGAAATTGCCAAAAAACGCTTCGGCGGCGTCGAACCCGTAGGTCCCAAGACGCGCAATCACATCGGTGTAGGGGGTGTAATTGCGGGCCGAAAAGAGTTGAAGTGAGAGAAGCATAGGATCAATCCTGAATAGCGCTCAAAGGCGGATTTCGGTTTCTTTGTCAAAAAGGGACGCACGGGCGGGGTCGATCCCCACGGTGATCGTGTCGCCCTGGCGGATCGGGGTTTGCCCGTCGAGCCGGATGCGGAATTCATCGCCCCCCAGGGTGCACCACAGCAGCGTGTCCGCGCCCATCGGCTCGACCACATCGACGACAACTCGGGTTTGCACAGCACAAGACGCGGCGGCGTCGTTCACCAGCACATGCTCGGGGCGGATACCAAAGACCACTGCGCCGTCTTTGGGCGCCGCGCTGAACCCGTAGCCCTGCATGGGCACGTTGATGATGCCCTCGAAATCGGTGCCGCGCAGCGCCCCCTGAATGAAATTCATCGGCGGCGCCCCGATAAATCCTGCGACATAGAGGTTCGCCGGGGTGTTGTAGATTTCAAGCGGCGCGGCAAGCTGTTGGATCACCCCGCCCTTCATGATGGCGATGCGGTCGGCAAGGGTCATCGCCTCGACCTGATCGTGGGTCACGTAGATCATCGTGTTGGCCAGCGATTGGTGCAGGCGTTTCAATTCGACACGGAGTTCGGCGCGCAGTTTGGCGTCAAGGTTGGACAGCGGTTCGTCAAACAGGAAGACATCCACATCGCGCACCAGCGCGCGGCCGATGGCGACCCGCTGGCGTTGCCCGCCCGACAGCGCCCCCGGCTTGCGGTCAAGCAGCGGCCCAAGGTGGAGAATTTCCGCGGCACGTGCCACGCGTTTTTCGATTTGGTCCTTGGGCAGTTTGGCGTTTTTCAACCCGAAACTGAGGTTACTTTTGACGCTCATCTGCGGATAGAGCGCGTAGGATTGAAACACCATGCCGATGCCGCGCTCCGAGGGTTCGGCCCAGGTGACGTTTTGCCCTTCGATGAAAATCTGCCCGCCCGTGGGTTCCAAAAGACCCGCGATGCAGTTCAGGAGGGTTGATTTCCCGCAACCGGAGGCACCGAGCAGCACAAGGAATTCACCCTTGTGGATGTCGATATTGAGGTCTTTGAGAACCTTGACCGACCCGAAAGCCAGTTCAAGATCACGGATCGAAACGGAGATGTCGTCGAGTGCGGAGGAGACGGGGGGGACAGTGTCGAGCATGTCGAAATTCCTTTCCTGTGGTCAGCCTTTGACGGCGCCCGAAGCGATGCCGCGGACAAAAAGCTTGCCGGAAATAAGGTAAACGGTGAGGGGAACGATACCGGTCAGCAGCGTCGCGGCCATGTTGACGTTGTACTCTTTGACGCCCTGCACGGAGTTGACGATGTTGTTGAGCTGCACCGTCATCGGATAGGTGGCCGGCTTGGTGTAGATCACGCCAAACAGGAAATCGTTCCAGATGCCCGTCAGCTGCAAGATAACGGCCACGGTGAAAATCGGCAACGACATCGGCACCAGGACCTTTAAAAAGATGCGCCAGAACCCTGCGCCATCGACACGCGCCGCTTTGAACAATTCCTCGGGCAGCGAGGCAAAATAATTGCGAAACAGCAGCGTCAGGATCGGCATTCCAAAGATCGTGTGCACCATCACCAGCCCCCAGACAGAGCCCATGAGGCCCAGTTCGCGCAAAATGATGACGATGGGATAGATCATGACCTGGTAGGGGATGAAGGCGCCGAAAATCAGGATGGTGAAAAAGATTTCCGACCCTTTGAAGCGCCAGTTGACCAACGCATAGCCGTTGACGGAGGCGATGATGATCGAGAGCACAACGGAGGGCACGGTGATCTGCACCGAATTCCAGAACCCGCGCGACAGCCCGTCACAGTTCAGCCCCGTGCAGGCCTGCGCCCATGCTTTGACCCAAGGCTCAAAGGTGATCTCCACGGGTGGTGCGAAAATATTGCCCATGCGCACTTCGGGCATCCCCTTGAGGGAGGTCATCACCATGACCCAGAGCGGCAGCAGGTAATAGAAGGAAACCAACAGCAACGCGCCGTAGATCATGATGCGCTTGGGCGTGAAGCGCGCGCGCTTGCGTTTGCCCGAAGGGCCGTCCAGCAGGCGGGTGGCGGGCGTATTTACAGAGAGATCAGCCACGTTTCTTTCCTCCGAATTCATGGATGGACCACGGGATGAGCAGCACAAGCACCGCCAGCAGCATGATGGTCGAGGCGGCGAACCCCTGGGCGAGGTTCTGTTTGGCAAACATCGCGTCATAGACATACAGCGCGGGCATTTGCGTGGCCGATCCGGGGCCGCCGTTGGTGAGCGCGACCACGAGGTCGTAGAGTTTGACGATGCCCGTTGCGATCAGCACCGTGGCGGTCACAAACACGGGGCGCAGGATCGGCACGACGACGAAAAGATAGGTTTTCCACGCGGGGATGCCGTCAACGCGGGTCGCTTTCCAGATGTCTTCATCGACACCGCGCAGCCCCGCAAGCATGATGACGGTCACAAGGCCGGTGCCTTGCCACAGACCCGCCATCAGCAGCGCGATCATCACCGTGTCGGGATTGTTGAGCGGATCGAAGCTGAAGCTGGCAAAGCCAAGGTCGCGCACGACATTCTGGATGCCGAAATCGGGGTTGAGCACCCATTGCCACACAAGACCCGTCACGATGAACGACAGCGCATAGGGATACAGGATGATCGTGCGAAAGATGCCTTCGGCGCGGATACGTTGATCCAGAAGCGCCGCGAAAAGAAAGCCCAGCACCAAGGACAACACCAAGGCGGTGACGCCATAAATGGCAATGTTTTCAACCGAGGTGATCCAGCGCGACGAGGACCACAGACGCTCGTACTGCTCGAACCCGACAAAATTCAGCCGCGGTAACAATTTGGAATCGGTGAAACTATGAACCACGGTCCAAAGCGAACAGCCGACAAAAATCACCAAGGCCGTGGCGATCATCGGCATGGCTGCGACTTTGGACATGGGATTGTGCAACAGCCGCGACGGGCGTCTTGCGGGGGCGGCTTTGGCGCGGACCGCGCCTCTGTCGGGGTCGGGTAAAGCTGTCATCAGGGTGCCTCCAAGGGAGCGCGCAAAGCTTGCGCGAGGTGGGGCAGAGCGGGGCTCTGGTCGGATCAGATCAGGGTGCCGGCCCGCTGCCGCAAAGCAGGCGGACCGGCTGGGAGGATCTTATTTGTCCGACATCACGATTTTCGCGAACTCTGCCTGAGCATCTTCGGCGCTCATGTCAGAGGCGTAAAAATCAACCAGCATGTCCTGAATCTGGCCAACGGCGTCGGGCGAGAGCAGCATGTCGGAACTGTCGATCGTGCCGCCATCCGCCAGAACAGCCAGACCTTTTTGCATGCAGGTGCCTGCGGTGCTCATGTCGATGTCCCCGCGCACGGGCAGCGAGCCTTTCTTGAGGTTGAAGGTGACTTGCGCCTCGGGAGAGATCAGCACCTGCGCCAGTTCCTTTTGCGCCGCCGTCACCTCTTCGTCCTTGTTGACGGGGAAATAGAAGGCATCGCCCGCGGTGGCGATCAGCTGCGCGCGCCCCATGCCGATGATGCAGTCGTAATCGGAGCCCGCGGTTTTACCGGCAACAGCGAATTCGCCCTGCGCCCAATCGCCCATGACCTGCGCAGCAGCGTTGCCGTTGATCACTTCGGCGGTGGCCAAATTCCAGTCCTGAATAGCGGTGCCCGCCATCAGGTCGCGGGTGATGACGATTTCATCCCAGATCGCTTTCATCTCTGTGCCCATCAGCGCCGCTTCATCGCCGTCGCGATACACAGCATAATAGAGGTCCTCACCCCCCAAACCGGAAACGAAGGTGTTGAATTGGTTGGCATATTGCCAGCCCTGCGCACCGGAAACGAGGGGCTGTTTTCCCGCTTCACGCAGCGCGGGGGCCGCAGCTTTCAGGTCGTCCCAGTTTTGCGCAGGCGCAACACCGGCCGCGTCAAACGCGCTCAGGCTGGTCCACATCCACTGCGGCGAATGGATGTTGAGCGGCACGCAATAGACACGCCCTTCGACGGTGCAGGCCTCCAGAAGGGAGGGCGGGTTCACGATATTGGCCCAATCGCCCGCTTCTGCAATATCCGTCAGGTCCAGCATCAACCCCGCTTCGATCAACTCGACGGCCTGCTGGCCGTGGTTCAACTGGGTCGCGGCCATCGGGTCGCCGCCAAGGATGCGCGAGATGATGATCGGGCGCGCCACGCCGCCGGAACCGGCAATCGCGCCATCAACCCAGGTGTTGTCGCTTGTCGCCTCGAACTGCTCGGCCAAGGCGCGCACGGCGGCGGCTTCCCCGCCCGAGGTCCACCAGTGGGTGATCTCGAGGTCGACGGCGTTCGCTGCGAGCGGCACAGCCACAAGCGCCGAGGCACAGAGCAATTTCGTGAGAATACGGTTGGTCATTTTTCTTCCTCCCTTGGGCTTTCGCCCGTGACTAAGATTTCGCTCAGAACAGTCGAAAACTGTCCTTTTGCGCAGGAATACCTGTCAAAGGTCCTCCCCTTTCACAGCGCCCTGTCGTGTTGCGCTCACTGGCGGTCCTCCCCGTCACTGAGCGTGTAAACGATTACAAAAACAATCCTCCCAGCCGCCGCTGAAATCGTTTACATGATCGTTTCATGCGATTTGATTTCCGTCAAGAAAAAATGTAAACCTTTACAGCACTGCAACAACGCAGCATGGAACCGCCCCGTATTTCACCCCGGGCACCCCGGCACATCACGCCAAAGGAGGAGGCGCTATGTCATTGAGCATCAAAGATATCGCGCGCCTGTCCGGCGTTTCGACGGCCACGGTCAGCCGCACCCTGTCGGCCCCTGAAAAAGTGACTCGCCAAACCCGCGAACAGGTCATGCAGGTCGTCGAGGAACATGGCTACCGAGTGAATTCCATGGCACGCAACCTGCGCCGCCAAAGGGCTGATTCTGTGCTTGCCCTCGTGCCGGATCTCGGGAACCCGTTTTTTTCCGCGATCTTCGCGGGCATCCAAGACCGCCTGTCCCAAGCTGGCGTCGATCTTTTGGTCGCGGACAATCGATCCCTGCACCCCTCGGGGCGTTCGGTGTTGTCGCAACTGCGCGACGCACGGGCCGATGGGCTGATCTGTCTGGATGGCGGATTTTCCGACGAGGCCCGCAGGGAACTCGCCGCGTCGGGCATGGAAAACCGCGTGGTTTTTGCCTGTGAATGGCCGATGGCTGGCGGGTTTCCCTCGGTGCGCTCGGACAACCGCGAAGGCATGCGGCTTGCCATTGATTACCTGGCGGGACTGGGGCATCGCTGCATTGCCTATTGCGCGGGCCCTGCCGGAAACGTGCTGAACATCGAGCGGCGCGCCGGAGCACAAGAGGCCTTGGCGGCGCATGGTCTGACTTTGCCCGACAGTCGGGTGTTCGAGGGCGATTTTTCCCTTCAGGCGGGCGAAAAAGCGGCGCAGGTCTTTGTCGAGATGGCCGAGCGCCCGACAGCGGTGATCTGCGCCTCGGACCAATTGGCGATGGGCCTGATCCATGGCCTGTCAAAGCACGGCATTCACGCGCCCCGAGATGTGTCGGTCATGGGCTTTGACGATATCATCACCTCGGCCTATTTCCTGCCCGCGCTGACCACCATCCGCCAAAACCGGCTTGGACTGGGCGTGGAAGCGGCCACGGTTCTGCTTGACTTGATCGACGGCAAATCGGTGCCGCGCGACCATGTTGTGACGCTGCCTGTCAGCTTGCAGATTCGCGCCTCGACCGCGGTGCCGCGCTAAGGCCAAGCGCAACTCTGGCACGCGGGCCGGCACGCAGCCCCGCGCCGCGCCGGGCGCATCAACGGCCACACCTCAACACAACCAGAGCGAAAGTCCCCTCTAAGGCGTTGATCTGCTTGCGCTTCGCGATCTGTTAAGTGAATTTACATGCTTTCTGTAAATTTAGTTAAACCATTTACAAAAAAACATCTCTAAGACTTATGGTTAGGAGATATTTGACACATCTTTCGTGTAAACTGAGCACAGCCTGTGTGCAGCCTATGGGAGTAAGCTGCGCGGAGCACAGATAAATCGGGGAGGAACCTACCATGGCGCAAGATCACGCCAAGTTGTATCCGGCATCGGACGACTTCATCAAAAATGCCCATATCGACCGCGCGAAATACGACGAAATGTATGCGCAATCGGTCAGCGACCCGGAGGGGTTCTGGGGCGAGCAGGGCAAGCGTCTGGATTGGATCACGCCCTATTCCACCGTCAAAAACACCAGTTTCGATTTCGGCAAGGTTGACATCAAATGGTTCGAGGATGGCGTTCTGAACGTCGCCTATAACTGCGTGGATCGCCATCTGGCCACACGCGGCGACCAGACGGCGATCATTTTCGAACCCGACGATCCCGCCGCCGAGGCCCAGCACATCACCTACAACATGCTGTCGGAAAAGGTGAACCGTTTCGCCAACGTCCTGCTGTCACAGGGTGTAATGCGCGGCGATCGTGTGGTGATCTACCTGCCGATGATCCCCGAAGCCGCCTATGCCATGCTTGCCTGTGCGCGCATCGGCGCGATCCATTCGATTGTTTTCGCAGGCTTCTCTCCCGATGCCCTTGCCAACCGCATCAACGACTGCGGGGCAAAGGTTGTCATCACCGCCGACAGCGCCCCACGCGGTGGCCGCAAGACAGCCCTGAAATCCAACGCCGATGCCGCGCTTTTGCATTGTTCGGATCGCGTGCGCTGCCTCGTTGTCAAACACACCGGCGACCAGATCACCTGGATCGAAGGGCGCGATGTGGATGTCAAAGCACAGATGCAGCAGGCCTCACCTGATTGTCCCGTGCGGCCTATGGGCGCCGAGGACCCGCTGTTCATCCTTTACACCTCCGGCTCGACGGGCAAGCCCAAGGGGGTCGTGCATACCAGCGGCGGCTACCTTCTGTATGCTTCAATCACCCATGAATATGTGTTCGATTACCACGAGGGCGACGTGTTCTGGTGTTCGGCGGACGTGGGCTGGGTGACGGGCCACAGCTATATCGTCTACGGCCCCCTCGCCAATGGCGCGACCACGCTGATGTTCGAGGGCGTGCCCTCCTATCCCGATGCGGGCCGGTTCTGGGCCGTGTGTGAAAAGCACAAGGTAAACCAGTTTTACACCGCTCCCACCGCGCTGCGCTCGCTCATGGGGCAGGGCAATTCCTGGGTGGAGAAATACGACCTTTCCTCGATCAAACTGCTTGGCACCGTGGGCGAGCCGATCAATCCCGAAGCCTGGAACTGGTACAACGACATCGTCGGCAAGGGCCGCGCGCCCATCGTCGATACGTGGTGGCAGACAGAAACGGGCGGGCATCTTCTGACGCCGCTACCGGGTGCTGTGCCGACCAAACCCGGCTCGGCCACGCTTCCGTTTTTCGGCGTTCAGCCGGTGGTTCTGGAGCCCACAACAGGGGAGGAGCTCAAGGCCACCGCGACCGAGGGTGTCCTCTGTCTCAAAGACAGCTGGCCCGGCCAGATGCGCACCGTCTGGGGCGATCACGAACGGTTTCAGGAAACCTATTTCCAGCAATACAAAGGCTATTATTTCTCCGGTGACGGCTGTCGGCGCGACGAAGATGGCTACTACTGGATCACCGGGCGCGTAGACGATGTGATCAACGTTTCGGGGCACCGTATGGGCACCGCCGAAGTTGAAAGCGCTCTGGTGGCCCATCCCAAAGTGGCCGAAGCCGCCGTGGTCGGCTTCCCCCATGAAGTCAAAGGCCAAGGCATTTACGCCTATGTCACCTTGATGAATGGCCAAGAGCCTTCGGATGCGTTGCGCGCGGAACTGGAAAAATGGGTCCGTGCGGAAATCGGCCCCATCGCCAAACCCGACTTTATCCAATGGGCGCCGGGCCTGCCGAAAACCCGGTCGGGCAAAATCATGCGCCGAATCCTGCGCAAGATTGCCGAAAACGATACCGGCGCCATGGGAGATATTTCCACGCTGGCCGATCCGTCGGTCGTCGAGGAATTGATCGCGAATTCCATTTGGAAGCTGCGCGAACAGGTCTGAGGAGAGACCTGATACAAAGGTGCGTCGCGGGAGGGAGCCTGCGGCGGACGTTTGACGGTTTTGCGGCAAGGAGAGCCACAAAACAGGGAGGTATCGGCACGCCCTCGTGGCAGGCCGGTACATAACGCGATCCCGACTTGCCATCTTCGACGCAACGGGATCGGGGAAAATGGGAGGAAACCGCTATGGCGGATCATTCGGACAACAACGCCTACTGGGCGGCCAACATGCGGATCATCAAGATCTCTTTGGTCATCTGGTTCATCGTCTCTTTCGGCTTTGGGATCATCTTGCGCCCGCTGCTGGCGGGCATTCCCGTTGGCGGTACGGACCTTGGGTTCTGGTTTGCCCAGCAGGGCTCCATCCTCGTCTTTCTTGTGCTGATTTTTGTCTATGCCGCGCGCATGAACAAACTCGACAAAGAATTTGGCGTAGACGAGTAAGGGACAGAAAACATGGATCAATTTACGCTCAACCTGCTGGTTGTAGGCGCGACATTCGCGCTATACATCGGCATCGCAATCTGGGCCCGTGCCGGCTCCACCTCCGAATTCTATGCCGCGGGTCGTGGCGTCCATCCGGTGATGAACGGCATGGCCACCGGTGCGGACTGGATGTCCGCGGCCTCGTTCATTTCGATGGCGGGGATCATCGCTTTCGGCGGCTATGACACCTCTGCCTACCTTATGGGCTGGACGGGTGGCTATGTGCTTCTTGCCATGCTGCTTGCGCCCTATCTGCGCAAATTCGGCAAGTTCACCGTGCCCGAGTTTATCGGGGATCGGTTCTATTCCCCCACCGCGCGCCTTGTGGCCGTGATCTGCCTGATCGTCGCTTCCGTGACCTATGTGATCGGCCAGATGACGGGCGTTGGCGTGGCCTTCTCGCGCTTCCTTGAGGTGTCGAACGCCACCGGCCTCTACATCGGGGCGGCGATCGTGTTCCTCTACGCTGTGCTTGGCGGCATGAAGGGCATCACCTACACGCAGGTGGCGCAATATGTGGTGCTGATCATCGCCTACACGATTCCGGCGGTGTTTATTTCGCTGCAACTGACGGGCAACCCGATCCCGGGTCTGGGCCTGTTCTCCAGCGATGTTACTACGGGTGAACCGATCCTGAGCACGCTCAACGGTCTGCTCGCGGATCTGGGCTTTGCCTCCTACACCGAACAGCACGACACCACGCTGAACATGTTCCTGTTCACCATGTCGCTGATGATCGGCACCGCAGGTCTGCCCCACGTTATTGTGCGTTTCTTCACGGTTCCCAAGGTATCGGACGCGCGTTCGTCGGCAGGCTGGGCCCTGGTGTTCATCGCGCTGCTCTATCTCACCGCGCCCGCAGTGGGGGCGATGGCCCGCATGAACCTGATCAACACCGTCTACCCCAATGGCACCACCGAGGCACCACTGGCCTATGATGCGCGCCCCGATTGGGTGAGCAACTGGGAGAAAACCGGCTTGCTGACCTTTGACGACAAGAACGGTGACGGGCTGATCAACTATGTCGGTGACGCAGGCGCCAACGAACTGGACGTGAACCGCGACATCATGGTTCTGGCCAACCCCGAAATCGCACAGCTTCCCGGTTGGGTGATCGCGCTGATCGCCGCAGGCGGGCTGGCGGCGGCCCTGTCCACGGCAGCGGGCCTGTTGCTGGCGATTTCCTCTGCGGTCTCGCATGACTTGATCAAAGGCCGTCTGAACCCCGCCATCTCCGAGAAAAACGAGCTGCTGGCAGCGCGGGTTTCCATGGCGGTGGCCATCGTGGTCGCCACCTATCTGGGCCTCAACCCTCCGGGTTTTGCGGCGCAAACCGTGGCACTGGCCTTTGGTCTTGCGGCAAGCTCGATCTTCCCCGCGCTGATGATGGGCATTTTCTCGAAAACCATCAACAACAAGGGCGCGGTCGCCGGTATGCTCGCCGGTCTCGGGATCACGCTGCTCTACATCTTCCTGCACAAGGGGTGGTTCTTTATCCCCAACACCAACAGCTTCACGGATGCCGATCCGCTGCTGCTGTCGATCAAGTCGACCTCCTTTGGGGCCATCGGCGCGCTGATCAACTTTGTGGTCGCCTATTTCGTGTCCAAATCCACGGGCGCTGTGCCCGCGCATGTGGTCGAACTGGTCGAAAGCATCCGCATTCCGCGCGGCGCCGGGTCGGCACAAGACCACTAAGCACCTGAAAAGGCAGGTCTGACCTGCCGACCTCGGGGCGCGGGACCGAAATCCGGTTCCGCGCCCCTTTTTTCCGCCCCTTGGAGGTGCTGTGTTATGTCCCCAACACCCGATCAGACGCGGCAAACACTTGCTTTCCTGCAAACGGTCCACCCCTACGACGCGCTCGACGCGGACGCGCTGGCCCAACTCGCGGCCAAATTTTACGCCAAGACCCTGCCCGCAGGCACCGTGATCTTCGCGCAAGGCGCGCCGCTTGAAGCGCTCTACCTGATCGCCGATGGCACCGTTGAAATCACCGATGTGAACGGGGCAATCGTGTCCCACCTGCAAGCGCGCAACCATTTTGGCGAACGCGGATTGCTGCGTGATGGCACCGCCGCAACCACCGCCAAAGCCGCAAGCGATTTGCAGCTGTTCCTTTTGCCCGCGACGACGTTCAAATCCCTGCTGCGCGACGCGCCCGTGGTGGCGCGATATTTCAACCGCACAGGCTCGCGCGGCGGCCAGACCTCGGGTTTGATGACGCTTCATGTGGCCGACCTGATGGCACAAGCCCCCGTGTCGTGCCCGCCCGAAATGTCGATCCGCGACTGCGCGCGGCTGATGCGCGACAACCGGGTATCGAGCGTTGGCGTGGTGCGGGGCGAACGGCTGATGGGCATCGTTACCGTGCGCGACATGACCAATAAAGTGGTCGCTGGCGCCCTTGATACCGCGCGCCCCGTCAGCGAGGTGATGACCGCTGATCCGGTCACCCTGCCGCCCTCTGCCCTTGGTTCGGATGTGCTGCACGAAATGGTCGAACATGGCATCGCCCACCTGCCTGTCACCGAAAAAGGCCGCTTTGTCGGGATGATCACCCAAACCGACCTCACGCGCCATCAAGCCAGCTCGCAGGCCCAGATGCATGCCGATCTCTCGGCGGCGCGATCCGTTGCCGCTCTGGCCGAGATTACCGCCCGCCTGCCGAATCTTCTGATGCAACTGGTGGGCAGCCACCTTGCCCATGATGTCGTGACCCGCAAGATTTCCGATGTGGCCGATCTTGTCACCCGCCGCCTGATCCGCATGGCGCAAGAGACGCTTGGTCCTGCCCCCGTGCCCTTTTGCTGGGCGGCCTGTGGATCGCAGGGGCGGCGCGAACAAACCGGCGTGTCAGATCAGGACAACTGCCTGATTTTACACGACAGTGTTACCGACGACGACCTGCCCTATTTCGAACAGCTTGCGCGCAGCGTCTGCGACGGGCTGAACGCCTGCGGCTATGTCTATTGCCCCGGCGACATGATGGCGAGCGCGCGGCGCTGGCGCCAACCGCTTGCGGTCTGGCAGGGCTATTTCGACCAGTGGATCACGAGACCCGACGGCGAAGCCCAGCTTTTGGCCTCGGTCATGTTCGACCTGCGCCCCATCGCCGGGGATGCGCGGCTGTTTGAGGCTCTGCAATCGGGACCGCTGGAACAGGCCGCGCGCAATTCGATCTTTGTGGCCCATATGACCAGCAACGCGCTGACCCATGTCCCGCCATTGTCGCTGTTGCGCGGATTTGCGACCATCCGCTCTGGCGAACATCGCAACAGGCTGGACATGAAAATGAACGGGGTCGTCCCCGTTGTCGATCTGGGCCGCATCTACGCCTTGCGCGGGCGGTTGAGCGCGGTGAACACCCGCGCGCGCATCGACGCGGGGATCGAGGCGGGCGTCTTGTCAGAGGCGGGCGGGCGTGATCTGCTTGCCGCCTATGACACCATCGCCACCGCGCGGCTGGAACATCAGGCAAACCTCGTGCAAACTGGCCAAACGCCTGACAATTTCCTTGCGCCCTCCTCTCTCGCGGCGTTCGAACGCAGCCATTTGCGCGATGCATTCGTCATCGTGCGCACCATGCAATCCGCGCTGGGTGCCAGCGCGGCAAAACGATAGGACGCTGTTTATGCTCTACGACCTTCTGGCGACGATTGTGTTTGGCGTGGGTGCCGGCGGCATCGCCATCGCTTTGCGCAAAACCATTGCCAAGGGCCTGCCCGGCTGGATCGTGCCGGCCTGCGCAGGGCTCGCGATGCTGGCCTTCACGATTTTCAATGAATACGCGTGGTATCCCAACACGGTAGCGCATCTGCCCGAGGGCACGATCAAGGCCCAAGCCGTGCCCGAAGCACGGCTGTATCGCCCTTGGACCTTTGCGGCGCCGACCGTCATGCGTTTTATCGCGCTGTCGGATATCGCGCCTTGGCCGGACGCGCAAAACGCCGATCAGCGCTCCGCCAATATCGTCCTTGTCGAACGCTGGAAGGAGGCCTTTGCCGTGCCCGTGGTCTTCGACTGCACAAGCGCAACCCGCTATGATTTTCCCGCCGGATTGCCCGCGCAACCTGTGGATTTAGCGCAGCAGGCCGATGGCGTGTCGCTTGAAAATGACGATCCGCTACTGACAACTGCCTGTAAACACGGTTAGACCAATCAAAGAGGGACGACGGGGAGGCACAGCATGGACAGATCCTACATCCTGCTTGTCGAGGACGAGGACAACATTGCACTGGCACTGGAGATCCTGCTCAAACGAGCGGGTTACGAAGTTCACCGCATCAAAACCGGCGCACAGGCCCTGCCCAATATCCGCGCGCGACGCCCCGCTCTGGTGCTGCTTGACGTGACACTCCCCGAAGCATCCGGCTATGACATTTGCCAGCAACTGCACATGGACGAAGACTTCAGTGGCATTCCCGTGTTGCTGATGACCGCGCGCGCCACGCCTGTCGAGCGGCGCAAAGCCCTGGCCCTGGGCGCGGATGCGGTGCTGACGAAGCCCTTTGAAATCGAGGACCTGCTCGCTGAGGTGACGCGGCTTGCGCCACTGCACGCGCCCCAAGCCACCCTGCAGGATCAGGAGGCGGTCCGTGGCAATTGAGCGTCTCACCCGCAGCTTGACCGCCCGCCTTGGCCTGCGCGCACGGGTGTTTTGCTTTTTTGCCCTGCTTGCGGGAACGGTTGTCGCCCTCATCGGACTTGGCATGTGGCTTGGCCTGAACAAGACCGCACAGACGGGCCGCCCCCAGGACGGGTTCCTTCTGGCGGGCATCATTGCCGCCTTTGGCGCGCTGGCGATGATCACCTGGATCTGGCTGTTGTTCGATGAACATCTCGCCAAGCCGATCCAGCGTCTTGCGGGCAGTCTGCTGGTGCGCGCCCGCTCGGATCAGGCCCGCGACATCGATCCCGACAGCGCCCGCTACCTTGGATCACTGGCCCCCGCCGCGCGCGCCGTCACCCGCCATCTTGCCGACAGCCGCCACGCCCTGACCCAGACCCTCGCAGCCGAGACCACTCAGCTTATCGCGGAAAAAGACCGCCTCGCAGCGCTGACCGGCGATTTGCCGGTGGGCATTATTCTGGCCTCCGGCACGCATCGCCTTGCCTTTTACAACGGGGCCGCCGCGCAGGCGCTTGAAACCGGCGCGATGACGGGGCTGGGGCATTCCCTGTTCGACTTCATTCGCCCCGCCCCCGTGCGCGCCGCCTATGCCCGCCTGTGCACGGCGCCCCCCGATGCGGACGATCCCGTCCTGGCGCTCACGCTGGCAACTGTGAACGGCAAGGCATTGATCGGCGCGCGGCTGCGCCTGTTACAACGTCCCAGCACCGAGACGCCGGAGCCGCCCTATATTTTGACGCTCGACGACATCACCGGCCGCTTGACGCAGACTGCCGCGCGCGAGGCGTTGATTTTCGAAACGCTCGACACGCTGCGCCCCGCGGTTGCGTCGCTGCGCACCGTGATCGCCGCCCGCGAAACCGATCCGACGCTGGCGCAAAACCCCTATCTTACCCGTGCGCTGCTCGACGACATGGCGCGGGTGACACAGGCCGTTGCGTCGCTTGATGCGCGCGCGCAAGAAATGCAAAGTGACTGGTGGCCAATGGATACTCTGGATGCTCAGGGGCTGACCCAAGCGGTCGAAGCCCATCTCGCGCAGGCGGATCTGGCGATCGCGACCGATACGCTGGACAACCTCCCGCTCTCGGTGGACCCGACGGCACTGCCGGTGCTTATCGCACATCTGGCGCGCGCCATCGCCGGCCCCCATCAGGGTCGCGCCTTGTCGTTGCTGGTGTCACAAGACGGCGACACCGGCGGCGCCATGATTGCCCTTGGATGGACGGGCGAACCGCTGCCTGTCGACCGGCTGCACAAATGGCTCGACGAGCCGCTGGAAACGGGCCTGCCCGATCTGACGGGGCGGCGCATTCTGGACCTGCACGGCACCGACTGCTGGCCCGAATTCGGGCGGCTGGGCCGCGCGGTGTTGAAACTGCCGCTGCGCCCCGCCCGCCGTACGGATGCCATCCCCGAACGCCGCCTCGTCGCCTATGATTTCGACCTTCTGTGGCAGCATCCGACCGCCGATCTGGCCGCACGCCCGCTATCCCACCTGAGCTGCGTGGTCTTTGATACGGAAACCACGGGCCTGTCGGTCGAGGAGGACGAGATCGTTCAAATTGCCGCTCTTCGGGTGGTGAACGGGCGCATCATCGCCGCCGAGCAGCTGGAGCGGCTGGTCAACCCAGAACGCGATATCCCCGCGCGCGCCAGCGCCATTCACGGGATCACCCAAGCGATGGTTGCCGATCAGCCCACGATTGGCCCCGTGGCGCGCCAGTTCCACAGCTTTGCGCGCGACGCCGTGCTGGTCGCCCATAATGCCCCGTTCGATTTGGGCTTTTTGGCCCGCCACAGCGCCCAGATCAAACGCAGCTTTGATCACCCTGTGCTGGATACCGTCCTTTTGTCCGCGGTATTGTTCGGTCAGGAGGCCGATCATTCGCTCGACGCGATTTGCGCGCGGCTGGGCATAGATGTTGCCCCGCAGCTGCGCCATACGGCGATGGGCGACACGCAGCTGACCGCGCAGGCCTTTGTGCAGATGATCGCCATGTTGCACGAGCGCGGGATCGAGACATTCGGTCAGGCGATTGCCGCCAGCCGCCAGCACGGGCGTTTGCTCAAGGACCTGAATGCAGCCCCCGCAAAGACCGCCGAGCAGGCCTAGCGGATCGGCTTGAGCGCAGGGTCGAGCCCGTCAAAAAACAGGACCTGCCCGGGGCTATCCACCAGCCCGGCTGGACCGATTGCCGCCTGTGCCGCGCGCAAGCCCGCCTGTGTGGCGTGATGCAGGCCAAGGCGATGCGCCTGAGAAAAGCGATACCAGCGCAGGTCTGACAACTCGCCGTCGGCGGCGCTGAAATCATCGGGGTCCCCCAGAATTCCAGCCGCATCGCCGACAAAAAACCGCGCATCAAAGCGCCGTGTGCGCGCGGGCGGTGTAATGGCGCGAAAGATAAACCGCAAGCTGGAGGCATCGGGTAAAACCAGTCCCGTTTCCTCGCGCAATTCGCGCAAGGCCGCCACCTGCAGGGCATGGGCCAACCCCTCGGACGCACCCTTGGTCAGGCGCCGCTGACAGGGCATCGGCACGCCGCCGCGCAACGGCGCCCCCGCGTCCTGCGCCTCAACCGCCCCGCCCGGAAAGACCACCGCATGGGGCAAAAACACCGCCGATGCGCCGCGCTGGCCCATCAGCACGCGCGGGCCGTCGCCGTCAAAGCGCACCAGCACCAATGTCGCGGCATCTCTGATCGGGGCATGTTCCATCGCCTTCACCTTAGGCGGGCCTTACGGCTCGCGAAAGGCCTCGCGCGATTTATAGAGCGGTTTGAGCAGGTAGCTGAGAAACGTCTTGGACCCTGTGTGCAATTCCACCGTCGCCCGCATCCCCGGACGGATCGCGATATCGCGCTGCCGCTCGGTCAGATGCGCCAGATCCACCGTGGAGCGCACCTTGTAAAATGGCGGGATATTGGGGTTGCGATCATCTTCGAACGTATCGGCGGAAATGAAGGTCACCTCGCCCTTGAGCGAACCGTAAATCGTGTAATCATAAGCAGATAGCTTGATTGTTGCCTCCTGCCCGATCTGCACGTTGGCGATGTCTTCGGGTTTGATGCGCGCCTCGACGAACACTTTATCGCCGCCGGGAATGATCTGGAAAATCTCTTCGCCCGGACGCAGCACACCGCCGATTGTCGTGACGTTGAGATTGTTCACAACCCCGCTCATCGGTGCGACAATCGTGGTGCGCACCAGTTGGTCGGAGGCCAGTTTCAGCCCCTGCTTGAGCGAGGTCAGATCAGCCAGCGTCTTGGAATATTCCTGCGCGCGGTCCAGATCGGCGCTGGTGATGATTTCATCCAGCTTGAGCTGCGCATCCGATGCCGCCTTGCGCGCCCGCGTCGCTTCCAGCAGCGAGATCACCCGCTTTTCATACATGTCGTTCATCAGGCTGCGCTCGGTATCGGCCTGATCGAACACCGCCCGCGCCCCGCTGGCCCGCGAGGCAATATCGGCCATTCGCGCCGTCAACAACGCGCGCTCGGAAGCAAGGATATCGGGCGAGCGGGCGGCCAGCGCCTCGGGCACCTCAAAGCTGCTCTCTCCGGCCAACTCCGCCTCAAGGCGCAGCTTGCGCACCTCAAGCGCGTCGATCTGATCCTGCAGATCGTCGCTTTGGGTCTGGAACTGGGTTGCGCGCAGGCGGGCTAGGACCTGCCCTTCCTCGACCGTATCACCGGCCTGCACCAAAAGCGCTTCGACGATCCCGCCTTCGAGGTTCTGGATGATTTGCGGCGGTTCTGCCGAGACCATCGTGCCCTCGCCGCGCACGATTTCATCGACGCGCGCAATCGCGGACCAGCCGATAAACACGAAGAGCGCAACGGCGCAGAGCCGGATCACCCAGCCCGGGCCACGCATGTCACGTTCGAGCATGTGGTCAAAGGTCGTCACGCGCGGTCTCCTGATTGGCGGGTCAGATGGGCCACCACTTCGTCGCGCGGACCATCCACGATCAAGCGCCCGTTTTGCAGGATCACCGTGCGTTCCGTCAGTTTGAGGATCGGCAAGCGGTGGGTCGCAATCACCGCCGAACGCTGCGCAAGCCAGGTCTCCAACCGGCTGACCAGAGTGGTTTCCAGCGTCTGGTCCAGCGCGGCTGTCGGCTCGTCGAGCAGGCAGATCACCGGATCCTGCATCCACAAGCGCGCCCAGCCGATCGACTGGCGCTGCCCGATCGACAGCCCCTCGCCCCCGTCGCGGATTTCAAGGTCCAGCCCCTTGGGGTGGCTGCGTACAAAAGGGCCAAGCCCTGCAAAATCCAGCGCATCGAGCATCCGGTGTTCGTCGCGCTCCAACCCCGTGAGGTTGAGGTTCTCGCGCAGGCTACCGGCAAACAGGCGCACATCCTGTCCCAGATACCCGATCTGTCGGCGCAGGTCGCGCGGGTCGATCTGCGCAATATCCACCCCGTCCAGCAGGATGCGCCCTTTTTGCGGGGCGTAGAGCCCTGCCAGCAGTTTGAGAAGCGTGGATTTCCCCGAACCGTTCGATCCCAGGACCGCGATTTTTTGCCCCGCCTTGATCGAAATTCCTGCGACCTCGACCGTCGCGGCGCTATCGGCGTCATAGTGGAATTCGACGCCGCGCAATTCGAACGCGCCCTGCAATGCTTCCTTGCGAATGTAGCTGCGGCCCTGCGCCTGCTCTTGGGGCGATTGCACGATGGCATCCAGCCCTTGCAGCGCGGTTTTCACGTTGGACCAGCGCGCCATTGTTCCTGCCAGCGACGACAGCGGCGCGAGCGTGCGCGAGGTCAAAATGCCCGTGGCGATAATCGTGCCGACGGTAAATTCCCCTGCAAACACAAGGTAGGTCCCGATGACAACCGCCGCGATATAGGTCAATTGCTGCACGCCTTGCGACCAGAAGGTCAGGATCGCGGCCAGCTTGCGCTGCTCGGAGGATTTGGACGAGGACAACAGGTTCAACTCGTCCCAAATCCGGCGAATCCGGTCCTCGCCACGGGTGGTTTTCACCGTGTCGAGTTCGTAGATTGCTTCGTGCAGGATGCGCGACGCCTTGGCCGAAGCCCCCTGCGTGGCTTGCGTCAGGGCCATCATGCGTTTTTGGAAAAAATAGCCGGGCAGCACCATCAAAATGCCTCCCGCAACCAGCACCCACATCAGGTTGCCCGCGATAGAGGCGACCAGAAAGAGGAACAGGAAAATGAAGGGCACATCGGTGATGGTGCCGATGGTGGAGGCCGTGAAAAACTCGCGCACCGAGGAAAATTCGCGCATGGAGGCAAACAAGCCCGATGGCGATGCCGGCCGCCCGTCAGAGCGCATGCCCAGGATGCGATCCAGCAACATTGCCTGCACTTTCATCTCGATCTGACGGCCGGCGTTGTCCATCAGCCGCGAGCGCGCAAGTTTGAGGATGCCTTCCATCGCGATGGCCAGAAAAGCGCCAAAGGCCAGCACCCACAAGGTTGCTTGCGACTGGTGCGGAATCACGCGGTCATAGACCTGAAGCGAAAACAGCGCCACGCCCACGGCCAGCATATTGGCCACAAGCGAGCCCAGCGCAATCTCGCCAATCGGCTTGCGAAACGCGCGAAATTGCCCCCAAAACCAATGGTCGGTCGGCGTGGTCGGCACATGTTCGCGCGCGATTGCATGCAAGGATTTTCCCGCGCGCACCACGATACCGGAGAAAAACGGCCCGAATTCATGCAAAGGCACCTCGGCACGATTGTCAGGGCAGGTGCGGTCGAAAATCGTCAACACATCGCCGTCCTGTGCGAGGACCAACACCAATTGGCCTGAGGTCATCTGGGCAATCGCGGGCCAGATCCTGGCCGTCAGCGCCTCGACCACCGAAACCTCGGTTTGCAGCCCGATGAACTCGAGCGCGCCTGCCAAGGCCTCGGGCGGCGTGCTGTCATCGCCGCTCTGCGCAAGACATTCGGTCAGATCCGACACCATGGCCGTGACGCCCAGCACCGCGGCGAAACTGGCCAGTAGTTCAGCGCGCTGCACCAATCTGCGGGTGAACACCGCGCTCGTTTGAACGGGTCGAGGGGACGCCGGGTCCGGCGGCCCCGCTTTGGGGCCAGCCACGGCGGAGGGCGGTGCGACGGAAAAGGGCTTGGGTGCGGACTTGGGCGCTGAGGTGGGTGCGGGCGTCGCCACGGCGCTGGACTGGCCGAATTGCGGCGTGATGATTTTCGGATCGGCCTGTGCCGGTGTGGCCAGTTTGCGCTTTACCTGTGCCGTCGGCGTTTTGTCGATTGGGGTTGCGGTTGCGGGCGCAAGCGGGCTTGGCGTTCCCAGCGTCAATGTCACCGGCGCTTTGGCCGCAGAAGTGGATTTGGGGGCAGGTTTAGGGGCGGGTGTGGCGGGTTTCAACACACCAAGCGACAGCGACACCCCGCCTTTGCGCCCCGCTGCGCCAGTCGCAGTGGGCTGGCGCGCGGCCTCCTGCGCTGCGCGTTCGGCCTCGGCTTCGGCCGCCGCCCTGGCGCGGTTCTCCGCCTCGCGCGCCTTTGCATGGGCTTTCGCGCCCCCCGGTTTGAAGGTCAGCTTTGGCGGCTTCGTCAAATGTCAGATCCGTTGGCAAGCGTCCCCGTCAGCCGTGCAAGTTCAAGCTGCGTCAGGACAATTTCATACTGTACATCCAGATGTTCCAACTCCTGATGGATCATCTGTTCATAAACATTCACAACATCCATGACCGAGCGTTGCCCGCCATCGAATTGGTCGAAAAACAACCGGAAATTGGCGCGGGTCTGTTGCACCAGCGCGGCTTCATCCCCGTCCTGGCGTGCCAAGGCCGTCAGGCGGCTTTCCAGACGCGCCCGCAGTCGGGTGGCATCCTCACGCGCGTCGATCACACGCGCCTGCGCGGCTTGGGCGCTGTATTGCGCCGCCTCGCGGCTGGCCGCAGTGCCAAAGCCCAAACCGGCGCCATCCACCGACAGGCCGGCGGTATTGCTTGAGCCCACCGCTGCGCTGGCCCCCAGCGTGGGCAGGGCAGAGGCGCGGGCGATGTCGGCTTCGGCGCGGGTACGCTCGGCCTCGGCCTGCGCGCGCAACACCGACAGGGCGGGCAAATCCGCTTGGGGCAACGGCATGGGCTGGATCGCGGCGGGCAAGCCGATGCGGCGCGTGGTCATTGCGGAAAGTTCGGCCAGAGCCGTGTTGGAGGCTTCCGATTGCGTCGAGGTCAGGCTTTCCATATCCGCCACTTTCGAGCGCACGACCTGCAAATCCGACGGGTTGGACACGCCGCCGTCCACGCGCGCTGTGACCACGCGCTGGAATTCCAGCATCCGGCTGGTGCCCGTTGCCGCCATTGCGGATTTATCGCGGGCCTTGGCGGCGGAAATATAAAGCGTCAGCGCCTCGGCCAGCCGGTCGTTCACCGCCTCCGACAGGCCCACGGCCGCCACTTCGACATCCGCGCGGGCAAATTCGCGTTCGGCCTTGCGCCGCCCGTTATCGTAGATCACCTGCTCGATGATGATATTGGCGACCAGATCGCCCAGCGAGGTCAGGCTGATCGAGGGGCCAATCGTGGGCAACCAGTTTTTCTCACGGGCTTCGGCACGCAGGCGCGCCGCTTTCAGATCCGCCGCAGTCGCGCCCGATGCCGATTGCAGTACCGCCGTCACGATGGCCTGATAGTCCGAGCCGCTGATCAAAACCGAGTTGCGCGCTTGCAGGCTGGTCACGATCGGCGAGGGCTGCTTTTGCCCCGTTGGATTGGCGAAAATCGAGGTGTCCTGCGCTGGCGTTGCAACGGTCTGGGCCGAAGGCGCGCCCGACACCATCGCACGCGCGGCGGCAACAGGGCGCAGGTTTGCAAGCCCAGCCCCCTCGCCGCCCATACAGGCAGACAAAAGAACGGGTGCCGCAAACAGCAGCGTGGCGCTGATCCGTTTGTGTGCCATGTTCCTCTCCCTGACGGTGTCGCCCTTGGGGATTAATGGTCCGGCGGGAGGACCCTCATGGGGTCCCTTCCCCGCCGGCCAGCCCTGCCTTAGATGACGATATCGACGTCGTGATCAACGATGAGCGTGCCATCGTCGCCGAGCGTGTAGATATCGTATGCCTGACCGTCGATGACGGCTGTCTCTCCGGTTGCCACCGCACCCGTCGCGACAACGCGGTCATCCGCGCCCCCGTGAATGGTAAGGGTGTTGGTGTGATCCGCCAGACCTTCCAGCTGTTGCGCGGTGATCGACAATTCGGCACCGGTGACAAACTGGAGGTCCACCTCGCCGATTTCGAACTGCGCAAAGCCTGCGTTGCCCATGTTGATCTGCTGGTACACACCGTCGCCCGCTGTCGAGCGGTCGTCGAGAACGAACAGCGTGTCGGCCTGATTGCCTGCGGTATCTTCGGCCGTCACCACCAGCATCGAGCCATCGGGCACCGGCGCGTCGAAATCCAGCTCGAGTTCGCCGTATTTGGCGTTGTAGGTGCTGTCAAAGCCGACATCCGACGTGTTGCCATCCGCAGCCACCTGATACACATCGACGGTCTCGCCGGTGTTGGTGATGTTGATGCCGCGCACGCCGGTCGAGCCGCGCTCGAAGGCCGAAACATAGGGCGCATCCGCCACGGTATCGACCGCAAAGCCTTGCGTGATGGTCGAGGAGTTGCCCGCGCGATCCGTCGCCGTGATCACCGCCTGGGTGTCATATTCGCCGCCCGCAAGCGCGCCCGACGGCACGGTGACGCTCCAGCCGCCATTCGCACCGGCAACGGTGGAATAGGTCTGGCCTGCGATGGTGACGGCGATGGTCGCGCCGGCCTCGCTCGAGCCGCCGATGGCAAAGCCTGCGCCGTTTTCAGCGGCGTTCACGATGCCGTCGCCGCCGATGGCCCCCACGGTGGTGAGGTGGTTCACCTGCGTGTCGATGGCGATGGTGTCGCTCAGGTGCATCACGTTGCCCGCAACATCCGTGGCGGTAACGGTGACTGCCGCGTCGTATTCGCCGCCCGCGATCGTTCCTGCGCCAAATGTCGAGGACCAGTTGCCCGCCCCGTCGGCTGTGACCGTGCGGCTGACATTGCCCAGTTGCACGACGACTGTCGCCCCCGGCTCGGAGGTGCCGGTGAGGGTCACGCCCGCAGCGGCCTCGGCGGCGTTGACCACAAGGTCGCTGCCGCCTGCCGTGTCATTGTAGGTCAGCGCCATTTCGGTGTCGATGTGCACCGCCCCCGAGACGGTCGAGGTATTGCCAGCCGCGTCGGTGATCGTCGCCGTAATCGGGCTGTCGTAGGTGCCTTGGGGGATCTGCGCGCTGCTAAAGGCGGCCGACCAGGTGCCCGCAGCGCTTGCCATAACTGTCACAGCAGCGTCACCCAATGTGACTGTGACGGGCAGGCCGGCGGTTGCCGTGCCCGTCAGGATCACGCCGTCTTGTTGTTCGATCAGGTTGATGGTGCCGTCGCCCTCGATGGGGGTCGTCGACAACGCCACCTGCCCTGCAACCGTGTCGACACGGATCGAGGAAACAGCCGTGGCCGTGTTGCCCGCAGCATCCGTTGCGACCGCCGTGAGAGTGGCATCATATTCGCCTGCGGGAATGGTGCCCGCGCCGTAGCTGACGGTCCACTGACCATCCGCACCGGCAACGACCTGACGCGCCACGCCTTGCAAGGTAACCAACACGCTCGACCCTGCTTCGGCAGAGCCGCTAAAGCTGACGCCTGCGGCGGCTTCGGTGAAGTTGACGGTATCGTCGCCCCCCGCCTGTCCCGAGAAGATCGCGACATTGGTTTCCGTGTCGATGGCAAAGCTGCCGCTTGTCGAGGAGGTATTGCCATTGGCATCCGTCGCGGCGACCGACACAGTGGCGTCATAGGTGCCTTGCGGGATCGAGCCGTTTTCGAAGGTTGCCGACCACGACCCGCCGGTTGTGACCGAGGCTTCGCGCGTCACGCCCGCCACTGTGACCAGAACGCTAGAGCCGGGTTCGGCCGTGCCGGTCAGGGTGATGCCGGCTTCGACTTCGCCCTTGTTGGCGATGAAATCCCCCCCCAGGGGCGGCTGGTTGAAGGTCACCGTACCGTTGGTGTCGATATGCACCTCATGTTCGAAGCTCGCCGCATTGCCCGCCGCATCCGTCACCGTGGCGGTGATGGTGCTGTCGTATTCCCCTGCGGGAAGCTGCGTGCCGTCAAAGGTCATCGACCAGCTGCCATCCGCGCCCACGGTCGTGGTCAGGCTTTGCCCCTCGAAGGTCACAGCAACCGTGGCGCCCGCTTCGGACTGGCCAGAGATGGTGACATTGCCCGAGGCCTCGGCCCCGTTGATGACATCATCGCCGGTGACGGCGTCAAAGGTCAGGTTTTCCGCTTCGGTATCCACGACCAGCACGTCCGAATAGGTCGCGGCATTGCCGTAGACATCGGTCGTGACGACCGTCACATCGGTGGAATATTCACCCGCCGCAACGTCTGCGGCATCAAAGCCGACGGACCAGCTGCCATCCGCGCCGACAATCGTCGAAATCTCGGTGTCCGCCACAGTGACCACAACGGTTGCGCCCGCTTCACCTGTGCCGCCGATCACGACGCTGCCCTCGGCGTAGCCCGCTCCGTTGACCAAATCACCGGTGGATTCAACACCCGTTGTGAAGGTCAGGTCCGGCGGCGTGGTGTCGACCAGCACTTGGGGGCCGGTCAGATCGGTTTCAGAGCCATCCTCGCCATCCACCACGAGCACCTCGGTCTCATAGGTGCCGTCCTCGGGGATGTCTTCGGGATCGAACACAACGACCCAAGTGCCATCTTCACCGACAACCGTGCTGCCGGTGGTATCGCCGATGGTCACGTAAACCGTGTCCCCCGCACCGCCGGTGCCCGTGACCGTTGCATCATCGTCACCCGCAACGACGATGGGATCCGTGTTCACGGTCGGCGCATCCGTGTCGGGGTCAGTGCCCGTGTCGGGGTCGGTGCCCGTGTCAGGGTCCGTGTCAGGGTCGGTGCCCGTGTCAGGGTCGGTGCCCGTGTCGGGATCGGTGCCCGTGTCGGGGTCGGTGCCCGTGTCAGGGTCGGTGCCCGTGTCGGGATCAGTGCCGCCCCCCGTACCGCCACCGTCGATCAGCGCCGCGCCCGCAGCCGCAGCACCCGCAGCCGCTGCAAAGGGCCAGAGCGGCGGAAACAAGGCCGCAGCCGCGAGCGGCGCGACGACAGGCTCGATACGGTCAAGATCGAGAAAGACCATCTGGTCGAACTCGCTCCACTTTCCGCTCAAGTCAACGGGATCATAGCCCGCAAGCAGGGTCGCATCGCCCGTATCCGTCAGATCGACCTCGACGATTTCGCCCGCATCCGACAGCAAAAGTTTTTGATCTCCAGCGCCGGCGTAAAACCCTTCGACAGTGATCACCTCGCCGCCGACCAGCACGATCTGAAGATCGTTGCCCGCGCGCACGTAATGCGTGATTTCAGCCTGCCGCAGGTTCAGCGAAATGTCCGAACCCGCAGGAAGTTGCACAAAGCCTGCGTCGCTGTCGGAATAAATTGCGCCTTCAAAGGTCGCACCGGCGGCGTCGCGAATAACGTAATTCGTGTCCAACATGTTACTACTCTCACATCCTCAAGATGGGTCGACTACTTTCGGACGACCCTGATTTTGCGATCAAACATACACAAAACGCGATTCGTTTTCTAGTAGCAAAAGGATGTGAGCCTCATAAATGCCATATTTTCCCACAAGATAGGGAAGATTCTTACAGTGCAAATCAAGATGTAGGGACGAGGGCCATATGTTGGTTTGACGCCTGCCCCATTCCTGACAGGTAAATCAAACGCTATAGCGCGGTTGCACAACACAACATCTAGTTGCCCGCCCCGCCTTAATGCGCCGCACTTGATACCAGACTGCGCCCCTCTCGGGCCAGTATTTGCGCAAATTTGCCAACAGCTCGCCGCAGGATTTGATCCCTTGGCCTTGTGTCAGGAACAGCTGCACAGGGCGAAGGGCGCCGCTCTCCCCGCGCAAAGGTGACAGCCATTGAACTTCTGTCGCTGCGCCGCGTTGTGTTTGAAACATTACGGAGACCAACATGAGCACCTTTCGCACCCCCGACCTCACCCCCGACGCCCAGCACGCCCCGATTCTGGAAGCGATCAAAGCCGTCGATGATGGCGCAGACGTAAACATCGACGCGGACGCGCGGCTGATCACCATCACCTCCGCTGCGGGCGACGCGGCCATGCTGCGCGCGCTCTCCGAGGCGGGCTATCCGGCCAGCCTTGCCAGCTAGGCCCTGTCGCCGCTGTCGCGAAAGGGGGTGGGCGGACCGGTCTCCTCCTCCGGTCCACCCTGCTCCTGCAGGGCGGTGCGCCACGGAACCGCGCGCATACAGGAACACCGTGTCCGGCCAAGCCATCGCTCCGCCGGATCGTTCTGTTCTGATGTGAGAGGGGACGTGGCATTGCCACGCCGAGCTTGCGGCCAAACCAATCGCCGGTCGGGGGCGCAAGAGGATTGAAGTACCGGACCGTCATCCGGCCAAGCAGCCGCGTGTCACGCTGGCGGCTTGTTATCGTCGCCCCTGATTAGGGCCAGATTCAGGTTCACCAGAGGCAGCTCCAAGAGTGCGACATCGCTGGACCAGCGCGTCCAGCGCCTCACTCAAAACCAGTGCCGCCTCGGGCAGCGCCTGTTCGCGCGCGATCCGCTCCATGCCGCGCAACGTGTCGGCAATCCATTCCGCTTGCCCCAGATGACCAGACGGAGCCAGACATCCAGACGGCCCCATGTGGCCAGTCGGACAAGCTGTGGTGGAGGTGTCGATGTGAAGGGCCGGCAAGGGGTGGCTCTGCGGCGTTGCTGCGCTGGCCACCTCCTCGCCAGCCATCATCACCTGCACGGACCGCGAAACAGGCTGTACCACTGAACGTGGCGTCGTTGCGGAGCCTCCCACCTCCGCAACTGGATCGCCTGCATGCCCTCTCTCCAAAGCACGCGCGATCTGCTTTCGCCAAACACCCTCTCCCGAGGTGCCTTCCCCGAAACCGCAGGCGCACGACCCATAGGGGGCGCCGGTACGATCACCGGAAAACGTTGGAACCATTCCCATCCTGATACTCCCAAATCAGGTTCGAGACCGGCTGATGCCACTCCCGCTCAAGCGCGACTCCTTTAGTCCAACAGTGTCACTCGACAGGAAAAAGGCCCCTCCTCAGATGACCCTTCCTGCCTGACAAAAGATCCTCCCAAATCCTTCGTCCGAGTGCTTCAAGCGCCGGACGTCACCGCCGAGCCTCCCGAAGTTGTGATAAGAAAACATATCTTTAAGGGCATGTAAACAATCATCGATTATTTTTTTGATTACCGACTATCGTGCTGATTTAAAGAGCAGATGCCTTAAACCTTTGCGCCTTTCGGACGCAGCTGCAAAATCAGGAAAACCGCCCCCGCAGAGACCACAATCGAGGGGCCTGCGGGCGTGTCCCATGTCCAACTGGCACCCAACCCTGCAATCACGGCAAGGGCTGCGATCACAGACGACAGCGTTGCCATCTGCTCGGGCGAGCGGCTGATAAGGCGCGCCGCCGCGGAGGGAATGATCAGCAAGGCGGCGATCAAAAGTGCCCCCACCACCTTCAACGCGACAGCGACAACCACGGCCATGGCAAGGGTGAGAATCAGCCCCTCGCGCTTGGGATTGATTCCCGCAGATTGCGCCAGATCCGCACTGAGCGTCATGGTCAAAAGCCGCGACCAGCGTGCCGCGACCAGCCCCGCCACCACGGCGGCGCCCCCCCAGATCAAGGCCACATCGGCCCAGGACACGGCGAGAATATCACCGAATAAAAAGGCCTCCAGATCCACGCGGACGCCGGTAACGAAAGACACAGCCACAAGCCCTAAAGCCAAGGCACTATGGGATAAAACCCCCAAGGTGGTGTCCATCGCATGACCGCGCGATGCCAAAATCGACACCGCCAGCGCCATCAAAAGCGCAACCGCCAGCGTCCCGCCAAAGACAGGCACCCCCGTGCCCAGCGCCAGGGCCACGCCCAGCACCGCCGCATGAGAGGTCGCATCGCCGAAATAGGCCATGCGCCGCCACACGACGAAGGCCCCAAGCGGGCCGGTGGCCAATGCCACCCCCAGTCCCGCAAGCGCGGCGCGCACCAGAAAAGCGTCAATCATGGCTGTGCTCCAAAGTGGCCTTCGCATGGGCGCAATCGGGGCCGTGGATATGGGTGCCCTCGGCGTCATGCGCGTGATCATGTTCGTGTTGGTACAGCGCCAATGTGCCTTCGGTGCCCAAGCCGAACAACGCGCGATATTCAGGCGCCGAGCGCACGACATGCGGCGTGCCTTGGCAACAGACGTGCCCGTTCAGGCAAATCACACGATCCGAGGCCGACATCACGACGTGCAGATCGTGGCTGACCATCAAAACGGCACAGCCCATGTCGCGCCGCACCTCTTCGATCAGACGATAGAATCGCGCGACTCCCGGTTGATCGAGCCCCTGAGTCGCCTCGTCGAGAATCAGCAGGTCCGGCGACATCAAGAGCGCACGCGCCAGCAAAACCCGTTGGAACTGTCCGCCCGAGAGGCCCTGCATCGGGTGGGACTGAAGCCCTGCCACACCCACGCGATCCAGTTGCGCCGCGATTCGCGCTGCAGACTGGCGTTTGGGCAGGGATAAAAACCGTGCCACGCTGATCGGCAACGAGGCATCCAGCGCCAGCTTTTGCGGGACATAGCCGATGCTGATCGCCGGGGCGCGCTGCACGGAGCCCGATTCGGGCGGGACGGTGCCCAGAAGCGCCTTCAACAACGTGGATTTCCCCGACCCGTTCGGCCCTACCACGGTGACGATTTCCCCGCGCGCGATATCGAGACTGACGTTTTGCAGCACGGGCAGACCCTCGAACTGGACGGTCAGGTCGCGTGTCGACAACAAGGGCGCGCTCACGAGGGCACCTGTGGGGAGGGGGCGGTGCCCGGGTGGCACGCAGGGCAGGTACCAATGGCCTCGATGGTCACCCGTTCGATCGTAAAACCGATGGCCAGACCCGCGGCCTGCGCCGCGTCGCGCAACGGGGTTGCCGCGGATTCTGCGACCGCGCTGCACTGCGCACAGATAAAAAAGGCAGGCGCATGGTCGGTGTCGGGATGCATGCAGGCCGCAAAGGCGTTGAGGCGGCGGATGCGATGCGCAAGCCCGTGCTCCACCAGAAAGTCGAGCGCACGATAGGCGACGGGTGGTTGATGCCCAAAGCCCTCGGCCTTGAGCCGGTCGAGAATGTCATAGGCCCCGAGGGCGCGGTGTTCTTCGAGCAGGATCTCCAAAACCCGCCGCCGCACGGGGGTCAGGCGCAGGCCCTCGGCGCGCGCGCGTCCTTCGGCGGCCTGCATCACCGCACCCGCGCAATGGCTGTGGTCGTGGCGTTCGAAAGCGGCGGCAGTGTCGGACGGGGTGGGCGCGGTCATGAAGGGCCTCTCGGTTTGGTGTCGGCAAAATGTGATATTATCACTTTTGCAGATTGTCATTCTGCGAAATGTACTATTATAACACTTCGCAACCGACAAGCCCTTTGCACCGGAGGCCCAATGCCCATCCCTTTGCCCTTTCTCCTGACATCCAACCGCGCCGCGCGCGGCGCTTTGCCGCTTCTCCTCGCCACATTCGCCAGCGCCGCCCATGCTCAGGCCCCGATGGTTGTGACCGACCTTCCCGCGACCCACGCCCTGGCGAGCGCCGTGATGGAGGGCGTGGCGACCCCCAGCTTGATCGTGACCGGCGCAGCTGATCCGCATCATTTCCAACTCAAACCCTCGCAGGCGCGGGCTTTGTCCAAAGCCGATGTGGTGTTCTGGATCGGTGAGTCCATGACGCCCTGGCTTGCGAGCGCCCTGCCCGAGCTTGCGCCCCAAGCGCGCTCTGTCGCGCTGCTTGATGCCCCCGACCTGCCGCTCCTCCCGCTTGGAGAGGCGGAACATGAGGGTCACGATGCGGCTAACGCCCACGCCGAGCACGACGATCACGACACAGAGGACCACGCCCACGCCGATCACGACGCTGAGGAGGGACACGACCACGCGGACCACAGCGACGCGGATCACACCGCTGAGGAGGGACACGACCACGCGGACCACAGCGACGCGGATCACACCGCTGAGGAGGGACACGACCACGGCAGTGTGGACCCCCACATCTGGCTCGATCCCGCCAATGCACAGATCATGGCCCGTGAAATGGTGGACGTTCTGAGCGCACAGGATCCCGATAACGCCGCGACCTACGCGCGCAACCTGTCTTTGCTTCAGGCCAGCCTTGCCACGCTGACGACCCAACTGCGCGCGACACTTGCCCCCTATGAACACACGCCAATCCTGACCACCCATGACGCGATCGGCTATTTTGCCCGTGCGTTCGAGCTGCATGACATCCTGCCGGTTTCCGCGTCCGATGCCTCGAAACCGGGTGCGGCGCATCTATCGGCTCTGGGGGCGCAGATCGCCGCCGCCGCAGACCAGCGCGACACGCTGTGCCTCTTGGCCGAGCCGCAGCAGAACCTGTCCCTTGCGCGCGCGATCACCGGCGAGGTGACGGTGGAAGATGCCGAGGCCGACCTTTCGGGCACGACGCTTGCGCCGGGGGCTGACCTTTATGCCACACTCCTGACCGACATTGCCGCCGCAATCGCCACCTGCACCCCGTGAGGCATTGAAACTCCGCCTGTCGAGCTTGATACTGCGCGCAAGCTCGACAGGAGAGACTAGTGAAAACGGACTGGATTGCGGTCGAAATCGACAGGGATGAAGTCCGTGCTTGGGCCGTGGATCGCGACGGGGCCGTCAACGACCACGCCCGCGCGCGCGACACAGATCTGGCGCAGCTCATCGCGCCGTGGCGCGGTGCAGGGCGTCCGCTTGTTCTGGTGAGCGGGGAGACCGGAAGCCCGGCCTCCTTCGTGCCGTGCAAACCCTTTGCCACCCTGCCAAATGCGCAATCGGATGCCGGGATCGACCTGCGTCTGGTTCCTGCCATCGCGCAAAACGCCCCGGCGGATGTGATGCGCGGCGATGTGGTGCGCATCGCCGGGTTCATGACGACCAACCCGCAGTTTGATGGCGTGCTTTGCATGACCGGCCCCGTGAGCCGCTGGGTCCATGTCAGCGCCGGCGAAATCGTCAGTTTCCAAAGCTTTGTGACCGGCGAGCTGATCGACAGCCTCGTTGCGGCCTCGGTTCTGCGCCACACGGTGGGCAGCAGCGGGGCGGATGATGTCGCGTTCCAGACCGGGTTCGAGGACGGTTTCGAGCGCCCCGAGCGTCTGCTCACCCGCATTTATTCTCTCCACGCCGAAGCCGAACGCGAAGGTCTTGCGCCGGGGTTGGCGCGGGCGCGGTTGCGCGGACTGGTCATGGGCACCGAGCTGGCCGTTGCCAAACCCTATTGGCTTGGACAGCAGATTGCAGTGATCGGACAGGACGATAACACCAAACGCTACACCGAAGTGCTGCGTGCGCAGGGCTGTCCGGTGATCACCGCAGATCGCGATACGATGACCATGGCCGGTTTTCGGGCCGCGCGCGCCCAGATCGGCTAACGCCTAGCCATTCACCGCCGCTTCGTACCACGCGCGGATTGCGGCGCGCTCTTCTTCCTCGATATGTGACGCGTTCGCGGGCGGCATGGCATGAGTCACCCCCGCTTGCAGCCAGATGTCGCGCGCCTGCGTCGCGATGCGCTGCGCCGTATCCAGACGCACCCCCTTGGGCGGACCGGACATGCCCGGCCAACCGGGATCGGAATTGTGACACATCGCGCAGCGCCCCAGAACGATCTGGTGCACATCCTCAAACCCCTCCGCCTGCGCAAATTTCGCCGCAGCCCCCGTGAGGGCGGCCGTCTCCTGATCGGTATTGGTGCGATAGATTCCAGCAGTCGAAAGCCACATGATCAGCACGAACAACACGGCCGTCACCGCCCAGGTCCAATAGGGGCTGCCTTTATGAGCGTGTTTGGTGTTGAAGAAATGGCGGATTGTCACCCCCATCAAGAACACGAGCGCCGCGACCAACCAGTTGTATTTGCTCGCAAAGGCCAGCGGATAGTGGTTCGAGAGCATGAGGAAGATGACCGGCAGCGTCAGGTAGTTGTTGTGGGTCGAACGCTGCTTGGCGATTTTACCGTATTTCGCGTCCGGCGTGCGGCCCGCCTTGAGATCCGCAACCACGATCCGTTGATTGGGCATGATCACGAAAAACACGTTCGCTGTCATGATGGTCGCGGTGAAGGCCCCAAGGTGGATCATCGTCGCGCGGCCCGAAAACACCTGCGCATAGCCATAAGCCATTCCCACCAGCAACAGGTAGAGCACCACCATCAGCGTCGTGGAATTCGCACCGAGTCTGGATTTGCACAGCGCGTCATAGGCCAACCACCCAAAGCCGAGCGACGCCAGAGACAGCGCGATCGCGCCCGCAATGGAGAGCGCCGCCACGTCGGGATCGACCAGATAAAGGTCTGCGCCGAAGTAATAGACCAACACCAGCATCGCAAAACCCGACAACCACGTCGAATAGCTTTCCCATTTGAACCAGATTAGGTCATCCGGCATCTGATCCGGCGCAACCGTGTATTTTTGAAGGAAATAAAAGCCGCCGCCGTGGACTTGCCATTCTTCGCCTGCCACGCCCTTGGCCTTCGAGGAGGAGGGGCGCAGGCCCAGATCGAGCGCGATGAAATAAAAGGACGAGCCGATCCATGCGATGGCCGTGATCACATGCAGCCAGCGGACGGCAAATTCGATCCATTCCATGAAAAACGCGAAATTCGTAGCCATCTGGGTTAGCTCCCGCGGTAGGTCGAAAAACTGAAGGGCGAGAGGAGCAAAGGCACGTGATAATGGCTGCTCAGATCACTGATGCCAAAGCGGATCGGCACAAGGTCAAGAAACAAGGGGGCGTCTCCCGCCTGTCCCGAAGCGCGCAGATAATCGCCCGCATGAAACAGCAACTCATAGCTGCCCGTGGCGAAATCGCTGGCAGGCAGGATCGGGGCATCTGTCCGCCCGTCCGCATTGGTCACCATGCTCACAAGGGGGCGGCGCTGGTCGTCGAGAATGCGAAACAGGTCGATTTTCATGCCATCGGCGGGGACACCGCGGGCGGTATCCAGGACGTGGGTGGTCAGGTATCCAGTGGTCATGGGATCTCTATTTGCTCAAATCTAAGGCTTAGGCTGTCGGAAATCCCGCAACCTTGCAAACACTTGCTGAGGCCAAATGCCTTGTTCTTGTGCTTTGCGTCGCAAGCGTCCAGATTTTGACCATATGGACGAAAGGCTTGTCGCACATGCAAAAACTTCCGGCACGATATTCACGCAACATGATCGGCTATGGGGCCAATGCGCCCGATCCGAAATGGCCCAATGGCGCGCGCGTTGCCGTGCAGTTCGTGCTCAACTACGAGGAGGGCGGCGAGAACAACATCCTGCACGGCGATGCAGGCTCGGAGGCCTTTCTGTCGGATATCGCGGGCGCCGCCCCCTGGCCTGGCCAGCGCCACTGGAATATGGAATCCATCTATGAATACGGCGCGCGTGCGGGATTTTGGCGGTTGCATCGCCTGTTCACCGGCGCGCAGGTGCCGCTGACGATCTACGGCGTGGCCACTGCCCTTGCCCGCAGCCCCGAGCAGGTTGCCGCCATGCAGGACGCAGGCTGGGAAATTGCGTCCCACGGGCTGAAATGGGTCGAACACAAGGACATGCCCGAAGCCGAGGAACGGGCCGCGATTGCCGAGGCCATTCGCCTGCACACCGAAGTCACCGGCGAGCGCCCCTTTGGCTGGTACACGGGCCGCTGTAGCGCCAATACCGTGCGCCTTGTCGCCGAGGAGGGCGGGTTTGACTATATTTCCGACACTTATGACGACGATCTGCCCTATTGGATCGACGCGGGCGCGCGCGACCAGCTGATCATCCCCTACACGCTGGAAGCCAACGACATGCGCTTTGCCACTGCCCCCGGATACATCACGGGCGAGCAGTTTTTCACCTACCTCAAAGACGCCTTCGACACGCTCTACGCCGAAGGGGAAACGGCTCCGAAAATGATGTCCATCGGCCTGCACTGCCGCCTGATCGGACGGCCCGGAAAGATGGCGGGACTGGCGAAATTCCTCGACTACATCGCGGGGTTTGACGACGTCTGGACGCCGACGCGGCGCGAGATTGCGCAGCATTGGGCCAAGACCCACCCGCCCAAACGGATCGAGCGCCCCAGCGAGATGGATCACGCCCGCTTCGTTGACCTTTATGGCAGTATTTTCGAGCATTCGCCCTGGGTGGCAGAACGTGCCCACGGGCTGGAACTCGGGCCTGCGCATGACAGCGCGATCGGCGTCCATTCCGCCCTGTGCCGCGCCTTTCGCAGTGCCAGCGCAACAGAACGGCTGGGGGTGCTGACCGCCCACCCCGATCTTGCGGGCAAACTGGCCGCCGCCAAGCAACTTACAGCCGACAGCACCGCCGAGCAGGCTTCAGCCGGGCTTGACGCGCTGAGCGCCGAGGAAAAAGCAACGTTCGAGGCTCTCAACACCGCCTACACCACGAAATTCGGTTTCCCCTTCATCATCGCGGTGAAAGAGCATAGCAAAGAGTCGATCCTTGCCAATTTTCACGCACGGCTGGCCCAGGACCGCGCTGCGGAACTGGATACCGCCTGTCGTCAAGTGGAACGGATTGCCCTGCACCGACTGAAAGCCCTCTTTGCATGACCGACGCTTCACGGACCTACTACGCCCCCACCGGCGGCCTTCCCGATCAAAACCAACGCGCGCGCGAACGCGCGGTCTTCACCAATTCATACGCCGTGATTCCGCGCGGGGTGCTGTCGGACATCACCACCAGTTTCCTGCCGCATTGGACCAAAAGCCGCGCATGGGTGCTGGCCCGCCCGCTCAGCGGTTTTGCTGAAACCTTTGCCGAGCTGATCGTTGAAATCGCCCCCGGCGGCGGGTCGCAGCGCCCCGAACCGGATGCGGGCGCGCAGGGCGTTCTGTTCGTTCTGGCCGGCCACCTGACCCTGCGCTTTGGCGGGCAAACCCACGAGATGAGCGATGGCGGCTATGCCTATCTGTCGCCCGACGAACTCTGGACGGTGGAAAATACCTCCGACACGCCAGTCAGCTTTGTCTGGGTGCGCAAGCGCTACGAGGATGTGGCAGGCATCGAGCGCCCCGAAAGTTTCGTAACCAGTGATGAGGCGGTGACCGCCATCAGCATGCCCGAAACCTCGGACTACTGGGCGACGACACGGTTTGTCGACCCCAACGATCTGCGCCACGACATGCATGTGAACATCGTCACCTTCCTGCCCGGCGGCACGATTCCCTTTGCCGAGACCCATGTGATGGAACACGGGCTGTACGTGCTGCAAGGGCGCGGCGTGTATCTGTTGAATCAGGATTGGGTCGAGGTGGAAGAAGGCGACTTTTTGTGGCTGCGCGCCTTTTGCCCGCAAGCCTGCTACGCTGCGGGACGCCGCCCCTTCCGCTATCTGCTCTACAAAGATGTCAATCGCCACGCGGCCTTGGACCTGACATGAGGCGCGTCACGGTGGCGCCGCTTTCGGCCCCGGCCTTCGCGCCCTATGGCGATGTGCTGGACGCCAGCGGTGCGCCGGACAAGATCATCAATGCGGGCAAATGCGGACGCTATCACGATCGTGCAACGCTTGATTTTGGCGCTGAAACAGCGGGGCGCGCGGGGGTGTCGATCTTTCAGGCCGAGGCGCGCAGCCTGCCCTACACGCTTGACCTGATCGAGCGCCACCCAGAGGGCTCGCAGTGCTTCATTCCCATGAGCCGCGATCCGTTTTTGGTCATTGTCGCCGATGGTCCTACAGCCACGCCGCGCGCCTTTGTCACCGATGGGGCGCAGGCCATCAATTTTCATCGCGGCACATGGCACGGCGTCCTTACGCCGCTTGCGGCACCGGGGCTGTTTGCGGTGGTGGACCGCATCGGGCCCACCGCCAATCTTGAAGAATACCACTACCCCAGCCCTTGGATCGTAACGCGCTAAGGCGCGGGGGATCATAACGCGCTAGGGCGCAGGGGATCGTAACGCGCTCGTGCGCAGGACCTCCGCGACACAGGCCGGACCGACAGGCTAGAGGCCGAGCGTGCTCGATAGGCCAAACGCACGCCCCACAAGCCCGAATACCGTCTGGATATTGGCCACAGGGCTTTCGGTCGCATAGACCAGATCATCGGGCATGATCGGAAATTTGCTTGCCGCGAACAGCCCGTCCGCCGAGGTCAAATCAACCGTGAAAACGACCTGCGCGCGGGTCGGACCGCCGCTGCGCAACGCGCTGGCCGGATAGCTGCGCAGGATCAACAGACCGCGCGGATCGGCCCGACTGTCCGAAATCCCGCCAATCAAGCTCAACGCATCCGCCACCGTCACCGTATCCTTGGGAAACTCGATCATAGCCTCCGACCCTGTCGCCCCAAGAGCGAGAAAAGTACGCTCGTCGGGCGTGACGATCACCCGGTCCCCGCCCAGGACAAGCGCGTCCCGATCAGGGCTTTCATAAAGCGATTCAAGGGAGGTGCCGTAAATTTTGGAGCCGCGGAAAATCTTGACCCGCGGGTTGTTGAGCGCCGCAGGAACACCTCCGGCCTGGGCAATCAGGCTCAAGACGGTCGTGTTGCGATCCACGAGCGGGTAAGCGCCAGGTCCGGCGACACCGCTGACCATATCGACGGTATTCCCGCGTCCCGGCTGCGCGGCAAGTTGGACCTGCACGCCCGGAATATAGCCATCAAGGGCAGTCTGAATGGTTTCACGCGCGTGATCGGGCGACATGCCCGAGACGCGTAGATTCCCGACATAGGGGATGAAAATCTCGCCCGCGCCGGAAACGCGCAAATCGGACATCGGTGTCACCAAGGCCCCCGGTCCGGCCAGAAGCCCCGACTGTGCACTGTCCCAGATCACCAGCGAAATGACATCACCTGCGGCAAGCAGCGGCGTCGAAGACCCACCTGTGCGGCCCATCCAGCTGTAGCGCGGCGTGTTGTCGGTCGAGGGCCAGCTGAGCAACGCGGGCAACGCCGCACGCGTCACAGGTTGCACCGCAAAGTCCGCCGTCTCGGCGTTGCGCGCAGCACCCGTGATCTCAGATTGCATGGCAGCGCCACGCGGCAGCGAACAGCCCGTCGTGGCCACAGCCATCACCACCATTGCGGCGCGCAGCAGAGTAATTCCCCTCATCGGTCCCCCCGGACGTCAAAATTTCAGCGCCCTCAAATTAGGACGGAAAATCGTTTCAAACAACCCGATACAGCAGGCATATAGGGGAAACCCGCCATCAGCCCCCTATATTTTGCGCCTGCGCAAGAAAGCGCGGCGGACAGGTTTTTTGTGCTTGACCCTTGGCGCGTGAAAGTCTACCTACGCGGCACTTCGGCGGAGTAGCTCAGTTGGTTAGAGCAGCGGAATCATAATCCGCGTGTCGGGGGTTCAAGTCCCTCCTCCGCTACCATTACCCCAAAATCTTCATAGACAAGCGCAACACGGCTCGACACGAGCGGTGTTTTTGGTCTGCGCGCAGGTGTCTGCACGATGAGGTGTCCGTGCCATGTGGTTCGGCGCGACCTTGCGCGCGCGGACCGGCGCAGACACCCTCTGTCGCTGCCGCCCCTGCCGCGCAACGCAAAACGCCCCGCAGTCACCTGCGGGGCGTTCTATTTGAAACCAAGACCGAGGTCTTAGCCGCGCTCTTCGACGATCTCGACGAGGTGCGGGATCGAGCGGACCATGCCACGAACCGAAGGCGTATCTTCGAGTTCACGGGTGCGGTGCATCTTGTTCAGACCCAGACCGATCAGCGTAGCGCGCTGTTCTGCGGGGCGACGGATCGGCGAGCCGATCTGCTTGACGACGATGGTTTTAGCCATGGTTCAGATCCTTATGCTTCTTCTGCAACCGCAGTCGCGTCGACCGGAGCGGCCTCACGAGCGGGCAGAATGTCAGCGACTTTTTTACCGCGACGTTGCGCCACGGAACGCGGGGATGCTTCCTGACGGAGGCCTTCGAGCGTTGCGCGGATCATGTTGTAGGGGTTCGAGGAGCCGATCGACTTTGCAACAACGTCGTGGACGCCGAGCATTTCGAAAACGGCACGCATCGGACCACCGGCGATGATACCGGTACCCTGAGGTGCCGTGCGCATCACAACGCGGCCAGCGCCGTGGCGACCGTTCACGTCGTGGTGAAGGGTGCGGCCTTCTTTAAGCTGCACGCGGATCATTTGACGCTTGGCTTGCTCGGTAGCTTTACGAATGGCCTCGGGGACCTCTTTCGCTTTCCCTTTGCCAAAGCCGACGCGGCCCTTTTGGTCACCGACAACCACGAGAGCAGCAAAGCCGAAACGCTTACCACCTTTCACGGTTTTCGAGACGCGGTTGATCGCGACAAGGCGATCTGCGAATTCGGGAGTTTCGTCGCGGTCGCGGCGGTTATCCCGACGGTTATCACGTTCTGCCATGGGGCATTCCTTAAATGGTGGCGCGCTTGCACGCCGACTTGAACCAATCCAGGTAACACGCCCGCAAATCCGGGAAGGATCGCGGGCGGTTCCGGATCATCGGGAGGGCAGGATCCAACGACCGCGCCCTCCGCATGGAATTAGAACTTCAGACCACCTTCACGCGCAGCCTCGGCCAGAGCCTTGACCTTGCCGTGAAAGAGGAAGCCACCGCGGTCGAAGTAGCACTCTTCCACACCGGCTTTTTTCGCGCGTTCTGCGATCGCTGCGCCCACTTTGGAAGCGGCGTCGATGTTGTTTTTGCCAACAACACCGAGGTCTTTTTCCATCGAGGATGCCGATGCGAGCGTTTTGCCGTTCACATCGTCGATCAGCTGCACGCTGATGTTCTTGTTCGAGCGGTGCACGGACAGACGGGCGCGGCCCGCTGCCAGTTTCCGCAGTTTGTTCCGGACGCGCAGGCGGCGCTTGAGGAACAGAGTCCGTTTGCTGTTTGCCATTTTCTGCGTCCTTACTTCTTCTTGCCTTCTTTGCGGAAGACATATTCGCCCTTGTAGCGGATCCCCTTGCCCTTATAGGGCTCGGGCGCACGCCATTCGCGGATGTTTGCCGCGACCTGACCTACGAGCTGCTGGTCGATACCTTCCACAACGACTTCCGTTTGCTTCGGAGCGGTGACGGTGACGCCAGCCGGAACTTCGAAGTTAACGTCGTGCGAGTAACCAAGCGACAGTTTCAAGGTGTTGCCCTGCATCTGAGCGCGGTAACCCACACCCTGAATTTCAAGCTCTTTCTTGAAGCCTTCCGTCACGCCCGCGATGCAGTTTGCAACCATCGTGCGCGACATGCCCCACTGTTGAAGCGCGCGTTTGGATTTCCCACGGGGGGTCACCGAAACAGCGTTATCTTCAATCGTGATCGTCACATCGTCTGTGGCGTTAAAAGTGCGGACGCCCTTGGGGCCCTTCACTTCGACTTTTTGGCCGGACACAGTGGCAGTAACGCCGCTGGGCAGATCGACCGGTTTTTTCCCAATACGAGACATCAGACCCTCCTTAGAAGACGGTGCAAAGTACTTCGCCACCCACGTTTTGGGCACGAGCATTTGCATCAGACATCACACCTTTGGGCGTGGAGACAATCGACACACCCAGACCTTGACGGACCGAAGGAATGTCTTTGACGCCGAGGTAAACGCGACGACCGGGTTTGGAAACCCGTTTCACTTCGCGAATGACCGGGGTGCCTTCGAAGTATTTCAGGCCGATTTCGAGGGTCGGGTGACCGTTCGCGTCGGAACCTTTTTCGTAGCCGCGGATGTAGCCCTCGTCGAGCAGCACGTCCAACACCCATGCACGCAGCTTGGAAGCCGGTGTGGAGACGTTGGCTTTGCCACGCATTTGAGAGTTACGGATACGGGTGAGCATATCGCCGATAGGATCGTTCATACTGTCTCTCCCTTACCAGCTCGATTTCACCAAACCGGGGATCTGGCCGAAAGAGCCCAGTTCCCGCAGCATGATCCGCGACACCTTCAGCTTACGGTAGTAAGCGTGGGGACGGCCCGTCAGCTGGCAACGGTTGTGAAGACGGGTAGCCGAGCTGTTGCGCGGCAGTTCAGCAAGCTTCAGGGTCGCGCGGAAACGCTCTTCCATCGGCTTCTCTTGGTCGTAGATGATCTCTTTGAGAGCAGCGCGCTTGGCAGCATATTTTGCCACCAGCTTCTCGCGCTTGTGCTCACGTGCGATCATGGATTGCTTAGCCATGTTCTAAACTCCTCGCGCGATCAGCTGTTGAAGGGCATGTTGAAAGCTTTCAACAGGCTCTTTGCTTCTGCGTCGGTTTTCGCGGTGGTCGCGATGACAATGTCCAAACCCCAAACCTCATCGACTTTGTCGAAGTTGATTTCGGGGAACACGATGTGCTCTTTCATGCCCATGGCGTAGTTGCCACGGCCGTCGAAAGAAGTGCCCGATACGCCGCGGAAGTCGCGGATACGGGGCATTGCTACCGTGATCAGACGGTCGAGGAATTCGTACATACGGTCGCCACGAAGGGTAACCTTCGCGCCCAAGGGCATGTCTTCACGAACGCGGAAACCAGCGATGGATTTCTTGGCTTTCGTGACGAGTGCCTTTTGGCCGGCGATTGCAGTGAGATCTTCCTGAGCCGATTTGGCTTTCTTGGAGTCACGCACAGCTTCTGCACCGCAGCCGATGTTGAGAACGATTTTGTCGAGGCGCGGGAGCTGCATGTCGTTGGTGTAGCCGAACTCTTCTTTGAGAGCGGCACGAATGCTGTCCTGATAGAGCGCCTTCAGACGCGGGGTGTAGGTTGCAGCGTCGAGCATTAGATCACGTCTCCCGTGGTCTTTGCAAAACGGACCTTGTTGTCGCCATCCATGCGGAAGCCAACGCGGGTTGCTTTGCCGTTTGCGTCGAGCAGCGCAAGGTTCGACAGGTCGATGGGCATTGCGGTCGGCACGCGGCCACCCTGCGATGCTTGCGACTGACGAACGTGACGCACTGCGACGTTCACGCCTTCAACGATTGCTTTGCCTTTGGCAGGGAAAACAGTGGCGATTTCGCCCTGTTTGCCTTTGTCTTTGCCGGACAATACGACGACCTTGTCGCCTTTACGGAGCTTAGCAGCCATTACAGCACCTCCGGAGCAAGCGAGATGATCTTCATGAAGTTCTTCGCACGCAGCTCACGCACAACCGGCCCGAAGATACGGGTACCGACAGGCTCGCCTGCGTTGTTGAGGATAACGGCAGCGTTGCGATCGAAACGGATCGCGGTGCCATCTTCACGACGGACTTCTTTCGCGGTGCGAACGACGACGGCCTTGCGGACATCACCTTTCTTAACGCGACCACGCGGAATGGCTTCTTTCACCGATACGACGATGATGTCACCCACGGACGCGTAACGACGGTGCGAACCGCCGAGGACCTTGATGCACTGAACACGGCGAGCGCCGCTGTTGTCAGCTACATCCAGATTGGTCTGCATCTGGATCATGTGGTTTCTCCCGACCTTTGGGGGGGCTTGCAGTTGCCCATTCCCCCAGGGTTTCGATTAACTGGGCTTTGACCGTCGACTTAGACGAGCACTTCCCAGCGTTTGGTCTTCGACTTCGGCGCACATTCCTGAATGCGGACGGTGTCACCGACGTTGAATTGGTTGTTCTCATCGTGAGCCCGGTATTTTTTGGACTTACGGATGGTTTTGTTCAGCAGCGGGTGCTTGAAGCGACGCTCGACCGACACGGTGACGGTTTGTGCGTTTTGGTTGCTGGTGACAGTACCTTGAAGAATACGTTTGGGCATAGGTCTCGCTCCTTATTCCGCAGCCGCTTGGGCTTTTTGGTTCAGAATGGTTTTCACACGGGCCGCGTTACGGCGTGCTTTACGCATCTGAGCGGTGTTTTCGAGCTGGCCGGTGGCCTGCTGGAAACGGAGGTTGAAAGCCTCTTTTTTCATGTTGGCCAGGTCCTCACGGAGCTGGTCCGGCGTTTTGTCACGCAATTCTTGAGCGTTCATAGCCTTGTCCTTTTTCTAATCACCAGAGAGCCCCAACACGTTTGATCGTGGGTCACCCTTTGCCTGATGAGCGGATGATAAAACACACGAATCCCGCGTGCGGGAATCCGTAGATGCCGCTCTATAAGGGACGCTCCCCCATCAAGCAAGGGAAACCTGAACTTCCTGCAAAACAAGGTTGAAGCGCGCCACTGATGCCCCCTCGCGCGGTCCCGCCCGCTGCGCTATGAGGGGATCATGGCACATATCGAATCTCTTTTTGTCACCCGCCTCTACCGCGCCGCCCTTTCCGAGTACGGCCCCAAGATAGACGCGCAAGAACTTGAAAACTCCTGTCTCGTTATCGCCGAAGATGACGATGCGGGCCACGACTGGTGCGAAGCCAACAACTATCCCGGTTACACCAGCTACGCCTCCCTGAGCGACCTTCCCTGGCGCTTTCCGATTTTCAAACAGGTGGTCGAAGCGCTCGACAAACACGTTGCCGCCTTTGCCGAAGACCTCGAGTTCGACCTTGACGGGCGCAAGCTGGAACTGGAAGACATCTGGATCAACGTGCTTCCCGAAGGCGGGTCGCACGGCTCCCACATCCATCCCCACAGCGTCATCAGCGGCACCACCTATGTGGCGATGCCCGAGGGCACGTCGGCGCTGAAACTGGAAGACCCGCGCTTTGGGGCCATGATGGCCGCGCCACCGCGCAAGAAAGACGTGCGCGCGGACCTCAAAACCTTTGTCTACGTCGCGCCGAAGGTGGGGGACGTGCTGCTGTGGGAAAGCTGGCTGCGCCACGAGGTCCCGATGAATTTCGCCGAAGACAACCGCATCTCGGTCAGCTTCAACTACCGCTGGGCCTGAGCGGACCCGTGTTCTGACAAACAAAACCCCCGCCGATTGCTCGGCGGGGGTTTCTTTTGGTCCGGAGGGCCGCCCCGCAAAGGGCGGCGCGCCGAATTACCAGTCTTCGCGCATCACTGTGCGGGTTTTCACCGGAAGTTTCATCGCTGCGAGGCGCAGGGCTTCACGAGCGACATCTTCGGACACACCGTCGATTTCGAACATCACACGGCCGGGTTTGACCTTGCATGCCCAAAAATCCACGGACCCTTTACCTTTACCCATACGAACTTCGGTGGGTTTCGAGGTCACGGGAGTGTCGGGGAAAATACGGATCCAGACACGGCCCTGACGCTTCATGTGACGCGTCATGGCACGACGTGCTGCTTCGATCTGGCGTGCGGTTACACGCTCGGGTTGGACGGCTTTCAGGCCGAACTCACCGAAGTTCAGATCCGAACCGCCTTTTGCCTGACCGTGGATACGGCCTTTGTGCAGCTTGCGGAACTTTGTACGTTTTGGCTGAAGCATTGATCAGATCTCCTTAACGACGGCCGCGGTCGCCGCGGGGCGCCGGACCTTCCTGGAGTTCAGCGTGACGACGGTCATGAGCCTGAGGGTCATGCTCCATGATCTCGCCTTTGAAGATCCAGGTTTTGATGCCGATGATGCCGTAAGCGGTCGATGCTTCTGCATGTGCGTAGTCGATGTCGGCGCGCAGGGTGTGCAGCGGCACGCGGCCTTCGCGGTACCATTCGGTCCGTGCGATCTCTGCACCGCCCAGACGGCCGGCAACGTTCACACGAATACCCAAAGCACCAAGACGCATTGCGTTTTGCACCGAGCGTTTCATCGCACGACGGAAAGACACACGACGCTCGAGCTGCTGAGCGATGGACTCGGCCACGAGGGCCGCGTCGAGCTCGGGCTTGCGCACTTCAACGATGTTGAGGTGCAGCTCGGAGTCGGTCATCTTTGCGATCTTCTTGCGCAGGGTTTCGATATCGGCGCCTTTTTTGCCGATGATCACGCCCGGGCGCGCAGTGTGGATCGTGACGCGGCACTTTTTGTGCGGACGCTCGATGATGACGCGGGCGATGCCGGCGGCTTTGCACTCTTCCTTGATGAAATCACGGATCTTGATGTCTTCCAGAAGAAGATCACCGTAATCCTTGGAATCGGCGTACCAGCGGCTGTCCCAGGTGCGGTTCACCTGAAGACGCATACCGATCGGGTTAACCTTATGACCCATTAGTTTTGCTCCTCGACTTGACGCACCGTGATGGTGATTTCCGCGAACGGCTTCATGATCTTGCCGAACCGGCCACGTGCGCGCGGACGCCCACGTTTCATGACGAGGTTTTTGCCAACCCAAGCTTCGGCGACGATGAGCTCATCGACGTCGAGGTTGTGGTTGTTCTCGGCGTTCGCGATTGCGGACTGAAGACATTTCTTCACGTCTGCTGCGATCCGCTTGTTGGAGAAAGTCAGGTCCGTGAGGGCCTTGCCGACTTTCTTGCCGCGGATCATCTGTGCGACGAGGTTCAATTTCTGCGGCGAAACGCGAAGCATTTTGGCTTTTGCCATTGCTTCGTTGTCAGCCACGCGGCGGGAATTAGCTGCCTTGCTCATGACTTACTTCCGCTTCGCTTTTTTGTCAGCGGCGTGACCGTAATAGGTGCGAGTCGGCGAATACTCACCGAACTTCTGACCGATCATGTCTTCCGAGACGTTGACGGGAACGTGCTTGTGGCCGTTGTACACACCAAAGGTGAGACCAACGAACTGCGGCAGGATGGTGGAGCGGCGCGACCAGATCTTGATGACCTCGTTACGGCCCGACTCGCGAGACTTTTCGGCCTTCTTGAGGACGTAAGCGTCCACAAACGGGCCTTTCCAGATAGAACGTGCCATATCTTAGCGACCCTTCTTCCGAGCGTGACGCGAGCGGATGATGTATTTATCCGTCGCCTTGTTCTTACGAGTGCGCGCACCCTTCGTCGGCTTACCCCAGGGTGTCACAGGGTGACGACCACCAGAGGTCCGGCCTTCACCACCACCATGGGGGTGATCGATCGGGTTCATCACAACACCACGCACGGAGGGACGGATGCCTTTGTGGCGGTTCCGACCGGCTTTACCGATGTTCTGGTTCGAGTTGTCGGGGTTGGACACGGCACCAACGGTGGCCATGCATTCCTGACGGATCGCACGCAGTTCGCCCGAGGACAGACGGATCTGTGCGTAGCCACCATCGCGGCCCACGAACTGAGCGTAGGTGCCTGCAGCACGGGCGATCTGGCCGCCTTTGCCGGGCTTCATTTCGACGTTGTGGACAATGGTACCGATCGGCATGCCGGAGAAGGGCATCGCGTTCCCGGGTTTCACGTCGGCCTTGGCCGAGGAAATCACCTTGTCGCCAACGGCGAGACGTTGGGGAGCGAGGATATAAGCCTGCTCGCCATCTTCATATTTGATCAACGCGATAAACGCGGTGCGGTTGGGGTCATATTCGATCCGCTCAACCGTTGCTGCGACGTCAAACTTGTTACGTTTGAAATCAACGATACGGTAGAGGCGTTTCGCGCCACCACCGATGCGACGCATCGTGATCCGTCCGGTGTTGTTCCGACCGCCGTTCTTCGTCAGACCCTCGGTGAGGGATTTGACGGGGCGACCTTTCCAAAGCTCCGAACGGTCGATCAGAACCAGCCCACGCTGGCCAGGCGTCGTCGGTTTGTACGACTTGAGTGCCATGCTTTCTGTCTTCCGTTAGCTTCTGGGCTATATGCCCCCGTTTCTGGGTGCAGCCCGTTTCGTCTAGGACCGGCGATCTCGCGCCGTTCCACACTGAATCTGAACACCGGAGGGTGCGCAGAGCGAGACCTGGAACCGGTGGTTCCCGCGGTAGATGCCGCAAACCAGATCATGTTCCAGAATAAAATCCGGCCCCCACACAACGGTAGGGGCCGGAGATTCGGTGCCTTCTATCAGAGACCTGTGGTCACGTCGATAGTGTTGCCCTCTTCGAGGGTGACATAGGCTTTTTTAACGTCTTTGCGCTTACCGAGCATACCGCGGAAGCGTTTGACTTTACCTTTGGTGATCGAGGTGTTGACCGCTTTGACCTTCACGCCGAAGAGTGTTTCCACTGCTTCTTTGATCTGGGGTTTGTTTGCGTCGATCGCCACTTCGAAAACCACGGCACCGTTTTCGGAGGCCATTGTGGTTTTCTCGGTGATGAGCGGCTTGCGGATCACATCGTAGAGTTCTGCTTTGGTCGTCATTTCAGGCGAGCCTCCAGAGCTTCGATACCCGCGCGCGTGATGACAAGAGTGTCACGCTTGAGGATATCATAGACGTTGGCGCCCATGGTCGGCAGGATGTCCACGTTGGAGAGGTTCGCAGCCGCAGCTTTGAAGTTCTCGCAAACGTCGGTCCCGTCGATGACCAGAACGCGTTTCCAGCCTTGCTCTTTCACTGCTTTGGCGAGGAACGCGGTTTTGGCTTCTGCGAGTTTCGCATCTTCCACAATCACGAGGTTGCCAGCAGTTGCTTTCGCGGAGAGAGCATGCTTGAGGCCGAGCGCACGGAACTTTTTCGTCAAGTCGTGTGCGTGGCTGCGCGGGGTCGGGCCTTTGTAGATACCACCTTTACGGAAGATCGGCGCCTTGCGGGACCCGTGACGTGCGCCACCGGTGCCTTTTTGGCGGTAGATCTTCTTCGTGGAGTAGCTGACTTCCGAGCGACCTTTGGTTTTGTGCGTCCCCTGTTGGGCACGTGCACGCTGCCAGCGGACAACACGGTGCAGAACGTCGGCGCGCGGCTCAAGGCCGAACAGAGCCTCATCGAGGTCCAACGTACCAGCAGCAGCGCCGTCGAGTTTGATCACATCAAGTTTCATGCTTCACCCCCTTCAGCGGTGGCTTCTTCAGCCGGAGCAGCAGCAGCTTGAGCCGATTTCAGACCAGCGGGAAGAACGGCGTTCTCGGGGAACGGTTTCTTCACGGCGTCCTTGATCGTGACCCAGCCACCTTTGGAACCGGGAACGGCGCCTTTGACCATGATCAGGCCACGGTCGAAGTCGGTTTTGACGACTTGAAGGTTTTGCGTGGTGACGCGGGCGGAACCCATGTGACCAGCCATCTTCTTGCCTTTGAAAACCTTGCCCGGATCCTGACACTGACCGGTCGAACCATGCGAACGGTGCGAAACGGACACACCGTGCGACGCACGCAGACCGCCGAAGTTGTGACGCTTCATCGCACCGGCAAAACCTTTACCGATCGAGGTGCCCGCAACGTCGACGAACTGACCTTCAAAATAGTGGTCAGCCGAAAGCTCTTCGCCGACAGCGATGAGGTTTTCAGCGTCAACGCGGAATTCTGCAATCTTGCGCTTGGGCGCAACATTGGCGGCGGCAAAGTGGCCGCGCATGGCTTTCGAGGTGCGTTTTGCTTTTGCAGACCCTGCACCGAGCTGAACGGCTGTGTAGCCATCCTTTTCGGAGGTCCGCTGAGCAACAACCTGAAGGCCGTCGAGTTGAAGAACGGTCACAGGGATCTGCTTACCGTCTTCCATGAACAAGCGGGTCATGCCCACTTTCTTGGCGATTACACCAGAGCGCAACATATCGAATACCCTCCTTAGACCTTGATCTCGACATCCACGCCAGCCGCGAGGTCGAGCTTCATCAGCGCGTCCACGGTCTGCGGGGTCGGATCCACGATGTCGAGCAGACGCTTGTGCGTGCGGATCTCGAACTGGTCGCGGGATTTTTTGTCAATATGCGGCCCACGGAGAACCGTGAACTTTTCAATCTTGTTCGGCAGGGGAATCGGGCCACGCACAGTAGCGCCAGTGCGCTTTGCGGTGTTGACGATTTCTTGCGTGCTGGCGTCCAGTACACGGAAATCGAAAGCCTTCAGCCGGATGCGAATGTTTTGCGACTGCATAGGTAGTGCCTTTCGCGGCTTCTGGTTGAGAGGTCGAAGACGCACCATGCGCCCCCCACGTCGAACCCTGAAAGGGCGAGTCACGACTCACCCTTTCACTTCGCACGAAGCGAATTGGTGCCCAATACAGGTCAGCGCCCGTCATTTCAACATTTAACTCCGACGCCTTGGCCGTTTTCGTAAATATATCCCTGACAGCCCGCGCGCCATGCAAAAAGGGCCATGCAAAAAGGGCCCGCTTTCGCGAGCCCTTCTCTTCTTCGATCTTCGACACACGTATCTGTGCGTCTCGGGATCGTTCTTACTTAACGATCTTCGACACACGTATCTGTGCGTCTCGGGATCGTTCTTACTTAACGATCTTCGACACAACACCAGCGCCGACGGTGCGGCCGCCTTCGCGGATAGCAAAGCGCAGGCCTTCTTCCATGGCGATCGGTGCGATCAGCTCAACGCCGAACTTCAGGTTGTCGCCGGGCATGACCATTTCAGTGCCTTCGGGCAGCTGAACGGTGCCAGTGACGTCCGTCGTGCGGAAGTAGAACTGGGGACGGTAGTTCGCGAAGAACGGCGTGTGACGGCCACCTTCCTCTTTCGTGAGGATGTAGGCTTCCGCTTCGAACTCGGTGTGCGGCTTGACCGAACCGGGCTTGCAGAGGATCTGACCGCGCTCAACGCCTTCACGGTCGATACCGCGCAGCAGCGCACCAACGTTGTCGCCAGCTTCACCGCGATCAAGCAGCTTGCGGAACATTTCAACACCGGTACAGGTGGTTTTCTTCGTGTCGCGGATACCGACGATTTCGATCTCTTCGCCAACGTTCAACACGCCGCGCTCGATACGACCGGTCACAACCGTCCCACGACCGGAAATCGAGAACACGTCCTCGATCGGCATCAGGAAGGGCTGGTCCACCGCGCGTGCGGGGGTCGGGATGTAGGTGTCGACAGCTTCCAGAAGCGCACGGATCGACTTCTCGCCGATTTCCTCGTCGCGACCTTCCAGAGCGGCAAGCGCCGAGCCGGGGATGACGGGGATGTCGTCGCCGGGGTACTCGTAGGAAGACAGCAATTCGCGGATTTCCATTTCGACGAGCTCGAGAAGCTCTTCGTCATCCACCTGGTCAACTTTGTTCATGTAGACGACCATGTAGGGGATGCCCACCTGACGACCGAGCAGGATGTGCTCGCGGGTCTGGGGCATCGGGCCGTCAGCCGCGTTCACAACCAGGATCGCGCCGTCCATCTGCGCAGCACCGGTGATCATGTTCTTGACGTAGTCGGCGTGGCCGGGGCAGTCAACGTGCGCGTAGTGACGGGTTTCCGTCTCGTACTCGACGTGCGCCGTCGAGATCGTGATCCCGCGCGCTTTCTCTTCCGGTGCGCCATCGATCTGGTCGTAGGCCTGGAAGTCACCAAAGTATTTGGTGATCGCTGCGGTCAGCGTGGTTTTGCCGTGGTCAACGTGGCCAATCGTGCCGATGTTAACGTGCGGTTTGGAACGTTCAAACTTTGCCTTAGCCATAATGGCCTCCTGTTATTCTAGGTGGGGACCGGAGGCAGCTCCGATCCCCGAAAAGCGCTTATGCGTATTTCTTTTGGATTTCGTCCGAGATGTTCTGCGGCACTGCTTCGTAGTGATCGAAGACCATCGAGAACTGCGCGCGGCCCGAGGACATGGAGCGCAGCGTGTTGATGTAGCCGAACATGTTCGCGAGCGGCACGAATGCGTCGATTGCAATCGCGTGACCGCGTGTGTCCTGACCCTGAACCTGACCCCGGCGGGAGGTAAGGTCACCGATGATGCCACCGGTGTACTCTTCGGGCGTGATCACTTCGACTTTCATGACCGGCTCGAGAAGTTTTGCACCAGCTTTGCGCATCCCTTCGCGCATCGCCATACGGGCAGCGATTTCGAAGGCGAGGACCGAGGAGTCCACGTCGTGGAACTTACCGTCGATGAGCTGCACTTTGAAGTCGATGACGGGGAAGCCAGCCAGCGGACCGGAGTCCATGACCGAGCGCACACCTTTTTCGACGCCGGGAATGTATTCCTTGGGCACCGCACCACCAACGATCTTGCTCTCGAAGGAGAAACCTTCGCCGGGCTCGGTCGGGGTGATGATCATCTTGACTTCAGCGTACTGACCCGAACCACCCGACTGTTTCTTGTGGGTGTAGGTGTGCTCGACTTCATGCGAAATCGTTTCACGGTAGGCCACCTGCGGTGCACCGATGTTCGCCTCGACTTTGAACTCGCGACGCAGACGGTCAACGAGGATGTCGAGGTGAAGCTCGCCCATGCCTTTCATGATGGTCTGACCGGATTCGATGTCGGTCTCCACACGGAAGGAGGGATCTTCGGCTGCCAGACGTGCAAGGCCCGTCGACATTTTCTCTTGGTCACCCTTGGTTTTGGGCTCGACCGCGATCTCGATCACAGGCTCGGGGAAGGTCATCGTTTCAAGAACGACCGGCTCCTGCGGGTTGCACAGCGTGTCACCCGTGGTGGTGTCTTTGAGGCCTGCAAGCGCGATGATGTCGCCAGCGAATGCTTCTTCGATTTCTTCACGGTTGTTCGAGTGCATCATCATCATACGACCGACGCGCTCTTTTTTACCTTTGGTCGAGTTCAAAAGGCTGTCGCCTTTTTTCAGCACGCCCGAGTAAACGCGGGTGAAGGTCAACGAGCCCACGAAAGGGTCGTTCATGATTTTGAACGCAAGGCCTGCAAACGGCATGGAGTCGTCTGCACGGCGCGGGATGTTACGAACTTCTTCTTCATCGCCGGGTTTGAAACCCATGTAGTCAACAACGTCGAGCGGGCTCGGCAGGAAGTCGATCACAGCGTTGAGAAGCGGCTGAACACCTTTGTTTTTGAACGCGGAACCACCGAGCACGGGAACAAAGTCCAGCGCCAGCGTGCCCTTGCGCAGCAGTTTGCGCAGGGTCGCCTCATCGGGCTCATTGCCTTCGAGGTATTCCATCATCGCGTCGTCGTCTTGCTCGACGGCGGCTTCGATCATGTTGGCGCGCCATTCGTTGGCGAGATCCTGAAGCTCTGCACGGATGGGTTCTTTGACCCAGCTTGCGCCGAGATCTTCACCGCGCCAGACCCATTCCTGCATGGTGATCAGGTCGATTTGACCTTCCAGCTCGGTTTCCGCCCCGATGGGCAGGCACACGGGCACAGGACGCGCACCGGTACGGTCCGCAACCATTTTCACACAGTTAAAGAAGTCGGCGCCGATCTTGTCCATCTTGTTGACGAACACGATACGCGGAACTTTGTAGCGGTCAGCCTGACGCCACACAGTTTCGGTTTGGGGCTCAACACCAGCGTTTGCATCCAGAACGCAAACAGCACCATCGAGAACCGCGAGCGAACGCTCGACTTCAATGGTGAAGTCAACGTGGCCGGGGGTGTCGATGATGTTCATCCGGAATTTGGTATCGGATGTGCCCTCTTCGGTGGGCTCTTCTTGGCGTTGCCAGAAAGTGGTGGTCGCAGCCGAGGTGATCGTGATGCCGCGTTCCTGCTCCTGCTCCATCCAGTCCATGGTGGCCGCACCATCGTGCACCTCACCAATGTTGTGGGACTTGCCGGTGTAGTAGAGGATACGCTCGGAGCAGGTGGTTTTACCTGCGTCGATGTGCGCCATGATACCGAAGTTGCGGTAACGTTCGAGGGGATAGTCGCGTGCCATGGGTGCGGGTCCTAGGGCCTGAGTTCAGATGGCTGGCGACCCGAAGGCCGCCAGCGTCAGATTATCCGGCGGTCAGATTACCAACGATAGTGGCTGAATGCTTTGTTCGCATCGGCCATCTTGTGGGTGTCTTCACGCTTTTTCACAGCAGAACCGCGGCCGTTGACTGCGTCAAGCAGCTCACCGGCAAGGCGTTCTTCCATGGTGTTTTCGTTGCGCGAACGGGCGGCGTTGATCAACCAACGGATCGCAAGCGCTTCACGACGCTCGGGACGCACTTCGACGGGCACCTGGTAGGTTGCACCACCGACGCGACGCGAGCGCACTTCGACGGAAGGCTTCACGTTGTCGAGGGCTTCGTGGAAGACTTCGACGGGCGCTTTTTTCAACTTGTCTTCGACGCGGTCAAACGCGTTGTAGACGATTTTCTCGGCGGCAGATTTCTTGCCATCGATCATGAGGTTGTTCATGAACTTGGTGAGCACACGGTCGCCAAATTTGGCGTCGGGCAGAACTTCGCGCTTCTCAGCGGCGTGACGACGGGACATACCGGTCTCTCCTTATTTCGGACGCTTAGCGCCGTATTTCGAACGACGTTGACGACGATCTTTAACACCTTGGGTATCCAGAACACCGCGCAGGATGTGGTAACGGACACCCGGAAGGTCTTTTACACGGCCGCCACGGATCAGAACCACGGAGTGTTCCTGAAGGTTGTGGCTTTCACCGGGGATGTAGGAGATGACTTCGAAACCGTTGGTCAGACGCACTTTGGCGACTTTACGCATAGCGGAGTTCGGTTTCTTCGGAGTCGTCGTGTACACGCGGGTGCAAACGCCACGTTTTTGCGGGCAGGACTCGAGGTGCTGGGACTTCGAGCGTTTTACTTTGGGCTGACGCGGCTTGCGGATCAGCTGTTGGATCGTTGGCATAGGGCTCTTTCCCGTTTCCTAACTTTGGCAACCACGGCTTTCACCGGGAAGATTACGATGTGCAGTGTCAGACGCATGCGCATAACACAAAAACCCGCAATCGTTCCCATTCCGAGGCGAACGACGCGGTGAGTTCCCAGAGGATGAAGGCCGCAAAATGGCCCGCATCTTGATCACTACGATTTAGAGATCGGCAAAAAAGAGGGAGCCCCCTTTAGCCGGATGCGCGCGGTATATGGAGAGTCGGATAGCTTGTCAACACAGAGAGGCGCGCCAGAGCCACCTGTTCGCGCTGCGCTGCAATTCGCGGCACGCGCGTCCCTGCGGCGCGCTGCGCATTTTCCTTTTCTCTGTCGGGGGGCTACCCTAACGTCGTCTGCGTATGGGGATGGCGAGGAGAGGTCAATGCCGCGACAAACCAGTGTGTCGATCGCACTCACGCAAGACGACGGCCCGTTTCTGTTGCAGTGGATTGCGTGGCAAAAGGCCCTGGGCTTTGACGAAATTCTCGTCCTGCATCACGATTGCACCGACCGCTCTCCCCAGCTTTTGCGCCTGCTCGAACGCGAGGGTGTCCTGAGCCAGAAATCCTTTACCGCCGATCCCGACCGCGCCCTGACAGGACAGGCGGTGCGGCGTATCGCAAAGCACCCGATTGTGCAGACGGCGCACTGGGCGCTGCTTTCGGACATTGCGCAGCGTTTGGTGATTTTTGCGGAGGCCGGGCAGATCGAGGATCTGACGGCGCGACTGGACACAGGCCAGGGCGCCTATCAGATCCCGACGCAGGGTTTTGCAGGACCGCAGGCGCTATGGGACGAGCCGGTTTTCCATCACGAAACGGCCCTGCTGCAGGCCGCCGAGACACCCGTTGTCCCTGCGTGCCTGTTTTCAACGGCTGCGGCCCTATCGGCCAGCGACCCTGCGCCGCTTCCCCCTGACAGCGCGCGGATCAACACCTACGCACGCGGGCCTGCGCCCCAGACAACGGGCGCGCACGATAGCGACGCGCGCCGCTATGACACCCGATTTCAAACCGAATTGGACAAACTTCTCGCGATTGCCGGCGTTGCGCGGCTGCACGCTCTATGTTGCGCCGATTTTGCAGCCCACCACAGCGCGCCCGACGAGGATCGCGCCGCGCCGTTTCGCAAACGCGCCAAAAGCCTGCCAAAACATGCGCCCGCAGCCCGCCCCGCCGCTGCCCAAGCCGCCCCCTCTGCGCCCGTGGGCGGCGTGCAGGACAGTCTGGTCATGACCTGCACACGCAACGAAGGCCCGTTCATTCTGGAGTGGGTCGCGTGGCAGAAAATGCTCGGCTTTGACGATGTTCTGATCTGCTACAACGATTGCACCGACCATTCCCCGGAGCTGATGGCGCGCCTGCAGGAGGCCGGTTGGCTCACCGCGCTGGAAGTCACCCCGACGGTGGGAAAACCTCCCAAACTCAGCCTGCACAAGGCAGGGCATGCCCATCCGCTGACGCAAAAGGCGGGCTGGTTTTTTCTCTGCGATATCGACGAATTTCTGGTGCTACACACCGAAGACGGCACGCTTGCGTCTTTCTTGGGGGAGGAGACACCCAATGTTGCCGGTATCGCGATCCACTGGAAAGTTTTCGGCGACAGCGGGCTGACCCGTTGGGAGGATCAGCTCACCCACCGCATGTTTACCCAAGCCGGTGGCCCGGGCACGCGGGTGAACCATTTTTTCAAAAGTTTCATCTACCAACCGCGCCGCTTTAAGCGGCTCGGAGCGCATTCCCCCAAAGGATGGCAGGGCGAAGGCCCCTGGAACGAGGGCGTCAATCGCTGGATCCGCTCGAATGGCGCCAGAATTTCCGGCTACAACCCCGACACCAACCCGAAATCCCTGACCCATGAGCAATATATCACCCATGACACCGCGCAGGTGAATCACTACGTGATCCGCACCCGTGAAAACTACGCTTTCAAACAGGGGCGCGCATCGGCATCGGCGGGTGTGGACCGCTACACGGACGACTTTCTGCGCCGCCACAATCGCAACGACGAGGTCAACACCGACGCATTGGCCCAAAAGGAGCGCTTTGACGCGGTTTACGCCCAGATCCGCGCAGTGCCCGATGTCGAGCGCCTGCATCACCTGTGCTGCGCCGATTACGTCCAAGCCATGTGCGAAAAGCGCGGCGACGACTTTCGCGCGGATGAACGCTGGCAACACCATATGGCACAGGCCGCGGCCTTGTTGCCGGCCTAGCCTTTGGGCGAAACCGCCCCACCCTGCCCTGCTCGCGTCAAAAAAAAGGCCCCGCTCATCGCGGGGCCTTTTCACGTTTCAAAGGGACGAAGCTTACTCGTCGCGGCTTTCGGGCACATCCGCCATGGCGGTGTCGAAGCTGTCGCCACCGATCATATCCGGCGCAGGCGCTGCCAAAAGAGCAGCGGCTTCGGCTTCGGCGCGGGCTTCTTCGATCACCGTCGTGTCGCGATCGAGCGCGACCTTGCGGATCATCGCCGTTGCCCCACCCGTACCGGCGGGGATCAGACGACCCACGATGACGTTCTCTTTCAGGCCAACAAGCTTGTCGCGTTTGCCCTGAACAGAGGCCTCGGTAAGCACACGGGTGGTCTCCTGGAACGAGGCCGCCGAGATGAACGAACGGGTCTGAAGCGACGCTTTGGTGATCCCCAGAAGGATCGGCTCGCCTTTCGCCGGACGACCGTTTTTCGAAATCGCCTTGGCGTTCGCCTCGTCGAACTCCGCCTTGTCGACCGTTTCGCCCTTAAGCAGCACCGTATCGCCGGACTCCTGGATCTCCCACTTTTGCAGCATCTGGCGAACGATCACCTCGATGTGCTTGTCGTTGATCTTCACGCCCTGCAGTCGATACACGTCCTGCACCTCGGCAATCATGTAATCGGCAAGTGCCTCGACACCCATGATCGACAGAATGTCGTGGGGGGCGGGGTTGCCGTCCATGATGTAATCGCCCTTCTGGACGAAGTCACCTTCGGCCACGGGGATGTGCTTGCCTTTGGGCACCATGTATTCGACCTGATCGAGACTATCGTCTGCCGGTTCGATCGCAATGCGACGCTTGTTCTTGTAGTCCTTGCCAAAGCGCACATAGCCGTCGATTTCCGCGATGATCGCGTGATCTTTGGGACGACGTGCTTCAAAGAGTTCGGCCACACGCGGCAGACCACCGGTAATGTCCTTCGTCTTTGCACCTTCGCGCGGAATACGGGCAACAACGTCACCTGCTTTGACTTCCTGACCGTCTTCGATGGACAGAATGGCATCGACCGACATGGTGTAGACAACGGGGTTGCCTGCATCATTGCGCATCGGTTCGCCATCTTCGCCCACGATGATGATTTCGGGCTTGAGCTCGTTGCCTTTTGGCGCAGAACGCCAATCGGACACGATTTTCTGGCTCATGCCGGTCGCATCATCGGTCACGTCACGCACGGAGAAGCCCGAGATGAGGTCCACGAATTTCGCTTTCCCCGATTTCTCGGCGATCATCGGCAGGGTGTAGGGGTCCCATTCGAACAGTTTGGTGCCGCGCGCGATGGTTTCTTTGTCTTTGACAAAGACCTTCGTGCCGTAGCCCAATTTGTACGAAGCGCGTTCCACACCCGATTCATCGGCAATGACCAGCTGCATGTTGCGGCCCATGACGATGAACTCGCCATAAACGTTTTCCAGCAGGTTCGCATTGCGAAGCTCGATGACGCCTTCCTGGTTTGCTTCCTGGAAGGACTGCTGACCACCCTGCGCAACGCCGCCGATGTGGAAAGTCCGCATCGTCAGCTGCGTGCCGGGTTCGCCGATGGACTGGGCCGCGATGATGCCGACGGCCTCACCTTGGTTGACCAGCGTACCGCGTGCGAGGTCACGACCGTAGCAGGCCGCACAAACGCCCTCTTCCGCTTCACAGGTCAGCGGCGAGCGGATGCGCATGGACTGCACACCCGAGGCCTCGATGAGGTCGGATTTGCGTTCGTCGATCAGCTCGTTATGGGCGACCAGCACTTCGTCGGTGCCCGGCTTGAGGATATCCTCGGCCGCAACACGGCCCAGAATGCGCTCCGCCAGCGACGACACAACTTCGCCGTCGTTCACAGCCGCTTCCGCAGTCACTGCACGATCCGTCCCACAGTCGTGCATACGCACGATGCAGTCCTGCGCCACATCAACCAGACGACGGGTCAAATAGCCCGAGTTCGCCGTTTTCAATGCGGTGTCGGACAGACCCTTACGCGCACCGTGGGTGGAGTTGAAGTACTCCAACACGGTCAGACCTTCTTTAAAGTTCGAGATGATCGGCGTTTCGATAATCTCGCCCGAAGGTTTGGCCATCAGGCCGCGCATCCCGCCAAGCTGTTTCATCTGGGTCACAGAGCCACGCGCACCAGAGTGCGCCATCATGTAAACCGAGTTGGGTTCAGCTTCGGCCCCGTTTTCGTCGATCGCAGCCGTCGAAATGGTGGTCATCATCGCTTCGGTGACCTTGTCGTTACACTTGGCCCAAGCATCGACAACTTTGTTGTACTTTTCGCCCTGAGTGATCAGGCCGTCCATGTACTGTTGTTCGAAGTCTTTGACCAACTCACGGGTCGCATCCACGATCGGCCATTTGGTGTCGGGAATGACCATGTCATCCTTCCCGAACGAAATGCCGGCCTTGAACGCCTCTTTAAAGCCCATCGACATGATCTGGTCACAGAAGATAACCGACTCTTTCTGACCGCAATAACGGTAGACGGTGTCGATGACCTGCTGCACTTCCTTCTTGCGCAGAAGACGGTTCACCAGTTCAAACGGCGCTTTTGCGTTCAGCGGCAACAGGCCGCCAAGGCGCAAACGGCCCGGTGTCGTTTCAAAGCGCTGGATCACTTCCTGACCATGCTCGTCGATCTGCGGAATCCGCGCGGTGATTTTGGCGTGCAAATGCACTTCACCGGCAGACAACGCATGCTCGACCTCGTCGATGGAGGAGAAGACCATGCCTTCACCCTTCATGCCCTGACGCTGCATGGTGAGGTAGTAAATCCCCAAAATCATATCCTGCGACGGCACGATGATCGGCGCGCCGTTGGCGGGCGACAGAACGTTGTTCGTGGACATCATCAGGACGCGGGCTTCCAGCTGTGCTTCCAGCGAGAGCGGCACGTGCACAGCCATTTGGTCACCGTCGAAGTCGGCGTTGAATGCCGAACACACAAGCGGGTGCAGCTGGATGGCTTTGCCTTCGACCAGCGTGGGTTCGAAGGCCTGAATCCCCAGACGGTGCAACGTGGGCGCGCGGTTCAACAGAACCGGGTGCTCGCGGATGACCTCGTCAAGGATATCCCAGACTTCGGGGCGCTCTTTTTCGACCAGCTTCTTGGCCTGTTTCACGGTGGAGGACAGACCTTTGGCCTCCAGACGCGAGTAGATGAAGGGCTTGAACAGCTCGAGCGCCATCTTCTTGGGCAGACCGCACTGGTGCAACTTCAACTCGGGACCGGTCACAATGACCGAACGACCCGAGAAGTCGACGCGCTTGCCCAAAAGGTTCTGACGGAAACGACCCTGTTTACCTTTCAGCATGTCCGACAGCGACTTCAGCGGGCGTTTGTTGGCGCCGGTGATGACGCGGCCACGACGACCGTTGTCGAACAGCGCATCCACGGATTCCTGCAGCATCCGCTTTTCGTTGCGCACGATGATATCGGGCGCACGCAGTTCGATCAGACGCTTGAGACGGTTGTTCCGGTTGATCACACGACGGTAAAGATCGTTGAGATCGGAGGTCGCAAAACGGCCCCCATCCAGCGGCACCAGCGGGCGCAGCTCGGGCGGGATCACGGGCACGACCGTAAGGATCATCCACTCGGGACGGTTGCCCGACTCAAGGAAGCTTTCGACGATCTTCAGACGTTTGATGATCTTCTTGGGCTTCAGCTCGCCAGTCGCCTCTTTGAGGTCTTCGCGCAGCTGGTCTGCGGTAGACTCAAGGTCGATGTTGGACAGCATGTCACGGATCGCTTCGGCACCGATATTGGCCGAAAACGCATCCATCCCATAGGTGTCTTGGGCGTCCATGAACTCTTCTTCGGTCATCATCTGACCGTAGGTGAGGTCCGTCAGGCCCGGCTCGATCACAACGTAGTTTTCGAAATAGAGCACACGTTCCAGATCGCGCAGCGTCATGTCGAGCATGAGGCCGATGCGGCTTGGAAGCGATTTCAGGAACCAGATATGCGCAACGGGCGCGGCCAGTTCGATGTGGCCCATGCGCTCGCGGCGCACTTTTTGAAGCGTGACTTCAACACCGCATTTCTCGCAGACAACGCCGCGATACTTCATGCGTTTGTATTTGCCGCACAGGCATTCATAGTCCTTGATCGGACCAAAAATACGCGCACAGAACAGACCGTCACGCTCGGGTTTGAACGTGCGGTAGTTGATGGTTTCCGGCTTTTTGATCTCGCCGTAGGACCACGACAGGATCCGCTCGGGAGACGCCAGAGAGACCTTGATTTCATCAAAGGTCTTGGGAGCGGCCAACGGGTTGAACGGGTTGGCTGTTAGTTCCTGGTTCATCTTGAATTCCTAATTTCAGACCGAAGAAGGGTGGGCGACACCAGAGACCAGCGCCGCCCGAGTAGGGCTTTCCTTGAGGAAACCCTTACTCTTCCCCCTCCGCATCCAGGAGTTCCATGTTGAGGCCGAGGCCGCGGACTTCTTTGACCAGCACGTTAAAGCTTTCGGGAATACCGGCCTCGAAGTTGTCTTCGCCTTTGACGATCGACTCGTAGACCTTGGTCCGGCCGGCAACATCGTCCGACTTGACCGTAAGCATTTCCTGCAACGTGTAGGCGGCGCCATAAGCTTCGAGCGCCCAGACTTCCATCTCCCCGAAACGCTGACCACCGAACTGGGCCTTACCACCAAGCGGCTGCTGGGTGACAAGCGAGTACGGACCGGTCGAGCGCGCGTGGATTTTGTCGTCCACAAGGTGATGCAGCTTCAGCAGGTACTTCATGCCGACGGTGACCTTACGGGCGAATTGTTCGCCTGTACGGCCATCAAACAGCACCGATTGGCCCGAGGTATCAAAGCCTGCGCGTTTGAGCGCATCGTTGACATCCGCCTCTTTCGCACCGTCAAAGACGGGCGTTGCGATCGGCACACCACGGGTGACATTGGCAGCCATATCAAGGACAAGGCTGTCCTCCTGACCTTCAAAGCCCTCGTTGTACACCTCTTCGCCGTAGACGAATTTCAGCGCGTCTTTCACGGGGGTCATGTCACCCGAGCGGCGGTACTCTTGCAGAGCCTCGTCCACCTGGATGCCAAGACCGCGCGACGCCCAGCCCATGTGACACTCGAGAATCTGACCAACGTTCATCCGCGACGGCACGCCGAGCGGGTTGAGACAGAAATCGACCGGCGTGCCGTCCGCGAGGAAGGGCATATCTTCCATGGGAACGACGCGCGAAATCACACCTTTGTTGCCGTGACGACCGGCCATTTTGTCACCCGGCTGCAGCTTGCGCTTCACCGCGATGAACACTTTGACCATTTTCATCACGCCCGGGGGCAGATCGTCGCCGCGACGGACTTTTTCGACCTTGTCTTCGAAACGGTGATCAAGAGCACGCTTTTGCGCTTCGTACTGGGCGTTCAGAGCCTCGACGATTTGCGCATCGGCCTCTTCTTCCAAGGCAAGCTGCCACCACTGGCCTTTGGACAATTCGCCCAAAAGCTCTTGGGTGATCACGCCCGGCGTTTTGACGCCACGTGGGCCTTTGACAGCCGTTTTGCCCAGGATCAGATCGCTCAGACGCTGGTAGATGTTGCGCTCGAGGATCGCGAGCTCGTCGTCACGGTCGCGCGACAGGCTTTCGACTTCTTCGCGCTCGATCTGCAAGGAGCGTTCGTCTTTTTCGACACCGTGGCGGTTGAAGACGCGCACTTCCACGACAGTCCCGTAGTCACCGGGTTTCACGCGCAGCGAGGTGTCGCGCACGTCCGATGCCTTTTCACCAAAGATGGCGCGCAGAAGTTTTTCTTCCGGCGTCATCGGGCTTTCGCCCTTGGGCGTGATTTTCCCGACCAGAATGTCACCCGGTTCGACATGCGCACCGATGTAGACAACGCCTGCTTCGTCGAGGTTGCGCAGGGCTTCCTCGCCGACGTTGGGAATATCGCGGGTGATTTCTTCCGGCCCGAGTTTCGTGTCGCGCGCCGCCACTTCGAATTCCTCGATATGGACAGAGGTGAACACGTCATCGCGCGAGATGCGTTCGGAAATCAGGATGGAGTCTTCGTAGTTGTACCCGTTCCACGGCATGAACGCGACGACCACGTTTTTGCCCAGAGCAAGTTCGCCCATCTCGGTGGACGGACCATCCGCGATGACTTCGTTCTTGCCGACCACATCACCGACTTTCACCAGAGGTTTCTGGTTGATGCAGGTGTTCTGGTTGGAGCGCTGGAATTTACGCAGACGGTAGATGTCCACGCCGGGATCACCGACTTCCATGTCTGCGGTCGCGCGCACAACGATACGGGTCGCATCGACCTGGTCGATGATACCAGCGCGTTTGGCCATGATCGCAGCACCGGAGTCGCGGGCCACAACTTCTTCGATACCGGTGCCGACAAGCGGCGCCTCGGCACGCAAAAGCGGCACTGCCTGACGTTGCATGTTCGAGCCCATGAGAGCGCGGTTAGCATCGTCGTTTTCGAGGAACGGAATAAGCGAAGCCGCAACAGACACCAGCTGTTTGGGCGACACGTCGATCAGATCCACGTTTTCCGGCGGGTTGAGCATGAATTCGCCCGACTGGCGGGTCGAAATCAGGTCATCCGTGAACTTGCCATCGGAATCGAGCGAGGCGTTGGCCTGCGCCACCGTGTGACGCATTTCCTCGGTCGCGGACATGTAGTTCACTTCGTCAGTGACCTTGTTGTCGACAACCTTACGGTAGGGCGTTTCGATGAAGCCGTATTTGTTCACGCGTGCAAAAGTTGCCAGCGAGTTGATCAGACCGATGTTCGGGCCTTCCGGCGTTTCAATCGGGCACATCCGGCCATAGTGGGTCGGGTGAACGTCGCGGACTTCGAAACCGGCACGTTCGCGGGTCAAACCGCCCGGCCCAAGCGCGGACAGACGACGCTTGTGCGTGACTTCCGAGAGCGGGTTGGTTTGGTCCATGAACTGCGACAGCTGCGAGGAGCCGAAGAATTCACGCACCGCAGCAGCAGCCGGTTTCGCGTTGATGAGGTCTTGCGGCATGACCGTGTCGATCTCGACGGAAGACATACGTTCCTTGATCGCGCGCTCCATACGAAGCAGCCCGACGCGGTACTGGTTTTCCATGAGTTCGCCGACCGAGCGCACACGGCGGTTGCCCAGGTGGTCGATGTCGTCGATGTCGCCACGACCGTCGCGCAGTTCCACGAGGGCCTTGATGCAGGAAATGATATCCGCATGACGCAGGGTGCGCTGGGTATCCGGCGCATCAAGGTCAAGACGCATGTTCATTTTCACGCGACCAACAGCCGAAAGGTCATAACGCTCGCTATCGAAGAACAGCGTATCAAAGAGGCCGGACGCCGCTTCAACGGTCGGCGGCTCACCCGGACGCATGACGCGGTAGATATCCATGAGCGCGGTTTCGCGGTTCATGTTTTTATCCGCCGCCATCGTGTTGCGCATGTAGGCGCCCACGTTGACGTTGTCGATGTCGAGCACGGGAATCTCGGTGATCCCGGCGTCGAGCAGGTCTTTCAAAGCACCGCCAACAACGTCGCCCTCTTTGTCGAGTTCCCAGGTAAGTTCGTCACCGGCCTCGACGTAGATTGCGCCGTTTTCTTCGTTGATGATGTCTTTGGCAACGAATTTGCCCATGATGCGCTCGAAGGGCACCAAAAGCTCGGTCACATTGCCTTCGTCGATCAGCTTTTTCACCGCGCGCGGCGTCATCTTGTCGCCAGCTTTGCAGATGACTTCGCCGGTCGCCGCATCCACAAGGTCGTACTGCGGACGGGTGCCGCGCACACGCTCGGGGAAGAACTTGGTTACCCAACCCTTGTTCTTGTCGAGCTTGTAATCGACGGTGTTGTAATAGGCGTCCATGATGCCTTCCTGATCCATGCCAAGCGCATAGAGCAGTGTGGTCACGGGCAGCTTACGACGACGGTCGATACGGGCAAACACGATGTCTTTGGCGTCGAATTCGAAGTCGAGCCACGACCCGCGGTAGGGAATGATCCGACATGCAAAGAGCAATTTACCCGACGAATGGGTTTTGCCCTTGTCGTGGTCAAAGAACACACCGGGCGAGCGGTGCATCTGGGACACGATCACACGCTCGGTGCCATTGACGACAAAGGTGCCGTTGGGCGTCATCAGGGGCATGTCGCCCATGAACACGTCTTGTTCCTTGATGTCTTTCACCGACTTGGCGCCCGTGTCTTCGTCCACATCGAACACGATCAGACGCAGCGTCACCTTGAGCGGCGCGCTATAGGTCATGTCGCGCTGCATGCACTCTTCGACATCATATTTCGGGGACTCGAGTTCGTATTTGACGAATTCGAGAATAGCGGTCTCGTTGAAATCCTTAATCGGGAAAACCGATTGGAATACGCCCTTGATGCCTTCGCCGTCGAGCGGCTCAAGGCTGTCCCCGGAATTCAGGAACAGGTCGTAGGAGGATTTCTGGACCTCAATGAGGTTCGGCATCTCCAGCACTTCACGGATTTTACCGTAATATTTGCGGAGGCGTTTTTGGCCGAGGAAGGTAGAGCCCATTGCGCGTCATCACCTTTCAGATTTTCGCAAGCACAGCCGCTGTTGGGTTCCGGCAACTGCGCCCTTACGAAAGAGGGGGTTAGAGGTCTATTCCTGCGCGCCGACCCAATGGCGTGCTCCCGACCAAAAACCTACCCTTGGAAAAAGCCGACCCACGCGTCATCGCGCAAGAGGCACTTACCAAGACAGGTTCGGCTGGACCCCGAATTTCGGGATCCAGCCTGTATTTTGTGCGACCCTAAAGGGCCAAAGCCAATTAGGCCAGCTCGACAGTCGCGCCAGCGGCTTCGAGTTTCGCTTTGACTTCTTCTGCTTCTGCTTTGGCAGCGCCTTCTTTGACTTTGCCGCCAGCTTCCACGAGGTCTTTGGCTTCTTTGAGGCCCAGGCCGGTGATGGCGCGGACTTCTTTGATGACGTTGATTTTCGAAGCGCCGGCGTCTTTCAGGACGACGTCGAATTCGGTTTTTTCCTCAGCAGCAGCACCTGCGTCGCCTGCGGGGCCAGCCATCATGACAGCGCCGCCAGCAGCGGGCTCGATGCCGTACTCGTCTTTGAGGATGGTTTTCAGTTCTTGTGCTTCGAGAAGGGTCAGACCCACGATCTCTTCGGCGAGTTTTTTCAGATCAGCCATTTTGCTATCCATTCAAATTTAGATGTGTTCCAACGCGGGCAATTACAACCCTACGCGGCTCAGATTGCTTTATGCAGCAGCTTTGTCTTCGATAGTCGACAAGATGCCAGCGATGTTCGAAGCGGGCGCGCCAATCGCGCCGGCGATGTTCGAAGCGGGGGCGCCGATGCAGCCCACGATGGAAGCAATAAGCTCCTCGCGAGACGGCATTTGCGACACGGCTTTCACACCATCGACGTCGAGACCAGTTCCACCCATCGCACCGCCGAGAATTTGAAGCTTCTCGTTGGTTTTTGCGTAATCCACGACCACTTTGGCAGCTGCCACAGGGTCTTCGGAATAGGCGAGAACGGTCATGCCCGTCAGCAGATCCGCAACCGGCTGGTTGGGGGTGCCTTCAAGGGCGATCTTGGCGAGCTTGTTCTTGGCAACGCGGACGGAACCGCCGACAGCGCGCATGCGCCCCCGAAGATCCTGCATGTTCGCAACCGTGAGACCCGCGTAGTGAGCAACCACTACAACGCCAGAGCTTTCAAAGATTTGACCGAGTTCCTCGATCACCTTCTCTTTTTGTGCTCTATCCACAGTTTCACTCCAAGTATGGAGGGTCACCCCTCCGGCTCATATTTGCCCTGAACGAATGTCCAGAGCGTTCGGGTCCGTTTTGAGGGTCCCGATCCAGATCGCCCGAGGTCTCCCTCGTAAATCTCTCACGTTCCCCATCTCAGGAAGGATTTATTCACAGCAGGTGCTGCAAACCCTCCGTCTCGGACAGGACGGGGCACGGATGCCCCGCCATTCGGTGCGGATGAACCGCAACCAAATTCTTAGCCTTCGATTGCGTTCTCGACAGCAACCGACACGCCCGGGCCCATGGTGGACGACAGAGAAACTTTCTGCATGTACGCCCCTTTGGCGCCCGTGGGCTTGGCTTTTTGAACAGCGTCCACGAACGCGCGAACGTTCTGGGTCAGCTGTTCTTCGGTGAAGGACACTTTGCCGATGCCGCCGTGCACAACGCCGGCTTTCTCGGCTTTGAACTGGACTTCGCCGCCTTTGGCTGCTTCCACGGCCGCTTTCACGTCCATGGTCACGGTGCCAACGCGCGGGTTGGGCATCAGGTTACGCGGGCCGAGGATTTTACCAAGGCGACCAACGATCCCCATCATGTCCGGAGTCGCGATGCAGCGATCGAATTCGATCTTGCCCGACTGGATGGTTTCCATCAGCTCTTCTGCACCGACGATGTCTGCACCGGCTGCGGTGGCTTCGTCAGCCTTCGCGCCACGGGCAAACACAGCAACGCGCACGGTTTTACCGGTGCCGTTGGGCAGGGACACAACGCCACGGACCATTTGGTCTGCGTGACGGGGGTCAACGCCAAGGTTCAGAGCGATTTCAACGGTTTCGTCGAATTTCGCGGAGGCCGAGGATTTGATCAGAGCCACGGCTGCTTCGACCGTGATGTCTTCTTTGCCGGCGAATGCTTCGCGTGCGGCGCGGGTACGTTTACCAAATTTAGCCATTACTTCACCTCGATGCCGATGGAGCGGGCCGAACCCAGAATGATCTTCATGGCGCCTTCGATGTCGTTGGCGTTGAGATCTTTCATTTTCGCTTCCGCAATTTCGCGAACCTGAGCCACGGAAACCGTGCCTGCAACCGTACGACCGGGGGCTTGCGAGCCTTGGGGACGGTTACGTTTGCCAACCGGCTTCAGGCCAGCAGCTTTTTTCAGGTAGAACGAGGCAGGCGGGGTCTTCACTTCGAAAGTGAAGGACTTGTCTGCGTAGTAGGTGATGACGGTGGGGCAAGGTGCGCCGCCTTCCATCTCCTGCGTCGCAGCGTTGAACGCCTTACAGAATTCCATGATGTTGATGCCGCGCTGACCCAGAGCGGGACCAACGGGCGGGGACGGGTTAGCGGCACCCGCTTTAATTTGCAGCTTGAGCTGCCCGACGACTTTCTTGGCCATGTGGCCTCTCCTTCTTCAACAGCTCCCCCGACGCGACGGCGGGCTTTTGGTTGCGTGGTACAGTCCGGATCACGCGTGACCCTCGCCTCCCACGGACACTCGATCAGGCCTGTTTGTTGACCTGCGAGAATTCCAGTTCCACGGGCGTTGCGCGCCCGAAGATCGACACAGCCACCTTGAGGCGCTTGTTGTCGTAATCCACGTCTTCGACCATTCCGTCGAAGCCTTCGAAGGCGCCTTCGCCCACGGAAACCTTTTCGCCGATCTCGAAAGAGATCAATTCACGCGGCGCTTCGGCGTTCTCCTCAACACGGTTGAGGATCGCATTCACTTCGTGATCGCGCATCGGCATCGGCTTGCCAAATGCTCCGAGGAAACCGGTCACACGGTTGATCGACGTCACGAGGTGATAGGCCTGATCGGTCATGTCCATGCGCACCAGCACATAGCCGGGCATGAACCGGCGCTCGGTCGTAACCTTCTTCCCGCGGCGCACCTCGATGACCTCTTCGGTCGGCACCAGAACTTCGGCGATTTGGTCTTCAAGACCCTTTTCTTCGACCGCTAGACGGATTTGCTCGGCAATCTTCTTCTCGAAGTTCGAGAGGACGCTCACCGAATACCAACGCAATGCCATCTATCTAAGCCCTTCAAATCTCGCCGGTTTTCACCGGACTTTCTGTCCTCGGACCCGTTTAAAAGCCCGTTTTCCTGAATGAAAAGCGGCGCGCAACCCGAATCGATGCACGCCCCTTACCTTCAATAGCGCTCGCTCTACCGCCAGATGCGCTTTCAATCAACCCTTGCCTGAGCTTTGGTTGACAAAAAGACGCCCGATAAAGCGATCGTGTCTTAGCCAACCAGATCAAGCAGCCCCTGCAAGCCAAAGCGGATCGCAAGATCGACGAGGAAGAAAAATACCGCCGTCAGCGCGGCCATCACGAACACCATGATGGTCGTCAGCACAACTTCGCGCCGCGCCGGCCACACGACTTTCGAAACTTCCGAGCGCACCTGCTGGATGAACTGAAGCGGATTTGCCTTTGTCGAATTCGCCTTGGCCATGGGACTTCCTCGATCTTCGGGCACCGCCCGATAATTTCTGTCGTGGCCGCAAATACGCGACCTCTCGCGGCTGCGCAACCTTTGGGAACACAAAGCCCCAACTGGGATCGCAAGCGTGTCGCCCACGCACAGGCCGACCCGCAGGCCCCGCCGGGGCAATCGGATCTGTCTGGCACTGTGGGAAAATGGTCTGGCAGGGGCACCAGGGTTCGAACCCGGGACCTACGGTTTTGGAGACCGTCGCTCTACCAGCTGAGCTATACCCCTAGACCGAGGCGGGAGATACGGCAGCCCCCGCCGAAGATCAAGCCTAAACTTGGGTTACTGGCAGACAAACCTGCTTTGCGTAGGTTTCGAGGATCAGCCGCGCATAGGCGGGCGCTTTGTGGACAGCGTCCTTATCTTCTTGCGCCCCGGCGATGCCATAGGCGGGATCGGTAAACATGCCTTTGACAATCGTCCTTTCGGGCTGGTGCAAAAAGGTGATGCCATCCTCGCGCCCCGCCTCGTCCAGCAGATCGCGCAGGATCGCGCGATGCGGTTCTTGCGCCTTTTTGGCATAGCGATAGCCATTCGCAACCCGCGGCAGAATATCCGCCGTCAACAGCGAGGTCGGCGTGAACACAACGCTGGCCTTGGGGTTCTGCGCCGCAAAATGCTGGGCAAAGCGATAGGATCGCGTCTTGCCCAGAAAGCTGCGGACCTGTTTGCGGGCCACGGCTGCGCTGACATGGGCAAAGGGGCGCGCCAGAAGGTCAAGCATCGGCGGCATGAATTCCGACATCCGCAGCCGTGCGCCGTAAAACAAGAACGCGTCGAAATCGGTGGGGCCAAGCGTCTCGCGCCCCTGCCCGTTCACCGTCGCCACAACATCCTTCGCAATTTTTCCCGGCGTGATTCGCCCGTCGACCAAGGTGAGATCGCGAAAACTCGGGCCATCTGCGCCCCAGAATTCATACGCCAAATCGCCCAGGACCGGCGCTTCTTTCAGCGCGCGGCTGGCCGCACTTAGATGACTATCGCCAAAGATACACAGTTTGGTCGGGGGGCTTTGAGCCTCAACGCGCGAAAGCATTCAGCAACTCCTCCTCGCATTTAACGTCCCCTGCGTCCGGATTTTGCGCGCGTTTCGTATCCGCGCCCGCTTTTCCCTTGCCGCCCTGATCGGGCTTGGCGCGATCGGGATAGGCGCGATCCTGGTCGGCAAAGAAATGCCCCATGACCACATCCACACCTTCGCTCACAACCGACCGCTGGTTGGGCGCATAGAACATGCCGCGCCAGACCGGATGGGTGATGATTTCGTAGGACGGGAAGTAATCGACAAAGTCGTAATCCTCCGCCAGTTCCGCCGCGACCGCGCGCAGCGTGCTTTTGGAGCGGCTGGTGGCCGTCAGCACATGCGCGCCCGAGGCGGTCGCCGTCAGCGGCACCGGCGAGACCGTCAGCAATACGCGCATCTCTGGATTCTTGCGGCGGATCAGTTTGATCGCCGCTTTCATGTCCTTCAAGATACCCGCGTGGCGGTGATTGCGAAACTTATGCTGTTGGGCGTCGAACGTGCCTGCCACCGTGCCGGGGCAAAGCGCGAATTCGGTATCGCTTTCGGCGTCATACCAGCTTTCGGTCAAGCCCAGCGTAAAGACAAACACGCTTCCCTGATTCACCGCCTTGCGGATTGCCGCAAAGCAGGCCTCGCGCGAGGCAATCATTTCGCCCAGCGTCTCGAAGCCGTTCGGCTCGATTGCAGGGCGCAAACCATCAAAGAACCGCCCCTCAGTTTCCCAATTCAGACAGGCAGGCACCTCTGCGCCAAAGGCCATTTCCAGCCATTGGCGCAAAATGCGCGCGCTGTAGATATTGCCGGTGCGAAAACTGAAAATGCCGTAGTTGTAGGCGCTGGCATCCTCGGGTTTCAAAAACGGTGGCGCAGGTTCGGCATCAAGCCAGCGATAGCCGCGCGCCGACAAGGCCCGCCCGATATGCTGGGCAAAACACGACCCCGCCGTCACGATGCGATCTTCGCCGGTGACAGGGAATTTCGGCTGCCAAAGCCCCGACAATTGCAAGGGGTTCAATGCCGCGACGCCGGTTTTCCAATAGGCGATCGTGGGAAGGCCGATGTAGGGATGGGTCATGGCCAAGCTACCTTTTTATTGCGCGCCGGGGTGTCACGGTGTCGCGCCAGAACCGGACCACACCCTTCGTTGCGAAAAGAGTCGGGTCGAGTTTACCCCAAGATCACTAAATTTAAATAGCTGGTCGGCACAAGCGTCACAAAAGTCATGCCTGCCCCAACCACGGGCCCAACCACAGACGCGACTCCAGACGCCCCGCTCAGTCGCTTTTGCCCGGACGGCGCAGCCAGCGCATCGCCGCCAAAAGCGCCATTTGCACCGCAAACAAGCCCCCCATCCACAGGCAAAGCCATAAAAACGCCTGCCCGTCCGCAACACCGGGCATCCCGCCAACGTTCACGCCAAACAGGCCGGTCAGAAACGACAGTGGCAAAAACACCGCCGAGAGCACCGAAATCACATACATATTTCCGTTCAACCGGTCGGAAGTCTGGCCTGACAATTCCTCGCGCAGCACCGTGAGGCGGTCGCGCAGCTCGTCCAGCCCCTCAACGATTCGCGTGAGGCCGACCTGCTCTTCGTGCATGTCGCGCTGCGTCGCCTGTGACAAGAACGCCACCTTTGCCCGCGTCAAATCGGCAAGCGCATCGCGTTGCGGTGCGATGTAGCGCCGTGCAGTGATCACCTGCAGCCGTGCGTCGACAACGCGCTTGCGCAAGCCACCGGACTTTTCGGCAAAAACATCGGTCTCCAAGTCATCCGCAAGGTCATCGAGGTCGCGCAGGAAATCCGCGATCCGCATATTCAGCCGCTCGACGAGACGCGACAAGAACACAGCCGTATCTGCCGGCACGTCGCCGTGGCGAATGTCACTGCGCAAATCCTCGATGGCGCGCACATGGCGGCGCGCAATCGTGACAATCCGGTGATCATCCAACCAGACCCGCACCGACACCATATCCTCGGGATCTTCGCCCTCGTTGAAATTCATGCCCCGCAGAATGATCAGGATCCCATGCCCCAAAATCGTGACACGCGGACGGGTTTCTTCCTCGGTCAGCGCCTCGATGGCTTGCGGATCAAGATAGTCGAGATGGGTGGCAATCCACTCCGGCGCGACATGATTCGTCCCGTCCAGATGCACCCAGGCCAAGCTGTCGTCGCGCAGCGCCTCAATCGCCTGCGGTTCGTCCAGCGGCTTGCCCGGGTGAGGGCCGTTCAAGTCATGGGCGTGCAGGATGGGCATGGGACGTCTCCGCGTTTGATCCGGCGAGAAGGCGTTCAGAAAATGCACCGCCCTTTGGGCAATCTAGGGCCTGCAGCGCCCGCCCGCAACGCAGGAGCCCGCCGCGCGCCCATCGCGACAGGCCCGCGCGCCATGCTAAAAGGGCCATGCAAAAAGGATCATGCAAAAAGGGCCCGCTTTCGCGAGCCCTTCTCATCTTCGATCTTCGACACACTTATCGGTGCGTCTCGGGATCGTTCTTACTTAACGATCTTCGACACACGTGTCTGTGCGTCTCGGGATCGTTCTTACTTAACGATCTTCGACACAACACCAGCGCCGACGGTGCGGCCGCCTTCGCGGATAGCAAAGCGCAGGCCTTCTTCCATGGCGATCGGTGCGATCAGCTCGACGCCGAACTTCAGGTTATCGCCGGGCATGACCATTTCAGTGCCTTCGGGCAGCTGAACGGTGCCGGTGACGTCCGTCGTGCGGAAGTAGAACTGGGGACGGTAGTTCGCGAAGAACGGCGTGTGACGGCCACCTTCCTCTTTCGTGAGGATGTAGGCTTCCGCTTCAAACTCGGTGTGCGGCTTGACCGAACCGGGCTTGCAGAGGATCTGACCGCGCTCAACGCCTTCACGGTCGATACCGCGCAGCAGCGCACCAACGTTGTCGCCAGCTTCACCGCGATCAAGCAGCTTGCGGAACATTTCAACACCGGTACAGGTGGTTTTCTTCGTGTCGCGGATACCGACGATTTCGATCTCTTCGCCAACGTTCAACACGCCGCGCTCGATACGACCGGTCACAACCGTCCCACGACCCGAAATCGAGAACACGTCCTCGATCGGCATCAGGAAGGGCTGGTCCACCGCACGTGCGGGGGTCGGGATGTAGGTGTCGACAGCTTCCAGAAGCGCACGGATCGACTTCTCGCCGATTTCCTCGTCGCGACCTTCCAGAGCGGCAAGCGCCGAGCCGGGGATGACGGGGATGTCGTCGCCGGGGTACTCGTAGGAAGACAGCAATTCGCGGATTTCCATTTCGACGAGCTCGAGAAGCTCTTCGTCATCCACCTGGTCAACTTTGTTCATGTAGACGACCATGTAGGGGATGCCCACCTGACGACCGAGCAGGATGTGCTCGCGGGTCTGGGGCATCGGGCCGTCAGCCGCGTTCACAACCAGGATCGCGCCGTCCATCTGCGCAGCACCGGTGATCATGTTCTTGACGTAGTCGGCGTGGCCGGGGCAGTCAACGTGCGCGTAGTGACGGGTTTCCGTCTCGTACTCGACGTGTGCGGTCGAGATCGTGATCCCGCGCGCTTTCTCTTCCGGTGCGCCATCGATCTGGTCGTAGGCCTGGAAGTCACCAAAGTATTTGGTGATCGCTGCGGTCAGCGTGGTTTTGCCGTGGTCAACGTGGCCAATCGTGCCGATGTTAACGTGCGGTTTGGAACGTTCAAACTTTGCCTTAGCCATGTCGTGGCGCCTCGTGCCTTGGGGGGCCGCTATTGGCCCGTTTCAACATCGCGGGCTAAATATTTGCTTGTGGACGGGAAATCAAGCACCTCTTGGTGCGATTGTCGGCAAGTTTCCCCGACTATTGCGCCTCTGGTGCCAGAACGGCCACAGCGGCGCGCGCATCGGCCGCCTCATCCCCGCGCGGAGCGATCGGTGCGATGCCAAACCACTGGCCGTTTTCGCGCAGGAATTGTTCGATCTTTTCAGCGGCATTGCGGCTTAGAACATCAAGTTGTTGCGCTTTGGTGCGGGTCAATCCAGAGCCGACCAGCGTCTCCCCCGACAGCCCCTCGAAAACCGTAATTAATTTTGTCTTTTCAGTCAGTTTGCGATTTTCTTTGTCGTCCCAGACATTCACCGACAACACCAGAAGCGATTTGGGCGTAAAGACCATCGGCACCCCGGGCAGCGCCAGAGAATAGGCATCGACCTTGATCCCGATGTGATACAGCTTGTCCCCCGCATAGCCGCCCAAACGCGCATCCATCGCCGCTTGCAGAGCTGCTTCGACCTCGGCCTCAGAGACGGTGCGCGAAAACGGTGCCTGTTGCATCCCCGCCGCAACCACGACGTTGTGGCCAAAGGAAAAATCCCCCAGATCCGCGCGCGGGCTGTCCGGTGTCAGCTGCGCGGCATCGGTACAGGCCGCCACCAGAGCCAGCGCGCCCATCCCCAAGAGGGCCCGGCGCAGACGGTGCAAAACGGGCACAGTCAGATGTCGTTGCGCGCAGCGGCGGTAAAAGCGCAGGGGTGCAAAACGCATGGGCAATCCTTTTGATCGTTGCGTCAAAACTACCCATCCTGACAGCAAGGATCAATCAAACTGCCTCAGGTCGGTGCGCCGCCCCGCTAGTCTTCGTCGAAAAAGTCGTCGATGCGGCGCAAAAACGCCCCGCCTGGCATATCATCCGCGCCATATTCATCGCAGATCCCGAAAAAAGCGTCTTCCTGTGACGGGCTCAGCAGCGGCTGGATCGGCACAGGATTGGCGGCCTGCGCCGCGCGGGCCTGTGCGATCCGGTCGCCCAATTCAGGATGAGAAGAGAAATGCTTCACGATACCGCTGTCCTCGCCGTATTCGTCGCGCAGATACTCAAACAGCTTTGCCAGCTCGGCGGGCGACACGCCCACCTTGGGCAAAAGCGCATGGGCAAAGGCGTCAGCCTGCGCCTCGGCCTCTTGCGAATAGCGCGCTTCAACCACCTGATTGGCCAGCATCAAGACAACCGACCCGCCCGCAAAATCCCCAAACAACAGGCCCAGCACCCCGAAGGACCCCGCTGTGCGCAGCGCCGCCCGCGTGGGGTCGCGGTGCACAACATGGCCGATCTCATGCGCGATCACGGCAGCGACCTCATCGGCACTCTCGGATTCGTAAATCAGACCGGAAAACACGACAATGCGCCCTCCCGGGAGGGCAAAGGCATTGACGATATCGGAGTCCAGCACCGTGAAGGTGATGTCCAGCGGCACCTCCGCTTGCGCCACCAAACGCTCCGTCATGCTCTGGAACGCCGCCAGCCCGGCAGGGTCACTGCATTCGGGCAAGGGAAAAAATTCGTCGCCAAAGGCAGTGCGGATTTGCGCGTAGGTTTTGTCCCCGAGCGCCTTCTCCCCCTCGGGCGGCAGGAAGGCCGCAAGCTGGTTGGCCATCAGCGGCACAAGCCCGAAGATGATCAGCGCCACAGCGGCCACAGCCGCGCAGGCCCATGCCGCAATTCGTCCCTTGCCCCGCAGCGGCAACCGCGCATCAAGCGCTGGCGCGCGGGCCAGGATCGTCGCAATCGCCCCGCGATGATGCACGACAAGGCGCGCCAGAGGTGCGCTTGTGCAGGTCAGCACCAAGGTAGGGTGATGGCCGATGTCGTCAGGGTCGCTGTTGCCCGCCTGATCCGGCAAGCGCCGTAGCTGCGCCAATGGCCATTCCATCGAGAAGGCCGCTTGCCCCGCCGCGTCGGCGGGCGATGTGCCCTCGCTGCGTGCCACGGGCGTGGCAACCTCGCGCATCAACAGGCTCGCCGGAGAATCCTCGATCAAAACAAGGGTGACCTCACGCAGCGCCGCCGTACGCCCGTCGCAAAACATCCCGATCGGCAGGGCAGGCTGTGCCGGCGCATCGGGCGGCGGAAGATCCCAGGGGCCGCCGGTCATATCGCCGCTCCCAGATCCAGCGCCTCGGCAAAACCACCGGCCTCAAGGGCCTCGTCCCGTGCGGCCTGATGGATGCCACCAAGCGCGCGCACCCCCGTTATTTCCAGCGTTTGGGCGTAGTGGCGCCACAAAGGCAGCGTTACAAAAACCTGCGTCAAGCTGATCCAGAACAGGAAGACTCCAAAATAGAGCACCGCCCCGAGGCTTACCGCAAGGCCCTGCGCGATGCCCCCCGACTGCGGTGTCACCCACCCGTCAAGCGTCAGCCCCGATGCAAAGACCATGCCGCCAATCACGCCGAACACGGCTCCGAAAATCATGTAAATCAGGGCGTAGCCGCCCAAATATATCCCCAGAACGCGGCCCGTGCGCGGCTTGGCGATCAGACCGACGGCTTCTCCCGTCTGCAGACGCAGCTCTTTGGCATTCGCCAAAAGGCGTTTGCTTTGAACCTTGTAGTGGAGCATCCCCCACAGCATCCAAAGCACCATGACGACCACCAACACCGCCGCGCTTGCGGGCAGATCCCGGGTGATCATGGCCCAGATCAGCCCCGCGCCGATCCCCACCGGCAAGATGACGTTCAACCAGAGCGGAAACAGCATCTGCCAGCGCCCGGTCTGGCACAGACGGTGCGAGCCGAATGTTGTGCGATCCGTGCGGAACTTTTCAAGGTAGAAGGTCATGCGCGGCCACAGCAGGCCAAGGGTGCAGATCGTGATGGCCCAATGCATCAGGGCGCGCGCGGCATAGCGCCATGCCCCCGCCTCAAGCCCGAAACGGATGCCACGCCAACGGGTCCGCGCCAGAACATAGCGCCGCGCCCGATAGGTCGCAAAGAAATACAGCGGCAAAATCCCGATGAAACTCAACGCATAGGCCGTCACGTTTCCCTGAAACAGCGCGAACGAGGCAAACATCAAAACAAGGTTCACGATGCCGATGTAAAACGCCAGAAAAACCACTGCGATGAGAAATCCGAGCAGTTTTTCTACCCCCTGCCCCGCATATTCCAACGGCACGCCGCAGGGCTGAACCGCTGACCAGTAATAGCGGCGCAGCCGGGTTTTGGCCCAGAACCGGTACAGACCAAGCGTGAGCAAGGTAAAGAGTGCCGTTTTGAAGGCAAGGCGGAACATTTCACCGCGCGTGCCGGTAAAGCCTGTCCCTGTGAAACGGGTGCCGCGCGATGCGGCGGGGGCGTTAACAAACGTCACGGATTACCATCCCAACACCGGCACCGGCACCCTAGCTTGAAAATTTGTTGTCGCGCGGGAAGCCATGCGGGGGCTGCTTGCCAATCCCTGCGCGTTTCGCAAGCCACGGGCCCATGTCTTTTTCCGTGCGGGTGTTGCCACCGCCCATCGTCCAGCTCAACCCGTCGGCCATGTTGAAGGTGGTCAGGTCAGACAGGCCGCCGTCCAGTTCCAACGTCCCCTGAGAGCCCCGGGCGAGGCTGTATTTTTGCAACCGCACACCTTTGCCGCGCGCCATTTCCGGCACTTCGGACACGGGGAACACGAGGAAGCGGCGGTTTTGCGACACGATGGCCACGTGGTCGCCCGCGACCCGCTTGACGACCGCCGCCACCGCGCCGTCCTTGACGTTCAGCACCTGCTTGCCCGAGCGTGTCTGTGCAATCACATCCGCTTCGGGCACGACAAACCCGTCGCCCGCACTGGACGCCACGATCAATTTTGCCCCCGGCTGGTGGACCAGAATATCGATAATTTCAACATCGTTGGGCAGGTCGATCATCAGGCGCACAGGTTCCCCCATGCCGCGGCCGCCCGGCAGGCTCGCCGCCGCGAGCGTGTAGAACCGCCCGTTCGAGCCGACGACCAGCAAGCGGTCGGTGGTTTCGGCGTGGAAGGCAAACCGCCCCTCGTCCCCGTCCTTGAATTTCAGCTCCGTGCCCAGATCGATGTGGTTCTTCATCGCGCGAATCCAGCCCATTTTCGACAGGATCACGGTCACCGGCTCGCGGTCGATCAGCGCTTCCAGCGGCACGTCTTCGACCTCTTTGGCATCGGCAAACTGGGTCAGACGCGCGCCGCGCGGACCGTAATCCTTGCCAAAAGCCTTTTTGGTGTCGCGCAGCTGCTCGGAAATCCTGGTCCATTGCAAATCGTCGCTCGCCAAAAGCGCGGCCAGTCCGGCGCGTTCTTCCAGCAAGGCGTCGCGCTCGCGCACCAGTTCGATTTCCTCAAGACGCCGCAAGGACCGCAGGCGCATGTTCAGGATCGCTTCGGCCTGCACTTCGCTCAATTCACCCCTGCCCTGATCCGGCAGCGGCGACACATAGGCCGCTTCGGTCATGGCACGCGGCGTTTTCGCATCCCAATACTCCGCCATCAGCGCCTCTTTGGGCGCATCGTCGTAGCGGATGATGTCGATCACGCGGTCCAGGTTGAGGAAGGCGATGATGAAACCGTTCAGAACCTCAAGGCGGTGGTCGATCTTTTCGACACGGTGCGTCGAGCGGCGCACCAGCACCTCGCGGCGGTGGTCAAGCCAGGCACGCAGCACTTCTTTGAGCGAACAGACCTTGGGCGTGCGCCCGTCGATCAGCACGTTCATGTTCAGCGAAAAGCGCGTCTCGAGATCGGAGTTGCGAAACAGCAGACCCATCAACATTTCGGGGTCAACATTCTTGGTCTTGGGTTCCAGAATAAGGCGCACATCCTCGGTGCTCTCATCGCGGACATCGCCCAAAATCGGCACTTTTTTCAGTTGGATCAGCTCGGCGATCTTCTCGATCAGCCGCGACTTTTGCACCTGATAGGGAATCTCGGTCACAACGATCTGCCACAGACCGCGGCCAAGATCCTCGACCTCCCATTTCGCGCGCAACCGGAACGACCCGCGCCCCGTCAGATAGGCCTGCGCGATATTCTCGCGCGGTTCGACGATCACGCCGCCTGTCGGAAAATCCGGTCCCGGAACATAGTTCAAAAGGGTTTCGTCGCGCACATCGGGCGTTTTGATCATATGCTGGCAGGCGTCGATCAACTCGCCGATGTTGTGCGGCGGAATATTGGTGGCCATCCCCACCGCGATCCCGCTGGACCCGTTGGCCAGCAGGTTCGGAAAGGACGCAGGCAGCACGACAGGTTCGCGCAGCGTGCCATCGTAGTTTTCACGCCAATCGACCGCATCCTCGGCCAAACCTTCCAACAGCGCCTCGGCGGCGGCTGTCATTCGCGCTTCTGTATAGCGCGAGGCCGCGGGGTTATCGCCGTCGATGTTGCCAAAGTTTCCCTGACCATCCACCAGCGGGTAGCGCACGTTGAAATCCTGCGCGAGCCGCGCCATGGCATCGTAAATCGCGCTATCGCCATGCGGGTGATAGTTCCCCATCACATCGCCGGAAATCTTGGCGGATTTGCGAAAGCCGCCGGTCGAGCTGAGCCGCAGCTCGCGCATCGCATAGAGAATGCGGCGGTGAACCGGCTTCAGACCGTCGCGCGCATCGGGCAGCGCGCGGTGCATGATCGTCGACAGCGCATACTGAAGGTAGCGCTCGCCAATCGCGCGGCGCAGCGGTTCTGCAAGGTCGGGCACGGCGCCGGAGGGGCCAAGATCGGGATCGTCGGTGATGTCGCTCATGGCACCTCTGATAGCCGCCCGACTTGGAGCGGTAAAGCCGCGATCGCAACACTCATCACAACTTTGGGAACAAAAGCATTCCCTTGAGAGTTGCATTCCCATACACTCAGGGGCGTAACGAGTACCCTGTGGGGAGGGTTTATTATGCTGCGCCTAACTGCGCTGACCATTGCTGGTCTCTACGTCACATTTGCCATTGCCGGCCGTGACCTATCCGAAACCGAACAGCTTGCGCTTGTGCAGGCCCGCGGAGAAAATTCTCCGATGGTGCAAACACTTGCCCAAGGGTTCACGTCCAAAAGTATGCGTCAGGGCGACTATGTTCCGACGCTCGCCGAGCTGGACATCAACCCGCTTGAGCAAGCAGGCGGAACCACCGCCGATGTCGGACGCGCGTCTTCAGACGGCGATCTTGTGCAACTCGCAAGCCTTGAGAGCGCTGTCACCATGACCGACGCCGCGCCGCAGGCCCTTGAGATCGCACCGGAGCCGACCCTGCGCACGGTCACGGCGAATGTCGTAAATGTGCGCGGCGGACCCTCCACCGCCTATGACGTGCTCGGACAGGTCGCGCGCGCCGACATCGTCGCCGTGGTGTCCGATCCTGATGAGGCTTGGGTGAAAATCCGTGTCGAGGGTGACGGTGTCGAGGGGTTCATGTCCGCGCGCTACCTCGCCGCGTTCGAGTGATCTAGTGCCGGACACGGTCCTTGCGGACAGTCTGTTGTGAAAACAGGCCCTGCGCGCTACCAAAGCCCGAAAGGCGACGCGCGAGGGGCCAATGCAACGTTCCATTCTCATCACCGGCTGCTCCAGCGGCATCGGCAAAGACGCCGCGCTGACCCTGCACAAACAGGGCTGGCGCGTTTTTGCGACCTGCCGTGCTCAGGCGGATTGCGAGGCGTTGCGCGCGTTGGGCCTTGAGAGCCTTGTTCTGGATTATGAGTCGGGCGCAAGTATCGACGCCGCCGTTGATGCGGTCCTGCAGCGCACTGGCGGCACGCTTGACGCGCTCTTCAACAACGGTGCTTACGCCATTCCTGCGGCCGTCGAGGATCTCCCCACCGACGCATTGCGCGCCAATTTCGAAGCGAATTTCTTTGGCTGGCACAGTTTGACGCGCCGCGTGATTCCCGTGATGCGCGCTCAGGGGCATGGGCGCATTATCCAATGTTCTTCGGTCCTTGGCCTTGTCGCCTTGCCGTGGCGCGGGTCCTACAACGCGACGAAATTCGCGCTTGAGGGACTGACGGATACCCTGCGCTGTGAAATGCGCGGCACGGGCATTCACGTGTCCACCATCGAACCGGGCCCGATCCGCACCGATTTCCGCATCAACGCGCGCAAGATGTTCGAACGCTGGATCGACTGGCAAGCCAGCCCCCGCGCCGATCAGTATCGCGACAGCCTGATGAAGCGGCTCTATGCCCAAGCCCCTGCGCCCGACCGTTTCGAACTCGGGCCCGAGGCGGTGACGGCCAAATTGCTTCACGCGCTGGACCATCCCCGCCCGCGCCCGCATTACTACGTTACCACCGCGACCTATATCGCCGGCATTGCGCGACGCCTACTGCCGGCACGCGCTATCGACGCCCTCATGGGCCGGATATAGACCCGCGACACAGCGCCGCTTGGGCCTTTGGCCGAATCCGGCTATTTGAGAGCAAATTGCAAAGGACATCCCATGGCCAGCCAGTCGCTTTTCACCATCGTCATTCTTGGCGGCCTTGCCGTGCTTGTGATCCTTATGATCGGGCTGGGCAGCTTTGGCAAAGGCGGTGATTTCGACCGCAAGAATGCCAACCGGCTCATGCGCTACCGGGTCGGGGCGCAGGCCCTTGTGGTGCTGCTTATCGTGATCTTCATGGTCCTGCGCGGCAGCGGCAACTAAGCCAGAACTCAGGAGGCCCGCATGGTCGTTTTGAACAAAATCTACACCCGCACGGGCGATGCAGGTGACACCGCGCTTGGCAACGGCAATCGGGTGAAAAAATACGCCCCCCGCGTCGAAGCCTATGGAACCGTCGATGAAACCAACGCGACCGTCGGCCTTGCGCGCGTGCACAGTAGCGCCGACATGGACGCCGCTTTGGCGCGCATCCAGAATGATCTGTTCGATCTGGGGGCCGATTTGTGTCGCCCCGATCACGACAAGGATGCACAGGCCGACTATCCGCCGCTGCGCGTCACCGACACGCAGGTGGCACGGCTCGAGGCGGAAATCGACGCGCTCAACAGCGCGCTGTCGCCCCTGCGCAGCTTTATCCTGCCCGGCGGCAGCGCCCTCTCTGCGCAGTTGCACCTGTCACGCACCGTCGCACGGCGCGCCGAACGCCTCTGTGTGGAACTGGCCGCGCTTGAGCCTGTGAACCCCGCCGCTGTAAAATACCTAAACCGCCTGTCGGACTGGTTTTTTGTCGCGGCCCGTGCCGCCAATGACAATGGCGCGCAGGATGTTCTCTGGGTGCCCGGTGCGAACCGCTAGGTGCCACTTACGACCAATTGAGGGGTAAAACGTGGCGTCTCGCCCGCCTTTTTGCCGCTTTTATTCTGTTTTCTGCGGCCCTGACCCGTTAACAACATCACGAAGACCGTGACGCGTCCATTTTGGGGCCATCTGATAGGGAGATTTACGCATGAAGGTGCTCGTACCTGTGAAGCGCGTGATTGATTACAACGTGAAAGTCCGCGTGAAAGCGGATGGCAGCGGGGTCGATCTGGCGAACGTGAAAATGTCGATGAACCCCTTCGACGAAATCGCCGTCGAAGAGGCGATCCGCCTGAAGGAAAAAGGCGTGGCCGATGAGGTTGTCGTCGTCTCCATCGGGGTGAAACAGGCGCAGGACACCCTGCGCACCGCGCTTGCCATGGGCGCCGACCGCGCCATTCTGGTCGTCGCCGCCGAGGACATCCACGACGACATCGAGCCGCTCGCAGTCGCCAAGATCCTCAAGGCCGTGATCGACGAGGAGCAGCCCAAACTGGTCATCGCGGGCAAACAGGCCATCGACAACGACATGAATGCGACCGGCCAGATGCTGGCAGCCCTTCTGGGCTGGGGGCAGGCGACCTTTGCCTCCGAAGTGGCGATCGAGGGCGACACTGTCACCGTCACCCGCGAAGTCGATGGCGGTCTGCAAACGATCGCTGTGGGCCTGCCGGCGATCATCACCGCCGACCTGCGCCTCAACGAGCCGCGCTATGCCTCTTTGCCCAACATCATGAAGGCCAAGAAGAAACCGCTCGACACCAAAACCGCCGCCGATCTGGGCGTCGATGTGACGCCCCGCCTCACGGTGGTCAGCACGGCTGAGCCGGCAGGGCGCTCGGCGGGCATCAAAGTCGGCTCCGTGGACGAACTTGTCGCGAAACTCAAAGAAGGAGGGCTTGTGTGATGGCCGTACTTTTGCTTGCTGAAGTTTCCGCCGGAGAGCTGGCGCTGGACGCCACCGCCAAGGCTGCGACCGCCGCTGCCAAGCTGGGCGATGTGACCATTCTGGTCGCGGGCCCCAAAGCCGCCGCCGATGTTGCCGCCACGATTTCCGGCGTTGCCAAAGTGCTGGTCGCTGAGGATGCCGCCTATGCCAACGGTTTGGCGGAAAACCTTGCCGACCTCGTCGTTTCGCTGGCGGGCGACTACAGCCACATCGTCGCCCCCGCGACCGCTTCCGCAAAAAACGTGCTGCCGCGTGTGGCGGCATTGCTGGACGTGATGGTGATCTCCGATGCCTCCGGCGTCGTGGACGGCGACACCTTCGAACGCCCCGTCTACGCGGGCAACGCGGTGCAGACCGTCAAATCCTCGGATGCGACCAAGGTCATCACCTTCCGCACCTCGACCTTCGACGCTGCCGCCTGTTCGGGCAGCGCGCCGGTTGAAGCCGCCACCGCCACCGCCGACAGCGGGCTGTCGTCTTTCGTCGCGGATAAAGTCGCCGAAAGCGACCGCCCCGAACTGACCTCGGCCAAAGTGGTCGTGTCCGGCGGGCGCGGTGTGGGGTCGGAGGAAAACTTTGCCCTGATCGAAAAGCTCGCCGACAAACTTGGTGCGGCTGTGGGCGCTTCGCGCGCGGCTGTTGACAGCGGCTTTGCCCCCAACGACTGGCAGGTGGGCCAGACCGGCAAGGTCGTCGCCCCCGAGCTTTACATCGCCGTCGGGATTTCCGGCGCGATCCAGCACCTTGCGGGGATGAAAGACAGCAAAGTCATCGTGGCGATCAACAAGGACGAAGAGGCGCCGATCTTCCAGGTGGCCGATTTTGGTCTTGTGGCCGACCTGTTCGAGGCCCTGCCCGAACTGACCGACAAGCTGTAAAACCAGCCATCCAAAGCGACAAAGGCCCGCCATCACTGGTGGGCCTTTTTTGGTGGCCCGTGTTGAGCGGGCCGTTTTCGTGTTTCGGGCCGTCGGCTCAGATCAGCTTTTTGATGGCATGCGCCAGCTTGTCAGCGACCTCACGGTGGACCACCTGCCCGAGCATCTCCTGTGCCGCAGGCGCATCGAGGTCCGCATAGATCAATTCCTTATAGCCCGCCTCGATCATCTTCTGGGTCGCGACCACTTCGACAATGTCTTTCACATGCGGGCGCAGCGCATCCAGCATCTCGCGGTTCACAAACACCGGATCGCTCCCAATCGCTTGGGTTGCCTCAAAATCATCAGGCGAATGGTCCGACAGCCACAGCAAGATGACACGGCCCTGGATTTTGGTCAGCATGGATTTCATCCGCGCAATCCACGCATCGCGCAGCTCCTGGCGCACCATCAAAAACTTTTCTTCCGAGTTTTTTTCAAGCGTCCCCAGCAGGTGCCGCGTAAAGTTGAAATCCGTGAAATCAATGTCACGGTAGATGGTCTGCAACAGGGTCGACGAGCGCAAAAACCGGTCATTGCGGCGCGGATGCACGGCATAAAAGCGGTTCGACATGTTGTGTGCGCCCGAGATCTGGATCACCGTCACTTCGGCTTTGGTACAGATGTCGGCAATGCTTTGATCATTGATGAACACATCCGTGCCCGCGTTCACACAGCCCAGATTAACCACCGTTTGATCGATCTGATCGTCGACGAGATCCGGAAATGGCGCCTGCGTGAATTTGCCATAGGTCTCTGTCCCGCCGATCATCGCGACATAGGGCGCAGTCAGCGCCTTGGCCGGACCGCGAAACAGGATCTTGGATTTGCCATAGCGGCACGGAACGTAGTTCAGGGCACTGTCGCCCGAGTTTTGAAAAGCCATAATATCCACCCACTGGATTCGATTTCACCCACAGGCAGATTCGCAGATAGGTGTTTCCAAATGGCTAAACGGTGCATTCATTGAAAATTCGAACGGTCTTTCGCCCTTGAACACCGCTTCGAACGGGGCGTAAGGTTTACAAAACTCGGGGCCTAGGAGCGCATAAGCATGACAATCGAACAGGTGGGAATCGTCGGCGCTGGACAGATGGGCAACGGAATTGCCCATGTTTTCGCCCTCGCAGGCTACGATGTGCTGCTGAATGACATCAGCCAGGAGTCCCTTGACAAGGGCATCGCGGTGATCACCAAAAACCTTGCCCGCCAAGTGTCGCGCGACAAGATCAGCCAAGAGGACATGGATGCCGCGCTAGGGCGCGTGTCCACCACATTGACCTTGGCCGATCTGGGCCAGACCGATCTGGTGATCGAGGCTGCGACCGAACGCGAGGCGGTGAAGAATGCCATTTTCGAAGACCTTCTGCCCCACCTCAAGCCAACCACGATCCTGACCTCGAACACGTCGTCGATTTCGATCACACGGCTCGCTTCGCGCACGGATCGCCCGGAAAAATTCATGGGGTTTCATTTCATGAACCCCGTTCCCATCATGCAACTCGTTGAACTTATTCGCGGAATTGCGACGGACGAACCGACCTACAAAGCGCTTGTCGAGGTGGTCGAACGCCTTGGCAAAACCTCGGCCAGTGCCGAAGATTTCCCCGCCTTCATCGTGAACCGCATTCTGATGCCGATGATCAACGAAGCGGTTTACACCCTGTACGAGGGGGTCGGCTCGGTCAAATCCATCGACGAGTCGATGAAACTGGGGGCGAACCATCCGATGGGGCCCTTGGAACTGGCCGATTTCATCGGTCTCGACACCTGTCTTGCGATTATGAACGTGCTGCACGACGGTCTGGCGGATACGAAATACCGCCCCTGCCCGCTGCTCACAAAATATGTCGAGGCCGGCTGGCTTGGCCGCAAAACCAAGCGCGGGTTCTACGACTACCGCGGGGAAACGCCGGTGCCGACCCGCTAGCGACCTTAGGCCTTGGAAGATGCGCCGAGCGCCAAAGTGTGCTCGCGCAACCAAGCCATGAAACCGCGCGGATCGGAGGACCAGCGTTCAAGCTCGGCCTTTTCGATGGGCGCACCGATGATCGGCGCTTGCGGTTTACCGAGACTTTTCACGATTTCATGCAACAAAAGGCCCTGACGGATCGTCGCTGAGACCTTGTCTGCAATCTGGTACAGCCGCGTGTTGCGCCCCGGGAAAAAGATCGGCACTACCGTCGCGCCGGATTTCAGGATCATTTTCGCGGTGAACGGGTTCCACTGCTTTTCAACGACATCACCAAAAGCGGTTGCGCTTGATGCCACTGCGCCCGCGGGAAACAGGATGATCACGCCGCCGTCCTTGAGGTGCGCCATGGCTTTGTTGCGCATTTCGATGCTCAAGCGGTGGCTGTTTTCCTCATGCGGAAAGGGCACCGGCAGCATGAATTCTTCGATTTCCTTGACCCCTGTCAGCAGCGAGCGGGTCAGGATTTTGTAATCGGTGCGCACGCGCCCGATCAATTCGGCCATGACCATCCCGTCCACCAAACCATGCGGGTGATTGGCCACCACGACGAGCGGGCCTGTGGGCGGAATATGGGCCACTTGGTCCGCGCAGGTCTGCAGGTCGATTTCCATGACATCGAGCGCCTGCGCCCAAAACGCTTGCCCGTGCTTTGCCCCCATGCGCTCGAAGCGGCGGATCCGGTACAAGAGCGGCAGCTTTCCGGTCAGCCATTCCAGCGTACGGATCACGAAAACCTTGTAGGGGTTGGTGAACGTCGTGGCATAGGACAGCTTGCGCTTGTCATAGGGCTGGACGCTGTTCGGGGAGCTATCCCCTTGGGTTTCGGACAATTCTGTCACGACCGTGCTTTCTGTGGTTAGCAAAGGCCTCGGTGGGAAACATGCCTACATGTCCTCGCCAAAGCGGTCCTTTACGAGTGTCTCGATCGCCTGCGCCAGTTCTTCCGCCTTGGGCCCCGAGGTCTTCACGTCGATAAACGTGCCCTTGGAGGCCGCTAGCATCAACAGGCCCATGATGCTATCGCCGGAGGCCGAATTGCCCGCCCGCGACACATCCGCCTCGGCATCAAAAGATTCGACCAGCTCGACAAGTTTGGCCGAAGCCCGCGCGTGCAGGCCTTTCACATTCACGATTTCTAGGCGCCGCGCGCAGGGGTCGGTCATAGTGTACTCTTTACCCACTCACATCAAAGCTGTCGATGTATTTGCGCCCCGCCGTCAGCGCGGATGACACCGCATCCGCGACCGATTTGTTGCGCGATTTCGCCAGTTTTATCAACATCGGAAGATTGGCACCATAGATGATACGGCGATCGCTCTGGTGACACGCCAGCAGCGACAGGTTCGACGGCGAGCCGCCGAACATATCCGTGACCACGACCACACCATCGCCGCCATCGACATCGTCGGCAGCGCCACAAATTTCGGCCTGTTTGGCCCCGCGATCATGGTTCGGCTCAATCGAGATGGCGGCAATACCATCTTGTCTGCCGACCACATGTTCGACAGCAGCGAGGTATTCCTTCGCCAGACCACCATGGGCGACGATCACAATCCCGATCACGCGTCCAACCCCGACTTGGCAGGCATCTCCCGACGCCTGCGCTCAATTTCCCTGTGCCTTATAGACACCTGCCATCCATTCTCTGCAAGGGCTTTGGACAGGAATTCCGCCACGGAAACGGAGCGATGCTGCCCGCCCGTACAGCCGAATCCAATCGAAAAATGCCGCTTGCCCTCATCGGTATACGCCGGAAGCAGCATCAGCGACAGATCAAGGACGCGCATAAAAAACGCCTCAAAGCGCGGATCTGCGCGCACATAGGCACGCACCGCAGCGTCCTGCCCGTTGAGGTCGCGCAACCGCGCCTCCCAATAGGGGTTTTGCAAGAACCGCACGTCAAAAACCATATCGACACCGCGTGGAAGCCCGCGTTTATAAGAAAACGAATGCACAGACACCGCAAGCCCTGCATCCGTGTCGGTCGAGAACCACCGATCAATGTCAGCACGCAAATCGTGGGGGGTCATTTCCGAGGTATCAATCAGAATATCGGCCCGCGCGCGGATCGGGGTCAGCAGGTCAAATTCGCGCCCGATCCCTTCCATCACATTCTCGGCGGGGGCCAGGGGGTGGCGGCGACGCGTTTCGGAATACCGGCGCTGCAGCACATCCGCAGAGCAATCCAGATAGAGCACCTCGACGCGATGCACCGGATTGGCAATCAGACCGTCAATCACCTCAATCACCGCATTGGTCGAAAAATCACGGTTGCGCACATCCAGGCCAAGCACCAGCGAGCGATCCAGCGGCGCCTCCAGCAAGCGCGGTAGCAGCGACAGCGGCAGGTTGTCGATCACCTCGTAACCGATATCTTCAAGCACGCGCACAGCCGTCGAGCGCCCCGCACCGGAGGGGCCGGTCACAAGGATCAGGCGGTGGCCGCCCTGTCCGGTTGTGCGATCCTCGACAGTCATTATGCGAAACGATCCTCCTTGAGGAATTGTAGCAGTGCAGCGTTAAAATGCGGTGTGCGGCTGCGATGGGCAAGAGGCAGTTTGCACCCGCAGCATTCAAAAAACCGCATTTCTGGCAAGCGCGCCGTTTCGATGTGATCAAGATCGACGACCAACCGCAGTTGCGTCTGCGGCAAAACCTGCGCCCGCAGCAGGCCGAGCTCTCGTGCTTCGATGACACCCCGCAGGTCGGGGTTGGCCAGAGAGGGATAGCGCGCGATCACGCCCTGCGCGCCGCGCGACAACTGCGTGCGATCATCCGACACCAGCGTCAGGCCCATCGCCATCAGTTCCAAAGCGAGGCCCGATTTTCCGCTGCCGGATTGACCGATCAGCAAAAGGCCGCGATCTGCGTCAAGCGCGACGCAGGTCGCATGCCGAACCTCGGTTTCGCCCGCCGATGCCACCGCCGCGGCTGGCATTATTCGACCGGCAGGCCGACAACAAAGCGCGCACCCAGCGGGTCGGATGTGATATCCGCATCTGTCGGGCGGATATTTTCCGCCCAGATCACGCCGCCATGTGCTTCCACAATCTGCTTTGAAATGGCCAAACCAAGGCCGGAGTTATTGCCAAACTGCCCCTCGGGACGTTCGGAATAGAACCGCTTGAACACTTTGGTCAGCGCCTGCTCGGGAATGCCCGGCCCTGTGTCTTCGACCACGATCAACACCCGGTTTTCACGCTTGCGCACCCAGACGCGGATAGCATCGCCATCTTCGCAAAAGGAAATTGCATTGGTGATCAGATTGACAAAAACCTGTGCCAGACGTGCTTCCAGACCGGAAATCACGATGGGCTGCGCCGGCAGATCCGAGATGAATTCGACCCCGCGCGCCTGCGCATCCTGTCCCAGATAGGTGATCAGGTTTCCAAGCGTGCTTAGAAGGTTGAAGCTTTCTTCTTCCTCTTTGACCAATTCGCTATCCAGCCGCGAGGCATTGGAAATATCGCTGACCAAGCGGTCAAGACGGCGCACGTCATGGTCGATGACATCCAGAAGCTTTTCCCGCTGCTCCTCTTTTTTCACAAAGCGCAGCGAGCCCACTGCAGAGCGCAGGGACGCAAGCGGATTCTTGATTTCATGGGCGACATCCGCGGCAAATTGTTCGTTCGCGTCGATACGATCATAGAGCGCCGTCACCATCCCGCGCAGCGCGCCCGACAAGCGCCCGATTTCATCGGGGCGTCCGGTAAGATCGGGAATGCGCACCCGACCCGGCGCCACCTTGCGGCTGTTTTTGTCCCGTCCGATTTCTGCCGCGGCCGCCAGATCCGCAAGAGGGTTGGCAATGGTCGACGCCAGAACAAGGCTCAACCCGATCGAAACGATGATCGCGATGACAAACATTTGCAGGACCTGTTCGCGTTCGACGCGGACCAAATCGTTGATCTCGCCCGCAGCGGACACCAGGCCGACAACCCCGATGGTTTGCTCGCCAGCATCCAAGGTCACCGGCGCGGCCACGGCAAAGACCGTATCGCCCCGCGCGTTTTGCGCCGTGTTCACGTGGATTTCATTCCCGAGCGCCTGCGTGACCAAAGGGGCAAGCTGCACATCATCCGGCGCGAGAGGTTCGTCCTGTTCCGACTGCCGTCCAAAGGTGATAAATTCCCAAGCCATGTTGAGAAAATCGGTGATGAGGGTTGTCTTTTGCGCCTCGGCAGGTCCGACGACCGGCGCAGAGACCAATCGCTCGGTGCCCTGCGTCGTGCCGATCATCGCGCCCTGCATGTCGTACACATAGACATGTTCGCGCTGGGGCAGTTCGAGAACCGCGATCATCGGCGCGACTTCCGCAGCCGTCAGAAGCTGGTCCTGACCTGCCGCAACCTCCAACATATCCGCGATCAATGTCGCCTCGGTCACCATGGCGGCTTCGCGCTGGCTCACAAGGCTGTCGCGGAACGGATTGAGGTAGAGGACCCCCGCGACCATCAAGATGATCGCCATCAAGTTGAAGGTGATGATCTTGCGCGCCAGCGGCGAGCGGTTGATCGCCACGACACGGCGCTTTTCACGCGTTTCGCGCAGATCGCTATCGGCGGTCTGCGGCGCAACCCAATCCTCTCCAAGGACGACATCTGCATCCTTGGAGCGTTTCGGGGATGTCCTGTCGAAATGCGAAGTCAGGGTCATTATTCCTCGTTGTAGCGGTAGCCGATCCCATAAAGGGTTTCGATTGCGGAAAATTCGGTATCGGCAGTGCGCATTTTCTTGCGCAGGCGTTTGATATGGCTGTCGATCGTGCGGTCATCGACATAGACCTGATCGTCGTAGGCCACATCCATCAGCTGGTCGCGCGATTTCACAAAGCCGGGGCGTTGCGCGAGCGCTTGCAGCAGCAAGAATTCCGTCACGGTGAGGGACACGTCATTGCCCTTCCACGTCACGGCGTGGCGCAAGGGGTCCATGCTCAACTCGCCGCGCACCAGCACTTTGGTCTCTTCGGTTTCGGCAACCTCAACGCCGTCAAGCGCCTCCTGCCGGCGCAAAAGCGCCCGGATACGTTCCACCAACAGCCGCTGCGAGAACGGTTTTTTCACGTAATCGTCGGCGCCCATCCGCAAGCCGAGCACCTCGTCGATTTCGTCATCCTTGGAGGTGAGGAAAATCACCGGCATGTTGGTTTTCTGACGCACACGCTGCAACAGATCCATACCATCCATGCGTGGCATTTTGATATCAAAGACCGCCATATCGGGAAGGCGTTTGTTAAACGCATCCAACGCCGACTGGCCATCATTGTAAGTTTCAACCTCGAAGCCTTCGGCCTCAAGGGTCATGGACACGGACGTCAGGATATTCCTGTCGTCATCAACCAAGGCGATCCGCGACATAACCGGGCTCCTTTTACTGCTCTGCCTAGAATTATTTTTTCGGCCATATTCGGTTTTTCACCGGATCAAAGCAAGCGAAACCGCGAATCACTTGCCATGACTTCATCCATGACACCCGAAAATCGGTAATTAATGGCTAATTTACCTCACCTCTGCCTCCCCCCTCTCACTCGCACGACAGATGATTGCGCTAAACTTTGACTGGTTGCGCTAACGTTGCGCAAGCGCGCTGTTCACGTTTGAAATCCTCATGTTATAGGCAGTGCAAGCGACCTGCTTGCGGGGCGCTGCGCGGACGGCCCTTCGCGCGAACATAACTTAATACAGACGCCGCCCGCGCGGCGAGGGAGCTTGCACAATGACAACCGGACGCGTGAACCCGGCATTTCGCCTGGACGATCAAGGCATCACGGGGCTTGGCAATGTCTATTATAACCTTCTTGAGCCCGGCCTGATCGAAGAGGCGCTCAAGCGCTCCGAAGGGACGCTTGGCGAAGGCGGCACCATGCTTGTGACCACCGGCAAACACACCGGTCGCTCGCCCAAAGACAAATTCGTCGTGCGCACGCCGAGCGTCGAAAACAGCATCTGGTGGGAAAACAACGCCCCCATGACCCCCGACGCCTTCGATGCGCTCTACGGCGATATGATCGCGCATATGAAGGGGCGCGACTATTTCGTGCAGGACCTGTTTGGCGGCGCGGATGCCGCCCACCGTCTTGACGTGCGGGTCGTGACCGAGCTTGCGTGGCACTCGCTGTTCATCCGCACCATGTTGCGTCGTCCCGGCTTGAAAGAACTGGATGACTTCACCGCAGATTTCACCATCATCAACTGCCCGACCTTCAAAGCGGACCCTCAAAAGCACGGGTGCCGTTCCGAGACCGTGATCGCGCTGAATTTCGAGAAAAAGCTGATCCTGATCGGCGGCACCGAATACGCGGGCGAGAACAAAAAATCGGTCTTCACCCTGCTCAACTACATCCTGCCGGGCAAAGGCGTGATGGCGATGCACTGTTCTGCCAACCATGCGCCCAACAACCCCGTCGATACCGCGATTTTCTTTGGCCTGTCGGGCACCGGGAAAACAACCCTCTCGGCCGATCCGAGCCGCATTTTGATCGGTGACGACGAACATGGCTGGTCCGAGCGCGGCACCTTCAACTTCGAAGGCGGCTGCTACGCCAAGACGATCAACCTGTCGGCAGAAGCAGAACCGGAAATCTACGAAACCACCAAGAAATTCGGCACCGTCATCGAGAATATGGTGTTCGACGAGCACACCAAATCGCTTGATTTCGAAGACAATTCGATCACCGACAACATGCGCTGCGCCTACCCGCTGGAGTATATTTCCAACGCGTCGGCCACAGCACTTGGCGGCCACCCCAAGCATATTATCATGCTGACGTGCGATGCTTTCGGCGTCTTGCCGCCGATCGCGCGGCTGACACCGGCGCAGGCAATGTATCATTTCCTGTCCGGCTTCACCTCCAAGACACCGGGCACCGAAATCGGTGTGGTCGAGCCGATCCCGACCTTTTCCACCTGCTTTGGCGCGCCCTTCATGCCGCGCCGCCCCGAAGAATACGGCAAGCTTTTGCAGGAAAAAATCGGTAAACACGGCGCCACCTGCTGGCTGGTGAACACCGGCTGGACCGGCGGCGCTTATGGCACCGGTTCGCGCATGCCGATCAAGGCAACCCGTGCCTTGCTCTCGGCGGCCCTCGACGGGTCCCTCGCCGAAGTGGAATTCCGCAAGGATGCGAATTTCGGCTTTGAAGTGCCGGTGTCCGTCGCGGGCGTGGCCGATGTGCTGCTCGACCCGCGCCGCACGTGGACCGACAAGGACGCCTATGATGCACAGGCAGAAAAACTGGTTGCGATGTTCGCAGATAACTTCGAGCAATATGTGCCCTACATCGACGACGAAGTGAAAGCCGTCGCCATCGGCTAAGGCGATGAAAACGTAAAGACATTCAAGGCGCACCTCTTTTGGGTGCGCCTTTTTTTGCCGTTTGAATGCGCCCGCGTTGAAATCCAAAAAGTCATTAAAGTACACCAAAGTACAATTTGTTGAATTATAATTGCGCTGCGCCTGCAAAGTGAGTAGACAGGGGACAACAAACCTGCGGGAGATTCCTAGGGAGCCACGCCTGCCCTTCGCGACGAACCTGCCCTCGTGACAGATTGGACCCACCATGACCGACGCCATGCTGCCTGACCTGCTGAAAGTGACCCGCGACAGCCTTCCGGCCCTGCGCGCGCTCTTGGCCGATGCCTCTGCAACGCTCAAGGACCGCTTTACCCAGGATGGCCGCTTGAGCGCAGCCGCCATGGAGGCCGATCAACCCGCAGCCCACGGGTTGGCGTGGTTGGCGACCTATGTCGAAGCTTTGGCGCAGATGCAGGATTGGGCAGAGCGGCTCGACGCCGCAGGAAAATTCGGCCCGATGGAAGCCCTCCTTCACCAGATCGCCTTTGGCGAATATCTGGCGCAAATCTTTGGCGGCATCCCGATGAACCAGGGCGAGATCATTCGGCTCGCCGATCTGGGCATTCGGGCAACGCCCGATCAAAGCGCACAAACCCTGATTGCCAAAGGCAACACCACCGCCGCACGCGGGGCTCTCGTGGGTCTGATGCAGGACAACGCGGGGCATGCAACCTTCGGCACCTCCGGTCTGGACGATGAATTGGAAATGGTGCGCGAGCAATTTCGCCGCTTCGCCGATGACCGCGTCGCGCCCTTTGCCCATGACTGGCACCTCAAAGACGAGTTGATCCCGATGGATATCGTCGAAGAGCTGGCCGAACTCGGGGTCTTTGGCCTGACCATTCCGGAGGAATTCGGTGGTTTCGGCTTTCCCAAAGCGGCGATGGTGGTTGTGTCGGAGGAACTGTCGCGCGGCTACATCGGGGTCGGCTCGCTTGGCACCCGCTCCGAAATCGCCGCAGAACTGATCCTGTGCGGCGGCACCCAGGCCCAAAAACAGCACTGGCTTCCCAAGCTTTCAAGCGGGGAAATCCTGCCCACCGCCGTGTTCACCGAACCCAACACCGGCTCTGATCTGGGCGCGTTGCGTACCCGCGCGGTGAAAGACGGTGACAGCTACACGGTAACGGGCAACAAAACATGGATCACCCATGCCGCACGCACCCATATGATGACGCTCCTTGCCCGCACGGACCCCACGACCAGCGATTACAAAGGCCTGTCGATGTTCCTCGCGCAAAAGACGCCCGGGACCGACGCGGACCCCTTTCCCACTGAGGGCATGACCGGCGGCGAAATCGAGGTGCTGGGCTATCGCGGCATGAAGGAATACGAACTGGGCTTTGACGGCTTCAAGGTAAAGGCAGAAAACCTGCTGGGCGGTGTCGAAGGGCAAGGGTTCAAGCAACTCATGCAGACCTTCGAGAGCGCGCGCATCCAGACCGCTGCGCGCGCGATCGGTGTGGCCCAGAACGCGCTTGAGGTCGGCATGCAATACGCCCAGGACCGCAAGCAATTCGGCAAAGCCTTGATCGACTTTCCGCGTGTCTTTGGCAAATTGGCGATGATGGCGGTCGAAATCATGATCGCCCGCCAACTCACCTATTTCTCCGCCCACCAAAAGGACCAAGACAAGCGGTGCGACCTCGAGGCAGGGATGGCAAAACTGCTCGGCGCGCGCGTGGCATGGGCGGCGGCGGATAACGCGCTGCAAATCCACGGCGGCAACGGATTTGCACTCGAATATCAAATCAGCCGCATCCTCTGCGACGCCCGCATCCTCAACATCTTTGAAGGTGCAGGGGAAATACAAGCACAGGTTATTGCACGGCGCCTCCTTGGCTGACACGGGCAGGATCTGTCTGGGGGACAGATCCTTTCCCCTGCACGGGGAAATACAAGCACAGGTTATCGCAAGGCGCCTCCTTGGATAGCCCACTTGTTTAAATCCTGTCGCCCGCCATATTGACCAAGAGAAACAAACGGCAGGAGGCGTCCCGATGGCTCAAGGCACCATTCTTTTGACTGGCATCACCGGCTTCATCGCCAAACGCATCGCGCTGGACCTCTTGCGCGCAGGCTACACGGTGCGCGGCTCCCTTCGCTCGCAAAAGCGCGAAAGCGAGGTGCGCGATACGCTGGCCAGACATCTCACCGACGCAAAAGCGCTGGATCGCCTCAGCTTTGTCGAACTTGACCTCATGCAGGATCGGGGCTGGGACACTGCCATGTCCGGCGTGGATGCGGTCATCCACACCGCGTCTCCCTTCCCGCTGGGCCAGCCCAAGGATGAAAGCGACATCATCCGACCTGCCGTCGATGGCACCCTGCGCGCCCTGAAAGCGGCACAAGCGGCAGGGGTAAGGCGCGTTGTCCTGACGGCGTCGATGGAATCCGTGATGCACGGCGTCCTCTCCGACCCCATCACCGAAGCCGATTTTTCCGACCCCGAGGCAGACACCTGCTCGGCCTATACCCGCTCGAAAATCTTTGCCGAACGCGCGGCATGGGACTTCCTGCGCGCGCACCCCGACATGCAACTCACCGTGATCAATCCCGGTCTGGTCTGCGGCACGCCGATGGATTCCCACACAGGGTCTTCTGTGAATGTGATCAAACGTTTTTTCAACGGCAAGGACCCGATGGTGCCCGACATGGTGTTGCCAATTGTCGATATCGACGATGTCGCCCTGATGCATGTGCGCGCCCTCTCCACGCCGGCGAGCATCGGCAAACGCTATATCGCCTGCGACAGTTTCGCGCCCATCCCGACGCTCACCCGCGCGCTCAAGGCCGAATTCCCCGAACGGCGCATCCCCACGCGCGTCGCGCCAGACTGGATGATCAAACTTCTGGCCCTCATCGACCCGCAGATCAAGCTGGTGGTGAAATGGCTCGGCTGGACCCCAACCCTAAGCCACGCCGCCGCCACGCGCGATCTGGGTGTCACCTTCACCCCTGCCGATACAGCGGTGCTAAAAACCGCCCGCTTCCTCGCCCGACGGCCCTGATCCCTTGCGCGTGATGCGGTCCAGAAACCGGTCACGCGCGGCGGGCATCGGCTTGTCGCCCAATTCCCCCGCCAGTCGCGCGATGAAATGTCCGGTGGTTTTCAAGCCCCGCGCAATGTCGATGTAATCGAGCGGCGCTTGGCCAAGCAAACACTGCGGCAACGGCAACAGCTTATCCGCCCAGTCGCCCGCACCTCTGCGACTGACCGCACGCCCCGTGCGCGGGCTGACAAAGGCCAGATCATCGCGCGATCCGGTCACCGCACAGCGCGACAGATCCAACCCATAGCCCATTTCCTCCAGCAAGGCCGTTTCCCAGTTCAGATAGGACAAGGGCCAATGGGCATCCCGCCCCAACCGGTCCAGAACCTTCTGCGTATCGACATAAAGATAACTATGCGCTTCGCGTTCGGGCAAAAGCTGGGTCAAAAGCGCGGTCATCGAGGTCAGCGCGGCAAGCGCCAGCGGATCCTCCAGAACCTGCGCCCGCGAGCGCAGCGGCTCCACCGAAAAATGCCCCAAATGGTCTTCAAGCCGCGCCTTCCACACCAGCGCCACCTGCGCGCCGGGCTGGATGTGGGGCGCCATCTTGCGCGACACACCGCCGCGCAAAATACCGGTGCAACGCCCACGGGTCTGGGTGAAAACTTCCAGCAAAACAGACGTTTCGCCATGCTTTCGCACCGATAGAACGACACCCTCATCGCGCCATTCGATCATGCGGACCTCCTGCAGGCTTCTTTCGGACAAAAATACCCGATTTCCACCATACCCACCAGCACCACGTTACTCTGACAGACCTGCCTCATCCAAAAGCGTGCGCCCCGCGCGATCCTCGATCTCGATGACCCAAAGGTCAGGATCAAATCCGCGTTGGCGCGCGATCGCATCGTCCACCTCACGCTCGGCACCAACGGCCAATTCAACCCACGCGCGCTTGCCTGCCATCATATCATACTGTCGCGAAAAAGCCCGCGCCCGTCCGTCCAACGTGTTCACCTTGACCAAAACCGCCCCCGCCGTATCATCACCGCGCTTGAGGACATAGACCGCAATATCAGCCAGTCGCAGCCGCGTCAGATAGGCAGAAACCCAGATACCCGCCGCAAGCCGTGCCTCGGGCATGGCTCAGTCTCCGTCGTTGAAATCAAGGCCCATCTCGCCGTAGCGATCCCGTTCCTCAAGCCAGTTGGGGCGCACTTTTACTTGCAGGAACAAATGGATGCGACGATCCAGGAACTTTTCCAGCTCCTCGCGGGACGCACGGCCCACGGCCTTGATCGTCTCGCCTTTCTTGCCCAGCAAAATCCCCTTGTGGCCATCGCGGGCCACGTAGACGATCTGGTCGATCCGCGCAGAACCATCCGCGCGCTCTTCCCATTTCTCGGTCTCTACGGTCAACTGGTATGGCAGTTCCTCATGCAGGCGCAGGGTCAGTTTCTCGCGCGTCATTTCTGCCGCGATCATGCGCAGCGGCAAATCGGCAATCTGATCCTCGGGATAAAGCCACGGCCCCTCGGGCAATTTCCCTGCCAGCCAGTCGCGCAGGTCTTCAACACCGCGCCCCTTTTCCGCCGAGATCAAAAAGGTCTCGGTGAAAGCATAGCGGTCGTTCATTTTCTTGGTCAGCGCCAGCAGGCTTTCCGCCGGCACACGGTCGATCTTGTTGATCGCCAAAGCGATGGGTGCCGGACCACTGCGCTCTTCGAGAGCAGTCAGGATCGCCTCGACACCTTCGGTAAGACCGCGATGCGCCTCAATCAACAGCACAACCACATCCGCATCCGCCGCCCCGCCCCAGGCCGCCGAGACCATCGCACGGTCCAAACGGCGTTTGGGTCGGAAAATCCCCGGCGTATCGACAAAAACGATCTGCGAGGCGCCGGCCAGTGCGACGCCGCGAATGCGCGCACGCGTGGTTTGCACCTTATGGGTGACGATGGACACTTTCGCGCCAACCATCCGGTTCAAAAGCGTGGATTTACCGGCGTTCGGTTCGCCGATCAGGGCGACAAAGCCCGCGCGGGTGTCTTGCTGTGTGTCAGTCATCTTCGGCCTCCAGCCGTTGCAGCAAGGCCTTTGCGGCTGCCTGTTCCGCCTGCCGTTTGGCAGGTGCGGTCGCACGTTCGGCCTCGCCGCTTTGCAGGCGGGCCTCGATGGTGAAAACGGGGGCGTGATCGGGACCGCTGCGGGCCACCTCGACGTAGCGGGGGGGCTGTTGGCGACGCGCCTGCGCCCATTCCTGCAACGCCGTTTTGGGGTCGCGCGCGTCATCTTCGACCTGGTCAATCCGTGCGGCCCAAAGCCTGCGCACGAGGCTGCGCGCAGCATCGAACCCGCCGTCACGGTAGACGGCGGCAATCACCGCTTCCATGGCATCGGCCAACAGCGCTTCCTTGCGCCGCCCGCCCGACATCATTTCCGAGCGCCCCAGTTTCAGCACATCGCCCAAACCGACCTCGCGCGCGACATCCGCGCAGGTCTCCTTGCGCACCAGCGCGTTAAACCGCGGCGCAAGCTGCCCTTCGGAGGCGGCCTTATCCGCTTCGAACAAGGCTTCGGCCATCACAAGACCCAGCACCCGATCCCCGAGGAATTCGAGGCGTTGGTTGTCGGGGCGCATCGGCGCGGAAATCGAGCTATGCGTCAAAGCGCGCAGCAAGATTTCGGGATGCGCAAACTGATGCCCCAGACGCTGTTCAAACGCCGTTATGTCCGCACTGACCTTCACTCGATTGCCTTGAAGAAACGGTCGGCGCGCCACGTCCAGAAATACAAAAGCGAGCGGCCGGCAGAGGAAAACACGATACGATCCGCACGGCCCAGCAAATACTCCGCCGGCACAAAACCAACCCCGATCGGGCGCTCGATCCGGCTGTCGGCGGAGTTGTCGCGATTGTCGCCCATGAAGAAATACTGGCCTTCAGGCACGGTGTAGACGCCGGTGTTATCGACCGATGTGTCGCGAATATTGAGAACCGAATGGGTCACACCACCGGGCAGCGTTTCGAGGAATTTTTCCTTGATGCACTCGCCACCCTCGGCAACCGGCGCATTGGCGCAGGCGGGATAGCCGCCCTGCGGACCTTGCTTTTCGTAGGTTTCCACAAAGAGGCCGTCGGGCACTTGCACGGCTTCTTCACCGTTGATGAAGACCACACCATTTTGAACCTGCACCTTGTCGCCGGGAAGGCCGATCAGGCGCTTGATGAAATCGCGCCCCTGCGTGGGGTGACGAAAGACCACCACATCCCCGCGCTCGGGATCAGAGGACAGAATGCGTCCGTCGATGGGGCAAATGCCGAAGGGGCAGGAATATTTCGAATAGCCATAGGCCATCTTGTTCACGAACAGAAAGTCACCGACCAGCAACGTATCCTTCATGGACGAGGAGGGAATCCAGAACGGCTGGAAAAAGAGGGTGCGAAAGACACCTGCAATCAAGAGCGCATAGACCACTGTCTTAACGGTCTCGAGGAGGCCCTCTTTTTTATCACTCATCTGGATCGTCCTGAAATTGAAATGGTTGCAGGCTACATGCTTAGGCCACGCGCCGGAGTCAAGCAATTCACGGGTTTGCGTTGCGTTCGAGCGGGCGCGCTTCGATCACAACAAAGGCCTGCGCCCAAGGGTGATCGTCGGTCAGCGTGACATGAATCACCGCCGAGTGCCCCGCAGGTGTCATCGCCGCCAGACGCTCTGCCGCCCAGCCTGTGACCTGCATCACGGGTTGGCCGGTGGGCAGGTTGGTTACCGACATGTCCTTCCAGGCGATTCCCATTGCCAGGCCGGTCCCAAGCGCCTTCGAGCAGGCCTCTTTCGCGGCCCAGCGTTTGGCATAGGTGCCTGCGACATCGGCGCGACTTTCAGCTTTGGCTTGTTCGATATCGGTAAAAACCCGGTTTTTAAACCGGTCCCCGAACCGCGCAAGCGTTCCTGAAATCCGCTCGATATTCGCCAGATCGGAACCGATCCCAAGGATCATGTCACCGCACCGCGCGCTTCATCCATGCAGCGGCGCATTTCGCGGATACTGCCCTCAAGCCCGAGGAACAGTGCCTCACCAACAAGAAAATGGCCGATGTTCAGCTCGACGATCTGCGGGATTTTGGCAATCGGTCCAACGGTGTCAAAGGTCAGCCCATGCCCTGCATGCACCTCAAGCCCGAGAGAGGCCGCATAGGCTGCCCCCGCGCGCAGAGCCGCCAGTTCGGCGTCACGCTGCGCAAATTTTCCCTCGGCGTGGAGGTCGCAATACAACCCCGTGTGAAGCTCGACCACCGCCGCGCCAATCTGCGCAGAGGCGTCGATCTGGGCACGATCATGGCCGATGAACATCGACACGCGGCTACCGGCGGCGCGCAACGGCGCGATAAATTCGGCCAGATGCGCCGCGTCTCCCGCCACGTCCAGCCCGCCTTCGGTTGTCCGCTCTTGCCGCTTTTCCGGCACCAGACACACCGCATGTGGTTGAATGCGCAGCGCAATCGCCTGCATTTCGGCCGTCGCAGCCATCTCGAAATTCAGCGGTGCCACCAGCCCCGCCTTCAACGCGTCGATATCGCTGTCGCGGATGTGGCGACGGTCTTCGCGCAAATGCGCGGTGATGCCATCCACTCCCGCCGCCTCGGCCAGTTTCGCCGCGCGCAAAGGGTCGGGATAGGCCGAACCGCGCGCGTTACGCACCGTCGCCACATGGTCGATATTCAGCCCCAGCCGCAGCGGGGACAGGCGTGATGAGGTCGCTGACATCGGCTCGTCCTTGGTCACAAAATCCATCGTCGTTGCGCCGCAAGATAAGCCCCGGACCGCACAAGCAAAAGAGCAAAGCCGCACTACGGCTGCGGCGTTATGGCCTATCTTCGGGCGCTGGTTTCACGACACCCTCCTCGGCGCGTTTGGCGGCGAGTTTTTTCGCCCCTGCCTTGCGCGCCAGCTCGTCAATCTTTGCCTTCAACTTGCCGCGCCGCCGCTGCTGATACGCGCGGATCACGGGCAGGGTAAGCGCATAGGCGATGGTGGCAAACAACAATCCGGGCAAGATCCCACCAATCAAATAAGGATAGAATACATCCGAGAAGAAGCGCTCAAGCCCCTGAAAATTAGCGTCCGTGTCGGTGAAAAGCGCGAAAACATTGCGCCACAGATCTTCGGCTGCGTCGAAAAACAACTCGGCCACCGACCGATCAATGCCCGGATGCATATGACGCCCCAACAGCAAATGCCCCGTCTTGAGCGAGATCACCGCGATCGGCACATAGGTCACCGGATTGCCCACAAAGGTCGCCAGCAAAGCGGCCAAAACATTGGCGCGCATGATCTTGGCCAAAAAATAGGCGACGAAAAAATGCAGCCCGAACAAGGGAGTAAAGACGCTCAAGACGCCGCAGAACACACCGCGCGCGATTTTTTCAGGGGTATCAGGGAGACGGTTCAGCCGATGGCGCATGTATTGCACCGTCCGCCCCCAGCCCCGTCGGGGCCAAACGAAACGACCCAACGTCTGGAGCGGCGTCAGCTTTTGCCTGCGTTTGAACACGCCAGTCTCCCGCCCCGCAGGGCTTAGTTTAGGGCTTGCGATCGAGGTTGCGATAGCGCCGCACGCGCGCGACATCACTTTCCGCCTCAAGCGCGAGCATCACCGCATGCAGATGCTCAACGTCCCGCAGGTCAACGTCAACGATTAACCGGAAGAAATCCGGTTTACGGTCCACAAAACTCAGGTCCGAAATATTCGCCCGTTGCTCGCCGATCAAGGTGCAAATACGCCCCAAAACCCCCGCATCGTTGGAAATCGTCAGATCGAGGCTGACCGTATTCACCGCGCCGTGGCGCCCCGAATGCCAGCGCAAATCCACCCAGCGGTCGGTTTGATCTTCGACTTCCTCAAGCGCGGGACAGTCAATCGCGTGGATGATAACCCCTTGACCCCGATAGCTAATACCAACAATTCGCTCGCCGGGAACCGGCTGGCAGCATTTCGCCCGCTTGAGTTCCTGGTCTTCGGACAACCCCACAACGGCGCGCTCGGCCGACACTTCGTCGCCCGTCTGGACCAGTTCGGGATAGACCGCCTGCACGACCGAACGCGCCGCCAGTTCCGCCGAACCAAGGCGGGCCAACAGTTCTTCCGAAGAGCCCAGCAGCATCTGTTTGGCAGCCGTTTGCAGCACTTTGTCGTTCACGCGTTTTCCGACGTGATTGAACGCGACCCGCGCCAGTTCACGTCCCAATTTGATAAAGCGCTCGCGGTCTTCCTCGCGCAATTTCTTGCGGATTGCGGCCTTGGCCCGACCGGTCACCACAATGTCGATCCATGTGGCCTGCGGACGCTGGCCCTCGGCGGTCAGAATTTCCACCGCCTGGCCATTTTTAAGCCGCGTCCAAAGAGGCACGCGAATGCCGTCGACCTTCGCGCCGACACAGCTATCGCCGATCCGCGTGTGGATGCCATAGGCGTAGTCCAGCGGCGTTGCGCCCTTGGGCAGTTTGACCACCTCGCCCTTGGGGGTAAAGCAAAACACCTGATCGGAATACATTTCGAGCTTTACATGCTCGAGGAATTCGCTGTGATCCTCGGCTGTCTCGAACCGTTCGGTCAGCTGTTTGAGCCATTTCGCCGGATCAACCGCAAAGGGGTTTTTGGCGCGCACGCCGTCGCGGTAGGACCAATGCGCCGCAACGCCCGCTTCGGCGACTTCGTGCATCTGGCGCGTGCGGATCTGCACCTCGACCCGTTTGCCATCGCGCCCCGACACCGTAGTGTGGATCGAGCGATAGCCGTTGGTTTTGGGTTGGCTGATGTAATCCTTGAACCGCGTCGGCACCGCGCGCCAGCGCTGGTGGACCACCCCAAGAACCCGATAGCAATCCCCCTCGGACCCCGTGATGATCCGAAAGCCGTAAATATCGGAGAGGCGGGAAAAACTTTGCTGTTTTTCCTCCATCTTACGCCAGATCGAATAGGGCTTTTTCGCGCGACCGAACACATCGGCCTCGATGCCCTCTTTTTCCAGTTCGGCGCGGATGTCATGGGTGATCTTGTGGATCACATCGCCGGTTTCGCGTTGCAACATCACAAAGCGGCGGATGATCGAATTGCGCGCCTCGGGGTTGATGACGCGGAAACTGAGGTCTTCCAGTTCCTCGCGCATCCACTGCATCCCCATCCGCCCCGCCAGCGGCGCGAAAATATCCATCGTCTCGCGCGCTTTTTGCATCTGCTTTTCGGGACGCATGGATTTGATCGTGCGCATGTTGTGCAGACGGTCGGCAAGTTTGACCAGAATGACCCGCAAATCCTTCGACATTGCCATGAACAGCTTGCGGAAATTTTCCGCCTGCTTGGTCTCGGAGGAGGACAGTTGCAGATTGGTCAGCTTGGTGACCCCATCCACCAGCTCAGCCACTTCGGTGCCGAACAGGCGCGCAACCTCGGAATAGGTGGATTTCGTGTCCTCGATCGTGTCGTGCAGCAGCGCGGTGATGATCGTTGCATCGTCCAGCTGCTGCTCGGTCAGGATGGCAGCGACAGCGACAGGATGGGTGAAATAGGGCTCGCCGGATTTGCGAAACTGGCCTTCGTGCATCTCGCGCCCGTAGGCGTAAGCGGACCGGATCATGGCCTCATTGGTGCGCGGATTGTAGTTGCGGACCAGAGCGATCAGGTCTTCGACGTCGATCATTCGCTCCGCGAGCTCCTTGGCGGGCAGATCGGGCCAAGGGCTGTTTCAACGAACAGGCAAAGCCCCGATTGCAAAACTGACTGAAAATGCGGGCCGATGACACACCGACCCGCATCCGAATTCTCTTACTGCTGGCCTTGCGCTTCCATCAGCGCGCGGAGCAGTTTTTCTTCGGACATATCGTCCTCGACGGGCTTGTCCGCCTCGGCGCCCATGAGCAAAGCCATGGAATCTTCCTCGGGCTCGTCGACCTCGATCTGGGTCTGGTGGCTTTCGATCATGCGTTCGCGCAGATCGCTTGCCGACTGGGTTTCCTCGGCGATTTCACGCAGGGAAACGACAGGGTTCTTATCGTTGTCGCGGTCGACCGTAATCGCACCACCAGCGGCGATTTCGCGCGCGCGATGGGCGGCGAGCATCACCAACTCAAAGCGGTTCGGGACCTTGTCAACGCAATCTTCAACCGTCACGCGGGCCATGGGAACTCCAATACTTGTCTCGGGCAGGCTTTAGTGCTGAACTGCCTGTTTAGGCGCACAGAACACAATTGACAACCTCAGATCGAAGCGATCCGCGGTTGTGTCACCATCATTTGAGGCGATTTATGCCCGATTTTGCAGCCTGCGGCAAGGCCTCACACATCTGCGCCACGGTTTGCCCCAAAACCGGATGCCGCCAGTCGGGCGCGATATCGGCCCAGGGAATCAGCACGAAGCCGCGGTCCTGAATCCGCGGGTGCGGCAGGACAAGCTGTTGCGGTGCGTGGCTTTGTTGCGCCTCAACGCTTAAATTTCGCCAGTGCGCATGGGTTTGCGGGTCGGGCAGAACCTGATCCTCCACCGCAAGCAGATCAATATCGAGGCACCGTTCCCCCCAGCGCCGCTCCCGCTTGCGCCCGAAAGCCGCTTCGACCCTGTGCAAGAGCGCAAGCAGATCGTGGGGCGACAAGCTGCTGTGCGCTTGGGCCACCAGATTCGCGAAATCCGGCCCTGCGCCGGAAGGAAAAGCTGGCGTTGTGTAAAAAGGGCTTACGCTGACAATCGTGCAGCCCAAGCGCGTCAGTTCTTCAAGCGCTGCTCGCAATGTTGCCGTCGGCCCGCCCACAGATGAGCGAATATTCGCCCCCAGAGCCAAAAACGCCCTTTGCGGGATTGTCGGGGCGCTATCTTCTTGAAGCATCTGAAAGTTCCTATATTTTCAAACCTGTTCCGGGTCGAAATTATTTCTTTTATACACACGCCAGTCTGCGCAAGCGCAGAACAGTTTTTCGGAAGGACAATTTTTAATGTTTTATCGAGACGAACGGCTCGCGCTGTTCATCGACGGATCCAACCTCTATGCAGCGGCCAAAGCACTTGGTTTTGACATAGATTACAAGCTCCTGCGCGCCGAGTTCATGCGTCGGGGGAAATTGTTGCGCGCGTTCTACTACACGGCTCTCCTTGAGAACGATGATTATTCACCCATTCGCCCCCTCGTCGACTGGTTGAATTACAACGGCTTCACAATGGTGACCAAACCCGCCAAGGAATTTACCGACAGCCAAGGGCGCCGCAAGATCAAAGGCAATATGGACATCGAACTGGCCGTGGACGCGATGGAACTTGCGCCGCGCATCGACCATATCGTGCTCTTTTCCGGAGATGGCGATTTCCGCCCGCTGGTTGAAAGCCTGCAGCGCCAGGGTGTGCGTGTCTCGGTTGTCTCGACCATTCGCAGCCAACCGCCCATGATTGCCGACGAATTGCGTCGTCAGGCCGATAATTTTATCGAGCTGGACGAGTTGCGCGACGTTGTGGGCCGCCCGCCGCGCGAACCGCGCGAGGATCAGGGCGCGAGCGACTAGACGCAGCCCCGCGTCACCAAAAGGCCCGCGCGGTTCAGGTTTCACTCGCCTGATCCTCGCGGGCCTTTTGTCGTTTTCTAAAGCGCCGAAAGCAGTGCGCTGGTTGGCCAGGCGTCGGCAGGAAGGCCCAGACGCGCCTGCTCGGCTTGCACCGCCTCGCGGGTTTTCTCCCCCAAAATGCCATCCACGCCGCCGACATCATGGCCACGCGCCTGAAGTTTTTGCTGCAAAGCAACCATCTGTTGCGGCCCCAGACCCGCATCAGGAGTCCCCGCATCATAAACCGGCGCGCCGCTGAGGCGGGTGGCAAAATAAGCTGCCGTGGTCACATAGACAAAGCTTTGGTTCCATTCGAAATAGACCCGAAAATTCGGATAGGCGAGAAAGGCGGGCCCATGCCGCCCCATGGGCAGCAATACGCTTGCCGGCAAGCCGCCATTGCCCAAAGACCCGCCGCGCGCCTGAACGCCGGCGGCCTGCCATTGCGACACGGACATCTGGTGGTTGAGGCCGGTTTTGGTCCAATCCAGATTTTGCGGAACGGTGATTTCCTGCAACCACGGCTCGCCCGCGCGCCAGCCCAGAGACGACAGCACCTTGGCACCCGACATCAGCGCATCCGGCGCAGAGGTCTTGAGCGTGACATGGCCATCGCCGTCGCCGTCAACGCCGTTCACCAGAATATCCTCGGGCAGCATCTGGACCATGCCGATTTCCCCCGCCCAGGCGCCCTGCGTGGTGTCGGGGTCGAAATCCCCCCGCTCGAACAGGCTGATTGCGGCAAAAACCTGCGGCTGGAACAGTTCGGGGCGGCGGCAATCATGCGCCAAAGTCACCAGCGCGTTGCGCGTGTTGAACGTGCCCTGCACCTGCCCGTAGTCGGTTTCCAGCGCCCAGAAGGCCAAAAGCACACCGCGCGAAATACCATATGTCGCCTCGATCCGATCAAACACCGCACCAAAGCGTTGGGCATTTGCGGCGCCGTTCTGCATGCGGTTTTGCGAAATCACCGAGCGCGAGAAATCCACGAAATTCTTTTGAAACACGCCCTGCGCACGATCGGCCTTGATCACGGCGGGATCCTGCCGCGCGCTGGCAAAAAACGCATCCACCGTGGCGGGCGCATGGCCGCGCGAGATCGCTTCGCCTTTCATATTGTTGATGAAAGTGTCGAAATTACCGCCGCAATTTGCCGCATTGGCCAGTTGCGCGGATGCAAGCAAAGCAAGCGGGGCTAGAAATGATGACAGTCGCATGGGGCCTCCGTGTTGGGGTTGTGGCGACGTTATCCTGTCGCGCCCGATGCGCAAGGCCCCGCCCTGCGCGCGCAAAGGCACAAGCGCATCCCCGCCGATCCGCCCAAAGGCTTACCAAAGGGTCAAACGGCCCAAGCCCCCACAAGGCCGCACAGGCCAAGCGCACAGGTCACAGCGACCGTCACAGCCCAGGCTTGCCACAGCCGACGGCAGGCCGCGTCGATATCCTGCGCGCCCGCCTCGCGGCGGCCCGCCGCATTCACCCAGCGGTAGTCCTGCACCGTGCCATGATAGGAGCGCGGCCCCGAAACGGCGATGCAGAGGCTGCGCGCCAAGGCCGCTTCGGGCCAGCCGGCATTCGGAGAGCGATGCATCCCCGCGTCCTGACGGATCTCTGACAGCACCGCCCGACGCAGAGGAAAGGGCGCAAGCAAAACCATCGTCACACGCGCCGGGATCAGGTTGAGCACATCATCCAGACGCGCCGCCGCCCAGCCGAAATCGGCATGTCGTTCGGTGCGATAGCCAATCATGCTGTCCGCCGTATTCACCACCTTGTAGATCAAAATGCCGGGCAATCCGGCGATCAAAAACCAGAATGCGGGCGCGATGACGCCATCGGAAAAATTCTCGGCCCCCGATTCAATCGCCGCCCGCGCCACCCCCGCCCGATCAAGATCCGCCGTATCGCGCCCGACGATCATCGCCACGGACTGGCGCCCCTGCGCCAGAGACACATCAAGGCCGCGGGCAACGGCGCGAAGATGCTCGACAAGCGACTTTTGCGCCAAAAGAATGGCGCCCAGCCCGATCTCGACCAGCGGGATGCGCGCCAAAACCCCGCCGATAACGCCCGCCGCTACCACAAGCACCACGACCAACGCCACGCCTTTGACCCTGCGCCGCGCGCCGGTGTTGAACCGTTGGTCGGCGGCCGCAATCATGCGCCCCATCACCACCGCCGGATGCGGCAGCCGGTCCCAGAGCCATTTCGGCTCGCCCAGCGCCGCGTCCAGCAGCAACGCAAGGCACACCGTAAACGCCATGCTCACAGCGCCGCCTCAAGCTGCGCCCAGCGCTGCGGCGCAGGCAATCCAAGGCGGATCCACCGCTGCGAATAGGGAAAAATCCGGCTCCAGACGCGCCCCTGCGCCAGACGCGCCTGCCACGCACGCGCATCCTCGACCTCATAGAGGCGGAACAGATCGCATCCCCCCAGGGGCAGGGCCCGTTTAGCCACCATCATCCGATCCAGCCGCGCGGCATCCTGTCCCAGGCGTGCTCGCGTGTCTTGCGCCCAGCCCTGATCCGACAAAGCCCGCGCGCCGATGTCCAGGGCAGGGCCTGCCACCGGCCAAGGCCCGATCAGATCCGCCAAACGGTCGATCACCTTTGGCGCGCCGATGGCAAACCCAAGCCGCAGCCCCGCCAAGCCCCAGAATTTACCGAAACTTTTCAAAATGACCGTGTCCTCACGAGCGGCGCGCGCGATATGACTCTGCGCGGGTGCAATGTCACAAAAGCTTTCGTCGATGATGACATGTGCACCGCTAAGCGCGCGCGCGGGCCAAAGCCGCCCGTCGGGGTTGTTGGGGTGCACCACAACCTGCACCGGCGCCTGCCCCGTGCCGACCTGCCCCGTGCCGACCTGCCAGCCCTGCGCGCGAAAAGCCGCTGCGTGTTCGTTATAGGTCGGCGTCTCGATGTCCACGCGGTCCGGCGCGCCAAACACGCCGGGCAGCCGCGCGATCAGGCTGGAAGCACCGGGGGCAGCCAGCACCGCTGCCTGCGCCGGAACGTTCCAAAAGCTGCGTGCAGCCTGCACCAGATGATCGCGCGCCGCGGCATCGGGCAGGGCCGTCCAGGCATCTGCGGCGAAAGCGTGGATGGGATAGGGCACGGGGTTTATCCCCGTCGACAGATCGAGCCAGTCACCGCGCTCGCCGCCAAAGCGCGCGCAGGCCGCATCAATGCCGCCACCATGGTCGCGGTGCCCGCTCATGCTGTTGCGTTCTCCTCGCCCTCAGCCTGCGGCACAGGCAAATGACGCGACACGAAATGCCCCTTTACGCCCTGCGGCCAGGTCCGAAACGGCACCTGGCCGGTTTCAGAGGCGAGGTGCAACCGCGCATATTGCGCAATCGCCGCGCCGTCCTCGGGCGTACCGTCGAATTTGCCCAGCGAATAGCCGATCTTGCCTGCCCCCTGAATGATCACATTGCAGGCCCGCTCGCAGCCCATCGTACAGGCAACGCGGCGCGTGCGGATGGCGCTGTCCTGCGCAACGCTGGCCTCGATCGCCTCCGCCAGCAGCTCGCCGTCGCTTTGCGTCATGCCACGTTCGGCCCAGTCGTCGCGTTTGCAGGTCTCGCAAATCGTGATCCAAGTTGTCATCGCGCAGGGTCCTTTTGACCAGAGGACAGCCCAACTGCCCGTGATTGCTCAAGACGAGCAGGAATGACCGACACAAACCGCAAATTTCAGGACTGTGCAACTGTGCCAAGGCCGCAACCGCGCGCCGCTCACGGTTTCACGGTTTCACGGTAACATCACGATGGCTTTACGGTGGACTTAATGGTTAACGCTTGCGTTAGGGAAATGTTTAGAATTGTCTTTCCCTAAGCGCCCCTGCTCCGCTATCAGCCTGAAGCAATGAAGCGGCGATGCCCTGTCCCCCGCCAGAAAGAGGCCTTAGAACCCTTGGATGTCCTGATTGTCGAAAGCAATGCCGATCTCGGGATGCTCTGGAGTCGTCACCTCGAACGCCTGTCGATGACGACAACGCTGGTGGCAAGCCAAAGCGAGGCCATCGCCAAGCTGCAAACCCACACCTTTCGGATGATCGTGCTCGACCTCGACCTTGAGGAAGGCGCCGCCATCGCCATCGCGGATTTCGCCAATTACCGCCACCCCGACACCAAAGTTGTCTTTGTCACCAACACGTCGTTCTTTTCGGATGGCTCGATTTTCCAACACATGGCCAATGCCTGTGCGTTTTTGCCAGCGCAGGTCGCCCCAAAGGACCTTGCCGCCATCGTACACTACCACGGCAACAAGGTTTAACCTTTCCCATAATTGCGTCAGCCGCGCCCGTGGGGTTCATTCCAGTCGATAATCGGGTTGATCGGAATGATGCGGTTGGGGTTAATCGTATCGTGACTGTAGTGATAGTGGCGCACGAAATGATCCGCGCGCACAGTCTGCGCAACCCCCTCGATCTGGTACAGTTCGCGCGTGTAGGCCCAAAGATTGGGGTAGTCGATGATCCGCTTGCGGTTGCATTTGAAGTGCTGGTGATAGACCAGATCAAAGCGAAACAGCGTGGTCACCAGACGCCAATCGGCCTCGGTCAGGCGGTCTCCCATCAAATAGCGGTTCTGGGACAGCCGCTCTTCCAGCCACTCAAGGCTGTCAAAAAGCGGATGCACCGCCGTGTCATAGGCCTCCTGCGTCGTGGCAAAACCGGCTTTGTAGACACCGTTATTCACCGTGTCATAGATGCGCGCATTGACCTCTTCGATCTCGCCGCGCAGCTCTTGGGGCCAATAATCCTCCGTATTGCCGGTGATCCCGTCAAAGGCCGAATTGAACATGCGGATGATCTCGGACGATTCGTTGGAGACGATGGTGGCGCGCTGCTTGTCCCACAGGATCGGAACCGTCACGCGGCCGGAAATTGTCGGATCGGCCTTGAGGTAAATATCGCGCGCATAGGGCAGACCGAACAGGGTGTCGCCGGTTGCCCCGTCGAAATCGGTGCGAAATTCCCAGCCCTCCTTGAGCATGTCAGGATGGACCACGGAAATGTCGATATGGTCGTTCAACCCCTTGATCGCGCGAAAGATCAAGGTGCGATGCGCCCAAGGGCAGGCATAGGACACATACAGGTGATAGCGCCCGCTTTCGGCCTTGAAACCGGCCTCACCGCTCGGACCGGCACTGCCGTCCGCCGTCACCCAGTTGCGAAACCCTGCGGTGGAGCGTTTGAACGCGCCGCCGCTGCTCTTGGTGTCATACCATGCGTCGCTCCAGACGCCCTCGACCAATTGGCCCATGTGCTCTCTCCAAATTTGCTACCCCAGACCTAGTCCACCCCTGCCTGTGCGCCAATCCGTAGCGGGGCGCAGCCCCTGCGCGGTCGCGCACAGATCCACCCCGCGCGCCCGTCGCACCCCCGTCCCGCCCTGCGACCAAAGGCCCGATGCCGCCGCGCGCGCGCACCGCCTTTGCCGTTGCTTCACCGCTGCCGCCCGCCTATACCCAACCGCGACGACGCCCTCAGGGGCCGGAAAGGTTGGCAGAGAAGGGATCGACCCAGACAGGGGATCGCGACACTGCATCGTCATTGCAAATCACCCGTGGCAGCCTTGCCGCGCGTTGCTTTGGCCTTTCCTCTCATGCACAGCGTCCTTGCGGCGCGCCACGGAAAGGGACCGGATATGAGCACTTCGACATCTGTGAAAACGGGCGTGATGATCTGCGGCCACGGCTCGCGCAGTCAGGCTGCGGTTGACGAATTTGCCCTGCTTGCACAAAAAGTCCCCGCCCATCTGCCCGCCGACTGGGTGGTCGACTACGGTTACCTCGAATTCGCCAACCCCGTGATCCGCGACGGGTTGGACCGCTTGCGCGAGGCCGGCTGCGCGCGGATTCTGGCGGTGCCCGGAATGCTGTTTGCGGCCATGCACTCCAAAAACGACATTCCCACCGTCCTCAACACCTACGCCGCCAAACACGGCATCGACATTTCCTATGGCCGCGAATTGGGCGTGGATCCGAAAATGATCGCAGCCGCAGCGGCACGCATCCGCGAAGCCGTGGCGGCGGCCAATGCCGAACACGGCGCGCTGCCGCTGCATGACACCGCGCTGGTGGTCATCGGACGCGGCGCCTCCGACCCCGATGCCAATGCCAATGTCGCCAAAATCGCCCGGATGCTCTGGGAAGGAATCGGGTTCGGCTGGTGCGAAATCGGCTATTCCGGCGTGACCTTTCCGCTGGTTGAACCCTGCCTGCAACACACCGCGAAACTCGGCTACAAGCGGGTCATCGTCTTTCCCTACTTCCTGTTCACCGGCATTCTGATCGACCGCATCTACGGCTTTACCGATCAGGTCGCCGCCGACCACCCCGATATCCAATTCGTCAAAGCAGGCTACCTGCGTGACCACCCGTCGGTGATCGAAACCTTTGCCGAACGCATCACCGAACAAGCGGGCGACGCACAGATCCCGAACTGCGGCATCTGCGCCTATCGCGAACAGGTGCTGGCCCTCGAGGACGGCGAACACCGCCACATCCAACCCAAAGACCGCCAACACCCCGCCTTTTCCGCCCTGCCGCCGCCAACCTGCGTGCTGTGCAAATACCGCACACAGGTGCTGGGCTTTGAGGCCGAAGTCGGCGCCATTCAGGAAAGCCACCACCACCACGTCGAAGGACAGGGCGCCTGCGCACCCGGATCAAATGTGGCCGATTGCACCCTGTGCGACACTTTCTGCACCGGCATGTGCCGCCTTGAGCCCCAGCACGCGCATAGCCACGACCACGACCACGCGCATGATCATGGCCACAACCATGGACACGACCATGTTCATGCCCAATACCCCCACGCCAAACACCCGCTCGGTCCTGAAAGCGCGCGCAAAAGCACCTCCTGACCCCGCTTTTTTTGTCAAAAAATATCCCCGCCGGAGGCTCCCCCAAAAGCCGCAAGAGCAAAGGCCCGCCAAACGTGAGACCCTACGAAAAAGACCCCAAAGCCATCTACGCCCAAAGCTTTGCCACTGTGCGCAAAGAAGCGCGGCTGGACCGCTTCGGCGCGGGGATGCAAAGCCTCGCGATCCGTCTGATCCACGCCTGTGGCATGGTCGAAGTGGCCGATCGTCTGGCCTTTTCGCCCGAGGCCTATGCGCGCGGCCATGCGGCATTGCTGGCGGGAAAGCCCGTCCTTTGCGACTGCGAAATGGTTGGCGCGGGCATCATCCGCCGCTACCTGCCGCGCAACAACGAGGTCATCGTGACGCTCAATGACGACACAGTGCCCGCGCGCGCGACCGCCATCGCCAACACGCGCTCGGCCGCAGCAGTCGAGCTTTGGGCCGACCACCTTGAGGGCGCGGTGGTCGCCATCGGCAATGCCCCCACCGCCCTGTTCCACCTTCTGGAGTTGATCGACCAAGGCGCGCCGAAGCCCGCGTTGATCCTCGGATTTCCAGTGGGCTTTGTCGGGGCTGCGGAATCCAAAGCCGAACTGGCCGCGAACCCGCGCGGCTGCGATTTCATCGCCCTCAAAGGGCGGCGGGGCGGGTCTGCTATCGCTTCTGCCGCTGTAAATGCCCTTGCCGCGGGACTGCCCGAAATCGCGGGGGGGCGGCAATGAGCGACAAAAAACCCAATATTTCCGATATGTTCGTCACCCTGATTGCGAAAATGGAAGCCCGCGACCTATCCGGCGCCAAGGACATCGACGGCTGGTTCCTCTGCCCCTGCTGCCAGCAACCCACCCTCACCGAGCGCGAGGAATACGAAACCTGCCCGCTTTGCCTGTGGATCGACGATGGTCAGGATGACGGCGATGCGGACGATCTGCTGCCCATGAGCGAGAACGAACAAACCCTGACGCAGGCGCGGGCGAATTTCGCAGATCACGGGGATCGTTTTACCGCCGACGCCTCGCGTGACGCCGTTGTCCAAACCCCCGCCCGCAAGGCCGCCCTTCGCTATCTCGAGGAGGTGCGCGCGGGGAAACCCTTCGACATCGAAGCCTTCCATACGCGCCTCGCAAAGCTCGAGGAGCACCCCTGATGTCCGAGGTCTGGCTGAACATCGTCGGTCTGGGTGCGGACGGAATCGCGGGGCTGTCCCCGGCCGCGGCATCGCTGGTGCGCAGCGCTCAGGTGCTGGTCGGCGGCGCGCGGCATCTGGCGCTCGTCGACAGCCCTGCGAGCAAACTGCCCTGGCCCTCGCCGTTTTCTCATCTGATCGACCAGATTTCCGCCCATCGCGGCAAACGCGTCGTGGTGCTGGTCTCGGGCGATCCGATGTGGTTTTCGGCGGGCGCGACCCTCGCCGCGCAGTTCGGGCGCGAGGCCTGCGTGCATCCCCATCCGTCGGCCTTCCAACTGGCCGCCGCGCGCATGGGCTGGGCCTTGCAGCACTGCGAGACGCTCTCGGCCCACGGGCGCGCCAGCGAAGCCGTGCTCGCGCATGTGACCCAGGGCGCCAAGTTGCTTGTGCTGACGTCGGATGGCGAGACGCCCGACCGCATCGCGGCCTTGTTGCGCGACACGGGGTTCGGCGCGTCACGACTTACCGTTTTGGGCAATCTGGGCGCGACCGAAACCCGCCAAACTGCCACAGCCCGCGAAGGATTTGGCGATTCACCCGCGCTCAACACGCTCGCCATTGACTGCCGCGCAGACGAAGACACCGCCCTGCTGCCGCGCACAGGGCTGCCCGATGCGGCCTATGCCTCCGATGGCACGATGACCAAACAGGAAATCCGCGCCGTCACGCTGGCAAAATTGGTGCCCGTCCCGCGCGGATTGCTTTGGGATGTCGGCGCGGGTGCGGGATCGGTGGCGATTGAATGGATGCGCGCCGCATCGGGCGCGCGCGCTATCGCCATCGAGCCGCGCGCGGATCGCCGTGCCTTTTGCGCCCGCAACGCCATGACCCTTGGCACGCCCACCCTCGACATTCGCGGCGAAACTGCGCCCGATGCGCTGGACGGGCTGCCCGCACCGGATGCGGTCTTTGTCGGGGGGGGATTGACGCTCGACACGTTCGCCATCGCCCATGCCAGCCTGCGCCCGATGGGCCGCTTTGTTGCCAACACCGTGACGCTCGAGGGCGAAGCCACCCTGCTGACGCTGCACCAGAAATACGGCGGCACTCTCAGTCGCCTGTCCGTCGAGCGCGCCGAACCCATCGGTCGCCTCACCGGCTGGCGCGCCAGCCGTACCGTGACCCAATGGAGCCTGACCAAACGATGAGCGGCACGCTTTACGGCGTCGGACTTGGTCCCGGCGACCCCGACCTCATAACCCTGAAAGCCGCACGGCTGATCCAGGCGGCGCGCGTTGTGGCCTATCCGACGCTTGCGGGCGGCACATCATTCGCGCGCAGCATTGCCGCCGGTCTGATCGCGCCCCAGGCACGCGAAATCGTCATGGATGTGCCGATGACACCCGAGCGCGCGCCTGCCCAGACCGCCTATGATCTGGGTGCCACCGCGATCCGCGCCGCTTTGGATGCGGGAGAGGATGTGGTTGTGCTCTGTGAGGGCGATCCGTTTTTCTACGGCTCTTTCATGTATCTTTTCGCACGGCTCAAAGCCGACTATCGCGTTGAAATCATTCCCGGCGTCAGCTCGATTACCGCTTGCGCCGCTGCCGCGGCCTTGCCGCTGGTGGCCCGCAACGAAGTGCTCACCGTGATTCCCGGCCCTCTGCCGGACAGCGAACTGCGCGCGCGGATCAGCGGCTCGGACTCGGTTGCGATCATGAAAGTCGGTCGTCACCTGCCCAAAATCCGCGCCGTGATCGACGCGCTCGGCCTCACGGCGCAGGCCCATTACATCGCGCGGGCAACCAACGCGGGCGAGGTCGTTTTGCCGCTCGCAAAGGCCCCCGACACCGCCCCTTATTTTTCCATGATCCTCATCGTCAAAGGAGCCGATCCATGGCTGTAGACCTGTCCGTGACCCCTGTCGTGCTCTGCCTTAACCGCTCGGGCGAGCCTGTTGCCGCGCGCATTGCCGATGCCTTGGGCGCGCAGCTGCATGGCCGCGCAGGGCGCACCGATGCGCCGGTGCAATTTGCCAATGCGTTGGCGCATGCGCGGGACCTGTTTGCGGCGGGCGTCCCGATCATCGGGGTCTGCGCCTCTGGCATCCTGATCCGCGCCGTGGCCCCGCTTTTGGCCGACAAACGTCACGAGCCGCCCGTCCTGTCGGTCTCGGACGATGGCGAGGTCGTCATTCCCCTGCTTGGCGGACATCGCGGCGCGAACCGTCTGGCCCGTGACATTGCCGCAGTGCTGGGGGCCAAAGCGGCTGTCACCACTGCCGGTGATCTGGCCATCGGCGCGGCGCTGGACGTACCGCCTTCGGGCTATCGCCTTGCCAACCCCGAGGACGCGAAAGAGGCGATGGCCGCGCTTTTGGCCGGCGCGGGCGTGCGCATCAGCGGCGAAAATATCTTTGGGCTTGAGGATACGGGCGGAGAGGTCGAGCTGGTCGTCACCACCGAACCCGTCCAAGGCAGCGCCACACGGCTGGTCTATCACCCGCAGGTTTTCGCGCTGGGCGCGGGCTGTGCGCGCAACGCCGATCCGGTTGAACTGGCCGCCAATCTCGACGCCGTTCTGGCCACCCACAAAATCGCGCGCGGCGCGATTGCCAGCCTCAACACCCTTGATCTCAAGGGCGACGAGCCTGCGATGAACCAATTGGCAAAAGCACTCGATGTGCCGCTGCGCCTCTTTACCGCCGCCCAATTGGAAACACAGGCCGCCAGACTTGCGAGCCCCTCCGAGGTGGTCTTTGCCGAAGTCGGCTGTCACGGCGTGGCCGAAGGCGCGGCTTTGGCCGCAGGCGGCGCTCTGGCGGTGGAAAAGGTCAAAACGGGGGCGACGACCGTGGCGCTGACCCGCGCTGATGCACCCTTGACGCAGCTCAAAGGCCGCGCGCGCGGCCGCTTGTCGGTTGTCGGCATCGGACCCGGTCAGGCCAGCTGGCGCACCCCCGAAGTATCGCAACTTGTCGCCCAAGCCGATGAACTGGTGGGCTACGGGTTGTATATTGACCTGCTTGGCCCCCTCGCCGCGGGCAAAATCCGCTCCGACTTTCCCCTAGGTGGCGAAGAAGACCGCTGCCGCTATGCGCTGGAGGAGGCCGCCAAGGGCAAAAATGTCGCTCTGGTCTGCTCGGGCGATGCGGGGATTTACGCCATGGGCGCGCTGGTCTTTGAACTGCTGGATCGCGGCCCCGATGAGCATGGCGTATCGGACGCGGCCCATCGCATCGAGGTGATCTGCTCCCCCGGCGTGTCGGCCCTGCAAGGGGCTGCGGCGCGCGCAGGTGCGCCTCTGGGGCATGATTTCTGCGCGATTTCCCTGTCGGATCTGCTGACGCCGCGCGAGGACATTGTGCGCCGTCTCAAAGCCGCCGCCGAGGGGGATTTCGTCATCGCCTTTTACAATCCGGTGTCGAAAACCCGCCGCACGCTGCTGGCCGAGGCCCGCGATATCCTGCTTGAGCACCGCCCCAAAGACACGCCGGTGATGCTGGCGACCAATTTGGGCCGTGCGACGGAAAACGTCCGCTATCGCCGCCTCGAAGATCTGCAGGTAGACGAGGTGGATATGCTGACGGTGGTGCTGGTGGGGTCGTCCAATTCGCGCATCGCGCGTCTGGGCGAAGGCCCGCGCATGTTCACGCCGCGCGGCTATGCCCGTCGCATTGATGGTGATCTGGTCGACAAGGACCGTTTCGACTGGTGGTCGCCCACAAGCGCCCCCGTTACAAAGGAGAAGGCGCAATGACCGTCTATTTCATCGGCGCTGGCCCCGGCGATCCCGAATTGTTGACCCTCAAAGCGCAGCGCCTGATTGCGGCCTGCCCCGTGTGTCTCTTTGCGGGGTCACTGGTGCCCGAGCAGGTCGTGGCCGGTGCCCCCGAAGGCGCGATTGTCATGGACACCGCGCCGATGAACCTTGACGAAACCCATGCCCAGATCAAAGCAGCACATGAGCGTGGTCAAGATGTCGCGCGCGTTCATTCCGGCGATCCCTCGCTTTACGGCGCAATCGCAGAACAGATCCGCCGCCTGCGCGCGGATGGTATCGATTACGAAATCATTCCCGGTGTCCCCGCCTATGCCGCTGCTGCTGCGGCGTTGGGGCAAGAGCTGACCATCCCCGAAGTGGCCCAGTCGATCGTTCTGACCCGCGTGTCGATGAAGTCCACCTCGATGCCTGCGGGCGAGACGCTGGAAAACTTTGCGCGCACGGGGGCGACTCTGGCCATTCACCTCGGGGTGCGCAACCTGCGCGAAATCGAGCGACAGCTTGCCCCATCCTATGGTGCCGAGTGCCCCGTCGTCGTCGCCTATCGCGTCGGCTGGCCCGATCAGATGCTGATCCGGGGAACGCTTTCGGACATCCGCGAAAAGGTCCGCGCGCATAAAATCACCCGCACCGCGCTGATTCTTGTCGGGCCAGCTTTGGGCGAAGTCAGCGATTTCAAAGACAGCGCCCTTTATGATCCGGCCATGCCGCATGTGCTGCGTCCAAAGGCGAGGTGATCGTACAGACGGCCAAGCGCAACACCTGACGCTTTTCTTGACGCAATCCGACCAAGGTTAACTTGACCTTAAGGGGAAAGGCGTCATCCTATTGGGGCACCCAGACCGGAGCCCGACCATGACCGACGATCTGACCACAGACTTTTTGCCACAGAATATCGTGGAGGGGCTCGCGCAGGCCCGCAAGACAGCACATAAAAAGCGGTCGCGCCTGCGGGTGAAGGTTGGTGGCGAAACCTATCCGGTGCTCAAGCTGTCAGGCAACGGTTTCGCGCTGGACCGCAAGGATGCACCGCATCTGCGCGGGCTTGTGGATCTCTACGACGGAGGGCGGCATCTGTTTCGCGCGCTTATCATCGCGGCGACCGAGGACGGCGATGAAATGTCCTTTGATTTCAAGCGCGGGACCTCGCATCACGACGCCCCGCCGCTTGATTTTGTGCGCGACGAAAACGCCCCCTTGGCGCTCCTGCCGCGCGCCTAGTCTCTACTGCAGGTCGCCAAAGGCCGCTTGAAGCCGCGCGACAGCCGCTTCCACAAGGCTGCGCGGCGTCGCAAGGTTAAACCGCATAAAGCTCTCGCCGCCCTTGCCAAACGTCGCCCCGTGGTTGGCCGCGATGCCGGCGTCCTCCTGAATACGTTTCGCGACCTCGCCAGAGGTCATGCCCGTCGCCGCAAAATCGACCCAAGCCAGATAGGTCGCCTCCAGAGGCATCACTTTGACGCCGGGAATACGCGCAAGACCCTCCTCGAAAATACGTTTGTTTTCAGCTAAATAGGCCATCAGCTCATCGACCCATTGCGCGCCTTCAGGACTATAGGCGGCCTCGGCCATGAACAGACCAAAGCTGTTGGGCGAAAGTCCAAGCGCGGCCATGCGCTGCGCAAAACGCTGGCGCAGCGTCGGGTCCGCGATGATCACATTACCCGAATGTGTGCCCGCAATGTTGAAGGTTTTCGTGGTCGCCGTCATCATGACCAGCCGATCCGCGATGCCCTCGATCAGCGCCATCGGCGTGTGATGCGCGCCCGCGAACACCAGATCATGATGGATCTCGTCGCTGACCAGAAACAAATCGTGGCGCTTGGCAAAGGCCGCGACCTCTTCCAACTCGTCGCGGCGCCAGACCCGCCCGCCGGGATTGTGCGGCGAGCAGAGGATCAGCATGGTTTGCGACCCGTCCATCTGCGCGTCCCAAGCCGCAATATCCAGTTCGTAGCGACCGTTTTTCAACGCAAGCTCGCATTCCACCACCTGCCGCCCGGCCGCTTTGATTACCCGCGAAAACGCGTGATAGACCGGGGTCATCAACACCACCCCGTCGCCCTCCTTGGTAAAGGCATCGACACAAATCGCCGTGCCGTTCACCAGCCCGTGGGTGGTAAAGATATCGCCGCGCGCGACCTCCCAGCCGTGGCGGTTTTTCATCCACCAGCGGATGGCGTCAAGATAGGCGGTCTCGTCGCCAAAATAGCCGTAAACGCCGTGGGCCGCCATGTTTTCAACGGCTTGCTGCACACAGGCAGGCGGGCGGAAATCCATATCCGCGACCCACATCGCGATGCCTTCCTCGGGAGAGACGCCATAGATCGCCTCCATCATATCCCATTTTGCCGAATGGGTTCCCCTGCGTGGGATGACATCATCAAAGGGCGATGTGGGCTGGTTGCTCGGCATGACTTCTCTCCGGTTTTGCTGCGCAAAGCTACGCCGCTGGCCCGCAGGCGCAACCCCCAAGCCGCATCGCGAAGCGGCGTTTGTCCCGTTGCGAAAACGCCCCCCATCGCCTAAATGAGGGGAATGACATTGCGACCGATCCTGATCCATCCCGACCCGCGCTTGAAAAAGCTGTGCAAACCGATTGCGGAGTTTGACCGCGATCTGGGCAAGCTTGCCGATGACATGCTCGAAACCATGTATGACGCGCCGGGAATCGGCCTTGCCGCTCCACAAATCGGCATCACCTCGCGCATCATCGTGATGGATGCGAACAAAGACCCCGACGCGGCCCCCGCCCCGATGGTTCTGGTGAACCCGCAAGTGACTTGGTCCTCGGACGAAACCAATGTCTACGAGGAGGGCTGTCTGTCGATCCCCGAACAATACGCCGAAGTGACCCGCCCCAAAATGGTGCGCGTCCACTGGCAGGATGTGACGGGCAAGGAGCATGAGGAAGAGTTCGACGCGCTTTGGGCCACGTGTGTGCAGCACGAAATCGACCACCTCAACGGGACACTGTTTATAGACTATCTCAAGCCGTTGAAAAAACAGATGATCACCCGCAAAATGGTCAAACTGAAACGTGAAATGGCACGCGGATGAGCCTGCGCAAATGTATCCCTTGGCCCGACCGCGTGCTGCGCACCCCCGCCAAAGAGGTCAGCGCCATCACCCCCGAGGTGGAAGCGGTTTGGCAGGACATGATCGACACGATGGAGGCCATGCCCGGCTACGGGATGGGCGCGCCGCAAATCGGTGTCAGCCTGCGTCTGGCGGTTGTCGATTGCTCGACCGAGCGCGGACAGGTCGTGCGCATGGCCAATCCCGAGGTGCTCCATGCCTCGGTGAAGCTGCGCGAACACGAAGAAGCGTCTCCTAATTTGGTCGGCGTCTCGGCCAAGATTGAGCGCCCCCGCGCTGTCACGGTCCGGTTCCTGAACGCCGCGGGCGAGATCGAGGAGCGCGATTTTGTCGGGCTTTGGGCGACCTCGGTGCAGCACCAGATCGACCATTTGAACGGCAAAATGTATTTCGATCACCTCAAACCCGTAAAGCGGCAGATGTTGATCAAGAAGGCGCAAAAGCGCATCAACTGAGGCGCAGCCAAGCAGGAGAGCGGCAATGAGACTCATTTTCATGGGCACGCCGGATTTTTCCGTGCCGGTCCTCGACGCTTTGGTTGCGGCGGGCCACGAGGTCGCCTGCGTTTACTGCCAGCCCCCACGCCCTGCAGGGCGCGGCAAGAAAGAACGTCCCACGCCGGTCCATGCCCGCGCGCAGGCGCTTGGTTTGCCGGTGCGCCATCCCGTCTCGCTGAAATCCGACGCCGCGCAGGCCGAATTTGCCGCGCTGAACGCCGATGTGGCGGTGGTCGTCGCCTATGGGCTGATCCTGCCGCAGGCGGTTCTGGACGCGCCCGCCAAGGGCTGTTTGAACATTCACGCCTCGCTTTTGCCGCGCTGGCGCGGGGCCGCGCCGATCCACCGCGCGATCCTTGCCGGTGACGCCGAGACCGGCGTTTGCATCATGCAGATGGACGCGGGACTGGACACAGGGCCGGTGCTGCTGCGCCGCGAAACCCCCATCGACCCGCTGGAAACCACCGCCGACCTGCACGACCGGTTGTCGGATCTGGGCGCGCGGGCCATTGTCGATGCGCTGGCTACGCTCGACACGCTGCGCCCCGCCCCCCAGCCGGAGGCAGGGGTGACCTACGCCAAGAAAATCGACAAGGCAGAAGCGAAAATTGACTGGTCCCGGCCCGCCGCGGTAGTGGATCGCCAGATTCGGGGTCTATCGCCCTTTCCCGGCGCCTGGACCGAGGTGGCGGGCGAGCGGATCAAGCTGATGCGCTCGAAACTGGCGCAAGGTGACGCGCCTGCGGGCACCGTTTTGTCGGGCTTTACCATCGCGTGTGGCGACGGCGCGGTTGACGTGTTGAGCGCCCAACGCGAAGGCAAGCGGGCGATGGACGCAAGCGACATCCTGCGCGGGCTGACCCTGCCGGAGCGGCTGTAGCATGTTTGGCTTGGCAGGTCTCGCCGCCCTGCCGCGCGCCGTCATGCGCGCCTTTATCGGCCTGTGCATCTGGCTGATGTTTCGCCCCGGCGGCTGGGCCGTGGTCTGCGTGCTCGTGCTGGTGGCCGTCAAGCTGGTGCCGCGAAGTTAGGACTCGTTCGCGACACCGCGCCGCTACAAGCGCGGCGGGCGGCTTTTGTAGGTCGGCAAAGACCAGCCAAAGCGGATGGACCCCGCACGCAAGGCAAAGGTTAACGCCGTGCAGGCCGCGAGGGTCAGCAGGGGGGAAAGCCCCGAGCGCGTCGCAAGAAGCGTGGCACAGGCACCTGCGAAGGCGGCAGAGGCATAGAGTTCGCCCTGTTTGAGCACAAGCGGCACTTCGTTGCAGACCACATCGCGCATCAGCCCGCCCATGACACCGGTCACAATCCCCAAAAGGACAACGATCACAGCAGGTTGCTCTTCCAGAATGGCGACACCTGTGCCCGCAGACACCGCGACCGATAGCGCCAAAGCATCCAGCCATTCAAGCGTTTTCAGCCGCGATTCCAACAGATGCGCGGTGAAGAAAACGACCAAAGCCACGCTAACCGCGATCAAGATGATCGTCGGATTGGCCATCCAGAAGATGCTGCGGTCGAGCAAGAGATCGCGGATGGTGCCGCCGCCGACCGCCGTCAGACAGGCAACAAAGGCAAAGCCGACGATGTCGAGCTGCGCCCGCGAGGCGGCAAGACTGCCCGCTGCCGCAAAAACCAGCACGGAGGCATAATCAAGCCCGCCCAGCAGCGTCATGCGGTCTTCTTTTTGAACGGGGCCATGCCTGCGCGCGCCAATTCGTCGGCGCGCTCGTTTTCGGGATGGCCGGCGTGACCTTTGACCCATTTCCACGTCACATTGTGACGCGCGGCGGCTTCATCCAGGCGCTGCCAGAGGTCAACATTCTTGACCGGCTTTTTGTTCGAGGTCTTCCAACCATTCCGTTTCCAGCCGTGAATCCAGCCAGTTACCCCGTTTTTCACATAGGCGCTATCGGTCACCACGGTGATCTTTGAGGCTTTGCCCAGCGCCTCGAGCGCAGAAATAGAGGCGAGCAATTCCATGCGGTTGTTCGTCGTGTCGGCCTCGCCGCCCTTGAGTTCGCGCTCTTTGAGCACGGTCTCGCCGTCGCGCGCAATCAGCAGCGCCCCCCATCCACCGGGGCCGGGGTTGCCCGAACATGCCCCGTCGGTATAAGCGAAAAAATCCGGCATCAGGCGGGCTCCCTCAAGACGCGTGGCACTTTGAATTCGACATTTTCCTGCGCGGTTTCGACCAGTTCAACACGCACGTTGAAACGCTCGCGAAAGGCATCGAGCACCTCGTTCACCAACACTTCGGGGGCCGACGCGCCTGCCGTGATCCCCACGGTTTTGATCCCCTCGATCGCGCGCCAGTCGATGTTTTGCGCGCGCTGCACCAGTTGCGAATAGGCGCAGCCGTTCGCGGTCCCGACCTCGACCAGGCGTTTGGAGTTCGACGAATTGGGCGCACCGATCACCAGGAGCGCGTCGATCTTGCCCGCGATGGCTTTGACCGCGTGCTGTCGGTTGGTGGTCGCGTAACAGATGTCTTCTTTATGGGGACCGATGATCGCGGGGAACCGCGCGCGCAAGGCAGCGACGATTTCAGCGGTGTCATCAATCGACAACGTTGTTTGCGTGATGAAAGCCAAGCGCTTTTCATCCCTGACATCAAGATGCGCTACATCTTCAGGCGTTTCGACCAGCAGGACCTCCCCCTCGGGAAGCTGCCCCATCGTGCCGACCGTTTCGGGGTGCCCCGCGTGGCCGATCATCACCATTTGCAACCCCTCTGCGTGGTGGCGCTCGGCTTCGATATGCACTTTGGACACCAGCGGGCAGGTCGCATCGACATAGACCATCTCGCGCGCGGCGGCGGCTTGCGGCACGGATTTCGGCACGCCATGGGCGGAGAAAATAACCGGACGATCCGGCGGGCAGTCGTCGAGCTCCTCGACAAACACCGCGCCTTTGTCGCGCAGACTGTCGACCACATATTTGTTGTGCACGATCTCGTGGCGCACAAAGACCGGCGCACCCCATTTTTCAATCGCCAGTTCGACGATCTTGATCGCACGGTCCACACCGGCGCAAAATCCGCGCGGCGCGGCCAGATAGAGGGTCAAGGCGGGTTTGGTCATGAGCAGTCTCCTTGCAGGCAGAGGTAAGGATTGTGGCCGCGCGCGTCCAGCCCCAAGCGGCCCCGTGCCACCCCCCGGACCCGGCCTGCCTCACGCCACCATCGCTTCGGCCCGTTTCAAATCCACCGACACAAGCTGGCTTACGCCCTGTTCCTGCATTGTCACACCGAACAGACGATCCATCCGCGCCATGGTGACCGCGTGGTGGGTGATGACCAGAAACCGCGTGTCGGTCTGTTTGGTCATTTCGTCCAGCATGTCACAAAACCGCGTCACATTGGCATCGTCAAGCGGTGCGTCCACCTCGTCGAGCACACAGATCGGCGCGGGATTGGCAAGGAACACCGCAAAAATCAGGGCCAGCGCGGTCAGCGTCTGTTCGCCCCCCGACAACAACGAAAGGGTCGAGAGTTTTTTGCCCGGCGGTTGGCACAGGATTTCGAGACCCGCGTCGAGGGGATCGTCGGATTCCACCAACGCCAGCTTGGCCTCCCCGCCGTTAAACAGATGGGTGAACAACATCGCAAAATTGGTGTTCACCTGTTCAAAAGCCGTCAGCAACCGCTCGCGCCCTTCACGGTTCAAAGAGGCAATGCCCGCGCGCAGCGTCTTGATCGCCTCTTCCAGATCCAGCTTTTCGGTTTTGAGCGTGTCATGCTCGCTCTGGACCTCGCGGGCGTCATCTTCGGCGCGCAGGTTCACCGCCCCGAGGCTGTCGCGCAGCCGCTTGAGGCGGTTCACCTCGGTCTCGATCGCCTCGCTATCGCTGAAGGCATCCGGATCGCCGGTCAGGCTGTCGACCAGCGCCTTTGGACTGAGGTCCAGATCTTCGCGAATCCGGTCCACTGCGGCTTGCACCGTGTCGCGCGCGGCGCTGGCGCGGGCCTCGGCGGCGGCACGGGTTTCACGGGCTTCGCCCGCCAGACGCTCGGCCTCGCGCTCAAGCTGGGCAGACTCGCGCAAGGCGGTTTCGGCCAGCGCCAGCTTGTCGGCCGCTGCCGCGCGCCGCGCTTGGGCGGCGTCGATCCGCTCTTGCAGATCGGCGCGCTTGTCCTCGATGTCTTCGGGCAGGGCCCGCGCCTCTTCCAACTGCTCGACGGAGACCTCCTTGCGTTCGGCCAGTTCGCCAATCCGCGTCGTTGCGGTGTCCAGACGATGGCGCCAACCGCTCAGTTCCTTGGTCACCTCTTGCGAGCGGCGGGTGCGCGCATCGCCTTCGCGCCGGATTTCGTCAAAGGCGGAACGGCGGGTCATCATCGTAATCCGCGCGGCTTCCACCGTCATCTTGACCTGATCCACTTCGCTGCGCGCGCCCTCGAGATCGGGCAGGGCCGCGCGCGTCGCTTCGGCCTCGCGCAGCCGCTGCTCTGCCGCCTGTGCGTCTGCGCTATGGCGTGTCACCGACAATCCGAGGGTTTCAACCCGCCCTGCGGCCATCGCGCGTTCGGCCTCAACGCGCGACAGGGTCCGCGCGGCCTCGGACAAGGCGCGATCCGCGTCGCGGCGTGCTTCGCGCGCCTGGCGATCTGCCTCGGTTGCATCCGCCAGCGCGGATTTCAGGTGTTCGTGGGCCTGGATCGTGCCCTGTGCCTGGGCCTCGGCGCGGGCCAGTTCCTGCTTTAAATCTTCCAACCGGTTGAGTTGCTGCAAGCGCAAGGCGGCGGCGGAGGGCGCATCGGCAGCAGAGGCGCGCAGCCCGTCCCAACGCCAGAAATCCCCTGAAACAGAGACCAGACACTGTCCCGCCGTCAGGCTGTCTTGCAAGTCGGCCCCCGCGGCGGCATCCACGATCCCGACCTGACTCAAGCGGCGCGACAGGGCGGCAGGCCCGCTCACCACCTCGCTGAGCGCGCGGGCCTGTGCGGGCAAGGGCGCGCTGGCGTCAAAGGGGGTCAGTTGCGCCCAACCCGAGGCGGTTGTGTCACTGGTCAGCGGCTGGCGCAAATCGTCCGACAGGGCCGCGCCCAACGCCTGCTCAAAGCCCGCGACGACGCGGATCAGGTCGAGCATCGCCGTACCTTCACCGCGATCCCGTTCGAGCAATTTTGCCAGCGCGCCGACCTCGGCCCGCAACGCCCCCACTTCACCCTCGGACTGCGAGCGCGCCGCGCGGGCCTCCTGCTCGCGGGCCTGAAATTGGGCCCGCGCGTCTTCGGCGCTTGCCAAGCGATCCTCGGCCTCTTGCGCGGCATCACGCGCGGCATCTTGCTGGTCTTCGGCCTCGGCCTGTTTGTCGGCGGCCTGAGCCAGGGTCGCGCGCGCCGCATCCACCGCATCGCGCGCCGCGCTGGCCTCGGCTTGCGAGGTCTCCCAGCCGCGGCGGTTTTCATCGCACAGACGGCTCGCGGATTGGTGGCGCGCGGCAAGCCGCGCCACATCTTCGGTCAGTTCCGACAACAGCGCCTCGCGTTCGCTCAACACATCCGAGGCCTCCGAGGCCACATCCTGCGCCGCTTCCAACTTGCCCGCGTGGCCTTCTGCGGCTTTGCCCAATTCTATCTTTTCCCAATCGAGCCGCGCGATCGTGTCGTTGGCATCGCGGTTGAGCACCTCCTCGCGTTCGATGTCGCGCGTCAATTGATCGACGCGCCCCGTGAGCGTTGCGATCAGGTCGCGCGCGCGTGCTTCCTCTTCTCCCAAAGCGTCGCGCTGCACGACAAGCCGCTGCAAAACCGCCGTCGCAATCGCTTCTTCCTCGCGCAGAGGCGGCAACATCTCCTCTTGTGCGCTGCGCCGTGCCCCTGCGTCGCGGGCAATTTTTTCCGCCTCGCCCGCCTGGCGCACGCGCTGGCGCAATGCCTCATCGGCCTGCGCGCGGTGATCGTCGGCCTCGCGCCACTTGCGATACAGCAACAGGCCCTCGGCTTGGCGCAATTCGGTGCCGATTTCGCGATACCGCGCCGCCTGGCGGGCCTGACGGGCCAGTGACGCGAGCTGCCCTGCAAGCTGTTCGATCACATCGTCGACCCGCGCCAGATTGGTCTCGGCGCCTTTCAGTTTTAACTCGGCCTCGTGGCGGCGCTGGTACAGACCGGAAATCCCGGCGGCTTCCTCCAGAATGCGGCGACGGTTTTTGGGTTTGGCGTTGATCAACTCGCTGATCTGGCCTTGGCGCACCAGCGCGGGACTATGCGCGCCGGTCGATGCATCAGCAAACAGCATCGACACATCGCGCGCGCGCACATCCTTGGTGTTGACCTTATAGGCCGATCCCGCGTCGCGGGTGATCCGGCGGATGATTTCCAGCGCATCCGCCTCGTTAAAGCCAGAGGGCGCAAGCCGTTCGGAATTGTCGATGACAAGCGCCACTTCGGCAAAGTTGCGCGCAGGGCGCGAGGCCGCACCGGCGAAGATCACATCCTCCATGCCCCCGCCGCGCATCGCGGAGGGGCGCGTTTCGCCCATCACCCAGCGCAGCGCTTCAAGAAGGTTGGATTTGCCGCAGCCGTTGGGGCCGACAACCCCCGTCAGCCCGTCACCGATCACCAGATCGGTCGGGTCTACGAAGCTTTTGAAGCCATTGAGACGGAGTTTTGTAAAGCGCACGGGTTTGCCTCATGTCGATTCTTATTGGGCGCCAATTGTCCAGTTTGGGCAGGGTGCTGTCAACGCACCCTCGACACCAGACAAGGCGGCGCGCCCGAAACCGCCCCCTTTGCCCCTGCAATTGCGAAGCTTGGCCTTTGGTCGCGCCCCGCTGCGCGGTTCTGACCTTGACGCACAGGGGGGCTGCGGTCCAAATGGGGAGGCTATGGTTCCCCCGCACTGATGCCAAGCTTCAGGGGGAGAAATGGGAATGCGGTGAGGGTGACCCAATTCGGGGCCTGATGCCGCAGCCGCCCCCGCGACTGTAAGCGGAGAGTGCTTTGTCGGTTTGCCACTGGGGCCAGATGCCCCGGGAAGGTGACAAGGTGCCCTGACCCGCGAGCCAGGAGACCAGCCGTGGCAAGACATCAACCAACCGTCGGGGATGACGGTCTAGGAGAAGAAATATGCATATCGAACCCGGTCTTGTGACAGGCGCCAAACTTGCGCTTTCCGTGGTAACCGCTGCCGGTGCAGCAGGCTTGACGGTGAAATCCGCCCTGCCCGACCTGCGCGCGCGTGGCGTTGCCTCCTTTGGGGCGCGCGCTGTCGTTGCCATGCTCGGCACGCTGGTCGCCTTTCAAATGTTGCCGCATCCGCCCGTTGGCGTGTCGGAGGTCCACTTCATCTTTGGCTCGACCCTGTTCTTGCTGTTCGGCGCGGCGCCTGCTGCGCTGGGTCTGGCGCTGGGTTTGCTTGCCCAGGGTCTGTTCTTTGCGCCCTTCGATCTGCCGCAATACGGCATGAACGTCACCACGCTGTTGATCCCGCTGTTTGGCCTCAAGATGGTTGCGGACCGCATCATTCCCGCGGGCACCGCCTATGTCGATGTCACCTACATGCAGGTTGCGAAACTCTCCGCTGTGTACCAGGGCGGCATCGTCGCCTGGGTGGCCTTCTGGGCATTTTACGCCGACGGGTTTGCCGCCACATCCGGTGTTGCCACCTTCGGCGTCGCCTACATGATGGTTGTTCTGATCGAGCCTCTGGTGGATCTGGCCGTGCTCGCTGGCGCAAAATCCCTCAAAGGCCTCAAAGACAGCGGCCTCGTGGCCACACGTCTGCTGAACGCCTAAGCACCACCGGCTGGCTAAATTCGACGCCAAGGCCCGCAAGCCTTGGCGTTTTCTCATTTTCGCACAGGATATTTTCATGGCTGCCAAAATCCCAGCAACGGTCGTCACCGGCTTTCTCGGCGCGGGAAAGACCACATTGATCCGTAACATGCTGCAAAACGCCAACGGCAAGCGCATCGCGTTGATCATCAACGAATTCGGTGATCTTGGCGTGGATGGCGACATTCTCAAGGGCTGCGGGATCGAAACCTGCACCGAGGACGACGTGATGGAACTGTCGAACGGCTGCATCTGCTGCACCGTGGCCGAAGATTTCATCCCGACCCTCGAAAAGCTGCTGGATCGTGACCTGCCCCCCGAACACATCGTTATCGAAACCTCCGGTCTTGCGCTGCCCCAACCGCTGGTGCGCGCCTTTGGCTGGCCCGAGATTTCCACCCGCGTCACCGTGGACGGTGTTGTGACCGTGGTTGATGGCCGCGCGGTCAAGGACGGGCAATTCGCCCACAACGTGGCTGCCGTCGATGCCCAGCGCAAACTCGATGAAAACCTCGACCACGAAACACCGCTGTCCGAGCTGTTTGATGACCAGATCGCCTGCGCCGATATGATCGTGGTCAACAAGGCCGACCTGCTGAGCGGCGACGAGGCCGAAGCGCTGGTTGCCCACCTCAAATCCGAGGCGCGCAGCGGCGTGCAAGTGGTCAAAGCCACGATGGGCGCGCTGCCTGTCGAGGTATTGTTGGGACAGGGAGCGGGCGCCGAAGGCGACATGGACGCGCGCGGCGAGGTACACCACCATCACCACGATGATCATGAGGACGCTCACGCGGGGGATCACGAGGGCGATGACCACCACCACGACCACCACCATGAACATGGCCACGACGAATTCGAAAGCTTCGTCGTCGAGCTTGGCGAAATCAACGACCCCAAAGCCTTTGCCACGCAGGTGGCCGAGGTGATCCGCGCCCATAACATCCTGCGCCTCAAAGGGTTCGTCGCCGTTGCGGGCAAGCCGATGCGCCTGACGTTGCAGGCTGTCGGCCCCCGCGTGGACACCTATTTCGACCAGCCCTTTGGCAGCGCCGCGCGCGCGACCCGTCTGGTGGTGATCGGGGAGGCAGGCCTCGCGCGCGGAGCGATTGAAACCGCTCTCGCCGCTGCCGTGCGCGGTCCTGTTGCACGTGAAACCGCTTGAGCTCCCATGCTGATCGTCGAACTGGCTGATCCGCGCGACCCTGCGCCCGCCGCTTTGCTGGCGCAGGCGCAGGCCTTGCAGGCGGAAATCTACCCCGCCGAGCACAATCACGCCCTGCCAACAGAGGCGCTTGCACAAAGCGATATCCGCTTTTTCCAGGCGCGCTGGGGGACAGAGGTGCTGGGGGTCGGGGCGATCAAACTGCACAGCGACTACGCCGAGGTGAAGTCCATGTTCACCGCCCAAAGCGGTCGCGGCAAAGGCGTTGCCGCCGCGCTGCTACGCGCGCTGGAAGATGCCGCGCGCGACGAAGGCAAAGCGGCGCTGAAACTGGAAACAGGCGACGAACTTGCCGCCGCCTGTCGGCTGTACGAGCGCCACGGCTTTACCCGCAGCACCGCTTTTGGCGCTTACGAAGACAACGGCGTCAGCGTTTTCATGACGAAACCGCTTTAGGCGTCATTCGTCGCGCGTCTGGGCCTTTAGGGCTTGGGCAGCCGCTTTCATGCGCGCCAGCAGTTCGGCTTTGGTTTCTTTGCGCCCATAGGGCGTTTTTGACGTACCAAAGGCGTTGTGTTCAGAATGTTTCGGCGTGTTGTTGCCCTTTTTGGGCGCGCCGGTTTTACCATAGTCCATGGGATGACCTTTCACAGGGATTGCCCGCTGATGCCGCAAAGCGCGGCACAAAACAAGTCGGAGAAGACGATGCACCTTCTGGCAGCCACCCCCGGCGCGATCGAAGACGGGACCGATGCGGTCGATCTGGGCCAAACCCCTGCCGATCTGGTCGTCATTTCCGCCGCCGATACCGAACTTGCGATCCTGTCAGAAGCGCGCGCCGCGATGGAAACACCGCCCAGCCTGCGCCTCGCCTCGCTCATGCACCTGCGCCACCCGATGTCGGTCGATTTGCATCTGGACGACTGCGCCACGCAATCAAAGCTTGTCGTCGCGCGCATTCTGGGCGGCGCGGGCTACTGGAAATATGGCCTCACCCAATATGCCGCGCGGCTGCACGCGGCGGGCGTGGCATTCGTCGCCCTGCCCGGCGATGACAAACCCGACCCCGAACTTGCCGCCCTGTCGACCGTGCCGCGCGAAGACTATCATGCCCTGTGGTCCTATCTGGTCGAAGGCGGCGCGCAGAACGCCGCCGGCTTTCTGACCTACGCGCGCGCGATGATCCACGGCGGCGAGAAACCGCACGCCGCCCAGCCGTTGCTACGCGCGGGTGTCTACTGGCCCGCGACAGGCGTCGCCGACCTCGATACGGTGCAAGCCGCATGGACCACAGGCGCCCCCGTTGTGCCCATCGTGTTCTACCGTGCGCTGGTGCAAGGGGCGGGGCTGATGCCGGTGAACCACCTGGTCAAGGCGCTCCTGCGCGCAGGGTTGAACCCCCTGCCGGTCTTTGTCGCCTCGCTCAAAGACCCCGTGTCGGTGGCCACGCTGGACGCGCTGTTCACACAGGCCCCGCCCAGCGTTATCCTCAACTGCACCGCCTTTGCGGTCGGCACCCCAGAAGGCAAAGGCGGGCAGAACCCGCTTGCCGCGCCCTGCGCCAACGCGGCCCCCGTGTTTCAGGTCGTCCTTGCCGGATCGACCGAAGAAACGTGGACAAAGGGCACGGCGGGCCTGTCTGCACGCGACATCGCGATGAACGTGGCCCTGCCGGAGGTGGACGGACGGGTGCTGAGCCGCGCGATTTCCTTCAAAGGGGAAGCCTATTTCGACGCGGACACCGAATGCGCCATCGCCAGCTACCGCGCTGAAGGCACCCGTGTGCGCTTTGTGGCCGACCTTGCTGCCCATTGGGCACGCCTGCGCCACACCCCGACGCCGGAACGCAAGGTGGCGCTGGTGCTGGCGAACTATCCCAACAAGGACGGGCGGCTTGCCAATGGTGTCGGCCTCGACACCCCCGCCGCCACGACCGGTGTGTTGCAGCGGCTAAAAACCGAGGGCTACGCGGTCGAAAACGCCCCTGCCGACAGCGCCGACCTGATGCGCCAGATCCTGAGCGGGCCGACCAATTGGCTCACGGACCGCAGCACGCGCAGCGGTGGGGTGCGCCTGTCGATGCAGGCCTACCGCGACAGCTATGCCACCCTGCCCCTCGCCGTGCGCACCCGGATCGAAGACCGCTGGGGCGCGCCTGAGGCCGATCCTTTCGTTGGCGAGGACGGCTTTGCCCTATCGGTGCTGACCTTTGGCAATGCGGTCGTCGGCATCCAGCCCGCGCGCGGCTACAACATCGACCCCACAGAAACCTACCACGCCCCCGATCTGGTTCCCCCGCACAACTATCTGGCCTTCTATTTCTGGCTGCGCCATGCCTTTGGTGCGCAGGCGATCGTGCATATGGGCAAACACGGCAACCTCGAATGGCTGCCCGGCAAGGCACTCGCCCTGTCCGAGGACTGTTATCCCGAAGCGGTCTTTGGCCCCATGCCCCATCTCTATCCCTTCATCGTCAACGACCCCGGCGAGGGCACACAGGCCAAGCGCCGCGCGCAGGCGGTGATCATCGACCACCTGACCCCCCCGCTCACCCGCGCCGAAACCTACGGCCCCCTGCGCGATCTCGAAGCGCTGGTGGACGAGTATTTCGAAGCCGCCGGTGTCGATCCGCGCCGCATCGCCCATTTGCGCCGCGAAATCCTGAGCCTGTCATCGGTGACCGGCCTCGACCGCGATGTCGGGATGACGGGCGACGCGGACGGCGATCTGGCCAAGCTTGATGCCTATCTGTGCGAGCTCAAAGAGGCCCAGATCCGCGACGGGCTGCATATTTTCGGCCAAGCGCCGCAGGGCCGTCTGGCGCGCGATCTGGCGCTCGCACTGGTGCGGGTGCCGCGCGGGGATGGCACAGGGAGCGATGCCTCGCTGATCCGCGCGCTGGCCGCCGATCTGGACCTCGGGTTCGATCCGCTCGACTGCGACATGGCCGCCGCCTGGAATGGCCCCCGCCCCGAGGCGCTGAACCTCTGCGCAGACATATGGCGTACTGCGGGCGACACGGTCGAGCGGCTGGAACTGCTGTCACAAACCCTCATTGCAAAGGGCGATGCCGGGCCTGCCTCGCGCGCGGTTCTGGACCAGCTGCGCGACACGATCCTGCCCACCGTCACCGCCTGCGGACCCGCTGAAATTGACGGCTTGCTCGACGGTCTCGCGGGCCGGTTCGTGCCCGCTGGCCCGTCGGGCGCTCCGACGCGCGGACGGTTGGACGTGCTGCCCACCGGGCGCAACTTTTTCTCCGTCGACGCCCGCGCCGTGCCCACGCAAAGCGCCTGGGCCTTGGGCTGGAAATCCGCCAACCTGTTGATCGAACGCCATTTGCAAGACGAAGGCGACTGGCCCCGCACCCTGCTGATCACCGCATGGGGCACCGCCAACATGCGCACAGGCGGCGACGATATCGCGCAGGCGCTGGCGCTGATGGGGGTAAAGCCGACGTGGGACAGCATGAGTCGCCGCGTCACAGGATTTGAGGTGCTGCCGGCCTCGGTGCTGGGCCGCCCCCGTGTCGATGTCACGCTGCGGGTGTCGGGGTTTTTCCGCGACGCCTTCCCGCAACTCATCGCCCTCGTCGATAGCGCCGCGCGCGCGGTGCAGGCATTGGACGAAGCCGAAACAGACAACCCCGCCGCGGCACGCGCGCGCCGGGGCGAAGACATGGCGCGGGTATTTGGTGCCAAACCCGGTGCCTACGGCGCAGGCCTACAGGCGATGATCGACGAAAAACTCTGGAGCGCGCGCGCGGATCTTGGCGAAGCCTACCTTGAATGGGGCGGCTACGCCTATGGCGCCGGCACCGAAGGTCAGCGCGCCAAAGAGGCCTTCACCGCACGCCTCAGTCAGGTCGAGGCCGTCGTGCAAAACCAGGACAACCGCGAACACGACCTGCTCGACAGCGACGACTACTACCAGTTCGAGGGCGGCGCCGCCGCAGCCATCGAACACCTGCAAGGCCGTGCCCGCCCGATCTATCACAACGACCATTCACGCCCCGAGCGCCCCGTCATCCGCACGCTTGACGAGGAAATCGGGCGGGTGATCCGCAGCCGCGTCGTCAACCCGAAATGGATCGAGGGCGTGAAACGCCACGGCTACAAAGGCGCGTTCGAAATCGCAGCGACGGTCGATTACCTCTTCGCTTTTGCCGCAACAACCCGCGCCGTGGGCAACCACCATTTCGACCTTGTCCACGCCGCATTTTTAGAAGACGAAGACACCCGCACCTTCATCGCCGACAACAACGCGCCCGCCCTGCGCGAAATCGCCGAGCGTCTGAACGAAGCGATCATCCGGGGCCTCTGGTCTCCGCGCTCCAACGCGGCGCGCGGACTTATCGAGGCGCTGCTTTAGGCTTCTTTCGGATAAAAATACCCAAACGTCGCTAAAAGCTCTCACGACAAAGGATCACGGGCAATCCAGCCGCGCCTTGATAATCGCTTGATCGCCTTGCAATCCTCCCTCTGCAATCGCGCAGCCCGTTGCCTCGCGAATGGCAATCGCGCCATGTTGCAAGACCTCGAACTTCGACGGCGGCGGAAACACCACATTGGTGCGATGCGCTTCTGCACGCTCACGCGCGGCGTCGACATAGACCTGGAAACGATCCCCCTCGACCACGCGCAACACAGGGGCGGCGGTGATCATGCTGACAGAAGGCGTCGTCGCCGCGCAGCCCGCCAAACTCGCAAGCAGACCCAAAATTACCGTGATAGACAGACTGCGCGACACCGGAACACTCCGTTCAACTGTCCCCAGTCTGAGCGCAGACATGTTAACATCGACTTAACACTTCCCGCCTGCACACCCGCACTGGCAGATTTCGACTAGTTCATCCGCAAAAGGTTCGACGGCCCCGTTTCCAACACTTCGACCGCATCGAACATGCGGATCATGCCTTCGTTTTCCGGAATCATATTTTGACCAAACATGATTTTGCCACTTCCGGCGCGGTGGATTTTCCCCAAACTGCGCAGCGGCTCGCCCGCGCCGGTCCGCTCGCCCGTATCGGGGTCACGGGTGGTCATGATACAGCGCTCACAGGGTTTCACGATGCGAAACACCACCTCGCCGACACGAATGCGCCGCCAGGTGTCCTCGATCCAGGGCTCTGCTCCCTCGACGACCAGGTTGGGGCGAAAACGGCGCATGTCCATCGGTTCCTCAAGCTGCGCATTCAACGCATCAAGCGACCCGCCGGAGGCCAATAGCAACGGAAACCCGTCAGCAAAGCTGACCTGATCGCCCTCGCGACTATACTCCGGATCGGCAGGCCGGATCACCGCATCCGGCATGTAGACAAGGCGCGCAGACCGGCCCAATGCCGTTGTCAAAAACGACGCCGCAACATTGCCCGCATCCTGCGCCAGCACGCGGCTGCGCCAGATCCTGACCTCGAATTCCGCGCCGCTGGGGGTCTCGAACTCGGCAACTTCTTCGTCAGCCGTCAACCGCAATCCTTCGGGGGTAATCTCGGCCTCGACGCCAGCCATCGCGGGCACATCGCGAAATGTCAGGAAATCGCCGGCAGGGCTCACCACCATCCAGCGACGATCCCCGACCATGCCGCGCCGTTCGACCCGCGCTTCGCTGACGGGCTGCGCGCGCAGGCTTTTGACCGGATAGGTCACGATTTGACTGACGGTAAATGCCATTTAAAGTCCCATTGCCCAAAGGTTTAGCCCTTGAGGTACGCTGTGGGGCAAGTGCATTCAAGACTGACAAAACGACAGTTCCGGCAAAATTGTTTCCAATTTGCGAAAAAATATTGCGAAATGCAAAACCCCGGCACGACGCGGCACTCTCCTGCGCCGCCGTCACCTCACGGTCTTGCGCGACGCCTCGAATTGAGTAACCACTGCGCGCTGAAAGGAAACCGGCATGATCCTGACCCTCGCAACCCTGCTGCTCTTCCAACTGATGGGCGAAGTGATAACCCGTTGGCTCCACCTCGGCCTGCCCGGGCCTGTGGTGGGCATGGCGCTGATCGCAGCGGCTTTCGCCCTGTTTCCGGCCTTTGCCGCCTGGATGCGCACGACCGTCTCGGGCCTGCTCGCCCATCTGTCGCTCCTCTTTGTCCCCGCAGGCGTCGGCGTGGTCCAACACTGGGATAAGTTCGAAGCCCACGCCCTCTCCCTTGGCGGTGTTCTGATCCTCTCCGTCGCCGGCGCGATTACCGCAGGTGCGCTGACCTTCAAGGCCGTGAACCGCGCCCTCGGGTATGCCGATGAGGCCCCCGAATGAGCGACTATGCCGACATCTGGTCCTATCTTTCCTCCGGCCCGCTGATCTGGCTTACCGCCACGCTCTTTGCCTATGCCGCCGGAGATGCACTGTTTCGCGCCGCGCGCCGCTCTCCCTTTGCCAATCCGGTGATGATCGCGGTGATCCTGCTCTCGACCCTCCTGCTGATCACCCGCACCGACTACCAAACCTATTTCGAGGGCGCAAAATTCGTCCATTTCATGCTCGGCCCCGCCACGGTCGGCCTTGCCTTGCCGCTCTACGACAACCTCAAACGCATCCGAACCGCTCTTGTGCCCCTCGCCTGCGCCCTCTTCGTCGGCTCTTTCGTCGCAATGGGATCGGCGCTTGGCCTTGCATGGGCCTTCGGACTGGACCGGATGTTCCTGCTCTCGCTCGTGCCCAAATCCGCGACCGCCCCCGTCGCCATCGGCGTGGCCGAAGAAATCGGCGGCTCGCCCACCCTCACGGCCGTCATGGTGCTCATGACCGGCATCATCGGTGCGATCATCGCAACCCCCTTGCTCAACGCGCTGGGCGTGCGCGACTGGCGCGCGCGCGGCTTTGCCACCGGGGTGGCCGCGCATGGCATCGGCACCGCGCGCGCGTTCCAGGTACATCCCATGTCTGGCGCTTTTGCCTCCATCGGCATGGTCTTGAACGCAATTCTGACTGCCATTGCCGCGCCGCTCGTGGTAGGGCTGTTTTTCTGACAACAGGAGCCTGCCATGATCGACGATCCCGACCGCCACGCGAGCAAGATGGCCAAGAAAAAAGCCGCGCGCGATAAAATCATGGCGACGAAAACCGGCGAAAAGGGCCTTGTGATCGTCCATACCGGCAAGGGAAAAGGCAAAAGCTCCGCCGCATTCGGCATGATTTTCCGCTGCATCGCCCATGACATGAAATGCGCCGTGGTGCAGTACATCAAAGGTGGCATGGACTGCGGCGAACGCGATCTGATCACCGCCCGTTTTGCCGATATCTGCGAATTCCACACGATGGGCGAAGGCTTTACTTGGGAAACCCAGGACCGCACCCGCGACATCGAAATGGCACAAGCCGCTTGGGAAAAATCCAAAGAATTGATTCGAGACCCTGCCAACCGCATGGTTTTGCTTGATGAAATCAACATCGCCCTGCGCTATGACTACCTCGACGTGACCGAGGTCGTGGCCTTCCTGCGGGACGAAAAGCCCGACACAACCCACGTGGTCCTGACGGGCCGCAATGCCAAGGACGAGCTGATCGATCTCGCCGATCTGGTCACGGAAATGGAACTGGTCAAACACCCGTTCCGCTCCGGCATCAAAGCCCAGAAAGGGGTCGAGTTCTAAGCGACCCTCTGCTTCTTTCGGATAAAAATACCCAAATCCGGCGCTAGAAACTGGCCTCGGGTTTGAAGGCAGGCGGGATCGCATCCACGCCGTCCAGCGCCAGATCGACCAAAGCCCTGGCCGCGAGCGGCGCCATGCCGAAACCGATCTTGAACCCGCCATTGGCTATGAATTCGCCCGCGCGCAACGGATGCCCCCCCAGCATCGGGGCGCGGGATTTCGCGCGGGGCCGCACCCCTGCCCAACGCCGCAGTTCGCGCGCGCGCCCCAAAGGCGCAAAGGCCGCAATGGCGCGCGCTTTCAGATCCTCCGCCAGATCATCCGTCTCGAACGGACTGTCAAAGTCGCGCTCGGAGGTCGATCCCACGGCGGTCGTGCCATCGCGGTGGGGAATGATGTGCAGGCTTTGGGCGTAAATCTGGGGCAGATCGCGCAGATCAAGATCGAACAAAAGCGCCTGTCCTTTCACCCCTGCCCCCACGGGCGTGCCGGTCTGCGCGCTCAACGCCTGCAACCCCTGCCACCCCGTTGCGTGGATCACCACCCCCTCGCGCGTGCCCTCGGGCACGATTTCGCCGCCCAGCGCTCGAACCGCTGCGGCTAGGGCGGCGCAGGCCTGCGCAGGATGAAGCCGCGCCGAGAGCGTGTCGTGGATGTAAAACCCCGTGGGACTGGGAAGGCCGTCAGGCGCATCCGCGCGCACCTCCCAGCGCGCCTTGCCCTGCCACAACGCGCGTGCAGACAGCGCCCGGGCATGAGCCAGGTCCAATTGGCGCGCATCCTGCACCGCCTGCACGCGCCCCGTCGCGCCATAGCCCGACGAGAGCCCGCCAATCGCCTCGACCTCTGGCCAGAAGTGACGCGCTAAAATCAAACTCTCGAATTGAAACGCCTTTTTGTCGTTCCAGTTTTCCGGCGTATGCGGGGCGAGCGCCCCGACGATGCCGCCCGAACTGCCCGCGCCCACCCCGAACGGGTCGATGACGCGCACCGCGACACCGCGCCGTGCCGCCTCAAAGGCGCAAGACAGGCCAAAGGCCCCCGCGCCAAGGATCGTCATTGCAGCTTTCGACATTGCCATTTCCCCTTGCGAGCGACATGGTCGCCGCGAATTTGCGCGTCTATCGCCTGCTCTTTTACGAGACCCCATGACCCAAGACCACAGGGCCAACCTTGATTGGCGCGACGGGGTGATTCCCGTTTCAACCCGCTTTGACGACCCCTACTTCAGCCTCGACAACGGGCTGGAGGAAACCCGCTATGTTTTTCTGACCGGCAACGGCCTGCCCGAACGGCTGGAAACCGCGCAAAACGGTTTTGCAATCGCAGAGCTTGGGTTTGGCACCGGCTTGAATATGCTGGCCACCGCGCTGGCCTATAGCGGTCCGGCGCGCGTGACCTACACCTCGTTCGAGGCCTACCCGATGAGCGGCGCACAAATCGCCCGCGCTCTGGACGCCTTCCCCCAAGCGCGGGCCATCGCCGATCCCTATCTCGCGGCATGGGAGCGCGGCGCGCGCCGCTTTCAACTGGGGGCGCTGGATGTCGAGGTGATCGAGGGCGATGCGCGCAAGGCCGTTGCCGCATGGGAGGGCGCCGCGGATGCATGGTTTCTGGACGGGTTTTCCCCCGCCAAAAACCCCGAACTCTGGGGCGAGGCATTGATGGCAGAGGTTGCGCGGCACACAAAAGCGGGGGGCACATTTGCCACCTATACCGCCGCAGGCCACGTGCGGCGCGGGCTTGAGGCGGCCGGATTTAACGTCGAGCGGATTTCAGGCTTCGGGCGCAAACGACATATGGCGCGCGGCATCAAAAAGGCAGTCACACCATGACCGAACAAAACACCAAACTCGGCATCTGGCTGATGATCGCGGTGACGTTTATTTTCGCCGCACAAGACGGGATCTCGCGCCATCTGGCCGAAGCCTACAACGTGCAAATGATCATCATGATCCGCTACTGGTTCTTTTGCGCCTTTGCCTTCGCAATTGCCCATCGCGCGCCGGGGGGCATCAAGCGGGCGCTCCATACGACCCAGCCGGTGTTGCAATTTGCCCGCGGCACCCTTTTGGCGCTGGAAGTGGTGGTGATGATCATCGCCTTCGTCAAACTCGGGCTGGTCGAAAGCCACGCGATTTTCGCGATCTATCCGCTGATCGTCATGGCCCTGTCGGGGCCGGTTCTGGGCGAAAAGATCGGCTGGCGGCGCTGGCTGTCGGTCGGCGTGGGCTTTATCGGCGTGCTGGTGATCCTCAAACCGCAAGGCGGCGTCTTTTCCACCGCAGCCTTCTATCCGCTTGTCTCGGCGGCAATGTTCGCGGTCTACGGCGTGTTGATCCGCTACGTCTCGCTCAAGGATGACGCCCCCACCACCTTTTTGTGGACGGGAATTTCCGGCGTGGTGGTGATGACGCTGGTGGGCATGTGGTATTGGGAACCGATGGCTTCGGTGGACTGGCTCTGGATGATCGGGTTGTGTTTTACCGCCGTGCTCGGCCACTACCTGATGACCAAGGCCTATGCCATTGCCGAAGCCTCCGCCATCCAGCCATTTGCCTATTTCCAACTGGTGTTCGGGGCGATGTTTGGCGTTGCGATCTTTGGCGATGTGATCCGCCCGAATGTGGCCATCGGCGCGGTGATCGTCGTAAGTGCGGGCGTCTTTGCCCTGCTGCGCGCGCGCATCAACGCCAACCGCCAAGCCCGCGCCAACAAAGCCGCCCAAGCGCAAGCCGCGCAGGCAGCCGCCGCCCCCGTTTCGCGGCTTTAACGCGCGGCCATTTCGCGCGTGAGGTCGAGCACGCCCGCCTGCCCCGACAGCCGCGCGCGGTAGACGGGCAGGCTTTCGACCACCCGCTGCACGTAGTTGCGGGTTTCGCGGAAGGGAATATGTTCGATCCAGTCGATGGGATCAACCGTGGCCCCGCGCGGATCGCCGTAGGTTTCAATCCACGAACGCACCCGCGACGGACCCGCGTTATATGCCGCCGCAACCAGCACGGGGTTGTTGCCGAACTCCTCGATCAGATGCGCAAGATAGGCCGAGCCAAGCCGCGCATTCAGCGCCGTATCGCGCGTCAATTGCCCGACAGAAAAATCCGAAATCCCCAATTCCTTGGCCATCATTTCCGCTGTGCCCGGCATAAGCTGCATCAAGCCGCGCGCGCCGACACCCGATTGCGCGGCGGCGTAGAATTCGCTTTCGCGGCGCGAAATCGCCAGTGTTAGCGCCGGTTCGACTGGCAGTTTTGTGTCGCCAACGGGGTGCAGCGGGTAGTAAGCGCGGTTCAAGACGATGCCCTGATCGGCGGCAAATTTTGCCACCAAAAGCGCCGTGTAGGGGTCCAAGGACAGACCCAGATCCCCAAGCTGTCGCAACGCATCGGGACTCAGACTTTCGCCCAGATGCCGCAAAAAGCGCGCCGATTGTGGCAAATCGCCCGCATCATGCAGCAGCAAGGCCGCCTGCGTGACGGAGGAATTCATGAACGCCGCCCCCCGATAGTCGGGGAAACTGCCCTCCCCCGTAAGCTGCGGATCAAAGGGCAGCCCCGCACGCTCGGCCGCCAAAAGCCCGTAAAACGAGGTCTGGTAGCGCGCCGCAAAAGCATAGGCCGCCTTGGCATCGGCCGTTGCGCCCAAGGCTTCCAGCGCACGCCCCTCCCAATAGCCCGCACGTCCCAGCGAGATCGGCGTGGCGACCCCCATGCGCAGGCGGTTGAAATGATCCAGCGCTTGGGCGGGATTGTTCAGATACCGCAGCGAAATATACCCCGCCAGCCATTCCAGATCGGCGTAGCTGCCCCCCTCGCTCAGGAAATGTTTCGACGCCACGGCATAGGCCGTTTCCCCCTTGCCATCGCGCATCATCTGACGCGCCAGCGCACGGCGTTTGTCGGCCCAGGCCTCGGGGTTGCCCAGCGCTTTGGCCGAGGAAGACTGGGCAATGATCAACGCCGATGCATCGGCGTAACGCCCCTTGCGCATGCGCCACAAAAACCGCTCATAGGCCAGCCCACCGGCGTTTTGCAAAGACTCGGGCACGCGGGCGATCGCGCCATCAACACCGGCTGCATCGCTTGCCAGCGCCTCGCGTGCCTCAAGCAGTGCGCGCGCGCCCTGCGACAAGCGGGCCGCATTGCGCGCAGCGGAGATAAAATTGTGATCCCACGCCAGAGCATCGGCACGCGCATCATGATAGGGCGCAAGCGCCGAGCCATAGCGCGTGACCAGCCGCGCCTCGGCATTGGCATTCAGCGTCAGGCTTTGCCAGGCGGACACCGCCAGATCACGGGCGTCAACCGTGCGCCCCTTGGCTTCATAGGCCTCCATCAAAGCGACCACGCCATCGCCGGTTTGCGGCGGATAGGCGGCGAAATAGTCGATAACGGCGGCGGGATCATCCGCAGGACCAATCGCCGCCTCGCCCTTTTGCGCCAAAAGCGGCAGGCCCGGCCAATCGGCATTGCGTGCCAGAAAACGGCGGTAGTCGTCAAAACTTCCCTTGCCATCGCGCAAGAGCGCCCATTCCACAATCTCTGCGCCGACACCGCGCGTGGCGCTGCGCGCAGCCGAAACATCCCCCGCGCGGCGCAATTCCTCGGCGCGCAGATAGGCTTCGGCCTGCGCAGAGGCGGCATGGGCCGCGCTGGTCCAACCAAGCGTCAGTACGATCAAAGGAGCCGCAAGGGCGCGGATGAGTTTCATGTAGGTAAGGATCACTTTGGGGCGGGCAGCGTGAAGTGCTGCAAGCAACTGCGGGCGAAATCGGCTCAAGGTCGCCCAACGTCCGGCTTCAACCGGTCCCGAGGGGCTTATTTCTCCCCAGCGTAGCAAAGCAGCGCGCACCCGCAACACACATTCTTGGCAATCGCTGCATTCGCGGCTAGTTTCCGCCCGAATTCAAACCGGCGAGTCAGCCAAACAAGACGAAAAAGGAGCGCATCATGATCAATGGGTCCATTCCAGCCCTGGTGACGCCGTTTAAAAACGGTGAACTGGATCTCGATACGCTCAAGAAGCTGGTCGAGTGGCATATCGAACAGGGCACCAGCGGCCTTGTGCCTGTCGGGACGACCGGCGAAAGCCCCACGCTAAGCCACGACGAACACAAACTGGTCGTCGAGACAGTGGTCAAAGTCGTCGCGGGGCGCATTCCGGTGATTGCGGGCGCCGGGTCCAACAACACCGCCGAGGCGATGGGGTTGATGCAACATGCCCATTCGGTCGGCGCCGATGCCGCCCTCATCGTGACACCCTACTACAACAAGCCGACCCAAGCAGGGCTGATCGCGCATTTCACCGCGCTGCACGACTGCTGCGACCTGCCCATCGTGATTTACAACATCCCCGGCCGCTCAGTGGTCGACATGACGCCCGCGACCATGGGCACATTGGCCAAACTGCCGCGCATCATCGGCGTCAAGGATGCCACCGGCGATCTCAGCCGCGTGCCCCAGACCCGCATCACCTGCGGCACCGACTTCCTTCAGGTCTCGGGCGAAGATGCAACCGCGCTGGGGTTCAACGCCCATGGCGGAACGGGCTGTATTTCGGTCACTGCCAACGTGGCGCCCAAACTCTGCGCCCAGATGCAGGCCGCCTGTCTGGCAGGGGACTACAAAACCGCGCTGGATATCACCGACAAACTGATGCCGCTCCATATCGCCATTTTCGCAGAACCCGGCGTTTGCGGGGCGAAATATGCGATGTCGCTGTTGGGCCTGTGCTCGGATGAGGTGCGCCTGCCGCTCCTGCCGCTGGGCGACGCCACCAAGACCGCGATCAAATCGGCCATGGAACACGCAGGCCTGCTATAGGCCAAACCGCATAAATCACGATCAAGGGCGCGCCGCATACCGGCTGCGCCCTTTCTTTCGGACCAAACTACCCCGGGGTGAATTGGCCGAAGGCCAAGAGGGGCAGCGCCCCTAACCCTAAGCAAGAGGGGCAGTGCCCCTAACCCTGTGCCACCAGCGCGCAACTATTCCACAGATGCCCGTTGCCTCAACCGGACTTGGCGCATCATCTCGATCACCAGCCCGCGGATCATCCCGATATTGCGAAAGCCGTTGACGGCCATCATACCCGACAGAATGCGCCAATGCGCGGGCAAAATGATTTCGCCAGACCCCAGCGCGGTGAACGACATAAAGAAAAAATGCAGAGCTTCCTCCGGGGTCGCGCCGATTTCCCCTGTTCTTGAGGCCGCAATGGCAACGATTGCCGCCTGCGACCAGTGGACAGCAGCCCCAAGAAACCCTATTTGCATCTGACTATGGCCAAGAAACAGACACCCGAAGAGAAAAACTACAAGGTGATCGCCGAAAACCGGCGCGCCCGCTTTGACTATGCCATCGAAAGCGACATCGAATGCGGTGTCGTGCTGATGGGGTCGGAGGTAAAATCCATGCGCGTTGGCCAGACCAATATCGCCGACAGCTACGCAATGGTCGAAGAGGGCGAACTGTGGCTGACCAACGCCTATATTGCCCCCTACCAGCAGGCGATGTTTCCCCATGAAGAACGGCGCAAACGCAAGCTGATGGTGTCCAAACGCGAACTGTCGCGCCTTTGGCAAGCGCAGGGGCGCGAGGGCATGACGCTGGTGCCACTGGTGATGTATTTCAACCATAAAGGCCGCGTCAAAATCAAACTGGGTGTCGCCAAGGGCAAGAAGCTGCACGACAAACGCGCCTCGGATGCCGCGCGTGACTGGGGACGCCAAAAGCAGCGCCTGCTCAAAACCCACGATTGAACGCGCGCACAACAGCCCCCCCCGCTCACGGTTTCGCGTGGCCTGCGGGCACGGGGTTGCACAACGCCGGGGAAAGGCTACCTTGCCAGTCAGTTCCCCAGTAAAAGGCGCGCGCCATGGCCGATACCCCTCTTGATACCGCGACCCCCTCCGCCGCAGGCGAGGCCAAAACGGTTGCTCCTGACCAGACTGACACCACGACAGCCACGACCGGCACAACCGGAGCCTATCGCGGCAAAGCAGTGCTCTATCGCATGGTCTTTCCCGGACACATCTGCCCCTTTGGCCTGAAATCCAAGGATTTGCTGGAACACGAAGGCTATGAGGTCGAGGATCACCACCTCACCGACCGCGCGGCCACCGATGCCTTCAAGGCCGAACATGATGTCAAAACCACGCCCCTGACCTTTATTGATGGCACCAAAGTGGGCGGCTATGACGATCTGCGCCGCTTCTTTGGCAAAAAGGTACAGGACAAGGACGCCCCCAGCTATACGCCCGTCATCGCGATTTTTGCGATGGCGTTTTTCATCGCCCTCGCCATGACCATCGACACCGAGCGCGCCGTTTTCGTCGGTCGCCTGATCGAGCGTTTCTTTGCTGTGGCGATGGCCCTTCTTGCGGTGCAGAAGCTGCAAAATATCGAAACCTTTTCCACGATGTTTCTCAACTATGATGTGCTGGCGCGCAAACATGTGCGCTACGCCTATCTGTATCCCTTTCTCGAAGCGCTTGCGGCTGTGTTGATGATCGCGGGGATTTTGACGTGGATTTCCGCCCCCATTGCGCTGGTCATCGGCGGTGTCGGCGCCTGGTCCGTGTATCAGGCCGTCTATGTCGAAAAGCGTAGCCTGAAATGCGCCTGTGTCGGCGCTGGCACCAATGTGCCGCTCGGGCCCGTGTCGCTGGCCGAAAACCTGATCATGGTCGGCATGGGGCTGTGGATGCCCCTCAGGATGTATGTCTTCGGCCTCTAGCCCCTGCCTGCGCAGAGGGTGAATTTCTCCCAAAGCCCTCGGGGCGCAATTTTCTTAGCTCGGGGCCGCCTTTGCGCGGCCCTGTGGCTTGCATGGTTGGGGCTGTAGGTCTAAGAGCGGCAGGACACTTGTTTCCACCTCCCTTTGTCCCACAAGGCAGGTTATGCCCCATAGCGATCCGAAAACTCTCGTTACGACCGACTGGCTGGCCCAGCATCTCAAGAACCCCGATCTGCGGGTGATTGATGCCTCGTGGTATATGCCCGCCGACAAGCGCGACGCACAGGCGGAATATGCCGCTGGCCACATTCCCGGTGCCCGCTTTGTCGATATCGACGATCTCTCCGATCTGCGCTCCGATCTGCCCCATATGGCGCCCCCCGTTGAAAAATTCATGAGCCGGATGCGCGCCCTGGGCATCGGTGATGGCCATCAGGTCGTGATCTATGACGGTGCAGGCCTGTTCTCGGCGGCACGCATGTGGTGGATGTTCAAACTCTTTGGCCAGAACAATGTCGCCGTACTGGACGGCGGCTTGCCCAAATGGCTTGACGAAGAGCGCCCGATCACCACGGAACCGCCGGTGATCAAGGACCGCCATATGGTCCCCGAATTCCAGCCCGATCTGGTGCGCGACGTGACGCAGGTCGCCCGCGCGTCCAAGCTGGGCGATTACACCATCGTCGATGCGCGCGCCGGTGCCCGGTTTCGCGGCGACGTTCCCGAACCGCGCGCCGGACTGCGTTCGGGCCATATCCCCAACGCGCGCAACGTCCCCTATACCAACCTGCTGACCGCCGAGGGGACTTTACGCCCGGTCACTGAATTGCGCGGCATCTTCGAGCGTGCGGGCGTAGACCTTTCCAAGCCGGTGATCACCTCCTGCGGGTCGGGTGTGACAGCGGCAATCCTGAGCCTCGCGCTGGAACGCATCGGTGCGCAGCATTCCCTCTATGACGGAAGCTGGGCCGAATGGGGCATGTACGGCGACCTCAAGGTCGCGATTGGAGACTGAGAATGCTGACCAATCTCAAGCCGCAACCGGCTGACAAGATCCTCGCCCTCATGGGCCTCTACAAAGAAGACCCGCGCGACACCAAGATCGACCTTGGCGTGGGCGTCTACAAGGATGCCAGCGGCCACACGCCGATCATGCGCGCGGTCAAAGCCGCCGAGAAAAAGCTGTGGGAAGTCGAGGACAGCAAAAGCTACACAGGGCTTGCGGGCGATCCGGCCTATGGCACTGCGATGCGCGATCTGGTGCTGGCCGACAGCGTCAGCGCGGATCGTGTCGCTGCCGTAGCGACCCCCGGCGGCACCGGCGCAATCCGTCAGGCCTTTGAACTTGCGCGTATGGCCAACCCCGATGTGCGCGTCTGGGTGTCGAACCCGACATGGCCCAACCACGTGTCGATCCTGAACTTCATGGGCTTGCCCGTGCTGGAATACGCCTATTTCGACGCGGTGAACTGCGTCGTCGATTTCGACGCGATGATCGCCTCGCTGCAGGGGGTCAAAGCGGGCGATCTGGTGCTGCTGCACGGCTGCTGTCACAATCCCACGGGTGCGAATCTGACGCTGGAACAATTCGGCCAGGTCGCTGATCTGCTGCTCGAAAAAGGCGCAACCGCGCTGGTCGACATCGCCTACCAGGGCTTTGGGGACGGTCTGGACGACGATGCGGCAGCGACCCGCCTGCTCGCGTCCAAACTGCCCGAAATGCTGGTTGCGGCGTCCTGTTCCAAGAACTTCGGTATCTACCGCGAACGCGCGGGCGTGTTGATGGCGATTTCCGAAAAAGCCGAAACCACGCCGCTCGCCCAAGGGTCGATGAACTATCTCAACCGCCAGAACTTTTCTTTCCCCCCCGATCACGGCCCGCGTCTGGTGACGATGATCCTGACCGATCCCGCGCTGAAAGCCGACTGGATGGCGGAACTCGAAGAGGTGCGTCTGGGCATGCTTGGCCTGCGCGAGCAACTGGCCAAAGAGCTGCGCGAGCGGACCAATTCGGATCGCTTCGATTTCATCGCCCGTCACCGCGGCATGTTCTCGCGCATCGGGGCAAGCCCCGAGGAAGTGCTGGAGATGCGCGAGAAATTCGGGATTTACATGGTGGGCGACAGCCGCATGAACATCGCGGGCCTCAACTCAGTGACAGTGCCGATTTTGGCCCAGGCGATTGCCACCACCTGCAAATAAGCACCTGATAAAATAGCAAAAAGGGCGCCCCTCGAGGCGCCCTTTTCGTTAGGTATCGGCTTGGGCGCGCCCTCAGGCGTCTTGTTTGGCCATCATCTCGCGCACACGGGGGATGACCTCCTCGCCGTAGAGTTTGATGTGGTCGAGGATATGATCCACCTCCATCGGGCCGGCGGAATATTTAAGCTGGAAACGCGATGCGCCGAGCACTTTGAGGGTCGCGGCGATCTTGGTCGCAACGGTCGTGGGCGACCCGACGTAGAGCGAGCCATGCGCAATTTCCTGATCGAACTGCGCACGGGTTTGCCGCGGCCAGCCGCGCTGCTTGCCGATCAGATCGTGCATCTCGCAATAGGGCGCGAAATAACGTTCCTGCGCCTCTTTGTCGCTCATCGCCACATGGCCCATCGAATGCACGCCAATCGGCAGCACCGCTTGATCCATGCTTTCATGGGCTTCGCGGTAGAGCTGGGCATAGGGGCGAAAGCGTGCGGGATTGCCGCCAATGATCGCCATCAGCATCGGCATGTTGAACGTCGCCGCGCGCACCACCGAGTCCGGCGAGCCGCCGACTCCGATCCAGGTGCGCAGGGGCTTTTCGGGCTGCGGCCAGATGCCTTGCTTTTTCAGCGGCGGGCGGATCGACCCGGACCAGGACACGGTATCGGACGCCAGAAGCTTGGCAAAAAGGTCCAGTTTTTCCTCGAACAGCTTTTCATAATCGCTGAGGTCAAAGCCGAACAGCGGGAAGCTTTCGGTAAAGGACCCGCGCCCAAGGATAATTTCCGCACGATTGTCCGACAGCGCCGCCAGCGTGGCAAAGCGCTGGAACAGGCGAATGGGGTCGTCCGAGGACAGCACCGTCACCGCCGAACCGAACCGCAGCCGCGTGGTCTGGGCCGCAATCGCGCCCAGGATCGGTTCGATCGCTGAAACCGCGTAATCGGCGCGGTGGTGTTCGCCAAGCCCGAGGAAATCGACGCCTGACACATCGGCCAGTTTGGCTTCCTCGACCAGATCGCGCAGCACCTGCGCATGGGAATTGGGTTTGCCGTCGCGCACCGTGATATCCCCGAAAGTGTCGAGGCCAAGTTCGATAGGATGGGTCATCTGCTTCTCCAAAAGAGGTTGAGGCAGATATAGGCGCGAGCGCGCACAAACGATACCCGCATGGGCGCACAGTCTCTGTGAGGTCTAGCCGTTCTCGCGCAAAACGCTGCCCGCCAGATAGAGCGAGCCACAGATCAACACCCGCGCATGGGGGTCCTGCGCCACAATGGTGTCGAGCGCGGCCTGCACGCCAAGGGCCTCAACCGCAGACAGTCCCACCTCGCGCGCCACTTGGGCGGTGGCACTTGCGGGCAGCGTGTTCGCCTCATCCGGGATCGAAACCGCGTGCAGCGACCTCGCAACACCCGCAAGCGGGCGCAGGTATCCGGCAATATCCTTGGTGTTGAGCATGCCGCAAATCAGATGCGTGGGGCGCGCGGGCAAACGGCCCAGCGCCTCGGCGAGCGCAAGGCCCGCCGCCGGATTATGCCCGCCATCCAGCCAGATTTCAGCCTCAGGCGCAGAGGAAACCAGAGGCCCGTGGCGCAAGCGCTGCATCCGCGCGGGCCATTCGGCTTTACTAAGCGCCGCTTCGCAAGCGGCCTCATCCGCGCCCAGATGGCGCAAAACAGCCAAGGCAGCACCGGCGTTTTGCACCTGATGCTTGCCGATCAGCTTGGGCAGCGGAAGGTCGAGCAACCCGCGCTCGTCCTGATAGACCAAGCGCCCCGCTTCCTCCCAGACATGCCACTGTTGGCCATAGGCAAGGAGGGGCGCGAAATTGCGCGCCGCGGTGTGTTCAATGACCTCAAGCGCGGCATCGGCCTGAGGACCGACCACGACCGGAATGCGTGGTTTGATGATCCCCGCCTTCTCGGCGGCAATCTTTTCAATCGTATCGCCGAGGAACTGTGTGTGGTCGATAGACACAGGGGTAATCACGCTGATCTGTGGCGTGACCACATTCGTGGCGTCCAGCCGTCCGCCCAGCCCTACTTCCAGCAGGGTGAAATCGGCGGGCACCCGCGAAAAGGCCAGCAGTGCCGCGACAGTCGTTATCTCGAAATAGGTGATCGGCTCGCCGCCGTTGGCTACCTCGCATTCCTCAAGCACCGCCGTCAGCGCCTCTTCGGAAATCAGATCCCCCGCCAGCCGGATGCGTTCGTTGAAATAGGCCAGATGCGGCGAGGTGTAGGCGTGGACGGATTTGCCTATCGCCTCAAGCCCCGCGCGGATCATCGCCTGCGTCGAGCCCTTGCCATTCGTGCCCGCGATGTGGATCACCGGCGGCAGCTTGGCTTGCGGATTTTCGAGCGCCTCCAGCAAGCGCCAGACGCGATCCAGCACAAGGTCGATGACCTTCGGGTGCAGCGCCATCAACCGCGCAAGCACGACATCCGAACGCACGCCTGTCGAAAGGCTCACTTTTTCGCAGCCGCTGCAGCGACAGGTTTTGCGCTCTTTTGGCTGTCGGCCACCGCGCCCTTGGGGGCCGCCGTCGCGGGGGTTTTGCTGACGGGTGCCTCTTCGACGAACTCCGTGTCGAGACCGGCGGGCGGCGGCAATTCACCCGCGACGGCGGGGGGCAGGCCGCCGAGCATCCGCAAGATGGTCACCAGCTCGTCCTTCATTTTGCGCCGGTCCGTGACGCGGTCGAGCATCCCGTGATCCAGCAGATATTCCGCGCGCTGGAACCCTTCGGGCAATTTCTCGCGGATCGTCTGTTCGATCACGCGCGGGCCTGCAAAGCAGATCAGGGCATTGGGTTCGGCGATCTGCACATCGCCAAGCATCGCATAGGACGCGGTAACGCCGCCCGTGGTCGGATGGGTGAGAACGACAACATAGGGCAGATTCGCCTCGCGCAGCATCTCGATCGCCACGGTCGTGCGCGGCATCTGCATGAGGGACAAAATGCCCTCCTGCATCCGCGCGCCACCCGCCGCCGAGAACATCACAAAGGGGCATTTCTTGGCAATCGCGCGCTCGACACCGGCGATAAACGCGTTGCCCACATACATGCCCATCGACCCCGCCATAAAGGAAAAATCCTGCGCGGCGGCCACGATAGACGTGCGCCCGATTTCGCCCTCGGCCACCAGCATGGCTTCTTTTTCGCCCGTCGCCTTTTGCGCAGCACGCATGCGGTCGGGGTATTTTTTCTGATCGCGAAACTGCAGCGGATCGCTGATCGGATCCTTGACCTTCACCTCGGTGAAAATGCCGCCGTCAAACAGCGCCGCAAATCGGTCGCGCGGCGTGATGTTCATGTGATGGTCGCAATTGGAGCAGACCTGCTGGTTTTCGGACAATTCACGGTGGAACAGCATGGTCCCGCATTCGGGGCATTTCGTCCAAAGATTGTCCGGCACATCGCTGCGCTTGAAGATCGAGTTGATCGTCGGACGGACGTAGTTCGAAATCCAGTTCATCGGCGGCCCCGCTTGGCGTGAGTTTGGCAAGTGTTTTTCTGAGGTCTCATTTAAAAGAGCTGCTGTCGGAATGCAATCGACCGCAGCAAAAGAGGCACCTAGCGGCGCAAAGCCACACGCGCCGCCAACCACATCACCCCCAGCATGGCGATCTCGACCCCCAAAAGGGTCGGCTCAAGCACCAGACCGGATTTATCGAAAGGGTATAGTCGCAGCGCGAGGCCAGACAAATCACCCTGCAAACCCACCACGAGCAACGGCCCGAGATTATTGACAAAATGAACGCCGATGGCAGGGCCCAGATTGCCCGCCCGCGCCACCAAATCCCCGGCGACGATGCCATAGACAAAGGCCCATAAGACGCCGAACACATTGGCCTGTGGCGTGGCGGTAAAATCAAGATGCCCAAGCGCAAACAGCGCCGATGGCCCAGCCAGCCACACAACGACAGGCAGGCCGCGCGCGGCCAGACGGGTCTGGAGATACCCGCGAAAAAACACTTCCTCGGCAGAGGTCTGGATGAAAACCGCCAGCAACGAGAGCGGCAACAGCGCCAGCCACAAGCGCGGCGCAAGGCCGGCGATGCTGGTCTCCCCCTCTCCCGAGCTGCCGGTGGACGACACGGTCGGCAAAACCGCCGACAAAACCGCGATCACCACATAAAGCCCCAGCACCCATACCACCGTGCGGCGCAGATCGACACGCAACGCAGGCAGCGGCCCAAGCAACCCCGCAACGGGCATCCGGTGCAGGACGCGCGTGATCGCGGCGGTCGCCAGCGTCAGCCCCGCAAAGCCAAAGAGCACGACAAGCAATCCCCCCGGCGTTCGCCCCAACTCTGGCCCCTCAAGGCCAAGCTGCAGCGGCGCAAAGATCGGCCCCAAGATCGCGGCGGCGCCCAGCCATACGGCGTTGAACACCATGTAGAGCACGAAACTTGCCACCACCCCGACGACCAGCCGCCACAGGGCGTTGCGCGGCCGCGCAGCCTGCAGCATCGCGCCGTAGGCCGCGTAGGCGCGCGGCAGGTCGGGGGCAAATCGCTTGGAAGTTGGCCTGGGGTACCCTGTCATACGCGGACCCTAGCGAGGATGCCGCGCGCCTGCAATTGGGCAGGTCGCGCCAGTTCCGTTCAGGCAGGCGTCGGCTAAAAACGGTGCAACCCGCCCATAACGCAGCGATTTTGCGCTGGTGGCGTTGCATCCTGCCGCGGCGCGGTAAATACTTGAAGCAGTGAAACGATTGTTTCCGTCTGCGATCCAGTTTAAGGATTTCGCAAAGTTTGTTGAATTTTAAGGTTTCAAGCGCACCCTGCCCTGAAACGTAAGCCGAAAGTGCAGACAGGGACATCCTATGGCGTCACGCATCGGTAAAAATCTTCGCACGCGCGCTCTGAAACGTGCGACGCAGCGCTGGTCCACCCTTGCGGATGACGCGCCGACAATGCGCATGTCGATGTTGCGCCAGCTGCGCAATCGCGCACGCGCCTTGCGCCACCAGCTGGACCGGTTTCTCTTTGCTGCCGACGCGCGGCTGACCCTGCCGATGATCGGCCCCAATGCCATTCAAACGCCGCTGCACACCGACTGGAGCTATCGCCCCGAAGTCTGGCGCGGCCCGCTTGCCCAGCAGGGCCTGGTCGCGGTGCGCTCGCGCTCCCAACTGGGTGAAGAGGTCGTCCTGCACCACGATTGCAAAATTTCCGAACTGACCCTGCGCCAGATCAGAAACACGCGCGAGGATGACCTTGCGCCCTTCGGCTTGCGGCTGGACGTGTTTCGCTTTGACGGATCGTTTCTGGCCCTCTCGATCGAATTGCCGGTGGATGCGGTCGAAGGTCTGCAACGGCGTCACATTTTGCGCCTGTCTTGCGTTGCAGAAATGGAAAAGCCGCTGGAAATCTTTGCGCGGCTCAACATTCGCCACGGCCCCAATACCGAACAGGTGGTGCGCGAATTGCCCCTCTCGGAGGACGAAGTCTGGGTCGAATTCGATCTGGCCTACACCAAGTTGAACGAAAAACGCGTCGAGCGCATGTGGGTCGAATTGATTCTCGAAGGGGCCGAGATGAACCAGATCGTGCTGCGTGACATCACCCTCTCGCGCCGCCCGCGCGCTGAACTTTAACCGCCCGCCCCTCTCGCCCGCTTGCAAGGAAACCCGCCATGGCCGATGTCACCCTGACCCAACTGCGCATCACCGCCGGAATCTGGGAAGGCGTGCTTGTGGTCCCCGAAGACGTGGACCAGATGCCCGAAATCGAGGTCACGCATCTTGAGCACAAGGTGCATGAAACCCAGCTGACCCGCGATGACGAACAGGAGGGCCACTGGCTGTTGCGCGTGGCAATCCCGCCCGACCTGATCGCGGACGGGTTGCAAACCTTTGTCATTTCCGACCGCAACACCGGCAGAAAACTGTCGAGCTTTGCCATTCTCGCAGGGGCGCCTCTGGCCGAGGACTTGCGCGCAGAAATCGATCTGTTGCGGGCGGAACTGGACCTTTTGAAACGCGCCTTTCGCCGTCACTGCGTGGAAACCGGCGCGAACTAACGCCACGTTGCGGGTGACAGAGCCAATGGGCTTGGGCATCCTTCCCTCACGTCTGGGAGGACAGTCTGGGAGGACACGATGACCCGCTATCCGCATATGCTTGCCCCGCTCGATCTGGGGTTTACGACCCTGCGCAACCGCGTTCTCATGGGGTCGATGCACACGGGGCTGGAGGAGCGCGGCGACTGGAACGCGGTCGCGGCCTTTTACGCGGCCCGTGCGCGGGGCGGCGTGGGGTTGATCGTGACGGGCGGCATGGCCCCGAACCCCGAGGGCGGCGTGTTCCCCGGCGCGGCGGGGCTTTACACCGATACCGACATTGCCAACCATCGCCACGTCACCGACGCGGTGCATGAGGCGGGCGGCAAGATCGCGATGCAAATCCTCAACGCAGGCCGCTATGCCTATTCCAAAGACTGCGTGGCCCCCTCGCCGATCCGCTCACCGATTTCCCCCTTTGCCCCGCGCGAACTGGACGCTGCGGGCATCGAGAAACAGATCGCCGATTACGCCACCGCCGCAAGGCGCGCACGCGAAGCAGGCTATGATGGCGTCGAAATCATGGGCTCGGAGGGCTATCTGATCAACCAGTTCCTCTGCGCGCACACCAACCAGCGCGAAGACGACTGGGGCGGCAGTTTCGAGAACCGGATGCGCTTTGCGCTTGAGGTCATGCGCCGGACACGCGCCGCTGTGGGCGCGGATTTTATCGTGATCTTCCGCATCTCGCTGATCGATCTGGTCCCGGAAGGATCGAACTGGGACGAGGTTGCCACCCTCGCGCGCGCCCTTGAGGCGGCAGGGGCCACTATTTTGAACTCGGGCATCGGATGGCACGAGGCCCGTGTGCCCACCATCGCGACCTCGGTGCCGCGCGCGGCGTTTTCCTGGCTGACGGAGCGGCTGCGGCGCGAAGTCTCGATCCCCGTCATCACCTCCAACCGCATAAACGCCCCCGACGTGGCCGAAGACCTTCTGGCGCGCGGCGTGGCGGATATGGTGTCCATGGCCCGCCCCTTTCTCGCCGATCCCGATTTCGTCGCCAAGGCCGCGGCCGACCGCGCGCAGGATATCGCGCCCTGCATCGCCTGCAACCAAGCCTGCCTGGATCACACGTTTTCGGGCAAGCTGACCTCCTGCCTCGTCAATCCACGCGCCTGTCACGAAACCGAACTGGTGATCGAAGCGGCACAAACGCCCAAAACCGTTGCCGTCGTCGGCGCGGGGCCTGCGGGGCTGTCCTGCGCGATCACCGCTGCCGGGCGCGGCCATACCGTTACGCTTTTTGATCGCAGCGATGTCATCGGCGGGCAATTGAACCTCGCGCGCCGCATTCCCGGCAAAGAAGAATTCAACGGTCTGGTTGCCTGGTTCGCCGCGCAGGTGGCGGCAAGCGGCGTCACCCTGCGGCTCAACACCGATGTGGACGCACAGATGCTTGCCGGTTTCGACGCGGTGATCGTGGCCACGGGCGTCACGCCGCGCGACCCCGAAATCGAAGGCCAAAGCAGCCCGCAGGTCCTGTCCTATATCGAGGTGCTGCAAGGCGCGCCGGTCGGCCCGCGCGTCGCCATCGTCGGCGCGGGTGGCATCGGCTTTGACGTTGCGGAATTCCTCACGACGGATGAAAGCCCCACCGAGGACCTCGCAGCCTGGAAAGCCGAATGGGGCGTGGGCGATCCCATCGCAACGCGCGGTGGTCTTGCCAAACCTGCGCCCGATGCCCCGACACGCCAGGTCACCCTGCTGCAACGCAAAGCTCAAAAGCCCGGCAAGACGCTTGGCAAAACCACTGGCTGGATTCACCGCGCCACGCTGGCGATGAAAGAGGTCAAGATGCTGGGCGGCGCAACCTATGAACGCGTCACGGAGGAGGGTCTTTGGATTCGCCGCGACGGGCAGCCCGAGCTGATCGAAGCCGACACGATTGTCCTATGCGCCGGACAGGTGTCGCGACGCGGCCTTGCCGACAGTTTGGAAACACTCGATATCCCCTGCCATGTGATTGGTGGGGCCGATGTCGCCGGAGAACTGGACGCAAAACGTGCCATAGACCAGGGCACACGCCTGGCGGCCACCTTGTAACCCGCTGAGTTTACGTTCTTAAAACACATCACATCTATGAAGTGCGGTGAGACGACAGGCGCCAACACCTGTTTCCCCGCCGCAAACGATCCGCCATAAAATCACGGTATTGTCCGCCGCGCGCCGCGTTCCTGCCCGATTTCACCGACATACCGAGGGCCACAAAGACCTCAATATAGGTAGTTCGCGCATGGATCGTTTAACCGAAATGGAAGCCTTCGCCACTGTGGTGGATCAGGGTGGATTTACAGACGCCGCAAAGAAAATGGGGATTTCCAAATCCGCTGTTTCCAAACACGTCTCCGCCCTTGAGGCCCGTCTCGGCGCGCGGCTGTTGAACCGGACCACCCGCCGCGTCAGCCCCACCGAAATCGGGCTGGCCTATTACGATCGCGCCCGTCGCGTTCTCAACGATGCCGGTGAAGCGGACGCGCTTGTCACCTCGATGCAATCCGCGCCGTCGGGCCTGTTGCGCATCTCGGTTGCGACGGATTTTGGCGTGAACCATCTGTCGCCGGTGCTGGGCGAGTTCCTGTCCGAATTTCCCGACATCACGGTGAACATGGTGCTCAACAACCGCTACGTTGAACTGATTTCCGAAGGGTTCGACATGGCCGTGCGCATCGGCGAGCTGGAAGACAGCACGCTGCGCGCGCGCAAACTGACCGAAACCACCAAGAAAATGGTCGGCTCCCCCGCCTATTTTCAAAAATACGGCCGTCCGCAAAAGATCGACGATCTCAACGAGCACAAGCTGTTGCACTATTCCAACCAGGCCAATTCGGCGGTGTGGAAACTGACCGCGCCCTCAGGCGAAAAGCGGCAGGTGCGGACCGCCGGCTGGCTGACGGTGAACGACGGGCAATCCCTGCTCAACGCCTGTGTTTCGGGTCTGGGCATCGCTTACCTGCCCTCTTTCCTCTACGCCGACGCGATGAAGCAAGGCCTTGTCGAGGAAGCCATCCCCGATCTGCCGCCTGAAACCCAAGGGATCTATGCCGTCTATCCGCCGGGGCGCTTTACGCAGCCCAAAGTGCGCGCTTTCATCGACTTTCTGGTCAATTCCTTTGCCGAAAAAGGACCCGAAATCTGGTAAGGCCGGGGCGGGGTCACAGTCTTCAGGGGATTACAGCCTTCAGGGGGTCGGGGCCAAAATGGCTTCGACCCTTCTGTTTTGCGCGCGCCCCTCTTGCGTTGCATTTGGCGCACGCGGCGCAAGCCATCCCGCGCCCTCCACCGCCAGCCGGTCTGGCGCGATCCCGTAGCGCGCCGTCAAGCGCGCCGCGACCGATTGCGCGCGGGCCCGCGACAGGCGGATGTTGGCGGCCAATGTGCCATCGTTGTCGGAATGGCCAACCAGCACCACCCGCGCCTGCGGATGCGCAGCCATCCACGCCGCCAACGCCGCCAGCACCGAAAAATCGCGATTTTCCAAGGCGGCCTCGCCGGTTGCAAAGACCAAGTCATCCAGCACGGCCGCGCCGCGCGCAGTAAACTGCGCCTCAAGCGGCGCGGCGCTGTCGGGCGCAACGCTTTGACTTTGCGCGACATCGGTGTCGATGGGCGTCCCGCCCAACGGCACGGCGGGCAAAGGGGACACTTCGGTCAATTGCACAAAGCTGCGCGTGCCCCCCCGGCTTGCAAGGATCGCACGCGTTTCTCCCGCAGCCGTTTCCATCAAGACGTAGCGAAAATCCGACAAATCGACATGCATGTCAGGTTCGGGCAAAACCGTGTAGGAAAAGCGGAAATCAAAGCCGCCGCAGGCTTCGGTGTCGCAGGTGAAAACAACCGAAAACCCCATCTGCTCGAACTGGCGTTCCAGCGCCTGCGTCAGTTCGAACGGCGTTGCCCCTGTCACGCGCCACGCCGTTTGCACCACCGCGCCCGATTGCCGCGCCTCCTGGGGCACAGCTCCGCGCAAAGGCACGCGCGGCAGGATCACCTCGCCGCGCAGGCTGGCCTGCGCCGTCTGTTCCACATCTCCGGGAAGCACCAGCGCAAAGGCGGGCAGCGGCCCCCAAAGCGCCGCCATGCAAAACAGGCGCAGGCGGTCTCTCATGCAGCGCTGTCGGCAGGAAACAGAGCGGCAAGTTTGGTCATCGCCGCGTCGATCCGCGCGCCATCCGTGCCACGGATCACAATGTTGGTGCCGTAGCTACCGTTGCGGTTGAACGGGTAGCTTCCCATCGTCAGGTCGGGATACTCGGCGGCAAGCGCCCCCAAAGGAGCTGCCACTTGCCCCTCGCCCCGCTCGATGCGGTAGCTTTGCGACAGCAACGGCGCGCCGCCGGTCAACCCTGGCAAGACAGAGGCCACCATGGCCTGAAACACATTGGGCACACCGGCCATCACATGCACATTGCCGATGGTGAAACCGGGCGCAATCGACACAGGGTTTTCGATCAGCGTTGCCGTAGAAGGAATGCGGGCCATGCGTTTGCGCGCCTCGTTGAATTCCGCCCCCGTGCGCGCGTAATGCGCCGCCAGCAGATCGCGGGCATCATCGCGCACGTCAATCGTATCGCCAAAGGCGCGGGCAATGTTATCGGCGGTGATATCGTCGTGGGTCGGCCCGATGCCCCCGGAGGTAAACACGTGATCGACGCTGGCGCGCAGGTCATTCACAGCCGCGACAATCGCATCCCCGGAGTCCGAGACGATGCGCACTTCGATCAGGTCGATGCCCCGTTTCACCAACTCGCCCGCGAGGAAATGCATATTTGCATCGCGCGTGCGTCCCGACAGGATTTCATCGCCAATCACCAGCATGGCAGCAGTCGGGTTGGGCATCGGGGCACTCCTTTTAAACGGTTGATGATAGGTATAGAACTGCACCATGCGCTTTCAAACCCCTTTGATCGAAGCGCGGCTTTTACGCCGCTACAAACGCTTTCTCGCCGACATCCGCTTGCCCGACGGGCGCGAGGTGACGGCCCATTGCCCCAACCCGGGTTCCATGCTTGGGATGGCCGAGGCGGGGAGCCGGATCTGGGTCGAACCCAACGACGATCCGCGCAAGAAACTCGACTATGGCTGGCGCTTGTCACAGGTCGCGGATGCGATGGTGGTGGTGGACACAGGCCTTGCCAATAAGGTCGTGGGCGCGGCGCTGCGCGCAGGCCAGATCGACGGGCTGACGGGCGCCGTGCGCGCAGAAGTCCCCTATGGCGAAAAATCCCGTGTGGACTTCGTGGTCAACGAGACCTTTGTGGAGGTCAAATCGGTCACCCTGTCGCGTCAAACCGGCCTTGCCGAATTTCCCGACAGCAAGACGGCACGCGGCGCAAAACATCTGGCCGAACTGGCCAAGCTGGCACAAAACGGCACGCGCGCCGTGATGCTCTATCTGATCAGCCGCGACGATTGCAGCGCATTTGACCTTGCGCGCGACATAGACCCTGCCTACGGGCAGGCGCATGACCTTGCGCGCGCGGCGGGGGTCGAAATCTTGTGCTACGGTGTGGATATTACGCCTCAAAGCATCACTTTGGGGACAAAGCTGCCCTAGGGTCAGCACATCTGGCCAAGCGGTCAAATCGCGCTTATATGGGGGAAAAGCCGAAAGGATCGATCCCTTGGAAGAAACACATCGCAGCCGCCTGACCAAAAACGGCATTCGCATCTACGAGGACGCGGATTTCCAGGGGATGCGCGATGCCGGCGCGGTCACGGCGCAAATTCTGGACGAAGTCGCGGCGCTTGTTGTGCCCGGTGTGACCACCGGCGAGTTGGACGCCTTCATCGAGCGGCGCGTGGTCGAGCTTGGCACGAAATCCGCCACCATCGACTACAAAGGCTATAAACACGCCTCCTGCATTTCGATCAACCATGTGGTGTGTCACGGCATTCCCGGATCGAAAAAGCTCAAGGACGGTGACATCCTCAACATTGATGTGACGGTGATCAAGGACGGCTGGTTTGGCGACAGCTCGCGCATGTATGTCGCAGGCACCCTGTCGCGCAAGGCAGAGCGTTTGATCGAAGTGACCCATGATGCGCTGATGATCGGCATCGAAGCGGTCAAACCGGGCAATACGTTCGGCGATATCGGCGCGGCGATCCAGACCTATGTCGAAGCGCAGCGCATGTCCGTTGTGCGCGATTTTTGCGGTCACGGCTTGGGCCGCGTGTTTCACGCCCCGCCCAATGTGCTGCACTACGGGCGCGAAGGCACGGGGCCGGTGCTTGAGGAGGGTATGTTTTTTACCATCGAGCCGATGGTCAACCTCGGGCGTCCCGAAACCAAGGTTCTGGGCGACGACTGGACGGCTGTCACGCGCGATAAGTCATTGTCGGCACAGTACGAACATTCAATCGGGGTCACTGCGACTGGCGCGGAAATCTTTACGCTGTCCCCGACCAACACCTTCCACCCCACCTATAAAAAGCCCTAAATCGCCCCCGTTCCCCTGCGAATGGGCGGCATTTTACGCGGGTTTTTCTTGACCGCTCCCCTGCGCTCGGCCACAAAAGCGCCGCGCAGGCCTATGTCCGCGCCAAGAGCGGTAGGCGCATCGCTCCTTGGAAAGGGCTGGCCGGGGTGGGTGGCCCTTTCTCCGTTTCTGGCCTCTTTCGGACCTCTTTCTTTCCCTTCAGCGCTGATGCTGACTGTTAGGGTGACCCTCTATGATCGGCTGGCGCGCAGGCTTGCCCTAGAGACCGATCAGAGACGCCAGCTTGTACATGTCGTGAAACGGTTCTGCCCCCACAGCCGCCAGTCGCGCGGCATCTGTCCGCTCCGCATAGCCCAATGTCCGCATTCCCGCGCGCACGCCAGCCGTTGCGCCCGTCGGACTGTCATCCACAAACAGGCAGGCCTCGGGGGCAACACCCGCCTGCTCTGCTGCCGCAAGCACCAGCCGCGGATCGGGCTTGGCATAGCCCACATCATGTGCGGAGAAAATTCGCCCTTCGAGGCGCGCAAAGACTGCCGGATGCTTTTGCTTGAGCGTGATCTCCATTTTTGGCATCGGCCCGTTGGAGGCAACCGCATAGGCAATACCCGCCCCGTCCAGCGCATCCAGGGCAGCAACGATGCCGCGCACCAAGGGTACATCCGTCCCCCGCAGATGCGCGAAAACCTTTTCGTAGGTGCGACTTGGCCAATCACCGTCCAAATCCGCCCCCGCGGCGCGCGCCTTGTCGGCCAGCGTGTAAATCGTGCCGCCGACGTAATCGTTTTCCAGCTCGTGCATCGTCAGATCAAGACCGCGCTCGGCCAATTCACCGCGCAAAAAGCCCAGCAGCACCGGCTCGCTGTCCACGATCACCCCGTCACAGTCAAAAATTACCAAAGACGGCAGGGAGGTCGAGAGGGTCATAGGCGCTCCAATAGCGAAATCGTTGTGTCGCCATAGCGGCGGGCGTCGAGCAGGTCCAGCTCGGGCGGTGGCACTATGTTAGCGCTATCTTCCCAGACCACAAGCGCCCCCTGCGCAACCCAGCCACCCGCCAGCGCGCTTGCAACCGCCTTTTCCCCCAAACCCTTGGCATAGGGTGGATCGAGAAAGACCAAAGTGGCGGGCGCGCCGCTATTGGCAGGCAAACGGGTCGCATCGCAGCGCAGCAGGCTGGTCTGGGTTTGCGCCTTGAGCAGGGTGATATTGGCGCTGACAAGACTTTGGGCTTTGCGCCCGTCCTCAACGAATGTGACCTGCGCCGCGCCGCGCGACAGGGCCTCAAGCCCAAGCGCACCGGTGCCCGCGAACAGGTCCAGCACCACCGCCCCCTCAAGCGGCGCCCCAAAGCGCCCCCCGTTCAGCACGTTGAACAGGCTTTCGCGCACGCGGTCGGTGGTAGGGCGCAGATGCGCGGCGGGATCGCCCTTTCCCACAGGGGTCAAGGCGCGTCCACGATGCAGGCCCGCGATGATCCGCATCAGGCGCTCAACAGCGGCTTGAGGTCGGCACTGGCGTCTCCGACGAGGCGCGGATCGGCAGTTTTGCCCGCTTCGATCAACCGTTTTGCGACCATATAGGCGCGCGGGTCGTTCATCGCGTCGATCGCAATCAACTGTCCGTCGCGGTAATACCAATGCGAGCGCGACGCCCCCCCATCGCGCACCACCGTCTGATCGTGACCCGTCGACAGACCCGCAATCTGCAATTTGCAGTCGAACTGATCGGACCAGAACCATGGCTTTGGCGTGTAGGGTATACCTTGGCCCAGCATGTTTTTCGCCACGATCGTGCCCTGATCAATCGCGTTGCCGACGCTTTCCAGCCGCATGTGTTCCCCGCCATAGGGAAAGGACGCACAATCGCCCGCCGCGAAAATCGCAGGGTCCGAGGTACAGCCAAGCGCGTCCGTGCGGATACCGTTTTCAAGGGTCAGACCCGCCATTTCTGCCAGATCGGTGTCGGGCAGGATGCCAACCCCGACGATGACAAAATCCACCTCCAGCAAGGTGCCATCGCTCAGAACAGCGCGCTCGACAGCCTCTGTGCCCTCAAGGTGGTCAAGCCCGCAAGACTCGCGGATGGTCACACCGTGGCGCTGATGCAGGTCGCGAAAATAATCCGAGGTCTCAACCGACGCGACGCGCTGCAAGATGCGCGCCGACATTTCAACCAGAGTGACCTCAAGCCCGAGCTTGGCCGCGACCGCCGCCGCCTCCAGCCCGATGTAGCCCCCGCCAACGATCAATAGCCGCTTTCCGGCGGTAAACTGCGGGCGGATCGCATCGGCATCCGCCAATGTGCGCATCGTGAAAACGCCCGCCAAATGCCCCCCGATAGCGGCAGGCAAGCGGCGCGCGATGGCCCCCGTGGTCAGCGCCAGCCGATCATAGGACAGGCGTTCTCCCCCCGCCAAACCAAGCGTCTTTTCCTGCGTATCCAAGCCCGTCACACTCGCCCCGAGGCGCAGGTCGATCCGGTTTTGCGCATAGAAGCTTTCGGGGCGCAAAGACAGGCGCTCCAGCGACATCTCGCCCAGCAAATAGGCTTTGGACAGAGGCGGGCGCTGGTAGGGCGCGGCGGTTTCCGCCCCAATCAGCGTGATCCGCCCCTCAAAGCCTTCGCTGCGCAACGTGGTTGCAACCGTTTGCCCGGCCTGCCCTGCGCCGATGATGACGAACTGCTGCATCTTTTTACCTCTGGTTCAACCTTTGCGAAAACCTATATCGTCAGGGGGAGAAATGACAACGGACCAAGGACAAAACAAATGGCAGTACAAATCGGCGACACCCTTCCGGGCGCGAACCTTTTGACCCTCACCAGCGAGGGGCCGCAATCGGTCGCACTTGCCGACAAACTGGCAGGACGCACCGTTGTGCTCTTTGCCGTGCCGGGGGCCTACACGGGCGTCTGCACCACCGCGCATGTGCCCTCTTTCATCCGCACCAAAAGCAAGTTCGACGAAAAAGGCGTCGATGAGGTCATCTGCATTTCCGTCAACGACCCCTTTGTCATGGCCGCCTGGGGCGAAAGCACCGGTGCGACGGCCGCGGGTCTGACGATGCTGGCCGATGCAGAGGGCGCATTTACCGCCGCGATCGGCATGGATTTCACCGCCCCGCCCGCAGGGCTGATCGGGCGCTCCAAGCGCTATGCGATGGTCGTGACAGACGGTGTGGTCAAAACCCTCAACGTCGAAGAAAGCCCCGGCACTTGCGAAATTTCCGCCGGTGAGGGCCTGCTCGCGGACATGTGAGACCTCTTGCAAGGACGAAAAAGGGCACCCAAGGGTGCCCTTTTGCATGTCCACTGACACCGCACGCCGCTTAACCGACGTGGGCCTCGTCATTGTCATCGTCGCCGTCCAGCCCTTTGACATTGGTGTTGGCGGGTTTTGTGTCCGTGGGGGCCTCGCCTTCGTCAAGGTAGGACACGGTGACATTGGGAAAGGGAATGTCGATATCGCCGGCATCGAATGCTTCTTTTACCGCGCGCGTCATGTCGCACTGGAAAGCAAACGCATCCGAGTTCGCGCACCAGACGCGCACGAGAAAATCAACAGAGCTGTCGCCGAGATTGTTCACCTGGATGAAGGGTTCGGGGTCCGTGTGGGCCCGCGGATCGCCCATGATGGTCGCGCGGATAATATCCTCGGCCTTTTTCAGGTTGGTGCCGTAGCCCACCCCGAAGGTCCATTCCACCCGGCGGGTGTTGTTCACCGAATAGTTCGTGATCGTATTCCCCCAAACCTCGGAATTGGGGATGATGATCTGCACATTGGCAAGGTTCGCAAGCTCGGTAAAGTTGAGCGAGATATGCTTGACCGTGCCCATCTGCCCGCCGATCACCACGAAATCCCCCTGCTTGATGGGGCGAAAAAACACGATCATCACACCGGCCGCCACATTCGACAGCGTGCCTTGCAGGGCCAAACCGATGGCCAGACCCGCAGCACCGATAACGGCAACCACAGAGGTGGTTTGCACCCCGAAGGTGTTGAGAACAAAGAGCAAGGTAAAGGCAATGATCGCATAGCGCAGGATATTGCCGAGGAAATCAAACAGCGTGGGATCAAAGCGTTCGTTCTTTTGGGGCAAGGTGCTCAGGCGGCGGTTGGCCCAGCCTGCCAGCGTGAACCCGACCACCAGGATGAAAACGGCCCCGAGGAAAGACCCGAGGACACCGGCCAGAAAATCAATCGTCAGATAGTCGCCCAGCGAATTCCCGTTCCAGATCGGCGTTGAGATGAGGTTGTTCAGTTCTTCCATAGATCGCTCAGAGTCCTTCGATTTTGCGGGCCAGACCGGTGTCCTTGTCCGTCAGGCCCCCGGCGTCATGTGTCGTCAGTTCCAGATGTACTTTGTTATAGTCAATGCGGATGGAGGGATGATGGTTCCGCTGTTCGGCCAGCGCGGCCACTTGGGTCACAAAGGCCATGGATTGGCGGAACGTGTCAAAGCGATAGGTCTTAGACAGGACCTCGCCGCTCAGGGACCACTGCGCTGTCGTCAGAGCCGACAGGTCTTGGGGATCAGGCTTGGACATCTTCGTCTCCTGTGTGTTTGAAGGGGCCGTAGCTGGTCAGGATGTCGACTTCTTCCCCCACGGCCACGCGTTCTGCATCGCAAAAATTCTGCACCGCCTGCGCGAAATCGGGATCGGCAATCCAGTGCAGCGAATGGGTGGCGGTCGGCAGATAGCCGCGCGCCAGCTTGTGTTCGCCCTGCGCGCCGGCTTCGACCCGCGACAGGCGATGGGCAATCGCAAAGTCGATGGCGCGGTAGTAGCAGAGTTCGAAATGCAAAAACGGATGATCCTCGACGCAGCCCCAGTAGCGGCCATATAGCACATCGCGCCCGATAAAATTGAGCGCACCGGCAACGGGAACCCCTCCGCGCAGCGCCAGCACCAGTGCAACATCCTCGCGCATCCGCTCCTGCACCACGTCAAAAAACGCACGCGTCAGATAAGGCGCGCCCCATTTGCGCGCGCCGGTATCTTGGTAAAACATCCAGAAGGCGTCCCAATGTTCGGGCCGGATCTGGTCACCGGTCAACGTGACAATCTGACCCTCGGCATCGAACGCCGCGGCGCTGCGGCGCTCGCGTTTGATCGCTTTGCGTTTGCGCGCGGCCAGATCGGCCAAAAAGGCATCAAAATCGGCATAATCGTGGTTGTGCCAGTGAAACTGCTGCCCCAAGCGGCGCATCAGACCCATTTGCGCGCCCGCATCCGCCTCGGCTTCGGTGCAAAACGTCAGATGCAACGACGAGAGGTGATTTTCCGCCGCCAATTGCACCATGCCCTGCACCAGCGCCGATTGCGCCACCTGCGCATGTTCGGATTTGACCAGCAAACGCCGCCCCGAGGCGGGGGTAAAGGGCACGGCAACCTGCAGCTTGGGGTAATAGCGCCCGCCCGCACGATCCCATGCCTGCGCCCATGCATGGTCGAACACATATTCGCCCTGCGAATGACCCTTGGCATAAAGCGGGGCAACGCCGATCAGCACGCCGCCCTGACGCGCGGCCAGATAGCGCGGCATCCAGCCGCTATCGCCGCCAACCGAGCCGGAGACCTCAAGCGCGTGCAAGAACCGGTAGGTTGTGAACGGGTCATGCGGACGCCCGCCATCCGCCAATTCCGGCGCGGCGCAGGCGTCCCAGTCGGCCTGACCGATTTGGTCAAGCGCGGTGTGGACCGTGATTTCGATCTGCTCGCTCATCGGGCCTTCTTTCGCCTCCATCACATGGTCCACTCTTGCGGCGGGTCAAGGCGCAGGCCGCTCATGCGGGCAGGTAGCCCTCAAAGGTGACATTCTCGGCAATTTTGCGCGCCTCTGCCTCTTGCTCGGGCGTGCGGATGGTCCAGCACAAAATTGGCGTGTTGCAGGATTTCAGATCCCGCACCCGTGCGGCGTCCAGATCCTTGCGATCATGGGACACAAAACTTGCGCCAACCCGCTCGAAATCGGGAATTTGCGCCAGTTTTCGCCGCAAGGCATCGGGCAACAACGGCCAATCCGCGCTTGAATAGGCACAGGTTGTCAGGCCACGCGGGCGTGTCGGCATCAACCGCCCGCAAGCGGCAACCGCATGGGGGTTGAAAGACATCAGCGCAACGTCGCCCGCGTAGTTGGTAAGGGCGCGCGCGGTTGCAACCTCCAGCGCGCCCGTGTTTTCGCCCATCATTCCGTCCTGATCCTTGATCTCGATCAGCAGGGGCACGCGACCATTCACCAGCGCCAGAACCTCGCGCAAGCTCGGAATGCCGCTTTCGCCGGTCAGCAACGTGTAACTGGCCAGCGAGGCGGCTGTTTCCTGGGCAAGGGGGCCGTTTTTTCCTGTGAGCCGCCGCAGATCATAGTCGTGAAACACCATGGCCTCCCCGTCGCGCGACAGTTGGAGGTCGATTTCGATGCCATAACCGCGCTCAACGGCGGCGCGCACCGCTTCACGGCTGTTTTCGGGCCGCCCCGCGTCGCGGTCATGCAGCGCACGATGGGCGATCGGGCGGCGCAGGAAACTGTCAGGCAGGGCCAGAGGTTTCATTTTTTCGCCCTAGACCAGCTCGAAAATGGCTTCGATTTCAACCGCAACGCCAAAGGGCAGCGAGGGCGCAGAGACCGCAGAGCGCGCGTGCCGCCCCGCATCGCCCAGCACCGCAACCATCAGGTCGGACGCTCCGTTGATAACCTTGGGCTGATCGGTGAAATCGGGGGTCGAGTTCACGAAACCCACAAGTTTGACGAGCCGCTTGATGCCCGACAGATCACCGCCGCAAGCCGCTTGGGCCTGGGCCAGAAGGCTAAGGGCGCAAAGCTGCGCGGCCTGTGCGCCCGCCGCGACATCCAGATCGGCCCCGAGTTTGCCCGTCACCAAACCATCTGCCCCGTTGGAAATCTGCCCCGAAACATGCAGCAAACTGCCGACCTGGACGAAGGGCACGTAGTTTGCCGCAGGCGCAGGCGCTGCGGGCAGCGTCAGGCCAAGAGCGGCCAGGCGGTCGAGGGGTGTTTGATCAGACATGCGCGGGGTTCCTTGCGGCTGTGATTGCCCGCACGCTATCCCAGCGGCGTGTCCGCGAAAACCTTAATCCTCGCGAAAGGCGCGCATGAAATATTCGCTAAACGGCTTCACAAGATAGGCCAGCGGCGAGCGATCCGAGGTCTTCATGTAGGTTTCCACGGGCATCCCGGGAATCAGGACATCGCCCTCGGGCAGTTTCGCCACTTCGTCCTGTGGCAGGCGGATTTCAGCGCGATAATAGGTGGCCCCTGTGCGCTCGTCGGTGAAACTGTCGGGCGAAATGCGCACGATCGTCCCGTCCACTTCCGGCGTCGTGCGCGTGTCGAAGGCCGGAAAGCGCACCGAGACGGCCTGTCCGGGAAAGACCTGATCGATGTGGATCGGGCTGACTTTTGCTGCGATCACCAAGGGGCGGTCTTGGGGAACGATGTAAAGCACCGGATCGGCGGCACGCACCACGGCCCCGGCGCCAAACACCGTCAGCCCGTAGACGATTCCACTGACGGGCGCGCGCAATTCAAGACGCTCCAACCGGTCTGCAAGGCTTGCGCGTTCCTGCGCGGCCTGCAAAAGCGCGCTTTTGACATCGCGCATCTCGGTGATGGCGGCTTCGCGTCGATCCGTGGCGTTTTTGAGAACCACCAGATCAACCTCGGTAATTTGTTGTTCGGCCTGCGCAATTTGTGCGGAAATCGCGCCAAGGGCGCCCGCCACTTCGGACGCATTGCTGCGCAGCGCCAGAATGGTCGAGGATTGTGCCAACCCGCGATCAAACAGGCTTTGCTGGTTTGCAATCTCGGCGTTGGAAAGCGCCAGTTGCTCGGACAGCGCCCTTTGCTGGGCTTTCAGGCCGACGACCTGTGCCTGAATCTGCTCGCGCCGCTTTTCCAGCTGCGCGACCTCCTGTTCGGCGGTGACCAGACGCGCGGCCAGCAATTCGCGCTGCCCGTCCAGAATGCGCTGCACGTCGGGGCGCGCCTGTGCGGCATCGGCCAGCACCTGCGGCACGATCAGCGCGCGGCGCGCGTCACGCTCGGCCTCAAGCCGCGCCTCGCTTGCGAGATATTCATAGTAGCGCGCGTCGGCGATGGCGAATTGGCTGTCCAGCCCGACCGGATCGAGGCGCATCACCGGCTGGCCTTCCTGCACGAGGTCGCCCTCCTTGACCAACACCGCGCGCACCTGCCCGCCGTAAGGGTGCTGCACGACCTGGCGGTTCTGCTCGACCTCGATCTGCCCCGAAGCGACCACGGCCCCCGCGATGGTGGAGAAAACCGACCAGCCGCCAAATCCCAAAAGCAGCAAAGCGACGCAGACCCAGCCAAGGATCAACGCGCCGCGCGGCGACCAGTCGCTGGAACTTGCAAGGGATTGCGGTGCGGTGTCGGGCGCACGCAGACCGATGTCCTGATGCGGCGGTCTGGTCATTGCACACCTCCCGGCCCCGGTTTGCGCAGAATTTCGGCACTGTTTTGCACCATGTCGCGCAGCACTTGATCGCGCGGACCAAAGGCGCGCCGCAGCCCGCCGTCGATCACCAAAAGCCGTTCGCATTCCTGAATGGCAGCGGGGCGATGCGCCATGATCAACACCGCGCTCCCTTCTGCCTTCAGGCGGCGGATCGAGGCATTGAGCGCCATGGAGCCCTCGTTGTCGAGGTTGGAATTGGGTTCGTCGAGGATCAGCAGGACCGGATCGCCATACAGCGCCCGTGCAAGGCCGATCCGCTGCAACTGCCCGCCCGACAAGCGCCCGCCAGAAGCAGTGACCATGGTGTCATAGCCACGCGGCAAGGACAGGATCATGTCATGCGCGGCGGCTTTGCGGGCGGCAGTGACGATTTTTTCGTCGTCGCGCACCTCCGCGAGGCGGGCGATATTTTCGGCAATCGACCCTTCGAACAACTGCACCCGTTGCGGCAGATATCCGATATGAAGCCCCAGAACATCGGGGTCATATTGATCCAATGTCGCGCCGTCGAGCCGGATCGAGCCGCTTGCAGGGCGCCAGACCCCCGTCAGGGCGCGCGCCAGCGAGGACTTCCCTGCCCCCGACGGCCCGATGACACCCACCGCTTCGCCGGGCGTCACCTCAAAGGAAATCATCCGCAGGCTGGCGATGGTTTCTCCCGGTGGCACGATGGAAAGTTGATCCACCTTCAGCTTGGCAGCGGGGCGCGGCAGGGAGGTCCGCGCCACCTGCGGCGCGACCTCGCCCAGAAGGTCGCTGAGTGCGGCCCAGCCCGTGCGGGCGCGTTGATAGACGCCCCATTGTCCGATCGCGACCTCGATCGGTTGCAAGGCCCGCCCCATCAGGATGGACGAGGCGATCATCACGCCCCCCGTCGCCTCCATGCGCAGCACCAACAATGCGCCCAGCGCCAGCATGCTCGATTGCAACAGCAACCGCATCCCGCGCGAGGCAGACGAATAGCCCGACGAGGCGTCCGATGCCTGAATGCCCTCGACCAGCGCCTGGTGGCGCGCGCCTTGCCAGCGGCGAAACGCAGCGCCCTGCATCCCCAGCGAGCGCACGCTTTCGGCACCGTCGCGCAGCTGTTGCGACATCCGGCTGGACAGGGCGCTTGACAGCATCGCTTCGCGGTTGGGGCCGCGGCTTTGGGTTTGGTTCAGCACCGCAATGCCCACCAGAACCGCGCCGCCACCCAGCGCCAGAAGCCCCAAAAGCGGGTGAAAGATGGCAATGCCAAGCAAGAACAGCGGGGTAAACGGCAGGTCGTATAGAGCCGAGACGATGGGCGACGACAAAAAGCGGCGGATCGCGGAAAGGTCCTCAAGCGGGTCTGGCAGTTCGACCGCCGCGCGCGGCCCCGAGGCCCGCAAAAGCGCAGCGGCAAAGACCCGCTGATCCAGCCCGTGTTGGAAATTCGCACCAACCCGCGACAAGAGCCGCGAGCGCACGATCTCCAGCAGGGTCATCATCATGTATAGAAACACCACAAGGCCAAAGAGCGCCGCCAATGTCGCCTCGGACTGGCTGCCCAGAACCCGATCATAGACCTGCAACATGAAAATCGGTCCGGTCAGCATCAAGGCATTGATCAAAATGGAAAAAAGCCCGACAGCCCAGAACAACCCGCGATTTTCACGCCGCGCGCGGCGCAACTCCTCGCGCCCTCTGCTGGTCTGACTTTGCTTCATCGCGCCCTCGTCCCCTTGCCCCACACCTACCGGCCACAGCGCGCTGGATGTCGCTGGCTGATGCCCCCTGACGGGGCCTGTGGCACAGGCATTTCATTCCCAAGCCTCATACCATAGCAGGCCAAGGACCATCGCATCTGTTGTCGTGCACCCCGACAATGCGTATACCTTTTTTCAGCCTATACCCTATGGTATCGACTGCTGCAGCGTAACCTTTGGCCCTCACCAAACCATTAATACCGCCGTGGCAGCTTTGCATCAATTCACGCGCCCTGCGCCGTGCCCCAAAGGACCCTGCCATGACCCGCACGCCCGCCCGCTTTGCTCTTGTCCTTTGCCTGACCGGACTTGGCGCCCTTGTTGCGGGCTGCGCCCAGCCCCAGGTGGGCCGCGATATGAGCGACCCCTACGAGGTCCAGAACCGCTCCGTTTTAAGCGCCGTGATCGCCTCGGACACGCGCACGCTGCGCCCGGTGTCGCAGGCCTATGGCACACATGTCCCCGCCCCCGCGCGCACAGGGCTGTCCAATGTCGCAAGCAACCTTGCGCTGCCCGCCATGGTGGTGAACGACATTCTGCAGGTCAAGCTGGGGGATGCGGTGCAAAATACCGCGCGGTTCGTGGTGAACACGACACTCGGCCTTGGGGGGCTGTTTGATCCCGCAGGTCAGGGTGGACTCACCGCTGAACACACCGATTTCGGCGAAACCCTGCATGTCTGGGGCTTTGGCGAAGGGGCCTATCTGGTCGCGCCGGGTATCGGGCCGACCACCACGCGTGACTTCGTCGGAAAAGCCGTGGACATGGTTCTGGACCCGCTTGGCTATGTCATCACCGCCCCCGCCAGCTACGCCACCACCGGCGTGAAGCTGACCGAGCGCTTTGATGACCGCTACACCTACGCCAGCACGATCGACGAGGCCTTCTACAAGTCTGCCGATCCCTATGTCGTCGTGCGCGACGCCTACCTGCAAAAACGCCGCTACGAATTGGGTATGAGCGATGCGCCCGATTCTGGCACCTATGATATCTACGAGGACCTTTATGAGTAAGATCGATCGCCGGCGCCTTCTGGCGGGACTTGCAGGCGGCATGACCGCAGTGGCCTTACCGTGGCGCGCAGCAGCGTTTTCGACGGACCAAGCCAGTGTTGTCATCGGAAAGGTTGTCAGCGAAATCAATGCGATCATCGCAACCGCCCCCTCCGAAGCGCAGATGTATCGCAAGTTCGAGGCCGTCCTCGTGCGCTATGCCGATGTGCCCACGATTGCGCGCGGCGTCCTTGGGGTGACGGCACGCAGCCTGCCCGCCAAGGATCTTGCCGCCTTCACCCAAGCGCTGCAGGTCTATATCTCGCGCAAATACGGCAGCCATTTTCGCGAATTCGTCGGCGGGGCGATCGAAGTGGTCGAAACCCGTGCCATCAAGTCGATTTACGAGGTGCGCTGTCAGGCGCTTCTCAAGGGACAAAGCCCCTTCGAAATCGCCTTTATCGTCGCGGATGCGTCGGGGCGCTTTGTCGACCTTATGGTCGAGGGGATTTCCCTGCTCAAATCCGAGCGCGCCGAAATCGGGTCCATGCTGGACAGCGCCGGCGGCCAGATCGCGCCGGTGATCGCGCGGCTTGAGGCCTATCAGCCCAACGCCTGAGGCCAAAAAAAGCGGCGCGCAGGTAATCCCGCGCGCCGCCTGTCACAGGTCAGGCTTAGTTCCCGCCAAAGATATTGCGCAACACGTCGCCAAAGACCTTTTCGGCCGCATCGCCGATGCCCTTGATCACCTCTTCAGGCGTTTGGACCTGCCCGCCGCCTTGCGGCTGGTTGTACTGCGGGCCCGCGCCAAAGGTCTGCCCCTCGGAGGCAGGCGCGTCCTGACCGGCCACCTGCGGCGTCACACTGGGCTGGGTTGCAGGGCGGATCATCGGCAGCGGATTGCCCGGCGTGTCGCCCTGCACCCGCACCATGGTCTCGTGCCAGATTTCTGCGGGCAAACCGCCCCCCGTTACCCCGGTGAGAGGCCGGTTGTCATCATAGCCCATCCAGACACCGACAACATAATCGGCGGTAAAGCCCATGTACCATGCATCGCGCGCGGCTGAGGTGGTGCCGGATTTACCCGCAATTTCAAGCCCGTCGATGCGCGCGCGCGTGCCCGTGCCCCGCTCCACGCCCTGATACATCATATAGATAAGCTGCTCGGCGCTTTCGGTGGAAATCACCCGTTCGCCCATGCCGCCTTCCTGCCCCATGAGCGGCGTCTCGTCCCCTTGAAGGCGCAATTCCAGCAAACCATAGGGGGTCACCGAGGTGCCGCCGTTGAGGATTCCCGCATAGGCGCCCGTCATTTCCATCAATGTGGATTCCGACGCCCCGAGTGCCAGCGCCGGACCGGCGGCAAGGTCGGATTTGATCCCGAACATTTCCGCCACCGTGCGCACATTGTCCAGGCCCACGTCCATCGCCAGTTTGACGGCGGGGATGTTTTGGGACTTGGCCAAAGCATCGGTCAGCGTCATCGGACCGACGAAAGAATTGGTGTAGTTCTTGGGCGACCAGGGGCCGGAGCCGGGAATATTGACCGTCAGCGGATCATCCAGAATGACGCTGTCGTAGCGCCAGCCCATTTCCAAAGCCGCCGCATAGACGAAGGGCTTGAAGGACGACCCCGTCTGGCGATTGGCCTGAATGGCGCGGTTGAACTGACCCGCAACGCCCTTGAACTTGCGCCCGCCGACCATGGCGCGCACGGCCCCGTCCGACGACATGACGACGATGGCCGCCTGCGCTTCGGAGCCTTCCTTGACCTTATTGTCAAAGATGTACTGCACCGCATCTTCGGCCGCCTTCTGGATGCGCGAATCGAATGTTGTTTTGATCACCACATCTTCCGTGGTGTCCGATGTCAGGAAGGATGGCCCCGAGGACATGATCCAATCGGCATAATACCCGCCCGCACGGGCCTCGGCGGCCTCGCTCAATTCTGCCGGATTTGCCTTGGCGGCGTCGCGCTGCGCATCGGTGATATATCCCTGCTCGTCCATCAGGTTGACGACCACCGCCGCGCGGTCCTGCGAACGTTGCAGGTTGCTGGTAGGCGCATAGCGCGACGGCGCGCTCAGCAGACCCGCGAGCATGGCCGCCTCGGCGATGTCAACCTCGGCGGCAGATTTGCCGAAATAGCGCTGCGACGCGGCCTCGAACCCGTTGGCACCGGCGCCCAGATAGGCGCGGTTCATGTAGATCGTCAGGATCTCGGATTTGGAATATTTCGCCTCCAGCGCCATCGCGTAGATCATTTCCTTGATCTTGCGCACCAGCGTGGTTTCGCGGCAATCGGCCTCGTATTCGGTTTGGTTTTTCCATTTACTTGCATCGAAGGGCACGCCAAGGCACAGCAGTTTCGCTGTCTGTTGCGTCAGCGTCGAGCCGCCGTGACCCGACAATGGTCCGCGCCCTTCGCGCAGGTTGATGCGAATGGCCGATGCGATGCCGCGCGGGCTGATCCCGAAATGGCGATAAAAGCGTCGGTCCTCGGTGGCGACAATCGCATTCTTGAGATTGGGCGACACGGTATCGGCGGTAATTTGCCCGCCGAACTGCTCGCCGCGCCACGCAAAGACCTGACCCGAGCGATCCATCATCGTCACCGAGCCGCGCTGCCGCCCGTCGAGTTGATCCTGAAGTGGCGGAAGACCCGCGTAAAAGTAGAACACCGCCCCGCCCAAAAGCAGCGCCACGATCAGCGCGCCGCGCCATGCAAGCGCAAAAATCAGCCGGAAAATCCAACCGAACAGGAAATGAAACAGGCGGAGAATCGGGTTCGAGGGCCGTTTGCGTGGCGTGGCTGTGGCCCGATTGCGCGGCTTGCGGGGCGGCTTGCCCGCGCCACCGCCTGTGCCACTCCCCCCACGCGCTTTACGCCGCGATGCCGTCGATGCGGCCTTGGAGCCTGCCGTCGCGGGTTTGCCCGCGGGATAGCGCTTGTCCGCCACCAATCTGCGCGAACCACCTGAATTTCCTGCCATAATCGTGCCAACTTCGTTGTGCGTTTGACGCGGTCCCCCCATGGGTACCACATCTTGTTCTGGCCAGCATAACGTGGCACTGCGGGAATGTTTAGACGGTTCTGCCCGCCGCCGCGAGAGCGTAAACCCTCAAAGAGCACGACAGACACAGATGCCGGATTTTCTGACGCCTCCTCAAATCTGCTCATCAATTAAGCTTTTTATTTCGCCTCACAACTAAGCACATGCGCCTAATTTGTGCGCGAACTGCCGAAACCGTTACCAATGCGTTACCCCTTGGAGAGGCTCGTCCTTGTTTCAAGGCGAGGCTTTCCGCTTTCTGGGCGTCGTGGTCGCCTTCATCGGCAATCACCCGCCTAACGGAAGGGGAAAAACGTGAAACTAGTTATTGCTGCAATCAAGCCGTTCAAGCTTGAAGAAGTACGCGAAGCGCTCACCGCCATTGGCGTGCGTGGGATGATGGTCACCGAGATCAAGGGCTTTGGCTCGCAATCCGGCCACACCGAAATCTACCGCGGTGCCGAATACGCCGTGAACTTTGTGCCGAAAGTGAAGCTCGAGCTGGTCGTGGCCGACGCCATGGCAGACCAGGTCGTTGAGACGATCTCCACCACCGCCAAGACCGACAAGATCGGCGACGGCAAGATCTTCGTTCTCGACGTGGAAGCGGCTGTCCGCGTCCGCACCGGCGAGACCAACGACGACGCCATCTAAGCGTTGCGAACCTGATCCTGACGAAAGGGACTTTTTCAAAATGAAACTCACCAAGCTTATCTCGGCTTCGGCTGTAGCGGCGGTCCTCCCCGCGCTCGCCTTTGCCCAGGACGCCGAGGTTGCAGCTGCAGCACCGGACATCAACCCCTACATCTTTACCACGTTGCTCTTCCTCATCGGCGGCTTCCTCGTGTTCTGGATGGCAGCCGGTTTCGCCATGCTCGAAGCAGGCCTCGTGCGCTCGAAAAACGTTGCGACCCAGCTTCTCAAGAACGTCGCGCTGTTCTCCATCGCGTCGCTCCTCTACTGGTTCATCGGCTACGGCCTGATGTACCCCGGCGACTGGATCATCCCCGGCGTTCTGGGCGGCTTCTCCCCCGCCGTGATGGAACCCGTTGGTCTGGACCAGGCCGAAGCCGCTCTCGACTACGCGTCGACGGCCTCCGATTTCTTCTTCCAGCTGATGTTCTGTGCGACCACCGCCTCCATCGTGTCCGGTACGCTGGCGGAACGCATCAAAATCTGGCCCTTCTTCCTCTTTACCATCGTGCTGACCGGCATCATCTACCCGATCGAAGCCTCCTGGCAGTGGGGCGGCGGCTTCCTGAGCGAAATGGGCTTCTCCGACTTCGCAGGCTCGACCCTCGTGCACGCTGCTGGTGGTTTTGCCGCTCTCGCCGGTGCTATCGTTCTGGGGCCGCGTATCGGCAAATTCAAAGACGGCAAAGTCGTCCCCATGCCCGGTTCGAACCTTGCGCTTGCAACCCTCGGGACATTCATCCTGTGGCTCGGTTGGTTCGGCTTTAACGGTGGCTCGCAGCTTGCAGCAGGCACCGTTGGCGACATCACCGACGTGTCGCGCATCTTTGTGAACACCAACATGGCAGCGGCAGCTGGTTCGATTGCGGCTCTGGTTCTGACCCAGATCCTCTACGGCAAAGCCGACCTCACCATGGTGCTCAACGGCGCTCTCGCAGGTCTCGTGTCCATCACCGCAGAACCCCTCACCCCCTCTATCCTGATGGCGGTGATCATCGGTGGTCTGGGCGGCGTGATCGTGGTCTTCACCGTGCCGCTGCTCGACAAACTCAAAATTGATGACGTTGTCGGCGCGATCCCCGTTCACCTTGTCTGTGGTATCTGGGGCACCCTCGCGGTTCCGCTGACCAATGATGGCACCTCCTTCGTGACCCAGTTCATCGGTGTGGTGTCCATCGGTGCCTTCACCTTCATCGTGTCGCTGATCCTCTGGATCATCCTCAAAGTGACTGTGGGCATCCGCGTCTCCGAAGAAGTCGAAATCACCGGTCTCGACAAAGCGGAACTCGGCATGGAAGCCTACCCCGAGTTCAAAGGCTGATCCCTTCCGATCCCAGCTTTCGATTTGGCCCGGATGCACCCGCATCCGGGCCTTTTCTTTTGCCACGGCGACATTTCCAAGCTTCGGGCGGGCAAAATTCTTCGCAGAAGAATTTCCTGCGGCATTTTCTTAGCTAAGAAAATGATCTCCCGAGGTCAGTCGCGTTCAGCGCCCCAATTGGCGTCCTGCATTTCGCGCAATCGCGAGGCGGTGCGTTCGAATTCAAACGTCCCCTCGCCCTCAAGATAAAGCTGTTCGGGACTATCTGCAGCGGTCACGATCAACCGCACATCCGCTTCGTAAAGCGCATCTATCAGGGTCACGAACCGCTTGGCTTCGTTGAAATTACTGCGCCCCAAGCTCGGGACATCTTCCAGGATCAACAGTTTCACCGCTTCGGCAAGGGCCAGATAATCCGCTGCGCCCAGCGCCTTGGCGCAGAGGTCCCAAAAGCGCACCCGCGCCATGCCGTTGTGAAACTGCGGCAGGTCCAGTTCGCGGCCTTTGACCGTCAGCGTCAGCCCCTCGCTTTTGCCGCCCGTCAAATCGGCCCAGATCGCATCCACGGCGCGGCGGGCGTCATCGTTCACCGGCGAAAAATACACCTGCTCGCCGGTCAAGCGGCCTTGGCGATAATCCTGCGGCGACGCCAGTTCGTGCACGTCAAGGCGCTGTTTGATGACCTCGATGAAGGGGACAAACAACTGACGGTTCAACCCGTTCTTATACAGATCGTCCGGCAGGCGGTTGGAGGTGGTCACGACCGTCACACCGCGCGCGAACAGCTGTTCGAACAGGCGCCCGACAATCATCGCATCGGTGATGTCGGTGATCTGCATTTCGTCAAAACACAACAGGCGCACATCGGCGGCGATATCGTCGGCCACAGGCACAAGCGTGTCCTGAATGCCCTTTGCGCGCGCCGCGTTCAGCCCGTTGTGGACCTCTTGCATGAAGGCGTGAAAATGGATGCGTCGTTTGGGAACATCGACCATGTCGGCAAATAGGTCCATCAACATGGATTTGCCGCGCCCGACCCCGCCCCACAGGTACAGCCCGCGCACGGGCTCGGGTGCATCGGCCTTTTTCAACCGGCTGAACAGGCTCTTTTTCGCAGCCTGCGCGGGCGCGGCTTCCAACTCGCGCTTTAACCGGTCGAACATCGGCAAAACCGCCGCCTGGGCGGGGTCTGCCGTCAGCGTGCCGTTTGCAACACGCGCCTCATATTCTTCGCTAATCGTGACCATAGCCCTGCATACTGCGCTCGAAAGGATAAGAAAAGCCTATGAGCGCCGTCACAATCGGGCATTTGACGCGGCGCAGCAGGTCGCGCAAATTGCGACAACAAAGGAGCCTTTCATGGATCAGCGCAGCCCTCTGTTTTCGCCGGTTTTGCTGGCCGGATGTGTCATCATTCTTGCCAGCTTTGCGATCCGCGCCTCCTTTGGCGTGTTTCAAATCCCGATTGCCACCGATTTCAACTGGCCACGGGCAGAATTTTCCCTCGCCATTGCGATCCAGAACCTTGCCTGGGGCTTTGGCCAGCCGATCTTTGGCGCTTTGGCCGAACGGATCGGGGATCGCAAAGCCATCATCCTGGGCGCTTTGACCTATGCCGCCGGATTGGTGCTGTCCTCCTTTGCGGTGACACCCGAAGCGCATCAAATGCTGGAGATTCTGGTCGGTTTCGGCATCGCCGGTACGGGATTTGGCGTGATTTTGGCGGTCGTGGGCCGCGCCGCCTCGGATGAGAACCGCTCGATGGCTTTGGCGATTGCCACCGCCGCAGGCTCTGCAGGGCAGGTCTTTGGCGCGCCCGTGGCGGAATGGTTGCTTGGTATGATGGCGTGGCAGCAGGTGTTTTTGCTGTTTGCGGCCCTGATTCTGGCGTCGCTTGCGGTTTTGCCGCTGATGCGCGCGCCAACGGCCGGCAAAACCGAGATCGAAGAAAGCCTGCGCAGCATTCTGGGGCAAGCCTTTCGCGATCCCTCCTTTACCCTGATCTTTCTAGGGTTCTTTTCCTGCGGCTATCAACTTGCCTTCATCACCGCGCATTTCCCCGCGCTGGTGACCGAAATGTGCGGCGCGATTGACCCCTCGGGCACGCTCGCAAGCCTTGGCGTGGCCTCCACTGCCACGCTTGGCGCGATTTCCATTTCGATCATCGGCTTGGCCAATATCGCCGGAACGCTCTGTGCGGGCTATCTGGGCAAACGCTATCCGCGCAAATACCTCCTGTTCGGGATTTACGTGGCCCGCACCGTGGTTGCGGCGCTGTTCATCCTGATGCCGATCACCCCTGCCTCGGTGTTGGTCTTTTCGGTCGCCATGGGCGCTTTGTGGTTGGCAACGGTGCCCCTGACCTCCGGCCTTGTCGCCTATCTTTACGGGCTGCGCTACATGGGGACGCTTTACGGGATCGTGTTCTTTTCCCACCAGCTGGGCGCCTTCATGGGCGTCTGGCTGGGCGGAAAGCTTTACGACCTCTACGGCGATTACACGGCCGTCTGGTGGCTCGGTGTCGGAATCGGGGCCTTTTCGGCGCTGGTGCACCTGCCGGTACGAGAAGTGCCGCTGCGCCTGCGCAGCGCCTCCTAGCCCTGCGTGTCGTTGACGAACTGCGCAATCAACTTCGCCACTTGCGAAGGATGGCTGAGGGGCAAATCATGCCCTGCCGTTTCGACAACCTCCTGTCGAACCGACCGCCCGATTTCGGCCATCTGGCCCAGGGCACGGATCGGCACCACGCGGTCCACGCCCCCCCAAATCGCCAGAACCGGCACATAGAGCGCGCGCAACTCCTTCAAATCGAACGAAAAATCGTCCCGCAGAATATGGCGGCGCGCCGACAGGACTGATTTCTGATAGCCGCGTCGCTGTTGAACCACACGCCGCCACGCGGCAAGGTCGCGATCAGTTCCGAGTTGGGCGGGCAGCAGCAGCGGCAGGACCAGCGCCGCCCAATCCCCCAACACCGGCACATCGCGGCAAAACCGCTCTGCGCGCGACAGATGGGTTTCCAGGACGGTCGGGGCCAACAGGACCACCCGCTCGACATCCTCCGCGCGCTCTGCGGCAAAGGCGAGGGCGATCCCCGCGCCCATCCCGTAGCCCACCAAAGTGATGTCGCGCTCGACGCCGAGCGCCTGAAGCACACCGTCCAGTTGATCCACGAAAAACTCGGTGGTTTGGGCACCATCAACGGTGTCACTCAGGCCGCGCCCCCAATAATCATAGCACAGCACACGGTAGCCCTGTTCGACCAGCTCCGCGCTCAGGTATTCGAAGGCGATCAACGGGGTGGTGTTGTCCGATAGACAAACGGCAATCGGCCCTTTGGCGGTTGCGGCATTCGGCCCGACCCATTTGATGCGGGTGACGCCTGCGGGGAGGTCCAGTTGATCCACCCCCAAACGGTCCCGCAGGGGTTTGATACCGGGCCTGCGCCACTCGATCAGAAACGGCAGCGCGACCAGCACCGCCACCAGCACAACAACGCCAAGGCCGATCATCTTAGAGCTGCGCCTCCTGACGCGTCAAAAGCCCGGCATCCACCAAGCGCTCGGCCCAACGCGTCGGGCCGTCGAACAAATGCACCTGCCAGCCACGGCTGCGCGGCACATCAAGGTTCTCGGCACGATCATCGGCAAACAGCAAGCGCTTGGGGTCGATCTTGCACGCCGATTCGACCTGTTCGTAAATCGGGCGATGCGGTTTGACGCAGCCCATCCGCCCCGACACAAAGGCGCGGTCAAATTCGGTCAAGAACGGATATTGCGTCTGCGCAAATTCAAAGTTTTCGATGCCGAAATTTGTCAGGGCAAAGACCGGCACACCCTTGGCGCGCAAAGCACGCAGCAGCGCGACAGACTGCGGGATCGCGGGGGCAGCCATCTGCATCCAGTCAAAATACCACATGCGGATTTCGGACGCGAATTCGGGGTAGGCCCGGGCGCATTCCATGACCGTCTCGCGCCAGTTCCCCCCCTGATCCACGCGATCGTTCATCGCATGAAGATCGACGGCGGCAAACATCTCGCGCCGCCGCGCCTCACCGACAACGGCGTCGTAATGGCGTTCCGGTTGCCATTCGATCAGGACATTGCCGATGTCGAAAATCACCGCATCAACGCTGCTTTTGCTCATGTCGCGTCCCTTTTTGCCGCCTGAACCATGCGTTCCAACCCGTCGAGAAACCGCGAGCGATCCGCTTTGGAGAAGGGTTTTCCGCCGCCCTGACGAAACGGATCAGCCGAGCGCAGATCCGCCATCAGATCGCGCGTTGCCAACACATTGCCGATGTTGGCCTGTGTCAGCGGCTCGCCATTGTGCTTGATCACCCGTGCGCCGGCTTCGACGCATTTGGCCGCCAGCGGGATGTCTCCCGTCACCACCACGTCGCCCCGCGTTGCGCGGTCTGCGATCCACATATCGGCAACATCCGGCCCGTCTGCGACAAAGACCATTTCAACCAGCGGATTGGGCGAAGGCCGCAAACCGCCGTTGGAGACAATGAAAATCTTGAGCCCGTGACGGGTCGCGACCTTTTCGGCCTCGGCTTTGACGGGGCAGGCATCAGCGTCGATGTAGATCACGCGTAGAGCGCCTCCGCGTGAAAGGCGATATGTTCCTCAATGAAGGTGGAAACGAAGAAATAGCTGTGGTCATAGCCCTGCTGCATGCGGAAAATCGCCTGTTGGCGGCGCTTGGCGATGGCACTGGCGAGCGCTTCGGGCATCAGCAGATCAAGGAACTGATCCTCGGTCCCCGTGTCGATCAGCATCGGCCCGTCAAAGCCGCGATCCGCCATCAAAAGGGTGGCATCGTTTTGCATCCAGACCTTTTTGTCGGCCTCCCCGAGATAGGCGGCAAATTGTTTTTGCCCCCATTCCGATTGGGTCGGGTTGCAGATCGGCGCAAAGGCCGAGACCGACAGGAAGCGCTCAGGCGCGGTCATGGCCAGCACCAGCGCACCATGGCCGCCCATGGAATGGCCGGTGATGGATTGGCGCTCGGCATCCAGCGCGAAGGTGCCAAACAACAGCGCGGGCAATTCGTTCAGGACGTAGTCGCGCATGCGAAAGTTTTTCGCCCAGGGCTCCTCGGTGGCATCAAGATAAAATCCCGCCCCCTGTCCCAGATCGAAAGCCGCATCATCGGGAACCCCCGCGCCGCGCGGTGATGTGTCGGGAAAGACCAGCGCGATGCCCTGTTCGGCGGCCCAGGCTTGGGCACCGGCCTTGGTCATGGCGTTTTCATGGGTACAGGTCAGCCCAGACAGATACCACAAAACCGGCACGGGGCCGTCTTTTGCTTCGGAGGGCAGAAACAGGCCAAAGGTCATGTCGGTGCCGGTCGCGCTTGAGGCGTGGCTCCAGACCTCTTGCGTACCGCCAAAGCAGCTATTGCGGGATTTCAGGTCCATGGGGATCTCCTTGCACATAGGCCACAGGGCTTGGCGCGACTTTCACGGGTTCGCGCCCATGTTGCAAGGGCCAGCGTGCAGCTGCTCGGTCATCCGCCGCCGATCAACACCCCGGCGCCAAAGACCAGCGCACCGCCCAGAACGACCTGAACCGCGGCGCGAAAGAACGGGGTTTCCATGTAGCGGTTCTGAATCCACGCGATGGCCCACAATTCGATGAACACCACGATCATCGCCAATGTCGTCGCGGTCCAAAAGTCGGGGATGAGATAGGGCAGGGCGTGACCCAGCCCGCCGACAGCCGTCATGATCCCCGATGCAAGCCCCCGTTTCAGGGGCGAGCCGCGGCCGGAAATCTTGCCATCATCATGCGCGGCCTCGGTAAACCCCATGGAAATCCCCGCGCCAATCGCGGCGGCCAAACCGACAAGCAAGGTGGTATGCGGGTCCTGGGTGGCGAAAGCCGTCGCGAAAATCGGCGCAAGCGTTGACACCGATCCATCCATCAGCCCCGCAAGCCCCGGCTGGACCCATGTCAGCACGAATTTGCGATGGGCGTCACGATCTTCGCTATCGCGCGCCTCTGCAGGCAGATGGCTGTCTTGCAGGTCTACCGCTTTGGCCGTGTGCACCGCCTCGGCCGCCGCCAGATCGCCCAGCAATTTGCGGGTCTCTGCATCAGAGGTCTGCGCGGCCGCGCTCAGATAAAAGCGTTCGGCTTGGCGTTCCATCGCTTCGGCCTCGCTGCGGATGCGCGACAGACCGAGGTTTTCGACAAGCCAGAGCGGCTTGCGTTGATAGAACCCCGCAACATGCTCGCGCCGCACGAGCGGGATATGGGTGCCGAACCGGACGATGTGGCGGTCGATCAGACGCTGGCGATGCACATCTTCCTCGCGCGCCATCGCGTCGAACATTGCTGCCGTGTCGGGATACTCCGCGCGCAGGCGCTCGGCGTAGCTGCGATAAATGCGTCCGTCGTCCTCTTCGGAAGAAATTGCGAGCGCGAGGATTTCCTGCTCCGTGAGATCTTTGAAACGTTTGCGGGTCGGGCGGCCAGGCAACATGGTGAACTCCAGTTTAGAATGATTCTAAAATAGCGGGGCTTTCAGGCGTGGCAAGTTGTAGGGCACATATTTTCTGAACCGATCTGTTCAGAAACGCTTGACTTATGGTGCGCGACGCGCCAAATAAAACTATACCGTTCAGTTTAAATTCCTCACCTGAACGGCACATTCCATTTAACGACATCTCTCAACGGAGCCTCTCATGTCCTTTCTCTCGCGCCTCATCGCCGCCGCCACGCTCGCCCTTGCCAGCACATCCGCCCTGCCCGCTTTTGCGACGAACTACGGGGTCAGCCTGCCGGACATGGTTTTCCCCGCCGAACGTCCCGCCACCACGCGCGCCGAACCGCTCGCCTGCGCCTACACCCCGCATGCCACCTCGGCCTGCGCCCTTCAGGCGGACAAATAAATCGCAAATCCGAACGCAGGGTCGACTGGCACCACGATCCAGCATGCCCTTGTAGAGACTGCGCGTTTTCGCCTACTCTGCAGCCAAGCATCGGAGCCTGCATGAACCAGCCGAACCCAAAGATCCGCAAGGGCCGCAAATATGATCAGGTCGTCGACGGGGCGCGCCTGATCTTTTTGCGTGACGGGTTTGACGGGGCAAGCGTGGATGAAATCGCGCGCGAAGCGGGCGTGTCCAAGGCGACGCTCTACAGCTACTTTCCCGACAAGCGGCTGTTGTTCATGGAGGTCTCGCGCACCGAATGCGTCCGACAGGCCGAAATCGCGTCCGAGCGGATTGATATGTCCGCCCCTTTGGCGGAGGTTTTGCGCGCTGCAGCCACGCAGATCATCGACATCATGTCCTCGACGTTCAATCGGCGCATGTACCGAATGTGTGTGGCAGAAAGTGAACGTTTTCCACAGGTTGGCAAACAATTCTACGAATTCGGCCCCAATATGGTGCGCAACAAGATTTCCAAATTCCTTGAAGCCGCGATCGAGCGGGGTGATTTGGAAATCGAGGATGTCGCGCTTGCGGCCGATCAGTTTCACGTTCTGTGCAAAGCCGACCTGATGGATCGCGCGCTGTTCGAGTTGAAAGACGACATTACCGACGCGGAAAAAGCGCGGGTCGTCGAGGGTGCGGTCACGATGTTCCTCGCGCGCTACGCCAAACGGTAAACCGACAGGCGCCCAATGCAAAAGGGCCACCGTTTCCGGCAGCCCCCAAAGCCGTCTGTGTGACGCCGGATCAGTACAGCACAACCGAGCGGATGCTTTCGCCCGCATGCATCAAATCAAAGCCTTTGTTAATGTCTTCGAGTTTGAGCGTGTGGGTGATCATCGAATCGATCTCGATCTTGCCATCCATGTACCAATCGACGATTTTGGGCACATCGGTGCGCCCGCGTGCGCCGCCAAAGGCCGTGCCTTTCCAGACGCGCCCCGTGACCAATTGGAACGGGCGGGTCGAAATTTCCGCCCCCGCAGCCGCCACGCCGATCACGATGCTTTCGCCCCAGCCGCGGTGCGCGCATTCAAGCGCCTGACGCATCACGGTGGTATTGCCCGTGCAGTCAAAGGTGTAATCTGCCCCGCCGATCTGGTCCGCGCCGCGTTTCGTCATCTCGACGATATGAGGCACGATATCGCCGTCGATTTCTTTCGGATTGACGAAATGGGTCATGCCGAATTTCTCGCCCCATTCCTTTTTGTCATTGTTGAGATCGACGCCGATGATCATATCGGCACCGGCCAGTTTCAGACCCTGAATGACGTTCAACCCGATGCCGCCCAGACCAAAGACCACGGCCGTCGCGCCGATTTCGACCTTGGCGGTGTTGATCACCGCGCCCACGCCGGTGGTCACCCCGCAGCCGATGTAGCAAATCTTGTCAAAAGGTGCGTCTTGACGGACTTTTGCCAGCGCGATTTCGGGCACGACCGTGTGGTTGGCAAAGGTCGAGCAGCCCATGTAGTGGTGGATCGGAGTGCCGTCGAGCATGGTAAAGCGCGTGGTGCCATCGGGCATCATGCCCGCGCCCTGCGTAGCGCGAATCGAGGTGCAAAGGTTGGTTTTGCGCGACAGGCAGGACGGGCATTCGCGGCATTCCGGCGTGTAGAGCGGGATCACGTGATCGCCCGGTTTCAGCGTCGTGACGCCTTCCCCCACCTCCAGAACGACACCCGCGCCCTCGTGGCCCAGAATCGCGGGAAACAAGCCTTCGGGATCGGCGCCCGACAAGGTGAACTCGTCGGTGTGGCAAATCCCCGTCGCCTTGATTTCAACCAGAACCTCGCCCGCTTTCGGGCCCTCAAGGTTCACTTCCATAATTTCCAGCGGTTTGCCCGGTGCAACGGCAACAGCGGCTCTTGTGCGCATAGTCGGCCTCCCTCAATGTGAGAGCCGTAGACTAAAGAAATCCCGTCGAGGTTCAATCTCATTTGCAGGCGCCACCCCCGCACGTCACCCCAAGCCACTCCGAGGACACCGCTATGACCGACCCTGTCTCCAAACGTCTTATCGTCGCCGTGCCACTGGCCGCATGTGCCGTTCTGCTCAGCCTATGCGCGGTGCAGGCCATGGGCCGTGGGGGCGATGTCGCGGCTCCGACACCGGAGGGTGTCAACACCGCCTGCGCCCTTGACGCGGTGCAGGCAAAGATTGGCGAGAAGCCGATGGTGCTTGAAACCCTGACACTGGCGGGCCCGCTGCGCGTTCTCAAGCGCGGCCAGCCGATGACGATGGATTTCATCGAAAGCCGCACCAACGTCGAGTTGGATGACGCGGGCCTGATCGCCCGCGTCTGGTGCGGCTAAGCGCAGCGCCTAGCTGCGAAATTCGGAGTGGCAGGTTTTGCAGGTCGCGCCGATTGTGGCCATCGCGGGCGCAAGATCATCGGCGCTGGCGACAGTGGCCGTGCCCGCTGCGTCTTCAAGCGCCTTCGCATCGGCGACGAAACTGTCCCAATCGGTCCAGATCGCGGGCTTTGCCTCGGTATCGCCCTCGATGACTTCGGCCTCGAAATGCACGGGAATCAGCGCCGCTTCTTGCGCGATCTTGTCAAGCGCGGCCTGTGCGGCGGCGGCGTCAAAGGCAACCGTGCCTTTGGCCATATTCCCCAAAGTCCGCACCGAGCCGCCGATGGCTTTCATCCCAGCCTGACGGGTTGCCACCGCATCGTCCTGGGCCAGGGCGACACCGCCAGAACCGGCACCAAGCACCGCCGCCATCGTCACAGCGCGCATCAAAATATTCAGTCGTGTCATCAAAATCTCCCGCAGGGGTGTGCCATTCAACCGCCTTTACCACGGCCACCCCAAGCCTAACCCGACAGCGCGCCTCACAACATCCAACGAATCCGTGAACAGCGCCGGTTTTCGGCATGCTCTCCCCGAAGGCGCACAAACTGCACAGCAAAAAGGCCCCGCTGCTTGCGCAACAGGACCCTTTGGTTCGAGCGAAGTCCCCGATGATGCGAACTGGGTGGGGGCTGTTAAATCACACCATCGGGGGAAGCATTTTCGCTCTGTTACCCCTTATGCAGGGCGAAGGCGGCAAAACCGCGCTCGAATTGCGAAACCGCATAGGTCTTTTCGCGGCAGAAATAAGGCAAATTTCGCAGTCCCAGCCCTGCCCGCCCGCGCGGCGCTTGATTTTGGGCCGACTGCGCGCCACCTTCTATAGGATGACAGTGCCAACACCTTTCCCCCCCGCCTCAGGCGCCTCCACCGCGATGGACAAAGTGGCCTTCAACCGCATCGAACTCGGCCTGATCATGGGGCTGTACGGGCGCATGGTCGCGGCAGGCGAATGGCGCGATTACGGCATGTCCTTTCTCAAGGAAGTCGCCGTGTTTTCCGTGTTTCGCCGCACCGCCGAGCATCCGATGTATACGATCGAAAAACGTCCCCGCCTGCGCAACAAACAGGGGATGTATTGCGTGGTTGGCATGGATGGGCAAATTTTGAAACGTGGTCAGGATCTTGCGACCGTTTTGCGGGTGTTTGACCGCAAGATGATCCGCCCGATCGACTAAAGCGCCGCCCTAAAGGCGACGCCGCGCCGTGACCGGCCCTCCCCCCTGCGCCTCGATCCGCGCGATGGCTTTGTCCATCGGCTCGTAGGCGACGGCCATGTGATGGGCGTTGGCATGCAGGATCGTCCCCGCATCCACCACCCAGGCGACATGCCCCTTCCAGAACATCAGATCCCCACGCTCCATCGCGCCAGTGGCCGCGCCCCCCAGCGATTCTTGCAAATCGCTATCCCCGGGACAGCCTTCTCCACAGGCCAGAAGCCCCGCCTGCACCAGTCCCGAGCAATCAATCCCAAAAGCGGAATTACCGCCCCACAGGTAGGGCGTGCCGAAAAACAGCTGGGCAATCGTGACAGGGTCGGAAAACGGCTTGGCCACCAGCCGCAAATGCGATTTCGGCACAAACAGCCCGGTGTCGGTTTCCATGAATTTATGACGTTCATCCACGATGACCAGCCGCGTGCCAAACGACACCGACAGCAACGCCTCGGATTTCAGGTCAGGTTCGGGGTACAGATGCGACGCGCGCACGCCGATGGTATGGGTCGGCACCACCGGCAGGCCCAGATCGCCCTCCTCGATGTAGCCGACATAGGCATCGCGCGCCGAAATTCCAAAGGCGCGCCCAGCATGGCGTTCCAGAACATCAAAGGCCTCCCCCATCAACAACTGGCGGTCCCGCTGTCCGCTGTCCCTGCGCAGATCGGCAACCGGGCGTGAAATGCTGACACGCTCGGGGGTGACTTCACGCTGATCGGCGCTGGCAAACCCTGTCAGGGCGACGCGGGCATTTGCGGGCGTGCTGCGACGATCCGTCATCGCGCCAACAGCTCCGGTAGCGCATCCAGAAGGGCGCGTGCCCCTTGGCCGACGCCCCCTTTGGGGCGCGCCGGTTTGGCCGCGGGACACCAGCCGTAAATGTCAAAATGCACATATTTGGGGGTGTCGGTGACAAAGCGTTTGAGGAAAAGCGCCGCCGTGATCGCCCCCGCCATGCCGCCCGCAGGGGCGTTGTCGAGATCGGCAATGCCCGGTTCGATCATCGTCTCATAGGGGGCCCAGAAGGGCAGGTTCCACAGCGGGTCCGCAACCGTTTCGCCGGCCTGCATCAAAGGTGCGACAAGCGCGGATGTACTGGCAAAAAACGGGGCAAGATCCGGACCGACCGCGACCCGCGCCGCGCCGGTGAGCGTTGCAAAAGACACGACCAGATCGCTTTCGCCCGCATCCGCGAGCGCCAGAGCATCGGCCAGAACCAAACGGCCTTCTGCGTCGGTGTTGTTGACTTCGACCGTCAACCCCTTGCGCGATTGCAAAATGTCACCGGGGCGAAATGCATCGCCTGCGATGGCATTTTCCACGGCCGGAATCAGCACCCGCAGGCGGATGTCCATCTTCAGGGCCATGATCATCTGCGCCAGCCCCAAAACGGTCGCCGCGCCGCCCATGTCCTTTTTCATCAGCCCCATCGATGCGCCGGGTTTGATGTTCAACCCGCCGGTATCAAAACACACGCCTTTGCCAACCAGCGTCAAAAGCGGGCCGGTGTCGCCCCAGTTCAACTCGATCAGGCGCGGCGCGCGCGCTGGCACAGCCGCGCGCCCCACGGCGTGGATCATCGGGAAATTCTGCGCCAGAAGGTCATCGCCCTTGACCACCAGATGCGAGGCTCCGAAGTGGTTCGCCAGATGGACCGCGGCCTCTTCCAGCTCTTGGGGGCCCATGTCGTTTGCTGGCGTATTGATGAGATCGCGCGTCAGGCACTCCCCCGCGACAATCGCCTCGATCCGCGCGGCATCGACGCCTTCGGGCGCACAAAGCGCTGCCTTGGGTGCCGCATTTGCGTGATAGCGGTCAAAGCGGTAGCCCGCAAAAAGCCAGCCAAGCACTTCGGCCTCCAGCTCGGAGCCGGCGAGATCGCTGTCGAGGTGATAGACCCCCGCGGGCAAGGCCGCGCGCGCGGCAGCCAGGGCAAAGCGCCCGCGCGCGCGCGCCTGCGCGGTGCCACGTCCCACGGCAACCCCCGTCATGGCACCCTCGTCATCGGCAAAGACCACCGTTGCGCCAATCCCCGCCGTAAAACCTTGGGCGCGGGCGAAGCGGCTCTGCGCGGCAGGCAAAGTCGCCAGCCACTGCTCCAGGGACTCGGCGGCAACAAACGCCAGCGGCACTGACGGTGCGCTGGCCGGCGCAAAGCGCAACGACGGGGTTTCGGGCGTATCAGATGGCATGGGAAATCTCCTGTTCTTGCGCCACACCCTAGCGCGCCCGTGCGCAGCAACAAGCCCCTGCCCCATATGCGCCGATGCACCGCCGTCGAGAGCAACGAAAAAGCGGAAAAGAGGCCCCTCAGCACTCTCTTCCGCTTTGCAAACTTCCCGCAAATGCGCCCCGATCGCGCACCGGCCAGAGAGGCGAACAGGTCCCTCAGACAGACATGTCCTGCAAATCCCAGACCGCGATCAAAGACCCCTCGCCGATCCGCATCAGCCGCGCCACGCAGGCCGCCAGCGCGGTATCATCGCCGCGCGTAGACAGGTCGGCAACATTGCTCGACACTTGCGCAAAGGTCTCAAGCCCGATCTGTTCGGAAATTGCGACCATCGAGCGGGCGGCGCGCGCCATTTTGTCAATCTCGCCCTTGCGATAGCAGGCTTCGACCCGCGCCAGACGCACCGCCAACTCTTCCATTGCGCGGGCAATCACGCCTTCCGCGCTGCTATGCCCCAACTGCACATACAGTTGTTCAAGCCGTTCCCGATCCACACGAACACCGGCCTCCGGTTTCAAGTTCGTCACCACCATCTTTTCACCCCAAGTCAAGCACGCCCCCACGCGCAGTTGTTCCAAAGATGCCGGATTGTCCTCAAGAAAAGGTTTAACGCGCAGAAGTTTGTCCCTCGAATTCCGCACAAATCGGCACTAGATTGGTAGAAATTCAGTAACCGAAAGAGCGCCCAATGCATGTTGCCAAGCCTTTGCCCAGCTACCTCGTTCAACGCTACCAGGGGTGGCGTGCGACTGCCTATTCGGAAAATCGCGCATGGTACAAACGCCTTGCCACCGAAGGTCAGCGCCCCCGGGCGATGATCATTTCCTGCTGTGACAGCCGCGTCCATGTCACCTCGATTTTCGGTGCGGATCAGGGCGAATTCTTTATCCACCGCAATATTGCCAACCTCGTGCCGCCCCATTCGCCCGACGGCTTGCAACACGGCACCTCGGCAACCATCGAATATGCGGTGACCGCGCTGAAGGTGGCGCATATCGTGGTGCTGGGCCACTCAAGCTGCGGCGGCGTCAAAGGCTGTCACGATATGTGTTCTGGCAAAGCGCCCGAGCTGGAACAGGACAGCTCCTTCGTGGGGCGCTGGATGGATCTGCTGCGCGGCGGTTATGAAAAGGTGCAATCCCTGCCCGAAGCCGAGCAGGTGCTGGCACTGGAACATCAGGCCGTGCTGACCTCGCTCGACAACCTCATGACCTTCCCCTTTGTGAAAGACGCCGTCGAAAGCGGCGCGCTGTCGCTGCACGGGCTGTGGCACGACATCGGCGAAGGATCGCTGTTCGAATATAACGCCGAGCATGACCGCTTCAGCGTTATCTAAACTCTCAAACGCCTGTGGCGCGGGGTGGGCCGACCGCCGCGCCACAGCCGCCTCACGCTGCGCGACTGGCGTCCTTTGATCTGCTCGCGGCCAGAATGGCGGCAAAGGAAATCGGGCTGTCGTTTTGGGTACCCTCCTGCGCCACATCCACCTGCGCCACGGCCTCTTCGGCCTGATGACGCACAAACACCGGTTTCATTGCGGCCTCCATTGTGCGGCGCGCCGCAATGTCATCGGCGCGCGACACAAAGCGCACGGGTGTCGATGCCGGAAACAACATGACATCGAAAGCAGCCTTCGTGGCCAAGGCTGCGCGACGACCGCAGCGGGCTTTGGTTTTGAAACAGGTCATGGCAACTCTCCTCATTTTTTTCTGATTTTTGTGGCGCTCTTTGAGGCGGGCAGGTCAGCCGACCAGCCGTGCGCCCATGTCGGGACGAAAGTCGGGATCAAAGGGCCGCAAGTGCAACGGGACCACGTTGTCGGCACAGGCACCGCGCGGCAAATCCAGATTGGCCGGAACGCGCCGCGCCAGTGTCATCGGCAAGCCCCAGTCCAAAACAAGCGGTTGGTCGACATCAGTGTTGCGATGGATCGAAAACATCTTTTGGTCCTTTCGGTGCGCGCCCCACGCCCTTCCCCAAGGCAACCATGTCCCTGCGCTTTTGTGCAGAGGGACATTCACAACAATTCGATCAAACCGCCAAAATCAAAAGAAACGCGTTTAAAAACAAAGTGTTATTTTAAAAAACGCCGCGTCGTTTGATCGTTAAAATTCCCCGAAAACCCGCCGGATGCGCGCCAGATGCGCGCGCGCATCAGACATCTGGCAGGACATCGTCGGGACTGTGGCAACCCTGTGGCGCACCTGTAAAATGCGACAGACCGCGCGAATCGCTCAGCGCAAAACCTTGCCTTCGGGCCAGCGCAGCGTGGTCTCCAAAGTGACGGTATTGGAGGCCCCCGCCGGAAGGTCGAAGGCCCAGCCCAGGACGCCGCGCAGATCGTCGATGTCGCTTTCCTGGGGCGCTGGGTCAGCAGACCAGCTGATCTGGAGATCGTCCTGTTCGCTGACCGGCACGCGGTCGCGCAGCTCGACATCCCAAAGCCGGTCGGTGTTGTTTTCAACCTCCAGTCGCCACGCTTCGACCTCCTCGGTGTCGCGACGGATCACGCCGCGATCCCCCGCATTGCGATCCAGCAAGGTCCGGCGCACCGTCAGCCCGTCGATCGCGCCAAAACCCGTTTCCACCTCTTGCGCCGGCGTGATCAAATCTAGCCAGCTTTCCCCGATCAAGGCCCCGTCGCGCATCAAACGAACAGCGCCCGGCAGGATCACCTCGCCGCTGTCATTTGTGTATTTCGCAACCAGATAGGCGCTGGCATCAAAGAGCGGGACAGCGCGCGCAACCACCTGCGGCGCAAGATCAAGCCTGTCGAGGGCAAAGCGCAGATCGCCCGCAGCGCCCCCCACCGTCACAGGGTGCGGCAGGGTATAGATCTGGGTGATGCCCTGCATCTCGGCACGCGCCACCATCTGCGGGGCAGGCGCGGCGTCGCTCATCATCATCTCGGCCCCACTGGCCATTTTCAGGCCGCGCGGGGCGGGCATCGGCGGCTCATCGGTCTCGCCCAGACGGCGCACCCAGGGGAAAACCTCGCTCGGGGCGTTTTGCGTCCCCGGACGGCTGGTGGACAGCACCACATCCACATCGCGCCAGGTTTCTCCCGTGGCCTGCCAGACCCGCGCCCCGCGATCCAGCGTCAGGCTTGGCGATTCCTGTGTTGTCAAAAGCAGCGCATAGTCGGGCGTCCAGCCCGCCTCCTGCACCTCATAGCTCACCCGGTAGCTCAGCGTCCCCGCTGCAGGCGCGGTCACTGACAGTTTGATCTGCGCACGCGCGGTGGTGTCCTGTACAACAGCATCGCGCGCGGCCTGCGCTTGCTCAAGATCATCGTCAAGCGGCTCAAGCGTTTCGCGGATGGCGTCGGCCTCGGCCTGCGCCGCGATGGCCTCGTTGCGCGCCGCCAGACCTTCGCGCCCGATCACCTCCGCCACCTGCGCAAGCTCCCCTGCGGGCGTGTCGGAGGCGCTGATTTTGTCGTAAAATGCAACTTTGGCGAGGGCGGATTGGGCCTTGGCTTCGGCCAAAGCGACCTCTTGTTCAACCGCCGCGATCCGACGCTCTGCCTCGGCTACGCGGGCCTCTGCGGCCTCCCGTTCGGGTGTGTCGGCAAGGGAGAAGGGCGCCAGATCCGTGTCGCGAAACGTGACTGTGTCCAATCCTGCGCCCGCGACCGTCACCCGCAGGCTCTGCGGATCGAGGCCGAGAGGCACATCAGAAATCACCAGCTCATGCGCGCCCTCTTGCACGTCGACCGAGCCGCTGCGCTGCACGGTGGCCCCCTGAGGATAGAGCGTCACCTCCTGCACCTGCGTGGGCGCGGCGTAGGCGTCAGCGCTGGCCATCCCCGCGACAACGACAGGGGCCAAAAGGGCCGTCGTCAGGATCAACCCGCGCTGCAGCGCCGTGGCAGCTGAGGGTCGGCGTGGCGATGTGGTGGTGTGGATAGTCATCTGCGGCTCCCGATCTGTCACAAGACAGTCGGGATCATCGCGGCAAGCCAAGGCGAATGGCAAGCGGGTGGCACCCAACAAGCGCGTGATGCGCCCACCAACACACCGAACCGGCGGGTTTACGCCACGCGGCTGCCAGCCTTGCCTGCGAATTTTTCGGAAAAGACCTGCATCATCTCTTCGCGCGTCACCTGCGCATCGACCCTGGCCTGTTCTTCGGCCCAGTCATCGCGAATACCCGCAGGTCGCGAGATGTTTTTACGATGGTTCGACAGGGCGATCTCATCCCCCTCAACCGTCATCTCAAGCCTGACAGGCTTCGCATTTTCCTTCATCAGCGCGTCGAAATTGAACGAGATACGGAACATTGCGTCACCCCAGTGTTAGCCCCCACTGACATTTAGACCATATCACGCAAGCGTTACGGGGCGCAGCTTTGTTAAAATTGTCGGTTAATGAAGAATGAAAGAGGAACATTCTGTGAAAACCCCCTAAAATCAGAAAGCTAGGCGGGATCAGCGGCTCAACCCGCCATCTGTCGCATTTTTGTCAAATCCCCCTCGCCCGACCACCGTGATCGTTTTCCTTCGAAACGCGCTCACAAACTCCGGCAGATCAGATGCCGCGCCGCCAAAAAGCGAATCGCACAGCGCAAGGACCATGCAAAAAAGGCGCCCATATGGACGCCCTTTTCACAATTCAGTCACGGTCGCGGTCATCGGGACCGCATTCACCCCTTTTTCAGGATGCGGCGGCCCAGAAGCTCTGCGATCTGCACGGCGTTCAAAGCCGCGCCTTTGCGCAGGTTGTCGGACACGCACCACAGGTTCAGACCGTTTTCGACGGTCACATCCTGACGGATACGCGAAATGAAGGTCGCGAAATCGCCCACGCATTCCACGGGGGTGACATAGCCGCCATTTTCGCGCTTATCGACCACCAGAATGCCGGGGGCTTCGCGCAGGATGTCGCGGGCTTCATCCTCGTCGAGGAAGTCTTCGGTTTCGATGTTGATCGATTCCGAGTGGCCCACAAAGACCGGCACACGTACGCAGGTCGCGGTGACTTTGATCGAGGGATCGATGATCTTTTTCGTCTCGACGATCATCTTCCATTCTTCTTTCGTGTCGCCGCTGTCCATAAAGACGTCGATATGCGGGATCACGTTGAAGGCGATCTGTTTGGTGAATTTGGCGGGCGCTTTTTCCTGACCGGGGACATACATGCCCTTGGTCTGATCCCAAAGCTCGTCGATGCCCTCTTTGCCCGATCCCGACACCGACTGGTAGGTCGAGACCACCACGCGTTTGATCTTGGCGCGGTCATGCAGCGGCTTGAGCGCCACAACCATCTGCGCGGTCGAGCAGTTGGGGTTCGCGATGATATTCTTGTTGGAATACATCTCGATGGCATCGGGGTTCACTTCCGGCACGATCAACGGAATTTCCGGGTCGTAGCGGTAGAGCGACGAGTTATCAATGACCACGCAGCCCGCCTTCGCAGCGATCGGCGCGTATTTTGCCGTGGCTTCCGAACCGACCGCAAACAGGGCCATGTCGTAGCCGGTGAAATCGAAAGTATCGAGATCCTTGGTCTTGAGGGTCTTGTCGCCATAGCTCACTTCAGTGCCCAGCGAGCGGCGCGACGCCAGCGCGACGACCTCATCCGCAGGGAACTCGCGCTCGGCGAGGATGTTCAGCATTTCGCGGCCCACGTTACCCGTGGCACCCGCAACGACGACTTTATAGCCCATCTGGGTGTCTCCTCATGTCCAATGACAAGCGCGGCACATATAAGAGAAGCGCGGGCAAATAAAGTGCAAATGCGTGGTCTGCCCTATTCCATCGGGTGATGGATCACCCGCGGGTCACGCGCGCAGACGCCCGTGACGAACTTTGCCTCGGCGGAAAAATCATGGGGCACACGCCCCGCATCGCGCCCGCCCGACAGCGACAAAGAGGCGAAAAAGTCGAACCCCCAAAGATCCAGCTGCGCCAGATCGGTGTCGCTCAGCCACGCCACCAGCATGGCGCCGGTGGTCGGCTGCGCGCCCATCGTGGATTTGAGGGCCTGATAGCGATCGGCGGGAAACAGCGTGAACCGCGCCGGACGCGCCATCCACAACCGCAGACGTTTGCGTTTGTGCGACATCCAGATCAGATGCGCCGCCCCGATATCGTCAAAGGCCGCGCCGCTCAGGCTGGTCGCCAGCGCCAGCCAGTCGGTGCGCGCCCCATGCGAGCGCACGGACGGGCGCGGCGCACGGTTGATGCGGATCACCACATCGGCCGCGTTGATCTGCGCGCCAAAATCCCTGTGTTCCAGCGCGCGCGCATTTCCCACCAGGGCCACGCGCTTGCCCGCAAGCTGCTGGGCCAGCACGTCCAACGGGACGCCTCCGCGCCCGAGCACGTCATCCTCATTGCGCAGCGCTGCCCAGCGAAACCGCAGTTGCGTGCGGAGCCGCTGTAAAACTGTCCCGTCGGATGGCATCCGAAAACTCCCGCTTTGGTCCTTGCGCAAAAAGGTGCTTCAGTGCCTCCCCAGAACGCCCTGTCGTCCTATCGCACCCCCGCAAAAGAGGCAAAGCAAGAGGCCGCCGCGCCCGAATCCTTGTCTGCCGAGACAGGTTTCCTTTGCACAAGAGAGGCTTCACACAACGGCATGTTTATCAAATATTTACCCTACAGGCGTGTCGGCCCCGCCACAGGGCCAAAAGCGACCCCTCGAAAATAACTGGAAATTCGCGGTTGCGGCGAAAACATGCCGTTTTTGCCACAGGTCGATCGGATTTGGGTAAGAAACACTTCTATTTCTCATGCACTTGTGATTGAATCTTCGTGAACAGCCACATGGTGGTTCGATTCTGATCATGGAGACTTAAAATGAAAACTCTTACCACGCTTGTCGCCGCTGCTGCCGTTGCTGCGTCCGCTTCCACCGCTTTCGCTGGCGGCTACTCCGAGCCCGTTATGGTTGCTCCCGTTGTTGTAGACCCCGGGCCCTCGTCCTCCTCGGCTCCCCTCTTCGGTTCGCTGGGCGCGACTTCCGGTGCAACTGCTGCTCTCCTCGGCCTCGGCGCTGTTGGTATTGCTTACGCAGTGTACTCGAACAACAAAGACGACTAATCCTCGGCTTTATTGTTGTTTTAAACGGCGTCCGGTTTCGGGCGCCGTTTTTCTTTGGGCAGGTGCCTCTCTGCCCAGACGGTCAGATCCTGATCCGATCAAACACCGCAAAGAAGGGCAGCAAAAAGGGCAGCCAAAGCTGCCCCGTTTTTTACCGTGTCGCGGCGAGCGCTCAGAACCGCAGCTGTCGGATAATCACATTTCCCACATAGCTGCTGGCCCATTGGAACGACTGCACGACACGCCCCGCACCATCGACCCAATAGACGTTGGTGATCGGTGCGCCGCCCGTCTCACAGGTTTCGCGCATCACGGTTGTCTGTGCCGACACTTCGCCACTGACCACATGTTCACGGCCCTGAACCTCGACCTGACAGGTCAGCGGCAAACGGGCCGTATTGTCCTCGCCATCGAGGAAACGATAGGTCTTTTGCACGGTCCCGCCACGTCGCGCCTTCAGCAGCGACACCAGCGATCCCTCCTCGAGGGACATCAGATCGCCCCCCAATCCACGCGTCGCCACAAGCACACCGTCGCGCAGGGTCAGCGTCTGTTTTGCCTGGGTCACCCAAGTGACATCGCGCCCGTTCACATTGTACACGCCCATCACGCTCGTCGCGCCGGAGCTTTCCATCATCGCCAGGATCAGCGGCACATCGGGCACCGCCTGCATCGCCGCAGCGACCGCCTGCGCGGGATCAACCGCGTCAGGAGCAGGCGCCTCGGGCGCACCCGACAATTTGTTTTGTACGGCGGTTTTCACCAGACCCGTGATCTCCAACAAGGCCTCGCGGTTTTGCGACACGCCCCGATCATTGCCGCAGGCGGCCAAAAGCCCGCCACAGATCACAAGGGCAGCACCTGCGCGTATTTTTCCGAGCATGCTCATCGCCAGAATCTCCCCCACCGGTCTTCAATTTCAGGCTGCTGGGCCTGACGCACGGTTTCATACAGCCGCCCTTGCACAGAGAGGCGCGCGCCACCGTCACGCGTGAGCGACTTGATCAGCAGGTTGGTGCGGTCGGGGGACGGAGCATTGGCGACAAACTGCGTCGGGATCGTAATGCGGAACCCTTTGTCAAACGAGCCCTCGCCGAAATCGTCAAAGGAGATATCGGTAAAGGTCGCATAGCCGCCAATCCGCCAGCCGTTGTTGAATTCGCGGTCGAGCGAAATCGTCGTGCCCCAATCCCCCGCCAGATAGCGGCCCGCGTCGATTTCGCCGTGATAGCCGTTGCCAAGGTCGTAGTAGGCCGAGGCATGGCCGGTCACGATGTCATAATCGCGAAAGGCAAAGGGGTCGGAATAATCGCGCTGCTTGGCGTAGTTCACCTCGACCCCGAACGCGAGACGGCTTTCAGGGCGTTTCCACAACACTTCTGTCGAGACACCGCCATACATGCGCTCCAGCTGACCGATGGTCACGCGGCTAAAAACGTTTTTCGCCGGATGCGTGTACCAGGCCAGCGTCAGGTCTTCGAGGTGGAAGCGGTCCTGATTGTAAAACGACGAATCCGAACGCACGTTCGGGATGTCGGGGTTGTCATTGGGGTCAGGCTTGGCCTCGCTGAGGTTGCCGGTGATCCGCCCCGTGACGCTCCCCCCCAGGTACAGCCCCTGTCCGAGACGGTAGTTGACCCGCCCCGCAATCCCCGCATCCGCGCGCACCGGACTGTCCGGATCAAAGACCGAGGCAGTAATATAGGGCGACAGCGACCATTGCAGGTCGGGATAAAGACCCTCGACATTGGCGACAGGCAGTTGTTCGGCCAACTTGGGGTCGGCAAATTGTGTCGCGGCAAGCATTTCACCCGCGGGACGGTTTTCAAGCCGCTCCAACGCGCTGCGGTTGATGATCGTCGATTGCAGCGGCGCACCGTTTGACACTTCGGTGATCACAAAGGTCTCGACCGACGGCGGATAGGCGCGGCTCATGATGCGCGCTGTGCGGCCCAGCGCCTCGGCGGGGGCCCCGAAACCCTGATTGCGGATGCGCACTTCGGCGCGCGTTGCACTCAGGGAGGCGGATTCCAGAATGATGCTTTCCTTGGCCAGCGCAGTCTTGAGCGCCTTGCGGATTCCGGGGGCGTCGGTTCCGTCCTCGATCCACCGCCCCGACCAGCCCAGGGGATCGGCAGCGGGCGCGGGGCGCTGGGCCACCGGCATTGGCGCCGCTTGCGTACCGCCGGGAATGCGCGGGTGCTTGGGGTTGACCGAATAGCTCAGGCGCGCACCGACTTCGGCCCCGTAAAGCGCATAGCCCGCCAGCGTCCAGTTGCGCCCGACCTTATACTCGGCCCCAAAGTTCAGCGGCGTGTTGACATCCACCAGCCCGCGCTGGGTCTCGACCACATAGGCGTCGGAGGAATATTCCGCCACCAGAGCCAGTTTGTCGTTGTACTGATAGCGCAGCCCCGCGAAGGGCGCGACATCGCCGGTGAACCATTGTTTGACGTTGGGCACACCGCCGGTTTCAACGAAATCGGTTTCGCGCGTGCCCATCGAGAAGACCGCGCCGTGGCTTGCCAGACGCCCCCAGCCCAAACCGCCGGTGACAGTCAGCTTGTCGCCCAGGGTTTTGGTCGCGGCGAGATATTCGCCCGAATACACGCCGGTGCCCATGAAGTCCTGCAGGCCGATCGCAATGGCGGGGCGATATGTGCCTTCGCCCGCAATCTGGTAGCGCAGGTCGAAACTGCGGTCGGTGTAGGTGTCGTAATCGTCGGCGTAATCCTCGATGCCCGCATAGCGAAAGGACAAAGACAGCCGCTCTGTCGCCTGAAAGGTAATCGTGGTGCGCGCGGCGTTTTTGGTTTTGGCATAGGTAACCGAAAGCTGCGCATCGGGGGCCACCTCGGCGGAGGGCATGTCGATGATGCCCTGCGTGCCATAGGTGTTGACCGCCGTAGAGGTCAAAGGGTCCGCGCCCAAACGGTCCACGCCGACCGCGCTTAATGCGGCCAGAAACGAAACCCCGCCTGCCAGATAATGTCTTGCTCTCACGCCTACGCCCCTCTTTTCGTTGCGCACACAATAGCGTGTTCCCAGCGCGTGCAAAGCACCGATTGCGCCGATTGCCTAGCCAGCAAACAAACGCTGATACAGCCCCTGCGGCAAAAGACGCCCTGCGCGAAAGACCCACGAAAACCAGCGCGGGAAATCCCGCTTGAACGCGCGGCCCTTCATCGCCGTCACGATGATTTCCGCCGCCTCTTCGGGGTCCATCAGACCGGGCATGGCAAAGTCGTTCTTGTCGGTCAGACGCGTGCGAATGAAACCGGGCATCACAAGCTGCACTTTCACCCCGGTTTGCCACAGATCGCAGCGCATATCTTCGGCAAGGTGGCGCAGGGCCGATTTCGACGCTCCGTATCCGATTTCCCCCGGCAAGCCACGATAGCCCGTCAGCGATCCGGTGATCACGATATGCCCCGCGTCGCGCTTGACCATGGCCGGCAACACCCGTCCGATGACGCGCAAAGCACCCATGTAGTTGGTGTCGGCCATTTGTTCGACCTGCGCCGCGTCCCAGTTTTGCGCCGCCATCGGCTCGTAGGTGCCGGCCATGTAAATCAGCCCGTCGACCGTGCCTGCCTCCAGAACCGCGGCCTCGACACTGGCCAGATCGGTCACATCGACAGGCACCACCCGCGCCTGCGCCATATCCCGGGCAAGGCTGACAAGGCGCTCGGTCGAGCGCGCCGACAGCACAAGCTGCGCGCCCTCCTGGTCAAGACGTTCGGCAACCGCCCGCCCCAGCCCTTCGCTGGCCCCGACGATCCAGTAGGTCTTGCCCGCCAGCTTTGTGGGGCCTTGGTTTTTATGCGCACTCATGCAGGGCCTCCTGTGACCTCATCCTCGGGCGGCTCGGGACGCCGAAAGAAACGCGCGCCCTTGAGCGCCAGAATAATTGCCTGCCAATGGATCAGCACAGTCGCGCGCAAGGAGCCAAGGGGGCGGCGCAGCATCGAGTGCAACAGGGCGCGGTTGCTCAGTGCCTCGCGCGGACCCGCCAGCGTCGCCACCAGACCACCAACCACACCGTCCACGTCATGGCGAAAATCAATGCGCACGCCGACATGCCCCTCGGCCAGATCGAACCGGAATTCATAGTGGCCCGCGACATCCTGAAACGGTGAGACGTGGAACACTTTTTGCGCAACCAACGTATCGCCCGCCTCGATGGCGCGCAGATCGGTATGATGGCAAATGTAGCTGTGCCGCTCGCCCATGGTGTTATTCACCTCGGCGATCACAACCCGCAGCCCCTCCTGCATCACCAGCCAAAAGGACACCGGATTGAACAGATACCCGGCCATGCGCGGTTGGGTCAGCAGCAGGATCTGCGCGTCGTCAAAATCAAAGCCCCGCGCCGCAAGGACCATGTGCACCCAGTCCAAGCCATCCCCGTTGCCGCGCACACCGCCGTGATCACGGTCGCGAATCTGGAACAGGCCCATGCTGTTGTGGCGCAGGAGGCTTGGCCATTCATGGCTTTTGGCAAGGTCCACCAGCACGTAATCCACGGAATAGCGAAAGGCATTCGCAGGCCCGCGTCGCGGGGCGCCGTGGCGCTTGTGAAACGTATGCGCGGGCACAAAGTTTTGCATCACTCGGCGGCCTCCAATACCGCGTTTGCCGCGCGGCTGCGCAGCGCCTGCACCACGGTCATCGCCGAGGCATAGCCATCCTCGTGAAACCCCCAGCGCGCATAGGCCCCGCAAAACCACGTGCGATTGACCCCCTGAATGTCGGGCAGATCACGCTGGGCTTCAATCGCGGCGCGGTCGAACACCGGATGCCGAAAGGAGGCCTCGTCAAAGATGGTCTCGTCGCGGATCGGCAGGCAAGGGTTGAGCGACAGGAACAACGGATCGCTCTCGTCGATGCCTTGCAACATGTTCATCCAGTAGGTCAGCGCAATCGCTGGCATCGGCTGGTCCTCGGGCGACAGGAAATTCCACGATGACCAGACCTTTTTGCGCTTGGGCATCAGGCGTGCATCGCAATGCAGCACCGCGCGGTTGTCCTGATAGGTCAGCCGGCCCAGCGTGTGTTCCTCGGCGGCGCTGGCATCGCCCAACAGCCGCAGGGCGTCGTCGGAATGGCAGGCAAAAATCACCTCGTCAAAGGCCTCCCAATCGCCTTTCATCCGGATGCGCACCCCCTGCGCATCGCGCAGTACCCCCTCGACGGGCGTGCCTGTGCGGATCACACCGCCCGCCGCCCCGATCGCTGCCGCAATGCGGGTCACATATTCAATCGAGCCGCCGTCAACCGTGTGCCATTGGTGATTGTCATAGCTCAACAGCGCATGGTTGCGGAAGAACTGCACCAAGGAGGCGGCGGGGAAATCGTTCATTTGTTCGGGCGTCGAGGACCAGATCGCACCGGACACCGGCAGCAGGTAGTAGCGCCGGAACCAGTCGCCCAAGCCCATCGCGTCAAGCATCTCCCCAAGGCTCAGACTGGCATCTTGCGCCGCCGCTTCGGCCCCTTTGTTAAAGCGCAGGATGTCGCGCGCCAGCCGGTAAAAGGACGGGCGCAGCAGGTTGCGTTTCTGCGCCACCATCGCCGGCAGATTGCCCAGGCCGTATTCCAGCGCCCCGCCCCCGATGGAGGCCGCAAAGGACATGTTGCTTTCCTTCACCGGAACGTCGAGCGCATCGAACATGCGCGTGAGGTTGGGGTAATTGGGGTAGTTGAACACGATAAACCCCGTGTCCACCGGCACATCGCCGCGCTTGCCCGCCAGAACCGTGCGCGCATGACCGCCAAGTCGCGGAGCCGCTTCGAGGAGGGTCACGTCATGGGTTGCGCTCAGTTCATAGGCGCTCGCAAGGCCGGAAATCCCCGCACCGACGATGGCGATGCGCGGTCGCCCGCGACCCGCACCAGACAGGGGGCCAGACTGGGAGCCAGTCAAGGAACCAGACAAGGAACCAGACAAGGAGGATGCCGCGCTATCGGCGGAGAGACGGTCATAGGGCAAGGGCTGGCTCCGTTGGTTTACACCCTTGCTACGTCGCTCAGGGCCATTCGGTTCACTCTTAGCGCTATCTTCCTGATTTTATCTTAAATTCTTTGAATGCGCGCGCAGCCTCGCGCTGCGGCGACAGGTTTTGACACCGCCTCTGATGCCGCTTTGGAAAAAGTGACCATCAAGTGATCCAAACCCGTGCATCTGGCGTATCAATTCCATGACAACACCTTATGATCATCTGCGGAGACGTTCCGCCCCGCCGCCTTTGGCCCCGCCTCTCGGGGATCAGATCCGTGTGCAGCGCGTGCAACGTGGGGATTTGATAGGGCAATGCAATATCGTGCAAGATCAAGCTGAAACGATCACCAAAGCGGATGTCGACACCGTCAAAGTGGACCCTTGGACGCATTGTTTGGAGCGCATTCGCGACGAGCGCTGCGCGGAAAGCTTTGCAGCGCTGTTCGGGCATTTCGCGCCCCGCGCCAAGGCATTCTTGATGCGCGGCGGCTCCTCGGAGGCGCTTGCAGAAGAGGCCGCACAAGAGGCGCTCGCGACGGTTTGGCAAAAGGCCGCGAAATTCGACGGCAGCCGTGCCTCGGCCTCGACATGGATTTTCACCATCCTGCGCAACAAGCAGATCGACGCGATCCGCAAGGCGCGCAGACCCGAACCCGAGGACCTGCCCTGGGGAATGGAACCGCAAGCGGATGCCGCCGACTCGCTGGCGATGTCCCAGGAAGAAACAGTGTTGCGCGAGGCCGTGCGCACCCTGCCCGACGCCCAGCGCGATATCATCGAACGCGCCTATTTTGGCGACCTCACCCATGCCCAGATTGCAGTCGTCACCGGACTGCCGCTTGGCACCATAAAATCGCGCATCCGGCTGGGGCTGGACCGGTTGCGCCATGAAATGACGAAGCACACGACATGACTGTAAAACATCACATCACCCCGAGTGTCCTTGCCGCCTATGCCGCAGGAACGCTGCCAGAGCCTTTTGCACTTGTGGTCGCAAGCCATGTGTCGCTTTGCGATGCCTGCCGCGCCGATGTGGCCGGATATGAGGCCGTCGGCGGGGCCGTCCTTGAAACCGTGTTCGACCGGATCGAGGACGGAGGAGACGCGATCACCATGTCACCGGACGCTTTGGCGCAGGTCATGGCGAAGCTGGACGATATGGTGCTGGACACCGACCCGGCACCGCGTGCAAGCGATCCGGTCTTTCCCGCCCCCCTGCTCGATTATGTCGGCGGTGGTGTCGATGCGGTGAAGTGGAAAAGGATCGGCGGTGGCGTCAAGCAGGCCGTGTTGCAAAATTCCGCCGAAGGGTCCGTGCGCTTGCTGTATATTCCTGCCGGAATGGCCGTGCCCGACCACACCCACGGCGGTCTCGAGCTGACGATGGTGCTGCAGGGCGCGTTTTCGGACGAAACGGGGCGGTTTTTGCGCGGGGATGTGGAAACGGGGGACGAAGACCTCGAACACACGCCCATCGCTGAAGCGGGCATGCCGTGCATTTGCCTCGCGGCGACCGATGCGCCGTTGAAGTTCACCTCGCTCATTCCGCGCCTGATCCAACCGTTCATCGGGATTTAAGCGGCAGGCGCGGTGCTTTCGCACCGGCGTGCGCCGTGGTAGAACGCATCAGGTTACACGTGAGGACATATGCCCGATCAGGAGGCTGCCCCCGAGAGCGCGCCAGCCACAGGGCCGGTGACGATCCTTCTGTGCACGTTCAACGGTGCCCCCTACCTGCGTCAACAGCTTGACAGCTACGTCGCACAAACCCACCGCGACTGGAGCCTTTGGGTGTCGGACGACGGGTCGGATGACGACACGCGCGCGATCCTAAGCGCCTTTCAAACCGAGATGCAGGGCCGCAACGCCGTGCATCTGGTCGCAGGCCCCAAACGCGGCTTTGCCGCCAATTACCTGTCCCTGCTTGCCCATCCCGATCTGCCGCGCCAGACGACATTCTTGTCGGATCAGGACGACGTTTGGCTGAACACCAAAATCGCGCGGGCAATCGCCGCCCTCAAAACAAGCACCGGCCCCGCCGTCTACGGTGCGGGTAGCCTGCACGTGGATCGCAACCTCGTTGAGCTGGGCACATCGCGCCCGCCCCCCGAACGGCCCGATTTTCGCCACGCCCTGTGCCAGAATGCCGTGAGTGGTCACAGCGCGACCCTGAATGCCAAGGGACTCGACCTTGTGCGCCGCGCCTTGACGCCGGTGGAACTTGCCCGCGCGGGCACGCCGCAGGGCATCGCTTTTCACGACTGGTTTTTGTATCAACTCTTTACGGGAACGGGGGCGGATGTGCTGCTCGATCCGCGCGCCATGCTGCTGTATCGCCAACATGGCGGCAACTGGATCGGGGCGCACAACAGCCTTGCCGCGCGGCTGCAACGGATTCGCATCGTGATGAATTCGGGCTTTGGGGGCTGGATGCGCGGTCAGCTTCTGGCACTGGAGCGTTCGCGCGCGCTGTTAACCCCCGAAAGCGCGGCCATGGTGCGCGACCTGTGCGCAGCCTTTCAACGGGGCGGCACGAAACCGCTGGCCAGCCTGTTGCGCCACGGCGTTCACCGCCAAAGCGCCACGGGGACCTTTGCGCTGCGCCTCGCTGCGGCAACGGGGCGGCTGTAGCCCCCCGCCCACTTTAGAGAGCTTTCATATTGCGCTCGTGGTGACGGATCGCTTCACGCACGTCTTCGTAATAGACCAGATGACCATCCTCAAGCACCGCTGCGGCATTGCAAAGCTCCATCACCTGTCCCATCGAGTGACTCACAACCACCGCACCGGCCGTTTTCATCCGCTCGCGAAACAGCACCGAACTTTGATGGCGAAAGTTGCCATCGCCCACAGCGGTGATTTCATCCACCAGATAGGTATCAAAGGGAATGGCCATAGACACACCAAAGGCAAGGCGCGACCGCATGCCCGAGGAATAGGATCGAAACGGTTGATGGAAATGGTCGCCCAGACCGGCAAAGGCCTCCACAAAGGCGACGACCTCATCCGTATCCACATCGTAAATCCGTGCCACAAACCGCGCATTTTGCGCGCCTGTCAGATCTCCGTGAAACGAGCCGGCAAAGCCGACGGGCCATGAAATCGTGCCCGTTGAGGTGATCCGCCCAGACGTGGGCGATTCCGTGCCTGCAATCATGCGCAACAAGGTCGATTTCCCTGCCCCGTTGCGTCCCAAAAGCGCAACGGACGCCCCGGTTGGAAAGACACAGTTGATGTTGTCCGCGACCAGCTTGCGATGGCCTTTGAGCAGGTAGGATTTGGTCAGGTTTTCAAGACGGATCATCGCCCCTACTTTCGGTCTCGCAGCGAGTAACTGATCAGCAATCCGATCGACCAGGTCAGGAACAGGAACAGCGTTGCGAGCGCCAACAACACCCCGCGCTGGGGGAATTGTGCGCGCTCGGCCAGCGTTGGCAAAACATAGGCCCCCAGATAGCGGCTTTTGCGTTGCGCTTCGGCAAGCGCGGAATCATAGGCGGTAAGCGCCGCCAAATAGGTGGTTTGCGCGAATTCGTGATCGACCTGCAGGCCTTCGTATTCGTTAATAATATCAGCCAGAGGGCGTCCGCCGGTTTGCCCTGAACGGAAGGTCCCGCGCTGTTCGGCAATCTGCTGCTCGATCACATCGACGCGGCGCTGCGCTGAAGCGACACGCGGGTCGGTATCACTGGAGTTATCGCGCAACAGCTCAAGCTCGACACGGGCTTCGGTCAACTGTTGGGAGAGGGTCGCGATCACACTGATCTGAAGCTGGGCATCGGCTGTCGGATCGACCAACAAATTGTCGTTGCGAAACAACGTCATCGCGCTGCGTGCTTCTTTGAGGCGGTCCAGTGACAGGTTCAGATCCTCGCGCGCATAACGCACGGAATCCTCGCGCCCGATGGCAGACAGCTCATTGACCATCTGCGCACATTTTTCGAACAGGGTCTGGGCGATGAGCGTCGCATCCTCGGGCGCAAAGGCCAGAACGCGCACTTCGATCAACCCGCCCGAGCTGTCGTATTGCACCTCGATCATCCGCTGCCAGTAGGCCATCAGATCCTCGATGGTGCCGCCCATGCGAAACGCAAACCAGAAATCATGTTCGGGTTTGGCCCACATTTGCGCGATACCGATTTCCGCATTCATCTCGGCGATCAATTCCTGACTGCGCAGATATTCATACAAAATGCCCATGTCCGAGGAACTGGAGCCAGAAACGGAGGTCAGACCGCCAAGGATATCAAGCGCAGAGGTCGATTCCTCGCTTCGCACCGAAAATCCGACCGTCGAGGCAAATTGATCCTCCGCGACAAGCCACAGATACAGTCCGATCACCAAAGCCGGAAGCGCCACGATGGCCAGAAAGCTACCCAAAATCCAGCGGTGACGGCTGCGCACCTGCGCCGGACCTGCCATTTTCAAACGCGCCACGGCGGATGGGGCCGGACGGGGGGGCTGGCCTGCATTTGCGCCTGCATTTGGACCGGCGTTGGGACCGGCTTTTTGCGCGGGCGGCTGGTTTGGATTGGGGCGTTGGTTGGAAGGCGGCTGTTGTGCAGGCGCAGCCTGTCCAGCGGGTTGCGCCCCGCCGCCCGCCGCCTGTGCAGGCGCAGGTTTAGCCGCCGCCTTGGCAGCGGGTTTTGCGGGCTGTGCGGCTGGGCCGGGCGCATTGTCGTTCGCCATAAAGCAATCTCTATACTGTCGAGGTCCACCCCCCGCTTAGCGCCTAGACCGCTCGAATACCAGAACAGTTGCATCCCCGGCGCCATGCACGCTACACGATGAAGTCAGAATTGGGCCGAACACAGATTGGGTTGTCGATGCTCCCTTTGCCACAAGCGCGCACTCGTAAGCCGCACCGCCTGCTGTTCCCCGGCGGACGCAGGATCGGCGCGCTGATCTTGCGTGAAATGGTGACAACCTATGGTCGCAATCCCGGCGGCTATATCTGGGCGGTGCTCGAACCTGCGCTGGGCATTGCGCTTTTGACACTTGTGTTTTCGCTGACCTTTGCGTCCCCCGCACTGGGGCGCAATTTTCCAATTTTCTATGCCACGGGTTTGTTGCCGTTTTTGATGTTCGTCGAAATCACCAACAAACTGTCGCAATCAATCAACTTTTCGCGTCCTCTTCTGACCTACCCCAAGGTCAATGTCGTCTACGCCTTGCTGGCCCGTTTTATTCTGGCGACGATTACTCAGTTGATGGTCGTCTATATTCTGCTGATCGGCATCATGTTGTGTTGGGACACGCAGCTTGTCCCCGACCTGCCGCGGGTCACGGAAACCTATGCGGTTGTTGCCCTGCTTGCCTTGGGAATGGGAACGCTCAACTGCTATCTCACGACGCGGTTTCCCATCTATCAACGCATCTGGTCCATCATCATGCGCCCGATGTTCCTGCTGTGCGGGGCGGTGTTTTTATTTGACGCCATCCCCGACCGTTTTCAGAACATCCTCTGGTACAACCCGCTGGTGCATGTGGTTGGCATGTCGCGCCAGGCGTTTTACGCCTCTTATGCGGGGGAATACGTCTCGCCGCTCTATGTGTACCTGTTTTCGCTCACCACCTTGCTGATCGGCCTTCTGCTGATCCGGCGCGAAGAACATTTCCTGATCAACGAACGCTAACGCATCGCAAGACCTCAGGACAGAACTTCCAGGCGCGCAATCAGACGCTGCACATCCGTGTCACTGCGCGGCACAGGCATCAAATTGTCCGCCAGACCAAAGGCACGCAGCGCTTCGGCCTGCGCCCCCAAATCAAAGCCCAGCACAGGCAGACCCGTCGCGAGCATCTCGTGGACCGTAAAGCAAAAGGTCTCGGGCCAGATCGAGGGCATCAACCACCGGCTGATCCCGTACTGGTTCACGAGCTGCTCGATATCGCCCAGACGATAGGCCCCGTGAACCTTGGCTCCGGGTAAATCATAGCGCGGGTCGACATCCCCGATGATCACCAGCTTCATCGGCACCTGCGCAAGCGCTATCTGTTGGCAAAGCGCACGCAGGACCTGCGCGCCTTTTTGCGGGCCGATATTGCCCAGAACCCCGACAACAAGCGGTGCCCCCGTGGCGCGGCGCGGCGCGCTCAGACGCTTGGGCAACTGGTCACAATTGTGCGGGCGTACAACGATCTGCGCGGCACTGTCGGGATAGACCTCTGCGACGATCGCAGCGCTGGACTGTGAGAACACTTCGATCTCACGCGCCTGCGCCAACAACCCGCCCCACAGGGCGCGCCAGTCTGACAACCCCAGACCGGCGTCGAAATCATGCGCCGCGTCGCTTGCGCCCCCGACCAGGGGAACCCCGCGATATATCCCGTCGCTGTCCAAAAGATTGAACGAGGGCGAGAGCGGGTAGAAATCATGCATCAAAATGCAAAGATCGCCACGCGCCCCGAGACTGCGCATCAAGGCCACAACATCTTGGGGTGCAGTCGCCCCAACGGCGCAGTTATAGACCACTTGGGGGGCGGTGATATCGGACAACAGGTCAATCACCGCCGCGGTGTCTTGCGAAAGCACCACCACTTGTCCCTGCGCCGAACACAGTTCCACCCGCCAGGCGGTCGGCCCGCCAATGCGCAGCACCACCGCATGGCCGCTGCGCGCGATGCAGCGGGCAAGGCGCTTTTGCAGATCGTGCTCCGCGCCGCCCCCTAAACTATGCGCCACGAAGACCGCAACGCGTCCGGCGCATTCCGCCGCCGCCATCGCCAATCCCAGAACCATGCGCTGGCTGGCCTGCGCGTCATCGGCAATGGCGCGCGCCACCTCGGCGTCGTACCCGACGTAGCGTTTGGCAATGATCGCGCCGTTCTGCGCCAAAAGCGCCGCTTTATCCGCCGATCCGAACGAGGCACCGCCGCGATGTTCCACAAAAAGCTGGGCGGTGGACACATGGCGCAGCCCGCGCGCGCGCAGCTTCTGGCACCAATCCACTTCCTCCCCATAGCCGCGCCCGAAGGCCGGATCAAAAGCGGGTTCCAGCGCCAGCGCCCGCGGCGAGAGCGCCATGCAAAAACCAACGCCGGTGATCACCTCAAGCACGGCCACGGCGCGCGGGATTTGGGCCGCGCGCAGGTCCACCGCCTGCGCAACAGCATCGGCACTGACCTGCGCACTGCCCAAAGCGCGGCGCGCACAAATCAGCGGCACCGACATCAGTTCGGCATCGTTGGAAAACGGCGTGACGGAGGCCACATTTTCGTCCGCCAATGGGGCCAACAAGCGCGTGGCCCAGTTCTGCGGAACCATCGCATCTGTGTTGAGCAGCACCACCGGCTCGCTGACACCCGCGCGTGCGGTGTCGCGCAGATGGGCAATACCGCGATTGACCGACCCGATGAACCCGAGGTTATGCGGATTTTCCAACACATCGACCGTCCTGCGCTGCTCGCAAGGCAGCGCCGCATGCCAGTCGCGCAACCACGGGCGCACCTGCGGATCGCTTGAGGCATCTTCGACAAGGCAGACGCGCAGCGCCAGATCCGTGTGTGCCAGAAGCCGCTGGAGACAGTCCTGGACATCGCTCAGGGAATTATAGACGGGCACCACGACCGCCACCCGATCGAACGGGCAATCGGCTGTGCTGTCGCCGCGCATGAGGACCCGTGGATCAAGCGCATTTGCGTTGGCAAAGCGCACAAGCCCCATCGCGAACTTCAGACGCTCGCGGATCAGCGGATCTTCGCCGCGCAAGAAGTGCCAAACCTGCGGAAGTACGCCGATCATCCGGCCCGCAAACTGCCCCATCATACGCAGTCGCGCCACAGCGAACCCGCCCCACGCGACGCCCCGCAGCGCGAATGCTGTGGCGTTTTGGGCAGGGTCGCCCGTGACGACAAATGCGGCGACACGCCCCGGAAAGGAGAGCGAAAAATCCCCCGCGCCCAAACGGCGGGGAAAGGCCTCGGCCCCTCGTGCGGTGATCGAAACCGCCCCTGCATCAGGTGAAACCACGCCCTGAACCTGCGTGCGGTGGTCTTGCAGGCAGATCGAGGTGATCGTGACGCCCCTCTCGCGGAGCGCGCCAAGAGCTTTGGAATCCCGCGGGGCGCTCAACTTGAGGTTGAGGCCCTCATATCTCAGATAAGCCCGAAACAGGACCGGAATCGACGCCATGACACAGTCTTTCCAAAACTCGACGCTCAGGCCCCAAACGACCAATATCGCGTTGCATTAACTCTGCTCGCTGCGTATTCCTGATGCCCGACGAGACCAAGAAATTTACTAAACCAAAAGGACCGTTCTTGTGAAGAAAGCGTTTATTTCGGGTATTACGGGTCAGGACGGCGCGTATCTCGCGCAGCTGCTACTCGCAAAAGGGTATGAAGTCCACGGGGGTGTCCGTCGCATCTCCCATCCCTTCACCGAGCGTCTCAACCGCTTGGGGGTCACCGATGACGTCCAGCTGCACGAATTCGATCTGAGCGAGATCAACAACATCAACCGTCTTGTGCGCGACGGCCAGTATGACGAATTCTACAACCTTGCCGCTCAAAGCTTTGTGGGCTCGTCCTGGGACCAACCCCATTACGCCGCCGATGTGAACGGTCTGGGTGTGTTGCGCATTCTGGACGCGATCCGCACCTTCTCCTCGCACACGCGCTTCTATCAGGCCTCCACCTCGGAAATGTTCGGGCTTGTGCATGAGGTTCCGCAAAAGGAAACCACCCTGCTGCACCCGCGCTCGCCCTATGGTGTTGCCAAGGTCTACGGCCACTACATCACGATGAACTACGCCGAAAGCTTTGATCTGCATGCCTCCTCGGGCATTCTGTTCAACCACGAAAGCCCGCTGCGGGGCAAAGAATTCGTGACCCGCAAAGCGACGCTGGCACTGGCCGCCATCGCGCGCGGCAGCGACACACCTTTGGTGCTGGGCAACATGGATGCGCGTCGTGACTGGGGCTTTGCGGGCGATTATGTGGATGGCATGTGGCGGATGCTGCAACAGGACAAACCCGACGTTTACGTCCTGTCGACCAATGTGACGACCACCATCCGTGATTTCGTGACATCGGCCGCCGCCGCGCTCGATCTGCCGCTCGAATGGACCGGCGAAGGCGTCGACGAAAAAGCGATCAACACCAAAACCGGTGCGACCGTGGTGGAAGTAAGCGAAAAGTTCTTCCGCCCCGCCGAGGTTGACTTGCTGATCGGCGATGCGACCAAAGCCAAGGAAAAGCTTGGCTGGACCGCAACGATGACCGTCGCCCAATTGGCCGAACTGATGGCGAAGTCCGACTACGACCTGATCGGATAACTCCCGCCGTGCCGTTTGGGAGACTGACACACTCTGGAAACGCCCGACTTTCGCGCAAGGTCGGGCGCTTCCTTTTGCGCAGCAGGCTTCGCTTCGGCGCGACCCGCACGCTGCGCGGCTACCTCGAAACAACACCGCAAAGCCTGTTGAACAGGACCCCGAATGCGCCTTTTTGCCTGCGGGGGTGGGTCTGCGACACCCAAAGCGCCACCACGCTGATCGTCGGAGTGTTCGTCGATGACGCCCTGCTTGAGGCCGCGCCCGCCAATCAGAGCCGCGCCGATGTGGCCGCGCGTGGCATCGGGGACGGGCGCTGCGGATTTTCCTTCGAAATCCCCGCTGCGATTGCCGATGCCTATGCCCGGGGCGAGGTCCAGTTGCACCTGCGCACGCTTGCAAAGGTCCCCTTTCCCCTCGGAAGCCTTGCCGCGCCGCGCCAACAGCGCCCCCGACGCCGCGACTCCGCCCTTGCCCGCAGCCTGAGTGCCAGCCGCATTCTGCTGCGCGCGGCCGCTGACCAGCCGCTTGCGCCGCTCGGGGCCGCGCCCGACTTGCCGCGCCACGCGCCGCTTGTCGCGCCCAGTGACCCCGCGGCCCCCGACAGCCTCAATGCCTTTGCCGCCTATTTGCAAGACAAAGACCGCCTGCCATCCCCGCCCGAGCGGATCGAGGGTCTTGCGCAATACCTCCTGCAGGCGCGGGCCTGCCTGCCCGGCGTTGCACCTTTGGCGAGCGGCGAAATCGCGGCGCTGAATGCCGAGAGCACAGAGCGCGGCGAAAGTGCCGCCCAAGCCGCATTGGCCCCGAAATTCGGCACCCAAAGCGGCGATTGTTTCGAGTGGGTGGAGCGGCTGGCCCCCGCGTTGCGGGTGGCGGATTGCCTCGTTACCGATGCGCAGACGCAGGCCCAAAGCGCGATTGTCCGGCCCTGCGCCGAGTGGCCGCTCACCCGCTACATGCAAGAGTGCCACGCCGCTACCCCTGCGCTGTCACGGCTGGATCTGACACAGGTCAGCGGGCGCGAAACGCTGTCGCTGGCGCTGATGCTGCGCGCGGCGGTGCGCCCCGACAGCTTGCGCTTTCTTCCCGGCGCTCTGGTGCGGCGCTGCCTGACACCGCACGACACCACGCTCGACCGGTTTCTCGACAGGCTCGACCCTGCCCAGCCCCCCCACAGCGCAACCGCGCTGCGGCTGCGCCAGCTTCTGCGGGCAGGCGGGGTGGATTGCGACACGCTGGCACCGCTGACATTCAGCGCGCGCGGTGACCGGCTGGCTGCCGCCACCTGCCGCGACCTCGCCCCTTGTGGCGACGACATCCAACTGGTCGGACCGCTGTCGCGGGCCTCCGGACTTGGCGAGGCCGCGCGCCTGTCGGAGCGGATTTTGCACAGCGCCCGGCTTGCGGTGCGCAGTGTGGACAGCTCCCCCAATGACCCGACGCCGACAATCGACGCGCCGCGCTCCTTTGCCACGGCGGCGCGGGCGCCGGTCAATCTGCTACACATCAATGCCGAACTCCTGCCGCTGCTCTACGCCGCGCCTGCGGACATATTTTCCGGCGCACATACGATCGCCTATGTCTTTTGGGAACTCGACGCCCCCGCCAGATGCCAGACCCTTGGCATGGCTCTGGTTGACGAACTTTGGGTCGCCTCCGATTTTGGCCGCACCGCTTTGGAAAACCACACCCGCACGCCCGTGCGCGTTGCCGGCATGGGCTTTGATATGCCTGAAAAAATCGCATTCGATGACGGGCGCGCAACGCTTGTTGCCCAGACCAGCGTGCAAGCGAGCGATTTTGTCTTTCTCGTCACCTTTGACAGTTTCTCCTTCATTGATCGCAAGAACCCGCTTGCGGCGATCCGCGCCTTCCGTCTAGCGTTTCGCGACACAAGCGGGACCGAGAGACTGGTGCTCAAAACTCACAACCGCCAGCAGGCTTTTGATCCGGCACAGGCCGCGCTTTGGGCGCAAATCGACGCCGAAATTGCCCAGGATCCACGCATCACGCTGGTCGATGCCACGCTGGATCGCGACACCATCCGCAAGATGATCGCAGGCAGTGACGCCTATGTGTCGCTACACCGCGCAGAGGGCTGGGGCTTTGGAATGCTCGAAGCCATGGCGCTTGGCTGTCCGGTGATTTGCACGGCCTATTCGGGCAACCTTGCGTTCAGCACGCCCCAAACGGCCTATCTGGTGGACTACCGCCTCACGGCGGTGCCCAAGGCCGCCTACCTCTATGTCGAGGCAGGGCATCGCTGGGCAGAGCCGGATCTGGATCACGCCGCCGCCCAGATGCGCGCCCTGCGCGACAACCCCGATGCGCGTGCCAAAGTCGCCCGTGCTGCGCAGGATTTTGCCCGCCAAGGGTTCAGCGACGAAACACTTGCGCGGCGCTACCGTGCGCTTCTGGTCCCACCATCGCCCGTCCTCTCCCCTCCTTCCCCGACGGACCCACAGTTGGTGTGAGCGATTTCCGCCTCGCCTCCCCGCAGTTAGAAAGCACCGGTCTCATGCCCTCTGAAAAGAAAATATTACTCGATATTTCAACAAGCTATAATTTCAGAAGCCTGCGCCCTGTTGGTATTTTGCGCGTCGAGCACGAGCTGATCACCGCCTTTACCAAAGCCTATGGCGACCGGCTTGTGCTGGGGGTCTATGATCCCGCAAAGAACGCCTATTTCACCTTTCCCAAGGATAAGGTCGAATCGATCATTTTCCGCAATGAACAAGAGACGGGCACCTTGATGGAGCGCGCCTTGACGGCCACGGCCAAATGGCGTTCCTGGGTGCGCGTCGCACGTTTTGCCCTGACAGCCCCGCGCAGATCCCGTCAGGTCAGCGGCACAGGCGATCAGACCCACAAGCTGCGCGAACGCATTCTGGCCGATGAATTGTTGCGCATGAGCAATGATGAATTCACCATGTTGATCAAGGGGTTGCGCGCGCTTGCACGGCTGCGCCCCCGTTTGAACGGGCGCTGCGACCAGCTTGAACAGATCAACCACCGCGCCCATCATGGCATCTTGCAGCCGCTCGACCAGTCCTTGCGCGACCTCGACAATCAAATCGACCCGACGCAGATCGGCAACTACATCTGCGCGGGCACGTTCTGGTCCGATACCCGTCATATCTATGCCTATGACATGCGCAACGCGCACGGCTGGCGCACGCACTATCTGATCTACGATCTGATCCCGATCCTGTGGCGTCACGTCGCCGAACCCCACACCCGCGAAACCTTTCCCGCCTCCTTGCATTGGGTGCTTTGGGGCGTGGACCAGATCTGGACGATTTCCGAGACGACAAGCCGCGATCTGATCGCCCATATCGAGGAATACGGCTATCCGCGCCCCGATGATTCATGGATCAAACCGATTTATCTGGGATGCGAGCTTGAACGCAAAGACGACCCCGACGGGCTGGCGCAGAACGTTCTGGCGCGCCACAAGCTTGAGCCGGGCAAATATGTCCTGATGGTGGGCACGCAGGAAGCCCGTAAAAACCATGAATTCTCCTATCGTCTGTGGCGGGAATTGTGCCAGCGCCACAACGAGGTGCTGCCGCTGGTCTGGGTCGGGCAGCCGGGCTGGGCCATCGACCATTTCCTGCAAATGGTGAGCCTTGATGTCGGCCTGCCCCATGATGCCATCCGCATTCTGACGGCGATTTCTGACCCCGAACTTGACATGTTGTACCGCAATTGCCGCTTTACGCTGTACCCTTCGCTTTACGAGGGCTGGGGGTTGCCGGTGGTCGAATCGCTCAATTACGGCAAGCCCTGCGTCTGCTCGACGGCGGATTCGATCGTCGAGGCCGCGGGCACATCCTGCGAAGCGATCCCGCTCACACAGGTCGAAACATGGCTGGATCGGGTCTGGGCGCTGATGTCCGACGAGCTCGCCTACACCGAAGCCCTCGCCCGCGCCGCGCAGTTCAAAGGCTACCGCTGGCAGGATTTCCGCACCAATCTGATCGCCGATTTTGACCGTTTCGAACAGGCAATGGCCCCGCGCGATGTCACCCCCGCCACCATTCCTGCCGCAGAGCTTCCCTCCGAAGAAAAGGCCGTCTGATGAAAATCGCGTTCCTCAGCCAATACCCGATTTCGACCCCGCTCCACGGCGGGCAACGCCGCATGAGTGCCATCGTCGAGGTGACGCGCAGCGCTGGCCATGAGGTGCTGCATGTGCCGCTGTTCTTTGCGCAATACTTTCCCGAAGGGAATGCGCTTGAACGCGAAACCGCCTTTGATGCTGCGCATTTGAAACATCTCACGGAGCACCAGCTGCGCGAGGATCTCGACATTGTGGAAGGCGCACAACACAGCGCGGCCGCGCTTGAGCGCGCCGTGCAGAAACTGCGCAATTTTGCGCCCGATGTCATTCACTTCGAACAACCTTGGCTCTATCGCCTGCTTGAAACGGTGATCGACAGTGATCCCGGGCTGGCCAAAACGCAGCTGGTTTACGGGTCGCAAAACGTTGAATCCCAACTGATCGATCCCGCCTTTGCCAGCCGTACCGCCGAGATCGAGGGGCATCTGGTGCGCAAGGCCGATCTGGTTGTGGCCGTCTCGACAGCGGATGCTGCAGCCTTTGACGCGATGCGCCCCGATACGGCGCGCCCGACCGTCCTGGCCCCCAACGGCTGTTGGGCCCCTGATGTTGATGCCCCGCAGATGAGCAATCTTTTAACCCAGGACTACGCGCTTGTCGCCGGATCGGCGCATCCGCCAAACGCCGAGGGCTATTGGGACTGTGTTGGCACGCTTCCGGGCTTTTTGCCGCCGCGCAGCCAGATTGTGATCGTGGGCGGGATGAACAACCTGCTGGGCGCCGATCGCCGCTATCAGTTCTTCCGCCTGCTCAACTCCAACCTCGTGACGCATATGGGGCAAGTGCCCGAGGAAAAGCTGACCGCCCTGCTTCAGCACGCAAAGGTCATCGCCCTCCCGATCACCGAAGGCGGCGGCACCAACCTCAAGACAGCCGAAGCGCTGATGTGGCTCAAACCTGTGGTTGCGATGCGGCCCGCGATGCGCGGGTATGAAGCGATGGAAGGCGTCAGCGGCGTCTATATCGCCGATACCCCGCGCGCGTTCCGACGCCTCATGCGCGACGCGATGACGGGTGCGCTGACCAGTGCCCGCACCGCGCAGGAGGTCGCGCGCTATGCCTGGCCCGCCCAGCTTGCCCCACTGGTTGCGGCCTACCAGACGGCCACAGTATAACCCTTTGACGGGCCGCGCGTGGACAGGATCCGCGGGGCGAGGCCATAGGAAATGAACATGACCAACATCGAACACATTTGGGCCGAGCACCTGCGAGACGCGCCTGTCACCGCGCAAAGCGCCGAGATGATCTTTAAAACGATGATGCGCCGCGATCCGCAGACTGATTTTATCGCCTATGTTCTGGCGGAAAACTTCACCGTCGAGCGGCTTGAAACCATGCTTCGCGACAGCCCCGAATACCTGTCGCAAGGGCGGGTCATGACCGATAGCTCCATTCACGGGACGGCGGCGCGCCTGATCTATATGCCTGCCGCGCGGCTGGTCTATTGCCCCATTGCAAAGGTGGCCAATACCTCCATCAAGACATGGGCGCTGCGGTTGAACGGAATTGATGCCAAGAGCAGTGACAATGTGCACATGATTCTGGACAATGGTCAGGTCAAGCTCCAGTCGCGCTTTTGGAGCTATGCCTTCAAGACCACCCTTGAGGAAGAGAGCACATGGGATCACGTTGCCCTTTTGCGCGATCCCTACGAGCGGCTGGTCAGTTGCTATTGCGACAAATTCGGGCGGACCCGCAACCATCCGATGACGGTGAAATTCCACACAGCGCCCGTCTACCGCTACTTCAACGGCGGCAAGGAACCGAATGCGGCCTTCGTCGAGCGCGGCATCACCTTTCGCCAGTTTTGCCAATACATCAACCACACCAAGCGCGACGTTCAAGACAGCCATTGGGCGCCGCAATGGACCTATTTGCAAAACGCCCGCTTCAACAAGCTTTTCGCCATCGAGAACATCGGCGATTTTGAAAAATATGTGCTGAAACGTTTGCCCAAAGAGATGCGCCACATCCGCCTGAGCGCCGAGAATGTCGCCCAAAAACAACACCAAAACGTTACGAAGGATCTGTCCGACGTGCGGCCCGTCGATTGGCTTGAACAAGGCAACCCGCCCGCGGAGGCCTTTTTGACACCCGATATCCGGCAGTTCATCGAGAACTACTATTCGCTGGATTTCGATCTGTATGAAAAGGCGCGCGCGACCAAGATCTGACGCCATACACCGGCCTTAGATGATGAACATGTCCGCCGTCAGGTCCTGGGCGCTGAACTCGTGCAAGATGATCTTGACGTTGCCCTGTGAGAACACGGCGCCCGCCTCGCTTTCCTGAAACGCGTTGCGGGCGTCCTGCGCTGAGGAAAAGCCGAAGGCGCTTACGTCGAGTTTGTCCCAGACCTCGAAATCGACAACGGTATTGGGGCCTGCATCGGCAGGATCGAACACAAATGTGTCCGAGAACATCCCCCCGACAAGGAAATCCGCACCCTCGCCGCCATCAAGCGTATCGTCGGTGCCCTGCTTGGCGATCCATTTTTTGAATGTGCTCTCGGAAGACTGCACGAATTCCTGCGAGTTGGTAAACAGATCAGCCACTTCGGCACGGGATTTGGCCCCGCTTTCCAGCGCATTGGTCCAATAGCTCACCCCCGACTCTGCCCCGTCGCGCCCGAGGATATTATTGTAGAGTTTATCGACGAAATCGCCGTTCGATGCGCTATCAAAGCGGAGCTTGAATTCCTCAGAGTTCAAAAAACTCGTGGCCAGCTCGTTGCTGCTCATGCCGTTGGCCGTTTTTTCGGTCCAGTATTCGATCCCCTCCTTCCCCGGCTCGCGGCCCAAAATGGCAATGTAGTAGCGATACACATCATCAGCGAGGTCGGACTGGCGCACCGCAGACAGTTCAGAGGCCGCGTCCGCGCCGGTGTTGAGGCGAAATTCCAGCGTATCCAGAAAGGGCAGCATCAAATCGGCGCGTGACAACCCCGCATCGAGGCGTCCGGTCCAATAGTCCAGACCCTCCGCCGACGGTGCGCGCCCCAGCACGTTTTGAAAGAGCGTGGAAACGAAGTCGCTATTGTCCAATGTGCCGTATCGCGCCGAAAACTCCGGGGACTTCAGGAACGACTCGACCACATCGCGGTTTGACATTTTGCCGTCGACAATAAGTCCGGTCCAGTAATTCAATCCGGCTGTTACGCCCTCGCGGCCAAGGCACCCCAGATAGAGCCGGTAGACATCATCGATTAAATCGTCATAGCCCGCGCGATAGGTGCCCCCCACCAGAAGGTCGCTGCCCGCCTCCCCCCGAAGGGTGTCACTGCCGCGCTCCCCCCAAAGGGTGTCATTGCCGCTGCCGCCGAAAATCGTGTCGTTGCCCGCGCCGCCATAGACACAGTCATCGCCGTCCATGGCATAGACAATATCGTCACCGCCGCGGCCCCAGACCATGTCATTTCCAGCAGCCGCATCAATGAAATCCTCGGCCTCCATTCCGACAATCTGGTCTGCGGACGCCGTGGCCGCGAGGGGTCCGGCGTTCAGTTGCGACGTTCCGTTGACCGTAACATGCTCGGAGGTGACCAGCGCCCCGCGCACCATTTCCGCCATCATCATCGCACCATTGGCCGAGTGAACCTTGAGAATTTCGGTGCCGAAAATAACGTCCGCGCCGTAGCTGCGCGGCACGATCAACACGCTGTCCACCGCGTGAATGCCATAGGCCGACAGGTCGATCTGGTCCTGTGCCGGATCAAAATCGAGAATGGTGTCGCCTTTGTCGTCGCGCGCCATCACGAACAGGTCACTGCCCGCCCCGCCGCGCAGTTGATCCTGTCCGGCACCGTCAAAAATGATGTCATCGCCCGCGCCGCCTGACAGAATATCCGCGCCGGCACCGCCCTCCAAAATATCGTTGCGTGCGGTGCCCGTCAAAGTGCTGCCCTGCGTGGCGGCCTGAAGGTCAACGCCGATCCCCGACAGGTCGATGGCAAATTCGGAGACGCCGATATCGACCTCTCCGGCGACAAAGACCCGCAGCGTATTGCCCTGCACCAGAGTCGTCAGCGCGGTGACATTGTTCAACGTTGACGCCACCGTGTCCTCGACCGTGCCAACCACCACCAGCCGCCCGCTCGCCGTCACCGCCATGATCGTCAGCCCGTCATCCGAGCCGCCGGCGATCAGGAACGCGCGATCCCCCACCTCGACAACCTCGAGCACGCTGACATTGGCAAATCGTGTCGTCAGTGAATCATTCATCTGATCGGTCGGCACCAATGTGCCGTCACTCGACAGCATCATCACCGTCACCGAACTCGACAAGGAAGACCCCACCGCGACAAAGCCCTGCCCGCCCACCTCGAAGGCCTGCACCACGCTGGGCAGGTTGATCGCGAGGTCGGTTTGCGTCCCCACCAGAGAGCAAAACGTCAACCCGCCGTTCGCGCCGACCTCGAAAACAGCGACGGAATCTTCGGCACCATAGGTCGCCACCAGAAAGGTCTTCGCCCCGATCGTGACGCTGGAAACATCGGATATCTGCCCGCCCAGCGTGGATGGCAAGGCGATGCCAACGGCTTTGGTGTCGCCATTCGTGGCCGTTTCGATCCGCATGATGCCACCGGTTTTCAGCGTGGCATAGGAAAAGGTCGCCGTGCCGCGCTCGACGCTCAGCAGGTTGTTTGCAACGCTCATATCAAGACCCGCCACGTCAACCTTGCGCCATGAATCCGGGCCGCTTTGGGTGGTGGCATAGCCCAGCAAACGGTCGGATCCGTAGCCCACGGCAACCAGCGAGTGATTGCCTTTGACATCGGTAAAGCCGATTTCGGGCGTGCCGACATTGGCCCAGCCGCTGTTGGTGCTCCAGCCTTCCTGAAACTGCGCGCCAGCACCGTCGAGCGCATAGATCGCCACCCCGCCGCCCGCGCGCGTCAAGGAAAACAGGACCTGTTCACCGTCGAGCATCCCGATCTCAAGATCGGTCACCCCCGTGGCCAGTTCCACAGGCACACCGCCCCCGATAATTTGCTTGAACTGGAAAGAAATCCCCACGCCCGTCTCCTGCACACCACGCAGGCAGACTGGGCGAAGAGACTAAAAAACCATTTACGCAAATCGGGCAAGATTGTGATCGAAAAGGTGAAATCGATTTAAATTTATTGTTTGAGCGTTAACCTTTAACTGGTAGAAACAATGAACCCCCATGCAACGATGGAGAGTCAGGTGGCCGTCGCATCCAATCCGCTTTTTAGTTCCCAATGGCACTTTGACTTGATTGGAAATATCCAAGCTGTCTGGAACGATTATACGGGCGATGGCATCACCGTCGGTATTTACGATACCGGCGTTGAAAAATACCATGCCGACCTGAACGACAATTATAACGCATCGCTTCACTGGTCCTCGTCCTATGGCTCGGACAATGGCGCAAACAATTCGTCCGATGACAGCCACGGCACCTCTGTCGCGGGGATTTTGGCGTCTGAAAACAATGGCATCGGCGGGGTTGGCGTTGCCTATGACGCCTCGATCACCTCCATCGATTTTCTGAACGATGTGCAATTCATCAGCACCGCGGCGGCGATCGATTCCATGAAATGGGCCGCCTCTTTCGATGTGATGAACAACAGCTGGGGGCTGATCGGCTATTACGACACCAGCCAGGATGTCGGTACGGCGGGCACCTTTACCTATAAGGCGGCCGGGGCGCTGGAGTACGCAGCCAAGAACGGGCGCGACGGGCTTGGGACCATCATCACCAAGGCTTCTGGCAACGAACACAACAATCCCGCGCTTGAAACGCAATACAATCTGAACGGCAACGCGCAGGGCGACGGGTTGAACAACATTCACGAGGCGATGGTCGTCGCCGCGACGGATAATTGGGGCGATGTCGCCTATTACTCGAACTGGGGCGCGAATGTGTTCATCAGTGCGCCCGCCCCCTCGGTGACGACGACAACCGGCCAATCCTATACCGAACAATTCGGCGGCACCTCTGCGGCGACACCGGTCGTCAGCGGGATTGCTGCGCTTATGCTGGAGGCCAACGAAACGCTCGGCTGGCGCGACGTGCAGGACATCATCGCCCTCACGGCGCAGGCCACCGGAAGTTATTTCGGGGAAGACCCCGTTTACGACGAGGTTGCAGCGTGGATGTCCAACGGGGCCAGCACATGGAACGGTGGCGGCATGAGCTATAGCGTGAGCTATGGCTACGGGCTTATCGACGCGCTTGCCGCCGTGCGCACCGCCGAGGTCTGGTCCCTGATGCACCAGGGCGCCGTGCAGACTTCCGACAATATGGTCACAATTTCAAAATCCAACAATACGACCAAAAACTGGACGCAAAGCCAGACGATCAACCTGAATATCACGCAAAATATCGAGGTTGAATATGCCTATGTGACGATTGATAGCAAAACGCAATACATTCAGGACGTGACGGTCTATCTTGTTGATCCAGATGGAAATTCCTATCTTCTTGTTGATCAGGAGGGTCGGGGAAGCTTTGATCAAACCTATACGTTCGGCGTTGCGGGATTGATCGGCACCGAGTCTGCGGGCATTTGGAAGTTGCAGTTTTCCGACAGCGTTCCTGTTGAAACGAACACAATCTATTCGGTCGGGATCACCTTTGAGGGGCAGGCAATATCCGCCGACACCATCCACACGATCACCGATGATTTCCTGGAATTCGCAAGCGTCGAAACCGGCCGCGAGACGATCACGGATACCGATGGCGGCGACGACTGGCTCAACCTTGTTGCCGTGACGGGCAATGTCGCCCTTGCGCTCAAAAACAACGGCGCCCTGAAGGTCGATAATGCCGCTTGGGCAACCTTGGCCAACGGCGGCCAGATTGAATCTGCCGCCTTGGGCGATGGGGCGGACCGTGCGGTTGGCTCCGCGACGGACAACATGCTGTCAGGCGGTCGCGGCGGCGATACGCTTGCAGGGGGCGGCGGCCATGACATCCTGATCGGCGGTCAGGGGAATGACATTCTGAGCGGGGACGGCATTTCTCTTGGCGATGGTCATCATGCCGCTGTGTATCGCATCTATCAGGCGGTTCTGAACCGCAGCCCCAACCTTGCCGGGCTGGACTACTGGGCCGAGCAGCTGGGGTCGGGAAAAACGACCTATAGCGCCGTGGTCAACAGCTTCATGCAAAGCGGCGAGTTTACTGCGAAATACGGTGGCGTCTCGAACGAAGATTTCGTGAAGTTGCTCTATCAGAACGTCATTCACCGCACCCCCCAACAGTCCGGGCTGGACTATTGGACCGACCAATTGGACAATGAAACGCTCTCGCGCGCCAGCGTGGTCTCGAAATTCGCCGAAAGTGCGGAGAACATCGGCAATACCTTTCACGAGGCCTATGGCACAACTTCCGGCCTGCGTGTCACGGATGCGCTGGACGATGTGTTCCGGATCTATCAGGCGGCGCTGGGCCGCACGCCCGACATTTCCGGCATCGAATATTGGGCACAACAGATCGCGCAGGGTGGGTCCGCCCTGCAGGTGTCAAACCAGTTTACCAGCTCGGCCGAATTTTCGGCCAAATACGGCGCGATGAACAATACGGATTTCGTATCCGCCCTATATTTCAATGTTCTGGAACGCGAGGGCAGTTCTTCGGGCATCTCCTACTGGTCTTCCCAGATCAACAGTGGTGCCAAAACCCGCGCCGAAGTCGTATTGGGCTTCTCCAATTCCGCCGAATTCGTCGCGAAATCCGCCGTTTCTCTCGCCAGCTATCTCGCCAGCCAGGCTGCCGACGATACGCTCTACGGCGGCAATGGAAATGACACGCTCATCGGCGGGATGCTTGCCGACAGCTTTGTTTTCGTCTCCGGCGACACCGGTAGCAAAACTATCGTCGACTTTGACGCCAATGACACGCTGCAAATGGCGAACTTCGGCTTCACCACCGCCGATAGCTTTCTGGCCTTCTGCACGCAAAACGGGGACGATGTCGTGTTCAAGAAAGGGGCATTGCAAGTGACGCTGGCCGATACGGACCTGGCCGCGATCACCGACGATGCGCTAGACTTCAGCACGCCCGATTTCTTTGAGTGGCTCTAGCCACAGCTCAGCGCGGCGCGGGGCAAGGGTCTAGCGCCCGATATGACGCTCGCCACGTGCCTGCGCCAAAGCGATCTGGCGCTGGCGTTCGCGAAACCGTTCGCGGCGCGCATCGTCATAGTCATTGATGCATTGGTGACAGGACACACCCGCTTCGAATTCGGGGCGGTCCTTGTCCTGGGGTAGCAGCGGGCGACGACAGGCGTGGCACATTTCATGCGGCCCTTCTTCAAGCCCGTGCCCGATGGACACCCGCCCGTCAAAGACAAAACACGACCCGTCCCATTGGCTGTCTTCCTGCGGAACCTCTTCGAGGTATTTCAGAATCCCGCCCTTGAGGTGATACACGTCCTCAACCCCTTGCGACATCAAGTAATTGGTTGATTTTTCACAGCGAATACCGCCCGTGCAAAACATCGCAATACGTTTGTTGTGAAAACGGTCTTTATTCTCTTCCCACCATTGAGGAAAATCGCGAAACGATTTTGTTTTGGGGTCGACGGCCCCCTTGAAAGTACCGATCGCGACTTCATAATCGTTGCGCGTATCAATCACCGCCACATCAGGAGACGCAATCAAGGCATTCCATTCAGCCGGGGTACAGTAGTGACCGGTGCCCGCCAAAGGATCGACATCGGGTTGCCCCATGGTCACGATCTCTTGTTTCAGGCGCACTTTCATTTTGCCAAATGGCTGCGCTTGCGCGGTTGAAAGTTTGTATTCAAACCCCGCACAGCCCGGCAATCTGTCGATATGCGCAACCAATGCGTCGATACCCGCGCGTGTCCCCGCCACGGTCCCGTTGATCCCTTCGCCCGCGATCAGCAAGGAACCGGTCACGCCCTGTTCGGCACAAAGGGTCCGCAACGGCCCAAGCAGGGCTGCAGGCGCGTCGAAACGGGTGAAATGGTAGAGGGCGCAGACAGTAAACATGCGCGTTCAATACGCCCGAATGCGCAGCCAGACAAGAGGCTCGCCATAACGCCGCATCGCCTCTGCGCGCGACGCGAAACTGTGACCGCATGAGAACAAAAAAGGCCCATTCAGGGCGCGAGTTTAAACTTGTCAAATCCGGCCAAAGACCGGCGGAACAAACCAGTCTTTTTATACAATTTGCACTTGCATTTTGGCGGCGATATAACCCCCAATATCCAAGACGGACTTCTCACACTCATGGAATAAAAATGACTGACGTGAATATTGAAAACTTGAACTCCGCGCAGCTTGCCCAACTTGAGGCCGACATCGAGAAACGTAAAAAGAAACTTGAAAAAGAACGCGTTTCCATTGCTGCGAAGGAAATTAAAGCAGTCCTTGATGCACATACTGTCGAGATTGACGAAGTGCTTCCCTATCTCGAAAAACGCGGGGGCGGCAATATGCCGAAATCGCCTGCAAAATACCGCAACCCCGCGGATTCCAGCCAAACATGGACCGGTCGTGGTCGCAAACCCAATTGGGTCATCGCCGCACTCGACGCCGGCAAAACGCTCGACGACATGGCAATCTAGGACGGTTCGCATCAATCGCGCTGGACGTTGCGGGGACAACGATCCGCGTGATCGGGCGGTCCGGCCAATCTGGTCAAAGTTCAACTGGCCAAAGCCAATCTGACCGGAATTGGTCCAAAGGATTGACCTCGTTGCAGGCCCGAACCACCATCGGTTCGGGCCTTTGCGTTGCGACCATGCCCGCTGTATGCACATATCATCCGACAGACCCGCAGGAGACTCCTATGCGCCCCGCCCATCACGCCCTTCTCGTCATCGACGTTCAAAACGACTTTTGCGAAGGCGGCGCTTTGGCAGTCTCGGGCGGCGCGTCGATCGTGACCAAAATCAACGCGGCGATGGCCCAGTTTGCGAACGTGATCCTGACGCAGGACTGGCATCCGAGCGGGCATTCCTCCTTTGCATCCGCGCATAGGGACAAACTGCCCTTTGACACCTTCGAGGCCCCCTACGGACTTCAGGTGCTTTGGCCCGATCACTGCGTGCAGGGCAGCACCGGCGCCCAATTTCATCCTGATCTGCGCACCGATGGCGATCTCATCCTGCGCAAAGGCTACAATCGAGAAATCGACAGCTATTCCGCCTTTTTCGAGAACGACCGCACGACACCGACAGGGCTTGACGGCTATTTGCGCAGCCGTGGCATCACCGATCTGACGCTGGTCGGACTTGCGCTGGATTACTGCGTGAATTTCTCCGCACAGGATGCCGCGCGCCTCGGGTTTCAAGTCACCGTCGACACCACCATGTCAAAAGCCATCGATATGGCGGGCTCGCTGGAGGCCGCGCGCAGTGACATGCGCGCCGCGGGCGTCACACTCGTTTAGGCATCCGCTGCCAACACATGGGCGCGGCTGGGCGCAACATCAAACATGCGCCGGAAGTCGCGCGAAAATTGCGACGGGCTTTCGTATCCCACGGCAAAGCTCGCTTGGGTCACCGACGCATTGCCCGCCAACAACATCCGCTGCGCCTCAAGCAGGCGAAGTCGTTTCAGGAATTGCACCGGCGTTGCGCCTGTGGCCTCACGAAATCTATGGTGAAACGCGCTGACGCTCATGCCCGCGCGCTGCGCAAGCGCCTCAACCCGCATCGGTTTTGCCATATGATGGCGCAAATAGGCCGTGGTCTCCGCGATTTTCGCGCTCTTCGTGTCTGCGCGCGCAATGGCACGCAACCGCTGCCCCTGCGCAGAGCGCAACAAGAGAAGATGCAACTCCTGCAAATAGAGCGGCGCGAGCCCCGCCCTGAGATCGGCTTGATCCACCAACCCGACCAATCGCGCCATCACGTCATGCAGCCGGTGGGAGATCGGTGCTGTTTCAAAGGCCCCCCGCGCGTCCTCGACGGGAAAAGAAGGACTTTCGCCCGAGATCCTGCGCAAGAGCGCCACATCCAGATGAACAGCGACCGCCGCATAGGGCGCGCGCAGGCTTGCTTTTGTGATCTGGCTGACCGCAGGAACATCCATGGACACCACAACGCCGTATCCCGCCGCAAAGGGAAGCTGTCGTCCAGAGGAATAGGCAAGTTTCTCACCGCCGAGAACGTAGCAAAACACGGGGTCATAGACCACATGCGCCAAGGCCGTGGGCTGCTCGCAATACACCAGATGCAAGCGCGGGACGCTGGTCTGTTTTGGCGTACTGGTAACGTTTTCGCGCCGTGAAAGGCGGCAAACCTGCTGATATAATGTGTCGCTTTGGTCCATAAATATATGTGCCCTCTTTGCGCAGGGACGCGCAAGCCCGCGACGCTTCCTGACGCGTCAGAGCGCGCAATCCTGTAGGATCAGGCAAAACATTCGCAGGATCGGGCATGTGAGCGCCACGCTCCGCCCCTAGCTTTCTCCTGTACACCACAGGAGTCTTCACATGACACAGACCACGCAGCCTTCACCCCTCTTTCTCATCACGGGCGGCAATCGCGGCCTTGGCAAAGCGATGGCAACGGCCCTTGCCGCCGCGGGCGCGGATATCATTCTCACCTACCGAAGCGGCGCAACGGAGGCCCAAGCAACCGTTGCTCACATCACGGCGCTTGGCCAAAAGGCGGCGGCCCTGTGCCTTGATACAACCGCCCATCAAAGCTTTGCGACCTTTACCGGAGCACTGGAAACCACGATGAACGCCCTAGGCCACACTCATCTTACGGGCCTTGTGAACAACGCCGGTTTTGGCGTTCATGCCCCCTTTGCCACGACGACAGCCACGCAACTTGATGACCTGTTTGCCGTGCATGTCAAAGGACCGTATCTGCTGATCCAAGCGCTTTTGCCACGCCTCAAGGACGGCGGGCGCATCCTGTTTGTGTCCTCCGGCCTGTCGCGTTTCACCAGTCCGGGTTTCTCGGCCTACGGCACAATGAAAGGCGCGGTCGATACGCTCACCCGCTATGTCGCTGCCGAATTGGGGCCGCGCGGCATTTCGGTGAACGCCATCGCCCCCGGCGCGATTGAAACCGATTTTGGCGGCGGCGTGGTGCGCGACAATGCCGCTGCAAATGCCGCTGTCGCACAAAGCACGGCCATGGGGCGCGCCGGACTTGCGGATGATATCGGGGGCGCGGTCACTGCCCTTTTGATGAGTCCGGCAAATTGGGTCACCGCCCAGCGGATCGAGGCCTCCGGCGGTCAAAACATCTAAGCGCCCGCCAATCCACCACGCGCGGGTGTCTACGCTTGCCAACCCCCTGATCCCCCTGCTTTAACCGATCCCAAGCAGGAGGATCCCCCCATGGTCGACATCGCCACCCGCGTCTATAACCACAAGTGGAAGATCGACCCGATCGTCCGCTCGCTCATCGACACGGATTTCTACAAGCTGCTGATGTGCCAATCTGTGTTTCGCAATCACCGCGACACGCAGGTCACGTTTTCGCTCATCAACCGCGCCACCCATATTCCGCTGGCGGATATGATCGACGAGGGCGAATTGCGCGAACAATTGGACCACGTCCGTTCCCTGTCCCTCACGCGCGGCGAAAGCACTTGGCTGCGCGGCAATACCTTTTACGGCAAGCGCCAGATGTTTCGCTCCGATTTCATGGAATGGTTCGAAACCCTGCGCCTGCCGCCCTACCGGCTCGAGCGCGTCGGGGACCAATACGAACTGACCTTCGAGGGCAGCTGGCCAGAAGTCATGCTCTGGGAAGTGCCCGCCCTGTCGATCCTGATGGAACTGCGCTCGCGGGCCGTCACCGGGGACATGGGCAAGTTCGAGCTCCAGGTGCTCTACGCCCGCGCGATGACCAAACTTTGGGAAAAAATCGAGGCGCTGCGCCCGCTTGATGACCTCAAGATCGCGGATTTCGGCACCCGCCGCCGCCATTCCTACCTCTGGCAGGATTGGTGCGTGCAGGCCATGGTCGAAGGCTTGGGCGAAGGCGCGGGCGGGAAATTCACCGGCACCTCGAATTGCCACATCGCCATGATGCACGACCTCGAAGCGGTTGGCACCAACGCCCATGAACTGCCCATGGTCTATGCCGCACTCGCTCAAAACGATACGGCCTTGGCCCGGGCCCCCTATGACGTGCTGGCCGATTGGCAGGATGAACATGAGGGAAATCTGCGCATCATCCTGCCCGACACCTACGGCACCAAAGGCTTTCTGGAGCGCGCGCCCGACTGGCTGGCCGGCTGGACCGGCATCCGCATCGATAGCGGCGATCCGGTGACTGCGGCCCAAACGGCGATCGAATGGTGGACCTCCCGCGGCGAAGACCCGACCCGCAAACTGGTCATCTTTTCCGACGGACTCGACGTAGACGAGATCACGCGCCTGCACGGGATTTTCCACGGGCGGGTGAAAACCAGCTTTGGGTGGGGCACGTTGCTGACCAACGATTTCCGCGGGTTGGTCAAAAATGACGCCCTCGCACCGTTTTCACTGGTCTGCAAAGCCGTGCAGGCGAACGGGCACCCCACCGTAAAACTGTCGGACAACCCCAACAAAGCCATGGGCCCCAAAGATCAGGTGGAGCGCTACAAACGGGTCTTTGGCGTTGGCGCACAGGTGACGCGCGAGGTCGTGGTTTAGAACCCACCGCCAAGGCCCTAGAGCTTTCCGCGCAGCGCCTTCACTTCCCCGCGTTGCTTCTTGGCCTCCAGCCGCCGCCGCACCGACCCCTTTGTCGGCTTTGTCGGCACACGGCGTTTGGGAACAACGGTTGCCGCCTTGATCAAATCCGCCAAACGCTCGCGGGCAATCTCGCGGTTGCGTCCTTGGTGGCGGGTTTCGTCGCAAAACATCACCACCGCCCCCTCTTTGGTCCAGCGCCGCCCGGCCAGACGCGCCAGACGCCGCTTGACCGCGTCCGGCAGATTGGGAGAGCGCTCGGCCTCAAAGCGCAATTCGACCGCCGAAGACACCTTGTTGACGTTCTGCCCGCCCGGCCCGGAGGCGCGCACGAACTGCTCGGTCAACTCCCAGTCCTCGATGGCAATCCGGTCGGTGATGGTCAGGGGCATGGCTCGATCCGTTTGTTGCGTCACCCCTATAGCTAGCCCAGATCGCGCCCGCGCAAAACAGGGCATCTTGCGCTTCCCCCAATGCGCCGCATATGCCTTCTTTCGGATAAAAATACCCAAAAACGAAAACGGGCTGCCAGATGAGCAGCCCGTCGAGATCTTAGGAAATGGGCCAGTTAGGGAAGCCCAATCAAAGGTGTTCTGTCGCGAGTGCTACCTCGAAACAACGGCCCCCCTGACTGTCTTGACCTCACATTCCACCATCACTCTAGACACTGGACCACCTCCTTTCGATGAATTGCCGATAGGTTTATGGTGGCACATATTTCGTGCAGAGCAAGTAAATTTATGCGTTGGCCGTGGCCTTCATTCCGGTGAAACGCTGAATAATGAGGCGGAATGGAACCAGAGCGATCAAGGAAAGGGCAAGCTTGCAGCCCCAATCCGCCACAGCCAGCGACACCCAGAGCGGTGCCAGCGGCCCAACCCCCAAAAGTGGCACTGTTTCCGAGGCCCAGGCAGCGGCTTCTGTCTCGCCTGCGCCAAAGAAGGTAAAGCTTGCCGCAAATGCCACAGAGAAGAAAATCGCCGTGTCCAGCGCCGAACCGATCACCGAGGACCCAAGCGGCGCTTTCCACCATGCACCATCGCGCAGCTTGTTGAAGACAAACACATCCATGAGCTGGGCAATCAAGAACGCGGTGCCAGAGCCGACCGCCACCCGCAGCGTCACCAGCGGCCCATATTCGCCCATGATCTGCGTGCCGATCAACGAACAGATGACGCCGACAACGAAGCCTGCGATCACGACTTTACGCGCCGAGGCGGCCCCGTAGAGGCGGTTCATCACATCGGTGACAAGAAAGGCGAAAGGATAGGTGATTGCGCCCCATGTCAGCCAATCGCCGAGCAAATGTTGCACAAGGATGTTTGAGGCCACAACGATGATGGCCATGGCGAGAACGCCCGGAAGAATACGTGTCATATCTGTTGATCCGTTTTTACAAGGTAGCGGAGACTTGGCCCTGACGGGCACGATTTGCGGCGTTTACGCGGGTTGGCGGCGCAAATCAAGTCATTGCAACAGCAGGTAGTCCACAAATTCGGTCCGCTGGAAGGCGCGGAAATTATCGTCCGACACCAGCGTCAGGTGGATTTGCGCCGCTTTGCCCCAGACGGCAATGCCTTCGAGATTGTCATGGGTGCCGCTGATGGTCACAAGCTCTTCGCGCTCGTCGCGCAGGTCATCCCCCAACGCAAAGGAACGCACCCGCGCGGCAAACGCAAAGCCCGTGAACCAGCGTTCCAGCAGATAAAGCCGCCCGTCAGGGCCGAAATCCATCCCCACCGGCAGGAATTCCCCGCGCCGCGGCACCGCAAAGGGCTGCGACCAGACCCCCTCCTTGAAGCGGTAAAGCGGGAATGGCCGCTCCATCGCGCCGGAGCGTTCGGGCAGGGTGTACAGCGCGCCCGCCGCGTCAATCGCCAGCGCCTCAAGCGCGGAATTGTTTTGCAAACCCGCGAAATCGGGATGCGCAGGCAGGGCCTGTGCAGCGGCCCCAAAGCGCGGATAGGCCCAGATCCGGTGCTCCCCTTCAAAGGACACAAACAGCGTCCCGTCGCGGGCCTGCGCGAGCCCTTCGGCATCGGTTTGATATTGCCCCAAGGCGCCGCCATCGCGGCCTTTGAGCGGCGCGAAGCGATCGAATGTGATGTCCAGAATGCGCCCGTCCGAGGCACGCGAAAAGCGTCCGGTGCCCATGGCACCGCGATCCGAAATCACCGTGAAGGTTGCGCCATCCTCCGACACCTCGATCCCCGACAGACCGCCCAGCGCCGCATCAGCGCTTGAAAACACCCGCTCCCCGAGAAAATGCGCCTCGGCACTGGCCAGACGCAGTGTCATGGCCAGCGCCAGCGCCGCAAAGAGCGCGACCTGTTTCAATTGGCCGCCACCGCGCCGCATTGCGCCGGCATGCGGGCCATGGTCAGCGGCGGAGTTGGTACGGGTTTGGGCGCATTGGGGTCGCGCGGTTTGGGTGGCGGCGGGTTGATGATGTTGTTCACCCAGGCCTGCGCATCGGCGCAGCCGTCCCCCGGAGGCGGCGGCGCCTGATCGACGCAGTCGGCATCGCCCTTGGGACAGGCCAGACGCACGTGAAAATGGTAGTTATGGCCATACCACGGGCGGATTTTATTCAACCACGACCGATCGCCCGTTGCCTCTTTGCACATCTGCACTTTTGCGCCGGGAAAGATGAAAATCCGCGCAACCGCCGGATCGGAGGCCACGGTTTTCAAGACCTCGGTGTAGGTCGGTGTCCAGCGCGAATTCACATAGGCCCCTCCTGCGCGCTGCATGTCGATGGACGACAGGCTTTCCCGCTCGGAGGCGCTCAGGTTCAGCCGTGTTGGCGGCAGCATCCAGATATCGGCGTCCAGTCCGATCTGGTGGCTGGCATGCCCCGACGACATCGGGCCGCCGCGCGGCTGGCTCATGTCGCCCACGTACAAGCCGTTCCAACCGGGCAGGCGGGCCACTTTGGCCGAAGTGCGTTCGAGATAGTCGATCAGCACCGGATTGCCCCAGTTGCGATTGCGAGACAGGCGCATGGCCTGCCATGTCGGCCCCGTTTCGGCAAGCTGCTCTGCCCCTGCCAGACAGCCCTTGGCATAAGAGCCGAAACTGTCGGGCGACAGGCCACTCGCAGGTCCCGACATCGGCCCGAACACAGCCTTGGCCATGCGGGTATCGTTGGGGTTGGCAACGGCGCGCGTCACCTCGCTGGTCGAGCGGCCACAGCCCGCGACCATCAGCCCCAGACACATCACCGCGATCAGATATTTCTTGCTCATGCTGCCGCCTCGCTCCCGTCGGATTTCACCCAGAGTAACAGCACGAGGCCGATAAGGAAAAGCAGGATCAGCGGCGTGATGCCTGCGCGCTGCGATCCGCTGATCTGCGTCACCAAAGCGATGAGCGCAGGTGCAAGAAAAGACGTGGCCTTTCCCGACAGCGCAAACAACCCGAAGGCTTCGGTCATGCGCTTGGGGTCGGATTGATGGACCATCATCGTACGGCTTGCAGACTGGATTGCGCCCCCTGCGGCCCCGATCAGCCCGCCACAGACGTAAAAGGCCACATCCGGCAGGCTTGAGCTTGCGGGCACCGCGATGCCGAACACACTGGTGCGGGTGATCAGCACGATAGCAATTGCTGTGGCAATCAGGACAAAAATGCAGAAAATAATGACGCTGCGCGGCCCAAAGCGCGCATCCGCCCGCCCGCCAAGCCAGGCGAACAGAGCGCCCGTCACCAGCCCCAGAATACCGAAGACACCGATGTCGATGACACTCCAGTCCAGCACGCCAATCGCGTAAATCCCGCCAAAGGTGTACATGCCGTTCAGCGCATCGCGGTAGAACATCGACGAGCCAAGGTAGGCGAACAACGAGCGCCGCCGGGGCAAGCTGCGCAGGGTCTCCCCCAAATCCCGCAGACCCGCACGGACCGACAAGCCGTTGCCCCCGCCGCGCGGCTCCTTGACCCAAAGGTAGAACGGAACCATCGCGACGACATACCAAAGCGCCGTAAACGGGCCGACAAACCGCGTCCCTTCGCGCGCCGCCGCCTCAAACCCGAACAAGGGCGCGATCCCCAAAAGCGTGACGCCGGCGGCATTTTCCGCAAAAAACAACAGCATGATCAGCAGGGCGATCAGCCCGCCAACGTAGCCCCAGGCCCAGCCGGACCCCGAAATCCGCCCCACCTGTTCGCGCGGCCCCAAGGCAGGCAGCAGCGCGTTGGTGAAAATCGTGGTGAATTCGATCCCGATCATGCCGATGCCGAAAAACACCAGAACTGTCACGACGGGCAAGCTTGAGGGCACCGCGATCCACAGCCCCGCCGCGCCGACAACGTAAAAGGCGGAAAAGACCCAGATCCACGGCAGGCGGCGGCCCGTGCCATCGGCAATCGACCCCAAAACAGGGGCCCCAAGCGCAATCAGGACTCCGACAATCGACAGCGCCCAGCCCCACCAGCTTTGCGCTGTGGCTTTGGCAAGTCCGGCGTCCATCCCGCCAGCCATGAGCATGGCGATGACCTGCTCGGCGAAATAGGGGCCGAAAATGAAGGTGACGATCAGCGTGTGATAGGGCTGGCTGGCCCAATCGTACATCATCCAGCCCCGAATGCGTTTGCGCAAAGCGCGCTCTGGCGATCGGGATGCTGTGAGTTCTGGCTGCGCCTGCATGATCGGATCCCCCGCTTGCGGACTGCCGCCGCGTCAAGTTTGCCCAAAGTCATGCCCGCATTCGCTCTCTATGGCAACGGTGACACCGCTTGATCTTGCATCGGTGGCCAGGGGCGTGTCGCATCCGCTGCGATCCAGTTTTGCACGTAGTCCGGCAGAACGGGGCTGACCTCAGCCGCGCCAAGCGCATTCAGCATGTCCACCGGCGGCACAATCCCCGCCTTGCTCACCAACGCCATGCGCAAGAGAACATGGTTGGCGCATTCCCCTTGAGCGGTCCACATGGATTGCTCGACGTAGATGAATTTCTCGTCCCAGCCGACAGCACGAGAGCGCATCTGCAGCCTCTCGAACATCGTGATCCGCTTGCGATAGCGCACGCTGGCCCCCGCCACCGTCATCCCCCATCGCTTGGCGCGGCAAATGTCGGCCATGCCGGTCGTCACCAGCATCGGCACCCGCCCGAGGTCATAAAGCGTTAACGTGCGCCCGTTATTGAGTTCACGCCACAGGTCCAGATCCCATGGCATGCAGTAGTGATGTGACACCAACGCGTCGAGAAGTCCGGTTTTGGGCTGAGAGCGGGCGCGGCGCAGATGCCAAAAGATGCGAATGAATGGATACATGGCGTGATTGATGCCGCGTGGCCCGCTTGCGTCAACCTGCGACGTAACGGCACAACCGCTCTTGTGTGCACAGGCTGCGCCACTTACCTAATCGGGCAACAGATTGATAAAGGACTGACAATGGTATCGCTTTTCCAGATTCTCCTGATGATCCTCGGGATCGTGAAATTCGTCATGATCGTGCAGATCATTATGAGCTGGCTGATCAACTTTCAGGTGCTCAACCTGCGCCAGCCGCTGGTCTATCAAATCTGGGAAGGCCTTTCGCGTCTGCTGGAGCCGGTCTATCGCCCGATCCGCAAAATCCTGCCCCCGATGGGCGGTCTCGACCTTGCGCCGCTGGTGGCCTTTATCGCGATCTATGCGATTGAAATCATCATCCGCAACAATGCCTACGCCTTCATGTAAGGCAATCACTGCTTGAGGCGCTGAGCCCGCTGTGCGATTCTGCGCCCTCATTCAGGCGGTACAGATCCCATGGCAGACGGCAACGCGTCCTCAATTCTTAAAACGACCTTCGGATTTGACGGATTTCGCCCCGGCCAGGAGGAAATCGTTGATGCGGTGATCGCGGGTCGCAATGTTCTGGCGATCATGCCCACGGGCGGCGGAAAATCCCTGTGTTTCCAATTGCCGGCGCTGGTGCGTGACGGCGTTACCGTGGTGATTTCCCCGCTTATCGCCCTCATGCGCGATCAGGTGCGCGGCCTCACCGAGGCAGGCGTTGCCGCCGGAACCCTGACATCGGGCAATTCGGAAGCGGAAAACGCCGCTGTGCTCGATGCTTTGCGCGCCGGTACGCTCAAACTTCTGTATATCGCGCCCGAACGGCTTGCGGCCTTTGGCATGGTGGGGATCTTGCAACGCGCCGGTGTCGGGCTCATTGCGGTGGACGAGGCGCATTGCGTCAGCCAGTGGGGCCATGATTTCCGACCCGACTATCTGCGGATCGGCGCCTTGCGCAGCACGCTGAATGTGCCCCTCGCCGCATTTACCGCCACCGCCGACGAGGAAACCCGCGCCGAAATCGTCACGCGCTTGTTTGATGGCGAAGCGCCCGCAACCTTCCTGCGCGGTTTCGACCGGCCCAATATCCATCTGGCTTTCGCGGTCAAGGATAGTCCCCGCCGCCAGATTCTGGACTTTGCCAGCGCGCGCAAAGGCTTGTCGGGCATTGTCTATTGCGGAACGCGCGCCAAGACCGAAAGCCTGTCCAAAGCGCTGGAGGACGCCGGCCATCGCGCCTGCGCCTATCATGGCGGGATGGACCCCGAGCTGCGCCGCGAGGTCGAACGCCGTTTTCAACAAGAGGACGGCTTGATCGTGGTGGCGACCGTGGCCTTTGGCATGGGCATCGACAAACCCGACATCCGTTGGGTCGCCCATGCCGATCTGCCCAAATCCATCGAAGGCTACTATCAGGAAATCGGGCGGGCGGGGCGCGACGGCGCGCCTGCGGAAACGCTGACGCTCTTTGGGCCCGATGACATCCGCTTCCGGCGCAGCCAGATCGACGAAAGCCCCGCCCCGCTGGAGCGCCGCGCCGCCGATCATGCCCGGCTGAACGGATTGCTTGGTCTGGCAGAGGCCCAGATATGTCGCCGCCAGACCCTGCTTTCGTATTTTGGTGAAGAGGCGGGCGCCTGTGGACACTGCGACCTCTGTGATACCCCCCCCGATCTGTTTGACGCGACCGATGACGTGCGCAAAGCTCTCTCGGCCATCCTGCGCACTGACGAAAGTTTTGGCGCGGGGCATCTGATCGACATTTTGCAGGGCAAGATGACCGACAAGGTACAGCAGCGCAGCCATGATCAATTGCCGACCTTCGGCGTGGGCAAGAATTACGACAAACGCCAATGGAATGCCGTCTTTCGCCAGATGATGGGGCTGGATTTGATCCGCCCCAACCCCGAACGCCACGGTGCGCTGTATATGACCGAACCGGCGGTGCCGATCCTCAAGGGCGAAGAGAAAATAACCCTGCGCCGCGACAGCATCAAATATGCGCCCAAAAGCACGGTCGTGCGCACGCTGGTTTCCGAGGAGGATGCGCCGCTTTTGTCCGCCCTGAAAGCGAAACGCCGCGCGTTGGCCGAGGAGGCCCGCGTCCCGGCCTATGTGATTTTCACCGACAAAACACTGATCGAGATGGCTGAAAAACGCCCGGTCTCGCTGGACGATATGGCGCGGATTTCCGGCGTTGGCGCAACCAAACTCGACCGCTACGGCGCCCTGTTTCTGGCGGTGATCACCGGCGCAATGCCCGACGCGGTCCACCCCATGCGGCGCAAATTGTCAGGGCGCGCCTCGGGCGAGATGTTCGACCTGATGCAACAGGCCCAGCGCGATCTGGCGCGCGGGGCTTGCGGCACCTTGAAACCCATGAGCCTGACACCCGCGCAGATCGCGAAAGTCGCCGACCAGAAACCCGGCTCGGTTCCGGCGCTGATCCGTATCATCGGGGACGGAGCTACCGAGCGCTTCGGGGCGGCGTTTCTCACGATCCTGGCGCAAAATACCTAAGGTTCGTTGCCTGCGCGCGGCATGTCCTGCGCGATAACCGCCCCGACAAGCGGAAAACTATCTGCGGGTTGATGCGCGAGAATACGGTCGATGATCGCGGCTTTGCGCAGCGGTTTCGTCATGTAGTAGTCCAGACCCGCGTCCATGATCGCAGCATCGTCCCCCGCCATCGCATGGGCCGTCAGCGCGACGATCGGGACATGGGTGCCCGTGGCCTCTTCGAGCGCGCGGATCGCGCGTGTCGCCTCTTTGCCATCGATGTCGGGCATCGAAATATCCATAAAGATGAGGTCGGGCTCAAAGCTTTGGTACAAGGCGATTGCTTCGCGGCCATTTTCAGCAAATTTCAACTCGATATCTATGGATTTCAACATCTTGCCGAACACAAGCTGGTTGGTTTTATTGTCCTCGGCAGCAAGAACCCGCATCTTTCTTGGCTGACCTGAGCTGGAGGTCCGAACCGTCGCCTCCGGCGCGACCCGTGCCAAGGCCCCCAGAAAATCGGCCCGCAACAGCGGCTTGTGCAACAAATGCGCGCGCTCTGCGGCCAGCAATCCCGCAGATATCGGCCCCGAGGTCATCACCAGAACCGGCGCCTCGACGCCGTTGCTGCGCAGCTCGCGAATAAAGCTGACCACATCGCGGTCGGGCAGCGCAGAATCGACGAGATAAATATCAGCGGTAAAGGCGCGAGAGGCCAACATTTCTGTGGCACTGGCGAATGCGCTGACAGCAAAGCCCAATGTATCCAATTGCTTGGCCAGAATGCTGCTTCCGGTTGCTTGCGGATCAATCAGAACTGCTGAATGCATCCAGCTTGGCAAGGCCGTGGCGACGACCGCATCCTCGGCCATATCCATCGTGATGTGAAAGCCGAACACAGAGCCCTGCCCCAGATCGCTATCAACCCAAATCTCGCCCCCCATCAGCGACACCAGCTGGCGCGTGATCGCAAGACCGAGGCCCGTGCCTTCGAATTTGCGGTTGCGCTCGTCCTCGACCTGATTGAATTCCCCGAAAATATGGTCAACCATATCCGGGGCGATGCCGATCCCCGTGTCTTCGACCGACACATGAACGCGTTGCGCTTTGTCACCATCGGGCAAGCCGACGACACGGATCACGACATGGCCATCGCGGGTAAATTTCACTGCATTGCCCACAAGGTTCATCAACACCTGGCGCAAGCGGCCGCGATCCCCGACATAGCGGGTCGGCAGGAACATATCATAGTCAATGATCAGGTCGATTTTCTTATGAGCCGCAGAGGGTTGCAGCAGGGTCACCACCTCATGCACGGTTTTTTCAAAGTCGAAAGGTTCATAATGAAGTGACAGTTTCGAGGCTTCGATCTTGGAATAGTCGAGCACATCGTTGATCAGCAAAAGCAACGCCTCGCCGGAGCTTTTGATCGTATCGACATAGAGCTTTTGCTCGTCCGACAGCGCGGTATCGGCCAATAATTCGGCCATGCCCACGACACCATTCATCGGCGTTCGGATTTCATGGGTCATATTTGCCAGAAAGGCCGATTTCGCGCGGTTCGCACTTTCCGCCTTGGAGCGCGCCTTCTTGAGGCGGGTTTCCGAGCGCACGGTTGCGGTAATATTGAGGCCGAGCGACACGGTATCGCCGTCGCGCGACCGCTGGTCGACCAGTTTGACGAACTGGTTGTTCCACAAACGCATCACATGGGGTTCGCGGTGCGGGGCGTTCCAGCGCGCCATCGCCGCCTCGACAAACCCCATCCGCGTCAGATCGCCCGTATCCACCAGCCCCTCTTCGACGGCGAGGGTGATAATATCACGGTAATGCGCGCCCGGACGCACATCCGCGAGCCCGTCAAAGACCTGCAAATAGGCGGAATTGGCCGCGATCAACACATCGTCGGGATCGTACACCGCAAATCCGTCGTGAATGGTTTCCAAAGAGTCCCACAAGCGGCGCTCGGCGATATCAACCGCATGATGCGCCTTTTCAAGGTCTTGCAGGGTTTCTTCGTTGCGCACCTTCAGCGTCTGGGTTTCCTCGCGTGTGACGATAATTTCGTCGGAGAGGTTGCGCGCGTGGCTGGAGAGTTTCTTGTTGGCGGCAAATAATTCGGCCTGTTTCAATTCCAACAAGCGTTCCGCCGCTAACCGCGCGCGGCGTTCCTGCGCGAGAATATCCAACTGGCTCATATCCATCTCCGAGCAAAGCGCTTTCCCTTCTGAAAAGCGTCTTGGCCCGAGTGTGACGGATGCAAATGAATAGAAACTTAACGCCGTGCCGGAATTTACCCGCACGGCGTTTGCACAGATGCGTTTAGCTGCGCGGCTCTGCGCGGGTGATGGGTTTGCGCCCGTCGTCGGTCAGGATTTCCACCTCGCCGTTCTCGATCACTGCCGCCGTCAGCGGGCGACCATAGCCCGCACCGGTGTCCAGATCGACGCGGTTGCCGAAATGTGTCGCTTCTTCCAGCGCGGTGTGGCCGTGGATGACAAGCCAGGGCAACTCACCCTCGTAATCAAGCCAGCCGTTGCGAATCCACAAAAGGTCCTCTTCCGACTGATCCTCAAGCGCGACGCCGGGGCGCACACCGGCGTGCACATAAAGGCAGCCGTCGAATTCATAGCTCATGGGGCAGTTTTCGAGGAACTCGATATGCGCCATCGGCACGCCTTTCCTGGCGGCCTCCCAACCGGCCTCGAATTCGAAATCTGTCGCCTCAACCCCGTAAGAGGCCAGCGTTTCCTTGCCCCCGAGCGATTTGTTCAACCAGCTTTTCCCCGACAGGATATGATCGTTGTCAAAGGCATCGCCATTGCGCACAAAGCGGCAGAACATGCGGTCATGGTTGCCACGCAACACGATCCACGGTTTGCCCTCGGCCAACCCGTCGATCAACAGTTGCACCACTGCGGCGCTATCCGGGCCACGGTCAGTGTAATCGCCCAAGTGCACGATCAGCGCATCAGGATCGCCGACGCGTTTCTTATCTGCCTCGATCCGCGCGTGGGCGGCATGAAGCATGTCGATTTGGCCGTGAATATCACCGATAGCATAGATGCGCATTGGGGTCCTCCTGTTCGCGGGGCCACAAAAGCGAAGGGCCGCCGGAATGTCCAGCGGCCCCAGTGATGTTTTCGCTAACCTGTTACGTTAGACGTTGAAAACCAGCGGGCGCACCTGACGGAACAGCTTGGTTTCTTTCAGCGCATCGGCTGTCGAGGCTTTCAGCGGCGTGTCCAGAAGGGTGACGGCGATGGCTTCCCCACCGGCTTTTTCGCGACCAAGGGTGAAGTTGGCGATGTTTTCGCCGTGCTCACCCAGCATGGAGCCGAGCTTGCCCAAGATACCGGGCGTGTCGGTGTTGGTCGTGTAGAGCATGTGCTCGCCGACTTCGGCGTCGATGGTGATGCCTTTGATCTGGATGAAGCGCGGCTTGCCATCGGAGAAAACCGTGCCCGCGATGGTGCGGTATTTCTCGACCGTCTGGATGTCGAGCTTGATGTAGCCATCAAACGAGCCCGTCGCATCCTCGGTGGTTTTGGAAATTTTCATGCCACGTTCTTTGGCGATCACCGGCGCGGAGACCATGTTCACATCGGGGTTGGACGCCTGCATGATGCCGGCGATCACCGCCGCTTCCAGCGCTTTGGTGTTCAGCTCGGAGGCGTAGCCGTTGAAGGTGATGTTGACCGTTTCGATCACCTCGTCGGTCACCTGACCGATGAAGGAGCCGAGGTTTTCGGCCAGTTTCACCCAAGGGCCCATGATCTTGGCTTCTTCGGCGGTCACGGACGGCATGTTGAGCGCATTGGTGACTTCGCCGCTGTTGAGATAGGCCGACATCTGTTCGGCAACCTGAAGCGCCACGTTTTCCTGGGCTTCCGAGGTGGAGGCGCCGAGGTGGGGCGTGCAGACAACGTTGGGCAGACCGAAAACGGGGCTGTCCTTGGCGGGTTCAACTTCGAACACGTCAAGCGCGGCACCCGCAACGTGACCGGATTTCAACGCTTCGGCCAAAGCAGCTTCATCGACCAGACCGCCACGCGCACAGTTGATGATGCGCACGCCTTTTTTGGTTTTGGCGATGTTTTCAGCCGAGAGGATGTTGCGGGTCTTGTCGGTGAGCGGCACGTGAAGGGTGATGAAATCGGCCTTGGCAAGCAATTCGTCCAACTCGACCTTGGTCACACCGATCTTATCGGCGCGCTCTTGCGACAGGAAGGGGTCATAGGCGATCACTTTCATCTTGAGGCCATTGGCGCGGTCGCAAACGATCCCGCCGATGTTGCCGGCCCCGATGACACCGAGCACCTTGTTGGTCAGCTCAACGCCCATGAATTTGGACTTTTCCCATTTGCCGGCATGAGTGGAGGCAGAGGCCTCGGGCAATTGACGTGCGACGGCAAACATCATCGCAATCGCGTGCTCGGCGGTGGTGATCATGTTGCCAAACGGCGTGTTCATCACGATCACGCCTTTTTTCGAAGCGGCGGGAATGTCGACGTTGTCCACACCGATACCGGCGCGCGCCACCACTTTGAGGTTGGTCGCGGATTCAAGCAGCTTTTCGGTCACTTTCGTGGCCGAGCGGATCGCAAGACCGTCATACGCGCCGATGGCCGCAGCCAGAGCGTCTTTGTCTTTGCCCAGCTCGGGGCGGAAATCGACTTCGATGCCGTTGTCCTTGAAAATCTGGACAGCAGCGGGCGACAGGGCGTCAGAAACGAGAACTTTGGGTGCCATGTGAAAAGGCTCCTCTGAAAGATGGAAAGAATGGTGCGGTGACCCGGGGCCATCGGGCCACCGCAAGTCCTGCAAGCGCGGGACTATGGCGGTGAACCTAAGGGCTTATTGAGCGGCGATTTCGGCGTTGAACGCGTAGTCGAGCCAAGGCATCAGCGCGGCAACATCTGCCGTTTCAACCGTGCCGCCACACCAGATCCGAAGACCGGCAGGCGCGTCACGATAAGCGCCGATATCCAGCGCAACGCCTTCTTTTTCCAGACGTTTTGCAACAGCCTTGGCAAAAGCAGCGCCGTCTTTGATCCGGTCATCCGAGAATTTCAGACAGACAGAGGTGTTGGAGCGGATCGCAGGATCGGCAGCCAGGAAATCAATCCAGTCGTGGCTGTCGACGAAATCGGCAATGACTTTGGTGTTGGCATCGGCGCGGGCGATCAGGCCTTTGAGACCGCCGATGGATTTTGCCCAATCCAGCGCAACGAGATAATCCTCGACCGCAAGCATGGAGGGGGTGTTGATGGTCTCGCCGACAAAGATACCTTCGATCAGCTTGCCGCCCTTGGTCATGCGGAAAATCTTGGGCAGGGGCCATGCGGGCGTGTAGCTTTCGAGGCGCTCGACCGCACGCGGGGAGAGCACAAGAATGCCATGCGCCGCTTCACCGCCCAGCACTTTTTGCCAAGAGAACGTCGTCACATCGAGCTTGTCCCACGGCAGGTCCATCGCAAAGGCCGCCGAGGTGGCGTCGCAGATGGTCAGGCCTTCGCGATCCGCAGGGATCGCATCGCCATTGGCCAGACGCACACCCGAGGTGGTGCCGTTCCATGTGAACACAACGTCGGTGTTGAAATCGATGGTCGCGAAATCGACGATCTGGCCGTAGTCGGCGGTTTTCACCTCGGCGTCGATTTTCAGCTGTTTGACCACATCGGTGACCCAGCCAGCGCCAAAGGATTCCCAGGCAACCATGGTGGCTTTACGCGCGCCCAGCAGCGACCACATGGCCATTTCAACGGCACCCGTGTCGGAGGCCGGAACGATGCCGATGCGGTAGTCTGCGGGGATGCCCAGCACGTCGCGGGTCGTTTCGATCGCGGCTTTCAGCTTTTCCTTGCCGATGGCAGCACGGTGCGAACGGCCCAGGGGGGCGTCAGCCAGCAAGTCGAGCGAGAATGTGGGGATTTTGGCACAGGGGCCGGACGAAAAACGCGGGTTTGCCGGACGCGTTGCCGGTGCTTCGATAGCCATTGCTGGTATCCTTCCAGATATGATGCCTCTCGTTGGGGAGAGGTGTCCCGCCGACGGAGGTAGTGCCTTTGCCGAAGTCTGACAAGAGGGATTCTTATGCGACTTTCGGCGCGCGTGCTTTTCTTGGGGCGCATTCGTAACGATCCGGTGAAGAAACTTTCCCAAAGGGCAGCACGGACGATTGGAAATCTGCGTGCAGGTAGGGTATGGGCTTGCGCAACATTACCGGAGCCTGCCCCATGTTTACCGTCACGCTTTTGACTGCGCCCACCAATCCTTCGCTTGAATATGCTCTCGTGGACGCGCTGCGCGGCGCTTGGGGCGGTGACCGGATGCGGGTGCTGGCCGATGGCATTGCCGCGGAATTCGAGATCCCCGAAATTCCGTCCAACCGCTGGGATATCTGGTCTGACTTGCAAAAAACCGGCGTTGATCTGGTGGTGCAACCTACACAGGGGCGCCGCAAGAAGATGCTGTTGGCGGATATGGACAGCACGATGATCCAGCAGGAATGCATCGACGAGCTGGCCGATGTGGCCGGCGTGGGCGAGAGGGTAAAGGAGATCACCGCGCGGGCCATGAACGGCGAATTGGATTTCGAGGGCGCGCTGAACGAACGCGTGGGGCTGCTGGCCGGACTGGGCGCGGATGTCATCCAACAGGTCATCGACACGCGCATCACGTTCATGCCGGGGGGGCGCGACCTCTTGGCCACGATGAAGCGCGACGGAGCCTATGCCGCGCTGGTGTCGGGTGGCTTTACGGCCTTTACCGGATTTGTGGCCCAAACGCTGGGCTTTGACGAGAATCGCGCCAACACGCTTTTGGTTGAAGACGGGACGCTCACCGGAAAAGTCGGCCTGCCGATTTTGGGCCGCGAAGCAAAGGTGCAGGCGCTCAAGGAGATCACCGCCCGCCTCGGGATTTCACAGGACGATGTGATGGCCGTTGGTGACGGGGCGAATGATTTGGGGATGCTTGGCCTTGCGGGCGCAGGCGTTGCGTTGCACGCGAAACCTTCGGTCGCCGCAGAATGCGATATCCGCATCAACCACGGCGACCTCAGTGCATTGCTCTACATTCAGGGCTACGCGGCAGACGCGTTTGCCTAAATCCTTTTGGGTATTTTTGTCCGAAAGAAGGCTTAGGCCAGGGTAAATCCGGCCAGCGCAGGCGCGGCTTTGATTTCGCCTGTGTCGATTCCGGCGAAATTCGCGATGCGCGGATTCATCCGTTTTCTGACCGCAGGGTGTTCCCCGTCGAGCGCGCCGATGCCGACCAGAATCGTCGCGATGGCGCATTCGGCGGCGCGGGTGCCGCCGTCGGTGATCTTGAGCCCGACGCCGATCCCTTTTTGGGGCCAGATCGCGGTAAAGAGGCCTTCGGCGCCGGTTTTGATCGCGACTTTGCCTTTGCCCGCCATCATCAGTTCGGTGCAGGCGCGCCCTTCACCAGCGACCAGTTCGGGAAACGCCGGCATGGCACGCGCGAGGCGATGCGCGGCGGCCTCGTAACCCGGTCCGTCTTCGCGGGCATTTGCGTAAAAGGCCATCGCCCGCCCCAAGCCGGCGATTGTCGTCGCAAAGTTGGGCGCCGAGCAACCATCCACGCCAAAACCGGGCGATGTGACGCCGGTCACGGTTTCGAAGGCTTCCAGAATGTCGCGTTGCAGCGGGTGGTCGGGCTCGACGTAATCCAGGCTCGCGCCCGTGTGTTTCACGTAGGACAAAAAGCCCGCATGTTTTCCCGAGCAATTGTTGTGCAGGCGGCAAGGACTGTCGTCCGATTTGATCAGGGCTGTCTTTGCCGCGCGATCATCGGGCATTTGGGGGCCGCAGATGAGATCGGCCTCGCTGTAGCCCAATGTTTCCAGCCAGGCTGCCGCGCGGCGGGTGTGGATCGCCGCGCCCTGATGGGAGGCGCAGGAAAAGGCGACATCGGCCTCGCTTGCGCCGATCGCATCGGCCGCGCCAGAGGAAATGAAGGGCAGCGCCTGGATCATTTTGACCGAGGATCGCGGCAGGATCACGGTGTCGGGATCCCCCCAACTTGCCAGAATCCCCGAGGCATCGCAGACCACGGCGTGGCCCGCGTGCAGGCTTTCGGCAAAGGGGCCGCGCCAGATTTCCACCAGTGTTTCGGGTTGTGCCATCTCATTTCCTCCGCGTTTCGCTCACGATTCAGCGATTTCCCGCCGAGCACACTTTCACAAATGCCGGATTTTGCGCTACTGTGCACGCAGGAACTTGAAAAACGGCCTGTGCATTGAAATACCGCTTGAGACGGGATGGCACAGACCCGCAGAGGCAGTGACGGCTGGAGGCTGGACCACAATGACATTCGCACTTACGCGCCCTTTTTCGCGCATGGTTGCAGGCGCAATATTTGCGCTCGCGGCAACGACCGCATTCGCACAGGAATCGACCAATCAGGTCGCCAATAACACCGACTGGTATGTCTTTGAGGAAAACGCCTCGGGCAAGCAATGCTGGGTGGTGTCCAAACCCAAGCAGACGGTCAACACCGACACTGCGGGCCGCACCAAGAACGTCTCGCGCGGCGAGATCCTGTTTTTCGTATCCTATGCGCCAGCGTCGGGCATGAACGGGCAGGTCTCCTTTGCCGGCGGGTATCCCTTTGCCCCCGGTTCGGAAGTCACCCTCTCCATCGGCGGCACCAACTATGCGCTGTTTACCGAGGGTGAGACCGCTTGGTCGACCTCTCCGCAGGACGACGCCCGCATCGTTGCGGCGATGAAGCGCGGCGCAGAGGCCACGTTGACGGGCCGCTCCGCGCGCGACACCGTGACCAAGGACACGTTTTCGCTGTCCGGCTTTACCGCCTCGGTCGATGATGCCGCCCAGCGCTGCGGTGCCTGATCCGCGCACATCTGCGTGAGACATCCCCACAGAGCCCTGCTGATCCAGCGGGGCTTTTTTCTTGAGGCTTTATCGAAGCGGCATTTTCCTGTAGAACCGCCGCTTGTGATATTCGGAGAGACCCCATGACCGCCAGTGCCCCGCTTAACGGCGCCAAGCCCGCCGCGCCCATCACGCAGGACGTGATGACACTTCCGCGCAAGGCCGAGGACGGGCCGGTGAACCTTGTCGGTTTGACGCGCGTGCAAATGCGTGAGGCCCTGATCGAGGCCGGACTTGCGAGCGAAAAACAGGCCAAGATGCGGGTCGGCCAGATCTGGCAATGGATTTACCAATGGGGCGAGCGCGACTTTGCCAATATGACCAATCTGTCCAAGGACCTGCGTGCGGGACTGGCGGAAAAATTCGTGCTGCGGGTGCCCGAAGTGGTGTCCAAACTCGTGTCCGAGGATGGCACCCGCAAGTATCTTGTGCGCATTGCGGGCGGGCATGAGGTCGAGGTGGTCTATATCCCCGAAGAGGGGCGCGGCACGCTGTGTGTGTCGTCGCAAGTGGGCTGCACGCTGACCTGTTCGTTCTGCCACACGGGTACGCAAAAGCTGGTGCGCAACCTCACGGCGAGCGAAATCATCGGTCAGGTGATGGTGGCGCGCGACGATCTGGACGAATGGCCCGAACGCGGCACGCGCGGTGAGCCCGAAGCGCGGCTGTTGTCCAACATCGTTTTGATGGGCATGGGCGAGCCGCTGTATAATTTCGACAATGTGCGAGATGCGATGAAAATTGCGATGGACCCCGAGGGCATCCAGCTTTCGCGTCGCCGCATCACCCTGTCGACGTCTGGGGTTGTGCCGGAAATCGCGCGCTGCGCCGAGGAAATCGGCTGTCAGCTGGCCGTGTCGTTTCACGCGACCACGGACGAGACCCGCAATCTGCTGGTGCCGATCAACAAGCGCTGGAATATCGAAGCGCTGCTGGATGTGCTGCGCACCTATCCCAAAGTCTCCAATTCCGAGCGGATTACCTTTGAATATGTGATGCTTGCCGGCATCAACGATAGCGACGAGGATGCGCATCGTCTGGTTGAATTGATCAAAGGCATCCCCGCCAAGATCAACCTGATCCCCTTCAACGAATGGCCCGGTGCGCCCTATAAACGGTCCTCGAACAACCGGATCCGCGCCTTTTCAGACATCGTTTACAACGCAGGCTATGCCTCCCCCGTGCGCAAACCGCGCGGCGAGGACATCATGGCCGCCTGTGGGCAGCTGAAGTCCGCAACCGAGCGCGCGCGCAAATCCAAAGCCCAGATCGAAGCGGACACGCGCGGCTAAGGGGGCGATACATCTGCATTAATCCGGCGCCGTTAACCAGATTGAAAATGTCACCGCGCATAGGGTGGGGACATGGAAAAAATCACGCTCTACCTCGACGAATCAACTGTGCAAATGTTGCACCTGCTGGCCCGCGATAGCGGCCAGACCATCGGCAAAATTGTTCAAGAGGCCGCGCTGGACCGCTACATGCGACGCGCGGTCGAAGGCCTGCACAGTTCTGCCGCCAGCGCCCCCTATCTGGATCTGGATGACAGCGAATTTGCGAGCGGCTGATCCGCCGCCCGCCCATCGGGCCCGTTCAGCGGCCGGGAATGTTTTCGCGTTTTTCACCGCGATGTTCCCAACCGTCTATCACCTCGATCGCTTCTTGGGCCGTTTCGACAAAGCGGAACAGGTCGAGGTCCTGCGCTGAAATTGTGCCCGCCTCCGACAGCGCGTCCCAATTGATGATGGATCGCCAAAAATCGCCGCCAAACAACAAGAACGGCACCCGCTTCATGCGCCCTGTCTGGATCAGGGTCAGGGCCTCGAACATTTCATCAAGCGTTCCAAAGCCGCCGGGGAATACCGCGATGGCACTGGCACGCATCATAAAATGCATCTTTCGAATCGCGAAATAGTGGAAATTAAAGCATAAATCCGGTGTCACATATTCATTGGGCGCCTGTTCATGCGGCAAAACGATGTTGAGGCCGATGGAAATCCCGCCCGCGTCCTGCGCGCCGCGATTGCCCGCTTCCATCACACCCGGCCCACCGCCCGTGACGATCACATCGGTATGTTGGGTGCCCTCGCGCACCGAGCGCGCGGTCACCAGACGCGCGAATTCGCGCGCCTCGTCATAATATTTGGTCAGACCGCGCAGGGTTTGCGTCCGTGCGGTGTCCTTTTTCGCAGGCTCGGGAATCCGTGCGCCACCAAACAGCACGACGGTGCTTTCGATCCCGTATTCGGCCATCATGACTTCCGGCTTGAGCAGTTCCAGCTGCAAGCGTACCGGCCGCAGGTCTTCGCGCGTCAGAAACTCGGTGTCGGTGAACGCCAGCTTGTAGGACGGGGCGCGGGTCTGGGGCGTGTCGGGAATTTGGCGCGCAGTCTCCATATCCTGATGGCTATCGCGAAGGGTGTGGCTGCGGACGTCACTGTTCATTGCGGCTCCTGATTGCGCGTTGGTCTTTCAGGGAATATAGCCTGTCCCCGACAAGTTACCATGATCCATCGGGAGAGAACCATGTCCAACGCAAAGCTCGAAGCCGCGATTGAAGCCGCTTGGGACGCCCGCGACACCATCACGTCCGCCACCACCGGCGAGACTCGCGAGGCCATCGAAGACACTTTGAACGCCCTCGACAGCGGTAGTCTGCGCGTCGCCGAGAAATTGGAAAACGGCGATTGGCACGTCAACCAATGGGCGAAAAAGGCCGTTCTTCTGGGCTTTCGTATCAAAGACATGGAGGAACACGCAGGCGGGCCGCAAGGCTCTGGCTGGTGGGACAAGGTCGACAGCAAATTCAAAGGCTGGGGCGAAGCCGAATGGAAAGCCGCCGGTTTCCGCGCCGTGCCGAACGCCATCGTGCGCAAGTCCGCCTACATCGCCCCCGGTGTGGTGTTGATGCCCTCCTTTACCAACCTTGGCGCCTATGTCGGTGAGGGCACGATGGTCGATACCTGGGCCACCGTTGGCTCCTGCGCGCAGATCGGCAAGAACGTCCATCTGTCGGGCGGTGTTGGCATTGGTGGCGTGTTGGAACCCATGCAAGCGGGTCCGACGATCATCGAGGACAACTGCTTCATCGGCGCACGTTCGGAGGTCGTTGAAGGTTGCATCGTGCGCGAGGGCGCCGTTCTGGGCATGGGTGTGTTCATCGGCCAGTCGACCAAAATCGTCGACCGCGAAACCGGTGAAGTAATGTATGGCGAAGTGCCGCCCTATTCCGTTGTCGTCTCCGGCTCCATGCCCTCGAAAAACGGCGTGAACCTGTATTGCGCCGTGATCGTGAAACGGGTGGACGCCAAGACCCGCTCGAAAACCGGCATCAACGAGCTGCTGCGCGACTGACCCTGCCAAAACCGACCGGTTTCCAAAGAGCGTCCCCCCGCGGGGCGCTCTTTTTGTTTGGAACTTTTCCGCGTCAGGGCGCGTTCACATTCCAACAGTCATACGTTTGACAACATACAGAATTAAAAAGAGGAATATCTCATGCAAGGTCTTGGTTGGCTCGCAGCAATTATCGTCGGCGCACTCGCAGGGTGGATCGCCGAAAAGATCATGAAGGCCAACATGGGCCTGCTGATGAACATCGTTTTGGGGATCGTCGGCGCGCTGGTCGCAAACTTCCTCCTTGTGACCTTGCTTGGCGCCACGCTTGGCGGCTGGATCGGTCAGCTGATCGTCGGCGTCATCGGTGCTTGCCTGCTGATCTGGATCGTGCGTGCGATCCGCGGTAGCCGCGCTGTCTAACCGTTGCACAAGAAACGAAAAGCCTCGCCCTTGGGCGGGGCTTTTGGCATGTGTACCCGCCCCGAAAGCGGCCTCAAGCCGGTGGAAATTCAATCACGGTGACAAAGGGGGCAATTGGCGTCCCCGCCCTGTCCAAAAGCCGCTCGGCCGGGAAAGTATAGCGCGCCGAGCGGCCATCGGCGGATATCTCGCCGCTGGTTTGCACGACCCGCGATCCGCGCACTTGAAACACGAAAGCATGCCCCAGCAACCGTTGATGAATCGTGGCGCGCATGTCGCCGGACGCGGGAGGCATCAGCACCTCGGGACGTTCGGACAGAATGCGGGCAAAATCGACCGTGACGCGCGCCTGCGTGGGACTCAGCTGTTCCACCTGAACGGCCTGCGCGGGATCAATCGTGGCGCGCTGGGTCTGGATTGGCGCGGGTTTGGTTGCCTCGGCCATCGTCAGCACGCGTTCGCCCGAGCAGGAAAAATAGCTGTCCGTGAGGTTCCAGCGCCCCTGCGCGCAGGCCGTATCGGGGGCTTCCCCCGCCATGTCGAACAGCTGGCGCTCCATGAGCATATCCATGCGCGCAACAATCCGGTTGCCTGTCTCGAACTCCATGCCCACTTCGGCGTCGATACAGCCCGACAGCGCCACAAGCGCCACCACAACCGCGCCGCGCGTCATCCGCGCAAAAATCTGTTTCATGCTCTGCCTCACCGGACTGTCCATCAGCCGCTTTTTCCCCAGCCTGCGTTCCCTTCCTTGACTTTGCAAGCGCGCTGGCACACCTCGTCCAAAACCAGCGAGGAATCCGCCGATGACTGACGAGCCGAAGAAAAAGAAAATCTCGAAACAAAAAGTATTCACCCTGCTTGTGGAAGTGGGGCGGCGTGATGGCGATGGCCTGCCGGATGGGGCCACGGGCGGTGCGCTGATGATCTATGCCTCCGGCGTTGACGAGGCCGAAGCCGTGCGTGAAACCGTGGCCGTGCTCAAAGTCGCCGAATTGAACCCGCTGGATGTCACGGGCTATGGCACTCTGGAAGAACGCCTTGCCGAAGGCCATGACATTTCCGACGCCGAACGCGACTTGATGCAACGGGCCCTCGATGAGAATTCAGTGGTCGTTGCGCAGCTGACACCGTTTTTTGACGGTGATGACGACCCCGAAGACGCCGATCCCGACGATCACTGACACCGCTTCCCCCAAGAGAGGACATTTGAATGCCTGACCGCCTGATCCAGCTTGTCGTGCGCAAAGACGACTCGCAAACCATTTGCGACTGCCTTGGCGATTTGCACGCACAGGATTGGTGGCGGACCGATTGCGTCGGCGATCTGGACCGGCAGGTGTTCTACATCGCCCTGCACAAAGCCGATGCGCAGGCGACAATTGATGCGATTTCCGAAGCGATGGAAGACCGCGAAAACTGGCGGCTCTATTCGCTGGCCACGGAGGCAAATCTGCCCGAAATCGTCGACGAAGAAGAGGTCGAGCGACTCGCCCAGCAGGAAACCTCCGCCACGCGCGAAGAAATCTACGGCGACATTCGCGACGGCGCATCTCTGACCACCGATTATCTGCTGATGACGGCGCTTGCGACCTGTGTGGCGGCGATCGGGTTGAATACCGGACAGGTCGCCGTGGTCATCGGCGCGATGGTGATTGCCCCGCTGCTCGGGCCGATCCTGGCCTTTGCCTTTGGGACCACTTTGGGCAACCTTGCCCTGCTGAAAGTCTCGGCGCGCTCCTTACTTGCGGGGCTTGGTGTGTCGGTCGCGGTCGGCACGCTGTTGGGGCAGATTTATCCCGCAGGGTCCAATGCGATGGATTCGGGAATGATGGATTATTCCGGCGTGCTGGGTCTGCACACGGTGATCTTGCCGCTGGCCTCGGGTGCGGCAGCGGCGCTGATGGTGGCAGGAAACAAACAATCAGGGCTTGTCGGCGTGATGGTCGCCGCAGCGCTTTTGCCCCCGCTTGCAGGCTTTGGCCTGCTGCTGGGATCGGGGAATTTCACCATGGGCCTGCGCGCCCTGGCCTCGGTGATTGCCAATATTGTGGCGATCAACCTTGCCGCGCAGGTCGTGTTTTACGTCAAAGGCATCCGCCCGCGTCGCTGGAATTCCGCCGATCACGCCACGTCGGTGCGCACCTCGCTGATGGTCTCGGCGGCGCTGGTCGCGCTGGTGGCCGCCGCGCTTTGGGGCTTTGGCCACCCGCAGATTTTCGGGCTGTAGCCTAGCTGGTGAGTGCGGCCAGAAGGGTCTGCGTCTCAAAGGTCGACAGGGTGACGGCCTGCGCATGGCTGTGGCCGACGATTGCCGCTTCGGACACGCCCGCAAGCGGCGTGGTGGCGCGCAGGGCCGGACGCCCGACCAATTCGCCTGCATCCAGCGTGCGCACTGCGGCACCGTTCACTTGCACCGTTTGCGGGATATCGAGCAAAATCTGGTAGTAGCGCACAACCGAAGCCGAACTCACGCGGCGCGACGTGCCCATGTTACGCAGGCTGCGGGCAGGGATCAGCACCGATCCCGCGCCAAACAGATATTCCGCTTCCGACCCGCTAAAGACGACCGAAAGCTCCGGCGCGCAGGTCAAATCCTCTTTCAGATCGAACAAAGGGCGCAGCAGCGTCACAGGCGCAAACCAGCCCGCGTTTGGAACTTCGCGCGCCACAATCGCACGCACAGGCGCAAGACCACCCTCGCCAACCCGCACCAGATCGCCTTTGCGCAGGCTGGAAATCGGACGCGGGCCGAATTCCGTTGCCACCAAGGCGTTGCCGGCCATCCCGTCGCCGCAGGTGACCGGTTCGAACGCATCCGAAAAGGCCAAAAGCGTGGTGTTTTCCTGGACGGCAGGCCACTCCGTGCCGATCCCCAGCACCGCGCGCGCCGCATCGGCCACCGCAAATGGCACGGGATCGGGAAACACTTTGTGGCAGGTTTTATGCGTGTCGAGATTCTCGACCGTCAAGCTGGCGATGCGCGCCGGCACGTCCCATGAATAGCTCACGCGGATGCGCGTCTGCATTTCCATCACCGGCAAGGGCAGGCCCACCGCCGTAATCGTGTCGCCTTGCATGACCTTCAGCAACAGCGTGCCATTGCGTTCGATGCGCACCAAAAGCTCGCGCCCACCCTCGTCCCACAGCCAGTAGGACAGCAATGTCTGCGGCTCGGCGCGGTAATCTTGCACTTCGGCCTCAAGCAAAACCGTGCCGCGCATCAAAACCGTATCATCCAGCGCCGGAGCCGAGCCGGACGCCGTCAAACCGGACGGGTGAAACGACGGAAGCCGTTTGGTGTCGTTGATGCCGATCCAGCTCATGCTGCCACTCCTCTATGCGTCGACCCCTGCGCACCGTTTCGCGCGCAGGCCCATAATTTCGCTTCGTAACTCTTGAGCAATTGCCGCGCCGCAACGGGCCCCCCCTTGCCGCTTTTGGGGTCCAGCTCGGGGAAAATCGTGCAGATTTCGTCCACCACCGCCTGATCGAGATCGTTCAGAACCTGCGGGCCGGGCAGGAAACTTTCGGTCGCCAGCCCTTGGGACCACACCACCTGATGCGAATCGAACAGCAGGTGGCAATAGGTGACATGCCCGCCCTCGATCCGGCGCACCGTGCTGTCGTTGATCAGGTCTTTGGCGGCGACCAGAACTTCGGGTTCGCCAAACAGCACCTCGGCCAGTTCGTCCGCAATCAAGACACGGTGCTGGGGCGAAATCATCAAAGTGCCATGCGCCCCGAAAGTCCCTGCCAGGATACGGATCGGCGCGTGATCGCCTTTGGCAGCCACCCTGCGCGACCCTGCCCAGCGCAGGATTTGCGGGCCATCGTCGCGGGTCATAACGATATCGCCAGCACAGAGGTCTTCGACGGCGACCTCGCCCTCAGGCGTGCGGATGCGCGTCCCCGCAACGAAACAGGGCACGGTCGAAACGCTGACCATCCCCGTGTCGCTGTGGCCCGCGCCGTCAGAGATGCCATAGGTGAAATTGATGTCTTCGATGTCATCGTCTGCCTGGATGGTGAAGGTGCCATCGGCGTTCAACGTGATGTCCTGCCCCGTCGCCAGCGTGATCGTGTCGCCCGCCACCACCGCGTTGCCGTTGATATGGGTGACCGTGATCGTGCCCGAACCGATGTCATTGCCAAGCACATCCAGCGTTTTGGAGCCGCCCTGCCCGATTTCGACCTCATCGCCCAGCGCAACAAGCGCTGTCTGCCCGCTGCCGCCCGCCACCATCAGGTTGGAATCATACGAGCTGTCCGCGGTATCGGCGATGCCGATGGTGATCTTGTTCATCACACCGCTGTTGACCGGAATCGTAACGGTCATGGTCACGGTAAACCCGTCCATTTCCGTATTATACGCGCCGTTTGCATTGCTGGTGAACAGGTTGATGTTGCTGTTCTGGTTGATGTTGGTGACGGAAGTCGCGCCATTGCCAACCTCAATCGGCACCAACTCGTCGTTGATCCAGACGCCCACGGCATCGTTAAAGATGGAGCCCGAATATTCGGGATATTCTTCGGAAGAGAAGACGAATTGTAGCGTCATCACGTCGCCGGTCGGCACGAAATTGACGGTCAGATAGGAGGCATCATAGGTATTCGTGCCCGCCAGCGCGTTGAAGGCAGCGTTGTTATCAATGCCAGAGGTGTTGGCCGAGGTTGACGTCGACGTGTTGTGCGCCCCCGAACCATTGGTGATCGAGGCCGCGTTGCCGGTCGAGAAAATCACGCCGGTGTCCGAGGGTGCAACGCCGGGCATGGTCTCGTTGGCGCCAGTATAGACCCCGGAGGAATTGCTCGCCCCGAAATAGGTCGCCCCGCGCACGTCCACGCCATCGCCGAAAATCGTATTGGCCATTTGCATGGCCGATGCGCCCTCGTTGATCGACAATTCGTTGTTGTTGTTAAACCAACCGCCCCAAGGTCCCTTTGCCATATATCCCGCCTCGATTGTGATCATTGAGGCAGGAAAGGAGGGACAGCCCGGACGGAAGTCTTCCGTCTTGGTCTGCGCGCTCTGCTCGTAGTTCGAACCGCCCGATTTTTCGGTGTCGACTCGAAGATCCTGCCTCGTGGATCGTTTTTATCATTGCCGTCAAATGAACACAGCAAAGCCGTTCTGTTAACTATTTCCGCAGGAATGGCCGATACCTGCCTCTGGAATGTAGCGTTGATGCAACAAAGCAATGACGCCACTGCATAGATTGCAGGCTGGAGCACAGCGCGCTATCCCCTATTTCAAGTTTGCCCGTGCCTGCCGTCCTTGGCGTACAGGCCCTGCGAAAGGAATGCTGAATGTCGATTGATCCCGTAGGTCTGACCGCCGATTTAATTCGCTGCCCCACCGTAACTCCTCAGGAGGGCGGCGCGCTGCTGATGCTTGAGGCGCTGCTCGAACAGGCGGGATTTCATTGCACCCGCGTGGATCGCAACGGCACGCCCAATCTTTTTGCGCGCTGGGGCGGGAAGGGCGAAAAAACCTTTGGCTTCAACGGGCACACCGATGTCGTGCCGGCCGGCAACCCCGACGATTGGTCGGCTGATCCCTTTGGCGGGGAAATTCGCGGTGGGGTCATGTACGGGCGCGGAGCAACGGATATGAAATCCGCCGTGGCCGCCTTTGCCGCCGCCGCCATTGATTTCGTGCGCGACACGCCCCCTCAAGGCGCGATCATCCTGACGCTGACCGGCGACGAAGAAGGCGAGGCCAGCGATGGCACTGTTGCGCTGCTGGACTGGATGGACACCCATCACGAGCGGATGGATGTCTGCCTTGTCGGGGAGCCGACCTGCCCCAAAACCATGGGCGAGATGATGAAAATCGGGCGGCGCGGCTCGATCAATGCCTATTTTGTCGCGCGCGGCGTGCAAGGCCATGTGGCCTATCCGCACCGCGCCAAAAACCCCCTGCCCGCGCTGGCGGGTCTGATGGCCGATCTTTCGGCCCATAGCCTCGATCAGGGCTCGGCGCATTTCGACCCCTCGACGCTGGCCGTGACGACGATCGATGTCGCCAATCCCACCACCAACCTGATCCCCGCCGAAGGGCGCGCGACCGTGAACATCCGGTTCAACGATCTGCACACCGGCGCCAGCCTGACCGCCTGGCTCAAGGCAATGGCCGCACAGGCCGGCGCACGGGCCGGTGTCGATATCGAGGTTGAGTGCCGCATTTCGGGCGAAAGTTTCCTCACGCCGCCGGGGGACTTCGTCGATCTGGTCGCGCGGTCGATCAAGGCCGAAACAGGCGTCACGCCGGAACTTTCGACCTCAGGCGGCACCTCCGATGCGCGCTTTGTCAAAAATCACTGCCCCGTGGTCGAATTCGGCCTTGTGGGCGAGACCATGCACAAGATCGACGAATGCGTGCCGGTCGATCAAATCACCACACTCAAAGCGGTTTATGCCCGCATTTTGAAAGACTATTTCGCATGACAGTCTTGATCAGCCCAACCGATGATATCGACGCCTGCCACAAGTTGCGTTTTACAGTGTTTTGCGAGGAACAAGGCGTGGATTGGTCGCTGGAACTCGATGATCTGGACGCCGTTTCGACCCATCTTTTGGCCACTGAAGCTGGCGTTCCGGTTGGCACCGCGCGCGTCTTCAAATCCGGCCCCTATGCCAAAATCGGGCGGGTCTGCGTCCTGCCCGGTCATCGCGGCACCGGCCTTGGGGCGAAACTGATCGTCGCGGCGCTGGAGCTTGGCAAGACGCTGCCCGACGTCACCGCCGCCAAACTCGGTGCGCAGGTACAGGCCATCGGGTTTTACGAAAAGCTCGGCTTTGAAATCAGCGGGCCGCTCTATGACGATGCCGGCATTCCCCACCGCGACATGACGCGCCCCTATTAAGGCGCGCAAATCCGATGGTGCGGGGCGACGCTGCGTGGTAGCGTTCCAGTCATGAGCAAGATCCCCTCCAAGGCCGAAATTCTCCAGTGGATTTCCGACCACCCGACCCAGACCGCAAAGCGCGACATTGCCAAGGCTTTTGGCATCAAAGGCGCGCAACGCATCGAGTTGAAACGTGTTCTCAAGGACCTTGAGGGCGAGGGACATCTGCAAAAGCGCGGCAAGACCTACCGCGACAAAGACAAGCTGCCCCCGATCACGATCCTGCAAATCATCGGCCCCGACAAGGACGGCGACCTGATCGCCAAGCCGCTGGAATGGGCGGGCGATGGCCCGGCGCCACGGGTGATCGTGATCGAACGCCAAGCCGACACGGCGCTTGGCGCTGGCGACCGGATTCTGGCGAAAGTCCATGAGGTGCGCGGCGACGATCACGATTACGACGCCCGCCTGATCCGTAAAATCGGATCGAATGCCAAAAAGATCCTCGGCGTCTATCGCACAGGCTCCGAGGGCGGGCGCGTTGTGCCCATCGACAAAGGCTCCGACAAGGAATGGATCGTGCGCGCCGCCGAAGTGCACGGCGCCAAGGACGGCGAATTGGTCGAAGCGGAACTGGTTGGATCGCGCGCCCGGATGGGCCTGCCGATGGCGCGGATCATTTCGCGTTTGGGCGACCCCAGCGGCCCGCGCGCCGTGTCCCTGATTGCCATACACCAGCACGGCATCCCCGATGATTTCCCCGACGCGGTGGTCGCAGAGGCCGATGCGCAGAAACCTGCAGGGCTGAAGGGCCGCACCGATCTGCGCGATGTGCCCCTTGTCACGATTGACCCGCATGACGCGCGCGATCACGATGATGCCGTCTTTGCCGAAACCGATGAAGACCCTAAAAACAAAGGCGGTTTCGTGCTTTGGGTCGCGATTGCCGATGTCGCGCATTACGTCACCCCGGGCTCGGAACTGGACCGCGAGGCGTGGAAGCGCGGCAATTCCAGCTATTTCCCCGACCGTGTCGTGCCGATGCTGCCCGACCGCCTGTCGGGGGATCTGTGTTCGCTGCACGAAGGGGTGCCGCGCGCCTGTATCGCCGTCAAAATGCGCATCAACGCCGAGGGCGAAAAACTGTCGCAGGAATTCGTGCGCGGGCTGATGACCTCTGCCGCCTCGCTGACCTACCAACAGGTGCAAGCCGCCCGCGACGGCGCGCCGGACGATCAATGCGCTCCTTTGATGGAGACTGTGATCACGCCGCTCTATGGCGCCTACGAGGCCCTTCTCAAAGCCCGCAAAGCCCGCGAGCCGCTGGAACTGGATCTGCCCGAACGCAAGATCGTGCTGGGCGACGACGGGCGCGTGTCCTCGGTTGCCTTTGCCGAGCGGCTGGATGCGATGAAGCTGATCGAGGAATTCATGGTGCTGGCGAATGTCGCTGCCGCCGAGGAATTGTTCCACCGCCAGCGCCCGCTGCTGTATCGCGTTCACGAAGAACCCAGCGAGGTGAAAATGGACAGCCTGCGCGAGGTGGCGCAGGCCTCGGGTTTCAATCTGGCCAAGGGTCAGGTGCTGCACACCAAACATCTCAACCGCCTGCTGTCGCAAGCCGAGGGCACCGAGCATGACGAGTTGATCAATATCTCGACGCTGCGGTCCATGACTCAGGCCTATTATTTCCCGCAAAACTTCGGCCATTTCGGCCTCGCGCTGCGCTCCTACGCGCATTTCACCTCTCCGATCCGGCGCTACGCCGATCTGGTCGTTCACCGCGCCCTGATTTCGGCCCACGGCTGGGGCAAGGACGGGTTAAGCAAGGCCGAAGAAGAGCGACTGGAAGAAACCGCCAAGCATATTTCAGAAACCGAACGCCGGTCGATGGCCGCCGAGCGCGACACCACCGACCGCTATCTGGCGTCGTTTTTGTCGCAACGCGTCGGAGACGAATTTACCGGGCGCGTGTCGGGCATCCAGAAATTCGGCGCTTTCGTCAAACTGGATGAAACCGGTGCCGACGGGCTGATCCCCGTGCGCACGATGGGGCGCGAGTTTTTCCATTTTGATGCGGATGAACAAACGCTGATGGGGTCTGACACGGGTTTGAAAATCGGCATCGGCGCGCGGGTGACCGTGCGCCTGTCCGAAGCGGTGCCCGTGACCGGCGGCGTGCAATTGGAGCTGCTTGAAATCGACGGGGCCAGCCTGCCACGCGGACCGCGCCAGCACCGCGGCAAACCGGTGAAACGCAAGATCGGCGCAAGCAAGGCGCGTGCGGCGGCGAAGCGCAAAACGGTTCAGCGCAAACGCAAGTAGCAAAACCCCGCGCATCTGCCCCGCCCTGTGTCAAATCCGATTCAGGCGGCGCGCCATTCGTGGTTAACTCACGCAACAAGTTTCATTTTTAACGAGCAGGACAGCACAATGGACAGAACCGGATTTTCTCTCGCTTTGGCCGGATTTGGCGCAACCCTTGTGCTTGGAAGCCTCCCTGCCTCGGCGCAACATATCGCCCAAACGCGCCAACAGGTCGCGACCCAAGGCCACATCGCAACAGGTGGATTGATGATCGAACAAACCGCATCTCAGGCAGGTTTTGACCAGTGGATTTCCGGGTTCAAGGCCCGTGCGGTCGCAAAAGGTATTTCGCCACGGGTGGTCGATGCGGCCTTTCAGGGCGTGCGCTTCAACGACAGCATCATCGCCAAGGATCGCAACCAATCGGAATTCACCAAGGAAATCTGGGACTATCTTGACAGTGCCGCCTCGCCGGTGCGCGTGTCCAACGGTCAGAAAATGCTCCGCAAATATGGACCGACGTTGGATGCCATCGAGCGCGCCTATGGTGTCGACAAAGAAGTCGTTCTGGCTGTTTGGGGCATGGAAAGTTCCTACGGCGAGACACGCGGCGATATTCCGGTGATCGAAGCACTGGCCACGCTTGCCTATGACGGGCGGCGCGGAGACTTCTTTGAAAGCCAGTTGGTTGCGGCGCTGCAAATCCTGCAAGCGGGCGATGTGAGCCCGCGCAATATGACCGGCTCCTGGGCGGGCGCGATGGGCCACACGCAATTCATTCCCACCTCTTTCCTGGCCTATGCCGTCGATGGCACGGGCGATGGCAAACGCGACATCTGGTCGAACGATCCGACCGACGCGCTTGCCTCGACCGCCGCCTATCTTGCGCGGCACGGCTGGACCAAAGGCCAGCCTTGGGGAGTCGAGGTGCGCCTGCCGCAGGGGTTTGATTATTCCTCCGCGCAACGCAGCAATACGGCCTCCCCCGCCACTTGGGCCAGCCGTGGCGTCACCGGACTCGACGGGCGTGCTGTGCCCAATTACGGGCCCGGCGCGATCCTCCTGCCCGCCGGCGCCTCGGGCGCGGCCTTTATGGTATTTGACAATTTTCGTGTCATCGAGCGCTACAACGCCGCCGATGCCTATGTGATCGGCGTCGGGCATCTGTCTGATCGCATCAAGGGGGGGCCGGAAATTCAGGCAAGCTGGCCGCGCGGCTATCAGCCCCTGTCCTTCAAGCAAAAGGAACAGATGCAACGCATCCTGAAGCGCAAGGGGTTTTTGAACGATAAAGTCGACGGGTTGATCGGTCCGAATACGGTCAACGCGATCCGCGATTTTCAGCGCTCCATCGGCGTTACGCCCGATGGCTACCCCTCGCAAACGCTTTTGGGCCAGCTCAGATAGAGCAGGCCCAAAGCGGTTCGGGTACATAAGTTTCAGGGACGGCGCGCGCTGCTTGCCCCGGTTTGGGCACCGGCTTGCGCCCCTTGCAAAAAGGCCGCGATGACACTTGCCATCGGGTTTTCCGGTACAGCGGGCGCGACGGGAACCGGCGGTTTGGAGCGGCCGGAGGATGCGAGCGCGATCAACACGCCAGCAACCCCGAGATAGGCAAGACCGATCACCAGCGCCGCGAATTGCGTGGTCTGGATTTCTGCCAGAACCAGCCAGGCCGCAACCGTCAGAAAGGCCAGCCCGACGGTGCCAAAGACAGCTCCGACCAGAGTCAGAGCCGTCTTGCGCGCAGCCTCGGCAGCATCATGTTTGATACGTTCGAACATGTCTTATTTACGCGCCACCAAAAGACCGGCCAGAAAGCCAAGGCCCGTCGCAATCCCGACAGCGGCGGCAGGGTTTTCGCGCACGGCGGCTTCGGTGTCGGCATAGCCTTTTTCGACGGACGCGCGGGCGACTTGCCCCGCTTCAACGCCTTTGGCTTGCAGGTCTTTCGCGGTGCTGTTGGCAAGCGACTGCAATTCGTGGACTTTTGCATTGGCGGTCGAGCTCAGCGCCTGTTGCTGCAGCTTGCCATATTCACCGATGGTTTTGGTGAGCGCGCCGATATCGGCTTTGAGAGTTGCGATCTGGGCTTCGAGTTCTGCGGTTTTATCGGATGCTGTCTGTGCCATCTTTAGGTCTCCTATGGATCGAGAGGCTGAATTGTCTTTTCACCTACCCAACGCGGCGCTGCGCATGCGGTTCCACGTCAAAGCACCGCGCCCCGAAAAACATGCGCGCCTACAAGGCACTTCCCAAGGAGCTGCGCGCCCCGCCATCACAGCGGGGGCAGCAAATTCACAATGCTGTGCAACGGGGAAACCGCAGGCCCTGCAACGGGTTGTCTATCCAAGGCGCATGTCGCGCAAACCGTGCCGCTGGTGCGGTTCTTTTAGACAACCCGTGAAAGGAGCCTGCCATGTTGCAATGGGCTTTGACCTTCCTCGCGGTTGCCTTGGTTGCCGGATTTTTCGGCTTTGGTGGTTTGGCCGCCAGTTTGGGCGGGATCGCAGAGGTCCTGTTTTTCATCTTCGCCGGTCTCAGCCTTGTCATGCTGGTCGTGGTGAATATCAGAGGCAATCGCCGCGGGCGGAAATTCAAATCCCGCCCGCTTTCTGATTGATCAAAAAAGGGCGGCCCCGAGGGGTCGCCCTTTCGATGTCCAACCGATGCACATGTCCAACAGATGCACAGGGGCGTTAGCCCACCAGCGTCTCGGTCGAGGAAAAGAACATCGCCTGACTGACAGCCGACACGACCTGTTCCTCGGTGTAGGGTTTGGTGATGACAAAGGCGGGCTCGGGCCGCTCGCCTGTCAACAAGCGCTCGGGGAAGGCGGTGATGAAAATCACCGGAATGTCACCCGCAGCCTTGAGAATTTCATTCACGGCCTCGACGCCCGACGACCCATCCGCCAATTGGATGTCCGACAGGATGAGATCGGGTTTTTCCTGATCCGCCAGCGACACAGCGCCCGCGTGCGTGCGCGCAACACCCGTGATCGCATGCCCCATGTCGGCAATGATGGCCTGAAGGTCGAGGGCGATGATCGCCTCGTCTTCGATGACCAGAATGCGGCCGGTGACGCTGTCTTCCATCTCGCGCTTGGCGATCATCAACAGGTGGTCCACCTCGCTCAGCTCGACCCCCATGATCAACGCGATTTCCTGCGGGGTGAATTCTTCGATGGTGTTCAACAGCAACACTTCACGCGTGTTCGCGGTCAGTTTTTTCAGGTGACTCTGCGCGCGCGCCGCAATCCCCGTTTCGTCGCCCGAGCTGATCGGCTCGCCCAGCGAGGTCCAGATCTGGTGAAAGGCGTGGAAGAGAGCGACACGGTGGCTCATTCCCTGATCGAACACGGAGCGATCAGACAACAGCGCCTCAAGCGTCGCTGCGGCGTAACGGTCGCCTGTTTGCTGGCTCCCTGTGAGCGCCCGCGCGTAGCGGCGCAGGGATGGCAACAGCTCCGCGACGACTTCTGAAAGAAACTGCGGACCATTTGCAACTGACATTCGGATATCCCTTTTTCACTTTTTCTTGGAACCAAACGACAGATCGCGACGTTGGTTCCACGCATGAGTTCAAAAAATTTCGGGTGCGCACCCTTTATGGAAGACAGTATGGACCAAGAGAAGCCCAAATCCAGCGCCGAGTCGCAGATCGAAGAGAATCTGAGACGCGTTTACCAACAGCGCCTGGAGGAAGACGTACCGGACAGGTTCCTAAGCCTGCTCCAGCAGCTCAAAGAGCAGGACAGCCCTGATGACAAATCCTGAGACGGCGCAACACGCTGCGTCGACCGACCCTCGCGAGGAGCTGGTAGAGCACCTTCCGGCGTTGCGGGCGTTTGCGCTCAGCTTGACGCGCAACGGGTCCGCCGCAGACGATCTGGTGCAAGATTCCATTGTGAAAGCCTGGAAAAACATCGAGAAATTCGAAGTCGGCACCAACATGCGGGCTTGGCTGTTCACCATTTTGCGCAACACGTTCTATTCGGATCGCCGCAAGGCGAAACGCGAGGTCGCGGATGTCGACGGTATTTTTGCCGCCGGCCTGTCGGAAAAGCCCGCGCATGACGGTCGCCTTGCGATGAACGACTTTATGGTCGCCTTTGCTGAACTGCCCGACGAACAGCGCGAAGCCCTGATTTTGGTGGGTGCGTCGGGGTTTTCCTACGAAGAGGCCGCCGTCACCTGCGGCGTTGCGGTCGGGACGATCAAATCCCGCGCCAATCGCGGTCGCAAACGACTTGGCGAATTGCTTCAACTAAGCGATGATGAAAACTTGGAAATGACAGACCGCGCGACCATGGCTGTGGTAAATGCCGGGTCGATGTCGGTTTCGTTCAACAAATAAGGCTTCTTCGTGCTGCGCGCATTCTTTGACGGTTTGGCTTTCCGCGTGGCGGCCCTCCTTGCCCTCGCTCTTTTTCCCATCGGACTGATTGCCCTTTCGCTCACCCATCAGGTGTCCGAAGAGGTGGATCGCAGCTTTGAAAGCTCGCTGCTTGCGTTGACGGCGCAGGCCGCAGCCGGCGAGGAAGCCATGATCCGCCAGGGCCTGGGCGCGCTCAGTGCGCTTTCCGTGGCGCTGGACGGGATCGACACGCGTGCAGACGACTGCTCGCAGATTTTTACCGATTTCGCTCTTTCGAACCCGCAATTTACTTTTGCCGGCTATATCAACGCCGACGGTATCGTGGCCTGCGGCTCCAAGGGTGTGGGGACCGATTTGTCGCAAGGGGTTTCCTATCCCGCGATGAAGGCCGAACCGGATCGTCGCATCGACGTCAGCCTGGAGGCGCCGATTTCGGGCACTTCCGTGATCCTTCTCTCGGAACCGGTCTACGCCATCGACGGCGGGTTCAACGGGCTGATCACCCTGTCGCTGCCGCATAAACGCATCTTTCAGACCCTCGAAAACCTCAGCATCGACGCCCCTGTCGATCTGGTGACCTTCAACGACAAGGGGCAGGTCATTTCCTCCGAGGGAGGGCTGGACAGCGTCGATGATGCGCTCCCCATTGGCCGCAACTTGATTGATTTCGTCGGCAAACCGCGCACCGCCTTTTCCGGCGTAACTGTGGACGGGCGCAGCCGTGTTTTTGCCGTGGTGCCGATTGTCGCCGACCGCCTCTATGCTTTGGGAAGCTGGCGTCCCGATGAGGGCGTGCTCGACAATCCGCTGCCCGATGTCTCGCCGCTGCTCTTCCCGATTGTGATGTGGTTCGTCAGTCTCGCCGTTGCGTATTTTGCCGTTGATCGTCTGGTGATCAAACACATCCGCGCCTTGCGGCTGGAGATGGTCGATTTCATGCGCCATCGCAAAATCATCAATAGCACGATGGGGACGCGCATGTTGGCGCGCGAACTGCGCGACATTGACAATACCTGGCACGAACTGGCCGAAACCGTGGTGCGGGACGAGGCCGAACTTGAAGGCACGATTCACGACAAAACCGTGCTCCTTAAAGAGGTGCATCACCGCGTCAAAAACAACCTGCAACTCATTGCCTCGATCGTGAACATGAAAATCCGCAAAGCGCGCTCGCCCGAGGCAAAAGTTGCCTTGCGCGAAGTCCAGACGCGGGTGATGTCTATCGCTACCGTGCACCGAGCGCTCTACGAAACCTCGACCGAGGGGCGCGTGCGGGCCGACGAATTGCTGAAAACCATCGTCGACAAAAGCATCGAAGCCACCCTGCCCAAGGGTGTCGATGTCGATTTTTCCTTTAAATACGATCAGGTGGTGCTCTACCCCGATCAGGCCGTGCCCCTGTCGCTACTCGCTGCCGAAGCGGTGACCAACGCGCTGAAATACTTTGGCTCCGAGGCTGATGAAAACCCCTGCCTTGAGGTGCATCTGGAAAAGGTCGATGAGGGCAACGCGACCTTCAGTGTCCATAATTCCAAAGGCATTCCGGTGACCCCCGTGGAATTGGCACGCGGTACGGGCCTTGGCGCGGCGCTCATTTCGGGCTTTGCCAGCCAGATGCGCGGCTCCTCCGAAGTCTTTGACGAGGAAGACGAATATCGTGTCCACATCACTTTCCCGATCTTTGATTTTGACAGCGGCCCCGCCAGTGACGTGATAAACCGTGCCTCTGCAGGCGGCTAACGCCCACGGGTGAAAAAGGATACGACCCAGATGAAAATCACTCCGTATCTGACAGCGGGCGAAGCCTACCCGGCCTTCGAGCGCGCCGTTGTCGCCGCCAGGCACCGCATCGACGCCGGGTTTCGCGTCTTTGACCCGATGACCAGGCTGCGCAGCGACGAGGCCCGCGTCCATGGCGACACATGGTATGATTTGCTGGCGGCCAAACTGGAACAGGGCGTCGAAATCTCGCTTGCGATCAGCGATTTCGACCCCATCATGGCGCGTGATTTGCACCAAAGCACATGGGCCGCGATCCGCAGGCTGACCTCCCTGACCGAATATACCGACAGCCGGACCACGCGCCTGCATCTGCGCGCGTTGCTGCATCCGGCCAAGGTCGGCCTCTATCCGCGCCTGTTTTTCGCCCCCGCGACCCGTGCGAAGCTGCGCCATCAAATCGAAGAAATCGCGCAGCTGGCACCGCGCGATCAAGCCCGCGTTCTTTCCCATTCCCCTGGCTTGCGCCCCTATCTGGCGCGCGATGAGGACGGCGGACTGGCGATGAAACGCGGCGTGATCCCGCAGCTTCACCCCGTCAGCAACCATCACAAACTGGCCGTCATCGACGACGCTGTCACCTATATCGGCGGGCTTGATCTGGATGAGCGGCGCTATGATACCAAGCAGCACGACCAAGCCGCGCAACAAACCTGGCATGATGTGCAGCTGATGATCCATGACCCCGCTCTGGCGACATCGGCGCGTCAGTATCTTGAAGATGTCGTCCCCGTTACATCGGGGAAAAAGCGCCCCACTGCGCTGACGGGCCTGCTGCGCACGCAATCGCGCCCGCGCCACAACCGGCTGGCCATGGCCTTGTCCCCGCACAGTTGCACGCGCGAATTGCTGGACGCCCATCTTGCCGCCATCGCGCGTGCCGAACAGTTTATCTACATCGAAACCCAGTTCTTTCGCGAAGCCGCTATTGCCCGAGCCTTGGTCAAAGCGGCGCAGAGCAAACCGGATCTGCACCTCGTGATGATCGTGCCCGCCGCTCCCGAAGATGTTGCCTTTGAGGACAACAGCGGTCCCGATGCGCGGTTCGGGGAGCATCTGATGGCCCGCTGCACGGGCGATGTCCGCGCCGCATTCGGCAAGCGTGCGGCGATCCTGAGCCCTGTGCAACCGCGCAACGTCCAAGAGCACGACAACGATTTTGAACGCGCGCAGCTACAGGACGCGCCGATTGTCTATGTCCACGCAAAAGTGTCGATTTTCGACGGGCGCGAGGCGATCGTCGCCTCTGGCAACCTGAACGGCCGCTCGATGCGCTGGGATTCCGAAGTCGGCGTGCGCCTGACAGATGCCGGTGTCGTTGGCGATCTTCAGCACCGTTTGATGGCGCATTGGCTTCCCGAACATGCGCCCGCCGACTGTTTTGAACCGGCCACAGCCACGCGTGCCTGGGCCGACATCGCCGCGCAAAATGCTCTGTTGGACCCGCCACACCGACGCGGATTTCTGATGCCCTATGTGGCACGGCCCGCACGACGATTTGGTCTGCCCATCCCCTTTGCGCCCAAGGCGCTGGTCTAAAGCGAACGCGGATTTAAGGCGGATTAGAGTTTGTGCGAAAACGCCGCGACGACTGCCTCGTAAATATCGCGCTTGAAGGGGACAATCCGCGTGACCAGCGTGTCGGGCGTTGCCCATTCCCAGCGTGAAAATTCAGGGTGCTCGCTGTCGATATTGATCTCGCTGTCCTCACCGGAAAAGCGCAGCAAGAACCACAGCTGCTTTTGCCCGCGATATTTGCCCTTCCAGACTTTTCCAAGCAATTCGGGCGGCAAATCATAGGTCAGCCAGTCTTCGGTCCGGGCCTCGACGGTCACGTGATCGGGGTTCACGCCGGTTTCTTCCCACAGTTCGCGCAGCGCCGCAGCGCGCGGGTCCTCCCCCGCATCGACCCCGCCTTGGGGCATTTGCCACGCCCCGGGCGTGTCGATCCGTTCCCCCACAAAAACCCTGCCTGCGGCATTGACCAACATCACCCCCACACAGGGGCGATAGGGTAAATCGGTGGCACTCACGCTCATGCTCAAGTCCTCTGTGGCGAAACGGAATCGCAAAGATTGGGTCGGAAAAACGGGCCCGTGCACTGCACCGGCCCGCTTGGTTTCAGGCACAAGGCAGCGCGAAGGCTACTCGCCGGTGCGCGAGATCGTGCTCAGACCCTTGAGCAGATCGATGGCATAGGCGAGCTGATAATCTTCGTCGCGCAGCTTGGCAGCCTCTTCGGCGGCGGCCTGTTCTTCGATGATCTGGTTGCGCTCGTCTTCGGTCAGACTGTCGTTGGAAATCGCGCCGCGCAGATCGGCCTCGGAGCGCATGGCGGGCGCGTCCTCTTCGCTGGCATCATCAGGATGAACGGCGGGCTGTTCAACCACGATATCGGGCGAAATACCGAGCGATTGGATCGAACGGCCCGAGGGGGTGTAGTAGCGCGCGGTGGTCAGGCGCATGGCCCCGTCCTGGGGCAAGGGCATGACAGTCTGGACCGAGCCTTTGCCAAAGGATTTCGTGCCGACGATGATCGCGCGGTGATGGTCTTGCAACGCGCCGGACACGATTTCCGACGCCGAAGCCGAGCCGCCATTGATCAGAACGACAATCGGTTTGCCTTCGGCCAAATCACCGACAGAGGCATTCACGCGGTCGCTGTCTTCGGGGTTGCGTCCACGGGTGGAAACGATTTCGCCCTCGTCAAGGAAGGCATCCGACACTTTGATCGCCTGATCCAGCAAGCCGCCCGGGTTGTTGCGCAGGTCAACAACGATGCCGTTGACGTTTTCCATACCGCCGAGCTGTTCCACGCTTTCGCTCAGGCCCGCTTCGAGATTGGGATAGGTTTGATCGTTGAAGGTCGAGACGCGCAAGACAACGGTGTTGCCCTCGACGCGCGAGCGCACGGCCGTCAGCTTGATGGTATCGCGCACGATGGTAATGTCGAAGGGTTCATCGACGCCTTCACGCACCACGGTGATGATGATTTCCGAACCGACAGGCCCGCGCATCAGGTCCACGGTTTCGTCCAGTGTCATGCCCATGACGCTCTCGCCATCGACCGAGGTAATAAAGTCACCGGCCTGCACGCCTGCGATATCGGCGGGGGTGCCATCCATGGGGGAGACAACCTTGACCACGCCTTCTTCTTGCGTGACCTCGATGCCCAGCCCGCCAAACGAGCCGGAGGTCTGCACACGCATATCGGCGGCATCATCGGGAGAGAGGTAGGAGGAATGGGGATCAAGCGAGGTCAGCATCCCGTCGATAGCAGCTTCGATGAGGTCCTGCGCTTTGACATCCTCGACGTATTGCACGCGAATTCGTTCGAACACATCGCCAAACAGGTCGAGCTGATCATAGACCGACGCTTCGTTGGCCGCTTCTTGCGCCAGCAGCGGGCCTGCAACCTGCGTGGTCAGCACAGCCCCCGCCAGCGTTCCGCCGATTGCGGCCATCACGAACTTCTTCATTGGGTCTCTTCTCCTCTCGCAGCGAACCATGTCGCCGGATCCACGGGGTCACCCCCTTGTCGAATTTCAATATAGAGCGTTTGAGTGCGCTCGTCGCCTGTCCCGAGGGTCGCCGCCACGAGAAAAGCCTCCGGATCCAGCGCCGCGCCGCCCATTACGCCAATCGGGGTGCCCGCCGGAATAACCGATCCGATTTCACCATAGACATCCTCCATCCCAGCGAGAACCATGAGAATGTCGTTTCCCGGCTCCAGAATCATCACGTTTCCGTAGTCCAGAAACGGTCCGAAGTAGCGGATCGTCGCGGGCCAGGGCGTGGTCACGAGCGACAGGGGCCGTGTCGCGACCAACCATCCGGGGCGGCGAATGCCTGCGGCATCGGCTTCGTTATAGGCGCGCAACAGCGTGCCATGAACCGGCAAGGGCAGGCTGCCGATCTGGTCTGACAGGGCCGCCATCGGCGCGACGCCTTCGGCTTCGTCGATGTCGGTCAATCCTTCGGCAAAGCCTTTGAGCGTCTCGGCGTTGGAAATCAGCCGCTGCACCCGCGCCCCATCCGCAGCGAAGCGTTGCGGCAGATCGGTGCGGTCGGAAATGGCCTGACTGAGTTCGGTGCGCGCATCCTGCGCCACCCGTAGACCTTCGGCCAGTTGGCGCGCCGCGTCCTGTTGCAGACTGCGCAACATCTGGACCTCTTCAAGCGTCTCGCGCAGCGCCTCGGCCTGCGCCTGGAATGCGGGTGTCACCTCGCTCACCAGCATGCCCGCCCGGGCGGTTCCCACCGGCCCCGAGGGATGCAAAAGTGACAGCGGCGAGCCGGAGGGCAGGTTCATGAGGACGGCCAGAAGTTCGCTGACCCGCGCGCTTTCCGAATTGAAGGCCATCGCAATCGCTGTTTCGCGCAGGGAGGCTTCGCGCAGCCCCTCGCGCATCGCCTCAAGTCCGTTTTCATAGGCGGTGATGGTTTCGGTCAAGGCCCGCACACGGTCCTGAGAGCCATCCGCCGCTTTCATCCCCTCGATCGCCTGCGAAAACTGTTCGACGGCCGTGCGCGCCAAAACCGCAGCCGTGCCGTTTTGCGCCTGCGCCACAGGCGCCAGGCAAAACAGGGTCATCACAGAAAAAAGCGCGGCGCGGATCATCGCAGGATCAGGCTCTTTCCGGTCATTTCCGCCGGTTGCTCAAGCTGCATCATCTCCAGCAAGGTCGGCGCAAGATCGCCCAGACGCCCGCCACTGCGCAGGCGCACCGTCTCGGGAAAGTTGAACAGGGCCACAGGCACTAGGTTGGTGGTATGCGAGGTGTGAGGACCGCCGGTCACGGGGTCGATCATCGTTTCACAATTGCCGTGATCGGCAGTGACGATCATCGCGCCACCCGCTTTTTCCAGCGCCGCCATGACTTTCCCAAGGCCCTCATCGACCGCTTCGCAGGCTTTGATCGCGGCCCCCAGATCGCCGGTATGGCCCACCATATCGGGGTTGGCGAAATTGGTCACGATCAGGTCGTAGCCCTTTTCAATCGCGGCCACGAAACGCTCGGCCACTTCGGGTTCGCTCATTTCGGGCTGCAAATCATAGGTCGCGACATTGGGCGATTTGGGCATATAGCGGTCTTCGCCCTCTTCGGGGGTCTCTTTGCCGCCGTTGAGGAAAAAGGTCACATGGGGGTATTTTTCGGTTTCCGCCAAGCGGAACTGCGTCTTGCCGTGCTGCGCGACCCATGCCCCCAGCGTGTTGACGATTTTGCTCTTGGGGTAGGCGGTGGTCATATAGCTGTTATGGCGGTCGGAATATTCCACCATGCCCAGCAGCGCCGCCCATTCGGGACGCGGGCCGGTCTCAAATCCGTCAAACGCCGGATCACCGATCGCCGCCAGAATTTCACGCGCACGGTCGCCACGAAAGTTCAGGCAAAAGAACCCGTCGCCGTCTTTGGCGCCCTGATAGTCGCCAATGACCGTCGCCTTGATGAATTCATCATTCTCGCCGCGGGCATAGGCCGCGGTGACCGCCGTTTGCGCATCCGGTGCGTTTTGCTGGCCGGTGCCGTTGATCATTGCAGCATAGGCCTGCCCGACGCGATCCCAGCGGTTGTCGCGATCCATCGCAAAATAGCGCCCGATCACAGTGCCCACGCGTGCGCCATCCGGCAATTTGGCAACCAGTTCGGGAATGAAGGTAGCCGCAGAGGTCGGGGCAACGTCGCGCCCGTCCGTAATCGCGTGGATGACAACCGGAACGCCGCGCTCGGCGACCAGTTTGGCGGCTGCAAGCGTGTGAACGATATGACCATGCACACCGCCATCGGAAATGACGCCCATCAAATGCGCCGTGCCGCCCGTTTTTTTCAACCTGTCGCAAAAGGCAAGGATGGCCGCGTTGTCAAAAAATGACCCGTCTTCGATGGCGAGATCGATTTGCCCCAAGTCCATCGCCACCACGCGCCCTGCGCCGATATTGGTGTGCCCCACTTCGGAGTTGCCCATCTGCCCGGTCGGCAACCCCACGTCAGGGCCATGGGTGATCAACTGGCTGCGCGGATAGTCGGCCATAAGACGGTCGAAATTCGGGGTGTTTGCCTGTTTGGGCGCATTGCCTTCAACCTCGTCACGATCCCCCCAGCCATCGAGAATGCAAAGAACAACGGGTTTGGGCGCAGCCATGACAGGATCCTTCGATAACATGTTGCGCCCGTTCTAACGCGCCGCGCGGCAAGGGTGAACATCTTTAACGGGAAATTCCGCGTGAGCGATTGCCGGTCGCGTAAAAAACAGCAGTCTTGTCGTGCAAAACGGCCTTAGACGCGGTGATAGGGCGACTTCGCAAGGATCGAGGCCGCGCGGTAGAGCTGCTCGCTCAACATCGCGCGCGCCAGCATATGGGGCCACACCATCTTGCCAAAGCTGAGGGAAAAATCGGCGCGGGCGCGCAAGTCGGGCGAAAGACCGTCCGCGCCCCCGATCAAAAAGGTGACATCCTGGCGGCCTGCATCGCGCCAGCGCCCGAGCTGGTCGGCAAATTCGGGCGAGGTCAGCACAGCGCCGCGTTCGTCCATCGTACAGATCAGACTGCCGCCGGGGATCGCACGCTCGAGCAGCGCGGCTTCGGCCTCCATGCCGCCGCCTTTCTTGTCCTCGACCTGCGTAACGCTCAGCGGGCCAAGCCCAAGCGCGCGACCTGTCCGGTCGAACCGCTTGGTGTAATCGTCGATCAGCGCCGCTTCGGGGCCGGAACGAAGCCGGCCCACGGCGCAAATATGCACACGCATCAGATTTTCTGGATTTCGGCTTTCGTATCGGTGCCGCTCATCCACATTTGCTCAAGTTGATAAAACTCGCGCACTTCGGGACGGAAAATGTGCACAAGCACGTCGCCGGCGTCGATCAACACCCAATCACCCTGTTCTTTGCCCTCGATGCGGCAAAACAGGCCGAAATCGCGCTTGAGCTGGTCGGACAGCTTTTCGGCCATCGCGCTGACCTGACGGGTCGAACGCCCCGAGGCAACCACCATGTAGCCAGCGATTTCCGATTTACCGTGGAGGTCGATGGTCACGATCTCTTCGGCTTTATCCTCTTCGAGGGATTTGAGGATGAAGTCACGCAGCTGGGCTTCATCATATGCAGAGACGGCGGTCATTGCGACACCCCGGCTTGCGGCTTGTGCGGCACCGTGTTGAACCGCTGACTGGACTTGGGACAGGACATAGTCCTCCTTCGATACGCGCCGTTCAGCCCCGGCACCGGGCACAACTTGAATATAGCATTTCGGGCCTGCCTACTCAACTCTCGCGAGGTCCGGCGGGCGAAACGGTGTCTTTAGGCGCATCTTCGGCGCCTGTCGAGTCCCCTAGAACGCGGACTTCGCGTTGCGGGAAGGGGATGTTGATGCCATGCGCCTGAAATGCATCCCAAAGCGCAAGAAAGACATTGCCACGCACGTTGGTCAGCCCCTCGGTGGGGTCGGTGATCCAGAACCGCAGGACGTAATCCACCGAACTGTCGCCAAAGCCGACAATGTGACAGACGGTCGGGCGGTCCTGACTGACGCGGCGCACGCTTTGCGTGGCCTCGATCGCCACCCGTCGCACGAGGTGGGGGTCATCGCCATAAGCCGTGCCGAAATTGATATCGAGGCGCACATAATTGTTTGAATGCGACCAGTTGACCACTTGGGACGTGATCAGATCTTCGTTCGGAATCAGGTATTCCTTGCCGTCACGCGTCACCACCGACACGTAGCGCGCGCCCAGCGCATTGATCCAGCCAAAGGTTTCGCCCAGCGAAATCACATCCCCCGGCTTCACCGATTTATCGAGCAATATGATGAAACCCGACACGAGGTTGGAGACGACTTTTTGCAGGCCAAACCCGATACCGACACCAATCGCCCCCGACAGGACCGCAAGGCCCGTCAAATCGAAGCCCACCGCCTTCAAGCCGATGAAAAAGGCCGATGCATAGAGGCTGACCTGAAGCACTTTGGTCATCAGGACCCGCATCGAGGGGGAAATATCCTCGTTTTTGCGAATCTGCGCCGAAGCCTGTCCCGAGATCAGCCGCGCCAGCGTGAACAGCAGACCGGTAACCACCAGGGCCTTGCCAACGGACAGGAGCGACAGGCGAAAGGCGCCAAATTCAACCGCCGCGCTGTCAAGCAGGGCCAGCCCCTGATCCAGCCCTCCCAGAAAATAGAGGGTGAAATAGGCCCAAAGCCCCCAGGTCACGATCTTGCGCAACAGGGAATTGCGCACAAGCCGCGCGGCAAAGCTGACGACCACCCAGGCGGTCACCACCTTGGCCAGCCCGGCGATGAGGTAGGAGCGCGAGGGCCATGTGGTTTCGTGCATCACCAGCCAGACCGCCCATAAAATCGCGGCCCAGAAAATCAGCCAAAGCCGCTTTTGCACCGACAAAAGCACGCGCAACTGCCATTTTGGGTGCCCCTCCAGCGTGCGCATCCACTCGCGCATCCTGCCCCCCAGCACACGTCCCGCCCCCAATGCCGCAAGCAGGCACAGCACCATGATCGCGACCTGATAAAGGTTCCACTGGCGGGTCAAATTGGACAACAGGGTCGCGACCTGACTTCCGGTAGAGGTCAAAGCATCGCTTATTTGGGTCGGATCCACGGCGTTCTCCTTGGCTTGCGCCTAGATTTGCACGACCACAGGGGCCGCGACAACCGCGCAATCACCTTGTCAGACTCGCTGCAAAGGTCTACATCCAGCGCATGGAACGTGTTTTTGATATGGACGACCGGTCGCGCCTGCCTTGGCGCTTCTTCGGTGCGACGCTGACGGTTCTCGCCCGACTTTGACGGCGCGCGCCCTTTTGGCGTGTCCCGTACGGACCGCCGCACAAACACGACACCCTTTCATCAGAACATCCACGGGAGAGCGAAATGACCGCCCCGAAGACACTCTACGATAAAATCTGGGACGCCCATGTGGCACATGAAGGCGATGATGGCACTTGCCTGCTCTACATCGACCGTCACCTCGTCCACGAAGTGACATCGCCGCAAGCCTTTGAGGGCCTGCGCCTGGCGGGCCGCAAAGTGCGCGCGCCGGAAAAAACAATTGCCGTGCCCGACCACAACGTGCCGACCACTCTGGACCGCGTGTCCGGTGTGATCGCCAACGAGGAATCGCGCATTCAGGTCGAGGCTCTCGACAAGAACGCCAAGGATTTCGGCGTCCACTACTACCCCGTCTCTGACGTGCGTCAGGGCATCGTGCATATTGTCGGCCCCGAACAGGGCTGGACATTGCCCGGCATGACCGTCGTGTGCGGCGACAGCCACACCGCGACCCACGGTGCCTTCGGGGCCTTGGCCCACGGCATCGGCACCTCCGAAGTCGAGCACGTTCTGGCCACCCAAACGCTGATCCAGCGCAAGGGCAAGAACATGAAAGTGGAAATCACCGGCAAGCTGAAACCTGGCGTGACCGCAAAAGACATCACCCTGGCGGTGATCGGTGAAACCGGCACCGGCGGCGGCACTGGCTACGTCATCGAATATTGCGGCGAAGCCATTCGTGATTTGTCGATGGAAGGCCGCATGACCGTCTGCAACATGGCCATCGAAGGCGGCGCGCGCGCAGGTCTGATCGCACCGGATGAAACCACATTCGCCTACGTCAAAGGTCGCCCGCACGCCCCCAAAGGCGCGCAATACGAGGCCGCTCTGGCATGGTGGAAAACGCTCTACACCGACGAAGGCGCGCATTTCGACAAGGTCGTCACCCTCAAGGGCGAAGACATCCAGCCCGTTGTGACCTGGGGCACCTCCCCCGAGGACGTGCTGCCCATCAGCGCTGTCGTGCCTGCGCCCGAAAGCTTTGAAGGCGGCAAGGTCGAAGCGGTGAAACGCGCGATTGCCTACATGGGTCTCGAAGTGGGTCAAAAGCTGACCGACATCAAAATCGACACCGTGTTCATCGGCTCTTGCACCAACGGGCGGATCGAGGATCTGCGCGCCGCGGCGGCGATCCTCAAGGGCAAAAAGGTCAAAGACGGGATGCGGGCGATGGTTGTCCCGGGGTCCGGCCTTGTGCGCGCCCAGGCCGAAGAAGAGGGCCTCGCCCAGATCTTTACCGATGCCGGTTTTGAATGGCGTCTGGCGGGCTGTTCCATGTGTCTGGCGATGAACCCCGACCAATTGGCCGAGGGCGAGCGCTGTGCCTCGACATCCAACCGCAACTTCGAAGGCCGTCAGGGCTACAAAGGCCGCACGCACCTCGTGTCGCCGGCTATGGCTGCTGCTGCCGCGCTCACCGGTCACCTGACCGACGTGCGCGAGATGATGTAAGGAGAGACGACAATGGAAAAGTTCCAGAAAATCACCGGCGTTGCCGCTCCGATGCCGCTTGTGAACATCGACACGGATATGATTATCCCCAAGGTGTTTTTGAAAACCATCAAACGCTCGGGCCTTGGCGCGAACCTGTTTGACGAGATGCGTTTTGACCGTCAGGGCAACGAGATCCCCGATTTCGTCCTCAACAAGCCGCAGTACCGTGACGCTGAAATTCTCGTCGCCGGTGACAACTTTGGCTGTGGCTCCTCGCGTGAACACGCGCCTTGGGCGATCCGGGATTTCGGTATCAAATGCGTGATTTCCACCAGCTTTGCCGACATCTTTTTCAACAACTGCTTCAAGAACGGCATTCTGCCGATCGTGATGCCGCAGGAGGTTGTCGACACGCTGATGGCCGATGCTGAAAAAGGCTCGAACGCGCGGATGACCATCAATCTGGAGGCTCAGGAGGTCACCACCTCTGACGGTCAGGTGTTCGAATTCGAGGTCGATCCGTTCCGCAAGCATTGCCTGCTCGAAGGTCTCGATGACATCGGTTTGACGCTGGCGCATGAGGCCTCCATCGACATGTTCGAAGAAGCCGCCGCACAATCGCGTCCCTGGGTCTAAAGCGGCCCCGACACTTCGGCGCACAAACGCGTTAAACATCCAAACGGCGGCCTTTTACGGGTCGCCGTTTGTGTTCTGGCCCCTATCTACTGGGCAAAGGTTTTAAGAAATGCAGGTTTTGATATGAAAAATTGGACACTCATTATGGCCCTCGGGCTGTTGACGCTGGTCTTTGGTGTCGCCGCAATCGCCAATTCGGTCGCCGCTACGCTGACCGTCACGGTCTTTTTGGGCGTCCTGTTTGTTTTTGCCGGTGCGGTGCAGGCCTATGCCGCATTTCGCGGGCATGCCGCCGAGCACCGCCTGGCCTCGATCCTGTGGGGCATTGTGATGTTGGCCATCGGCGTGTCGTTTCTGGCCAATCCGGTCGAAGGCGCGCTGTCGCTGACGGTGGTGTTGCTGGCCTTTCTGCTGGCCTCCGGCGTCATCCGGCTGATCATCGCATGGAAGATGCGCACAACGCCCTATTTCTGGGGCATGCTTGCCACAGGCACGATCACCGTTTTGCTGGGCGGCTACCTCGCTGCGAATTTTGGCGCGGCCTCGCTCGCATTGATCGGATTCTTGTTTGGAATCGAGCTGTTGATGTCTGGCGCGGGCCTGATCATCCTTGCCGTCGCTCTGCGCAAATCCTGAATCACCACGCCGCAGCTTTGCGCCTCTAGTATCCCGATGGGCCCCACAACATAGATATTGTGTGGAGCCCTTATTCTGCCATGTCCGCAGGCTGCAATGATGCAAAGTGGCACCAGTTTGTCCACGAAACCGCCCCAATCGGAGCGTTAACCTTAAGCAATGGTTGATGACATTTCCGAAAGAAGGCACAAATTGGGCAATATTGAGGCAGCTCGTCACATTTGGCGAGGTCAAGTTGGAACAAGGGCGCGGCATCGCATCGCATCCGTCCAAGTTGAGGAAACGATTGCAGTGTTTAACCGCTATCTCGGCGCATTGGTGCGGGCATTCCTGGTGATGCTCTTGGTCGCGACCCCTTCGGTCGCGTTGCCGAATGTCACATCTGACAGCGGCCAGATTGTCGCGTTGGTCGCCCTGTTTGGCGGGGCGCTGACCTTTTTCGAATATACCTCCGCCTATCCCAGCCTTGTTGAGTTTCGCGATGCACCGCCCTTTAACCGCATCCGCTATGTGTCACTGCTGATCACCTTGTTGATCCTCTCGGCCATCTGTCGCGGCATCTCCCAGCCCACCGGATTTACGGAATTTCTGACCGCTTTCGGCGCGCTCGTGGGGTATATTTGCGATTTCCCCTATTCGCCCGTGCGTTTGATGACCCAGCTTTTGCCCGCCAACGCCCCCGCTGGTGACATCGCGCTGGTGCGGATTACCGCCAGCATGGCCTATATCATTTCCCTGCTCTCGCTCTTCGTCTTCGTCTCATCGCTCACGCTGCGCCAGTGGCCGTCGCGTTCGGGGGCCTTCAATGTCTGGATCAACCTCCCGACCTTCGATCCGACTGCCGGCGGGGATGTGGTTCAACGGCTTACCCGCGATGCGCGCTTCAACATTGCCATGGGGTTTTTGCTGCCCTTCCTTGTGCCGGCCTTTCTGAAGGCGGCTGCAAGCATCTTTGACACCACGACACTCACGAATTCTCATTCCCTGATCTGGACGGTTGCTGCATGGGCCTTTCTTCCTGCCTCCCTATTCATGCGCGGCATCGCAATGAGGCGGGTGGCGGATATGATCGCCCAAAAACGGCGCGCCACCTATGCCGCCGCCGAACACGATCCCCGCGAAGTCTATCCCGCCTGATCGCGCTCTGCGCTCTCTGCCTCCTGCCCTGCGGCACGCAGGCCCAAGACCTGCGCGTGGCGCTGTGGACGGTGGAGTTGACGCGGCGCGGGCCGGGGTTGCTTTTGAACGACATCCTCAAAGACGATGACGACCAGATCGCGGCTGTCGCCGCGGTGATCGCCCATGTTGATCCGGATGTGTTGCTGCTGACGGGGATTGATTTCGACACCGACCTGTTTGCGCTGCAAGCGCTGGCGGCGCGGATTGCGCGCGAAGGTCCGTCCTATCCGCATCTGTTTGCCCGCCGCCCCAACACCGGCGTGGCATCGGGCCGTGACCTCGATCACGACGGGCGCGCAGGCGAGCCGCAGGATGCGCTGGCCTACGGGCGCTTCGCAGGGCAAGGCGGCATGGCGCTGCTGTCCAAACTCCCGATCCGCGACGGGCAGGCGCGCGACTTTACCGCGCTTTTGTGGCGCGATGTGCCCGAGGCCGATCTGCCGGCGGGGTTCTACGATGCGGGTGATCTCGACATTCTTGCGCTTTCGAGCGGCGGTCATTGGGATGTCCCGCTGGACTGGAACGGCACGCCACTGCACATCCTTGCCTATGCCGCCACAACGCCGGTCTTTGACGGCCCCGAAGATCGCAACGGCAAGCGCAATGCCGATGAGACACGGTTTTGGATGCACTATCTTGATAGCCGGTTCGACAGTGCGCCGCCGCAAAATTTCATCCTGATGGGCGACAGCAACCTTGATCCATTTGATGGCGAGGGCCAGCGCGGCGTGATGCGCGCGCTTTTGGACGATCCCCGCCTGCAAGACCCCGAACCCCGCTCGCGGGGCGCGCACCGTGCCGCCAATCCCGACCAGCACGGCGATCCCGCGCTGGATACCGCCAATTGGAACGAGCCCACCCCCGGCAACCTGCGGGTCGATTATATCCTGCCCGCCGCACAGTTCAGCGTGACCGACGCGGGGGTATTCTGGCCGCCCCCCGAAGACCCGTTGCGCGCATTGATCGGTGCGGATGGCACCCGCGCCTCGCGTCACGCGCTGGTCTGGGTGGACCTTGCACCGCTGCCCTAGCCCCGCACCTGCCCCGCGCTGTTTCAGCATTGGCCCCGCATTGACCTCGCGCCCCGCGCCGCGACCTTGACGCTGTGCCCGCAAGCCGTTACGCCACCTCGAACCTTTTTTCCAAGGCCCGAAAGCCCCGTGGCGGGGTGGGCGCAGACGAGGAACGTGACTGACATGAGCAACCCTTCCCTTCTCATTCTCGCAGGCGACGGCATCGGCCCCGAAGTCATGGGCGAAGTCGTCAAAATCATCGACTGGTACGGCGAGAAGCGCGACCTCAAGTTCGACGTGTCCCACGACCTCGTCGGCGGCGCGGCCTATGACGCGCACGGCACGCCGCTGACCGACGAAACCATGGCCCGCGCGCAAGACGCCGATGCTGTGCTTTTGGGTGCCGTTGGCGGCCCGAAATACGACGTTCTGGATTTCTCGGTAAAGCCCGAGCGCGGTCTGCTGCGCCTGCGCAAGGAAATGGACCTATTTTCCAACCTGCGTCCCGCGCAATGCTTTGACGCGCTGGCGGATTTTTCGTCGCTGAAAAAAGACGTGGTTGCCGGTCTGGACATCATGATCGTGCGCGAATTGACCTCGGGTGTCTATTTCGGGGAACCGCGCGGTATTTTCACCGAAGGCAACGAGCGCGTCGGGATCAACACCCAGCGCTACACCGAGTCAGAAATCGCCCGCGTCGCCCGTTCGGCGTTCGAACTGGCCCGCAAGCGCGGCAACAAAGTCTGCTCGATGGAAAAAGCCAACGTGATGGAATCGGGCATTCTGTGGCGCGAAGTGGTCACGGAAATTCACGCCAAGGAATACGCTGACGTCGAGCTGTCGCATATGTATGCCGACGCGGGCGCGATGCAGCTGTGCCGCTGGCCCAAACAGTTCGACGTGATCGTGACCGACAACCTGTTCGGCGACCTTCTGTCGGATGCGGCGGCGATGTTGACCGGTTCGCTCGGGATGTTGCCCTCTGCCTCGCTCGGTGCGCCGATGGCCAATGGCCGCCCCAAAGCGCTTTACGAGCCCGTCCACGGGTCTGCGCCCGATATCGCGGGCCAAGGCAAAGCCAACCCCATCGCCTGCATCCTGTCCTTCGCCATGGCGCTGCGCTATTCCTTCGATGAGGGCGAAGAGGCAACCCGCCTTGAAAGCGCGATCGAAAAAGTGCTGGCGGATGGCGTGCGCACGGCAGACCTGCTTGGCCCCGAAGGTGGGTCGCCGGTGTCGACCAGCGAAATGGGCGACAAGATCGTCGAGGCGCTGAACGCCTCGCTTTAAATAGGGTGGGGCGCTGAACGCCTCGCTTTAAAACGGGCGGGGCCTTGGCCCCGCTTGACCGCACGGACAGTGGCCTGATCGAAGACAGCTGCCTAGTCGAACAGGTCGAACACATCCTCGGCAAGATCAAAGAAGCGGCGCGCTTTTGTGGGCCGCTTTTTCTTTTTTCCCGCCTTTTTTGCCGCTTTGAGCGCGGATTTGAGATCCTGCGCACCAGACACATGCTCGGCCCCTGTGCCTGCGCCATGCCCGCGCTTGCTCGCTTTGGCATGATCGCTGCGCAGATGCTTCATCATGTTGATCGGCGCGCCACAGGTCCCGCAGGACAGGCTATGGCGCGTGGTGCCGCGCAATTCGAGAACGGACTGGGTGCCGCAATAGCAGCAGAGGGCGGTCTTGTGTGTCTGGGTCATTGCTGACATCTAGGCGAGGCGCGCGACAGGTTCAATCTTGGCCATAAAACATTAATCTGCCCGTGCCAGATTGAAGGCTTGATCCCCCATCGCAATCAGTATTGCCTGACCCCGAACACAAGCGGAGATGTCCCCGATGAATGCCAAAGGCGCCCTACTCGCATTGCTGGCTTTTGCGATTTACGCGACCCATGATGCGGTAATCAAATTCCTTGGCGCAAGCTACTCGCCTTTCCAGATCATCTTTTTCTCGTCGCTGCTGGCCTTTCCAATGGTCACTTTCCTGCTGATGCGCGATGCGACACAGGCCAACCTGCGCCCTGTTCATCCCTGGTGGACCGGCCTGCGCACGATTTGCGGCGTGATCACGGGTGTCTGTGCCTTTTACGCATTTTCCGTGCTGCCCTTGGCAGAAACCTATGCGCTTTTGTTCGCACAACCTCTGATCATCACCGTCCTCTCGATCCCCGTGCTGGGCGAAAAGGTCGGCGCACATCGCTGGGGGGCGGTCGTCGTCGGCTTGATCGGTGTGGTCATCGTGTTGCGCCCGGGCGGTCAGGCGCTGGAACTGGGGCATATCGCAGGGGTCGCCGCCGCCGCTTTCGGCGCGCTTGGCGCGATCATCATCCGCAAGATCGGCGGCGAGGAACGCGCGGTGGTGCTGATGCTCTACCCGCTTGCCGCGAACTTTTTGCTGATGATCGCGGTGCTGCCCTTCGTGTACGAACCCATGCCTTTGCTGGATCTGGGCGGCGTCGGTGTGATCGCGCTGTTCAGCCTGACCGCTGGTCTGATCCTGATCATGGCCTACAAGAATGCAGAGGCTGCCATCGTCGCACCGATGCAATATTCGCAGATCATCTGGGCGACTGTCTTCGGGTTTTTGTTCTTTGGAGAGTCGCTGGACGGGCCGACTGTTCTGGGCGCGGCCGTCATCATTGCCTCGGGCATGTACATCGTCTTTCGCGAAAGCGCGGGACCCTCGACCAACACACCCGTTTTGCGCACAAAGTCGCGGGGCTATTCGCCCTCGGGCTTCAGGATCGGCGCAATTGTTCGACTGCGCCGCGAGAAAGAGCGGCGTGAGGCGCAATAGCGCTTGCCAAAAGCGATGCGCGGCTTTAATTCCCACGCCACGGTCGGGCTGTAGCGCAGCCTGGTAGCGCACCTGCTTCGGGAGCAGGGGGTCGGAGGTTCGAATCCTCTCAGCCCGACCAATTCCATCATAGTTGCACAAGCACTCCGCCCCTTGGGGCGCGGTGCTTTTGTGCGTTTCGCGTCTTGTGCCTCGGGCCATGCAACAAAAATGGCGACCCGCAGGCCGCCATTTTACATCGCAGTCGCGAGGTGCGTTACGCGTCGAGGTTTTCGACGTTCAGGGCGTTTTCCTGAATGAACTCGCGGCGCGGCTCCACGACATCGCCCATCAGCTTGGTGAAGATATCATCGGCTTCAGCGATATCCTCGACCTTCACCTGCAACAGCGTGCGCGCTTCGGGGTCCAGCGTGGTTTCCCAGAGCTGGTCGGGGTTCATTTCGCCCAAGCCCTTGTAGCGCTGCATGGAAAGGCCTTTTTCGCCCTCTTCCAGAATAGCATCCAACAGATCGACAGGGCCGTGAATGAGGGTTTCGCGATCCTTGCGCACCAGTTTCGCGGGGTCACGGTAAATGCCGTTCGTGGCCTCGACTTCGCGGTTGATCCGGCGGGCTTCCCCGCCGCGCAAAATAGCCCCGTCAAGCGTGCGGACCTCTTCCACGCCGCGCAACACGCGGGTCAGGCGAATGCCGATGTCCTGCGTCGGGCGACCGGCCCAGCCGCGTTCGTATTCAACCGCGATTTGATCCAGACGCTGCGCGATCGTATCGGCGGTGCCTTGCAAATCCGCATCCACGCGACCGGGTTCAAAGGCACCCGACAGTGCAGCTTGTTCGACGATGTGACGGGGGTAATGCGTTGGGAAAGCGTCCAGAATCCGGCGGAATGCCCGCGCACCCTCGACCACACGGGCCAGATCGGCACCGGCGATCTCTTCGCCGTTTTTCAGACGCAGCACCGCGCCATCGACGCCCTGTTCGATCAGATAATCTTCCATCGCGGCCTGGTCTTTGAGGTAGACCTCGGATTTGCCCCGCGCCACCTTGTAGAGCGGCGGCTGGGCGATGTAGAGATAGCCGCCCTCGATCAATTCCGGCATCTGGCGGAAGAAAAACGTCAGCAACAGCGTGCGGATGTGGGCGCCGTCGACATCCGCATCGGTCATGATGACGATCTTGTGGTAGCGCAGCTTTTCGATCTTGAACTCGTCACGCCCAATCCCGGTGCCCAGCGCCATCACAAGGTTGCCGATTTCCTGCGATCCGAGCATCCGGTCAAACCGCGCGCGCTCGACGTTCAGGATTTTCCCCTTGAGGGGCAAAATCGCCTGTGTCTGACGGTCGCGCCCCGTTTGGGCCGAACCGCCCGCGGAATCCCCCTCGACGAGGAAGACTTCGGTCAGTTCGGGGTTCTTTTCGGAACAATCCTTGAGCTTGCCCGCGAGAAAATTCACATCCATCGCCGATTTGCGCCGCGTCAATTCACGCGCCTTGCGCGCAGCCTCACGCGCCATCGCCGCTTCGACGATCTTGCCGACGATCATCTTGGCCTCATTGGGATGCTCTCCGAACCATTCGGTCAGCTTCTCGTTCACAAGGTTCTCGACGGCGGGCCGCACCTCGGACGACACAAGCTTGTCCTTGGTCTGGCTGGAAAACTTCGGGTCCGGCACCTTGACGGACAACACACAGGTCAGCCCTTCGCGCGCATCGTCGCCGGTAAAGGAAATCTTTTCCTTCTTGGCGATCCCGCTTTCTTGCGCGTAGCGCGTCAGGGTGCGGGTCAGCGCACCGCGAAAGCCCGCGATATGGGTGCCGCCATCGCGTTGGGGGATGTTGTTGGTAAAGGGCAGGACGTTTTCGTGGTAACTGTCGTTCCACCACATCGCCACCTCGACGCCGATACCGTCCTTTTCGCCTGTGACGAAAATCGGATCGGGAAACATCGGGGATTTGGAGCGATCGAGGTATTTGACGAACTCGCGCACGCCGCCGTCATAGTACAATTCGGTTTTCAGCGGCTCGGCGGGGCGTTCGTCGATCAGGATGATCCGCACGCCGGAATTGAGGAACGCCAGCTCGCGCAGACGTTTTTCCAGAATGTGGAAGTCGTATTCGAGGTTCGAAAAGGTCGTCGTCGAGGCGAGAAACCGCACCTCGGTGCCTTTTTCGCCGTTGGCATCGCCCACGACCTCAAGATGTTTGACCGTGTCGCCGCGTTCAAAACGCGCGATGTGCTCTTTGCCTTCGCGCCAGACCCGCAGTTCCAGCCAGTCCGACAGCGCATTCACGACAGACACGCCAACGCCGTGCAAACCGCCCGACACTTTGTAGGAATTCTGGTCGAATTTCCCACCCGCATGCAGCTGGGTCATGATGACTTCTGCGGCCGAAACGCCCTCTTCCTCATGGATGCCCACGGGAATGCCGCGCCCGTTGTCGCGCACGGAGATAGAGGAATCCGAGTGTATTTTCACGGTGACAAAGTCTGCATGACCCGCAAGCGCTTCGTCGATGCCGTTGTCCACGACCTCATAGACCATGTGGTGCAAACCGGAGCCGTCATCCGTGTCCCCGATATACATGCCAGGACGCTTGCGAACGGCCTCCAAGCCTTTGAGAACCTTGATGGAATCTGCGCCGTAATCAGCGGGCTGTTGCGCGGTATCGGACATGGGAGCCTTCCTGCTTATTCTTGCAGGATTTATACCGCTTTACGGGGAGATTGTCACGCTTCTGACACAAGATTTAGGGGTTTTGCGCCGGCTGCCGCCCAACACTCAGGTGAAGGGAATAACCAGCCCCACAGCGATCATCAAACCGCCCGCAATCAGGTTCATTTTGCGCATGGCGCGCGGTGTCGTGAGGATGCGCCGCACGCGATGCACAGAGCCTGCAATGATCAGGTTGCCACTTAGCGGGACAAGGCCCGAAATCGCGCAGATCACGATAATGTCGGGGGTTTTGAGACTGCCCAGATCAAAGAACCCCGGAAGGATCCCCATGTAGAACAGGATGGCCTTGGGATTGCCGATGATCACCGCCAAACCCGCCAGAAATCCCGCCAATCGTCCCGGACGTGTGAGGGAACTATCGGAGGAAATGGTGCGGTCGGCCTTGCGGATCAACATCACCCCCATAAAGAGAAACATTGCCGCCGCCACGAAGCGCATGATCAACAGGAAATGGTCAAAGGTGCTGACCAGCCATGTGACCCCGAGAATGGCCAGCAGCGGCCACATGATGTCACCGATCACGACCCCCAAGGCCAAGGGCCACGCGGATTGGAACCCGCCCGACAAGGAACGCGCCAGAATCGCGATCCACACCGGCCCCGGTGTGAGAAACAGCACCATCAAACCCGCCATGTAGAGGCCGGCATCAATCCATGAAATGGTCATTCAATCTTCCCGATGGTGGACAGGCCCGCCGTTTCACTGACTGCATAGGCATCGGCACGTGTCCCGAATTCCGCAAAAAGTTCCGGCCCCGTGCCGGTCATAAACGCCTGCGCCCCCAGCGCGACAATTTCGTCATACAGCGCGGCGCGCCGGTCGGCGTCAAGATGGGCTGCGACCTCGTCGAGCAGGTAAATGGGCGGCGCGCCGAAATCCTGCGCCAGTGCCCGCCCGTTGGCGAGGATCAGCGACACCAGAAGTGCTTTTTGCTCGCCGGTCGAACATTGGGCCGCCGCCACGCCTTTGGCCGTGTAGGTGCCCGCCAGATCCGCGCGATGCGGCCCGATCAGCGTGCGCCCTGCTGCCAGATCACGCGGGCGCATGTCGCGGTAGGCCACCAGCAGGTCCGCCTCCGTTTGGGGCAGGGGTAAATCGTCGGAAGCCACCAACGACAGGCTGGCCGCCGGAAAGGCGGTTTGTGCGCCCTCCTGAGCTTGCGACAAGCGGGTAAGCGCGGCTGTCCGGTTGGCCATGATCGCCGCGCCTTCCTTGGCCATCTGCGCCTCAAGCGCGGTATACCAGGCCGCGTCGCGCACCATGTCTTTGAGCAGGCGGTTGCGTTCGCGCATCGCCTTTTCATAGGCCACGGTTGCCTCCCCATGGCGCGGCTCGAAACTCATCACCATCCGGTCGAGAAACCGCCTGCGCCCCTCTGCCGCTTCGATCCAAAGCCGGTCCATCGCGGGGATCAGCCAGACAATCCGCGCAATCCGCGCCAAGGCGAGCTGCGGCGCCGCCTTACCGTCGATCCGCACAGAGCGCGCGGCGCCCGTATCCGCGCGGGTATCGACATCGTGGTGCTGATGCAGCGACACAAGAGAGGCCGCAACTTTCCAGCCCAGCGCTTCGGGCCGGCGCGCGATTTCATCCGCCCCCGCACGCCGCATCCCCCGCCCCGGAGACAGCATCGACACCGCTTCGAGAATGTTGGTTTTGCCCGCCCCGTTTGCCCCCCAAATGGCAACAGGCCGCCCGTCCAATTCAAGACGGGCGGCCCGGTGTGAGCGGAAATGGGACAGGCTCAACTCTTCAAGATAGAGGCGGCCCATGCCGTTTCCTTCAGGCTTCGACGTATCAACAAAGGCGCGTTACACGCGCATCGGCATCACGACGTACACAGCGGAGGTATCATTGCCTTCGCGCATCAGGGTCGGATCGCCAGCGGAGTTGAACAGGAACACGGCATTTTCGCGGTCCACTTGGCTGGCAATTTCCAGCAAGTATTTGGCGTTAAAGCCGATTTCGAGATGTTCGTCACCGTAGGCCACGGCAAGTTCCTCGACCGCCGCGCCGCTGTCGGGCGCATTCACCGAAAGCGTCAACTTATCCTCGTCGAGCACCAGTTTGACCGCGCGCGAGCGTTCCGACGACACGGTGGCCACACGGTCCACAGCCTTGGCAAATTCCGAGGCGTCGACTTCGAGCTTGCGGGTGTTGCCCATGGGGATCACGCGCGTGTAGTCGGGGAAGGTGCCGTCGATGACTTTCGAGGTCAGATTCAGGTTCGGGGTCGCAAAGCGGATCTTCGTTTCCGACACGGAGACCGCGATGGTCATGTCGTCGTCATCCAGCAGTTTGCGCAATTCACCAACGGTTTTGCGCGGCACGATCACGCCGGGCATTTCCAGTGCCCCATCGGGCAGCGCCGCATCGATCCGCGCAAGGCGGTGCCCATCGGTGGCCACACAACGCAGCATTTTGCCGCCATCGCCATCGGCGATGTGCATGTAAACACCGTTGAGGTAGTAGCGGGTTTCTTCCGTGGAAATCGCGAATTTCGACTTGTCGAACAGGCGGCGCAGCACAGGGGCGGGCACCGCAAAATTGGACGCATATTCCGCCGAGGCCATCACGGGGAAGTCCTCTTTGGGCAGGGTTGCAAGGTTGAATACCGAGCGGCCCGCTTCGACCGTCAAACGTCCCGCTGCGCCATCTTCGCTCAGAACGACAAGCGCACCATCGGGCAACTTGCGCACGATTTCATGCAGCGTCACCGCAGAAACCGTCGTGGCGCCGGCGCGCTCGACCATCGCGGGGACCTTGTCGACCACTTCGATGTCGAGATCGGTCGCGCGGAAGGACACGGTGTTGCCTTCGGCTTCGATCAGGACGTTGGCGAGGATCGGAATGGTGTTCCGGCGCTCGACGACCGATTGTGCTTGGCCGACCGCTTTCAATAGCGCGGCGCGTTCGATGCTGATTTTCATACCACCCTCGTCTGGACACATGCAGGGGCGGTGAAGGTACCCCATTCACCGTCCCGTGCAAGACATTGTTTCGAAAAACTGTTGACGGCTCGCGCGACCAGCGTCAAGGCCTCGCCCCGCCCGTGGCTGTTGCGCCTCACAACCGTGCTGCGCAGGCCACGCAATCGCTCACGCTTCAAGCGCGCGGCGCAGCATTTCCAGATCTTCGGCGATCTGGTTGTCGAGACCCTTGAGTTCCTCGATCTTTTTCACACCATGCATGATCGTCGTGTGATCCCGCCCGCCAAAACGGCGCCCGATTTCAGGCAGCGAACGCGAGGTCAGATGTTTGCTCAGGTACATCGCGATCTGGCGCGGGCGGGCGATCGAGCGCACCCGCTTGGGACCGATCATGTCGCTGAGGCGGATGTTGTAATGCTCGGACACGCGGCGCTGGATTTCTTCCACCGTCACCTTGCGATCCGAGGCACGTAGAATATCGGCCAGACAATCCTGCGTTTGCTCCATCGTGATTTCACGTCCCACAAGGGAGGCAAAGGCAAACAGACGCTGCAACGCACCCTCAAGGACGCGCACGTTGTTGGAAATGCGCTGCGCGAGGAATTCAAGCACCCCGTCAGCGATTTGCAGACCCGGGTACTGCAGGCGGAAGGTGTCGGCCTTGGATTGCAAAATTCCGAGGCGCAATTCGTAGTCGGTCGGGTGCAAATCAACCACCAGACCGCATTGCAGGCGCGACTTGATCCGCTCTTCAAGGTCCTTGATTTCACCGGGCGCGCGATCTGCCGAGATGATGATCTGCTTGTTCTGATCCACCAGCGCATTGAAGGTATGAAAGAATTCTTCCTGCGTGGAATCCTTGCCCGCGATGAACTGGACATCATCGACCATCAGCACATCGACCGAGCGAAAGAGCTGTTTGAAATCCATCATCTGACGATCCCGCAGCGCTTGCACGAAACGGTACATGAATTGCTCTGCCGACAGGTAGACGACGCGCAGCTCGGGGCTGCGGATTTTCAATTCATGGGCAATGGCGTGCATCAAGTGCGTCTTACCCAACCCCACACCGCCGTATAAAAACAACGGGTTGAAGGTCACAGGACCGCCCTCGCCAACGCGACGCGCCGCAGCATGGGCCAATTCGTTGGGCTTGCCGACGACGAAGCTGTCAAAGGTAAAGCGCGCATCAAGCGGCGCACCGGGCAGCTCGCCGTCAAGCGCACCCGCGACAGGTTTTGCAGGCTCGCTGGCAGCAACCCCAACAGCACGCGGCGCCGGAGCGACAGGAGCCTGCGCCTGGGGCGCCGCGCCTGCCACGGCTTGTGCCGCAGGGCGCTGGTTTGCCACCACAAGGTTGAGGCGGCTCGCGGTCGCATCATTCATGTGCAGATGATGCAGGATCACGTCGGAAAAATTGCGTGACACCCAGTTCGCCATAAAGCTCGTTGGCACCGAAAAGGTAGCAACGCCTTGTTTTAATTCGATGAACTCAAGAGGTTCAATCCAGTTTGAAAAGTTGTTCCGCCCGACAGTATCCAACAATTCTGATTTGACCCGTCCCCAGGTGTCGTTCGTCATATCAATTTTCGGCCCAATTATCGTTATTGTTTAGGACTGACGCCAAGCCAGCCCGCGGGACTTCCAACCGTTGGTGGTGCCCCGATGTTTTTGCCCATCAAGATCGCCTTCGAAACCTTCGGCCACATTCAGACACTCAACCTCGATCCCCTTCTGAGCGAAGTGATCCAGAACAAGCGCTGCAGCACTCAGGGAACGCGCCCCCGAACGGCACAGGAACAGAAACTTTGAGGGGATATGCCCCGCCAAAGCCTCTTCGACCTCTGCCGCAAACCGCGCATTCTTGGACATCCCCGGAAACCCCGCCCATTCTACGCACACAAGCGAATGGCCAAGTCCGGTCAGATCAGGAACGCCAACAAAGCCCCATTCCGCCGACGTGCGAACGTCGATCAGCCTTGCGTCTGCATCTTCAGACAAAATCTTCCATGCATCGGAGGGATTAACCTCACCGATGACGGGGCTGGCGCCCTTATTCATAACATGTCCCCCAAGACGACGTGAATCGCAGGCTCAAATTAGCAACCGTCCACAGGCCTTCGCAACCGATCTTCAAACTTGACTCACGCTTTGGTCGGGTCGAATCCGAAAAGCCCTTTGGCAGAGCGCCAGATCGTGTCGCAATTGCCGCAGGTTGCGTTGAAAACGCCCGTTCCTTCATCGGCGCGATTGCGCAAATCGCGCGATCCGGCCTGTGGGTAGAATCGAGGCACCGCAATCCGCCGCGAAATAAAATTAGCAAAAACAGATCGTTATGACTGTCACACTGTGACACCACCGCGACCATAAAAAAACGCGCCCCCGATTTAGGAGCGCGTTTTCAAATGGTTCGACGGGCTGCGGTTTAAGCGATTGCTTTGACGCGCGATGCCAGACGGGAAATCTTGCGTGCGGCAGTGTTCTTGTGAACGACGCCTTTGGTCACGCCGCGCATCAGCTCGGGCTGGGCCGCTTGCAAGGCCGCTTTGGCAGCTGCTTGATCGCCGGATTCGATGGCTTCTTCAACTTTACGCAGGAAGGTGCGGATGCGCGAACGACGTGCTTTGTTGATGTCGGTGCGACGCTCTGCCTGACGGGCGCGTTTTTTGGACTGGGGCGTGTTAGCCATGGTTCGGTTCCCACTTCTCGGGTTTGTGTCAAAATATCTTTGCGCAACAAAGCCCGGACGGATCTCACGAACCGGATGATTCTAGCCTGAGCGGGCTGCACGCGCATGTGAGGGCCGCTCTTAGGGCAAAAGCCGCAACTTGGGAAGCAAAAAAGCAAAAGAGCGCCCGAAAGCGCCCTTTTTTCGGGTCGATGCGCCTGTTTTACTTGTCGCGAAACTGCGGCTGGCGCTTTTCAAGGAAGGCCGCCATGCCTTCGACCTTGTCCTCGGTGGCGAACAAGCCCTGAAACGAGCGCCGCTCGAACAAAAGTCCCTCCGCCAGTGTGGTTTCAAAGGCGCGGTTGACCGCCTCTTTCGCGGCCATGAGGGAGAGCAGACTTTTCTCGCCGATTTTAACCGCCGCCGCCGTCGCCTCCTGCATCAGGTTTTTGGCGGGCACAACGCGACTGACCAGCCCCGCGCGCTCGGCTTCCTCTGCATCCATGAAACGGCCCGTCAGGACCATATCCATCGCTTTCGCCTTGCCCACGGCCAATGTCAGGCGCTGGCTTCCGCCCAGCCCCGGCATAACACCAAGATTGATTTCCGGCTGGCCGAATTTCGCGGTATCGGCGGCGATGATGAAATCGCACATCATCGCAAGTTCACAGCCGCCCCCCAGCGCATAGCCCGACACAGCGGCGATGATGGGCTTGCGGGTCGCACAGATCCCTTGGGCGTCCCGCGCAAACAGGTCCGACGAGAACACATCGGCGAAACTTTTGTCGGACATTTCCTTGATATCAGCGCCCGCGGCAAAGGCCTTTTCCGAGCCTGTCAGCACAATCGCGCGGATTTTGGGGTTTTGGTCCGCCTCGCGCAAAGCGTCGGCCAATTCCGACAAAAGGGTAGAATTCAGCGCGTTCAGCGCATCGGGGCGGTTCAGCCGGATGGTTTGGACGGTCCCGTCCACCTCGACCACGAGCGTCGTATAGGCCATGTCGGCAACTCCCTGTGACACATGTCATCAACACCCCAAGTTGGTATCAAGACTGCGCGCAGGAGCAAGCCTTCATTGCGCTTTCCCGGGGGGCGCGGCCTGACAGTTTGGACAATAAAAGCTGGAGCGGCCTGATTGGACGACCCGCGCGATGGTTGCGCTGCACTGCGGGGCAAGGCAGGATTCCCCCTCGCGGCCATAGACGCGAAACCGGTGCTGGAAATAGCCAAGTTCGCCGTCGGCTTGCCGAAAATCGCGCAAGGTCGAGCCGCCCGCCTCGATGGCCTCAAGCAAAACATCGCGAATGATCGGCACCAGACCAGCCACCCGTTCCGCCCCGAGGTCACCTGCGCGCTGTGTTGGCGCGACTTTGGCGCGAAACAGCACTTCGCACACATAGATATTGCCCAGACCGGCGACAATTTTCTGGTCCAGCAGGGCGGATTTGATCGGCAGGGCCCGCTTGGCGAGCTTTTCCACCAGATAGGCGGCGGAAAAATCATTGCCCAAAGGTTCAGGGCCCAGCGCGGCAATCAAGGGCTGGCGCGCCTCATCGGCGGTTGCAAATAGATCCATCGCCCCGAAGCGGCGCGGATCGTTGAAGGTGATGCGCGCGCCATTTGCCATATGGAACACGACATGGTCATGTTTTTCGACCTGCGGATGGTCGTGGACAAACTGCCCCAGCGGATCGCCAGAGACCACCATGCGCCCCGACATGCCCAGATGCATCAACAGGGTTTCGCCCGTATCGAGATCCGCCAGAATATATTTGGACCGCCTGCGCAGCCGCTCCACCCGCGCCCCCGTAAGCCGCGCCGCCATATCGGGTGGGAAGGGCCAGCGCAGGTCGGGGCGGTTCACCTCGGCGCGCGCGATCACAGCGCCGCTCATCGACGGGTCCAGACCGCGGCGCACGGTTTCGACTTCGGGCAGTTCAGGCATGGTCTCTCCGGAAACTCTCGGGGCAACAAAATGTCAGGGCGGCGCGTGCGGGTGTCGCATTGTCACGACAGCCCAGCGGCCTATAAGAAGGGGACGATTGATCGAGGACGCAAGAGCTATGACCGACCAGACCGGCGCAGACCACGGCAAAACCACCCATTTCGGCTTTCGCGATGTCGAAGAAGGCCAGAAAGCGGGGTTGGTGCATGAGGTCTTCACCTCCGTGGCGTCCAAATACGACATCATGAACGATGTGATGTCGCTTGGCATTCACCGTCTGTGGAAAGATGCGATGATGGATTGGCTTGCGCCGCGCGCAGGGCAAAGGCTGCTCGATGTGGCAGGCGGCACGGGCGATGTGTCCTTCCGCTTCCTCGAGCGCGCGCCGCAATCGCAGGCGGTTGTCCTCGACATGACGGAATCCATGCTGGTGGCAGGGCGCAAACGGGCCGATGCGGAAAAACTGTCCGAGCGCCTGTCCTGGGTGACGGGCGATGCGATGAAGCTGCCGTTTCCCGATAACCAGTTCGACGTTTACACGATTTCCTTCGGGATTCGGAACGTGACCCGCATTCCCGACGCCCTGCGCGAGGCCTACCGCGTGCTGCGCCCCGGCGGGCGGTTGATGGTGCTGGAATTCTCGCAACTTCCCAATCCAATGATGCAGAAAGCCTACGACCTCTATTCCTTCAATGTCATCCCGCCCATGGGCCAAATGATCGCGGGGGATCGCGACAGCTATCAGTATCTTGTTGAAAGCATTCGAAAGTTTCCCGACCAGGACACATTCGCGACGATGATCCGCGACGCCGGTTTCGAGCAGGTCAAATACCGCAACCTGTCGCTTGGCATCGCCGCGCTCCATTCGGGCTGGAAAATCTGATGCGCGGTCCGCACAACATTTGGCGCCTCCTGCGAACGGGCGCGACCCTGGAACGGACCGGCGCGATGCGCGTGGTTCTGGATGCGCTCGAGGCCCCGCGCCCCTTGCGGATCGTTGCGCGCGTGATCGGCTGGCCGTTGCAATGGCTCGGGATCAAAGGCGACCCCGCGCAGCCGCCCGTGACCCGCGCGCTGACCGCCCTTGGCCCTGCCTACATCAAATTCGGTCAGATCCTGTCCACCCGACCCGACGTGGTCGGCCCCGAACTTGCCCGGCAATTGCGGGTGTTGCAGGACAAATTGCCACCATTTTCGCGCGAAAAAGCGATGGAGGTGATTGCCAGCGAGCTGGGGCAGCCGGTTGACGACATCTTTGACGATGTTTCCGAACCCGTCGCTGCCGCCTCCATCGCGCAGGTGCATTCCGCCCGTTTGAAATCCAGCGGCGCGCGGGTCGCGATCAAGGTCTTGCGGCCCGGAATCGAGCGGGCGTTTCGCAAAGATATCGATGCATTCTACCTCTCTGCCAGCGTGATCGAGGCCCTCTCGCCCGCATCGCGCCGCTTGCGCCCGACCGATGTGATCAAGCATTTCGAGGGGGTCGTCATGGGCGAACTGGACCTCAGGCTTGAAAGCGCTGCCGCCTCCGAATTTGCCGCAAACACCGAGAAAGACGAAGGCTTCCGTGTCCCCGCGATCCATTGGGGGCACTCGGGCAAGCGTGTGATGACCATGGATTGGGTCGAGGGCGTGTCCGCGAGCGACAGCGATGCCATCGACGCGGCGGGCTTTGATCGGGCACTTTTGGGCGCGCGCGTGCTGCAAATGTTTCTCAGCCATGCGCTACGCGACGGGTTTTTCCACGCAGACATGCACCACGGAAACCTCAAGATTGCGCCGGACGGTGACATTGTTGCGCTGGATTTCGGCATTATGGGCACGCTGGATGTCTACACGCGTCGCGTCTATGCCGAAATTCTGTTCGGCTTCATCAACAAAGACTATCGCCGCGTTGCCGAAGTGCATTTCGAGGCCGGTTATGTGCCTGCGGATCGTGATGTCAACGAATTCGCGCGGGCGTTGCGGGCCGTGGGCGAACCGATCTTCGGCATGGATGCGACCCATATTTCCATGGCGCGTCTTTTGACCTATCTCTTTGATGTAACAGAGCGTTTCGGAATGGAAACCCGCACCGAGCTTATCTTGTTGCAACGCACGATGGTCGTGGTCGAGGGGGTCTCGCGCTCGCTTGATCCCCATATCAACATCTGGAATGTCGCAGAGCCGGTGGTGAAATCCTACATCACCCAGAATCTGGGTCCTCGCGCTTTGGCCCGCGATTTGGCGAAGTCTGCGCGGGTGCTCGCACGGTTTGGCCCCCGCCTTCCGGAACTGGCGGAACAATTGTTGATCCAGCAATCGCGCAAAACCGCCTCCGAAGAAACCGCATCCGGCTGGCGCAGAGGCCTTGGCTACGCGGCGCTGGCTCTTGTCGCGGGGGGGCTGGGTGCGGCTGTAACGCTGCTTGTCACCTGATCACGCATCGGGATCGCGCAGAGCGGTCACCGCACTTGCGTTTACCTGTGCCCCCCCTTCAAGGACAAGAACGGTCGCCCCGTTTTGCCCCTTGGCTTCGACGATTTTGCCGTAGACCTCGGCCTGCTTTGTCGAGATCAGATCGCCGTAGCCATAGCTTTCGACCTCGAAGGTGTAGTTTGCGTGCGCATAGGACGTGCCGTCCGCTTTGAGGCCTGTCCAGTCATAGCTCTCCGCCGAGAGCGACAAGGATCGCCGCTCGACCTCATTGCCACTCGCGTCGCGCACCACAAGATAGGCTTCATCCGCAGTGAGCGCCGGATCGGTCGAGACGGTGATCGGGTCCCCGTCGAAATACGCGGGCACCGTCGCGCGGGCCTCCATGCCAACCCAGCCTGCAAGCTGCGCCATGCCCATCACGCCCATTTGCGCCCCAAGCGAGGTCAATAGATCGTTCGTGCGCACCTGCTGCTCGACGCTGGAAAAGGTTGCCAATTGCACGGCGTAATCCGAACTATCAATCGGATTCAACGGGTCCTGGTTTTGCATCTGTGTGGTCAGCATCAGCAAGAAGGTTTCGAAATCCGAGCTGATCACACTCGCCGACGCCGGGGGGGTCGTGCTGCTTTGCGCGGTAGTGGCTGTCGTTGCACTCGTGACGGACGTTACCATCGTAGTTCCTCTCGAATTAAAGTCTGAGATCCATGCCGGAGCGGCCCGTCAAATCGAGCCGCGCAAGCGCGTCGGGGTCTGCATCGCGGTGCCGCCCTTCTCCGCCTGGCTGCCCGTTCTGCCCATGCTGTTCACCGCGGGGCTGATCACCCGCGCCATCGGACCCGCCCGACGCTTGGTCGCGCGCGCCGCCGGTAAAGTTCTGGGCGCCGTTCTCAGCGGAGCTTTGGAAGGTAAAGGAAATATCCTTGTACCCCAACGCTTTGAAGTCACTTGTCAAAGTCTCGATATGGCGTCGCATGAGTTCCATGGTTTCGCCCCGCTCGGCTGCTAGAACGACACGGATTTCTTGGTCCTGTGCGTGAAGGGTCATCCGCACTTTTCCCAGCTCTTCGGGATCGAGCCGAATTTCCAAGGGGCCATCCGACATCGATTGTGCCGCATGGATCAATTGGCTGGAAACTCTGTCGCCCAAGGCGGTGCGCTCGGACGGGATGACATTGGCCAGCGCTTCGATGTTACCCCGCTCAAGGGGCTTTGCGATCTCCCCCACAAGGCTGTCAGCGCCCGCCTGCACAGATGCCTCCGGCGCTGGCGCAGTGTTGCTGGCAACGGGCCGCTCGACCTGTGTCTCGCTTGGCGGTGCTTCACGCAGTGGCGAAGCGCTTTGGGCGCGGGCCAGATCCGCCGGTGCGTCCAAACGGCCCGCAACAGCGCTCTCTCCTGCATCAGCGGGCCCTTGGCCAGCTTGCGCCACGGACGCGTCACCCTGCGCGCCGGGCATCGGATGAGCCGTGCCCCCCGTGCGTGGCTTTACGGCGGGCATGGCGGCAGCAAGCACAGTTTGCGCGGGAGCCGCCGCAGTTTCAGACGCGCGCTCGCTTCGCGACCCCTCGATGCGGGGCGCTGTGTTTTGTGGTCGCTCCCCTGGCCTGTCCGCGCCGCGCGCGCCAGCCTGCGGCATCTCGGCGATCGTTGCCGCCTGTTGCAGCCCTTGCGCGGAAACGGGTGCTGGGGCCGTCGCAGGCATAGCGGCTGGGCCTTGCCCCACGCGTGCCGGCGGTTCCACCGCAACGGACCGCGTTCCAATCTCGGGGGGGGGCGCCACGCCGTCCTGCAAAACGGGCCCAGCGCTTGGAGTCGCCAGCTTTGGCGCGGTTTGCATGGCGGTGTGCGCTGCGGGCGCGACGGGCGGGGCGCTGGTGACTGCCGCCTCGCTCTGGTGCGCCAGTGCCGATTTTGGGGGCTTTTGCTGGGACATTTCCGCAGGCGCGCGCGCTTCAACGGGGGTGGTCACAGACGGTATCGCGGCGGACGCGAGCTGCGCTGCGGGCGTCACGGCTGCAACGGTGGCGCCAGCGGGTACCCTCGTCTCTGTGGCATGGGTTGAGGTCTGCTCCGTGGCAGGCAAGGTCTCTGGAACGGTGTCAAATACCGGCGGTTTTTCCGCGATCGCTGCCGGTTTTGCGAGAGGCGGCTCGGGGTGAGGGCCGGATGCCACTGTCGCACCCGCCTCTTTGACTGCGTCGACCTGAACGCTGCGCATTTCCAACGCAACGGTGACGGGCGCCGCGCGGCTATAGGCGGCTTCCCGAGGGACAATGGGCGCGGTTGATGGCGCGGTATTCGCCTCGGGCACCGCAAAGAATGCCTCTGCGAGAGACGCCGTTGCGCGGATTTTTTTCGACGGCTCGGTGACAGCCTCCCCCTCGGCGGCGCTTTCCACCTGCCCCGCATCTACACGCTCACTTGTGATTGCTGGGCTTGGACTCACGGATGAAACGGGAAGCGCTTGAAGCGGAGGCTGGCCTGCGTCAATGCCCGCCAGCACATCCGTTTCAGTCGCCGCCTTTGCATCGCTCTGGGTGGCATCGCTCTGGGTGGCATCGTTCTGGGCATCCCGCACCTCGGGCGCACGGCGATGATTATCGTGAACCACCACAGGCTGAGGTACTGCCGCGCGCAAAAGCATGGGCATGTCGGGCGTCAGATCGGCATCCGCCAGCTCGACATCCTTGGGCGCGGGAATGTCGCCAAAGGGGATCATGGCCACGGGCACAGTATCGCCCTTGGCCGTCAAAAGCGGCGCGGGCGTGCCCTGATCAAAGGTCAGCTGGGCCGCATCGACGCTATCGGCCGCCTTCCCCCCCGCAGCAACCGCCGCAAACAGCGCCCCGAAGGTACCGTTTTCCGTGTCGCCCTGAGGGGTCTCGGCAGTGCGATTCGCCGTCATGGAGAGCAAAGCTTGAGTGATCTGCATATTGGGAGCCTTCTGTCTCGTTACAGATCGGTATGCCCGAAAGGAGTTACCGTATGTTTACCGCTTTGTGTTTTTTTCACCGCATCGCAGCCACCGAGGAGAATTCCGATGGATGTCCACGCAGTTGGAAACACAAGTACCGGCCCGTCCCCCGCAAAACGCGACGACGCAGCCCTGATGGGCGTCGCCCGGAAACTAGAGGCCAGCTTTCTCTCTGAGATGTTGAAAAGTTCGGGCCTCGGGAAGACGCCCGATTCTTTTGGCGGCGGCGAGGGAGAAGACCAATTTTCTTCATTCTTGCGCGAGGCGCAGGCCGAAAAAATGGTCGAATCAGGTGGAATCGGCTTGGCGGAACATATTTTTGAATCACTGAAAGGTCGCAACAATGGCGATATTTGAACGGAAATCAAAATCCAAGCAATTGGAACACCTGCTTGACAAAGAACATGCTGCCCTGATGTCGGGGGATTTTTCTACACTCAAGGAGCTTATTCAAAGCAAAACAAAGATCGCCGAATCTCTTCAAGGATATTTAAAAAAATCCGATGGATTTGAAAGAATAAAATCCAAAGCAATTCGCAATGAAGCCCTGCTCAAGGCCTGCACGGACGGAATAAAGTCAGCACAGATTCAAATATCTCAATTTCATAAAGGTCCGGAGGCGATGACAACCTACGGCCCGACAGGGACGACCTCTCAGGTTGGAAACACTCGCTTAACCATGAAATCAAAAGTCTAGGGGTTTGCCCCATTTTCGCCTCAAAGAAAGTCAAAAAAGCATCTGCGGATTAGCGAAGAATTAGGAACTCGCAGCGCATTGTACAGCCATGCATCCCAACGGATGGCACGGTTATCCAGAACAGGATTTTCCGTAAACGTCAGAATGACAAAGCTGAATCTGCTTTACCGCAGACCACGTAAATCATCCGACGCAAAATGCGTCGCTCGACTTTAAGGAACACACATATGTCCAGCATTCTGACAAACAATGGCGCAATGATTGCGCTTCAAACTCTCAGAACCATCAATTCCGATCTCGGCGGCACTCAAAGCGCGATCTCGACCGGTAAGGATATTGCTTCAGCGAAAGACAACGCCTCTGTTTGGGCCATTTCCAAGGTGATGGAATCCGACGTAAAAGGGTTTAAAGGCATCGCAGATAGCCTTGCTCTGGGGGAATCAACTCTTGCCGTCGCGGCGCAGGCCTCCGAGACAGTCACCGACCTGCTGACCGACATCAAAGGCAAGATCGTCGCAGCCCAAGAATCCAACGTTGATCGCGAAAAAATCCAGACGGATATTTCCGCGCTGCGCGATCAGATCAATTCGGTGATTGGCGCCGCTCAGTTTAACGGCCTGTCGCTTGTGGAAGGCACCGACGACGTCAATATTCTGTCGTCGCTCGACCGCAAATCCGATGGCAGCGTGACTGCCTCCGATATCACGGTTCGCCGCCAGGATCTGTCCACTTCCGCGGGTTCCTTTGGCACCGGCAGCACCGCAATCGCTGCAAACATCACCTCGGGCGATACGGCAGTCACCGGCGACGGCACCGCAAACCAGCTCGAGTTGACACTGTCCGGGACCGCAACTGACAACTTTGACATCACGATCAACAACACCACACTGTCGATTGCCTTCGACACCGATGCAGCGACAACGATGGCAAACGCTGCGGTCGCCATCAATGCCCTGGGCTTGACGGGGATCTCGGCCTCTGACGAGGGTTCGGGAACGCTCGCACTGATCAATACGAACTCGTTTGAAAGCTTTGATGTCACCTGGGATTCGAATGGTGCTAACACTGTCGCAGTCGCGAACAATGGTGACGGAGCCGCTGGCACCACCCAAGGCGCAGCAGCAGGTCCAGGGTCCGACACACTCTTTAAGCGCGCAGAAGAAGTTGTTCTGAACTCCGCTGCGACCGTCAAAGACGGTGACTCTTACCGGATTTCCGTCAACGGCAACGACTATGATTACATTGCCGGTAAAGGCGAGAACATGGAAGACGTTGCGCGGGGCCTTAAAACGGCTGTCGATGCGGGCAACGAGGACGACGTTTCGACACAAGTGTCCCAGAATGACGATGGCGACTGGGTTGTCAGCGTCGACTATTCTGGCGCGGGTTCGATCTCTTTGTCTGACACTGGTCAAGAAGGCGGGACGGCCTCGGGCGGTCTCTTTGGTCTCGACAATATCGACGTGACCACTGACGCCGGTGCGGATGCGGCCCTCAGCAATATCGAGACGCTGATCAGCACCGCGATTGACGCCGCAGCGAACTTTGGTTCTGCACAAGGGCGTGTTGAAACGCAGGGCACCTTTATCAGTAACCTGTCGGACGCGCTCAAATCTGGCATCGGGGGAATGGTTGACGCCGATATGGAAGAAACCTCCGCCAAACTGCAAGCCCTTCAGGTGCAGCAGCAGCTCGCGGTTCAATCGCTGTCCATCGCGAACCAAGCGCCGCAGACCATCCTGTCGCTCTTCCGCTAACGCGGCAACGGAGCGCGCTGAAAGGCGCGCTCCCACCCTCGCGGCCAAAATGCCGCGTCTCTGATTGCTCCGTCATTGGAAGGAAACGACGTGAACGCTCTCGATCTGGCCCGAACGGCCTATGGTTCAGCCGCAACACCTATCAAAACATCGCGCGCTATCGAATACGATGCCTTCGCGCGCATCACGCAGAAAATGAGCGCAACCCAGCGCACCAAAGACAAAGATTTCCCGAGCTTCGCCCGCGCGTTATTTGATAACCGCCGCCTATGGACCCTGCTCGCCAGCGATGTCAGCGACCCGCAAAACGCGCTGTCGCGCGATCTTCGCAGCCAGATTTTCTACCTCGCGGAATTCACCGCTGCGCAGACAAGCAAAATTCTCAAAGGCCATGCAACGGTCGAACCCCTGATTGATATCAACACCTCCGTAATGCGCGGTCTCAGCCGCGAAGGTGGCGCCCAGTGAGCGGCCTTGTCCTCAAACTTGGCCCAAAGGAACGGGTCTTGATCAATGGCGCTGTCATCGAAAACGGAGACCGCCGGTCCCGCCTGTCGATTGTCAGCCCGAATGCCAACATTTTGCGGCTACGTGACGCGATCCACCCCGAAGAGGTAAACACCCCGGTTCGCCGCGTCTGCTATATCGCGCAGCTGGTATTGTCGGGGGATGCCGAAGAAGAAGACGCCAAAATGCAGTTGCTGCGCGGGATTGAACAGCTCAGCCAGGTGCTGTCGGACGCCGATAGCCGCCTGTTGCTGGCCTCCGCGACCGAAGGCGTTTTGACAGGGCAGTTCTATCAGACCCTCAAGGCACTGCGCTCCCTTTTGCCGCGTGAAGAGCGCCTGATGGCAGCGCGTCCGCAATGAGCTTTCAACCCGTCATACCGATGTCGGGTTTGGCCGGCTGGTCCTTTCTCGAAAGAACACGCGACAAGCAACAAGAGGCCTTCAACAACTCTGGCGAAGTGGCACGCAACGCGGACTATTTCCGGGAAAAGATCAACAGTGTCACCAGCGCGCAAGACCTGATGGACGATCGTCGTCTGCTGTCTGTCGCGCTGGGGGCCTTCGGTCTGGACGATGACATAGACTCCAAATACTTTGTCCAGAAGGTGTTGGAAGACGGCACACTCGACGCAACAGATCTGTCGAACAAACTGTCCGACAAACGGTACTACGAATTCGCCAAGGCCTTTGGCTTTGGCGATTTTGCAACGCCCAACACGGTTCTCAGCACCTTCGCGGATGAAATCATCACCTCCTATCAAAATCGGCAGTTTGAAATTGCCATCGGTGAGGTCGATGAAAACATGCGCCTTGCGTCCAACCTTGATCGCGACCTTTCCGCGATTGCCGCAAAATCCACCTCCGAGAATGGAAAGTGGTATTCTGTACTCGGCAATACGGCCGTGCGCGAGGTGTTTGAAACCGCGCTCAATCTGCCCTCCTCGATCGGATCGATCGATCTGGATCAACAGGTCAAAGAGTTCCGCCAGCGCGCCGAGTCGATGTTTGGTGACGACGGCATTTCTCAGTTCACGGACCCGGAAAAACGCACGGCTCTTGTGCAGCGGTTTCTGCTTATGACGGAGGTGAATTCAACCGCAAACAGTTACTCGCCAGCCCAGGCTGCCCTGACACTGCTGAGCGGCGGCTAAGGTCCACAAACCTCACTGTCCAACGCGATAGACATGTGACCGGCCTCGGGGGATCCCCCAGGCCGGTCACTTTTTGCGCCGATCGCAGATCGCTTTGATCTTGCCGCGCCGGCCTTGCGGCGCGATCGCTCGACGCGCCCGCCCTGTGTGGCAAAGTCAGGGCGCGGCGCGCACCGGCCAAACGAAAATGGCGCGAGGGCCCCGCGCCATTTCATAAATCCGTCGTCGCCTTTGATGCTCTAGCGCACCAAGAACTCGGCGTGCAGCGCCCCGGCGGCATTGATGCTTTTGAGGATATCAATCATGTCGCGCGGCGAGACACCCAAGGCGTTCAAACCGGACACAACCTCAGATAGCGAGGTGCCATCCGCGACTTCTGCCAATCCGATTCCCGGCTCTTCCTGAATGGCGGCATTGGTCCGCGGCACGACAATCGTCTGCCCCTCGGCAAAGGGATTTGGCTGGACGACAACAGGGTCTTCAGCAACGCGCAGGGTCAGATTCCCCTGGCTCACGGCCACGCGCGAAATGCGCACATCTTCCCCCATGACGATCGTGCCGGAGGCTTGGTCCACCACCACCCGCGCCTTGCGCTGGGGTTCAACGTTGATATTTTCCACACGGCCAAGCGCATGCGCGGGCGAAAGCGCGCGTGTCGCCGCGATGTCGAGCACAACAGTGCCACTGTCGAGCATCCGCGACACCACGCGACCGAAATCGCGATTGATCGCGCGCTCGATCCGTTCCGCGGTGGTAAAATCGGGGCTGCGTAAGGCGAGCCGGATGGACTTCATTTGTGTAAAATCAAATTCGATTTCGCGCTCGACCCGCGCTCCCGACGGGATAACACCGGCTGTCGGAACCCCTTGCGTCACGGTCGCGCCGTCTCCACCTGCCGTTGCCCCGCCCGCAATGATCGTACCTTGGGCAACCGCGTAAATTTCACCATCAGCTGCGTTCAGGGGCGTCATGACCAAAGTCCCCCCCAGCAGGCTTTTGGCATCGCCAATCGCGGAAATTGTGATGTCGATTTTGCTTCCCGCGCGCGAAAATGGCGGCAAAGTAGCGGTCACAAAGACCGCTGCAACGTTTTTGGGGCGAAACTGTTCGCCCGTGACGTTTACGCCCAACCGCTCCAGAATGTTCGACATGATTTCTTCGGTAAACGGCGCGTTGCGCAACCCGTCCCCCGTGCCATTCAGCCCCACGACAAGGCCATACCCCACAAGGTCATTGCCACGAACGCCGTCGAATTCCACGAGATCTTTGATCCGCACGGTTCCTGCCGTGGCGAGGACCGGAAACACGAGGCAAAGAATAAGGCAAATTGTTCTGATCATTACAAATAATCCGACAGGTTGAGGTTCGAAAGACGCGCCGTGATCGTGTAAATTGTCTCGAGCTGCGTTTGCACCTGCGTCAATGCGGAAGCCGATGCGAACGTATCGATTTCCAACATCCCGCCAATGGCGGTTTCGTAAGAGGCGATTTCAGCCGCATTATGGGTTTTCGCAAGTTCGATTTGCTGCTCTGCGGCGCCGATCCGAGAGCGCAGGTTGGCAAGGGCCCCCTCCCCCGTCAAAATCTGCTGCCCCGCGAGCGACAGAAGTTGAGCGCGCTCGGGTTCATCGCCAGACAGAACGCCATCATCGACCAGGGCAGCAATGGCAAAGCCTTTCAAGACATCCCGAAACTCCTGATCATGCGCGGTGATTGCCAGTGTTGTGCGCTCACGGTCCGACAGGCGAAACGCCGAGGCGGGCGTGGTCGAGCCAAGGTAACCGCTGGTTTCAAAGCCACCGCCGCTATCATCGAACCAGGCCGTGACAGCCGCGACAACCTCGCTCGCTGTCGTTGCCGCTGCGGTTGCAACGCGCAGGTCCGCGATCAGCGTGTCCGTATCCGCAAGCGGGTTGGCATCTGTGGCCACCCCTGCAAACAAGGACCTGCTGGCCACACGCGTGTTTATCGCCGAAACGATGGCATCAAACTGGCCGCGTGCCTGGCTCGCGGTAGCGTTGGTCGTGACGGATTGGCTGACCTGACTTGCGGTCAACAGCGTCGTGCCCATTTCCGAGCTATAGTCGGAAATGGTCGAGAGCACGCTTTGCATCGAGGTTGCCGCCAGTTCCGCTTCGGTATTGGCGATGGCATAGGACGACAAAGTAGAGAGCGCGCGCTTCATTCCGGCCAAGGGTGTCAGGTTCCCCGCGACGGCTTTGGCGGTGTCGGTTGTGTGGCCGGTTGCGACCTCTTGTGTGAGACGGTCAAGGTTGGTTTTGACCTGATGCGTCACGCGGATGGTTCGGTATTGTGTCGCGCGATCGCCAAAAGTTACCTGTGCCATCTCTTACATCCCCAACAATGTTTTGATCAACGTGTCGATCGTTTGGATCACCTTTGCGTTCGCGGAATACGCCTGCTCGATCATCAACAACCGTTGCATTTCGTAATCCGTATCCACGCCATCCGCGAGCTCGGCAGTGCGCAAGCTATCGACACGCGCAGCACTGTAGCCAAGGTCGGATTCGTTGCTAAGGCGGCGCGACGAAACGTCAGACACCATATCCGCCGAAAATCCCACAGCGTTGCGCGCGAGGTTGGTAAAGGCCCCGCTTGAGGGCTGGCGCGATTGCGACAGCGCATCCGACATCGCCTGTAGCAGGCTGGCGTTGCCACTTGGCCCTTCGCTGGTCGCGCCCAAACCGTCACGAAGACGCCATAGCGCGCCGCCCTCTTCGGGCACCACGAGGCTATTGAGAGAAAGCCGGTTCGACAATCCGACCTCATTTGCCGGATCAAGCGCAGACCCATTGTCGGTGAACAGTCCGGGGCCGCCGGACGCAAGCGTTGGATCGACACCGGCGTCCTCGAACCGCTCAATCATGTCGCGGGCCACGGAGTCAATCTGGGCCTGCGCCTGCGGCGCCAGAATATCGCGGATTTCGAACAATCCGGCCAGTATTCCGCCAGAAATCGGCCCTGTCGCAGATGTGGAAATCTCGCGCCCGTTCAATGTCAGGCCCGACAATCCACCGCCTTCCAGGGTCATCGCCGGATCAATCGTGTTCACACGCGAGAACCCCAGTTCGGCTGCCTTGCTATCCACCAACATGCCGCCGCCGGCGGTATAGAGCGCGACCATCCCGTTGCTGCGCGGCATTTCGCGAACGGGGATCATTTCAGAAATCTGGTCAATCAAGACCTGACGCTGATCCACCAAACCGTTGGCGTCATAGCCCGACGTCATTGCGTGCTGAATCGTCACATTCAGATCGACAACTTTCTTCAACGCATCATTCAGGAAATCAACGCTGCTGCTAATCTGGGCGTCCGCAGAGGTGCGGGCCTCGGAAATGACATCCGCGACAGTGTTGATATGGTTGGCCACCGTCGTAGCAGCATCGACCGCCGAGCGGAGGCGCGCGCCCGAATCCGGTGTGCTCCCCGCTTCGATCAACGCCCCCTCAAAGAGGGCAATTTTCGCGGTGAGTGATCCCTCTTCCGTAGGCAAGCCGATCGCCGTTTCGATCTGCTCGAAGAAATCGACGCGCGTCGAGGCAAGGCCGACACTGGCGTCCGCAAGGCGGCGGGCACCGATAACCGAGGCATCGACATTGCGGGTGACCCCGACGACCTGCACGCCGGCACCGTCGCGCCCGAGAACATGGGAGCTGAGTTCGATGTCGCGGCGGCCGTAGCCTTCGGTCATCGCGTTTGCGACATTCGCAGACACGACATCTGCAGCGCGGGAGGCCGCGTTGAGGCCCGAAAGAGAGTTGGAAAGTGCATTCGTGATACTCATGTGAGATCTCCCGCGCTAAAGAATTACCGTTTGATGTTCGTGGTCTCCTGGAGCATCTCATCAACCGTCTGGATGACCTTCGCATTTGACGAATAGGCCCGCTGGGTCTGGATGAGATCCGTCAGCTCCGCAGCGACATCGGTTGTCGATCCCTCACGGGCATAGCCCGCAATTGCCCCTGTTGGTCCCTCGCCAGCGTCCCAGAGGAAGAACGATCCAGAGTCAGGTGAAACCTGATAGGTTTGCGAATTGAGGGCGGTCAGACCATTTGGATTGGGCACATCAATCAAGGGGATCTGGTAAATCCGGCGGGTAAAGCCGGTGTCATAGGTCGCCGTGATATAGCCGTTGTCGTCAATTTCTACGGCCGTAAGGTTACCAACTGGTGAACCGTCCTTGGTGATCTGGGTCGGAGAGAACCCGTCGGACAATTGGGTCAGACCATTGGTATCACCCGGCTTGCCGACCGTGACAGTCAGCGGACCGCCTGCAACGGTCAACGCCAGCGTCCCGGTCGTTGCGTTGTAATCCGCCCCAACAGGGTTGTTTGCCGTCGGCGTCACCGTGTCGATCGTCCCACCCTGTGTCCGGCTGGCGTCAAAGACCACCGTATATTCGCCGACAATTGCATTCGCTGAGGCGGAGTCGCGGATCGTCACAGTCCAAGTGTTATCGTTCGCAGCATCCGGTTCAAAGGCGACATCCAAAGCTTCGGAGGTGCCGAGGTTCCCGAAATACTCCACAGCGAGGCTCTGCGAGGTCGCATTCTCCGCCGGAAGATTCACCCCGAGGTTCATTTGCGTCGTCGGATCACCGGCTGTCTGGTTGGAATTAATCACAATCGGCTCCAGCCCGGTCACCGTGTCACGCGGGAATGTCGCAATGGTTCCGTCCGCATCCGCAGGCCAGCCCAAAAGCACAAGGCCCGAGGCGGTTTTCAAGACCCCGTCAGCGTCGGTGTGAAACGATCCGGTCGTGGTCATCATCAAGGGCTGTTCGCCATCGGCGGCCAGGGACACTTCGGTTGTGACCGGCAACATGCCGCGCCCTGCCACCGCGATATCCATGGCATTCGACGTCGACACGAGCGCGCCGCGTTCTTCGATCTGGCGTGAGGTGGAGGCGCGCACACCCCCTGCCGAATACACGCCCGCCCCTTGGTTATTCGCAATCACGAAGGATTCGAAATCGGCCGTCGCGCGTTTGTAGCCATAGGTGCCGGAGTTCGCGATATTGTCGGAAATCGTCGCAAGTTTGGTCGCATTTGCGTTAAGACCGGCAACGCCCGCGTTAAGCGAAGAGGAAATAGTCATTGAGGAGCGCCTTTCTGCTGCTTCAACCCTGAAAAGGTTGCCTCTGGTCTACCCCGTTCACCTTAACGCGCCCCTAATATCCGCAATTCTAACTAATTTTGCGCCGCCGAAATATCACTGCGCAGCAAGATCAGTTCCACGCGGTTATTGCGAAACGACACAGGGTTGCTCACGACAGGGCGCCTGTCGGCATAGCCGCTAACCCGCTGGATTCGACTGGCAGGAAAGGCGGCCTCTTCAAGCATGACCCGCAGCCTGTCAGCGCGCTGCGAGGACAGGTTCCACACGGGGTTTCGTGCAACAACAACGGGTTGCGAGGCCATAAAGCCATTCAACGCGACCTTGTTCGTCACGATGGAAAAGACCTCGGCCATCATGTCGACCAACAGTTCGAGGACGGGCTCGGGCACATCGCTGCCCTTGGCAAAGAGCGGCTCGTCCTCAAGATCGTGTAGCTCGATGATCAACCCCTCATCCGTGACTTTCGTCACGATGTGGCGCAGCGCGCTATCGGCCGCCATGCTTTCCCCTGAAAAGGCGGATAGCATTTCTTTAACCTCGGTGTAGCTCTGCGCATCCGAGGCACCGCTGGATGCGCCACTGCCCTCTTGATTCGAAGCAGATTGCCCCTCCGGTGCGCCCGTCCCGTTTTGGGCCAGCGTTTCCTCGGTAAAGACACTATCCCCCCCGAAAGATCCGTCACCGCCCCCGGAGATCCGGTTCACGGGGATTGTGGGATTGAAAAAATCCGCGATCCCCTTGCGCTGCTTTTCTGTCGTCGCGTTCAACAGCCACATCAAAAGAAAGAATGCCATCATGGCGGTCACGAAATCGGCGTATGCCACTTTCCATGCCCCGCCGTGGTGCCCGTCGCCTGCGACGACCTTCTTGCGTTTTATGATGACTGGCGCGTTACCTTTTCCGCTCATAGCCCACCTCACATTTCACCCGAAACCAGACCTACGGGACGGAGGTGAACGTGCGCTTAACCCATGGGAAGATAGGCCCTTAATTCCCCAAACTAAGGGCGCACAAATGCGCAAGAATTGAACGAAAACCTATGAAAACCTGCCTCGAATATGCGGTATCGCGGCGCTGGCCGTAAAGGGTTCTTTCACTTCGCTGCCGTCTAATCACCCAAGAACGCGAGGTGGGCTTGACGTTCAACCGGCACCAAGCCGGAAACCAAGTGGGGTGATTTATGAAACTGTTCCGTACGAAACGTACGGGCCCGAAAGCTTTGCGCGGGCCTGAAAGAAAATCTGTGACGACAATGATCGGCACGGCAAGTTTGATCGTGTTTGCACTGGGCGCGACGCTGCCGGAACCGGCCAGTTCTGCCCAACCGCGACGCCTCGTTGTCACCAGAGACTTTGGCGGCAACCTAAGTCACCGCGTCGCCGAAATAAACGCGCTGCGCGCCAGCGGATCGCGTGTGGAGATTCCGCGCGGGCACTGCATGTCGGCCTGCACGATGTATCTCGGCCTGGCGAATACCTGCGTGGGTCGCAACGCGATTTTCGGTTTTCACGGCCCGAGCACGGAATTTCACGGGGTCGCACTCCCGCCGCGCGAATTTGAATATTGGTCGACCCTGATGGCCTCTTACTATCCGTCGCAACTGCGCAACTGGTATATGCAAAAGGGACGCAAGATCGTTGTCGGACATTTTGAAATGCGCGGAGCCGATCTGATCCGGATGGGCGTTCGTGAATGCGCTTAAGAGCGGAGCGCAGGGACTTGGACACAAAAAAGGCGCCTCAACGGGCGCCTTTTTCGATATCTGAAACTGCCAAGCAGATCTTAGGAAACGCTGGCGCCGTCGTCTGCAACGCTACCAAAGCCGGTGCCGCCGATGTTATCGGCTTCGCCCGAAGCAACAACGTTTGCCGCGCTCGAGATGCCCGTACGGGTGCCTTCGCTGGCGCTTTCAGCCGCAGCGTTCAAAGCCGAGGCGAAGGAAGCGTTGTTGAGGTCGTTTTTACCCGACGCTTTTGCGGCACCGATAACGGCACCTGCGATTTCAGCGAGCTGTTCGTCGAGCGCCGCGCCGGTGTAACCAGCGGCTTTCAGCGATGCGATCAGGCCACCAACGAGCGTCACGCAGGAAGCGGGTGCAGTAGTGCAACCTGTTTGCAATGCCGCAACGTCAAATTGCGCTTCGGCTGCTGCGAATTGCGGTGCGACAAGTGCGGCGGATGTTGCGAGAGCAAGAACAAAGTTTTTCACGGTAAATCCCCAAATGAATCGAATTCTCTATCTAGTTGACGCTTATCACGACTTCGCGCAAGAAAACATCCGCAAAAGCCGTAAATCGGCAGGTCTGCGCAAAAATCACACCCCGAGCTGTGGACTATGCGCAACATATGGGCGCCCCCGATGCCGCAGTGCCGCATTCGCGCGCACGCCTATGGGGCACCGCATCGCGCTTGGGGGCCAAGCTCGGGCCACAGGGGCATAGATTCGTCCCTTTCCCAAGGGTTTCATCTTGTCTTGAAGCAGATTGCCCGTCAGTAAGAACGCTCAAGGCAATGAAAATAGGCTAAAGCTGCCGAATGGATTTTGACAAGTTAAAGCAGAAGGTTTCTGAACGCGCGCTCGACCGTCAAGATGTCTCGCTGAACCCGCCCGACAGTGGCTTGCAGTTCGAAGAAGACATTTTCGAGGAAAAGCTATCGGAAACGGCCCGCAGTCGCTCAAGTGCAGCACGCCGGATTACCAACAGTTTCTCATGGCTCGGTCCGGCATTGGTTTTGCTGGCACCGATCCCCTTCGGGTCGAACCGCCCTGTTTTGTGGATGTTCTGGTGCGTCGTCCTGTTCCTTGCGCTCGCGATCTTTGCCGGGGCGGTTGCCGCGCGCGACCCCGGTCGCTCTATCCGCGTATCCTCGCTGCGCGGGTTGATCGCCATTGGCCTTTGCATTCCCCTCGCAGGGCTCGTCCAACTCGTTCCGCTTGGAATTCTCAATAGTTTACCGGCACATATCCCGCCAGATCTGGTGCCGCGGCGCATGTCACTTTCGGCCTCATCCTCGCTGATGGCCGCGTTGCGCATCCTGTCCTACATCGCCCTTTTCGTCATCGTTGTCGCAACCTCCTTGCGACCGGATCGCGTCAAAAGCCGCCTTCACTACATCTTTTATGCGGTCTTCGCCCACGCGGTGCTCGGCCTCGTGATGTTGACGGTGCTGGGGGATATTTCGATCCTCGGGCCCAAGGAAAGCTACGAGGGATTCGCCACAGGGACATTCGTGAACCGCAATTCTTTCGCGACCTTCCTCGGCATGGGACTCGTTTGCGGCATGGCCTTGTTGATGGATCGCGCGAACCGGCGTCGCATGCGCCGTCCCGGAAAGCTGTCGCTTTTGTCGCCGGAGCGAATCGAACTTTTGATGTTTGCAAGCGCGCTTGGCATTGTCTTCATCGCCCAGGTTTTCACCGCGTCGCGGGCGGCAACGGCCTCGACGCTGGTGGGGCTTTGGGTGGTCTATGTGTTGATGTCGGCAAAAGCGCGCGGATCGATCCTGCGCCCCCTGTTGCGCGGCGGCGGCGCGATTGCTGTTCTGACACTCGTCGCCTTTGCAACCTTCGGAAGCGACCTTCTCGATCGCTCCCTCACCATCGACAGCGCCGCAGGAACGCGCCTTGATCTCTACAAGCAAGTCATCGGCATGATCGCGATGCGCCCGCTTTCGGGCTATGGGCTCGACAGCTTCCGCATCGCCTACGAGTTGTTCCACGAGCTCCCTGTCTCCACCGCCTTTACCTGGTCCCTCGCGCATTCGACCTATCTGGCGCTGTGGGTCGAGTTGGGCCTTGTCGCGGGAACCCTGCCGATGATCGCCGTGGGCATGGTCTTTGTGCGCAGCTTCAAATCCTACCTCAACCGGACCACCGACTTTGTCGCCCCTGTTGCGACTTTGGGGGCTATTGTTGTTGCCGCGCTGCATTCGACGGTCGATTTTTCGCTCGAAATGGAAGCCAACGTGTTCCTTTTGATCGCCATTTGCGGACTTGGGGTCGCAAACCTGCGACCATCGCGTAGCACAAAAGTCAGCCCCGAATGAAACTGCCCAGCCTGTTCCAAAAGCGGCGCACGCAGACCAGCCACGCGCAGGACCCCCACCGTCAGTTTCGACGCCTGTCGTTGCCAAACATGCCAAAGCTTGTCTATGCGGTGGGCGACGTACACGGGTGCTTCAACGCCTATTGCGATCTCGAGCAAAAGATCACTGCCGATGCCGCCGCCGATCCGGCGCCCAACCAGCGCCTGCTGGTTCTGCTCGGTGACCTCGTGGATCGTGGCCCGCAAAGCGGCGCCCTGATCGATCATCTTTTGACGAAGCCGCCGGTGGGGTTTGATCGTGTCTGCCTGATGGGTAACCACGAAGACATGTTTACCATGTTTGCCCAAGCGCCCGTCGAAAACGCGCAATGGCTCGACTTTGGTGGCCGCGAAACGCTGATCAGCTATGGCGTGCCTTCCGACCTGATCGACGCGAGCAGGTCGAGCAATACGCGCATGAAGCAAATCATCGCCGCCCATGTGCCGCGCAACCACCTCGATTATATCGCAAACCTTCCCGTCTCGCTTTCCCTGCCCGAATGGTTCTTTTGCCACGCGGGTGTGAACCCGGATCTTGCGCTCGACCAACAATCGAAAGACGATCTGGTCTGGAGTGATCCCGCTGTCCTCGACCAGCATCGCGTCGCAAACACCACAGTGGTGCACGGGCACACGCCCGAACCGCAGGTTTTGGTCCTTCCCCATCGCATTTGCGTCGATACCGGAGCCTATTCGACCCATCGGCTGTCAGCGATCAAACTCAAAGACGGTGCATTTTCCGGCACGTTAACCAATTCAAAAACCAACTAGCTAGAAACGTGTAGCGAAGCCACAGCGCGGCTGATAAGACATTTCTCATTCCACAACGCCCCTTTTGGAAAACTGATGAACAATTCTGATTTCGAAACGATCGACCTCAAAAGCCTTTTCAGCATCTTCAAACGCCAGTCACGTCTTCTTTTTGCGACCATCGTCCTCTTTCTCGTCGTCGCATTGGGATACATTTTCATTACGACACCGACCTACACGGCCTCGACGCTCGTGATCGTTGATACCTCGCGCAAGAACATCCTGGACGAGGACACCTTTGCAACGAATTCCAGCACCGATAACGCGCGTCTGGAAAGCGAAGTGGAAATTCTTAAATCCGATGCGGTCGCCCTTGAGACGATCCGGCGGCTGGGATTGATCCAGGATCCGGAGTTTGGGCCCAAACTGGGCACGGTTGGAAAGCTCAAAGTCGCGCTGGGCCTGTCATCAAGCAGCTCAAGCGCCCCTGCGATGGTCAACGATGCCCTGTCGCGGTTTCGCAATTCTGTCAGCGTCCGCCGTCGCGGCCTGACCTATGTGCTGGCGATTTCGGCGACATCGGCAGATCGCGACAAAGCCGCCGTCATCGCAAACGGGCTGTCCAAAACCTATATCGATTTGCAGGTGCAATCCAAAGTCAACGCGGCGCTGGGGTCGCGTGACGTGCTGCAAAATCAACTTGAAGCCGCGCGCGACAGGCTTGCCGCCTCGGAAGATCAACTTGATACCTATATCGATACCAACCTCGAGCGCCTCGAGCGCGAAAGCGGTTCCACCGCCATTGCTCAACTGCGTGAAACGCTTGCAGACTCAAGCTCCCGCATCGCCCAGATCGAGGACCGCCAGTCCCAGGCACAGGCTCTGCTGGTCTCGGGGGACTGGTCGTCTTTGGCCGATGAACTCAACGATCAGGCGCTAACGGCGCTCAATGCGCAGCGCGCACAACTTGCGGCCCGCCTCAGCGACGCAGACCCGCAATCTCAAACCGGCATCGACCTGCAAAACGGGCTAGACCGCCTGACGCAATCTCTCGCGGAACGTGGCCAAGCCAGCGTATCGGGGCTTCAGGCCGAGATTTCGCAGATCGAGACGCAAACCAGCGCCGTGCGCGACACGATCCGTACCGAATTGCTGTCGGGTGACCTGTCTTCGGCGACTTTGGCAGAAATTTTTGCCCTGCAACAAGAAGCGGACATCGCACAGCGCCAGTATTCGACCCTGCTCTCGCGCATGCGCGATCTGGAGGCACAGGCCTTGGTTCAGGTTGCGGACAGCCGCATCGTGTCGGAAGCGATTGCGCCGCGCGCAGCCAGCTTTCCCAACCGCAAGCTTATCCTCTCCGCAGCGCTTATTCTTGCGCTTGCCGTGGGCGTCGGCCTTGCGCTCCTGAACGAGTATTTTCTTGGCGGAATCACATCGACAAGCCAGCTTGGCAACGTCGTACCGGCGCGTGTTGCGGGCGCCATCCCGCTGATCGAACTCAAACCCGAGCAGCTGAGCATCGCGGATAATATCATCGACGAGCCCCTGTCGGTCTATGCCGAAAGCGTGCGCAAATTGCGCGCCGTGATTGACCGCGCGGCAATGGATCGCAAAACCGAAGGTGCCTTGGTGATCATGATCACCTCGTCGATCCCTGCAGAAGGTAAAACCAGCTTGTCGCTCGCTTTGGCGCGGACTTACGCACTTGCGGGCAAATCGACACTGTTGATCGACGCCGACCTACGCAAACCGATGATCCACCGCCAACTTGGTCTCGAACCGCAACGTGGCTTTCTCGAATATCTACGCGACCCCCAAAATGTCGGAGATGACGAAAGTTTCTACGATGCCGATCCAAAATCGCATCTGGGAACGATTTTGGGGCGGCAACGCGCCGATGTGCCAACGGACCAATTGCTGCTCAGCAATACATTTGAGTCCCTGATGCGCAACTCGCGCTCGGCGATGGATGTCGTGATCGTCGATACATCGCCCCTCGTTCCGGTCGTTGATGCCCGCTACATCGCGCCCTATGCGGACATCGCCCTGGAGGTGGTTCGCTTTGGTGTGACCGGTCAAGGTGATTTGCGCAATTCCTACACCCAGATCACCGAAAGTGTCCGCCCCGGTGTGCCCGTGCTGACGGTATTGAACCTTGATGAGGGGACAACACGCGGCTACCGCTACGACGGTTATTACGCGGATTACACAACGTCCTGATCTGTCACAAAGCCCAGAACAACAACACCCCCGCCTCCAACCGGACGCGGGGGTGTTTTCGCCTGTGTCTCTCAGAAGTAGCTTCGCACGAGCGCGCCCGAAATCAGGGTCCACCCATTCGCCACGACGAAAAAAGCAAGTTTGAACGGCAGCGACACAATGGCCGGTGGCACCATCATCATCCCCATCGACATCAAAATCGCGGCGACAACGAGATCGATGATCAGAAAGGGCAAAAAGACGAGAAACCCGATCTGAAAGGCCCGCTCGATCTCCGAGAGCAGAAAGGATGGCACCAGCAATGACATCGGCGCGTCCGTCGCAAGATCCTCGTAAAGTGGCGGGTCGGGTCGCAGGGTCGCAAGGCTTTCGAAAGTCTCAAGATCAAGACGATTCGCCATGAAGCCGCGAAATGGCTGCAAGGCGATCGGCAGCCCTTCCTCAAGTTGCAGCGTCCCATCCATAATCGGCTGGATGCCCGTTTCCCAACTTTCGGTAAACACCGGATCCATAACGAAATAGGTCAGGAACAGCGCAAGGCTGACGATCAGCATGTTGGGGGGTGACTGTTGAAGCCCGAGCGCCTGCCGCAGGATCGACAAAACGGTGACGATAAAGGGAAAGCAGGTGATCATGATCGCCAAGCCCGGAACCAGGCTCAGCAGGGTGATCAAGACCATCATCTGGATCGAGCGCGTTGCCAGCGATCCATCATCGCCAAGGTCGATCGAGATATCCTGCCCAAAGGCGGGAAGCGAAATCATGGTAAATGCGACCAACAGAATCGCAAGCCTTCTGGCGTTGCTCATCACGACTTAAAGCCCGTTCTTCAGGTCTGCGACCTCGGTCAGCCGGACTGCCAGCTGCCCCGCGCTATCTCCCTCCATTTCCTGCAACTCGCCGCGCGCAATCAGCTTATCGCCGATATACAGCTCAACCGGATCATCAATCCGGCGATCCAACGGCAGGACAGAATCATTTTGTAGCTTCAGCAAATCCTTCACCAGGGGGCGCGCGCGTCCCACTGAAATCGTGATTTCAATCGGAACCTGCGTAAAGGGATTTTTGGCAGCCGTTTCAGTATCATCCATGGGTCAAGGCCTTCTCATTAATCTCGAATATGGCACTGATGGCTTGACCGATCCGGTCAACAGCGCTGCTCATGTCGATGTGTTTTTCAATCGTCCCGAGGCGCAGATACACCTGCCCCTCCGCCAAAGACGGCTCTTCCACGATGTCCAAAGGCACCGTCGCGATATTGGCCGCCAGCTTTTCTATCGCCGCGCGAGACTGCGGTGGAATCACCACCTGGATTGGATGATCCGATGCTTTTTCTGCCAAGGGCATCAGCTCTTCCATGATCGTCTGTCCCAAGGTTTCCGATACCAGCTGCGGCAGAACCTTTGCCGTGATCTGCTGCAAAAGCGGCTCCATCGCGCTCATCACATGCGAGCGGGCTTCGTGAAAGGTGAAGCCGAGGTCTTCAAGATTACGCGCGAAATCCGCGCTAATCCGGCTTTGCTCTTCGGCATGCGAGCGCACAGCATCGTCCCAGCCCGCCTTATATCCCTGTTCATAAGAGGCCATTCTCTGGCTCTCCAGCTCTTCAGCAGAGGGCATCGGTGCAGGGTCGGGCGCTGGGGCAACCTGCGTCTGCAACGCGCCCGGCTGGCCAAAATCTTCAAATGATAACAGAGGCTTGCTCATGCGCGCTCCTTATCTTCCATCCAACTGCGAAGGATTTCGACGGTTTCTTCCTGCCGCTCTTCAATCAGATGTTTGAGCCGTTTTACCGGATCCGAGGAGCCACCGAAGTCATCCGAATCGAGATCGAAATCCGCGACCATATTCATCTGGGGCGCTCCGAAGCTTCCGTCATCGATCTCTCCGGTGAGCGCCGGCAAGCTGGGTGCCCCGGAATCCTGCGCCGTCGGTCCCGAGATCGCTGCAGGCAGATTGCCGTTCGCGCCACTGACGCCCGCGCCCATCGCATCCGCCGTCGCGCCGTCGCGCGGCGGTGGCGGCAATGCAGCGGCCAACGGCGGCTTGGACAGGATCGGACGCACGACAAACATGCCAAGCGCCAAGGCAACGATCGCCAGCACCGCCAGCTGGATCAAGGACATCACGTCCAGATGCAAGGAATTGAGGAACGAACTTTGGACCGCTTCGCCCTCTTGCGGCAGGATTTCGAATTGCATGGAGCGGATCGTAATCTCATCGCCCCGCGCGACATCCAGCCCGACAGCAGAGGATACAAGTGCTTGCAATGCTTGCAACTCTTCTTCGGGGCGCGGTGCCCAGACCGTCTCTCCGGTGTCGGCATCCACGCTTGGCAACCCGTTGACCAGCACCGCAACGGTCATGCGTTTGATCGTCCCGGGCGCGCGGATGACCTCGCGGGTGACTTCGGAAACCTCGTAGTTGATCCGTTCACGAGTTTCAGAGGTGTTGGCGCTGGAATCGCCCCCACCTGCCGCGGCCCCGTTGGGCAGGTTCGAGGCAACCGTGACATCACCAGGACGCGTGTCGGTGGAGGAATTCGTCCGCTCTTCGGTTTCCGAACTGATCGCCACCCGGCTGCTTGGATCAAATGTGCGTTCGGTGATTTGCTCGTGGTCGGTCGCAGTGTCCAGACTCACTTCAACCACTGCATTCCCGTAGCCCACCCGTGCCTCCAGCAGGTTCTGCACACTTTGGCGCAGCACCTCCTCTCGATCGCCGCTCTCGCTGGGCAGGCCAGCGCCCTCGTTTCCCGAGACCACCGTGCCGCTCCGCCCGTCAATGATCGACACATCCTCCGGCGCAAGTCCCGCGACCGCTGAGGCAATCAGGTATTGCAAAGCTTTGGACTGCGCGCCCGAAACCGTTCCGGAATTCGCCGTGACCGTGACCGAGGCTGTGGACCTCATCTGGCGGCGAAACGGTTGTGACGAGGGATTCGCGATATGTACACGCGCGGTGCGAAATTGCTGATTTGCAGTGATGGTGCGGGCAAGTTCGCCTTCTTTGGCGCGCCAATAGGCCGCGTCAAACATCTGGGAGGTTGTTCCAAAGCCCGACAGGGCATCCAGCAGCTCATAGCCTTTGGCGGAATTCGCGGGCAAACCGTCAGACGCAAGCGTCAGGCGCAATTCGTCGCGCAGGCCCGAAGGCACAAAAATCGACCCCGCTTTGACATCATAATCAACGCCGCGCTGTTCCAATGCTTGGACGACTTCGCCTGCTGCGTCAGCCTCCAGCCCGGAATAGAGCAAAACCATCGTGGGACGCGAGGCAAGGGAGGAAACACCCAGAATCGCCGCGAACATCATCACGGTGGCAACAACCACAATGATCCGCTTTTTGGGGTCGAGGGATTCCCATACGCCTAAAATCTGCTGCAAAACGACTCTCCTGATGTCACTGCGGGCTTCGCCGCCGTCGTTAAGAATGACTATTGATCGGGGAGCCTTAACAATCGGTTAGCTAAGTTCGGTTTAAAACGGATTCGTCGAATATTTGTCGGAGCCGAACATGGCAGAAGAAGAAGCCCCCCAAGAAGAGGCCCCTAAGAAGGGTTCCAAGAAGCCGATGCTGATCGGGCTTGTCCTGATGTTGCTTTTGGGCGGCGGGGGGTTTTTCGCGGTCTATTCCGGCCTGTTGTTCGCGCAACCGCCCGCGGAAGACGCTCAGGCCGAGATCCTGCCCGAGGAGATCCCGATCACCCCGATGCCCGATGTTGTTTTCGTGCCGATTGACCCGCTGATCATCAATGTGGGCACCGGCGCGAATGCACGCCACTTGCGATTTCAGGCCCAGCTTGAGGTTTCGAACACCCATCAGGGCGAGATCGAAACGTTGCTTCCGCGCATCGTGGATGTCTTTAACGGCTACCTGCGCGCGGTCGACCCGCGCGAGCTTGAGGACCCCGCTGCGCTGATCCGCTTGCGGGCACAGATGCTGCGCCGCGTGCAAATCGTCGCCGGAGAAGGACGCGTGCGTGACGTGCTTATTATGGAATTTGTAATCAATTAGGAGGCCCAGATGCAGTTCATTGCAGATATTTTGATGACGGCCGGCGCCATTGCGGCTGGGCTGTATTGTTTCGTACTTGCGCGGCGCTTGCGCCGATTTACCGACCTTGAACAAGGGGTTGGCGGGGCTATTGCCGTCCTTTCCGCGCAGGTCGACGACATGACCAAAACCCTCTCAAGCGCGCAGACGACGGCGGCAGGCTCTGCGGCCCATCTTGAGGAATTGACCGGGCGCTCAGAAGCCGTTGCAAAACGCCTGGAACTGCTCATCGCGTCGATGCACGACCTGCCCGACGATCCCAAACCAACGGGTGCGGCAACACCCTCCGCCAAACCCGAAGCGCAGGGGAGCCTTTCCAACCCCGGCGAAGCCAAGCCCGAGAAAGAAGCACTTGAAGCGCTCTTTCTCAGCCACCGCACCCGCGCGGAGGCCGCGCAATGACCCTTCGCCGCGCCGCTCGAAAACAAAACACCAAATCTGCCAAATCATCTGCTTTGCCGCGGCGAAAATTTCGATCCGGCGGCGGCGCTTTGGCGATCATTGCAATGCTGTTCCTCGGCTCCTCGGTGATCCGTCTAGCCTCGGGAACCGGCGCGGCAATCGCCTTGGAAGTCGTCGCAAAGAAAGACGACATGCCTGCGCAGGCCGCCGCGAGCACACCCCAAAGCTGTTCCGTCGATCCCGATCTTGCGACCTACATCGATGTTTTGAACGCGCGCGAAGCCGAGGTGGCCGCCCGCGAACAGGCAGCCAGCGAACGCGAGGCCGTCCTCGACGCGACCCGCACCGAAGTTCTCGAAAGGCTCGCCCAGCTCGAAGCAGTGGAACAAAAGCTTGCGGCAACGATGGCAAGCGCCAGCGTCGCAGCCGAAGACGACCTCGGGAAACTGACAACCGTCTATGAAAACATGAAATCAAAGGATGCGGCCCCCCTCTTTGATGCGATGGAGCCCGACTTTGCCGCCGGTTTTCTGTCCCGGATGCGTCCCGAAGCCGCTGCGGCCATCATGGCCGGTCTCACGCCGGAAAAGGCCTATTCGATATCTGTCGTCCTTGCCGGCCGGAATGCCGGAATTCCTCTGAAATGAACCGAAAGTGTTAACTAATTTCTGTGAAGCTAGAGCGAACAAGGGTTTGAATCGGAACACGCTATGATCGGCATCATCGGAATTCTCATCATTTTCGTCATGGTTTTCGGCGGCTACATTGCCGCTGGCGGGAAGATGGGCATCATTCTAAAGGCCCTGCCTTTCGAATTCATGATGATTGGGGGCGCGGCCGCCGGGGCCTTCGTGATCTCCAACGACATGGGCGGCATCAAGCATACGATGAAAGACTTGGGAAAGGTCTTTAAAGGCCCTTCTTGGAAACCGGATGACTATCGCGATCTCTTGTGCCTTTTGTTCGAATTGATCCGGCTTGCGCGTCAAAACCCTGTCGGCCTTGAAGAACATATCGAGGCGCCGGAGAATTCGTCAATCTTCTCCAAATACCCGAAAATCATCGCGGACAAAGAGGCCATCGCGCTGATTTGTGACACGCTGCGCTCGGCTTCCATGAACTACGATGACCCCCATCAGGTCGAGGAAGTGCTCGAAAAGCGGATGGAAGCGAACCTTCACCATGCGATGCATTCCTCTCACGCGATGGCCGCTGTGGGCGACGGTCTTCCGGCGCTTGGCATCGTTGCGGCGGTGCTTGGTGTTATTAAAACGATGGCAGCCATTGACCAGCCCCCTGAAATCTTGGGGAAAATGATCGGCGGCGCTCTTGTCGGGACATTTCTGGGCGTGTTTCTGGCCTATGGCCTGGTGGGTCCCTTTGCGGCAAAGATGAAAAGCGTGATCGAAGAAGACGCGCATTTTTATCAACTTATCCGCGAAGTCCTTGTCGCCAACCTGCACAATCACGCGACGAATATCTGCATCGAGGTCGGTCGCCAGAATACACCCGGCCATTACCGCCCCTCCTTTAGCGATCTCGAAGAGGCCCTGAAGGACGTGAAAACGGAGGCCGCATGATGCCTTTCTTTCGCGCAGCCACCGGTGCATTGGGCGCTCTGTGTTTTTCGATATCCGCCCTTCGCGCAGAGACCATTGATGTAAAATCGGGAGAACACGCAGATTTCTCGCGTCTGGTGATCCAGTTTGCCCAACCGACCAACTGGACGTTGGGGCGCACGCAAACCGGATATGAATTTCGTCCCGCACGCGCAGAGGTGCGCTACCGCCTCGATTCGATTTTCACCCTGATCCCTAAAAAACGTATCAAAAGCGTCGAAGATCTTAAGGATGGGTCGCTCTTTCTTACCGTTCCCGAAAATTTTAGCGCCGATGCTTTTGAAATACGTGCGGGACGGGTCGTTATCGACATCAAGGATGAAGCGCCGCGTCAAAATTCGGTCTTTGAACGCCCGCTGGCGTCTCAGGAGTCGCGCGAAATTGTCGTGACGCCGCAGGAGACGCCAGTGGCAGAGAAAAAAGCGCCGATTCCTGCGGACCTGATTGACCTCCCCGCGCCCAAACCGCAAATCGCAGCGCCCCTATTTCCTGTGACCTTCGCCGACCCCGAAGAGGACGATGCCGCAGCGGAACAGGCGCAACAGGACCTCTTTGACCTGCAAACGCGGACCCTTGAAACCGAGCAGCAGGTTATCGCAAGCCTGTCGCGCGCTGTCTCGCAGGGCCTTCTGTCCGCCGACACGACACCGGTTCCCAGTTTCAACCTTCCAGCCCCGTCTAGCCCCGCCGCAGCGCCCGCCACGTCCACGCAACCGAATGCCGCAGAGGACGCAATGCCCCCGCAAACGCCGCAGGCCGTGCCCCCCGCGCCGGAAGTAAAGCGCACCCCTGAAAACCACATCCGGCTGGAAACCGCCATTGATCGCGCGCGCGGCGGGCGCGGCCAAAGCCCGGCGCCACAGATGGCCGAACACGCATGTCTTGACGGCGATATCGTGAATATCGCGACATGGGGGGAGCCCCCTGAAGAGGGGCTGATGTTTGCCACCTACCGCAATGGTCTGACTCAGGAGTTTGACACCCCCAACCCCGAACAAGTCGCCGCCCTCGCGAAATACTATGCCTATTTGACCTTCGGGGCGGAAGCACGCGCGGCTTTGCGTGACTTCGGCGTCATCGTTGAGGACATGGCCCTGATCGACACGGTCGCCGCCATCATGGATGGGGATCCCGTGACGGACCCCAATCCATTTGCCGACAGTTACGCCTGCGACTCCGCCTCCGCGCTTTGGGCTTTGCTCGCGTCTGACCGCTTTCCACGCGACGCCAATCGCAACGACACCGCAATTCTCGACGCCTTCAGTGCGCTACCCTCGCATTTGCGTTGGCATATCGGGCCACGCCTCGCCGAAATCTATGTCAAAAACGGTGCCCTGCCACAGGCAGACCGGATTAAGAACGTGCTCAACCGCGGCGAAGAGCGCGCCGTTGAAGCCATGGATCTGCTTGATGCGCGCATTGATCTTGCAGACCAGAACGCCAACGATGCCATAGCCCGTCTAGAGACGATTGTCGCAGAGGATGGCACTTTGGCGGCAGAGGCCCTTGCGGACCTCATGGCGGCGCAACTTGCCTCTGGCATCCCCGTTTCGCCCCAGCGGATCGTCGACGCGCAATCTATGGCGCGCACCTACACAGGGACGCCCATGGCGCAAACGCTAAATACCCGCGCCTTTCAGGCAATGATCGCAGCGGGCGACGGCGCGGCGGTCCTCACGCAGCTTCTTACGAAAGATGACATCGAAATGGCTCCTGCGACGAAGGATGAATTGGCGTCAGACGCTTTGAAAACACTGGCTGAAAATGGCGACACGCAGGAATTCCTGAAAGCGACCGGCCAAATTTCGCGAACACCGGAGGCAAGACGCTTCTCGCAGGACGCTTTGGGGGCCGCTGCTGTGCAACTTGCCCGACTGGAATTCGATGCCGCCGCGCGCAGCTTTTATCAAAAGTCGGGCGGCAGTGCGAACAGGGTCGCGACACTCGCGATGTCCCAGACCTACATCGATCGGGACGAACCGGCCCAAGCGCTTGGCCTTCTTGCGACCCTTGCGGGGGACGATGCGGATCAGCTTCGCACCTTGGCGCAGGCCTTGTTGGACCAACAGGCAGCACAGGTCGCGCCCCCCCCGCGCGCGCAACCAACGCTCCTTGCGCTTCCGGATAGTCCCGTAACGGTCGAAGTCGCCGGAACACTCCTGGAGCAGGCGGAAAGCTGGCGCGACAAGGCGCTCTCCGCCCTCGAATAAAGCGCCACGTATAAGACCGCGCGCAGAATGCACGCGGATGGTTCACATCGGTCCTTTCAGTCCCTTGCTCTGAACGTGACCCGCCTATTGGGCAGTTGAAAGATGAAATCTCTTCAAGCCGAAATCTTCAAACCGACAGTTCTTCTCGCCCTCGCGTTGATGGCGGTGATCGTGATGATGATTCTTCCCATGCCCGCCTGGGTGATGGACATAGGGCTCGCCGCCAGTTTCGCCCTTGCGATTTTGATGTTCACCGTGACGCTGTTCATTGAACGCCCGTTGGACTTTTCGGCCTTCCCGACAGTGCTCTTGGCCTCTCTGATGCTGCGTCTGTCGATGAACATCTCTTCGACGAAGCTCATCATCGGTCAGGGCCACACCGGCACCGCTGCTGCGGGTCATGTGATCGAGGGATTTGCCAATTTTGTCATGGGGGGGTCGATCTTCCTCGGGTTGGTCGTCTTTTGCGTCCTGCTGATCGTGAACTTCATGGTCATCACCAAAGGCGCAGGGCGCATGGCAGAGGTCGGCGCGCGCTTTGCTCTCGACGGGATGCCGGGCAAACAGCTGGCCATCGACGCGGATATGTCGGCCGGCGCAATCACCCACGAAGAAGCCAAGGCACGCCGCGAAACCGAACTTGCCGAAACGACGTTCTTCGGATCGCTGGATGGTGCGTCAAAGTTTGTGAAAGGGGACGCTGTCGCCGGTTTGTTGATCACCATGATGAATATCGTCATGGGTCTGATCATGGGCGTGGCGATCAAAGGCATGCCCCTCTCGGACGCCTTCAAAACCTATTCCATCCTCACGGTCGGCGACGGGCTTGTCAGCCAGATTCCCTCCGTCATCATTTCCATCGCTTCGGCGCTGTTGCTGGCAAAGGGGGGGGCAACCGGCTCGGTCGATTTGGCCATTTTCAAACAACTTGGAAAATACCCCTCCGCCCTGGGCACGGTTGCTGTCCTTCTGGCACTGTTTGCCTTTGTCCCGGGCTTGCCCTTCGTGCCCTTTATTTTGGGGGCAGGCTGCCTTGGGTACACCGCCTATCGTGTTGATCGCAAAAACAAACAAGAGGTGCGCGAAGCGAAAACCGCTGCGGACGTTAAACCTGTCGAAAAATCGGAATCGATCGGGGATATCTTGGATCTGGACGATATTCATGTCGAATTCGCGCCCGATCTGATCGCCATGGTTCTCGATCCGCAAACCGGACTTGATGTGCGTATTTCCAACATGCGCAATCATGTCGCGACCGTTTTCGGCCTCGTGCTACCCGAAATTCGCCTGACAGATGACCCGACCCTGCCTCCGGGCAGCTACGTTGTGCGCATCCAGGGGGTCGAACAGGCCCGCGACAAGCTGCGCCCGGATTTCTCTCTTGCGCTGCTGGGCAATGATTCCGACGACCTTCCCGCCGGCGAGGATGTGCGCGAACCTGTCTACGGTGCGCCTGCGCGCTGGGTGCGCCCCTCGGATCGCGAAAATCTTACCGTGCGCGGCGTCACTGTGGTCAGCGCCACCGAAGTTCTGGCCACGCATCTTCTGGAGGTGATGAAGCGCAATTTTGGGCGGTTGATGTCGCTCAAAACCTTGCGCCGTCTGCTCGACGAAATGACCAACCTTTCGGATGGCGCGCGCGCCGAGGCGAACCGCCGCCTCCTCGAAGAACTCATGCCCGACAAGGTGCCCCTCGACCTGCTGCTGGCCGTGCTGCGCCTGCTGTTGGAAGAACGCGTGTCCATTCGCAACATGCCCCTCATTCTCGAAGCGATCGCCGAAGCGCGCAATCCAAATGCGACTCCCGAGACCATTTGCGAACATGTGCGCCAGCGCCTTGGCTTTCAGATCGTGGCCGAGTTGCGCCGTGAAGATGGCACTGTTCCGCTGTTGCAGCTCGCACCGGAATGGGAGGCAAAGTTCGAAAAATACCAGCTTGAAAACGACCGAAACGCGGGAGATGTTGCCCTCCCCCCCGAAGATTTCAACCGCCTCGCCAATGCGGTCGCAGATAAGGTCGCAAGCGCGGGCGAAAAGGGCATCTACCCTGCGCTTGTAACGTCAACCCGCCGCAGACGCTTCATCCGCACCGTTCTTTCCGCAAAAGGCATTCAGAATCCCGTATTTTCCTTCGACGAATTGGGGGTAGACGCGCGTCCCTCCCTCGTGGGGCTTGTCAGCGCATAATGGAAGAGTTCGCCCGCCTCTCCGACTTGAGCCAAGATATGCTCTTTGCGAATTTCGTTGTGTTCCTGCGGGTTGGCGCGGCTATGGCGATCCTTCCCGCCTTTGGCGAACGCTCCATTCCCGAGCGCGTGCGCCTGTTGCTTGCGCTGGCCTTTACCGTTGCCGTTGCCCCGGCCGTGCTGCATCACACCGCCACACTCACCCGCGCAGGAGCCACTGTCGGCACCTATATATTTACCGAAGTCATTTCCGGTTTGCTGCTGGGCCTGCTGCTTCGGCTTTTTGTCATGGTCTTGCAAATGGCCGGCAGCATTGCCGCGCAATCCACCTCCTTGAGCCAGTTGTTCGGGGGAGGTGCGGTCGACGCACAGCCTGCCATCGGTCACCTTTTTTTAATCTCCGGCCTCGCACTTGCAACGATGATGGGCCTTCACGTGCGCATCGCAGAGGCGTTGATCCTGTCCTACGAGGTGCTGCCCGTGGGCGCGTTTCCAGACCCGATGGATATCTCTGCGCTGGGCATGCAAACCATTTCAAAATGCTTTTCGCTGGCCTTCACCCTGTCGGCCCCGTTCGTGGTCGCCTCCCTTATCTACAACGTCGCGCTCGGGGTCATAAACCGCGCGATGCCTCAGCTGATGGTCGCGATGGTCGGCGCTCCCGCGATCACTTGGGGCAGCTTGATGTTGATGTTCGTCGCCGTGCCGATCCTGCTTGGAATCTGGAGCTCAAGCTTTGATCTCTTTCTCAGCAACCCCTTCGCAGGCCCATAGCCATGTCCGAGGAAGATGATGGCGACAAGCAATATGAGGCCTCTGCCAAGAAGCTTGACGATGCGCGCAAACGCGGGGAAATCCCGCGCTCTGCCGATCTGACAACCGTGGCAAGCTACGCGGGTTTTCTCCTCGTCGGGCTTGTGTTCGGGGGGGCCAGCCTGAACCAAATCGCAACGGTTCTTGAGGGGTTTATCGCCAATGCCGACACCTGGTCCGCCGTGATGTTCGCCGGCCCCGCAGCCCCGATGGCGGGCGGCATGGGCCTTGCCCTTCTCAAGCCGTTGATTCCGTGGCTCACGATCCCCGCGCTCTGCGCCATCCTGTCCCTGATCGCGACACGGTCCTTCGTTTTTGCGCCCACGAAACTTGAACCCAAACTGAGCAAGATCTCTCCGATCAGCAACGCCAAGAACAAATTCGGACGGTCCGGTCTGTTTGAATTTGCGAAAAGCGCGACAAAACTTACGATTTACTCGATCATCCTCGGCTATTTTCTCAGTAAAAAGCTGCCCGATATCCTGATGACCCTCGCGCTTTCGCCCGCGATGATCACCGTCGAACTATTGACCATGTGTCTGGATTTTTTCGGCCTCGTGCTGGTTGTCGCGCTGGTGATCAGCGGAGTCGACTATCTTTTTCAATACAATGACTTCCTGCGCAAAAACCGGATGAGCCGGAAGGAAATGGTCGATGAGTCCAAAAATCAGGAAGGCGACCCGCACACCAAACAAAAACGCCGCCAGCGGGGCTATGACATTGCCATGAACCAGATGCTCGCGGAGGTTCCCAAAGCCGACGTCATCGTCGTGAACCCGACGCACTACGCGGTCGCGCTCAAATGGGACCGCAGGAGCGGCGGGGCGCCGGTTTGTGTGGCCAAAGGGGTGGATGAAATCGCGGCCAAGATCCGCGAGATCGCGAATGACAGCCGGATTCCGATCCACCGCGACCCGCCCACCGCCCGCGCGCTCTATGCAACGGTCGACATCGGCGCGGAAATTCTTCCCGAACATTACCGTGCCGTTGCCGCCTCGATCCGGTTTGCCGAGGCAATGCGCGCCAAAGTGAAACGCAAAATCCACCGGACGCCATGACCCAAAAAGATCTTCAACGCCTTCAGGCCTTAGCTCAACTTGTGCTGGATCGCGAAATGGCCGCCCTCTCCCGGGTGGCGCAAAAAGAGCAGGCCCAGCGCGCAATTCTGGACGACCTCGACGCGCAGCTCGCGCAATGCCAGGCTGCGCTGGAGGCTGCGACAGACATCGAGGCGTTTCAGATTTCGGGAACAGACGCCAATTTTCGACTTTGGCTTACGCAGCAACGCCGTCAGGAAATGCGCAAACTGTCACAGCTCGCCGCGCTGCGCGAAGATCAAACCGAACGGGTGCGCACAGCCTTTGGTCGGGACGAGGTGATGGGAAAGCTTTGCGCGGGCAGGAAGCGGTAAGAAAATGGTGCCTCAAGAGGGACTCGAACCCCCGACCTTGTCCTTACGAATTGTTTTGCGTTTTTTGTGGGCCGAGTTGCATACGGGTGTACTGTACCTGCTGAATCCTTACAACACTCTGTTACAAAATGCAATTTTCTAGTCTTGATCTTGCACGGCCTCGCACCCGGCCATCACCGGTTGTACTCCTCTCCCCTACTAAACCCCTACAGATTTCGGTTTGCCCTACTAATCGTACAAATGCCGTCTGGTCAGCTCCAGCCCAAACCGCTTAGGCACCCCCTACAACCCCAAGCACGGCGACAACGAGGCAAGGCGGGGTAGGCAAACTCGCGGGGTACTCTGGAGCAAGGGACCTTCTTTTGAATGAGTTCAGCCTGTACCTGATGTGGGTAAGGTGGCGATTTGGACTGTATAGCGGCCCTAACGCCGGGCTTCTCTTTGTTGAGGCGATAGAAGTTGTAGGATCTTTCATGCCATTGCTGGACTTGCCCGATCCGCCTAATACGAGTAAGAACATATATGGAACATTCGAGTGGCATAGCGTCAGCTGTTGATCTATGCGGTTTCAACATGTTGTATGTGCGAAAAAGAGGAAGAGCAGCATGCTGACATCTGTAGAACTTTGCGCCGGTGCGGGCGGCCAAGCACTCGGACTAGAAAAGGCAGGCTTCGCCCACACTGCGCTTGTCGAGATAGACAAGCATTGTTGCAACACTCTGCGCCACAATCGGCCTGAGTGGAACGTCCTCGAACAAGACATGCGAATTTTTAAAGAAAAAGCTGCCGCTTACAGAGGGATGGACCTTCTGGCCGGTGGCCTTCCGTGCCCACCTTTCTCCGTTGCTGGGAAACAGCTTGGCGAACAGGATGAACGCAACCTGTTCAATGACGCAGTCGATATTATTGACGCGGCCCGCCCCCGTGCGGTGATGATTGAGAACGTACGCGGGTTCCTCGATGCGGTGTTTCATGACTATAGGGAGCGCTTAAAGACACAGCTGGAAAAGTTAGGATACAAGACTGATTGGCGACTTCTCAACGCATCCGATTACGGTGTACCACAACTCCGGCCGCGCGTTGTGATCGTAGCGGTGCAAAAAGAGCGCGCGGACTTTTTCGACTGGCCAGAACCCAACCCGCAGAACCCGCCAACCGTTGGCGAGACGTTGCGCGACTTGATGGCAGCACGCGGCTGGCACGGTGCCGAAGATTGGGCGACAAAAGCAAACGAGATTGCGCCGACGATTGTTGGAGGCTCCAAGAAACACGGCGGGCCAGATCTCGGCCCGACTCGTGCACGCGCTGCGTGGGCCACATTGGGCGTCGAAGGCAGAACCATAGCGCCCGAAGCGCCCGACCCTTTCCACAGTGGTATGCCGCGCCTAACCGTACCAATGGTGGCCCGCATCCAGGGCTTCCCAGACGATTGGCACTTTACAGGGGCGAAGACCAACGCCTATCGGCAAGTCGGCAACGCCTTTCCCCCGCCGGTCGCGCAGGCCGTTTCCAATCAAATCGCGAAGACTTTGCGCAAGCGTATCCTGCACGCCGTTACCGCCTGATCTTCCAACCGCCTTGGAAATATGACAGCCTACTGAGAATTACCGGATTCTCAGAATGGCAGTCGTTTGAAAAAGACAATTCCAGAAAGCATAGTCGTAGCAGGCCATCGTGACTACGAATTGCTCGCCTCCATCTCGGACGACATTATAGCTCGCGCTGGCGGCGAAGATACCTTGGCAACCAAGTTTTCCGCGATGCTTCGCCAATGCGTAGATGACGTGATTATGACGCCCAAAACAGGGCGGCGCTCCTATGATGAACTTGAGAAAACCGAAAAGACCTATATCGGCACCCGCGTCGAGATTGAGTTGCGGGCCATGTTGCGCCTGCCCAAAGGCAAACTCGATACTTTGATCCTTGGGCACGACGTAGACATCAAGAACACAATGGGCAGTAACTGGATGATCCCAACGGAAGCAGTTGACCACCCCTGTATTCTGGTGGCTGCCGACGAGGTCCGCGCGGCCTGCTATCTCGGGCTGGTCGTGGCCCGCCCTGACTATCTGACGCTAGGCCAGAACAAGGACTCGAAGAAGAGCATATCAGCGCTGGGGTTCGCTAACATAATGTGGCTTCTGCTAGATCACCCCTATCCGCCGAACTTCTGGCGCACAGTGCCACCCGATGTGATCGAACGCATCTTCGCAGGCAAATCTGGCAATCAGCGCATGGCCAACCTGTTCCGTGAAGTACAGCGCGAGCCGATCACCCGCGATGTGGTAGAGGCGGTGGCGCAGCAACAGGACTTCATGCGGCGCATCCGATCGGACAATGGCAGAGGCACGCGTGACCAATTAGCGCGCGAAGGTATCCTGCTCCTGTCTGGGCACTATGATGCACCGCTTATCGAGGCGCTGGGTCTACCTCACTGTACGGGAAGTGAGTTTGTGTCCTATCGGCCTGTGTCGCAGCCAGAGGCGAATTTGGCATCGCAGCACGGTATAGTAATAGAGTGGGGCGCGGAAAATGGACAGTGATCAGCTTTTGCAGCGCCTTCGCACCTCAGGCTACGTAGACTTTGTGAATACATGTTTGTTTGATGACTTTGCATGGATTTGCCCCACTCGAAGCCGCGCAGAATATGTAGATCTACGCACTGGTTTCAGCGACATATTTGGGAACAGCCCTACGGATATAGCAATTGTAGGGAGTGGAAAGTATGGGTACAGTCTTTCGCCAAGTAAAGACTTTCGGCCGTTTCAAAGCGATGAAAGCGAACCCAATGTATCAGATATCGACCTAGTAGTGATTTCGCGACCGATCTTCAACGAGACTTGGCGGCACTTAAGACGGGCACACTACAACGGTGCGGTCAATGCACGTCGGTACTTTCAGGAGGATATATTTCGCAGGTTCATTACTGTAGGCACCGACCATACGAACAATACAATATATCTACGAGATTTGGCAAAGCTATTAGACAAGATTCGCAAGGCCGCAACGAGTAGATTTGGCATAACGCAGACGATCAAGCTACGGGTATACTGTACTTGGACGGATGCGAAATCTTATCATGTTTGGAGCCTGCAGAAGTTAGGAGAGCAGCATGGGATTCAATAACGAGATTCAACCATCTCGACCAAACGTCACCGAAATTCTTACCAAAATGCGATCATCGGAGTATTTTGTAGATCAGTCATTCCAACGAAGGCTAGTTTGGACCGACAAACAGAAGGTTCGCCTCATCGAAACTGTTCTAATGGAATATCCAATGCCAGAGATCTATCTTTGGGAGCAGGTTCCAGACGCAGAAACGGGTCAACAGAATTTTAGTATAGTTGATGGCCAGCAACGTCTTTCAACACTACGTGAGTTTACGAGTAACGAGTGGCCTTTAAAAGCCGCCTTTCTCGACCTTGAACATCAAAACGCAGATTATGCGGGCAAGTTTTGGAAGGACTTGAGCACCGATCAGCGGGCAGCTTTCTTCCAATATAATATCAATGCGCGTCGAATTCCCAGTGCAGTGACTCAAGCCGAAATTAGAAAGATATTTTCTCGATTGAACGAAACTGACAGGTCACTCAATCCTCAGGAAATGCGACATGCAACACTGAACGGCGCATTTTTAACGGCTTCCCTTGATATCGCCGATAGTGAAGAGATGAAGCAGCTAGAAATTTTTACAAAAGACAATATCCGTCGCATGGCAGACGTTGAATTTGCCAGTCAACTTCTCGGCTACGAACGAAAAGGTATCGTGAATGACACGCCGAGAAGTATGAACGAGCTATACGATGAATTCAGCTCCGAATATTCAAGCGCAGCGACTGATACTAGTAAGGTGAAGTCATCTCTTCTGAAAATAAGTGAAATATTCCTTGATCATAAAGTAAGAAACTTCTTTGCGACACAGAATTATGTCTACACACTTCACACTTTGCTTGATACCGAGCAAGGTGTTATACCTCCAGCCTCTTGGCGCAAGCCTTTGGCCGAGTTCATTGAAGCGTACCAAGCGGCACCTAAAGATGATGATCCCAGCTCACAGATTGACGTAAACATCAGTGAATTCCGAAAAGGTGCAATTTCGCGGACCCGCAGCAAAACCAGCAGAACACAAAGGCTTTTTGGCCTCAAAAACTGGATTGAAGCCAACTATCCCGACCTGAATTGACCCTATTTATCACCAAAGTCTGGGGCGTGCCCGTGGGGCCGCTGCAATTTAGTACGAGCGGCTGGCGAGACAATGCGTTGCGGCAGTTAGAGCAAGGTGACCGATGTGCTAGTGGGTACCATGGGTGACCAGGCTACGGACGACATGAAGAGCCGCCTGCTCGGAGTGATGGAGCCGTCGGACGAACCCGTCATGTTGCGGAACTTTTCCGTACGAGCACGGCCCGGCGACTTCTTAGATGACAACGACAAATGGCCGGTGGGGCTGATGAACCTACGGGCGTGGTCTCTATCCGCATAGCATTGTACCGTCTTTTATCTTTCTGGACGCAGTGCGATACTGACTTATAACATGATGAAATGTCGAGCTTTTTCTCGACGTGCGCCTATAATGGAGCGTGGCCAGAAGGAGGTCACGATGCCAAATCTACGTCTTACCCGCCGTGCGGTTGATGAAATCCCCTATGCTCAGAAGGGGCAAGTCCTTTACCGGGACACGATGCTGCCCGGCTTTGGGCTGCGTGTCGGCGCGCAATCCAAGGTGTATTTTGCCGAAGGGCAGGTGAACCGCCGCACGCGGCGTGTAACCATTGGCCGAGCAGACGTTTTCGCGCCCGAAGTTGCCCGCAAGAAGGCACTGACCATTCTGGGCGATATGGCAGAGGGGCATGACGCCAACGCCGAGAAACGCCAAGAGGCCGCCGAGAAGGTCACGCTGGAGCTGGCGCTGCAACGCTTCCTTGAAGTCCGCACCCTGTCTGCACACACGGTCAGCCACTATAAACGCACTGAACGCCTGTACCTCAAGGCGTGGCGCAAGAAGCCGATGAACGAGATCACCCGCCAGATGGTGCTGAAAAAGCATCAGGACATAGGCAAAAAGCATGGCGGGACAACGGCCAACAACGTGATGCGGCATTTCCGGTCGATCTACAACTTCGTTGCCGCTACCCAAGACGACTTCCCGCCAAACCCGGTGCAAATCCTGACGCAGGCACGCGCATGGTATAAGGAGCGGCGGCGTCAGACCGTGATCACCGCGTTGGACTTGCCTGCATGGTGGAAAGCGGTGATGGCAGAGCCTGAGTATTCACGCGACTTCCTGCTGACCGCGCTGTTCACAGGCATGCGGCGGGGCGAGCTGACCACGCTTCGCTGGGAGAATGTGGACCTGAAAGGCAAGGTGCTGCACCTGCCCACCACGAAGAACGGTGACCCACTGCACCTCCCGCTGTCGGCGTTTCTGGCAGACCTCCTGACCCGACAGCGCGAAGCCAACCCGACCTCTCCTTGGGTGTTCCCCGGTCCGGGCAAGAGCGGCCATTTGGTCGAGACCAAGAAGTTTCTGTTGCGTGTGTCCACCGGGTCTGGCGTCAGCTTCACCCTGCACGATCTGCGACGGACCTTCATCACCATCGCGGAAAGCCTTGATGTACCCTACTACGCGCTCAAACGCCCGCTGAACCACCGCACCAATGGCGACGTGACCGGCGGCTATATCGTGGTGAATGCCGAGCGCCTGCGTGAGCCGGTGGAACTGGTGGCTAAGCGCATCCTTGAACTGAAAGAGGCAGGTGAGTGCGTGTGACCCCGCCCCATCGACGGGACTCAGCAGTCGCTGGGGAGGGCTTAGCTCGCTCCGACTGTCCTGGCGCGCAACACTGGTCACTCTGCAATCGCTGCCCGTGTCTATGTGTTTAACCCCTGATCGGAGTTGGCATCCCTCACGCGTGCGCGCATTGGATGGTTTTGTACAGCGTTGGAATCACAACAAACTTTTCTTGACGCATCCGTTGTCAGCATGATTGAAGGAAATTACCGAAGCGGCGTGGCAACCGCAGGGCGGTGAAAGTCCGCAAATTTGGGTGGGGAACCATACGCAGGTATGGGGTCACTATTAGGTTAGCCCTCACAAACAGGTAGTCCTGTCCAAGGCCGATGGCCCATATGAAGAAGCAAGCGCAATGGCGCGCGTTTCTTCGGCGTTTTCCGAAATTTAAGTTTCTAACGGAAAGGGCTCCATCATGCCTTATAGCGATGCTATGCGCGAACAGTCGGCGCACAATCACTCCCCCATTCACCGCAATATTCGCGACCTGCTTGCCACCAAAGAGGTCGCTACCATCACTGGTTTTAGTACCTCGTTCTTTGAGAAGGGCCGCGTCTATGGGTATGGCCCGGACTTCCTAAAAATCCGTGGCAAGGTTCTGTACCGGCGATCGGCCGTCGAAGCATGGCTCACTGCCCATGAATGCACTGCGAAAGGAGGCGAGGATGTCCGCTCCCTTCGTTCCTAATCCCAAACGCGCAATCGAAACAATAAGTTGGCTGAACCCAGGCGCCCCCATCTATGTGGAGCAGATGAGCAGCCGGGAGAACGCGAATCCCAAGCCCAAGATCTACCCGGCAAATGAAGTCGCCAACGCCGCGCGCTTTGTCGCTGGCAACAATGGGGACGACTACCAAAGGAACCTCTACTTTCTTCCGAACGCAGAATTTCTCTCTGGGAAACGCAACAAGGCCAACCTGAGCGCCGTGCGCTTCCTCCACGTGGACCTTGATTGCAAAGACTATTCCGGCGACGAAAAGCAGCAAGAGGAACGCATCATTGATCTTCTGTATGAGGCCGCTGTCCGCCCCAAGGGCATTCCCCTGCCAACAATGATCTGGTTCACCGGGGGCGGGTTTCAGGCTGTCTGGCGGCTCGCAGAACCGATCAGCGTCGAGTCGGCAGAAGAACTCAACCTTTCTCTTCTGATCGCGCTCCAAGGAGGAGAGGGCACTCACGACGCTTCGCGTCTGCTGCGCATGCCCTATTCCGTGAACTGGCTGAACGACAAGAAGCGTGCAGCAGGTCGGGAGCCAAAGCTTGCCCATCTCATCCACCCAATGGACTTCAACGCGCCTCCGGTCTCGTATGCGGTTGAAGACTTCAAGATGCGACGCGCCAAGCCGGAAATGAAGCTTCCCACTGTTCCCGGCACTAAGGCTGACAACCTTCAGGACATCGAGCCACTTCCACTGCCGGATGACCTTAGCGACATCATTCCGCTTGATCCGAAATGGTCGGAGGTGATCATGACGGGCAAAAACCCCCCAGACAGGAATTATGGCTCCCGGTCTGAAGTCATGTTCGCTGCCACACTGTGGATGCTTGGCAAGGGGATGGCACCCGGACATGTGCTTTCCGTCATCACTGATCCCGAAATTGGTATCAGCGCTCATGTTCTCGATAACCCCAGCCCACTGAAATACGGCAAACGTCAGATTCAGAGGGCGATCGAGCTGCTTGAGATGAAGCGTAACGGCTGGCCCGCTGTAACGGACGAAGGGGGGCCTGTACCGGGCGTACCAGAAAATATCCGCTATGCATTCGCCCAGCTGGGTATCTATGCGCAGCGCAACCTTTTCACCCAGACAAACGAGGTGGCGGGGTATCAGCTGGATGGTCGAGATCTCAACGAGATCGGGGATATCCTCTGGAGCGTATTCAGCCGGGAGCTTCGGTTCAGCGCCAGCCCGGACAAGATCAAACGAGAACTGATCGCCCTCGCTCACGAAGCCCAGTACCATCCTGTGCGAGACTTCCTCGACGGTCTCACTTGGGACGGCGTGCCTCGTATGGATACCTGGCTGGCGAACTACGCCGGAGCCGATGACACAGAGCTGAACCGTGAGTTCGGAAGCAAATTCCTGATCGCGGGTGTTCGCAGAATCCGGCAGCCCGGCGTCAAGTTCGACACGATGCTGGTGCTGGAAGGGGCGCAAGGCGCAGGAAAGTCACAACTGGCGGCTCTGCTCGCGGTCAAGGGGGAATGGTTCTGCGGCAGCCTTGATCTGAAGAGCGACGACAAGACCAAGGCCGAGCTTCTCGCCCGTGCATGGATCGTCGAGTGGCAAGAAATGGATGGTATGAACAAGACCACCAGCCAAGCTCTCAAGAAGTTCCTCAGCACTGCGGTGGATTTGTATCGCCCGGCCTATGCGCGCAACGCTACGGAGTTCAAGCGTCACTGCATCATCCTCGGCACCACCAACGAGGCGTCCTATTTGCGCGACCTTACGGGTAATCGGCGCTTTTGGCCCGTTAAGGTCAACCGGATTGAGCTTCATAGGCTCGAAGCGGATATGACCCAGCTATGGGCCGAAGCCGCTGTCCGGGATAGCCAAGGCGAGTCGATCACCCTATCAAAGCATCTTTGGGCAGATGCGGCCCGCCTGCAAGGCGATCGGATGGTCGAGGACGATTATGCCGATGTGCTTTCGGATAACTTTGCAGGGCGCGTGGGAAAAGTGTCGATGGACAGCATCAAGCGGCGGCTGCACCTCGATCCGCAGCGCATGTTCTCTGGTGATTCAAAACGCATCAAGGCAGCGATGGCAGCCCTTGGGTGGGATTACGGAACCCATCGTCTTCATGATCTTTCCGGGCACGATCAGCGTCCCCGCAAAGGCTTCGCTCGGCTCGTCGAGGGAGAAAGCGGCGTTGAACTGATTGTCAGCCAAGAACAGGGAGGCGCAATCACCATCAAGCCACACGGCCCGTCGCAAGAGCCGCCATTTTAACATATGATTGGTGCGGGTGATGTTACCCGTTACCCGCACCTAACCAAGCTACTTTACATTACTACCACCGGGGGGTGTACTACCCCCCTTTTTTATTTCTGCTATTCGACCAAAGTTACGGTTACAGGTTACGGGCTTGCCCCCAATTGGGCCTCCACCACCTCCACCTGCACCGCGCCCACCCCCCCAGCGCCCCCAGCAGCGCCGCAGAGGCCCCACGCCGGGCCAAGGCGGGGTGTTGGGCTACCCCTGCACCTCAAGCGCTTGTGTGCGCCAGCTCTGGGTCTCGGGGTAGTACTCTATCGTTCCGTGGAAATCGCCCCTGATCATCGCCCCGAAGCCGTTTTGAGCATCGAACGAGCCCACGACCTGAAAAATACAGTTGCCCAAGTATCCTGTCCCGGCCCCATACCGGCCCGGAAACTTCGCTGTCGAAGGTGCGCGTAGTCGAATTTTGACGTCCGACTGTATCATAACATAGGCCAAGCTGACGCTCGCCTTGGAGCAGGCATCAAGGCGCTGAGCCTCAGCCTCGGCGGCACGGTGCTCCACCTCCTGTGCATAGGCGTCCGGGTCAATCTCTTGCAGGGCCGCAAGCCAGCGCTCCTCGTCAAACTCGCGCAGCTCTGTCAGGTAGGACACCGGGTCCGTTTCGCGCAGCTCTGCAAGATGAGCCTCACGCTCCTGGTCGAAAACGACAGCACCAGACATCACGAAAAATCCGGACAGCAGCACGAACAACAGGGCTTTGCCCCGCCGCCGAAAATGCGGGAAGCCTTTGCCCGTGATCAGCGTGAACATCGCGATTAGAAACAGCGCCGTCGCCACGAGCGTCTGGGCGCTGGCGTTCGCCTTTTGCAGGAGGTGCAGGGCATAGCCCAGAAGGGCGAGTTCAATCAGAACGACTTGGAAGCGAACATAGCGGCGCAGGATCGTCGGCTTTGCGTCTGGTGATGGCTCAGTCTTATGATTTTTGGGGTTCATAATGGTTCCTCTACTAACGAAATCGGCCACCAGAGTTTCCTCTGGCAGCCGGGGAGTTAGTAAGCCGCCGCAAGACGACCGCGCTGGCCTTTAGGCCGGAGCCCTGGACATACGCCAGTGCCTCCCCGACCATAGGGTTCGAGGAGGTGTCATTACGGCCGACACCGGCCGCTTGCGGAGGGGTTACTAAGCCCCGGGATCGGTTCTTTTTGCCAATCCTGAGCATAGCCTAGCGGGAAGCCTGAAGAAATCGAAAGCGCAAACGTAACCCTACCGACTTGCGGAAGGTGCTGATTTTGATGCTAAATTCTTGGATCATTAGGAAGGAAGCGTGGTGCCGCTGAAGGGACTCGAACCCCCGACCCCATCATTACGAATGACGTGCTCTACCAGCTGAGCTACAGCGGCACGCTTCCATTTGCAGGCCCTACTATGGCCCTACTAGTTACTTAGCGCCGCTTTTAAGCGACTGGTTTTGCGCGCGATTTGCGGGCGGACCCGCTACTTACGAAGGACCTGCTCTACCAGCTGAGCTATTGAGGCATTTAGCCATTTTTGATCCAACCTGCGCGATGCAGCGCTTCGAACATGTTGGTTTCGAGGTGCTATTATCGCACAAGCCCGACGGTTGCAAAGCAATTTTTGCCCGATCAAGACGAAGGATCGCCCCGCCCCCTGAGACGCTTGCAGACCATCATGGATAGGTGCGAAAATTGCGGCGCTGGGGTTTCCTGCCCGTTGATAGAGGCGCCAACGGGCAGGACTTTGCGCCGCTTACGCCCCCAGGCTTTTGCTCAACCGCTCAAAGCTTTGGGCCGTGGCGCCAGGCTCATCCTCGGCCAGAAACGCATCAAGGCTTGGCCAGGATGCGATCGCCGCATCGATCAACGGGTCTGTCCCCTTGGCATAGAGCCCCGCCTGGATCATCATCTCGGAGCGGTCATACGTGCCCAGACGCTGGCGCGCGAGGGCAATCACCTCGTTTTCCTGCGCGCTCGCCGCTTCGGGCAGGGCGCGCGACACAGAGCGCAGCAAATCAATGGCCGGAAAACGCCCGCGTTCCGCGATCCGGCGGTCCAAAACCACGTGACCGTCCAAGACCCCGCGCAAAATATCGGCCACGGGCTCATCCATGTCCGAGCCTGCGACAAGCACACTAAAGACAGCCGTTATATCGCCCGCCGTGCCGATCCCCGGACCTGCGCGTTCACACAAAGAGGTAATAAGGTGCGAGGTCGAGGGCGGAAAGCCACGCAAAGAGCTGCTTTCACCTGTGGCCAAGGCGACTTCACGGTGAGCTTCGGCAAAGCGGGTCACCGAATCCGCCATGAACAAGACATGCCGCCCCTGATCGCGAAAATATTCCGCCACGGCCATCGCCGTCCACGCGCAGCGCCGTCGCACGAGCGGCGATTGGTCCGACGTCGCTGCAACGATCACCGCGCGCTTCATTCCTTGGGGCCCCAACACACGTTCGATGAATTCACGCACTTCGCGGCCGCGTTCACCGACCATCGCGATCACCACAACATCGGCTGCCAAGCCGCGCGCAAGCTTGGCCATCAAGGTGGATTTTCCGACCCCCGAACCGGCAAAGAGACCGATCCTTTGGCCGCGCACGATCGGCAGAAGCGTATTGAAAACCGCAAGCCCGGTCTCAAGCCGCCCCCCAAGACCGCGCCGTTCGGTCGGGTTCATCGGCTGACCGCGTAACGGCAGGGCTTTGGGGCCGCGCAAGACAGGTGTGCCGTCCAGGGATTGACCAAACGGATCGATCACCCGCCCGATCCAGCTTTCATGGGGCGCGATTTCGTTGTTGCCGATATGCGCCACCGGATCGCCGATGGACAACCCATCCGCGCCGCCATCCGGCAAAACCGTGACCGCCTGAGGGTTAAGTTGCAGCACTTCGCCACGCCGGATCGCGCCTTTGTGGCCGATTTCGACCATATCCCCGAGCGAGGCAATATCGGACAAGCCGCTCACCTGAAGCACGCCCTTTGACGCCTCGATCACCCGCCCGATCGTGCGGACGGGTTTCACCGCTGCAATTTCCGCGGTCAGTACGTCAAAGCCTACTGTGTGCATTTTTGGCCACTCCTTCTGGAACTCTGAAACCCTTTCTAAAGGAATCAGGGTTAAGCCTTGGTTGAGATTACTCGAGGGAGAAGCCCCGATGTTTGAGAAACTAGAAATGTTTAAAATGGCGCAGGGCCTCGCGCAGCATGCCAGTGCGCGCCAGGGTGCCGTCGCTGAAAATATCGCGAATGCGGATACGCCGGGCTACCGCGCCAAGGACCTCGTGCCCTTTGCCGACAGCTATCAGCGCGCCGCTGACGGTGGTGCCATGCGCGCCACACGCGCCGGCCATCGTCTGAGCGCCCAAGACAGCGGCGCGCCGGCCCAACAGATCGCGTTTTCGCAGGTCGATACGCCGGATCGATCTTCCCCCAACGGCAATACGGTCGCGCTTGAAACGGAAATGATGAAGGCCACAGAAGTGCGCCATCAGCACGACCTCGCGCTGTCGATCTACAAAAGCTCAATGACAATTTTACGCACGTCCATCGGTCGCAGGTAACGGAGAATCCGAATGTCTGACCTTATGCAAAGTCTTGTTCTGTCCGCCTCGGGCATGCGCGCGCAAGCGGATCGGCTGCGCTTTTCCTCTGAAAATATCGCGAATGCCGACACCCCCGGCTATCGCCGCAAAACGGCGACTTTCGAGGCGGAAGTCGTCGGCGGCACCAAAACTGGATCCGTGCAAACCGGTCCGGTCAAGCTGGATAAAAGCGACCTCGCCCAAATCTATGACCCCGGCCATCCGCTGGCAAAAGAGTCCGGCTACTATGACGGGTCAAACGTCGATCTCGTTGTCGAAATCGCTGACGCGCGCGAAGCGCAGCGCAGCTACGAAGCAAATCTGAAAATGTTCGATCAGGTGCGGCAAATGTCGTCTTCCCTGCTCGACCTTCTACGTCGTTAACAGGAGACCAGAATGGACATCCTTTCTACCTATGCCGCCCAAGGCTACACATCCACGCGCCCCGCAACCGCCCCCGATCCCGCGCAGGAGGGGGCCGGAATCGGCGAGTCGTTCGGCACTATCCTCAAGGATTTCGCCCAGACCCTGCGCAGCTCGGAAGAGACCGCAGAACAGGCGATGACCGGAGGGGCCGACGCGCATTCCCTGGTCCAGGCCCTGGCGCAAACCGAACTCGCCGTCGAGGCGGCTGTCACGGTGCGCGACAAGGTCGTCGAGGCCTATCAGGAAATTCTGCGGATGCCGGTCTAGCGCCGTGGATGAGTTGGTTTTTTACGACACGTTGCGTCAGGCCTTGTGGATTTCGGTCATGATTTCCACGCCGATTTTGCTGGTCGCACTTGTCGCCGGCCTGACCGTCGGCCTGTTTCAGGCTCTGACCTCAATCCAGGAAATGACCCTGACCTTCGTCCCCAAAGTGGGCGCAATCTTGATCGTTTTCTGGGCCACTATGGGCTTTATGACCGAAACTCTGACCGCATTTTTCACCGACCGGATTATCCCGATGATCGGAGGATTATAAAATGGATTCAGCAGGCTACGCCTCCCTGACCCGCATGTCGGGTCTCAAGAACGAAATGACGGCGATCGCGAACAACATCGCCAACATGTCGACAACCGGGTTTCGTCGCGAGGGGATGATTTTCTCGGAATTCATCGCAGCACTCGAGCCCGACGAGGCCTCCCTGTCGATGGCCACCGCTGACGTGCGCCTGACCGATGACTCCCAGGGCCCGTTGACGGCCACGGGCGGCACCTTCGATTTTGCCATCGAGGGTGACGGTTTCTTTCAGATCGACACGCCCAACGGCCCGTCATTGACACGCGGCGGTGCCTTTACGCCCAATGAGGAAGGCGAATTGGTCACGCTGGACGGCTATCGCCTTTTGGACAATGGGGGCACGCCGATTTTTATCCCGACGAATGCCACCGGCGTATCTATGGCCGCGGATGGCACCCTCTCGGCCGACGGGTTGCCGCTGGCTCAGGTCGGGCTTTTTCTGCCAACCGATCCCACGTCGATGAACCGCGCGGATGGCGTGCGGTTTCAAACCGAAGGGGGCATCGAACCCTATGAGGACGGCAAGATCCTGCAAGGGTTTGTCGAGGGCTCAAACGTCAACGCGGTCAGCGAAATTTCCCGCATGATCCAGGTCCAGCGGGCCTACGAAATGGGCCAGAATTTCCTCGACAAAGAGGACGAGCGCATCCGCTCCGTCCTTTCCACTCTCGGACGCTGAAAGGAATAAACCATGCGCGCACTGAGTATTGCAGCGACAGGGATGGCGGCCCAATCCATGCGGGTCGAGACCATTTCCCAAAACCTCGCCAACATGAGCACCACGGGCTACAGCGCCCGTCGGGCCGAATTCACCGACCTGCATTATCAACAGATGGCCCGCCCGGGCACCATCAACGCGTCGGACGGAACCGTTCTTCCGACCGGTATCCAACTTGGTCTCGGTGTGCGCCCCTCGTCGGTCTCGATCCAGATTGCGCAGGGCGCGATTGCCGCCACCGGTGGTGATCTTGATCTGGCAATCGAGGGCGAGGGCTACCTCGAGGTGACATTGCCCTCCGGCGCTGCCGCCTATACCCGCGACGGTGCCCTGAAGCGCTCCGCTGAAGGTCTGATCGTGACATCGGACGGGTTTTCGGTCGTTCCCGACATCACCGTGCCCGACGACGCGCGCTCCATCGCGATCAACGCCCAGGGCGAAGTCTATGCCTATTTCCAAAATCAGGTCGAGCCGCAATTGCTTGGCCAATTTACGCTGGCCGATTTTTCGAACCCCAAGGGTCTCGAAGCGATCGGATCGAACCTGTTTTTGGAAACAGCGGCCAGTGGGGCCTCAATCGTCAATACCCCGGGGACAGACGGGCTTGGCACCCTGCGCCAAGGCTACCTTGAGGAAAGTTCAGTGGATGCCGTGCGCGAAGTAACAGAACTGATTCAGGCGCAACGCGGCTACGAACTGAACGCCAAGGTGATCACTGCAGCCGATCAGATGCTGTCGGCAACGACGCAGATCCGCTAATGCGCCGGCTTTGGACATATGTTCGCGCGGGGGCTCTGGCTCTGTGTGTTTTTGCACAACCGTTGCAGGCCGAGACGGTCGTCGCCGCACGCACATTGCGCGCGCAGACCATCCTTTCGGCCAGCGATCTTGCGCTGATTGCCGAAGACATGCCGGGCATGTTCGTGGCCATTGAGGAACTCGTCGGTTTCGAGGCCCGTGTCGCTCTCTATGCCGGTCGCCCGATCCGTCCCGAAGACATCGGGCCCGCGGCCATCATTGATAGAAACCAGATGGTCACGCTTGTCTATCGTTCGGGCAATCTGACCATGGTCAGTGAAGGCCGCTCCCTGGCGCGGGCTGGTGTCGGTGACACGCTTCGCGCGATGAATTTAACTTCTAAAACAATCGTTTCCGGTCAGGTCACCGAACAGGGCTCGGTCATCGTCGGCGGCCTCGACCCCAGCCTTTTCTAAGGAAATCCCCATGCGTTTCATGCTAGCTCTCACCCTCCCGCTCGCCCTCATGGCTTGCACGAAACTTGATACTGTCGGGCGGCTTCCGGCCATGACGCCGCTTCAGGAATCGGTCGAAACCCGCGCGATGACCTCGCCCGGATTGCCCGAGGACTTGCCGCGCCAAACACCGTTTTCGCCCGCCTCCCTGTGGACGGCCAATCGAACCTCCTTGCTCGGGGATCGGCGCGCGATCCAAAGGGGCGATATCCTGACCGTGGTTATCGAAATCGACGATAGTGCGCAGATGAACAATACCTCCGGTCGCTCCCGCAGCGGGACCGAAAGCATGGGCGTCACCGGCCTGTTCGGCCTGCCCGAAAGGATCAACGAGACCCTGCCCGATGGCGCAAGCATGGGAAGTGCCGTGGGCACAAATTCCGCAAGCAACTTTTCTGGGAACGGCTCGGTGTCGCGCAACGAGAAACTGCAACTCAAGGTCGCCGCAACCATCATCGGCGTGCTGCCAAACGGGGTTTTGCAAATTTCCGGTGCCCAGGAAGTTCGTGTGAACTTCGAGGTCCGCGAGCTGCTTGTCGAGGGCTACGTGCGGCCTGAAGACATCTCTCGGCAGAACGAAATCACCTATGACAAAATTGCATCGGCGCGGATTTCCTACGGGGGGCGCGGCCAGATCAGTCAGGTTCAGCAACCCCGCTATGGCCAGCAGATCGCTGATATTGTTCTCCCTTTCTAAGGAATTTGTACCATGCTGGGGAAGATTCTTCCTATTCTACTTGCGATTGTCGGTCTTGGCGCGGGAATCGGCGGCGGCATAGCCTTGCGCCCCGCCCCCCAACCGGTCGTGTTGAACCCCTGCGGGGATCTGGAGATGCACGACGTGCCCGCCGACACGCAGGCCCCCGAAGAAGACACCGAAGACCCCCAGTTCGAATACGTCAAGCTCAACAATCAGTTCGTGATTCCGGATGTGGACAACGGCAAAGTTGTCTCGATGGTGGTACTTTCCCTCAGCCTTGAAGTCACCGTCGGCTCGCGTGAGGCCATTTATGCGATGGAGCCCAAGCTGCGCGATGCTTTCCTTCAGGTGTTCTTCGACCACGCAAATCTTGGCGGCTTCAAAGGCGATTTCACCGAAAGCACCAATATGGACAAACTGCGAAAAACGCTGCTTGAGGTTGGTCAGAAGCTGGGCGGCAAAGCGGTGAACGACGTGCTGCTCACCGACATTGTGCGCCAAGACATGGGATAAAGCGGCCTTTGCTCATCGCCCCATCCTCCGCAAGCCCCCCCCTCTAGGGGGCGGGCTTGTCTTCTGGCTCGCTCACTTCGGCATCGGGAATATCGATGATTTCCGGCGCGACCGCGTCCTCTTGGGGAACCACACTCGGCGTCGCCACCCCTGCGCCAACGATCAGGGGCAACATCTCGGTTCCGGCAGGCATCGCCACTTCTCCCTGCGTCGGGCGGCGCCAGGAGAGCGTATCAAACCCACCGCAATTAGAGCACATCGGTCCCCATTGGGTATGAATGGTCTGGCAATTGTCGCAAATCCACTGCGGCCCGCGCGACGCCGTCAGCGCCCGCGCCAACCAGCCCCGCACGACGACATCATCCGCGCCTTCGCCACGTTCGATGGCCGCCATAAGTGTCAGAACCCGGGCCGTCGGGTCGGTTTCCGGCAGGTCGCTCAAGGCGCGGCGTGCTGGAGGAAACTCGCCGGCGGCAATGTTCAATTCAGCCAGCAGCATCTTGGTCTCGGAATGCTCGGGCCGCACTTTTGTCAGCGTTGCAAAGCGTTTGAGCCGCGCATGCGGTTCCTCACCGGGTTTGATTTCCGCAAAAGCGGCTGCAAGATCGGGATGCGGTTGCGCCGCCCATGCTTTTTTCAGTACGCGCGTCGCGTATTTCGGGTTGTCCTGCTTGATATAGCTGCGTGCGGCCATCACAGCCGCCGGGATCAGGTCAGGCGACATTTTGTTCGCATCAATCGCCGCTTCGCGCTGGGTGATCGAGCTGTCATCACTGATCAGTTCCGCCGCTTCGGACAGGGCCAGAACCGCATCGCGCCGCTTGTGCACATCCTTGGGCAGCTGACCGAATTTCGCCTTTGCAGCCAGAGTTTTACGCGCACCAGCCCAGTCGTGTTTCTCGGCCTGAAGTTTCAAAAGCACATCTTGGGTTTCGGCGTGTTTGGGCTTTAGCGCGAATGCTTTTTCCGCCAATTTCAACGCAGTGTCGGTATCGCCCGCATCAAGGCGCTGCTTCATGATCCCGCGCACCCCCACAAAGCGGGTCCGATCGTCTTGCAACAACCGTTTGTAGAACCCTTCGGCCTTGCTTTTATCGCCAGACATTTCCGCCGCCTGCGCTGCAACAACCGTGGTGATCTCGGGACGCCCTAAATAGCGTTCGGCTTTTTGCGCTTTGGCGAGGGCGGTTTTCCCCTCGCCCGAGGCCAAAGCCATCATCGCATCGGTGAGCGCCTGAAAACCGCGCCGTTCGCGATTGCGGTCGAAATAGCGCGACAGAGCCGTCTCATCCCCAAGGAGAAACCGCACGAAAGCCACAAGCAACCCGACAAGTTTTGCCACCACCCAAAGCGCCGCAATCAAAAGCACAAGGCCAATCACGGCCTCAAGCGGACCGAGGTTCAACTCGACATTGGGCAGCACAATGCGGATGCCCCCATCCATCTCCAGCAACGAACCGCCACCAAAAGCCAAAGCCGCGACGATCACGACAAAAAGGATAATCTTGATCAAGGACCACAACATGTCGATCGTTCCTTACTTGTTTTCAAGTGTGGCAAGCGCGGCCACAGCGTCACTGCGTTTTTGAGCCATCGCGACCCAATCGGCCATCGCGGCCTGCCCTGCTTGGGGCAACGCAGAAATTTCGGAAATGGCACCGTCGAGATCGGCAGACTTCAATTTCGCCTCGGCGCGCGACAAAATCGCATCGGGATCGCTGCCCTCTTTGGGTGTCAGCGACCGAACACCCAGTTGGGTTTTAAAGAAAGCGCCAATCCGGTCCTGCGCAGCATCGCTCGTGGTCGCGCGGATCGAGACCTCAAGCGCGGTACGCGCCGCATCCGGAAAGGCCGTTTCCAGATCGGACAGCGTCGGCACGCCGCTCTCGGCCTCTGCGACAAGCACGTCCGGTACGGTGATCGTCAGCTCGGGCAGGAGCTGTGCGAAGGGCGCGCCCGACAGGACCGCATCGCGCAAGACCGCGCCATCGCTGGCCTGCGCAGCGGCAAGTTTCTCGGATTCGAGCTTTTGCATTTCGCTGGCGAGCGTTTCTTTCATCTGCGCCAGTTGCGCGGCGTATTCTTCGCTCAGATCCGATGTCGCGGCGGTGGCGGTCGGGGCCGCTTCGAGCGCGGTGATCCGCGCATCGAACCCGTCGATCTTGTCGGACAAAGCACTGATTTGCGCGTCAAACTGTGCTGTATCAAAGGGCACAGCCGCAACCACGGGCGTGGCACTCAACGCGCTGATCGTCTCTTGTAGCTCGGCGATGGTTGCGTTTTGCGCCTGCAAACTTGTCTGGACATCCGACAAGCCGTTGCTGAACGCCTCCGTCTCCGGGCTGCTTTGCGGCGCGGGCGCAGTGCTGGACCTGAGGAAGGACAAGCTACCCTCGGGCAACATCACCGCCGCTGCGAACCCCAAACATGCCGCGACGAGGCCGCCGACAAACAGCGGTGCAAAGCCGGAGGAGCGCTTGGGAACTTCCGTTGCCATTGGCGCAGGCGCAGCGGTGACCGGCTCTTCGACAGCGTCGTTCTCCAAAGGCGCCTCATCGGCATTTTGCGCATCACCCGCAAGCGGATCTTGGGAAGTTTCAACGATCACAACGGGATCGTCCCCTGTGTCATCCGCGGTCAATGGCGCTGTTTCAAGTTCGACAGTCACCTCCGCGGCGCCGGCGTCCTCACCGCTCTCAACCGCGTCCTCCGGAGTCTGGGGGGCGTCGTCGGGCTCGGACAAAATCACCGCATCCCCCTCCACGCCAGGCACTTTCTCATGCGGCGCGCTTAGGGTTTCCTCCACCTCCGGCTGTTCGGGTGGAACACTCGACGCAGGCAAATCAGACGATTTTTTGGAACGTGCCACGGAAGAAACCCCTCGAATATCTTCAATAAAATGAACAGGACGCAGCCTTGGCGGCGTCGCTTTGAATAAACCTTAGTGTGCTAACCCACCGCCCTCAAGCAATGTTCCCACCGCAGGCGACATCAGCGTCGCGATCAGGCTGTCTTGCGTCGGCGCACCCGCAACAAATCGCGCAATCGGCGCAGGCCCCCGCCAAGCGGCATCGACCGATTGCGACAAGGAAACAAGGGCAATCGGCACACCATCGGGCATTCTTGCGCTCACAAGTTGAGCGGATCGTGCCGAAAAGAGGGGCAGGACCAAAGGATGAGCGGCCTTGATGCGTTGCGTGACCTCCTTCGGCCAGTCCAGCGCGATCTGTCGATAACACATCACGTCATGCGTCTCTATTGCGGCACTATTGAGCTGCTCTGCGATGTCGACGGCGCGGTGTTCGCCGTGCAGATACAGACAGGGACCGCGCTGATGGGTGCGCAAATATGTCACCAGCGCCTGCGCCGTTCCCCCGCAATCGACCGCCCGCAACCCCGCCGCGCGGGCGGCCTGCGCCGTGCGCGCCCCCACGCACCACGCCGTGCCCTCGGGGGCCAAACGGGCAGCTGCGAACACCGCATGGGCAGAGGTTAAAATGACATCGAATTGGCCCATCGGTGCATTTTGCGGCAAAACCGGAACGATTTTCATCACCGGCGCTTCCAGGACCTCGAAATTCTGCGACACCGCACGCAAAGCCCGACCAAACCGCTGCGCTTGCGGGGCGGGGCGGGTCACCAGAACAAGGGGGCGGGAATCGGTCACGCGGGGGGCCTCGGGATTGTGCGATGCATTGCACGGTGATACCTGCCTAGAGCACGTGAGACAATTCGGCAGACCCATGACTTTGACACGCACCCTTCTTGGCATCGAAAGCAGCTGCGACGACACGGCGGCAGCGGTCGTCCGCCTGAAAGATGGCAAAGGCCGCGTGCTGTCCTCTATCGTCGCAAGCCAGACCGAACTGCATGCGGCGTTTGGCGGCGTCGTGCCGGAAATCGCGGCGCGGGCGCATACCGAAAAACTCGACACATCCATCCAGTCGGCGCTGGACGCGGCGCAACTCGGGTTTGGCGATCTGGACGCCATCGCCGTTACCGCAGGGCCGGGGCTGATCGGGGGGGTCGTGGCGGGTGTGATGTGCGCCAAAGGCCTCTCTGCGGCGACCGGCTTGCCCTTGATCGGCGTGAACCACCTTGCCGGTCATGCGCTGACGCCGCGCCTGACCGATGGCCTCGCCTTTCCCTATCTGATGCTGTTGGTCTCGGGCGGGCATTGCCAGTTTCTCATCGCCCATAGTGCCACGCGGTTCGAGCGGCTCGGCGGCACCATCGACGATGCGCCCGGCGAGGCCTTTGACAAAACAGCCAAGCTGCTGGGACTGCCACAGCCCGGCGGTCCGGCGGTCGAGGACGCCGCCACCCGCGGCGATCCCGAGCGGTTCCGCTTTCCGCGCCCGCTTCTTGATCGCGCGGGGTGCGATATGTCCTTTTCCGGCCTGAAAACCGCGCTTTTGAGGGCGCGTGACGCACGGATTTCCGACTGTGGCGGGCTGACGGTAACGGATCGTGACGACCTGTGCGCAGGGTTTCAACGCGCCGTGCGGGATGTCTTGATCGAAAAATCCCGCCGCGCACTCCAGCAGTACCTAGAGATGTCTCCGGCGGCACCAACATTGGCCGTTGCCGGAGGAGTTGCCGCAAATACCGCCATTCGCACTGGATTAGAGACGCTTTGCGACAGTTTGGGTGTCGCATTCACCGCGCCCCCGTTGCGACTTTGTACGGATAATGCAGCCATGATCGCTTGGGCTGGGATCGAATTGTTAACCGCGCAAGCCGTCGACCCGGCGACGCTGACCGCCCGCCCGCGCTGGCCGCTGGACGATCGCGCGCCCGTGTTGATCGGCTCTGGTAAAAAAGGTGCAAAAGCATGAACAGCATTGCCGTTCTGGGCGCCGGTGCGTTTGGCACTGCCCTTGCCATTTCCCTTGCAAAGACCGGCAAGCCCGTCACGCTTTGGGCCCGCACGGGCGGCGCGCAGATGCAAGCCGAACGCGAAAACACGCGCCGCCTTGCGGGCGTTCGGCTCCCCGACACCCTCATGATTTCCGATGGTTTAGAGACGATTTCAGCGCAAACTTGGCTTTTGGCCGTGCCGATGCAGCAACTCGGGCAATTTTGCCACCAGAACGTCGATCTGCTGCGCGGGCGCGACCTTGTGGCCTGCTGCAAGGGCATTGATCTGGCCACGCAGCTTGGTCCGGTTGCGCTTATGCGTCGCATTATCCCTGACGCGACCCATGCCGTGCTGTCCGGCCCCAGTTTTGCGGTCGATATTGCCGCAAATCTTCCCACGGCGCTGACCCTGGCAAGCCCTGAACCAAAGGATGCGCAACGCCTGCGCGACTTGCTGTCGACCCAGAATATCAGGCTCTATTCCAGCGTGGATTGCACCGGAGTCGAGCTGGGCGGTGCCCTGAAAAACGTCATCGCCATTGCCGCAGGCCTTGCGATCGGTGCCGGACTTGGCGATAGCGCGCGCGCGGCGCTTATGACACGGGGCTTTGCCGAGGTGACACGCCTGGCGCAGCATCTGGGCGCTGATCCTGCAACGCTGGCGGGTCTGTCGGGTTTTGGCGATCTGGTGCTGACCTGCACCTCGCAAAAATCGCGTAACTTCACACTTGGCCTTGCCTTGGGCGCGGGCGAAAAAATGCCGGACCACATCACCGTCGAAGGGGTTGCCACGGCAAAAGCAGTCTCTAACATGGCCCAATCGGCCCAAATTGACCTACCAATCGTCCATATGATTGCAGCAATCCTTGATCGCAAAGCGACCGTCGCCCAAGCGATGGATGCGCTTTTGTCTCGCCCCCTGAAACCGGAGTAATCTATGACCTACGCCCTCATTTGCCGCGATAAAGCCGGCGCGCTGGAGATCCGCAAAGCCAACCGAGAGGCCCATCTCGACTACATCGCGCAAACGGGCGTGGTACGGATCGCCGGTCCCTTTCTGGATGACGATGGCCAGATGAGCGGTTCGCTCGTCGTGCTGGATGTCCAAACCAAAGAGCAGGCAGAAACATGGGCGCAAAATGATCCCTATGCCAAGGCAGGCCTCTTTGACTCAGTCTCTATTCAAGCGTGGAAGCAGGTGATCGGCTGATGGCATACTGGCTTTTCAAATCCGAAGCAGAGGTCTGGTCTTGGGATCAGCAAGTCGCAAAAGCCGAAGAGGGCGAGGAATGGAATGGCGTGCGCAACTATCAGGCACGCAACAACATGCGCGCGATGAAGATTGGAGATCGCGGCTTTTTCTACCACTCGCGGGCGGAAAAAGAGGTGGTCGGGATTGTCGAAGTCTGCGCCGAGGCCCACCCCGATAGCACCACCGATGATCTACGTTGGGAATGCGTCGACATCAAAGCCGTCCGCCCCTTCGCAACCCCCGTGACCTTGGCAATGTGCAAGCAAGACCCGCGGCTGTCGGACATGGTTTTGGTCAATAACTCGCGCCTGTCGGTGCAGCCCGTGACCGAGGCTGAATGGGCAGTTCTCTGCGAGCTTGGAAACACCGACCCAACCTGAGGTCGCGCTTTGGTCGCGGGTCTTCGATGTCTGGATAATCGTTGATGTTTGGAAAAAATGGAGGGTCTCGACCCCCCGAGACCCTCCTCCACCCCACGTGCACCTAAGCACCACACGTGTTCTTGAATTTCAGGTCCGGCCCATCCTGGTCCGTTTCACTACCCTACGCAAAATGCGGCGGCGAGGCAAACGGCAAGTATGGCGCATTTCAATCAACCTGCCCGTCATTTTGGCAAGTTGGCGTTAACCTGCGCTGAGCAGGACGAACGCAGCGTTTGAAAAGGGAAAACCGGCAAGGTAAGTGCCGGTTTTCTCGTCCACTCGTCAGCAGTTCTAAGCGTAGACAGCTTCTTTGCCGAAGTGTTTCACCAGCATGTAATAGACCACCGCACGGTACTTGCTGCGCTCGGACCGCCCGTAGGTATCGATTACGGAATTGATCGCATCCATCAGGTTCGGGCCATCGGCAAGACCCAGCTTTTTCATCAAGAAATTCACTTTGACCGTCTCAAGCTCGGCGGAATCTCTTCCCGCAACGGTCGAGGCATCTGCGTTGTAGATCGACGGGCCGCACCCGATTGTCACCTTCGTGAGCAGCGCCATATCCGGCTCCATACCGCATTTCGCTTTCAGGTCGTCGGCATATTTCGCGATCAGATCGTCACGCTTTCCCATAATCTCTCCCACCATTTTATTGGGGCGCATTGGCCAGTTTTGAACCACCCTGTGCAGTTCGGGCAAAGCCTAAAACGCAAAGGGGCTGAAACAAAGAATTTTCTGCAAATTCTTCGCACCCCTGAACCTGCCGCATGAAAACGCCGCCCCGATCGGGACGGCGTAAATTGTTTCACATGGAACACGGATCAATAGCGGTAATGTTCCGGTTTAAACGGCCCCTCGACGGTGACGCCGATGTAATCCGCCTGCTCTTTGCTCAGCTGGGACAGCTTCACGCCGATCCGTGCGAGGTGAAGGCGGGCAACTTTTTCGTCCAGATGTTTGGGCAGGATATACACGCCGGGCGCGTAGTCCTTGTGGTTTGCCCAAAGTTCGATCTGCGCAAGCACCTGGTTGGTAAAGGACGCCGACATCACGAAAGAAGGGTGGCCGGTGGCATTGCCAAGGTTCAACAAACGCCCCTCAGACAGCAAAATGATCCGCGCGCCTGACGGCATCTCGATCATATCCACCTGATCCTTGATGTTGGTCCACTTGTGGTTTTTCAGCGCCGCGACCTGAATTTCATTGTCGAAGTGGCCGATATTGCCGACAATCGCCATGTCTTTCATCGCGCGCATATGTTCGATGCGGATCACGTCCTTGTTGCCCGTGGTCGTGACGAAAATATCCGCCGTGCTGGCGACATCTTCAAGCACGACGACTTCATAGCCGTCCATCGCGGCCTGCAAGGCGCAGATCGGATCGACTTCGGTCACTTTCACCCGCGCGCCCGCGCCGCTCAGCGAGGCCGCACAGCCTTTGCCCACATCGCCGTAACCGCAGACAACCGCGACTTTGCCGGCCATCATCGTGTCCGTCGCACGGCGGATACCGTCCACAAGGCTCTCTTTACAGCCATATTTGTTGTCAAATTTCGACTTGGTGACCGAGTCATTCACGTTGATCGCAGGGAAAGGCAGCTGGCCTTTCTTGTGCAGATCGTAAAGGCGGTGGACGCCAGTGGTGGTTTCTTCGGAGACGCCCAGAATGGCCTCGCGGGTTTTGGTGAACCAACCGGGGCTTTGGGCCAGACGCTTTTTGATCTGGTCGAACACGGCGACTTCTTCCTCGGAGGTCGGCACGTCAAGCAGGCCCGTTTCGCCCGCCTCGACCCGTGCGCCCAACAAGATGTACAACGTGGCGTCGCCGCCATCGTCGAGGATCATGTTTGCGCCCTCGGGGAATTGGAACGAGCGGTCGAGATAGTCCCAATGCTCAACGAGGGATTGACCCTTGATCGCGAAAACCGGCGTCCCGCCTGCGGCAATCGCGGCGGCCGCGTGGTCTTGGGTCGAGAAAATGTTGCACGAGGCCCAGCGCACATCGGCGCCCAGCGCCACCAGCGTTTCGATCAGCACGGCTGTCTGGATCGTCATGTGCAAGGAGCCGACGATCCGCGCCCCGGCGAGCGGCTTTTTCGCGCCGAATTCTTCGCGCAGCGCCATCAGGCCGGGCATTTCCGTTTCGGCAATGTCCAATTCCTTGCGGCCGTAGTCAGCCAGCGCGATATCCTTGATGATGTAGTCTTGGGCCATGAAGTGCTCCGATAAATCCAACGCTGCGTCCGAGCGCATTACCTGCATGAGGTAACACCTTGGTTGCGCGCATTCAACGCGCTGCACCTTAAGAGCCGATGAACGGGGACTGGAATTTATCCGCCGCGAAAGCTAAACCTCGCAAAAAGGAGCAGATATGGCACGCACAGCTCACCCGCCGCGCGCTTGGCAGAGGATGCTGTCAGGACGCCGGCTTGATTTGCTCGATCCGACGCCGATGGATATCGAAATCGAAGACATCGCGCATGGTTTGGCCTTTGTGGCGCGCTGGAACGGTCAGACGCGCGGGGATTTCGCCTACTCGGTGGCCGAGCATTCCGTCCTGGTCGAAGAAATCTATCGCCGTCTCTATCCCAACGAGCCTGTCAAATGGCTGCTGGCCGCGCTGCTGCACGATGCGCCGGAATATGTCATCGGGGATATGATTTCGCCCGTCAAAGCCGCCATCGGCCCCGACTACGGCACGCTGGATGACCGTCTCACGGCGGCAATTCACCTGCGCTTTGGCTTGCCAGCCAAGCTTCCGCTTGATGTCAAAAAGCGGATCAAAGCCGCAGATCGTGTGTCTGCCTGGCTGGAAGCCACTCAAATTGCAGGGTTTTCAACGCAAGAAAGCGACAAGATTTTTGGCAAACCGAGTGCCTCGGTGGTCCATGGTTTGTCCATTGTGCTGCGCGCGCCCAAGGAAAGCCGCAAAGCGTTTACCGAGCGGCACAACACGCTGATCGCCCAGCTTTAGCGCGGCGAGCGTTTCGCAAGAATGCGCTGCAATGTCCGGCGGTGCATGTTCAACCTGCGCGCCGTTTCGGACACATTGCGGTCGCACAGCTCGAAAACGCGCTGGATATGTTCCCAGCGCACGCGATCCGCTGACATCGGGTTTTCGGGCGGCTCGGGCAGCGCATCGCCTGTGGCCAGCAGCGCGTTGGTGATGTCATTGGCGTCTGCGGGTTTGGACAGGTAGTCCGTTGCACCGATTTTCACCGCTGCCACCGCTGTCGCAATCGCGCCGTATCCCGTCAGCACCACGATGCGCGCATCGGGCCGCTTGTCGCGGATGACTTCGACCACATCCAAACCGTTGCCATCCCCAAGCCGCAGGTCAACCACCGCATAGGCCGGCGGGCGCGCCATGCCGATGGCTTTCCCGGCAACGACCGTTTCCGCCGTCTCCACATCAAAGCCGCGTTTTTCCATTGCCCGGGCCAGACGTTTGAGAAACGGCTCGTCATCGTCGACCAACAAAAGCGAGCGATCTTCACCAAGATCGAGGAGTTCACCTTCGGACATCGCTTTTCCTTCCTGAGTTACCTGTATTTCAAGGTACGCATGGGCCGACAGATCGGACCAATTTCACCTAAATATCGTGCGGCTTAGGTCGCACTGTCAATAAAGCAGCCCACACGCTCGGCCATTTGTTCGGGAGTGTCGTCGCGTTTGAAAAAGTCGACAAAGCCGGTTTCGGGCATGACAAAATAGGTGAAAGTGGAATGATCGACGAGGTAAAATTCGTCATCGGGCGTTTCTTTGTTCAACTTGTAGTAGGTCTTATAGGCCTGCGACGCCGCTTTGACCTGGGCTTCGCTGCCCGTGAGACCAATCATATCGGGGTGGAACAATTCGGTGAATTGCGCGACCACTTCGGGCGTGTCGCGCGCGGGATCCACGGTGATAAACGCAGCCTGCGCGTCATAGCCCTGCTCTTGCAGCAGATACAGCGCCTCGGCGTTGCGCAGACTGTCCATCGGGCAGACATCGGGGCAGAACGTATAGCCGAAATAAAGGATCGTCGGCTTGGTGAAAACATCCGCGTCCGTCACGCTCACCCCTGCTTCATTCACAAGTTCGAACGGCCCGCCGATGGTCGATGTGCCCCCCGCGACATTCGTGCCCGCGCATTGGGTTTCGGATTTGGGGCCAAACGCGGCCCAAGCCGTCAACCCGACCACAGCGGCCAGAACGCAGGTCGACAGGATGGCAATGGTTCGGGTCGTAGAGCGGTTCATGGTCGGCTTCCTTTTGCGTGGTCGTCAAAGTCGATCGGACAGTGGGGGCATTGATCGACTGCGCGGGGCAGACTAACAAGGGTCTAATTGACGCACCGTGATCAAAACCGCGTTCAAAAGGATGTCAATGACCGACACAGCCCCCCCCGGTCCCAAGCGCGACAATGCGCCCCTGAGCGAAGAACGCCGCGCCGATTGGGTCCGCTTGCGCACGCTTGTCGTGTTGCGCTGGATTGCCATTTTGGGGCAGGTCACCGCCATCGTCGTTGCCAGCCTGCTCTTTGACATCCGGCTCGACATCGGCGCCTGCGCCTTGGTGATCGGCGCCTCTGTTCTGGTCAATCTCGTGGCCGGTCTGGTGTTTCCCGAAACCACCCGCCTGCCCGAACGCGCCGCGACGCTGATGCTGCTGTTTGACCTCGCCCAGCTCTGTGCGATGCTCTATCTGACCGGCGGGCTGCACAACCCGTTTGCGCTGTTGATCCTGGCGCCGGTGACGATTTCCGCCACCGCGCTCCGACCGCAATCCACGGCGCTGATCGGCGGCATCGCGATCCTTTTTGTCACGCTTCTGGCCGCCTATTACATCCCCTTGCACAGCCTTGCGGGCCTGCCGATCACCATGCCACGCCTGTTTGTATTTGGCGCCTGGATCGCAATTGTCATCGGCATTGCCTTTTTGGGGGTGTTTGCCTGGCGTGTCGCCTCAGAAATCCACTCGATGTCGGAGGCCTTGCTGGCCACGCAGATGGCCCTGTCGCGCGAACAGAAACTGACTGATCTGGGCGGAGTCGTTGCCGCCGCCGCGCATGAACTTGGCACGCCTCTGGCCACGATCAAACTGGTGTCGAGCGAATTGATCGACGATCTGAGCGGCGAACAGCAAGAGGATGCGCGCCTGATCAACGAACAGGCCGACCGCTGCCGCGATATTTTGCGTTCGATGGGGCGTGCGGGAAAAGACGACCTGCACATGCGCACGGCGCCGCTGGACGCCGTGATCCACGAGGCCGCAGAACCCCACGCCCAGCGCGGCAAAACCCTGCTCATCGACACCCGTCCGGCCCTCGACACCACCCTGCGCCAGCCCGAAGTCTTCCGGCGCCCCGAAATTATCCACGGTCTGCGCAACCTCGTTCAGAATGCTGTGGATTTCGCCAGCCAGAAAGTGTGGGTCGAGGCCGAATGGTCGGACACCCATGTCAGTATCCGCATCCGCGACGATGGTCCGGGATACCCCCAGCAGCTCATCGGGCGCATCGGTGATCCGTTTCTGAAACGCCGCGCCGCGCCCGAAGACAGCCCCCTGCGCCCCGATTACGAAGGCATGGGCCTTGGGCTGTTCATTGCCAAAACCCTGCTGGAGCGCACCGGCGCGGACATCGAATTTGCCAATGTCCTTGCAAAAACCGACGCTTTGAGGCGCAGCGCCGGCCCCAGTGGCGCGATTGTCAAAGTGACGTGGCCCCATGCGGCAATTTGCGCGCCTTCAACCGGTCAAAGCGGCCCCTTGGGCGAAAATATCCCCTTTAATCCATGATCTAAGGCGATCTTTACGACCCATTAACCAATTTCTCGGAGAGTGAATTGGCAGTACCTTACTGGGTCGAAAGCGCGAATGATGATGAACGCAAGTATATTTCCCTTTTTGGGCCTCGGACTTGGGACCTTTCTTGTGACTTTGGGGGTTCTGGCCCTTCTTGGGGCCTCTGAATCGCGCTCGACCCGTCGCAATCGCATCGCGCTGGATGAAACCAAAGACGACATCGTTTTTCTCTTTGACGATGTCGATATGGTCAATGCCAGTCCCCAGGCGCAGGCCCTCCTGAGTGCCGCGCCCGATGAGGGTGGCAGCGACTGGGCGCGCCTGCTCAGCCTGTTGTTACCCCGCTTTCCCGACCTCTCGCGGGCCATGCGCGACCTCGCCGATCTCGGTCGGGTCGAACTTTCGGCCCATACCGGCGCGGCGCTGCTGAAGGCGGAATGGCACCGCGGCCTTGCGCGTGTGACCCTCGTCGATCACGATGCCACGCAGGAAAATGCCCTCATCGACCGCTACACGCTCGACGCGATGGAACGCGAACTCGAAACGCTGCGCGAGACCGCAGAACACGCGCCGTTTCTGGTGTGGCGCGAACTGGCGGATGGCACGATCACCTGGGCAAATGCCGCCTATCTGGCCTTGGTTGACGACATCAGCGCCGGCAACGACCACACCACCTGGCCGCCCAAGCGATTGTTCAACCGCGATACATTGTTGCGCATGCGCCCGAACGCAAACCCCTTTGTCGCGGTGGAAACCCCCAGCGGACCGCGCTGGTTTGACCTGCATCGCGCCACCTTGGGCCATGACACCCTTTATACGGCTGTCGTGGCGGATCGCACCGTCAAAGCCGAAGCCGCGCGCCGCGAAGTCGTCCAGACCCTGACGAAAACCTTTTCGCATCTGACATTCGGGCTCATCGTCTTTGACAAGGACCGCAAAGTGATGCTTTTCAACCCCGCGTTTGGCGATCTCACCACGCTCTCGCCCGAATTTTTGCTGACGGGCCCGACGCTTGGTGCTGTCCTCGATATGCTGCGCGACAAGAAAATGATGCCGGAACCCAAAGATTACACCTCGTGGCGTCACCAGATCTCCGAACTGGAAACCGCCGCCGTCGAAGGGCGCTACGAAGAAACGTGGTCGCTTGCAGGGGGAAAGATCTACCGCGTCACAGGTCGGCCGCATGCTGACGGCGCTATCGGATTTTTGTTTCAGGATATTTCAGCGGAAATGGCCCTGACGCGGAATTTTCGCGCCGAAATCGAAACCGGCCAAGCAGTGCTGGACACGCTGGACGAAGCAATCGCCGTGTTTTCCAGTGACGGCATTCTGACCATGTCCAACACCGCCTATGCCAGCCTTTGGGGCACAGATCGAATGGACAGCCTTGCCCAAACCGACGCGCGGGACGCCACGCGGCTATGGCACTCCAAATCCGCGCCCAGCGGACTCTGGAACGACATCCGCGACTTTATCCATCAACCGGGCGAGCGCGAAAGCTGGACCGCCTCGACGCGGTTGTGGGACGGGCGCGCTTTGAGTTGCCGCATCACGGCGTTGCCACGTGGCGCAACGCTTGTCGGCTTTTCACCGATGGCAAGTTCTCTGACCCAAGACCAGAATACCTCCCCACAAGCAGGACCGCGCTTCGTCGCCTTTTGAAAGGCGCTTGCCCCGACTGGCGCGCTAGGTCAAAACTGCACCCATGCAACGCGCGCCAAGCCCTCCCCTCATTCTCTCAAGCGAGCACGACACGCGCGCGCTCGCCCAATCCCTTGCACCGCTGCTTGAGGTGGGGGACATCCTGCTGCTACAGGGGGAGATTGGTGCCGGAAAATCTTTCTTTTCCAGATGCTTGATCCGCGCTCTGACCCATGAGGCCCAAGAGGTCCCCTCCCCGACCTTCACGCTTGTGCAAACCTATGACGCGCCGGATTTCGAAATCTGGCATGCCGATCTCTACCGCCTCAGCCATCCTGACGAGGCGGGCGAACTTGGCCTGACCGACGCCTTTGAGACGGGCCTGTGCCTGATTGAATGGCCTGATCGCCTTGGCGACCTCACCCCGCCGGACGCGCTTTTGCTCGATTTCAGGCAGGGCTCCGGGGAAAGCGACCGTATCCTCGACATTCACGCCACAGGCCCGCGCGCAAAACAGCTGCGCGCCCAACTGCAAAGCTTTGCCCCATGACCACCCGCGCCATGCTTGCCGATCACTTCCTTGCCCACAGCGACTGGGCCGATTTTACACGCCACCCCATGACGGCGGACGCCTCCACCCGCAGCTACGAGCGACTGATCCACCCGACAACCGGCGCCTCCGTCATCTTGATGAACGCTGCGCCCGGAAAGGGCGAAAAGACCGATAGTTTCATCGAAATGGCGCAGTTTCTCAAAGGCATCGGCCTGTCGGCGCCAGACATCTTCGCGCAGGACCTCGAAAACGGGTTTTTAATCCTCGAGGACCTCGGCGATGCGCTTTTTGCCCGCGAGGTGAGCCGCGACAAAGCGCTTGAACGCCCGCTCTATCTGGCCGCGACCGAGGCGCTCTACAGATTGCATCAGGCAAACCCTCCCGCCATGTTGCACCCCTACGCCAGCGTCATGGCCGATCTCGCCGCACAGACCTACCCCTGGTATCGCGCCGGCATTCTCGACACTGCTGCTCCGGACGGGCAGGCCGAATTGCACGACGCCATGCAGACCGCGCTGGCGCGAATTTCCGATCACAAGGTTACTATTTTGCGTGATTTTCATGCAGAGAACCTGCTCTGGCTTCCCGAACGTGACGGTGTTGCCAAAGTCGGGCTGCTCGACTTTCAGGACGCGATGGTCGGCCACCCTGCCTATGATCTTGTGTCGCTTTCCGAAGATGTCCGGCGTGACGTTACCCCGGCGCTTCGCGACGAAATGATTGTGCATTACTGCGATATTTCCGGCGCGAACCTGCAGGAGTTCCGCCTTGCCGCGCATCTATGTGCAGCCCAGCGCAATTTGCGGATTTTGTTTGTGTTTGCGCGGCTTTCCATGCATTTCGGCAAACCGCATTACGTCGATTTCATCCCCCGCACCTGGGCGCTTTTGATGCAGGACCTCTCGCATCCGGCCCTTGGGGACCTGCACAGGATCGTGTTGCGTGACCTGCCCCCACCGACCCCTGATGCCCTTACAAAATTGAAAGAAAAATGCGCAACAGTCCCTCATCCGTAATGTTTTTCGCCGCTGGTTTTGGCACGCGCATGGGCGCTTTGACAAACAGTCAGCCCAAGCCGATGATCCCGGTCGCAGGGCAACCTCTGATCGACCATGCCATCGCCCAAATGGCGCAGGTCGATCGCAAGCTTGCCAACCTGCACTACCGCCCCGACGCGCTGGAGACCCATCTTCATGCGCGCGGCGTTCAAACGATACGCGAATTTCCCGACATTCTGGAAACCGGAGGAGGATTGCGAAATGCGCTGCCGATCCTTGGCGATGGGCCGGTTTTTACGATGAACACCGACGCCGTCTGGACGGGGACAGCGGCTGCGACGCAGCTTTTGCGCGCCTGGGATCCTGAAAAAATGGATGCGCTCTTGTTGCTCGCGCGCCCGTCGCAGACCCGTGGCCATACCGGCGGGGGCGATTTCGAAATGGACACATCTGGACGGCTCACGCGCGGGCGGGGGGCCGTTTACACCGGTGCGCAGATCATCAACCCCATCGGGATTGACCAAATTGCCGAGCCCGCGTTTTCGCTCAACCTGCTGTGGGAAAAGATGATTGCGCGCGGGCGCCTGTTTGGGACCTACCACGACGGGCTTTGGTGCGATGTGGGCCACCCGAAAGGACTCGCGATTGCGGAAGACATGCTGGCGGGGCAGCGGCATGTTTAGCGCCAGCGACACGCCACGGGTCTTTGGTCTGACCGCGGGTGCCGATTTCCCGTCGCAGCTTGCCCAAGGCGTGCTGGCGCGCACGGCGGATCTGGCGCCCGAGGCCCTCGCGCGGGTCGAAATTTACGTGAACACCACACGGATGGAGCGGCGCCTCAAAGAGTGTTTTTCCCAAAACGGCGCGCGCCTGTTGCCGCGCATCCGCCTTGTGACCCAACTCGCGCGCGATTTGCCGTTTCGCCATATCGAACCGGCGGTCTCCAGCCTGCGTCGCCGCTTGGAACTTTCGCAACTGGTCACCGCGCTGCTGGACCGCGAACCGGATCTGGCGGCGCGGGCGTCGATTTTCGACCTTGCCAACAGCCTTGCCGGTTTACTCGCGGAAATGCACGACGAAGGGATCGCCCCCTCGGTCCTGCAAACGCTCGACGTGCCGGATCAATCAGGCCATTGGGATCGCGCGCGCAAGTTTTTGCAAATCGTCGAACAGTTTTTCGGAGATGACAGCGCCCAGCCCCCCATGGCCGAAGCGCGCTTTCGCCGCGTTGTCGAAACCCTTGTCGAGCTATGGCAGAGCACCCCGCCCCAACACCCGATTATCATCGCGGGCTCCACGGGCTCGCGCGGTGCCACCGCCCTGTTGATGCAGGCGGTCGCGCGCTTGCCTCAGGGCGCGGTGGTTTTACCCGGCTTTGATCCCCATCTGCCGCGCGCGGTGTGGGACCGGATGGCGGCGGATGAGACTCACGACCATCCGCAATACCGCTTCGTCACACTCTGCCGCGCCCTGACTATCGCGCCGACACAAATTGCGCTGTGGCAGGACAGTGAAACACAACCGGCACGAAACGCCCTTGTTTCGCTTGCGCTACGGCCCGCGCCCGTCACGGATCAATGGATGATTGAAGGGCCGAAATTTTCAGGTCTTGATGCCGCGACACAGGGTCTAACGCTGCTTAAAGCGCCTTCCCCGAGGATCGAAGCCCTCTCGATTGCCTGCGTTTTGCGCGATGCGCTGGAACGCGGAAAAACCTCTGCCCTGATCACCCCCGATCGCACGCTCGCGCGGCGTGTCACAGCCGCGCTGCACCGCTGGAATATCGAACCGGATGACAGTGGCGGTGTCCCCTTGGGTCAGACCGCGCCGGGTCGGTTGTTTCGTCAGATTTCGACCCTATTCGGGCGAAAATTGACCGCTGAAGACCTTTTGTCCCTGTTGAAACACCCGCTGGTCGCCGGGGTGACACGCGCGGCCGAACGCGAAGCCGAACTTCAAGGGCCCAAGCAGGAGGGCCGCGGCTATCACATGCTGTGGGTGCGCCAGCTTGAAGGGGCGTTGCGGCGCAACGGCCCCGCGTTTCCCGACCGCACGGCGCTGGTGCATTGGGCCGCACAGCGCGAGGTCGATGACGGGCGCATGGCGTGGGTCCGGTGGATCAGCGATGTGATCGAGGGGTTCGAACCCGTCACAGATCGCAGCCTCAGTGCCCATCTTGATCACCTTCTTGCCGCATCCCGCAGCCTCGTGGGGGGGGCCGATGGCCATGATGACCGTGAACTCTGGTCGAAAAAGGCCGGTCACGAAGCCCGGAAAGTCATCACCGAGCTGACCCGTGAAGCGCCTTATGGCGGCACCTTGTCCCCGTCAGATTTCAGCGCGATGATCCGCGCTCTTTTGGCGCGCGCCGAGGCGCGTGATCCCAACGAACCCCACCCCAAAGTCCGCATTCTGGGAACCCTGGAAGCGCGGGTTGGCGGGTGCGACCTTGTGGTGCTTGGCGGGTTGAACGACGGCACCTGGCCCTCTCTGCCGCCCCCCGATCCCTGGTTGAGCCGACAGATGCGCACAGCTTGCGGCCTTGTTTCGCCCGAGCAGCGCGTGGGTCTTGCCGCGCATGATTTCCAGCAAGCCATGGGCAGCAACGAAGTGGTCCTGAGCCGCGCCATCCGCAATGCCGAGGCCGAAACCGTGGCATCGCGCTGGGTGAACCGGCTCACCAACCTGATGGAAGGCATGTCGCAGGCAGGGCGCGAGACGCTGGTCGAGATCGAGGAAAAGGGCCGCGTTTGGGTCGAAATGGCCGAACGGTTGGAAAAGCCGGATGCAAGTGTTCCACGTGCAACACGCCCCTCCCCGCGCCCGCCACTGGCGGCGCGCCCGCGCCAACTGTCGGTGACCAAGGTCGAGCGCCTGATCCGCGACCCTTATGCGATTTACGCCGAACGTGTGCTGAAACTCGAGCCGCTCAACGCGCTGGCCAAAGATCCCGATCCCCGCCTGCGGGGCATCGTGATCCACCGCATTGTCGAAGAATATGTCGAGGTTCACCGCGATGAACCCTTGGCGCAAGCCCGCGCGCGCCTGCTTGGCATCGCCCAGAAAGTGCTGGAAGAAGATGTACCATGGCCCAGCGCGCAACGCATCTGGCTTGCGCGGATCGCGCGCATCGCCGACTATTTCATCGCAACGGAAAATGCGCGCCGCGCGCGGGGCACGCCGGTTGCCATCGAGGACAAAGGCGAGATGCATCTGCCAGAAATCGACTTTTCGCTGCGCGGAAAAGCCGACCGGATTGATCGCGCCGAGGATGGCAGTTACCTGATCTACGACTACAAGGCCTCATCACCGCCCAGCAAAAGCCAGTTAAAAAAATTCAATGTGCAGCTGCATCTTGAAGCGATGATGGTCGAGGACGGTCATTTTGAAAAGCTGCCCGCAGGACGTGTCACCCACGCCCAATACCTTGGGTTAGGGTCAATTCCAAAGACAACAGAAATCGTGTTTGACCGTGATCATGTCCACACAACCCGACACGAACTCATCGCACTGATCTCTGCTTATGACGCGCTCGACAAAGGCTATACCGCCCGACGTGCGATGGAGCAGATGGGGTATGATTTCGGCTATGATCATCTTGCGCGGTTCGGGGAATGGGAAGACAGCGATGACGCCGTGCCGGAGGATCTCCCATGACCAGCCCCGTGAATGACGCCACGCGCCGCCAGATCGAGGCGGCCAATCCCCAGGCCTCGACCTGGCTCTCGGCCAATGCCGGATCGGGCAAGACCCGCGTGCTCACCGATCGCGTCGCGCGGTTGCTGCTGGATCGGGTCATGCCCCAACGCATCCTGTGCCTGACCTACACCAAGGCCGCCGCAAGCGAGATGCAGAACCGCCTGTTCAAACGGCTCGGGTCTTGGGCGATGAAGTCCAACGATGCCCTGCGCGCCGAACTGGACGATCTGGGCGCGGGTCATGCCCTAAGCGATGACGACCTCGCCAATGCCCGCACCCTGTTCGCCCGCGCCATCGAGACCCCCGGCGGTTTGAAAATTCAGACCATTCACTCGTTTTGTGCGTCTCTATTGCGGCGTTTTCCGCTTGAGGCCGGTGTTTCGCCGCAGTTTCGCGAGCTGGATGAACGCGCGAGCAACCTGTTGATCCGCGACGTGCTGGAGCTGATCGCGCAGGGGCCGGATCGCGATGCTTTTGACGGATTGGTGAAATATTACACCGAAGAGGATCTGGTCGGGCTGATCGCAAACATCCTGAAATACCGCGATGCCTTCATGGCGATGCCCACGCAAGGCGACATCTGGAGCTGGTTCGAGCTTGGCGAAGGGTTCGACGAACAGGCGTTGATGGATAGCGTCTTTCTGGGCGACGAGGATGCAGCTTTGAGCGAAGCCGTCACGCTGATGGCCGGTTCCGATAATAAAACCGATGTCAAAGCTGCCGATGTGCTGCATCAGTGGATCGGTGCGCCGCGCAACTCGGCGCTTTTGGAAAGCATGTGCAGCACGCTGTTAAGCGGATCAGGGTCCAAGTCCCCCTTTTCGAGCAAATTCGGTGCAACCCATAGTGGCTTGCCGACCAAAAAACTGGTGACGCAACAGGGTGATGCGCTGCGACGCCTCGAAAGCCTGATGCAGCGCGTCGAAGCCGCGCGCAATCTGCGCAACGGGCTGACATTGGCGCGTCGCACCCAAGCGCTGCACCATTTCGCCCGCGCGTTTATCCCTGCATTCGAGGCCCGCAAACAACTGCTTGGCGTGCTTGATTTTGACGACCTTATCCACCGCGCACGCTTGTTGCTAACAGACCCTAACGTGGCGCAATGGGTCCTGTACCGGCTGGATGGCGGCATCGACCACATCCTGCTCGACGAGGCGCAGGACACCAGCCCAGACCAGTGGCGCGTGATCCAGCTTTTGGCGCAGGAATTTACCTCTGGCGAAGGCGCGCGCGAAGTCGATCGCACGATTTTTGTCGTCGGGGATGTCAAACAATCGATCTATTCCTTTCAGGGGGCCGATCCATCGGGCTTTACCGATATGAGCGCTCTGTTCAAAGAGCGGCTTGAGGCCATCGGCAAGACGTTTCAGGAACTGTCGCTCGACTTTTCCTTCCGCTCCTCCCCCGCCATTTTGCGCTTCATCGATCAGGTCTTTGACGTAACCAAAGGCGGCGGTGTCGGCGGCCCGACCAAACACCTCGCCTTTCACGATGCGATGCCCGGACGTGTCGACCTGTGGTCCCCCGTGGAAAAGGAAGAAAGCGAAGACCCCAAGGACTGGAGCGATCCCGTCGACGCGCCCGCCGCAAACCACCATTTTCCCCGCCTTGCCCGTGACATTGCCCGCGAAATCAAGCGGATGACGAAGGAGGAATGGATCGGGTCCAACGCGGCCGCGCGTCCGGTGCGCTTTGGCGACATTTTGATCCTCGTGCGCGGACGGCAGGGCATTTTCAAACATCTGATCCGCGCCTGCAAACAAGAGGGGGTCGAGATCGCCGGTGCGGACGTTCTGGTGATGAATGACGAGCTGGGCGTGCGTGACATTCTCGCCGTTCTGGCCTTTCTCAACACCTCGGACGACGATCTGTCGCTGGCCAGCGCGCTGCGGTCGCCGCTGTTTGGCTGGTCCGAAGCACAGCTCTACGATCTGGCGCACGAACGCGGGCGCAGCCAGTTGTGGCGCGAACTTTACGAACGCCGCGCCGAATTTCCCGAAACCTTTGAGGTGCTGAATACCCTGCGTGACAACGCCGACTACCTGCGTCCGTTCGAGTTGATCGAAATGATCCTCACGCGCTTTGACGGGCGGCGCAAATTGATCGCCCGCCTCGGCATCGAGGCAGAGGACGGGATTGATGCTTTGCTGGATCAGGCGCTGACCTACGAAATGGGCGAAGTGCCAAGTCTGGCCGGGTTTCTGGGCTGGCTCGCCTCCGAAGAGGTGAAAATCAAGCGCCAGCCGGACACCGCCTCCGATCAGGTGCGGGTGATGACCGTGCACGGGTCCAAAGGTTTGGAAGCGCCGATTGTTTTCATGCCCGACACGCATAAACCGCGCGCGCTGACGCTGGGCAAAGTCAGCGAACTCGGGGCAGGTCAGGCAATCTGGACGCCGCGCAGCGAAGACCAACCCGATCAAACCGTCGAAAGTCTGGCCGCCGCGAAACAGCAGCTGGACGATGAACGCCGCCGCCTGCTCTATGTGGCCGCCTCGCGCGCCGAGAAATGGCTGATCGTGGCGGGCGCGGGGGATCTGGGCGGGGATGACACCTCGAGTTGGTACAATATTTTGCGCAGCGCGATGGTGGCGTCGGGGGCCAGGGCGATCAACACGCCCGTTGGCACGCTGCACCGCTTTGAGCACGGGACATGGCCCCTGCCCGCAAGCGCGGCGGGCGCAGCCGATGCCCCCGCGCCCGCGCATCAGGCCGCTGCCCTCCCCGATTGGCTACGTCGGCCCGCCGCCTCGCCGCAACCCGGCGCGCCGCTTGTGTCACCCTCGAAACTTGGCGGGGCCAAGGCCCTGGGCGGTGCGGGCGCGCTTGACGACGAGGACGCCATGGCGCGCGGGTCGCAACTGCACCTGCTGCTCGAACATCTGCCGCTCTACCCGATCGAGGACTGGCCCGAGATCGCTCAAAGCCTGCTGTCGAGCGACACGGATACGGCCGAGGACGCAACTGTCATCGAATTGCTCGATGAGGCAAGCGCGGTGCTGGAAAACCCCGATCTGGCCTTTCTGTTTGGCGAGAATGCCCTGTCAGAAGCCGAGATCACAGCCCCGCTGCCCAGTCTGCAAGGGCGGCAAATGCTTGGGAAAGTCGACTGCCTTCTGGTCGAAGCGGATCGGGTGCTTGTCGTTGATTTCAAGTCCAACGCCGTGGTCCCCGATCTGGCGGCGCAGACTCCCGTCGGGCTGTTGCGACAAATGGGGGCATATGCCGAAGCCTTAGGCGCTCTTTACCCGACAAAAAATATCGAACTGGCAATCCTTTGGACTCGCACAGGAAAGTTGATGTCGCTGCCCCACGACATGGTGATGCAGGCCCTGCATTCCACCGCCACATATTGACCCTGCCCCTAGGCGCACATACGTTCCCGTCAACGCAAGCAAGCAAGGAGTTCCATCATGGCAACTGTTCCCGTCACCGATGACACCTTCGACACCGAAGTCCGCCAGTCCGATATTCCGGTCGTTGTGGATTTCTGGGCCGAATGGTGCGGCCCGTGTAAACAAATCGGCCCCGCTCTCGAAGAACTGAGCGCGACCTATGAAGGCAAGATCAAGATCGTCAAAGTGAACGTCGATGAAAACCCGAACTCCCCCGCCCAAATGGGTGTGCGCGGCATTCCGGCGCTCTTCATGTTCAAAGATGGTGAAGTCGTCTCCAACAAAGTCGGCGCGGCGCCCAAAGCGGCTCTGCAAAGCTGGATCGAAGAAGTCATCTGATTTCTTGTACAAAGTTCTGAAAATCGGGCGTCCTGCGGGGCGCCCTTTTTCGTGGTCGCTTACAGCGCCCAGCCTCCCGCCCGCAAACGGTTCAAAATCAATTCGCTGACCCTTGGGTGGCGGGCATTTACCGCATGTCGGCGCAAGAACCAGGTCACATAGGCCGCAAAATCAGGCGCGTGATCGGGAGCCAAGCGAATGGCTTCCTCGGCACCAAGATCGCGCACGTTGAGGCAAATGTGGTGAAAATCGATCTGCGCAAAAAGCACCACCGGCTTGTGGAAAAACAACCCCGCAAAGCCCACAGATGAATTTTCGGTCACGATATAGTCGCAGCCCGCCAAAAGCGCATCGCGCTGACCCACGCGCAGGTCCAAACGCGGCTCGGCGCGCGCCAGCGCCTCGACGGCGCGCCGTTCCTCCTCGGAGTAGAATTCCCGCGGATGAAACGCAGCGATCACCTTGCGGGTTTTCTCGTGTTTCAACACTGCGCGCAGCATGTCGATGGGGCTCGTGCTTTGAAAACTCCGATGGTTCAACAGGACGCCTTGCAGCGGCACGTAGACAAAACCACCCTGCCCCTGCCCCTGCCCAAGCGCCAAAGAGCCGAATGCCTCGCGTTTCCAGCGCTGCAAAAACCGCTGTGCATCGTCCCGATCAACGCCATTCGGGTCGAAATCTTCATGGGCAATCGCGTAGTTCCACCGCTCGTTCGTGCGCTCGATATTCCAGAACGGCGTGAAATAGGCGGTGCGGAAACTGAGGCCGCGCGGATGATGCGGTTCTTCGCGGTAGTGCAGCGAATGCAGGTTGTCATCGGCGGCCTGCAACACATCAGACAGGGCCGAGACGCGCAACTGGCTATCCCAACCAACGCTGTGCAAAGCGGTGCGGATTTGCGCGACAAAACGGTGGTTGCCCTTCACCGCGCGCGCATGTTGCGGACCGGACAGGAAAATATGCGCCGTAGAATGAGAAGATCGCTCTGACATGGGCAAAAGCTACCGCGCGCTCAAAGGCTGCTCAAGCGCGATGGTTGTCGAACCCGCTTGTGAGGACCATATAGGGCAAAAGCTACACACGGCCCCGAGCGGCCCTGATACGGCACGAGCAAGGAGAGACCCATGTCCCAAAGCGATTTTCCAGGCTGGCACGGCACCACCATTATTGGCGTGCGCAAAGGCGATGAGGTTGTCATCGCGGGCGACGGGCAAGTTAGCCTAGGCCAGACCGTGATCAAAGGCACAGCGCGCAAGGTGCGGCGCCTGTCCCCGGGTGGTCATGAGGTTGTCGCGGGCTTTGCAGGGTCGACCGCCGATGCCTTCACGCTGCTTGAACGCCTTGAAGCCAAATTGGAAGCAACCCCCGGTCAGTTGGCGCGGGCCTCGGTTGAACTGGCCAAAGACTGGCGCACCGACAAGTACCTGTCAAAACTGGAAGCGATGCTGATCGTGACTGACGGCACGGACCTTTTGGTGATCACCGGCGCGGGCGATGTTCTGGAACCCGAACATGACGTGGCGGCGATCGGATCGGGCGGGAACTTTGCCCTCGCCGCCGCGCGTGGCCTCTCGCACACCGATTTCGACGCCGAAACCATCGCCCGCAAAGCCATGGCGATTGCCTCTGACATTTGCGTCTACACAAACGGCAACCTTACCGTGGAGAAAATTTCCAAATGACCGACCTTACGCCCCGTGAAATCGTCTCCGAACTCGACCGCTTCATCATCGGTCAGAAAGACGCCAAACGCGCCGTTGCGGTCGCGCTGCGCAACCGCTGGCGGCGCAAAAAACTGAATGATGATCTGCGCGACGAGGTATATCCGAAAAATATCCTGATGATCGGGCCGACGGGCGTCGGCAAAACCGAAATTTCGCGCCGCCTTGCCAAACTTGCGCGCGCGCCGTTCATCAAGGTCGAAGCCACCAAATTTACCGAAGTCGGCTATGTCGGTCGCGATGTCGAACAGATCATCCGTGACCTTGTCGATACTGCCATTGCCGACACGCGCGACTACATGCGCGAAGACGTCAAGGCGGCCGCGCATCAGGCCGCAGAGGACCGCGTGATCGAAGCGCTGGCAGGCACCGATGCGCGCGAACAGACCCGCGAAATGTTCCGCAAAAATCTTAAAAGCGGCGAATTAGACTCTACTATGATCGAATTGGAGGTCTTGGATACCTCCAACCCCCTGGGCGGCATGGAGGTACCGGGACAGCCACAAATGGGCGGCATGATGAACCTTGGCGACCTGTTCGGCAAAGCCTTTGGCGGGCGCAAGCTGCGCAAACGCCTCAGCGTTGCCGAAAGCTACGAGGTGCTGATTTCGGAGGAAGCTGACAAGCTTTTGGATGACGAGACCCTGACCCGTGCCGCCGTCGAGGCGGTTGAACAGAACGGCATCGTGTTCATCGACGAGATCGACAAAGTTTGCGCCCGTCAGGATGCGCGTGGCGGCGATGTCAGCCGCGAAGGCGTGCAGCGCGACCTGTTGCCCCTGATCGAGGGCACGACGGTATCGACAAAACATGGTGCAGTGAAAACCGACCACATCCTTTTCATTGCCTCTGGAGCGTTTCACATCGCCAAACCGTCCGATCTGTTGCCGGAATTGCAGGGGCGGCTGCCGATCCGCGTGGAGCTAAATGCGCTGAGCGAAAGTGATTTTGTGCGTATTTTGACGGAAACCGACAATGCGCTGACGTTGCAATACCGCGCCTTGATGCAAACGGAGGAGGTCAGCGTCACCTTCACCGAGGATGGGATCGCCGCACTTGCGCGTATCGCCGCCGAGGTCAATTCCAGCGTCGAAAATATCGGCGCGCGGCGGCTTTACACGGTGATCGAACGGGTGTTCGAAGAACTCAGCTTTACCGCGCCCGATCGCGGCGGCGAGGCGATAACCGTTGACCAGACCTTCGTTGAAGCCAACCTGGGGCAGATGGCCAAAAGCACCGATGTCAGCCGCTATATGCTGTAGGTTGCGTGTCTAACGCCGCAGATAGACGTAATAGGCACCGGAGCCGCCATGTTTCAGGTGAGCTTCGGTGACTTGCAAAACCACTGCCCGCAGCGGCGCAAGCGACAGCCAGTGCGGCACCTGATTTTTCAACACGCCGCGCCGCACCGGAATAGGACCCGGTTCATCGCGGTGCTTTCCCTTGCCGGTGATCACCAGAACCAGACGTTTGTCGTCCGCATGGGCCGACAGGATAAAACGCGTCAGGGCAGGGTGCGCGGCATCCATCGTCATACCGTGCAAATCGATCCGCGCTTCGGGAGACAGCTTTCCACGGGTCATCCGCTGGTGTTTTTTGCGGTCCATCTGAACGGGTGCTGATTTGAGATGATCAGAAATAGAGGGGGCGAAATCATGCGGGGGCACCCGCGTTTGCGCCTTTTCGCCCAACGTGAACCGCGGCAAGGAAACGTTGTTTTTGGCCGGTTTAGGGTCGAATTCCGTGTGATCGACCACGGGTCTGGCGGCGCGTTCGGGATGCAAAGGCTTGGTCGAGCGGCGCACCGCATCCCACAATTCCTTATCTTCCTCGGACAGTTGTTTGCGCCGTCGGGTCATCCTGACACATCCTCGCATAGCGCATAGGCCGTCTGGATCGGCAACAACACAACCATGCGCCCGCCATCCTTGATTGTGCCCGCCGCCTCGCCCGCTGCATCCCCCGAGCCGAAAAAGATATCCGCGCGTTGCGCGCCTTTGATCGCGGAGCCTTTGTCCTGGGCGACCATCAGGCGGTTCAAACCACCGGATTTTTCGATCCAGACCGGTGCGCCAAGCGGCGTGTAGGCGGGATCGACCGCCACGGTGCGCATCGCGCTAACGGGGCGGTTCATCGCGCCGATCGGACCGGTTGCGGACCCGAGGTTGCGATATTCGCGAAAAAACACGAAAGAGGGGCTGGAGCGCAGCAATTCCGCCCCCTCATAGGGGTTGTTGCGCACCCAGGTGCGGATCACTTGCGCTGATACCTGGTGAATATCAAAGACGCCACGCCGCACCAGTTCCTGCCCGATCGAGCGATAGGGATGCCCGTTCGCCGCGGCATAGCCCACGCGCATGCCGCTGCCGTCGGCAAACCGGATCCGCCCCGATCCCTGAACCTGTAAAAAGAACAGTTCCACCGGATCATCGACCCAAACCAGTTCCAGCCCACGCCCCGCCAAAGCTCCGGCTTCGATCTCGCGGCGGGTGAAATACCCGTCCCGCGTGCCAAGATCCGCGGGCTTGCGATACAGCGGGTAGCGAAAGCGCTCGGTGCGAAAGCGTGATCCATCCAGTTCGGGTTCAAAATAGCCCGTAAACAGCATCGGCGTGCCGTCCTCGATCAAAACGGGTCGGAAAAACAGCTCGAAGAACGCGCGGGCTTCGATACCGGTTTTGGCCAGCGCACAAAGCTGCGGCCATTCCGCGCCCTCAATCAGATCACAGGTTCCGTTGAAGGCCACAAGGGCCGCAGACATATCATCCGCAGCCCAACCGTTCAGGTCATCAAAGCTCAAAAGTGTATAGCTTGGCTCATCCGCGCGCACAGAGGTGCTCCCCAATCCTGCGATCGCACTGACGCATAGGACCAAACAGGCAAGAGCGCGCCGCGCCGTCATGCGCCAGTGGCGACAAGCTGCCAGTTGGGATCGTCTTTGCCCATCGCCCGCGCGAAGGTCCAGATGTCTTTCTGACGTTTGATGTCCTGCACAGAGCCATCCACCAAAGTGCCCGCGTTGTCGTAGACCGCATAGGTGATCTCCCCGACAAAGCGCACTTTGATCTCGCCCTCCTGGCTATCACGATGCAATTCGGCGTCGATGATCTGCAATTCGCGCAGCCCGACAAATTCGGCCTCAACGCGCAGACCTTTGGCCTTGCGATCATCCACCACACCGCTGAAAGCCTCGAACACATCTTCGGACAGGAAGGGTTTGACGCTGTCCATATCGCCGCGCTCGAAGGCCATGAGGATCATTTCATAGGCCCCGCGCGCGCCGCGCAGGAATTCATTCACTGAAAATGACGGCTCGACCAGCTTCATCGCGGTCAAGGTCTGGGCAACTTGCGTGCCGGCCTCGACATTGTCGACGATATCACGGTCGGGTTCGTTTTCGATCACCTCGAAGCGCGCGGGTGTCGATGTCTCGCTCGCCGCACCGGAAACAGGCGGCTTTTCAAAGCCTTCGCGCGTCCCCAGTACATTGCGCAAGCGAACGACCAGAAAGATCGCAATGCCTGCAAGCACGATCAACGACAGTAGGGATTGGTTCATCTGGACCTCTTTTCGGGCGGTTCGGGTAGCAACACGGGTGCACTGAACATATGTAGGCGAGCGAAGGCATCAAGTCCACCGCAGGGCGACAGGCAATTCTGCTATTCTATATCGTTGAAATTGCGCCGCTTTGAGGGAGGAGAAAGGATCAACATGTGGCTCTTTTTGGCGTTCGTCGCCGTTCCCGTCATCGAAATCGCGCTGTTTGTTCAGGTTGGCGGGCTGATCGGGCTTGGCCCAACGCTTGCCATTGTTATTTTGACCGCAATTTTAGGGACTTACATGGTACGCCAGCAGGGCGCTCTTGCGTTGGCTCAATTGCGCGGATCGCTCAACACCCTCCAAGACCCCACTGAACCGCTGGCGCATGGGGCCATGGTCCTTGTGTCGGGCGTCTTGCTTCTCACCCCCGGATTTTTCACCGACGCGGTCGGATTTGCCCTGCTGATCCCGCCGGTGCGCAGCGCAGTGTTCCAATTTCTGCGCAAGCGCGTGAAGGTCCAGAGCTTTGCGATGGGGCAGCAAACGACCTATCATACGGGCGATCCGTTTCGCGAGAACCCCGCGCAAGGCACGGTCATCGACGGTGAATTCGAGGAAATCGAACCGGCCAAATCCCCCACCCATGACCCGAAGTCCGGGCCCTCGGGCTGGACACGTCACTAAGCAGGGCAGGGCAAGCAGAGAGGGGCGCGGCGAGCATTGAGAAGCGGCGCACAAGCTGGTAAAACGCCCGCAACTTTGACACTTGAGGAGAAAACCGATGGCCGAGGCTTCCGAAACACCAAGCGCAGCCCCAACCGATGCGGGCGCTGCTGCCCCCGTGAAAATGCAATTGCTCGCGCAATTCATCCGCGACATGTCGTTTGAAAACGTGCTGTTCCAAAAGGGCCAAACCCCTGAAGGCAAGCCTGCGATCCAAATTCAAGTCGGTCTGGACGCGAAAAAACGCGCCGCTGAGAACCAGTACGAAGTCGCAATCAAGCTCAAGATCAACGCAGCGACTGAGAACGACGGTCCGGTGCTCTACGTGCTTGAGCTGGACTATGTGGGTCTGTTCCAGGTCGAAAACGTCCCCGAAGCGCAGCTTTCGCCCTTCTTGATGATCGAGTGCCCGCGCCAGCTGTTCCCGTTCCTGCGCCGCATCGTGCACGACATGACCCGCGACGGTGGCTTTCCGCCGCCCTCCCTCGATGGCATCGATTTCGTGGCAATCTACCGCCAGAACATGGCCTTGCGTCAGCAGCAACAAGCCGCGCCCGAGGCGACTGCGGTCAACTAAGACCCCAAGTTCGGACAAGATTAAAAGCGGGCGGCAGTGCTGCCCGCTTTTTTATGTCAGCTTCTTCCAAAGCGCGCTTTCACCCAGCGTCTCGACAAAAGCCGCATGGGCGGCGCGTTCATCCTCATGCAGCCGTGCGGGCAGGGGGGTCGGGCGCGGACGGGGCCGCCAAGCCGCGCCATCGTCGCCAATGGCGGATTTATCGGCCACCGGGGCAAGCACAAGATCGGGTTGGCGCCCGCCGATCAGTTCCAGATAGACTTCCGCCAGAATTTCACTATCCAACAGCGCGCCGTGCAATGTCCGGTTGGAATTGTCGATGCCAAAGCGGCGGCACAAGGCGTCCAGCGTTGCGGGCGAGCCGGGAAATTTCTTGCGCGCCATTGCCAGCGTATCGATCGCCTGCTCCCACGGGATAAGCGGCGCGCGCATCCGTTTGAGTTCGGCATTGAGGAATTTGATGTCAAAGCTTGCGTTGTGGATCACCAGTTTGCTGTCGCCGATAAAATCGAGAAACGACTGACCGACCTCCGCAAATTTCGGCTTTCCGCGCAGAAAATCATCGCCCAGCCCGTGAACCTCAAAGGCCCCTTGCGGCATCGAGCGTTCGGGATCGATGTAGACATGAAAGGTTTCACCCGTGGCCATGTGATTGATCAACTCGACACAGCCGATTTCAACAATACGGTCACTGCCCTCGGCATCGAAACCCGTGGTTTCCGTATCCATTACGATTTCACGCATGGGCTGTCCTTTTCCTCTCGATATCGGCCAGAACCTGCGCCACTTGCCGCGCGGCGCTGTCCAGATCCCGCGTTTCGATCACATAATCGGCGCGGGCGCGTTTTTCGGCATCTGGCATCTGTTTGGCCAGAATAGTATCGAATTGCGCCTGTGTCATCGTTCCCCGCGCCATCACACGCGCCTGTTGAATGTCGCTGGGCACCGAAACAACGACAACCGCATCGACCTGATTTTGTGCGCCGGTTTCAAACAAAAGCGGAATGTCGAGAAGCACAAGATCGCCATCAGCGGCGGCGATGAAAGCCGCACGGTCCGCAACCACGAGAGGATGCACCACGGCTTCGATTTTTCGCAGCGCCCCGGTGTCCTTCGCGATGATTTCTTTAAGGGCAGGGCGGCTCACCGCTTTGTCGATGATCGCATCGGGAAACACCGCGCCAAGGGGGGCAACCGCGGCGCCGCCCTGCGCATATAGCCTGTGCACCGCCGCATCCGCATCCCAAACGGCAACACCACGCGCCGCAAACATCCGGGCCGTGGTGCTTTTGCCCATCCCGATCGAGCCGGTCAGCCCGATGACATAGGGGGGACGCCGGCTCACGAGGTCAAAACCGCCTGACGCAGGGCTTCGTCAACCTCGGGACGTTGGCCAAACCAGCGCTCGAATCCCGGAACAGCCTGAAACAACAACATGCCCAAACCATCAACAACCTGACAGCCCCTGGCGCGGGCAGCCGCAAGAAAATCGGTTTCCAACGGCACATAGACCAGATCGGACACCACGGCCGAGGGTTCCAGCCCGCCAAGCGGCACGCGAAACTCGGATTTTCCGACCATGCCAAGCGAGGTTGTGTTGACCACCGTGGCCGCACCTTCCAACATACTTCCGGCCTGAACCCATTCGAACACGTTGATTTTGGAGCCGAATTCCGCCTTCAACCCGTCCGCGCGGTTGCGGGTACGATTGGTAAGACGCACCTCAGGAACACCCGCATCCAACAGTGACGCAATCACAGCCCGCGCCGCGCCACCTGCCCCAAAGACGGCAGCAGGGCCCGCATCGGGCGACCAGACGGCATTGGCACGCAGGTTTTCGATAAAGCCGTAACCATCGGTGTTATCGGCGTGGATTTTTCCATCGGCGCGAAAGATCAACGTATTCGCCGCCCCGATCAAAGCCGCGCGATCGCTGACGACATCCGCGATTTGCAGGACGGTTTCCTTATGGGGGATCGTCACATTCGCCCCGACAAACCCCATGCGCGGCATCATCCGCAACACGTCACGCAGATCGTCCTGCGCAATGTCGAGATGCATGTAATGGCCGGGAAGCCCGTATTTCTTTAGCCAGTAATTGTGAACCACCGGCGATTTGCTATGCGCCACCGGCGATCCGATGACCCCCGCGAGGGGGATTTTGCCTGTCGTCATGCTGCGATCGCTCCTCTTTGTGCGAGGTATGCCAGAAGCTCAAGCAGGGGCAAACCCAACACGTTGAAATATTCGCCGTCGATACGCGAAAACAGGCGAACGCCTTCTTCTTCAAGCTTGTAAGCGCCCACGGCGTCGCGGATACTGTGCCAGTTGCGTGAAACATACGCATCAAGATAGGCATCACTGTTGGTCTTCATGGTCAGTCGCACCTCGCCAACGTGACGCCAAACCGGCTTGCCCTCATGGTAGATCACCGCCGCCGATAACAACATGTGCCGCTCGCCGTTCAATTGGCCAAGCTGGGCGCGGGCCTCTTCGGGGGATCGGGGCTTGGAAAACAGCTGACCGCGAAATCCGAGCACCTGATCGCAGCCGATCACAAGAGCCTCGGGCTCTTTCAGCCCTATTTTGCGCGCCTTGCCCTCGGCAAGCGCATCCGCGACCTCGCGCGGGCTCGCGCCCTCCCCCACAAGGGAGTCTTTAACCGCTTGTTCATCAATTCGTGCGATTGTGACATCGAAGTCTACGCCTGCATTGCCCAACAGCGTTGCGCGGATCGCGGAACCGGACGCAAGAACGATCCTATGTGCCATGGGGAAACCTCTGTGGACAAACTCTGTGCGTTGCACTGGACGGATAGGGGGATAAGCCCGCCTGCCAGCCGTCCTATGGATAACCTGCCCCTTACAGATGATTCCAGCACGCATTTATCCTGCGGGGATGGGCAAAGCTTCAAAGCGTGGGAAAACTTTCAAAACGGGCGAAAATCCACAGCCTTCCCCAGATTTATCCACAGACCTCGCATTGATTTTAACCCAATGAAATATAGTATTTATGCGGCCTTTTTGATCCTGCGTTAACCTATGAAAAAATTCATGCACATCTGGGAGGATCAGGGATAACTCTACGGGCAACTCGATAATCCACACTATCCACCGGTCCTACAAACCACTTCATCTTTATTTCTTTCTTTTATTATTTATTAAGAGTCCAAAACCGGAGGCTCCCATGAGTGACATTCTCAGCGCGATCTACCCTTGGACAAAGTCACTGCACGTGATTTCCGTCATCGCGTGGATGGCTGGAATTTTTTATTTGCCAAGATTGTTTGTGCGCCACGTGGAAAGCGTTCGCGCCGGCACCGAGACAGATAGGCTGTTCCAGGACATGGAGTTGAAACTCTATCGCATCATCATGGGCCCAGCGATGACCGCTACGTGGGTCTTTGGTCTTTTGGTAGCCTTCACGCCCGGGGTGATTGACTGGACGCAGGGCTGGCCTTGGGTGAAGGCTGTGATGGTCCTGGTGATGACGTGGTTCCACCATTGGCTCGGCGCGCGGCGCAAAGATTTCGTCGCCGGGGAAAATACCCTCACAGGGCGACAGTTTCGCATGTGGAACGAGCTTCCGACGCTTTTGATGATGGTCATCGTGGTCATGGTCATTGCGCGGCCCTTTTGAGGTCACGCAGTGAGTATGATTGACTCCAAAGCCCGCCACAGCTATGTGACGATTAAACCTAGGCCGTCCGGCTGACAGGATTCCCCTTAAAACGACACGCACACCGCTTGCGCGGGTACGGGATATTTGCATGACCGATCAAGAAACACTCAATCTCGCGGACCTCAAGCGCCAGAGCCCCAAGGATCTCCTGTCGCTGGCCGAAGATCTGGAGATTGAAAACGCTTCCACGATGCGCAAGGGCGAGATGATGTTCTCGATCCTCAAAGAGCGCGCGGAAGATGGCTGGGAAATCGCCGGTGATGGCGTTCTGGAAGTCTTGCAGGACGGCTTCGGCTTTCTGCGCTCGCCCGAAGCAAACTATTTGCCGGGGCCTGATGACATCTACGTGTCGCCCGAGGTGATCCGCCAGTTCGGGATGCGCACGGGGGATACTGTTGAGGGCGTGATTGCGGCTCCCAATGACACCGAGCGCTATTTTGCCATCACCAAAGTCACGATGATCAACTTTGAGGAGCCTGAAAAAGCGCGCCACAAAGTGAACTTCGACAACCTGACGCCGCTCTATCCCGATGAGCGCTTCAAAATGGAAGTCGAGGACCCGACGCTGAAAGATCGTTCTGCGCGGATCATCGACCTGGTCGCGCCCATCGGCAAAGGTCAGCGTGCCCTGATCGTGGCGCCACCGCGGACGGGTAAAACCGTGCTGCTGCAAAACATCGCCAATTCGATCGAAACCAACCATCCCGAGTGTTACCTCATCGTTCTTCTCATCGACGAACGCCCCGAGGAAGTCACCGATATGCAGCGCTCCGTGAAGGGCGAAGTGATTTCATCCACCTTCGACGAACCCGCCACGCGCCACGTTGCCGTATCGGAAATGGTGATCGAAAAAGCCAAGCGACTTGTCGAGCATAAACGAGATGTTGTAATTCTTCTCGACTCGATCACAAGACTTGGTAGGGCCTTCAACACTGTCGTGCCGTCTTCGGGTAAAGTGTTGACCGGTGGTGTTGACGCGAATGCTCTCCAGCGCCCCAAACGGTTCTTCGGCGCGGCGCGGAATATCGAAGAGGGCGGCTCGCTTACCATCATCGCAACGGCGTTGATTGACACCGGTTCGCGGATGGACGAAGTCATCTTTGAAGAATTCAAAGGTACGGGGAACGCCGAGATCGTTCTGGATCGTAAGATTGCCGACAAGCGTGTCTTCCCTGCGATGGATATTCTGAAATCCGGCACCCGTAAGGAAGAGCTGTTGGTCGAAGCCAAGGATCTGCAAAAGACCTATGTGCTGCGCCGCATTCTGAACCCGATGGGCACAACCGATGCGATCGAGTTCCTGATTTCGAAATTGAAGCAAACCAAATCAAACGCAGAGTTCTTCGACTCGATGAACGCCTGACGCTCTTTGGAGTGATCGATGGATACGATTTATGCATTGGCAACCGCCCGTGGCAAAGCGGGTGTTGCAGTGGTCCGGATTTCCGGGCCACTTTCGTTTTTGGTCGTCCGTCAACTGACGGGGGGCTTACCCGCGCCCCGCCAGGCGTCGTTGCGCATTCTGCGTGATCCTGCGGGGGAGCCACTTGATCAAGCGCTTGTGCTTTGTTTCGCGGCCGGCGCCTCCTTTACCGGAGAAGACGTCGCAGAGCTGCATCTGCATGGCAGCACGGCTGTCGTGTCGGCTGTGTTGCGGGTTCTGAGTGAGATCGACGGTCTTCGTAGCGCTGAGGCCGGTGAATTCACGCGTCGTGCTCTGGAGAATGGTTGCCTTGACCTCACGCAAGTTGAGGGGCTCGCGGATCTCATTGATGCGGAAACCGAAGCGCAGCGCAAACAGGCGCATCGGGTGCTTTCGGGCGCGATCGGGCAAAAGGTCGAAAGCTGGCGCGCAGATTTGATCCGCGCTGCGGCGCTTTTGGAAGTGACCATCGACTTTGCCGATGAAGAAGTGCCCGTTGACGTGTCGCCCGAGGTGCTTGACCTGTTGGCAGGGGTGATGCGTGACCTTGAGCGCGAAGTGCGCGGCGCAGCGATTGCCGAGCGTCTGCGGGACGGGTTCGAGGTGGCGATCATCGGGCGACCCAACGCGGGAAAATCGACGTTGTTGAACGCCTTTGCCGGTCGCGACGCTGCGATCACATCGGATATCGCTGGCACGACGCGTGATGTGATCGAGGTTCGCATGGCGTTGAACGGGCTTCCGGTGACGTTTCTCGATACAGCAGGGCTGCGCGACACCGGCGATACCATCGAAAAGCTGGGGATCGAGCGGGCCATCGCGCGCGCCAAGAATGCCGACCTCAGGTTGTTTTTGGTGCTGGAGGATGGCCTTACCGCCGATATTGAGCCGATCGATGATGATTTGGTGATTCAGGCCAAGTGCGATGTGCGCGAAACCACCGGCCCTGCAATCTCGGCCAAGACCGGGGATGGGATCGAAGCACTCATTGTGAAGATCACCGATATCTTAAGTGCGCGCGCTTCCGGTGCCGCAACTGTGACCCGAGAACGGCACCGCGTTGCCTGTGTTTCTGCGCTGAAGGCTTTGGAAATCGCGGTGACTGAGGTAAAGCTGGGGGCAGATCGAATTGAATTGGCCGCCGACGAGATGCGGACGGCAATTCGTGCTCTGGAAAGTCTGGTCGGCCGGATCGGCGTTGAAACTTTGCTGGATGAAATCTTCTCCAGTTTTTGCATTGGGAAATGAGGAGTGTTTCACGTGAAACATACTGATTTTGATGTTGTTGTCGTTGGCGGTGGTCACGCAGGGGCGGAGGCGGCGGCCGCGTCAGCCCGCATGGGTGCGCGAACCGCACTTGTGACGCTGACATTGGATGGCATCGGAGTCATGTCCTGCAACCCCGCGATCGGGGGGCTCGGAAAAGGTCATCTGGTGCGCGAAATCGACGCTTTGGACGGTTTGATGGGCCGTGTTGCTGATGCGTCGGGCATCCAGTTCCGGCTGCTCAATCGAACAAAGGGGCCGGCTGTTCAAGGTCCGCGCACACAAGCTGACCGGAAGGCGTACCGCTTGACCATGCAGGCGGAGTTGTCGCAGATCGAGAGTTTGCAGATCATCGCGGGCGAGGTTTCCGATCTGCTTATGGACGGGTCCCGTGTCGTAGGAATTCGGCTTGCGGATGCATCCGAGATATCCTGTAAATCGGTCGTGATAACGACCGGCACGTTTCTGCGCGGCATCATCCATATCGGAGACCAGCAACATTCGGGCGGGCGGATGGGCGATAAGGCGTCCAATGATCTGGCGACGCGTTTGATGGATTTCGGCCTGCCGCTCGGGCGCCTTAAAACCGGAACGCCTCCTCGGTTGGATGGAAAGACCATCAATTGGGATATTCTCGAAAGTCAGCCTGCTGACGAGTCACCCGTTGTGTTCAGCTTTCTCAACTCCAAACCAAAGTTGCGCCAGATTTCCTGTGGCATCACCCATACAAACGAACAAACCCACGATGTTATTCGCGAGAATCTGGATCGCTCGGCCATGTATGGCGGGCATATTTCCGGTGTTGGGCCCCGATATTGCCCCTCTATCGAGGATAAAGTCGTCCGTTTTGCGGATAAGACGTCGCATCAGATCTTCCTTGAACCAGAGGGTTTGGACGACGATACCATCTATCCGAACGGGATCTCGACCTCTCTTCCGCAGGATGTGCAAGAACGCTACGTGCGGTCCATTCGAGGTCTGGAGAATGTCAAAATTCTCCAGCCGGGATATGCGATCGAATATGATTACGTCGACCCGCGTGCGTTGCGCTCCAGTCTTGAGCTGCGCGATGTCGGCGGTCTTTACCTTGCCGGTCAGATCAATGGTACAACGGGGTATGAGGAGGCGGGCGCGCAGGGTCTTGTCGCAGGGATGAATGCCGCGCGTGCGTCGCTGGAAATGCCTGCCATCGAATTTAGCCGGTCGACCTCCTATATTGGTGTGATGATTGACGATTTAACCACCAGTGGTGTGTCCGAACCCTACCGGATGTTCACATCTCGCGCTGAATTCCGACTGTCCCTGCGTGCGGACAACGCGGATCAGCGCCTCACCCCCCTTGGTATCGACATCGGTTTGGTTGGCGCGTCGCGGGCAGATGTTTTCGCCGCGAAGATGGATGCGCTCAAGGCGGCGACCGACCTTCTTAAGTCCAAAACCTATTCTCCAAACGATCTTAAATCCGTGGGCATTGCCGCAAGTTCGGACGGGTCGCGTCGCAGCGCCTATCACGTTCTTTCCTTTCCAAAGGTACAGTTTCAGGACGTGATTAACCTGGATGCGTCCTTTGCAGAGATTGCCCCGGATATCCAGAACCAAGTCGCGAATGACGCGCTCTATGCGCATTACATCGAGCGTCAGCAACGCGATGTTGATGTCCTGAAACGGGACGAGGCGCTGCTCATTCCTGACGACTTCATCTACGAAGACATGCCGGGCTTGTCGAACGAGCTCTGCGCAAAGCTTAATCGCGTTCGACCGAGCAGCGTGGCCCATGCAGCCCGCATGGAAGGCATGACACCAGCCGCCCTCACACTTATTCTGGCGCGACTTCGTCAAGCCGCCGGACGGAAATCCGCATAATGAACAGTTTGACGACCTATCCGGATGTTTCACGTGAAACATGTGAACGACTGGAAATCTACGCGGGGTTGCTTCGCAAGTGGAACCCGAAGATCAACTTGGTCTCGGCAACAACTTTGGCGGATCTTTGGACACGCCACATGGAAGATTCCGCGCAGGTTCTCGCCGCAGCGCCCAAAACGGGCGATACATGGTACGATCTGGGATCCGGCGGCGGCTTTCCAGGGCTTGTATGCGCCATCCTTGCGCAAGAGCTACGCCCAACGCTGCAGATCACATGTGTCGAATCCGACCTTCGCAAGGTATCGTTTTTGCGCACAGTCATTCGAGAGACAGGGTTAACGTCACAGGTCCTCGCAAAAAGGGTCGAGGCCATAGCACCTGCAAACGCCGATATTCTATCGGCTCGCGCATTGGCACCGCTCGGTAATTTGCTCGCGTTTGCGTCCATGCATCTTAAGCCAAGCGGTACCGCATTGTTCCCGAAAGGCGTGCGCTATCAATCCGAGCTGGATGATGCGCAATCATCGTGGCGTTTTTCAGTTGAAGAGATTAACAGTACAACGGGGCAGGGGTCGGTAATCCTGCGTATCGGAGATATTGAACGTGTTTGATCCAAGCCGCCCGCAAGCGCCGAAAATTATTGCGATCGCGAACCAGAAGGGTGGCGTTGGTAAGACAACGACAGCGATCAACCTTGCTGCGGCGCTGGTCGAGATTGGCCACCGCGTTTTGATCGTGGACCTTGATCCGCAAGGTAACGCTTCGACCGGTGTCGGGCTGCTATCTGAGAACCGCGCATTTACGACCTATGATCTTCTCTTGGATGAGGCACCGCTTTCCGAGGTGGTGCAGGCGACATCGATTCAGGACCTGCTCATTACACCGGCCACCACCGATTTGAGTTCGGCGGATATGGAAATGGTGTCCAACGAAAAGCGCAGCTTTTTGTTGCATGATGCGCTGCGCCAACCGGCGATTGATGCGTTCGAGTTGGATTTCATTCTGATCGATTGCCCGCCTTCGCTCAGCCTTTTGACGGTAAACGCGATGGTTGCCGCGGATTCTGTGCTCGTGCCGCTGCAAAGCGAATTTTTCGCTTTGGAAGGTCTTTCACAGCTGATGTTGACAGTGCGCGAAGTGCGCCAAAGCGCAAACCCCAAACTCCGGATCGAGGGCGTGGTTTTGACCATGTACGATCAGCGGAATAACTTGTCGCGGCTCGTCGAAGAGGATGCGCGCCAAAACCTTGGTGAGCTGGTCTTCAGAACCGTGATCCCGCGAAATGTGCGTATTTCCGAAGCGCCATCCTATGCCTTGCCGGTGTTGGAGTATGACTCCGCGTCGAAGGGCAGTCAGGCCTATCGCGCCCTTGCGATGGAAATCGCAGAAAAACAAACGACCGGAGGAGTGAAGCAGTGAACGATCGTAAAGTGATCAAATCCCGTGGTCTCGGGCGTGGCTTGTCCGCGCTGATGGCAGACGTTGCCCCGCAAGAAGCGCAAAGCGTCGAAGCCGCATCTGCGCGTCGGCCGGATATGTATGTTCCGATTGAGAAAATCGCGCCAAATCCCGATCAGCCGCGCCGCAGGTTTACGCCGGATCATTTGACCGATCTGTCGAATTCGATCCGCGAGAAGGGCGTCATTCAGCCGCTTATCGTGCGGCGCGATCCCGCAAACGCCGATCAATACCAAATCGTTGCTGGCGAGCGGCGTTGGCGCGCGGCGCAGATGGCCAAGCTGCACGAACTACCGGTTCTGGTGCGCGAATACGATGACACCGAGGTGCTCGAAGTCGCCATTATCGAGAACATCCAGCGCGCTGATCTGAATCCGGTGGAGGAGGCAGCAGGCTACAAGCAGTTGATGGAACGCTTTGGTCACACGCAGGAAAAGCTTGCCGAAGCGCTGGGAAAAAGCCGCTCCCATATTGCCAACTTGATGCGCCTGTTGAATTTGCCCGAAGACGTGCAGGAATTGCTTGTCGAAGGGACCTTGTCTGCAGGCCATGCGCGGGCTTTGATCACTTCGGGGGACCCGTCAGCTTTGGCAAAAGCGGTTGTGTCCCGTGGATTGTCGGTGCGCGAAACCGAAAAACTGGCGCGTGCCGAGCGTGAGCCTGCAAGTGATAGCGAGGCAAAAACGCCACGGCCGCGCGCACATCCGTCCGAAAAGGATGCTGATACGCGGGCGCTCGAACTTGATCTAAGCGCGGCGACGGGGATGCGTGTCAGCATTGATCATCAAGGCGGACAAGAAGCCGGGCGAATGACGATTTCCTACGAGACCTTGGACCAGCTTGACGATCTCTGCCGTCGGCTTTCCAGCACGCTAGGTTAGAATTTCCCGCAGAATTCCGTTCAGAACGGGCCGCCCTTTGTCTGTGACAATGAGGCGGCCCGTTTCGGTTTTGACAAACCCGAGCGCCTCCATATCAGAAACTTTCGTCGAAATAGGCGCACCGAGAAGGGTTTCGTAGCGTGCGATGTCGATGCCCTCGCGCAACCGCAGCCCCATCATCATCATTTCCGTCGCTTGTTCAGCGGCGGGAATAACGGTTGTGGGCAGTTCGCCGTGTCCGGCTTGTTCGACCTGCATCAGCCATTGAGTGGGACCAAGGGGCGTTTCGGTCGCGTGTTTTTGACCGTTCAAGGTGAGCCGACCATGGGCGCCCGGCCCGATCCCGATGTAGTCGCCATATCGCCAATAGATCAGATTGTGGCGGGATTCATTGCCGCGATGGGCATGATTTGAAATTTCATAAGCGGGCAGGCCCGCGCGTTCGCATTCGTCCTGGGTGACGAAATACATATCCGCCGCGGCATCATCATCGGGCAGGTCGCGCAATGTTCCGCGATTGTAGCGATCGCCAAAGGCCGTCCCTTGTTCGATTGTAAGCTGGTATAGCGACAGATGGTCGGCGGCAAAATCGAGTGCTTCGCGAAGCTCTAGACGCCATGCCTCGACTGTTTGCTTTTGTCGCGCGTAGATCAGATCGAAGGAAACGCGGTCGAATGTTTCACGTGCAACATTGAAAGCGGCTTTGGCCTCCTCGACGCTATGCAACCGGCCGAGTGCGCGCAGATCTGCATCGTTGAGGGCCTGAAACCCCATGGAAACCCGATTGACACCAGCCGCGCTATAGCCGCGAAACCGGCTGGCTTCAACGCTGGTCGGATTTGCTTCCAATGTAATTTCGATATCATTGGCCAGCACCCATTGTTGACGCACCTCGTCGAGAATGGCTTGGACCAGTTCCGGGTCCATCATCGATGGGGTGCCGCCGCCAAAGAATACGGAATTGAGGACGCGGCCTTTGGTCAAGGCCGCGACACGCCGGATTTCCGTCAGATAGGCGGATTGCCAGCGCCGCTGATCAATGGCGCTGGCAACATGGGAATTGAAGTCGCAATAGGGGCATTTTGCCTGGCAGAACGGCCAGTGGAGATAGAGGCCAAAACCCCCGTTGCGCCAATCTTCCATCATGCGCTCCGCAGCGCCGTGACTTCGATTTCCACCTTCATCTCGGGCTTGATCAGTCCGGCGACGACCATTGTCGCGGCAGGGCGAATTTCGGCGAGCGCTTCGCCGAGGGCGGGGACGAGTTCATCCACCAAAGCGGCGTCGGTGATTGTGTATTGCACGCGGATCACGTCAGCGAGCGAAAATCCCGCCGATTGGAGTGCTTTGGAAATCGTCGCAAAGCAGTTGCGTGCCTGATCGGCAATGCTATCGGGCATGGTCATCGTGGCGTAATCATATCCGGTGGTGCCGGAGACAAAACACCAATCGCCCTGCGCGACAGCGCGCGAGTAGCCCATGGTTTGCTCGAAGGCCGAGCCGGAAGAAATCAGTTTGCGGTCGCTCATTTGGCGAGATCCTTAAAACAGTCAGACATAAGTTTTTCAAAGGCGACGGCGCGATGGCTCATCGCGTGCTTTTTGGCGGGGTCCATTTCACCAAAAGTCTCGCTGTGCCCGTCCGGCACAAACATGGGGTCAAAGCCAAAGCCAAGGGTGCCACGCATCGGCCACGTCAATTGACCATGCACCTGGCCTGCAAAAATCTCGTCGTGGCCATCGGGCCAGGCAACGCACAGCGTGCAGTTGAACTGTGCGCGGCGCGGGGCAGGGGCGTGAGCGTCCTCCAGCTTGTGCCACACTTTGCCCATCGCCATCGCAAAGTCGCGACCCTGCGGCGTTTCTGCCCAATCGGCGGTAAAGACACCGGGGGTGCCGTCAAGCGCATCGACGCTCAAGCCGCTGTCGTCGGACAGGGCAGGAAGCCCCGAAGCCTTGGCTGCGAAATGCGCCTTGATCCGTGCGTTGCCCGCATAGGTGCTTTCGGTTTCCTCGGGTTCGGCAAGGCCGAGATCGCCCGCGGAGATAACCTCGATCCCCAAGGGCGCAAGCAAAGCGGAGATTTCGCGCAGCTTGCCCTTGTTATGAGAGGCGAGGACCAATTTGTTTCCCGTGAAACGTCGCATCAGGCCACCGCAGCGTTCTGGGCAGCGACCAGTTCGGCAATGCCCTTTTGTGCAAGATCGAGCAAGTCATCCATCTGCGCACGGGAATAGGTCGCGCCCTCTGCGCTCATTTGTGTTTCCACGAGCTGTCCGTTGGCGAGCATGATGAAATTGCCATCAACCCCCGCTTCGGAATCTTCGGGATAGTCGAGATCAAGCACCGGCTGACCCGCATAGAGACCGCAAGACACAGCAGCGACATTGGAAATAAGCGGGTCGCTGACCAAGGCGCCGGATTTGAGCAACTTGTTCACAGCAAGACGCAATGCGACCCAACCGCCAGTGATAGAGGCACATCGGGTTCCGCCATCGGCCTGGATGACATCGCAATCGATGGTGATCTGGCGTTCGCCCAAGGCTTGGCGATCCACACCCGCACGCAGGGCGCGGCCGATCAGACGCTGGATTTCAATCGTGCGCCCGCCTTGTTTGCCTTGCGACGCTTCACGGCGCATCCGCGACGAGGTCGAGCGCGGCAGCATCCCGTATTCGGCGGTGACCCAACCCTGACCGGAGTTGCGCATGAACGGCGGAACGCGTTCGTCGATGGTTGCGGTGCACAGCACATGGGTGTTACCGCATTTGATCATGCAGGACCCTTCGGCATGCATCGTGACGCCGGTTTCGATGGACACAGGGCGCATTTCATTGAGCTGACGGCCAGAGGGGCGCATGGGATTTCCTTTACCTAATTTATGACCGAGACATAGCGAAGCGCAGGGCATCGGTGCAAGCGTGATTGACGCCCGCGTGTCTTGGGTTTTAATGACGAAAACAAGGCTTATATCGCGCTTATGACTGATCGCTCCAACTTGATTTCCGAGATGAACGACCGCTCGCGCGAAGTGTTTCGCCGCGTTGTCGAAGGCTATCTTGAAACCGGCGGCCCGATGGGGTCGCGCACGCTGACGCGCAGCCTGAGTGAAAAGGTGTCGGCGGCGACGATCCGAAATGTGATGCAGGACCTTGAATATATGGGGTTGCTGGACAGCCCTCATGTGTCGGCAGGGCGCGTGCCCACGCAGATGGGCCTGCGCATGTTCGTAGATGGCTTGCTTGAGGTCGGGCAGGTTGGCGAGGACGAGCGCTCCAAGATCGAGGCCACCGTGGGCAACCAGCGCGATGTTGGTGGAATTCTCGATCGTGTTGGCGCGACGCTATCGGGGCTGACGCAGGGGGCCAGTCTGGTGCTTGCGCCCAAACATGAAGCACCGATCAAACATATCGAATTCGTCAGCCTGTCGTCCGATCGCGCGCTCGTGGTTCTGGTCTTTGCTGACGGGCATGTTGAAAACCGTGTCTTTACCCCGCCAATGGGACAAACGCCTGCGTCCTTGCGCGAGGCCGCGAATTTTCTCAATTCCCTTGCCGAAGGAAAGACCCTGTCGGATCTGCGCAGCAGCATCGCGCGTGAAATCAAAACCCGCCGTCGCGAACTGGATACGCTGGCCGCCGAAATGGTTGAAGGCGGTTTGGCGTTCTGGGAGGGCGAGGGGGCGAGCTACGAGCGCTTGATCGTGCGCGGGCGCGCCAATCTTTTGGAAGACAGCCCCGAAGCGGAGGAACTGGAACGCATCCGCAGTCTGTTCGACGACCTCGAACAAAAGCGCGATATTGCCGATTTTCTAGAACTCGCCGAGGAAGGCGAAGGGGTGCGCATTTTTATCGGGTCAGAGAACAAGCTTTTTTCACTTTCGGGTTCCTCTTTGGTGGTGAGTCCCTATATGAACGCTGACCGGAAGATAATCGGAGCCGTGGGTGTGATCGGGCCGACTCGTCTCAATTATGGGCGGATCGTGCCGATCGTGGATTACACGGCGCAGCTTGTCGGGCGCGTGCTGTCCGACAGGTCGTGAAGTAGGTGAAAAAATGACTGACGCGAACAAAGATCCTCTCGAACACATGCTCAACCAAGAGGTTGACCCTTTGCTGGAACCGTCTGATGAGGCGAGCAGCGAGGAGCTGGCGAAAGTAACCGCCGAGCGTGACGAATTCCGCGACCGCTTTATGCGTGCGGTGGCAGATGCCGAAAATGCGCGCAAACGCGCGGATCGGGATCGTCGCGAGGCCGAAAACTACGGTGGCTCGAAACTGGCGCGCGACATGTTGCCGGTGTTTGACAACATGAAACGCGCGGTCGATGCGGTGACCGAAGAACAGCGCGCCTCGCAGGCGGCGCTGATCGAGGGCATCGAACTGACCATGCGCGAGTTGATCAGCGTGTTCGCCAAACATGGCATCACCGTCATCAACCCCGATGTGGGCGATGTCTTCGACCCGTCGCAACATGAGGCGATGTTCGAAGCCCCCGTGCCGGGGACGCAGGCAGGCCAGATCATTCAGGTGATGAACGCGGGCTTTTTGATCCACGACCGCTTGCTGCGCGCCGCACAGGTCGGCGTCAGCTCGACACCTGCCTAACGCGCCTATCGGTCCGCGAGGCCTTTCAGCTCGTAGAGCACTTGTAGCGCCTCTCGGGGCGTCAACTCGTCGGGGAACACCTCGGCGAGTTTTTCTGTCAGCGGCGCGGTGATCGACGGCTTGGCCGGCGCTTGCGGCGCGATGGCGGCAAACAACGGCAGATCGTCGATGATGGCCTTGGGGTTGGCTTTGGTTTCGGATTGGCCTTTTTCCAGGGCCTCCAAAACGACCTGCGCGCGCGACACAACCGCCGCTGGCAAGCCCGCCAGACGCGCGACTTGCACCCCGTATGAGCGATCCGCGCGACCTTTGATGACCTCATGCAGGAAAATCACGTCGCCGTCCCATTCCTTGACGGCGACCGTGGCGTTTTCGGCGCCGGCCAGCTTGTCGGAAAGCTGTGTCAATTCATGGTAATGGGTCGCAAAGAGCGCGCGGCATTTGTTCACATCATGTAGATGTTCCAGCGTTGCCCAGGCAATGGACAGACCGTCATAGGTGGCAGTGCCGCGTCCGATTTCGTCCAGAATAACCAGGGCGCGGTCGTCGGACTGGTTCAAAATGGCTGCCGTTTCAACCATTTCAACCATGAAGGTCGAGCGCCCCCGCGCCAGATCGTCGGAGGCACCGACGCGGCTGAACAATTGGCTGACGGTTCCGATATGGGCAGATTTTGCAGGAACAAAGGAGCCGACCTGCGCGAGCAGCGCGATGAGTGCATTCTGGCGTAGGAAGGTCGATTTACCGGCCATGTTGGGCCCTGTCAAAAGCCAGATCGCAGCGCCGTCATGCCCGTCCGACAGAGCGCAGTCATTGGCGACAAAATTCGTGCCGGACTGGCGACGCAGGGCGCGCTCGACGACCGGATGCCGCCCCTTTTCGATCTCGAAAGCGCGGCTGTCGTCAACGCGTGGGCGCGCCCATTGCTCGGCACTGGCCAGATCGGCAAGCGCGGTGGTCAGATCGATTTCGGCCAGCGCTTTGGAGGTTTCGGTCACCTCAGACGCGCGGGCGAGAATGGCGGTGCGCAATTCCTCGAACCGGCGCTTTTCGATCTCAAGGGCACGCCCGCCGGCATTGTGGATTTTCGTTTCCATCTCCGACAGCTCGACAGTGGTAAAGCGCACCTGATTGGCGGTGGTCTGGCGGTGGATAAAGGTCTCACTCAGCGGCGCGGAGAGCATTTTTTCCGCGTGAGTCGCAGTGGTTTCGATGAAATACCCCAGCACATTGTTGTGCTTGATCTTCAGTGAATTGATCCCGGTTTGGGTGATGAACTCGGCCTGCATCGCGGCGATGACCGCGCGGCCTTCGTCGCGCAGTTGGCGGGCTTGATCAAGCTCCTCGTCGAACTCCGGCGCGATGAAGCCCCCATCGCGTGCCAGCAACGGCGGCTCGGCCACAAGTGCGGCATCCAACAGGTCGATCAAGGCGTCATGGCCCCTCAAACTGGCGGCATTCACCGCGAATTGCACCGGAATAGAGACTGTTTCGAGCATCGCGTGGATCTGCGTCGACTGGATCAGACCGTTGCGAATAGCTGCCAGATCGCGCGGCCCTCCACGCTCTAGACCGATCCGTGACAGGGCGCGTTCCATGTCCGGGACACGGCGCTGCGCGTCGCGGAGATCTTCGGCGACCCGTCGATTGGCAAGCGACCATTCGATGGCATCCAGACGCTCGCCAATCAGGGAAACATCGCGCGAGGGGCTCGACAGGCGCCGCTCCAGAAGCCGCCCGCCGGCGGCGGTCACGGTGCGGTCGATGGCGGACAGCAGTGATCCTTCGCGACCGCCATTCAAACTATGCGTCAGTTCCAGATTGCGGCGCGTTGCCGCGTCGATTTGCATCACCGTGTTCACGCCTTCGCGCACAGGCGGACGCACCAGTGGCAATTTGCCTTTCTGGGTGATGTCGAGGTAGTCGATGATCGCGCCCATCGCGGCAACTTCCGACCGCGTGAAGCTGCCAAAGGCGTCGAGCGAGCCGATTTTGAACAGATCAATCAAGCGACGTTCCGCGGCGTGACTGTCAAAGCTGCCACGGGACAAAGGGGTCAGTGCAGAACCCATATCAGACACTATTTCAGCCCAATCCGCTTCCGAGGCTTCGGACATGACCACCTCACGCGGGCTGAGGCGCGCCAGTTCCGGCCCCAATTTCACCGGCGGGCAGGGCATCACGTGAAACGCGCCCGTGGAAATATCCACCCACGCAAGGGCGGCTTCATCGCGCACTTCGGCAAAGGCCGCGAGGTAGTTGTGGCGGCGTGCATCGAGCAGACTGTCTTCGGTCAATGTGCCGGGGGTAACAAGGCGCACAACATCGCGTTTGACCACCGATTTCGATCCGCGCTTTTTGGCTTCTGCGGGGTCTTCCATCTGTTCGCAGACCGCAACGCGAAAGCCTTTGCGGATCAGCGTCAGCAAATAGCCCTCGGCGGCATGTACAGGCACGCCGCACATCGGGATGTCGTTGCCGTCGTGTTTGCCGCGCTTGGTCAGAGAAATATCCAGCGCTTCGGCGGCGGCTTTGGCATCGTCAAAGAACATCTCGTAAAAATCGCCCATCCGGTAGAACAGCAGCGCGTCGCGATACTGGGCTTTGAGGTCGAGATATTGCGCCATCATCGGCGTCACAGTGGCGGCGGCAGTTGTCACATCAGTCCCCTTGTCGATTGCGCCCAAGGTAACGGTCCGCGGGGGCGGTTTAAAGGGTCAAAGCCTTTGTGGCGGATCGTCGAGGTTGAGTGGCGCGATGCCCTTGGGTAAGAAGCCTGAACGGCGATGAGGAGGCCCACTCACATGACGAAACCCAAGCACACCCGCGACGAAGCGCTCGCGTTCCACCTGCACCCGAGCCCGGGCAAGTTTGACATCACGCCCTCTGTGCCGATGTCCACACAGCGCGACCTGTCGCTTGCCTATTCGCCGGGTGTGGCGGTGCCTTGCGAGGAAATCCACCGCAGCCCGATGACCGCCTATGATTACACCAACAAGGGCAACCTTGTGGCGGTGATTTCCAACGGCACGGCGGTGCTGGGTCTGGGGAACCTTGGGGCGCTGGCCTCCAAACCGGTGATGGAGGGCAAGGCGGTTTTGTTCAAACGCTTTGCCGATGTGAATTCCATCGACATCGAACTCGACACCGAGGACCCCGAACAGATCATTCAGGCCGTCAAATTGATGGGGCCGACCTTTGGCGGCATCAATCTGGAAGATATCAAAGCGCCTGAATGTTTCATCATTGAACAGCGGCTGAAGGAAGAAATGGACATTCCGGTGTTCCACGACGACCAGCATGGCACGGCGGTGATTTGTGCGGCCGGGTTGATGAACGCGCTCGAACTGTCCGGCAAAAAGATCGAGGATTGCCGCATCGTGTTGAACGGGGCAGGGGCGGCGGGGATCGCCTGTCTTGAGTTGATCAAGGCGATGGGGGCCCAGCACGACAACTGCATCATGTGTGACACCAAGGGCGTGATCTATCAGGGTCGCGCCGAAGGGATGAACCAGTGGAAATCGGCCCATGCGGCGCGCACTGACGCGCGGACGCTGGAGGAGGCAATGCAGGGCGCGGATGTGTTCCTTGGCGTGTCCGCCAAGGGTGCCGTGACCGCCGAAATGGTCGCGTCTATGGCGCCCAATCCGGTTATTTTCGCGATGGCCAACCCCGATCCCGAAATCACCCCCGAAGAGGCCCATGCGGTGCGCGAGGACGCCATCGTTGCCACGGGGCGTTCGGATTATCCCAATCAAGTCAATAACGTGCTTGGCTTTCCCTATCTTTTCCGCGGGGCGCTCGACATTCATGCGCGCGCGATCAACGACGAGATGAAGATCGCCTGCGCCCGCGCTCTGGCCGAACTTGCGCGCGAGGATGTGCCCGACGAAGTGGCGCTGGCTTACGGCAAGAAACTGTCCTTTGGCCGCGACTACATCATTCCGACTCCCTTCGACCCGCGCCTGATCTACACCATCCCGCCCGCCGTGGCGAAGGCGGGCATGGACACGGGCGTTGCGCGTCGTCCGATCGTGGATATGGAGGGCTACACCAATGACCTGAAAGCCCGCATGGACCCGACGCAGCAGGTGTTGCAGGGCATGTATGCGCGCGCGCGTTCCGCGCAGGCGACGATGGTCTTTGCCGAGGGCGATGATCCCCGTGTGCTGCGTGCGGCTGTGGCCTACCAGCGTGGCGGCTATGGTCGTGCGCTGGTCGTGGGCCGCGACGAGGACGTTAAAGCCAAGCTGAGGATCGAAGGTCTGGCCGAAGCCGCCGCCGAATTGCAGATCGTAAATGCGGCCAATACCCCGCATTTGGATCTGTATAAGGACTATCTTTACAACCGCTTGCAGCGCTCTGGGCAGGATCAAAAAGACATCCACCGGCTTGCTGCACGCGATCGACATGTGTTTTCCGCCCTTATGCTGGCGCATGGGCACGCGGACGGTTTGGTGACAGGGGCGACGCGCAAGTCGGCGCATGTGCTCGACCGGATCAACACGGTGTTTGACGCCAAGGCCACCGACGGCGCGGTTGGCGTCACCGCTTTGTTGCTCAACGGCCGGATCATTTTTATCAGCGATACGCTGGTGCACGAATGGCCCGAGGAAGAAGATCTGGCCGATATCGCCGAACATTCCGCCAAAGTCGCACGCGCAATGGGTATCGAACCGCGCGTGGCCTTTGTCAGCTTTTCGACCTTCGGGTATCCGGTGTCCGAGCGCGCCTCGAAGATGCATCTTGCCCCCAAAGTGCTCGACGCGCGCGGGGTGGATTTCGAATATGACGGCGAAATGGCCGTTGATGTAGCGCTCAACGCTGCGGCGATGAAGGCCTATCCCTTCTGCCGCCTCACAGCGCCTGCCAACATCCTTGTCGTGCCCGCGCGCCATTCGGCGTCTATTTCGGTAAAGTTGATGCAGGAAATGGCGGGGGCCACCGTGATCGGTCCGATCCTGACGGGCGTCGACAAGCCGATCCAGATCTGTTCGACTGTCTCGACGGTGAACGACATATTGAACATGGCGGTGATTTCCGCCTGTCGGGTGGGTCAAGCAAGCTAGTTTGGCCAGGTTAGAGACTGAAAACAGGAGAGCAGGGCATGGCGATTTATAATCTGGGGTCAGTCAACATTGACCGTTTCTATGCCCTGCCGCATTTTCCGCAGGCCGGCGAAACCCTGGCCACCACGACCTATACCGAGGGGCTGGGGGGCAAAGGTCTGAACCAATCCATCGCCGTGGCGCGCGCTGGGTCGGTCGTGCATCACATCGGGGCTATTGGCGCGGGCGATGCTTGGCTGCGCGAAAAGATCGAGAGCTTCGGCGTCGAGTGCAGCGCGATCGCGGCCAGCGGCGCCCCCACGGGTCATGCGGTTATCTTTCTCGACCCTGCGGGGGAAAACTCTATCGTGATCGATGCCGGCGCGAATGTGGCCTTGGCCGAAGATGCCGTTGCGCGCGCGTTGAAGCAGGCCGAAAGCAGTGATGTGCTTGTCTTGCAGAATGAAACCAACGCTCAGGTCGCTGCAGCAAAGCTGGCGCGCGACAAGGGTATGCGGGTGGTCTATTCTGCGGCGCCCTTCGACGCGGGGGCTGTGCGCGCTATCCTGCCCCATATCACCCTGCTGGCGGTGAATGCTGTCGAGGCCGCTCAACTTTGCGCTGCGTTAGAGACGGATCTGGATAAAATTCCGGTGCCCGAACTGCTTGTCACCAAAGGGGCGGAGGGCGCTTTGTGGCGTTCGAATGAAACGGGTGCGCAGATCGCTGTCCCTGCGCCAAAAGTCACGCCGGTTGATACAACGGCGGCGGGGGACACCTTTCTGGGCTATTTCGTCGCGAGCCTCGATCAGGGAATGGAGGTCCGCGCAGCGCTGTTGCGCGCGACGCAAGCGGCGGCCCTCAAAGTCACGCGCCGTGGCACGGGCGATGTTATCCCGACCGCCGATGAGGTTGCCGCCTTCGCACAGACCTAAGACGGATTTCAGTCCCAAGACACAAAAAGGGAGCGCAGGACCGCTCCCTTTTTCCATTTTGAGCTGGATTAGAGCCTTATTTGAAGCGGCGGTTGCGTGCGGCCAAAAGTTTCAGGCGCAGCGCGTTCAACTGGATGAAACCGGCGGCATCCTTTTGATCGTAAGCACCGGCATCTTCTTCAAAGGTCACATGGGCCTCGGAGTAGAGCGAGTGATCGGACCAACGCGCCACGGTGGTGGCCGCACCTTTGTAGAGTTTCACGCGAACCGTCCCTGTGACGTGTTCTTGCGATTTGTCGATCGCCGCTTGCAGCATTTCCCGCTCGGGCGAATACCAGAAACCGTTGTAGATCAGCTCGGCGTAGCGCGGCATCAGGCTGTCTTTCAAATGACCCGCACCACTGTCGAGCGTGATCTGCTCGATGCCACGGTGGGCTTCCAGCAACACGGCACCACCGGGGGTTTCGTAGATGCCGCGCGACTTCATGCCGACGAAACGGTTTTCAACGAAATCCAGACGGCCACAGCCGTGCTTGCCGCCAAGCTCGTTCAGTTTGGTGAGGATCGTCGCGGGCGACATGGCCTCGCCGTTGATCGACACCGCATCGCCCTTTTCAAAGCCGATTTCGATGAATTCCGGCTCGTTGGGCGCATCTTCGGGGGCGACGGTGCGCTGATAGACGTAATCGGGTGCCATCTGCGCGGGGTCTTCCAGCACTTTGCCCTCCGAGGAGGTATGCAGCAGGTTGGCATCGACCGAGAAGGGGGCCTCGCCGCGTTTGTCCTTGGCAACGGGGATCTGGTTTTCTTCGGCAAAGGCCAGAAGTTTGGTGCGCGAGGACAGGTCCCACTCGCGCCACGGCGCGATCACCTTGATTTCGGGGTTCAGCGCATAGGCGGCCAGTTCAAAGCGGACCTGATCGTTGCCTTTGCCCGTCGCCCCATGGGCCACAGCGTCGGCACCGGTCATTTCCGCGATTTCGACAAGACGTTTGGAAATCAGCGGGCGCGCGATGGAGGTGCCCAGCAGGTAAAGCCCCTCATACAGCGCATTGGCGCGGAACATCGGGAAAACGAAATCGCGCACGAATTCTTCGCGCACATCTTCGATAAAAATGTTCTCGGGCTTGATGCCCATCAGTTCGGCCTTGGCGCGGGCGGGCTCGAGTTCTTCGCCCTGACCGAGATCGGCGGTGAAGGTGACGACCTCACAGCCGTATTCGGTCTGGAGCCATTTGAGGATGATCGACGTGTCGAGGCCGCCCGAATAGGCGAGGACGACTTTTTTCGGCGCGAATTTAGCGGCTGACATGGTGTTTCCCTTTTCGGCGGTTTGCTGGCGCGATTATCGGTTTTTCACGCGAACCGCAAGGTTTGCACGCTGTGAGGTTCCCGTTTGCCGTGAAAGAGCTTATGTGGGAGGCGAGATTGAGCATTGGAGACAGCACCATGCGTGCAAGTGGTCTGGCGATTGTCCAGCATTCGATCCGGCAGGTCGTCGGAAACCTTGATGATGCGCTGTTGATTTCGGCGCTCCCCTGGCTTGGGATAACCGCACTTCAGGTGCTGTTTTCCGGTGCAATCGGTCCGGTTGATGTCGCGCAGCTGGAAAATGGTACGGTGCAACCGACGACCCTGTTGGCAACGCTATTTCTGACCATGGCCAGCTTCGCGGTGGGGCTTTGGGTTGCGGTGGAATGGCATCGCTTCGTGTTGCTCGGCGAGACAGCGACAGGTTTGCTGCCCAGTTTCCGGGGGGCAAGGATCGGCGCGTACTTGGGGAAAAGTCTGATTATCGGCGTTATTTTGCTTGGGGTCGGCTTTTTGGCCTCGATGGCCGTGGGGGTGCTTGGCATCTTCGTTCCCAGAGCCCTCTTGCCGGTTCTGATGCTGGTGGTGATGGGATTGGCACTGTCCTTTGTCTTTTACCGCTTGTCGCCAATCCTGCCGGCCGCCGCGATGGGGCGCGAGATACGTATCGGGCAGGCTTGGGCGGCGACAGCGCCCTACGCCAGTTCTATTTTTCAAACCACGCTGATCGCCTTGATGATGTTGATCCCCCTGCAAGCCATCGGCGTGTTCGTTGGCGGGGGTGTGATCGGCGTCGTCTATGCGCTGGTGTCGGGTTGGATTACCTTGATGGTCGGGGCCAGCCTTTTGACCACCATTTACGGGATGGTCGTAGAAGGGCGCAAAATTGAAGGGGGCACAAATGTCTGATTTCAAATGTGCCGCCGAAGCCGCAGAGGCCGCGTTGCGCGCAAGTTTCGCGCCAACGCCCTGTCAGCTGAACGCGCATCTCAGCGCCAAATATGGTGCGGAAATCTGGCTCAAACGCGAAGACCTTGCGCCGGTGCGATCCTATAAAATTCGCGGCGCGATGAATGCGATGCGCAAATATCTGGCGGAGTTTCCCGATCAAAAGCTGTTTGTTTGTGCTTCTGCGGGCAATCACGCGCAGGGCGTCGCCTATGCCTGCAAGCATTTCGGGGTGAAGGGTGTGATTTTCATGCCCGTTACCACGCCCCAGCAAAAGATCGCCAAGACCAAGGTTTTTGGCGGCGAGGCGATCCGCATCGAACTGGTGGGGGACTATTTCGACGACACGCTGGCCTCGTCGCAGGCCTATTGCGATGCCCAAGGGGGTTATTTCCTGTCTCCTTTTGACGATGCGGATGTCATCGAAGGGCAGGCCTCGGTCGCGGTGGAGATGGTCGCGCAAATGCCCGAGCTGCCGGATATGGTGATCCTGCCGGTGGGCGGCGGCGGCCTGTCGGCGGGGATGACACGCTACCTTGCGCAGGTCGCTCCGCAGGTGGCGCTGCGTTACGTCGAACCCTTGGGCGGTATGTCGCTTGCGGGGGCGGTCGCGGCGGGTGCCCCCGTTACATTGCCGCGCGTCGATAGTTTTGTTGACGGGGCGGCTGTGGCGCGCATCGGGGCGCAACCCTTTGAGCTGTTGCGAAATGTCAAACGTGATCAGGTGCTTGCGGCGCCCGAAGATCGCATTTGCGGCACGATGCTGGAGATGCTCAACGTCGAGGGGATCGTTTTGGAACCCGCAGGCGCGCTCTCCGTCGATGCGCTGGCAGAGCTTGGCCCGGAAATTCGCGGCAAGCGGGTGGTCTGTGTGACGTCGGGCGGAAATTTTGATTTTGAACGCCTGCCAGAGGTCAAAGAACGTTCGCAGCGCTATTTGGGGCTGAAAAAATATTTCATTATCCGGATGCCCCAGCGCCCCGGTGCGCTGCGCGACTTTCTGGAACTGCTGGGCCCGCAAGACGATATCGCGCGTTTCGAGTATCTCAAAAAATCGGCACGTAACTTTGGGTCGGTCCTGATCGGCATCGAAACCCAGGACCCTGCGAATTTCGCAAGCTTTCTGGAGCGCCTCTCCGCGTCAGATATGGAGTTTCGCGACATCACGACAGATAAGGCGATCGCGGAATTTGTGCTCTGACGGCGTGGCCGTGTCAGAACGCGGACGCCGAATGCGCGACAAGCTCGTCGCGCCCCGTTTGATAGGCCGCGCGAATTTCCCCAAGGTCTATGTCCGCCGTCTGGCCTTGTGCGGCGCGTTTTTCACCCGCCTGGCACAGGGTCGACAGAACTTTGAACCCGAGGTTCAGGGCACTTCCTTTGAGAAAATGCAAATCTTCTTCAAGGGCGCGGGCGGGCTGCGCCGCGTCAAGCCGCGCGATCACCTCATCCACCTCATCCAGAAATAGGTCCACGACCTCTTGGAAGGCATCTTGTCCGACTTCTGATTGCAACTGTTCAAGTTGGCGCCAGTCAATTGTTGTCATGACCTGTCCTCCGTTGAAAACATTGTCGAATAACTTCGTTAAGAACCCCTAAGCGCGGGGGCGAATTTCCTGAAAATTCTACGTTTAAGCTGGCATTAAGTTGGCTGGGCCTAGGGTAAGGAAATGCGCGGAATCCCCGAGCTGGAGTTTTGAGTGCCGGTTATCCTGAATACAAAGCCACGTGAGGTGGTGACGACAGAGTTTAGTGTCGTGAAATCTGTGCTGGTTGTGGATGACAGTCGGGCACAGCGCCGGATTCTGTCGTCTTACCTTAGTCGCTGGGGCTATAGTGTTGTGGAGGCGGGGTCAGGCGTCGAGGCCCTGGAACTCTGCCGCACACATGAGATTGATCTTGTCGTTTCCGATTGGATGATGCCGGGGATGGATGGTCTGGAATTTTGCCAGGAATTCAGGGACTTGGATCGCGAAAACTACGGGTATTTCATTTTGCTGACCTCGAAAAACGAGAAAGGCGAGGTGGCGCACGGGCTGGATATCGGGGCCGATGATTTCCTCACGAAACCGGTGGCGGGTGATGAGCTTTTGGCCCGCATCCGCGCCGGAGAGCGCATCTTGCGGATGGAGCGCGAGCTGACGGAAAAAAACCGCCTCGTCACCTCGACCCTGCAGGAAATATCCACCCTCTACGAATCGCTTGATCGCGACTTGGTCGAGGCGCGCAAATTGCAGCAATCGCTGGTGCGCGAGCGGTTTCACGATTTCGGGGCCGCGACCGTGTCCTTGTTGCTGCGGCCCTGCGGTCATGTGGGGGGCGATCTTGTCGGCACGTTTCCGATCAACGAAGACCAGATCGGCGTCTTTTCAATCGACGTTTCGGGGCACGGCATTGCCTCTGCGCTGATGACTGCGCGATTGGCGGCCTATCTTAGCGGAACCGCCCCCGAACAGAATCTTGCCGTGACGGCGACAGCAGACGGGCAGGTTGTGCCGAAATCCCCCAGCGATGTGGCGGCGCAATTGAACCGGCTGATGCTGGACGAGATGGAGACCGACCTGTATTTCACCATGCTCCTGGCGCATTTCAACCTGAAAACAGGCGAAATGGTGATGACCCAATGCGGCCACCCCCATCCCGTGTGTCAGCGCGCGTCAGGCGACATCGAATTTTTCGGTGATGGTGGTCTACCCGTGGGGCTCATCCCCAATGCGACCTATGAAGATGTGCATTTCCAGCTTTCGGCAGGGGATCGGGTGTTCCTGCTTTCTGATGGCGTCACCGAGTGTCCCGACGGAGACGACGGGATGCTGGGGGATGAGGGGTTGCGCGCGATCATTTCCAAAAACAGGCATCAACGTGGCGAGGCGTTTTTTGAAACCCTGATCTGGGATCTCAACGCCTTCACCCAAGATCAGGATTTCCCTGATGATATTTCCGCAATCCTGCTTGAATATCCGCGTCGGCTGACGCTGATCTAGGCCTCAAATCGCGCAAAATTTCAGGTAATTTTCGACCACGGCCCGATCGCCATCATTCCCCAGCAGGTCAGGAGCTTGCGCCATTGGCACCCAGATCGCGCTATGCAGGGGTTCGATGGGGGGACCGCGCCGAAGGGCGGGCGTGGCGAGGAAGATATGACAAATCTTCTCGGCAAAGCGGTCATATTCCGGCAGGTAGGCAAAGCGGCGAAACACAGCAAGGCGTTGCGCGGCGCCTATGGCCCAACCGGTTTCCTCAAAAACTTCGCGACGCAAGGCGGGCAGGATGTGCTCGCCCTGATCGATGCCCCCGCCGGGCAGTTGAAATTCGGGGGTCGGCCCGTCCTGAAAGGTCAGCAAAAGGTCAGGTCCACGGCGTAAAACGGCGTAGGCACCGGGTCTGCGTCCGTAAATCTGGCCCTTTTTGGGGGTCTCCCCGTAACGTCGGATCATAGCTTGGCCTTTTGCATTCTGTTCAAGTTCCTATATGGGGTCGATAAGCGAAACCGCATCGCGCAAGGAAGCCCCCAAATGCTAGGTTCTCAAATCGCCTGGGACGACACGGTCCTCCCTTTTCAACTCGACCGTACCGATATTCGCGGCCGCGTCACCCGTCTTGACGGGGTGCTCGACCGCGTTCTCGAACAACATGACTATCCACCCGCCATCGAGGCGCTGGTGGCAGAGATGGCTTTGCTCACCGCCATGATCGGCCAAAGCATCAAGCTGCGCTGGAAATTGTCGCTGCAAGTGCGCGGCAGTGGTGCTGCGCGTCTTATTGCAACCGACTATTACGCGCCGCAAAAAGAAGGTGAAGTGGGCCGCATTCGTGCCTATGCCTCTTTTGACGAAGAGCGCCTTGATCCCACCGGTGACGCCTTTCCGCAGATCGGCAACGGGTATTTCGCAGTTTTGATCGACCAAGGGGCTGGCAACGCCCCCTATCAGGGCATCACGCCGATTGCCGGCGGCTCATTGACGGCCTGCGCTGAAACCTATTTCGCCCAGTCCGAACAGCTGCCGACGCGTTTTGAGCTGTCATTCGGAAAATCGCAACTGGCAGGCGCCGCGGAAAGCTGGCGCGCGGGCGGTGTCATGCTGCAAAAAATGCCCAAGGCGTCGCCCTTTGCCCAAGACGGCGGGAGCGGTGACGAGGGTCTTTTGAAGGCTGAGGATATCCTGAGTGACGATGAGTCCGAAGGTTGGACCCGCGCCAATGTGCTGCTTGATACCGTGGATGAACTCGAATTGATCGGGCCGCTGGTTCAGCCCACCGAGCTGTTGGTGCGCCTGTTCCACGAAGACGAGCCGCGGGTGTTTGACGCGCAGCCGGTGAAGTTCGGATGCACCTGTTCGTCGGATCGCGTACAGCAAAGCCTCTCGATCTATTCGGCAAAAGACATCCAGACGATGACGACCGAAGCAGGCACGGTCACCGCAGATTGCCAATTCTGCGGCGCGCATTACGCCTTCGACCCTGCCACGCTTGGTTTCGAGGCCAAAACGGATAAGGCCCAAACGGATAAGGCCGGAGATGACGCAGACAGTTGATCTTGGCGCGATCCGGCATGCCATTGCACATGCCGGATCGCAGACCACCGATTTTGATCTGAACCCTGCGGTTTCGCCGCCCAAAACCGATTTGCGCGCGGCGGCGGTTCTGGTGCCGCTGATTGCCGGTGCGGATGGGATCGACGTGATCCTGACGAAACGCTCCTCTGCCTTGAAACACCACCCCGGTCAGATCGCCTTTCCCGGCGGCAAGGTTGATCCCGAAGACGCGACCCCCACCGCCGCTGCCTTGCGCGAGGCATGGGAGGAAATCGGCCTACCGCTGGGACAGGTTGAAGTTCTGGGCACGCTCGCCAGTCATGTCACCGTGACCGGCTTTCGGATGGTGCCGGTTGTGGGCTGGATCGCAGACGCGTTTGACAGCCGCGCCGAGGTGGGGGAAGTGGCAGAAGTGTTCCGTGTCCCGCTCGCCCATCTTGCCAATCTCGACAACTATCGCATCGAAGGCCGCCTGTGGCGGGGGCAACGGCGGGAATATTACACCGTGCCTTGGGGTCCCTATTACATCTGGGGCGCGACCGCGCGCATCCTGAAGGGGCTGGCAGACCTGATCGCGCATGATCAGAATTGAGGCAGACTGGATTCGCGATCCGCGCAGCATGGCGGTGATGGCTGCGCTTGCACCTGCGGGGCAGGCCTATTTCGTCGGGGGCTGCGTGCGAAACGCGCTGCTTGGCGCGCCGGTCAGCGATATTGATATTGCCACGTCTCTTGTGCCGCAAACCGTGTGCCAACTTGCGCAAAAGGCGGGTTTGAAAGTCGTCCCGACGGGGCTTGACCACGGCACGGTGACGGTCGTTTCCGAGGGTCAGCCCTTTGAAGTGACCACCTTCCGGCGTGACGTGCATACCGACGGGCGGCGTGCGACCGTGGCCTTTTGCGACAGTCTTGCGCAGGACGCGATGCGGCGCGATTTCACGATGAACGCGCTTTATGCCGATGCACAGGGGCAGGTGATCGACCCGCTTGGCGGATTGGACGATCTGCAGGCGCGGATTGTGCGCTTTGTGGGCGATCCATCGGGGCGGATCCGCGAGGACTATCTGCGCATCCTGCGGTTTTTCCGGTTTTTCGCCTGGTATGGCGACCCCCAGCAGGGCGTTGACGCCGAGGGGCTTGCAGCCTGTGCGGCCCATAGCGCCGGGTTGGAGACGCTTTCGAGCGAGCGGGTCACAGCGGAGATTGTGAAACTTCTGGCGGCGCCCCAGCCTCAAACCGCGCTGGGCGCGATGATGCAAAGCGGCGTTTTGACACGGGTCCTCGCAGGCGCAACACTGGAGGCCTTCTTTCGCTTTTGCCATCTGTCGCAGCCGGATGCGGTGGCGCGGCTGGCGGCGCTGGGCGGTGACGTGTCGCAGTTGCGTTTGAGCCGCGCGCAGAGCAAACGGTTGCACATGTTGCGCGACGCGGCGGTGGGCACGATGTCGGCGGGGGAGTTGGGCTATCGCTTGGGGGCCGCGCAGGCGCGCGTGGCGCTGGACCTGCGCTGTGCGCTTTTGGAAATTCCGTCGCTGCCTGCGGACAGGCACGCAGTTGCATTGGGTGCTGCCTCCCGGTTTCCGGTCAAAGCCGCCGATTTAGACCCTGTTCTTAGCGGCGCTGCGATTGGCGCGCGGCTTCGTGATCTTGAAATGGCTTGGATTAAAAGCAGTTTCACCCTTACCAAAGGGCAGCTGCTCGCCTGATCTGCCATGCGGCTCTCTTGATGCCTTCTGATCGCACCTTTGTGACAGAGCCCGCTTGGAATGAAAATTATGGCCGACCTCCAGATTATTGACCCCTATCAACCTGCCATCGGCGCCCCGCCCCGCAGCCTTTTGAAGTTTTTCAGATGGTGCCTTGCGGGGGCCTGGCGGCTTTTGGGCTTGTCGATTGCCACCTCCGCCGCTGTCGGGCTGGTCGAAGTGCTGTCGGCCTATCTTTTGGGGCGCATCATCGACGTCGCGAGCGATCAGGGTCCGCTTGCGATTTTCACCAGCCACTGGGGCGTCGCGGCAGGATTTTTGGCGTTTTACATCCTGTTGCGCCCCTTCGTGATTGCGGGGGATGCCGCTGTCGGGTCGATGTATCTGCAACCCAATCTGATGCCCTTGGTGCTGTCGCGGCTGCACCGCTACACCCTGGGGCAATCGGTGCCGTTCTTCGACAATGATTTTGCCGGACGCATCAGTCAAAAACAGATGCAGGTTGCCCGCGCGATGACCGAGATTTGTAGCGAAGGCACGGGAACCATTGTTTTTGTCGTGTCCACGGTGCTTGGCTCCATCGGGTTGATCGCGGCGATTGACGGGCGGATCACGGCGGTGCTGGTGATCTGGCTGATCGCCTATGTGTTTTTGATCCGCTATTTTCTGCCGCGCATTCGGGTCCGTGCCGAAGCGCGGGCCGAAACGCGGTCGGTTATTTCGGGAGTGGTGGTCGATACGATCACCAATATCAAAACGGTCAAATTGTTCGCTCATGACGCGTTCGAGGATCGCACGGCCCTTCAATCCATGGAGAAATTTCGCCTCAGTGCGGTGGATTTCGGAAAAACCACCGCGATTTTCCGGTTTCTTTTGATGTCGCTGGCGGGGATTTTGCCGGTCGTGCTGGTGCTTGGCACGGTCATCGTCTGGGTGCAGGGCGGTGCAACGGCGGGCGCGGTGGCGACGGCGGGCGCGGTCGGCATCCGCATCGCGCAGCTCACGGGCCGGTTTTCGGGGACGCTGATGCAAATCTCCGGTTTTGTCGGCGAGGTCGAGAACGGTATGGACACGCTGGCCGTGCCGCATGCGCTGGTGGATGCGCCCGATGCCGTGGCGTTGAAACGGGCCGACAGCATCCGCTTTGAGGGCGTGAGCTTTGCCTACGGGCGGGACAGCGGCGGCATCCAGTCCCTCGACCTCGACATCAAAGCGGGCGAGCGGATCGGCATTGTTGGCGCCTCCGGTGCGGGGAAATCGACCCTCGTGGCGCTGTTGCTGCGTCTCTACGATCCTGAAAACGGGGTGATTCGCATCGGCGGGCAGGACATCCGTCACGTGACACAGGAAAGCCTGCGCCAGTCCATCGCGATGGTCACGCAGGAGACGGCAATGTTCAACCGCACCGCGCGCGAGAATATCGCCTACGGGCAGCCGGATGCGGATGAGGCGCGCATTATCGCAGCCGCCAAACAGGCCGAGGCGCATGATTTTATTCTCGAGCTTGAGGATCACCGCGGACGCTTGGGCTATGAGGCGCGGCTGGGGGAGCGGGGGGTGAAATTGTCCGGCGGCCAGCGCCAGCGCATCGCCATCGCGCGCGCCTTTATCAAGGATGCGCCGATTTTGGTGCTCGACGAGGCAACGTCAGCGCTGGACAGCGAGGTGGAGGCAGAGATACAGACCGCGCTTGAGACGGCGATGCAGGGCAAAACCGTTCTGGCCATCGCGCACCGCTTGTCGACGCTGATCCAGATGGATCGCATCATCGTGCTGGAGCGTGGCCGGATCGCAGAGCAGGGCAGTCACGCGGAGCTTTTGGCGCTGGATGGCGTCTACGCCCGCTACTGGAAACGCCAGTCCGGCGGTTTCATCGGATTGGATGCGGCAGAGGAAAAGGCAGCAGAATGAGCGAATTGGTGATCGAACGGCTGGGCCATTTGGGCGACGGGATTGCGAAAGGTCCGGTGTTTGTGCCGCTCACGCTTCCGGGCGAATTGGTCGCGGGCGAGGTCACCGGCGATCGCATGGAGACTCCGCGGATTCTGCGCCCCTCCGAAGATCGCGTCAGCGCGCCGTGTCGGCATTTTCGCGCCTGCGGGGGCTGTTCGTTGCAGCATGCCTCCGATCCGTTTGTCGCCAGCTGGAAATCCGATGTGGTGCGCGCGGCCCTTTCGGCGCATGGGATCGACATCGCGGTGGCGCGCATCGACACCTCGCCAGAGCGGTCGCGCCGGCGGGCGGTGTTTTCCGGTCGGCGCACGAAAAAAGGCGTGCTGGTTGGTCTGCATGGCCGTGCGTCCGGCACGATCGTGGAGGTTCCCGATTGCCGCATCATGTCGCCCGCAATCATGGCCGCCTTGCCAGCCCTTGAGGCGCTGGTGGCCGCAGGGGCATCGCGCAAGGCGGAAATGTCGCTTGCCGTGATTGAAACCGAACGCGGGGCTGATGTGGCTGTGCGCGGTGGCAAGCCCCTGGATCAGGCGCTGCGCATCGGTCTGTCGGAAGTGGTGGGAACATTCGGCCTTACGCGTCTGTATTGGGATGGCGAGCAAATCGCGCAGGACGCGCCGATCCAGCGGTTTGGCCGTGCAACGGTGATCCCGCCTGCGGGCGCGTTCTTGCAGGCGACACATGAGGGCGAGGCGGCTTTGCTGGCCTATGTGCGGCAGGCCGTGGGCAAATCCAAAAAGATCGCCGATCTGTTTGCGGGATGCGGCACATTTTCCCTGCCTCTGGCCGAGGGCGCCGAAATCCACGCGGTCGAAAGCGAGGCCGCGATGTTGAGCGCGCTGGATCGCGGTTGGCGTGCCGCGCCGGGCCTCAAGCTGGTCACCACAGAGGCGCGCGATCTGTTCCGCCGCCCGCTGCTGCCCGATGAGCTGGATAAATTCAACGCCGTGGTTCTTGATCCGCCGCGCGCGGGATGCGAAGCGCAGGTCGAAGAGCTGGCGCACAGCAAGGTGTCCAAAGTCGTGTCCGTGTCCTGCAATCCCGTGACCTTCGCGCGCGACAGCAAGATCCTGATCGACGCGGGCTACAGCATCTCGGATCTGATCGTCGTCGATCAATTCCGCTGGTCCCCGCATATCGAGGCGGCAGCGACGTTCACAAGGCTGTGAACGGGGGGCGAGAGTTTTCCTTCCGTCAGCGCCCCGATTTGAGGTATAGAGCTACAAAGCCCGAATGGGCGTCATAACACGGGCAGTGTTTCATGTTGAACAAACGGACCTTTCTTGCGGGGATCGCCCTTGCTGCGCTTTCGGCATGTGGGCGGCGGATCAAACCCTACTACGGGCCTCAGGTCACACGGTTGGTGATCTACAAGGAAAAGCGTCGGCTTTACATCCTGCACGGGGCCGAGGTGATCAAGGAATACAAGATCGGTCTGGGTGGCAATCCTGTGGGCGCCAAGCAGTTCGTCGGCGATGGCAAAACGCCCGAGGGCAGCTATTTCATCGACCGGCGCAATCCCAATTCTGCCTATCACCTGTCGATCGGGATTTCGTATCCCAACAAGGAAGACGTGGCCCGCGCAGCAGCGCTCGGTCAAAATCCGGGCGGGGATATTTTCATCCACGGCCAAGCCAACAAACATCTGGGTTTGGGCAACGACTGGACAGCGGGCTGTATCGCCGTGACCGATGCGGAGATCGAGGAAATCTATGCGATGGTGCCTTTGGGCGTGCAGATCGACATCTGGCCGTAGCTTGCAAAACGAAAAGGGGCCGATTGGCCCCTTTTTTGAGGCTTTGAGCGGCTTCGCTTATTGCGCGAGGGCCATGGTTTGCGTCACGCCGGAGGGGCCACCCAGAACGAGCGTCCACCAGATTTTGCCGCTGGCTTCTTGATACCACGCAAAGCCAAGGTCGGTTGCGTTGCGATCCAGGATGATCGAGCGCGTATCGGGCGCTTGCATCCAAGCCGATAGCGTTTCCAGTTCGGTCTCGTAGGTTTCGGAAATATTTTCGCCCAGCATCACACCCGCATAGCCTGCGCGGCGCACGCGATCGATGGGCGACGAGCCGTCAGAGCCAAAGTGCCATGGACGGTTTTGCACCGACATATCGCGCGAATGGGTCGCGGCGGCGGCGTTCAGTTGCGCGTTCAGTTGCACGGGGGGCGCACCTGCCGACTGGCGCAACACGTTCACCGAATCGAGCATCCGGTATTCGATCGCAGCAGAATCACGATCATTGATTTTGTAGAGTCTGGGCAGGGGCTTGCCGTCGGTGCCAACGAGAGGGGCCGAGGGTGTGCCACAGGCCGCAAGCGCCAAGAGGCCAACCGAAAGCAGATAGGAAAAACGCGTCATCTTGGGTCCTTTGGACAAAACTTTCCCATTTGCCTAGCGCGAAAGTGGCGGCGGAGCAAATGGGATCGGGATCACAATTGCCGGATTGACGTTAGTTTGATTTGCGAGAGGGTCTGCAAGGGAGTAAAGGCTGACGTATCTGTGATCTGAGTTTACATCGGAGTTACCGCAATGGCACCTGCGCCCAAATCCCTCGACCGCCGCGCCTTTCTGGCTGCGACAACCCTGACCGGTGTTGGTCTGGCGACGCCCGCCTTGGCGCAGGTCAGCGGCGAAACCACCGCCGCCAATTCCACCGAGATGGACTCCGAATTGAACGCGACGATCCGGCACAACATTTCGTCCTTTCGCTCGCTCGAATGGCAGCCCTATTTCAGCTCGCTCAAAAACGGGGCCGTGCTGGTCGATATCACCTCGCGCGCGCTGCACTACTGGTCCGAGGACGGGCTGACCTACAAATTGTTCCCGACCTCTGTGCCGTTGACGGATGATCTGACGCGGCGCGGGCGCACGGAAATCATCCGCAAGGTCGAAGGCCCAAGCTGGTCGCCCACACCGGCGATGCGCATTCGCAATCCCGAATGGCCGGAATTCGTCGGCCCCGGCCCCAACAATCCGTTGGGCACACACGCGCTTTACCTGAGCTGGCAATATTACCGAATCCACGGCACCCATGACACGCGCAAGATCGGGCGTCGGTCGTCCAACGGCTGTATCGGACTCTATAACGAGCATATCGCGCAGCTTTTCGGATTGGCCAAAGTGGGCACACAAGTGTTGCTAATTTGACGACAACCTCTGTGCAGTTGCGCCTAAAACCCGTGCAAATGTTTGCAATTATTTTTCGCTGGCTCATATAAAATCGTACGAACTCATCATTTTCCGCCTCGAATCGTACGAGTGCGGGTGTCTTGGAGGACTATTATGAAAAAGCTCGCCGCCGCCGCTCTGTTCTCGGTTGCCGCATCGTCCGCCTTTGCTGGTGGCTATGAAGCACCTGTCATGGAAGCTCCGGTTATCATCGAAGAAACGGCCGCCTCGTCCGCAGGTGGCTATGTTGTTCCGCTGTTGATCGTGGCCCTCGTTGCCGCGGCAATGTCGAACTAAGCCACGCTTTCCAGCGACAAGATCGAAAAGAGCGGTGCCGCAAGACACCGCTCTTTTTCTATGGAATTGCGGGGGATTGCGGCCCGTGGCCTAGATCCAGCCGCGCAGATTGTCGTCGATGATCCGCGCCAGGGCGTCGATATGGGCGGGGGTGTCGTTGAGGCAGGGCACATAGGTGAACTGGGTGCCGCCCGCGTGCTCGAAGCTTTCGCGGATTTCCTCGTTGATTTCTTCGAGGGTCTCGATGCAATCGGCAGAAAAGGCGGGGGCGATCACGGCAATCTTCTTGTTGCCCGCTTGAGCTTGACGCGCGACCTCTTCGACGGTGTAGGGCTGAAGCCAGTCCTCGGGGCCGAATTTCGACTGGAAGGTCGTGATGATCTGGCTGTTGTCCCAGCCAAGGCGTTCTTTGAGAAGACGTGTGGTTTTGTGACATTGGCAGTGATAGGGATCACCGTTTTCCAGCAAATACCGCTCCGGCAGACCGTGGTAGGAACACACCAGAATGTCGGGTTTATCCGCCGTTTTTGCATAGGCCTGCTCGACGCTTTGCGCCAGCGCGTCGATATATTGCGCATCGTCAAAATACGGCGCAACGGTGCGCGCGGCAGGTTGCCAGCTTTCGTCCATCAGCGCGCGGAAAAACGCATCGTTTGCGGTGGCGATCGTGGCCCCCGCGTATTGCGGATAGAGCGGGAAAAACAGGATCTTGGTGCAGCCCTGTTCCACCATCTTGCGCACCTTCGATTTGGTCGACGGATTGCCGTAACGCATGCAGTAATCAACCATCACTTTGCCGCCATAGGCCGCGTTCAGCTTGGTGCTCAAGGCGGCGGTCTGGTCTTTCGTGATTGTGGCAAGCGGGCTTTCGTTGGCCTCGTTGTTCCAGATCGACGCATAGGCTTTGCCCGATTTTTGCGGGCGGATCGACAGGATGATGCCTTGCAGAATCGGTTGCCATTTCCACGCGGGATAGTCGATCACCCGTTTGTCGGACAGGAATTCGCTAAGATACCGGCGCATGGACCAGTAATCCGTGCCGTCGGGTGTGCCGAGGTTTGCCAGAAGAACCCCGATTTTTTGCTTTGGAACGCGCGGGTGGTCATCAGCCGCATGCGCTGGGCAAGTCGCATCAAGGGCAGATGAGTCGAGGCGTTTGGGCGGCGTGGTGGGCATGGTTGTCCTCGGTCTTTTGCGTCGCATGTGGGCGTTGTTACGGGGTTTGGCGGGTATTTGGATCACTTTTGGGCAAGGTCAACTCGCGGGTGCCAAGTGCATCCGCGAGGCGCGCCTGCGCCGATCCCGGCCGCAGAGGTTTTTGCTGGCTCTCGTCGGGCGCCCAAGCCGTGAGAAACACCAGATCAAAGGTTGCCGCGATGCGCGCCGGATTGCTTGGCGCGGGGAAGCGGCTTTGGTAGAGGGCGGCGGCCTGCGCAAAAAGGGCACGTGGCGTCGCGCGGCGCAGGCGGGCCGCCAGCGCATTGGTTTCCCCCATCGCGCGCAGGTCGCGCATCAGATCGAACAGCGAGGCATAGGAAACGTTGCGCGGCGACAGATCAGCCACGGGCAAGGCAAAGCCCGCACGCTGCAACAAGCCGCCAAGGTCGCGAATTTCGCCCATCGGCACAACGCGCGGCGAAAGCCCGCCGCTGATGGCCACCTCTGTTTCTGCAAGAGTGCTGCGCAGCTCGTGAAGCGTTTGCCCGCCAAAACAGGCCGCGATCAACAGACCGTCCGGGCGCAGAGCGCGGCGCGCTTGCACCAGCTGGCCAACGGGATCGTTTGCCCAATGCAGGCTGAGGGCATGGATCACCAGATCGAATTGTCCCTGCGCCAGCGCCAGATGGTCCTCGTCGGGGACAATCACCGCATTCGGGAAGCTTTCGCGCCATGCTTCGGGAAAACCGGTGACGATGGCGACATCGGTAAACGCTTTGTTAACCATCATGAGGCGATCCTCGACCTCGGTGCGCGCCTCCTCGTGCAAAAACAGCGCAAGGCCGCGCTTTCGGGCGCGGTTGCGGGCATGTTCCAGCCGCGGGCGATCAGTCAGGTCAGGGGGGCGCGTTGTCATAATGGCACAGGTATCGGCTAGGGCAGGGGCGTCATCGTCGCATCTTGCCCCCTATCTAGGAGGAGGAGCGCGGGAATGCAAAGCTTTGGCCTGACCTCCCTCATGCGACTTATTTACCCGCCCGCTTGTGTTGCCTGTGACGCGGTGGTCGCGCAAGACAATGCGCTTTGCGGCGCGTGTTGGGCGCAGATGCCCTTTGTGAACGGGATGGTGTGTGAGGGCTGTGGCGTGCCCTTGGTCGGGGAGGCCCGCGCGGGGGATCTATGCGACGCCTGCCTGCAGACGCCGCGCAACTGGGGCCGGGGGCGGGCTGCGCTGGTCTACCGTGATTTGGGACGGCAAATGGTGCTGCGGCTCAAACATGGCGACCGGATGGATCTGGCCGTGCCTGCGGGAGTCTGGCTGACCCGCGCGGCCAAACCGCTGATCCGGCCCGATACGCTTGTGGCGCCCGTGCCACTTCACTGGGTGCGGTTTGCACAGCGTGGCTACAACCAATCGGCTTTGCTTGCGCAGCAGGTGGCCCGTCTGGAGGCGGCGCAATTCTGTCCCGATCTGTTGCAGCGCCCGCGTGCCACGGCGGTGATGCACGGGATGTCTGCGCAGGACCGCTTTACCAACGTCAGCGGTGCCTTCATTGCTCACCCCAAACGCAAGGCGCTGCTCAAGGGGCGTTCGGTTTTGCTGGTCGATGATGTTTTGACCTCGGGGGCCACTTTGGAGGCGGCAACGCAGGTCTGCCTGGAAGGCGGGGCCGCGCGTGTCGATATTGTTGTGCTGGCGCGCGTTGCGAAGGACGCCTGAAGTCCTATAGTTGCGCGCAAGGCGATCCGCACTGCGGCGGATGGCAACAAGGATATGAACATGCAAACTGTCACTCTTTATACCACGCCGACCTGCCCCTATTGCGTGGCTGCGAAACGTCTTTTGGCCAAGAAGGGCGTCGAATTCAGCGAAATCGACGTTTCTGCCGACCCCGACCTGCGGGTCGCCATGACCAAACGGGCCAACGGCGTGCGCACCGTGCCGCAGATTTTCATCGGTGACGCCCATGTCGGCGGCTGCGATGATCTCTATGCGCTGGACGAGGCGGGCAAGCTTGATCCGCTGTTGGCGGGGTAAGGCGGCCCGATGCCCAAGGCTGCGCTGATCACCCTGAATGCGGGCGATGACCCGTTGGCTAACCTTCCCGTCACCTGCGATCTGATCGAACAGGCCGCAGGGGCGGGCGCGCAGTTTGTGCTCACCCCCGAGGTCACGAATTGCGTATCGACCGCGCGTGCCCGGCAAGAGGCCGTCTTGCACCTGGAGGCGCAGGACCCCACGCTTGCAGCGCTGCGAGGGGTGGCGCAAGCGCAGGGCATCTGGCTGTTGATCGGATCGCTTGCCCTGAAAACCGGCGAGACCGACGGGCGGTTTGCCAATCGCTCTTTCCTGATTTCCCCCGACGGAGAGATCGCGGCGCGTTACGACAAAATCCACATGTTCGACGTGAGCGTCAGCGAAACGGAAACCTATTTCGAGAGCAAAGGCTATCGTCCGGGCACGCAGGCCAGCGTCACAAATACGCCGATGGGGCGGATCGGGATGACGATTTGCTACGACGTCCGGTTTCCCGCGCTCTATCGCGCCCTGGCGCAGGGTGGCGCGCAGATCATCACCGTGCCTGCCGCCTTTTCGCCGGTGACGGGCGCGGCCCATTGGGAGGTGTTGCTGCGCGCGCGCGCGATCGAATGCGGGACGTGGATCTTTGCACCAGCGCAAAGCGGCACGCATAAAATCACAACGGGCAAACCGCGTGCCACCTATGGACATTCGCTGGTGGTTGCCCCATGGGGCGAGGTGGTCGCTGACGGGGGGACGCAGACGGGTGTCACCCTGTTTGATTACGACCTGTCCGCTGTCGATGAGGCGCGCGCGCGCGTGCCCTCGCTGACCCATGACCGTCCGTTTGACCTAAGGCCCGTGCAATGAGCTCTTCCAACGACCCGCTGGCGATTGCGCTGTTTTCCGAGATTTTCATGGCGGATCAATTGGCACGCAACCGCCTGAGCAAGGCCCTGCCCAAGGGCATGGAGATCAGCCATTTCTCGGTTTTGAACCATCTGGCGCGCGCTGGTGAAGAGCGCGCTCCGGCGCAATTGGCGCGCGCGTTTCACGTGACACGCGGCGCGATGACCAACACGCTCAGCAAGCTGGAATGGGCCGGCCATATCCACGTGCGTCCCGATTGGGACGACGCGCGGCGCAAATTCGTGTCGATTTCGCCCGCGGGGCGGCGCGCGCGTGATCTGGCCCTTGAAGCCATCGCGCCGATCATCGGTGAAACCGTGGATGCGCTGGGCAGCGAACGTGTGCGCGCGGTGCTGCCCGTGCTGCGCGAGTTGCGGATGCGACTGGAAAGCGATTAGGCGCTTTCGGGCCGCTCTTGAGCCGGTTTGGTCGAGGCTGTGACATAGTTCACACTGAGATCGCGCGCCGACAGCGACCACGACCAGCCCAGCGGATTGAACACAAACCCCTTGCGATCGACAGGCGTAAGGCCGGCCGTCTCGATCAGGGCGAACAATTCGTCGGGCGTGATGAATTTCGACCACTCATGCGTGCCGCGCGGCAGCCAGCGCATGACCACTTCGGCCCCGAAAATCGCCATGCCATAGCTTTTGGCGGTGCGATTGAGCGTCGAGCAGACCATCAGCCCGCCGGGTTTCAAAAGCTGCTGGCAGGCGGTCAGATAGGCCTGCGGATCGGCGACATGTTCGACCACTTCCATGTTCAGCACGACATCGAATTGCTCGCCTGCTTCGGCCAGCGCCTCGGCGGTGGTGTGACGGTAGTCGATGGTCAGGCCCGATTGATCGGCGTGAACCTGCGCCACGGGAATATTGCCCGCCGCTGCATCCGCGCCAACCACGGTCGCGCCCAAGCGCGCCATCGGCTCGGACAAAAGCCCCCCGCCACAGCCGATATCCAGCAGGCGCAGGCCGCTGAAGGGGGTGTCATCGCTCAGATCCCGTGCGAATTCCGTCGCGATCTGGGCGCAGATGTAATCCAGACGGCAGGGATTGAGCATGTGCAGCGGCTTGAATTTGCCCTTCGGGTCCCACCATTCCGCCGCCATCGCTTCGAATTTTGCGACTTCGGCGGGGTCGATTGTGGTCTGGGCAGTCGTTTGAGCGGTTTCCATTTTCTTTCCCCTGTGGTCAATTCCCCGATGAAATGGGCCCTGTCGCCCCTATATAGGATCGGTATGGACAAGGTCTCGGGTCAAAAAAGCGCATCGCAATTTCTCTATCCGCAAATCGCGGCATATGACAGCCGTATGCTGGATGTGGGTGACGGCCACTCGATTTATGTCGAGCAATGCGGCAACCCCGAGGGTCTGCCGGTGGTCGTGCTGCATGGTGGCCCCGGAGGCGGATGCAGCCCGTCAATGCGGCGCTATTTTGATCCCGAAAAATATCGTGTCATCCTGTTTGACCAGCGCGGCTGCGGGCGCTCGCGCCCGACGGCCAGTGTCGAGGCCAACACAACGTGGCACCTTGTGGGGGATATCGAAACCATCCGCGAGACGCTGGGAATCGCCAAATGGCTGGTGTTTGGCGGAAGCTGGGGGGCAACCCTGTCGCTGATCTATGCGCAAACCCATCCCGAGCGGGCGCTGGGCCTGATCCTGCGCGGCGTCTTCTTGATGACGCAGAGCGAGCTGGATTGGTTCTATGGCGGTGGCGCAGGGCGGTTCTGGCCCGACACGTGGGGAAATTTCACCCGTCTGGTGCCCCAGGACGAGCAGGACGACCTGATCGCAGCCTATCACAAGCGGCTGTTCTCGGGCGATCTGTCGCAAGAAATCCGGTTCGGGCGGGCTTGGGCGAGCTGGGAAAACGGGCTTGCCTCGATTGAAAGTGACGGTCTGGGCGGCGAAGCTCCCGCCGATTACGCGCGCACCTTTGCGCGGCTGGAGAACCACTATTTCACCCACAAGGGGTTTCTGGAGGTCGACGGCCAGATCTTGCGCGATATCGACAGGATCGCGCATGTGCCGGGGCTGATCGTGCAGGGGCGCTATGATATGATCTGCCCGCCGCTGTCGGCCTATCGCCTGCACAAGGCCTGGGCGCGCTCGGAGTTGCGCATGGTGGGGCGTGCGGGCCATGCCCTGTCGGAGGTGGGGATCACCCGCGAGCTGGTGGCCGCGACCGACCGTTTTGCGCGCGCGCTGGTCTAGGGGTTTTCCTGGCAGGACCCGCTCTGCGCGCTGCCTGTCGCAAAGACCTTGCAGACTCAGGCGAAACCGCCTATATCGCCTCTCAACAGCGGCGCGTCGGTGTAACACCGAAGCCCACCGGGAAATATCAACGGGCCGCGCGCCCGTTTTTTTGTGCTTTTTCCAGAGCACGGAATTGATCGAATTCTGAACCATAGGCCCTGCATGTCCGAGCTGATCGCTAAAACCGCTATCGACCGCCGCCTCGCGGAAATCGTCGGCCCAGTCATTGAGGACATGGGGTTCGAGTTGGTGCGTGTGCGCCTGATGTCCTCGACGAAGTCCAAGACGCTGCAAATCATGGCCGAACGCCCCGATGGCGGCATCGAAGTCGATGAATGCGCCGAGATTTCTACCGCCGTCTCTGCTATTCTCGACGTGGAAGACCCCGTTGAAGACGAATATACGCTTGAAGTGTCCAGCCCCGGGATCGACCGTCCGCTGACGCGCATGAAAGATTTCGCAACCTTCGAAGGCTACGAGGCCCGCATCGAAACGACCGAGATGATTGATGGCCGTCGCCGCTTCAAAGGCGAACTTGCGGGCGTTGAGGGCGACGAGGTGTTGATCAACATCGAAGAGGGCACGGTCGGGCTGCATTTCGACTGGCTGTCCGACGCCAAACTTATTCTGACCGACGATCTGATCCGCGAGATGCTCAAGCAGCGCAAGGACAACGGTCAGATCGACGAAAGCCAATTCGACGCTGTCGAAGAGGAACTTGATAGCGATGAGTCCGATGACTCTGACACCAAAAACGAATCCCAAAAGGACTGATGACAATGGCAATCACGTCTGCAAACCAGCTCGAGCTGCTGCAAACCGCCGAGGCTGTTGCCCGCGAGAAGATGATCGACCCCGGTCTGGTTGTCGAAGCGATGGAGGAAAGCCTCGCGCGCGCCGCCAAGTCGCGCTACGGCTCGGAAATGGACATTCGCGTCCACATCGACCGCAAAACCGGTCGCGCCACCTTCACCCGTGTGCGCACCGTCGTCGAGGATGACCTGCTGGAAAACTATCAGGCCGAATTGACTGTCGAACAGGCCAAGCAATACCTTGCAGAGCCTGCCGTTGGTGACGAGATCACCGACGAGGTGCCCCCCGTTGAAATGGGCCGCATCGCCGCGCAATCCGCCAAGCAGGTTATCTTGCAAAAGGTGCGTGAAGCCGAACGCGACCGCCAGTTCGAAGAATTCCAGGACCGTGCCGGCACGATCATCAACGGCACGATCAAGCGCGAAGAATACGGTAATCTCATCGTCGATATCGGTCGCGGCGAGGGCATTTTGCGCCGCAACGAAAAGATCGGTCGCGAAAGCTACCGTCCCAACGATCGTGTGCGCTGCTATATCAAGGACGTGCGCCGCGAAGCCCGGGGCCCGCAGATTTTCCTGTCGCGTACCGATCCGCAGTTCATGGCCGAGCTGTTCAAGATGGAAGTGCCCGAGATTTACGATGGCATCATCGAAATCAAGGCGGTCGCCCGTGATCCCGGCTCGCGTGCCAAGATCGCGGTGATCTCCAACGACAACTCGATTGATCCGGTCGGCGCCTGCGTCGGGATGCGCGGCAGCCGTGTTCAGGCTGTTGTCAACGAACTTCAGGGCGAGAAAATCGACATCATTCCGTGGAATGAGGACATGCCGACTTTCCTCGTGAACGCGTTGCAGCCCGCCGAGGTGACCAAGGTCGTGCTTGACGACGACGCCGAGCGCATCGAGGTTGTGGTGCCCGACGAGCAACTGTCGCTGGCGATTGGCCGTCGTGGTCAGAACGTGCGCCTTGCGTCGCAGTTGACGGGTCTGGACATCGACATCCTGACGGAATCCGAAGAATCCGAGCGTCGCCAGAAAGAATTCGCGGCCCGCACGCAATTGTTCATGGACAAGCTGGATCTGGACGAATTCTTTGCCCAGCTTCTGGTGTCCGAAGGCTTCACCAACCTCGAAGAAGTCGCCTATGTCGATGTCGAGGAATTGCTGGTGATCGACGGTGTCGATGCGGATACGGCTGGCGAATTGCAGGCCCGCGCCCGCGATGTTCTCGAAGAAGCCAACCGCAAGGCGATGGAACATGCCCGCGAATTGGGTGTTGTTGACAGTCTGGTTGAATTCGACGGGCTGACACCCCAAATGATCGAGGCCCTCGCGCTGGATGGGGTGAAATCGCTTGAAGATTTCGCCACCTGCGCCGACTGGGAATTGGCCGGTGGCTGGACCACGGTGAATGGCGAGCGCATCAAGGACGAAGGTGTGCTTGAGAAATTCGAAGTGTCCCTTGAAGAAGCCCAACAGCTTGTCATGACCGCACGCATCCAGCTGGGCTGGGTCGATCCGGCCGAACTTGAAACCGAAGCCGAAGACACCGGCGAAGAAGAGGCCGAGGCCTGATTTCAGGGCTCGGGTAAGGTGGTCCGATGACCCGTGGTGGCCGGACGAAAAACGAGGATGAGGCAGAGCGTCGTTGCATTGTGACGCGCGATGCCGAACCCAAGCGGGGTCTCATCCGCTTTGTGGTCGGACCGGAGGGCCAGTTGGTCCCCGATCTGAATGAGAAACTGCCCGGACGTGGGATCTGGGTATCTGCGGATCGCGGTGCATTGGAAGAGGCGGTCAAAAAGAACCTCTTTTCCAAAGTGGCGCGAACCGATGTGAAGATTGCGGACGATTTCGTCAACCTCGTCGAGGCGGGGATTGCGGATCGTCTCGTGCATCTGGTGTCACTGGCGCGCAAGGCCGGTGACGCTGTATGCGGGTTCGAAAAGGTGAAGGGCTGGTTGGCGGATGGCTACGCGAAAGTGTTGCTACAGGCCTCTGACGGGTCGGAACGCGGCAAGGGCAAATTGTGGACGCCTGAGGGCGGTCGCTGGTTCGGCTGCCTCACGGGCGCTGAATTGGGTTTGGCTTTCGGCCGCGAAAGTGTGATACATGGCGCGCTCCGCGCTGGTGGACTCGGCAACCGTGTTGTAGAGGAAGCCTCGCGTTTGACAGGCGTGCGAGAGATGAGCGGTGGGGATAAGCCCGCCGGAAAGGGTAAGACGACCAGATGAGCGATACAGACGGCAAAAAACCTCTCGGCCTTGGTGGCGGAAACCGGTCGGGTTCCGTGAAGCAGAGCTTCTCCCACGGGCGGACGAAGAGTGTTGTTGTGGAAACGAAACGCAAGCGCGTTGTCGTTCCCAAGCCGGGTGCCTCCAAAGCCGGCGGCGGAACTTCCGCGGCCCTTGGCGACCCCTCGAAACGTCCCGCAGGCATTTCCGACGCGGAAATGGAGCGCCGCCTGAAGGCGCTGCAAGCGGCCAAAGCCAACGAGGCCGAGGAAGCTGCGAAACGGGCTGCCGACGAAAAGCAACGCGAAGAAGAGCGTGCGCAACGTCGGGCTGACCTTGAAGCAAAAGAACGCGAAGAGCGTGAGCGCGAAGAAGCTTTGAAGGCGAAAGCTGAAGAAGAAGCACGCGCCAAGCAAGAAGCGGAAGACGCGAAAAAACGCGAAGCACAGGCGCGCAGCAAACCTGCCGCCGCCGCCGCGCCCGAGGCCCCGGCACCCGGGTCCGACCAGCCCTCGGGCAAGGTCGACCGTGCGCCGTCGAAAACCGCGACTCCCGCGCGCCGCGACCGCGACGATGACAACAAGAAACGCAATGCAGGGGGCGATAACCGTCGCTCCGGCAAGCTGACTGTGAACCAGGCGCTCAACGGTGGTGAAGGCGGGCGTCAGCGCTCGATGGCCGCGATGAAGCGCAAACAGGAACGCATGCGTCAGAAAGCCATGGGTGGCACGCAAGAGCGCGAAAAGGTTGTGCGCGACGTGCAGGTTCCCGAAACCATTTTGGTCGGCGAACTGGCCAACCGGATGGCCGAACGCTCGGCGGATGTGGTCAAAGCGCTCATGAAAATGGGCATGATGGTCACGCAGAACCAATCCATCGACGCCGATACTGCAGAACTGATCGTCGAGGAGTTCGGTCACCGCATGCAGCGCGTGTCGGATGCCGACGTTGAACAAGTGATCGAACAGGACGCCGATGCGCCCGAAGATCTTGTGTCGCGCCCGCCGGTGATCACCATCATGGGCCACGTTGACCACGGCAAAACCTCGCTGCTGGATGCGATCCGCAAGACAAAAGTGGTCTCCGGCGAAGCGGGCGGCATCACGCAGCACATCGGGGCCTATCAGGTCACGACCGAAAGCGGTGCCGTGCTGTCCTTCCTCGACACGCCCGGTCACGCGGCGTTCACATCGATGCGTGCCCGTGGTGCGCAGGTGACGGACATCGTGGTGCTGGTGGTTGCTGCCGACGATGCGGTCATGCCGCAAACGATCGAAGCAATCGCTCACGCGAAAGCGGCGAAAGTGCCGATGATCGTGGCGATCAACAAATGCGACAAACCCGATGCGGATGCGCAGAAAGTGCGCACCGATCTTCTTCAACACGAGGTGATCGTTGAGGAAATGTCGGGTGACGTTCAGGACGTTGAAGTCTCTGCCAAAACCGGCAAGGGCCTGGATGAACTGCTCGAAGCCATCGCGCTTCAGTCCGAGATCCTCGAATTGAAAGCCAACCCCAAGCGCGCAGCGCAGGGTGCGGTGATCGAAGCCCAGCTGGATGTGGGACGTGGCCCTGTGGCAACCGTTCTGGTGCAAACCGGTACGCTCAAGCGCGGCGATATTTTCGTTGTGGGCGAGCAGTGGGGGAAAGTCCGTGCCTTGGTCAACGACCGTGGCGAGCGTGTCGACGAAGCTGGCCCCTCGGTGCCTGTCGAGGTTCTTGGCCTCAACGGCACCCCCGAAGCGGGCGATGTGCTGAACGTGGTTGAAACCGAAGCGCAGGCGCGTGAAATCGCGGAATACCGTGAACAAGCCGCCAAAGACAAACGCGCCGCGGCCGGTGCCGCGACCACGCTGGATCAGATGATGGCAAAAGCGAAAGCCGACCAGACGGTCGCCGAGCTGCCCATCGTGATGAAAGCCGACGTGCAGGGCTCTGCCGAAGCGATCGTGCAGGCGGTCGAGAAAATCGGCAACGACGAGGTGCGCGTGCGCGTGCTGCACTACGGCGTGGGCGCGATCACCGAAAGCGACATCGGCCTTGCCGAAGCGTCGGGCTGTCCGGTTATCGGCTTTAACGTCCGTGCGAACGCACCGGCGCGCAATGCCGCCAACCAGAAGGGCGTCGAAATTCGCTACTATTCGGTGATTTACGACCTTGTGGATGACATCAAGGCGGCTGCGTCCGGCCTGCTCTCTGCGGAAATCCGCGAGAACTTCATCGGCTATGCGAACATCAAAGAGGTGTTCAAGGTTACCGGTGTCGGCAAGGTTGCAGGTTGCTTGGTCACCGAAGGTGTGGCGCGCCGCTCTGCGGGTGTGCGCTTGCTGCGCGACAACGTTGTGATCCACGAAGGCACGCTGAAAACGCTCAAGCGCTTCAAAGACGAAGTCAAAGAGGTCCAGTCTGGTCAGGAATGCGGTATGGCCTTCGAAGCCTATGACGACATTCGCCCCGACGATGTGATCGAGATCTTCGAGCGCGAGGAAGTTGAACGCTCCCTGACGTAACCGTCATCCGGATCTGAAGAAATTAAAGCGGCAGGGCTGGTCCCTGCCGCTTTTTGTTTGCGACAGAGGCTGATCCGGCGATCCAGCGCGACGCTATGGTTTGGGGGGCTGAACTTAGGTAAGCCTGAACTTGGGTAAGCTTGAACTTGGGCAATAAAAAAGGCAGGGAAAAATCCCTGCCTTTTCGAAATCTGGATCGCTGGTAAGTCTTAGGCGACTTTACGTTCGTAAGAGACCGGTTTGCCTTCAAAGGTGCGGTCGCCGACGCGAACGACAACTTTGCCGTTGCTTGCTTCGGACACAAACGTCCCCTGAACGGAGATGTAATTACCGAGTGTGATCGTGCGCATCATGTCGTTATCTCCTCAGAGTGTTTTGGCTGCGTTAAGTATTTATACGGCGAAATCCTTAACAAATCACCAAAAAAAACGACACATTTCCGTCATAATTGCGCAAATGTTGAGCAATACGTAATAATCAACGCTTAAGATGGCACCAGGCGCCGATTTCGCTAGAGCCATTCCCGCAGGATCGGAATCAGCGGAATATCGGCGGGGGGCATGCGATAGTCGCGCAAATCAAGCGGGCGCACCCATTTGAGGACCTGCCCTTCTTTGGGCTGGGGGATACCGTTCCATTTGCGGCAGGCAAACAGCGGCATCAGCAGGTGGAATTCCTCGTAGCTGTGCGAAGCGAAGGTCAGCGGCGCAAGGCAGGAGTTCCAGGTTTCGATGCCAAGTTCCTCATGGAGCTCGCGCACCAGGGCTGATTCCGGCGTCTCGCCCTCTTCTACCTTGCCGCCGGGAAATTCCCACAGACCGGCGAGGGATTTGCCTTCGGGGCGCTGCGCAAGCAGCACGCGCCCCTCGATGTCGATCAACGCGACGGCGGATACCAGAAGCGTCTTCATCTTAGGACCGGTAGTCGGCGTTGATGGAGATGTAGCCATGGGTCAGATCGCAGGTCCAGACAGTTGCCGCCCCGCCACCAAGCCCCATATCCAGCCCGATGACCAGTTCCTCGCCCTTCATATAGGCCGCACCGGCATCCTCGGAATACTCGGGCGAGACCCAGCCGTTTTCCGCCACAAGAATGTCGCCAAAGCGGATGGTCAGCAGGTCGCGTTCGGCCTTTGCGCCCGACTTGCCCACAGCCATCACCACGCGGCCCCAGTTGGGATCTTCGCCCGCGACGGCGGTCTTGATCAGCGGGGAATTGGCAATCGCCATCGCAACCTTGCGTGCATCCGCATCGCTGTCTGCGCCGCTGACGCGTACCTCGACGAATTTGGTCGCGCCCTCGCCGTCTTTGACCACCTGATGGGACAGGTCCAGCATCACACCGTGCAGCGCGGTTTCAAAGGCCTGCGCCTGGGCGGTGCCCTCAAGGATTTCACTGCCGGCTTTGCCCGTGGCCGCCATCAGCAAGGTGTCCGAAGTGGAGGTGTCGCTGTCGACGGTGATGCAGTTGAACGTCGTGTCAGAGGCGCGGCTGACCATTTTTTGCAGCAAGGGCTGCGCGATTTTGGCATCGGAGAAAATATAGACAAGCATCGTGGCCATGTCGGGGGCGATCATCCCTGAGCCTTTGGCGATGCCGGCAATTTTGACGGCGCTGCCGTCGATATCCACGGTTGTGGTCGCGCCTTTGGCAAAGGTGTCGGTGGTCATGATGGCGCGGGCGGCTGCTTCGAGCGCGTCCGCCTCAAGCCCGGCGTTGAGATCCTCAAGCTTGGCTGTGATGCGCTCCCATTTCATCGGCTCACCGATGACACCGGTGGAAGAGGTAAACACCCGCTGCGCGTCCAGCCCCATGGCATCCGCCGTGGCTTTGGTGATCGCCGCGACAGCATCAAAGCCGTTCTTGCCGGTAAAGGCGTTGGAATTGCCAGCGTTGACAAGAATCGCAGCACCACCGTCCGTCGGGCCGTTGATCTTGTCCTGACAGTCCAGAACCGCCGCAGAGCGCGTGGCGGAGGTGGTAAACACCCCCGCCATCACGGTGCCTTCGCATAATTCGGCCAGCATCACATCGACGCGGCCTTTATAGCGCACACCTGCCTCAAGGGCGCAAAAACGCACCCCCTCGATCACCGGCATCTTCGGAAAGCCCGATTTGGGCGCGAGCGGGGATACGGAGGTGATTTTAGCCATGATATGCGCTTTCTGTAGCGATCAGTTGTCGAGCAGGTCGGTGTCGGTCAGCTTGGAGGTGTCAACCTCGCTTGCGGCGGTCTGGGTGATGGTCGCGTCCGCTTCCAGCGCGGCGAGACGGTCTTCGATCACCTGCGTTTGCACCTCAGCCGTCAATTCGTCGCGCACATCGTCCAGCGTGGGCGCCTCGGCAAGGCGGGTTTCGAGCAGCTTGATCACATGCCAGCCGAACTGGGTCTGGACGGGGTCGGAAATATCGCCCTCCTCCATGTCGACAACAGCCGCCTCGAAGGGTTCGACCATCATGCCTGCGCCAAACCAGCCAAGGTCGCCGCCGTTGGGTCCGGTCGGGCCAGTGGAATTGTCTTTCGCAAGGTCCCCGAAATCGGCCCCGTCGCGAGCTTCCTGGCTCAGCTTGGCGGCTTCTTCTTCGGTTTCGACCAGAATATGGGCGGCGTGATATTCGCGGCCCGCTTCGAATTCGGCGTATTTCGCATCATAGGCGGCGCTCAGGGCGTCGTCTGTCACACCGGCGGTCGCAATCTGTTCAAGCGTAGCGGCGGCGATTTCCGAGCGGCGGGTATTTTCAAGCTGGAGTTGCAAGCGTGCGCTCAGATCATCGCCCAGCGACTGTTCCAGCAGGGTTTGCTGGATGAGTTGCTGCAAGATACCGTCGTACAGAACATCTTCGGGCAGGGTTTGATACTGCGCGGGCAGGGCCAGACGCGCGACGATCAGGTTGCCAAAGGTGATATCCGTGCCGTTGACCGAGGCGACGACCGTGTCGGCGCTGGGGGCGGGGCGGGTCTGCGGGGCAGTTTCAGTTGTGGTCTCGGGAGTTGCGGCGTCTTGTGCAAACGCGGGCATGGCAGCGGCAATCAGAGAGGCTGCAAGAACTGTGCCCTGTGCAAAGCGGTTCAACATCGAATGGTCCTTCCCGGCACTTCATTTAGTGCCCAAAGTTGACAGTATATGCTGGGACCCTTAAATCGCTCAGTGGACCGAGAAAAGGAGCCGATCGCGCCTGTTTGTATGGGGAGACCGGCAAGGGGGCAATCCCCACCGACACACGATCCCGTCAAATAGCACCGAGCGGAGAAAACATGCTGGGCATTGGAACACTCGCCAAGAAGGTCTTTGGCACGCCGAATGATCGGAAAGTCAAAGCCACAAGGCCGATCGTGGCCAAAATCAACGCCTTGGAGTCCGTGTTCAGCCCACTCTCCGATGAGCAACTGAAGGAAAAGACGGTCGAATTCAAAACCCGACTCGCGGCAGGCGAAAGTCTGGATGCGCTGTTGCCGGAAGCCTTTGCCAACTGCCGCGAAGCCGCGCGCCGTGCGCTGGGGTTGCGGGCCTTTGATACGCAGCTGATGGGCGGGATTTTCCTGCATCAGGGTAACATTGCCGAGATGAAGACCGGTGAGGGCAAAACGCTGGTCGCGACCTTCCCGGCCTATCTCAACGCGCTGACCGAAAAAGGTGTGCATGTCGTCACGGTGAACGACTACCTTGCGCGCCGCGATGCGGAATGGATGGCCAAGGTGTTCAACATGCTGGGCATGACCTGTTCGGCGATCTACCCTCACCAGCCCGAGAGCGAAAAGCGCGCGGCCTATGCCAGCGACGTGACCTATGCCACGAACAACGAGCTGGGTTTTGACTACCTGCGCGACAACATGAAGTCCGAGCTAAATCAGATGATGCAGCGCGGGCACAATTTTGCGATTGTCGATGAGGTCGACTCGATCCTGATCGACGAGGCGCGCACGCCGCTGATCATTTCCGGCCCTTCCGAAGACCGCTCGGACCTGTATCTCACCATCGACAAGCTGATCCCGCTGTTCCAGCCGGAGCATTACGAGATCGACGAAAAGACCCGTCAGGTCACGATTACCGAAGAGGGGAACGAATTCATCGAGGGCCTGCTGCGCCAACAGGATTTGCTGCCCGAGGGTCAGACGCTTTACGATCCTGAAAGCACGTCCATGGTGCATCACGTGAACCAGGCGCTGCGTGCGCATACGCTGTTCCAGAACGGTCAGCACTATATCGTGCGCGACGATGAAATCATGCTGATCGACGAGCACACCGGCCGGATGATGAGCGGGCGCCGCCTGTCCGAGGGGTTGCATCAGGCGATTGAAGCCAAAGAAGGCGTTTCGATCCAGCCCGAAAACATCACCCTCGCCTCGGTGACCTTCCAGAACTATTTCCGCTTGTACGAAACCCTGTCGGGCATGACCGGTACGGCCACCACCGAAGCCGAAGAGTTCATGGAAATCTACAAACTGGGCGTGGTTGAAGTGCCGACCAACCGCCCGATCCAGCGCGAAGACGGACATGACCGCGTCTATCGCTCTGCCAAAGAGAAATTCGATGCAGTCGTCAAGGCGATCCAGAAGGCGCACGAAAAGGGCCAGCCGGTGCTTGTGGGCACCACGTCGATCGAGAAATCCGAGATGCTGTCGGAAATCCTGAAATCCGCAGGCGTTGCGCATAATGTGCTCAATGCCCGTCATCACGAACAAGAAGCCGAAATCGTGTCCGATGCGGGCAAGTTCGGTGCAGTGACCATCGCCACCAACATGGCGGGTCGCGGCACGGACATCCAGCTGGGCGGCAATGTCGATATGAAGGTGATGCAGGCGCTTGCCGCCGATCCTTCCGCCGATCCCGATGCGTTGCGCAGCAAGATCGAAGCCGATCACGCGGGCGAAAAACAGCGCGTGCTTGATGCGGGCGGCCTCTATGTTCTGGCCACCGAACGCCACGAAAGCCGCCGGATCGACAACCAGCTGCGCGGACGCTCGGGCCGTCAGGGCGACCCGGGGAAATCTTTGTTCTTCCTGTCGCTGGACGACGACTTGATGCGGATCTTCGGGTCCGAGCGGTTGGACAAAATGCTGTCCTCGCTGGGCATGAAAGAGGGCGAGGCCATCGTGCACCCTTGGGTGAACAAGTCGCTCGAAAAGGCACAAGCCAAGGTCGAGGGGCGCAATTTCGACATCCGCAAGCAGTTGCTGAAGTTCGACGATGTGATGAACGACCAGCGCAAGGTGATCTTCAAACAGCGCCGCGAAATCATGGAAGCGCAGGATCTGGCGGAAATCGTTGCCGATATGCGCCACGAGGTGATCGATGATCTGGTCGATGCCGCCATTCCGCCGCGCTCCTACCCCGAACAATGGGATGTCGAGGGGTTGCATGCCGCCGTGGTTGACACCCTGGCGATGGACTTGCCGATCAAGGATTGGGCCGAAGAAGAAGGCGTTGACGAAGAGCAGATCCGCGAGCGGATCGAAGCGGCTTCCGACAAGCTGATGGTCGAAAAAGCCGCCGCTTTCGGTCCCGAGCAGATGCGCCAGATCGAAAAGCAGTTCCTGTTGCAAACCATCGATGGCAAATGGCGCGAGCACCTGTTGACGCTGGATCATTTGCGCTCGGTTGTGGGCTTTCGGGGCTATGCGCAACGCGATCCGCTGAACGAGTACAAGAACGAAGCCTTCCAGCTGTTCGAAAGCCTGCTCAACGGTCTGCGCCAGGAGGTCACGCAAAAACTGTCGCGCGTGCGCCCCTTGAGCGAAGAAGAGCGCAACCAGATGATGCAGCAGATTATGCAGCAACAACAGGCCGCGCAGCAGGCGGTGGATGCAGCTGCGGATCGCTCCGAGGACCAAAACGAAGCGCGTTTGGACGGATTCGACGAGGCCGATCCGGCAACCTGGGGCAATCCGAGCCGGAATGATCCCTGCCCCTGCGGGTCGGGCGAGCGGTTCAAAAACTGCCACGGCCGTCACTAAGCGGTTTGACATGCCTCAAAGGGCCTCGCAGTGCACACTGCGGGGCCTTTTGTCGTTCAGCGGCCAAATTCGCTTTGCTAAGATACATCGAAAATTAAGGATAAATTGACGGGCCGCTCAGGCGACGGGGTCCGACCACAGTCTCGCCCGACCAAAGCCACAGAATTGCCCGACGCATCCTGCACCTTATCCCAAGGTTTTGTCTCGTTAGGGGTTTGGGTATGAATACGCGCAACAGGGTTTTCGCGGTCATCGCGATCAGTGGCATCGTCTATGCCGTCGGGCAGTTTATGGGCGATGGCTATGCAACGGCGGGACATCTGCAATCTGCGCGCGCGGTTGTTCCACAGACGCCCTCGCTGGCCTCCGGTGTGCCTTTGCCGCCTGCTGTGCTCGCGGATCTTGCGCCGCCCCCCGATATTCCGCCGGCCTTGTCGCCGCGTTTGATCGCGCTGAACGACACGGGATCTGTGCCGCGCCTGCTGTCCGACGCGCCCGGTTTTTCCCCGCTCGCGCCACGCTGTGCGCCACAGGCCAGCGCTTTGCCCTCGGATGGCGCGATGATTGCCCTGTCGCTTCGCGCGCTGTGCCACGCCCATGCGCCCGTCCAGATCAGCCACGCCGGGATGCGCTTTAGCGAGACCCTGGACGAAAACGGCTCATTGGCGCTCGTGATGCCCGCGCTCGAAAGCGCGGGCGAGGTAACATTCCGGTTTCTTGACGGCACTGAGGTCGTGACCAAGACCGAGATGTTCACCCTGGCGGGATATCGCCGCTCGGTGCTGCAATGGTCGGGCGACGCGGGCTTTCGCCTGAATGCCTTTGAAGGGGGAGCCGCCTATGGGCAAGACGGGCATGTGTCGCCCCAGATGCCGCGCGATCCGCAAACCGGCGTGGCGGCGACGGGTGGGTTTTTGACCCTCCTTGGCAGCGCAACGGGCGCGGATGCGCTGCACGCGCAGGTCTATTCTTTCCCCGCAGATCGCGCGCCTGCCGATCTCGACGTGCGTGTCGAGGCCGAGGTGGACGTCAGTGCGACGACCTGCGGGCGCACGCTTGCGGCGCAGGCGCTTGTGATGAACGAGGATGGCAGCCGGCAAATGTTGCCCGTTAGCCTGCCCATGCCTGTCTGCGACACCTCCGGTGGTTTCATCAGCTTGAAAAACCTCTTTGACGACCTGACATTCGCGCAAAACTAACGTAGTCAGAACGGATCTGACGGCGGGGCGCGTTTCATGCGAATAATCAAGGCGGTTCTGGGTGTCGCTCTTTGGGGGCTGACGCTGTCGGTGGCACAGGCGCAGGATATTTCGCTGGTGTCGCGTGACGGCGCGGTGCGGATCGACGGTGATTTTCGCAGCTTCGACGGACAGTTTTATCGCGTTGAAACCGAATTCGGAATTTTGACGGTGGACAGCGCGGGCGTCGATTGCGACGGGCCGGCCTGTGTCGACGTCGGGTCCTATGTCGCCGATGTGCGCCTTGTTGGGGCGACCGCGATCGGGGATCGCTTGCTGCCCGCGCTGGTAAGCGGCTTTGCCCAGGAGCAAGGCCTGCTGGTCAACCGTCGCACCCTCTCGCCACAAACCATTCTTTTGGAATTGCGCAAGAGGGACGATGACACGCCGGTGGCGGATTTTACCATCACCCTCTCGACCAGTGCCGCAGGGTTCGCAGCCTTGGCTGCCGATGAGGCCGATATCGCCCTGTCGCTGCGTGACGCTACACGTGACGAGGTGTCCGCCGGGCTTGCGGCGGGGATCGGGCGCCTGCATGACGCGCGCCGCAGCCGCGTGTTGGCGCTGGATGCGCTGGTGCCCTATGTCGCGCCTGCCAATCCGGTGTCCGCGATTTCCTTGCGCGATCTCTCGGGGGTTCTGGCCGGTGAGATCACCAATTGGGCCGATCTTGGGGGCGCGGAGGCGCCGATTTCGGTCCATGTCGGTGTCGATGGCGATGCCTTGGCACTGGATGCAACGGCCACTGTGCTTGCGCCGTTTGGCAAGTCCTTGGGCGGATCGGTGATTGCGCATTCGACCCAAGCCGGTGTGACCACGGCTCTGCGCCAGGACCCCTATGCCTTGGGTTTGGGTAGCCTGTCGGCCCCGATGGGCGCGAAACCCTTATCGCTCACGGGGGCGTGCGGGTTCCACGCCTATGCCACGGCGCCGCTGGTCAAGGCCGAGGATTACCCGCTTTTCGCGCCGCTCTATGCGTTCACACCCGCCCGGATTTTGCCAAAAATCGCGAGCGACTTTCTTGATTTCATCGCCGCGCCAGCGGCACAGGAAGTCACCCGTGCGCAGGGGTTTGTGGATCAGGGGCTCGTGACCATTCCAATGCGTGATCAGGGCGCGCGCCTGTCCAATGCCATTCGCGCTGCCGGGCCGGACGTGTCCTTAAGCACCCTTCAGGGGGTGGTTGCGGCGCTTGAGGGGGCAGAGCGGCTGTCGATGAGCTTTCGCTTTACGGGCGGATCGAGTGAACTGGATGCGCAGTCGCGTTCGAACGCAAGTGCCTTGGCGCGTGCGATAGAAACCGGCGCATTCGATGGCCGCAGCGTGATCTTTGTCGGGTTTTCCGACGGGGCAGGGGCGGCATCGCTGAATCGTCAACTCTCCGAGCGGCGCGCACAGGCGGTTGCGCGCCTTGTTGAGCGGCTGGCGGTCACCTATGACCCGTCTCGGGTCTCCCTGAGCGTCAGCGGGTATGGTGAGGCGCTGCCGATCGCCTGTGACGATGCGGCGTGGGGTCGCGATCTCAATCGGCGCGTCGAAGTTTGGCTGCGCTGATCTACAGATACCCCTGCGCTTGAAAGCTGAGTTCGCGCGATTTCCCGATAATTAGATGGTCGTGCAGCACGATATCCAGAGCCTCAGCCGCATCGCGGATCTGGCAGGTCATCGTGATATCGGTGTCTGACGGTGTGGGATCGCCGGAGGGGTGGTTATGTACAAGGATCAGCGCAGAGGCGTTGAGTTCCAGCGCCCGTTTGACGATTTCGCGTGGATAGACGGGCACATGATCGACGGTGCCGCGCGCCTGTTCCTCATCGGCGATCAACACGTTTTTCCGGTCCAGAAACAGCACCCGAAACTGTTCGGTTTCGCGGTGGGCCATCGTTGTGTGGCAATAGTCGAGCACGGCATCCCAGCTGGAGATGACATGTTGCTGCATGACTTTGGCCCGCGCCAGTCTTTGAGCTGCGGCTTCGATCAGCTTGAGTTCGTGGATGACTGCCGGGCAGACATTCTCGACCTCGCGCAACCGGCTTTCAGGGGCAGAGACAACGCGATTGAAGTCGCCAAAGCGCTGCATCAATTTTTCCGCCAGCACCGTAACCTCCGCTTTGGGGATCGCACGGAACAGGACCAGTTCCAAAAGCTCGACATCCGGCACCGAAGCGGCGCCAGAGGTTGAAAAGCGCTCTTTTAGCCGCTTGCGGTGATCTTTGATGATGGAAGGTGCGCGCGGAGGCATCGAGATGGGGCGCGCGTTATCCAGATCAAAGAGCCATTGCGGCATTTCAGCGAAATGTGAGGTGCGGACTGTCATGCCTTAGCGTCACCCGATTCTAATGAATCAAGTGTTAACGATGAGCTAAGATTTTTGCAGAAACGGGTGTGAAAAAGGGCGCTCTCGCGCCCTTAACTCTTCATGCCATCCCAAAAGCTTTTCACTTTCCTGAAGAAAGTGGAGCTTTCGGGGTTATTGTCGGCGTCGATTTCCTCGAAGGTGCGCAGCAATTCTTTTTGCTTTGCCGTGAGGTTAACGGGCGTTTCCACCGACAGTTCGATGAACATATCGCCCACCGAACCGCCCCGCAGCGCAGGCATCCCCTTGCCGCGCAGGCGCATTTGACGTCCCGATTGCGACCCGGCAGGGATTTTCACACGGCTGCGACCGCCATCAATCGTCGGCACCTCGATGTCCCCACCCAAAGCGGCGGACACCATCGACACGGGCACCGTGCAGTGCAGATGCGGGCCTTCGCGTTCAAAGAGCGCATGGGGCGCAACTTCGATAAAGATGTAGAGATCACCCGTGGGACCGCCGCGCATGCCCGCTTCGCCTTCGCCAGCAAGACGGATGCGCGTGCCGGTTTCAACGCCGGCGGGGATGTTCACGCTGAGCGCGCGATCTTTTTCGATCCGTCCCGCGCCACCACATTTGGTGCAGGGGTCTTTGATGATCTGCCCCATGCCCGAACAGGTCGGACAGGTGCGCTCTGTGGTGAAAAAGCCTTGTTGCGTGCGCACCTTGCCCATGCCTGAACAGGTCGGGCAGGTTTGCGGTTCGGCCCCGTTCGCCGCCCCCGTGCCTGAGCATTTGTCACAGGACACAGCCGTGGGCACGTTGAGCGATTTCTGGATGCCGGTGTAGGCTTCTTCGAGGTCGATGCGCAGATTGTAGCGCAGGTCGGATCCCCGCACAGCACGCGAGCGCGCACCGCCGCCCCGTTGACCGCCCATAAAGTCGCCAAAGAGGTCGTCGAACACATCGGAGAACGCAGAGGAGAAATCCCCCTGCTGGCCACCGTAGCCGCCACCGGGCCGCCCGCCACCCATGCCGCCCTGTTCAAAAGCGGCGTGGCCGAAACGATCATAGGCGGCTTTCTTGTCGCCGTCTTTAAGCGTGTCGTAGGCCTCGTTCACCTCTTTGAACTTGGCTTCTGCGTCGGGGTTGTCCTTGTTGCGGTCGGGGTGAAACTCCATCGCCTTTTTGCGATAGGCTTTCTTGAGCTCATCCGCAGACGCGCCCTTCGATGTTCCCAGAACCTCGTAGAAATCACGTTTAGCCATGGTTGTTCGGTACCCTTCCGGGAAAAGTCGCGCAGGCGGGAAAAACCCCCGCCAACGCGTTTTTCCTCAAGCCAAGCAGCGCCTTAGCGCTTGTTGTCGTCGAGATCTTCGAAGTCGGCATCGACGATGTCATCGTCGCCATGACCCGCAGAAGACCCTTCCGCATCGACATCCTCGGGCGCGCCCTCGGCTTTGTCTTGCTCGGCTTTGTAGATCGCCTCACCCAAACGCATGGCCGCTTCGGTCACGTTCTGGATGCCCGAGCGGATTTTGCCCGCGTCTTCGGTTTCCAGTTGATCCTTCAGCGCGGCGATGGCCAGTTCGATCGCTTCGATGGTGGTCGGGTCCACCTTGTCGTTGTGCTCTTCCATCGACTTTTCGGTCGAGTGGATGAGGCTCTCGGCCTGGTTTTTCGCCTCGACGAGGTCCTTGCGGTCCTTATCGGCTTCGGCGTTTTCTTCGGCGTCTTTCACCATTTTCTCGATGTCGGCATCCGACAGACCACCGGAGGCCTGGATCGTGATCCGGTGCTCTTTACCCGTGCCTTTGTCCTTGGCACCCACTTCGACGATACCGTCGGCGTTGATGTCAAAGGTCACTTCGATCTGGGGCAGGCCGCGCGGTGCGGGCGGAATGCCTTCCAGGTTGAACTGGCCGAGCATCTTGTTGTCTGCCGCCATTTCACGCTCGCCCTGGAAGACGCGCAGTGTCACGGCGTTCTGGTTGTCTTCCGCAGTCGAGAAAACCTGGCTCTTTTTCGTCGGGATCGTCGTATTGCGGTCGATCAGACGGGTGAACACGCCACCGAGCGTTTCGATACCCAGGCTGAGCGGCGTCACGTCGAGCAGCAGAACGTCTTTGACATCGCCCTGCAAAACACCGGCCTGGATCGCAGCACCCATGGCCACGACTTCATCGGGGTTCACGCCCTTGTGGGGCTCTTTGCCGAAGAATTTCGTCACTTCCTCGATCACTTTGGGCATGCGGGTCATACCGCCGACCAGAACGACCTCGTCGATGTCCGAGGTGCTCAGACCGGCATCTTTCAACGCGGCCGAGCAGGGTTTGATCGAGTTCTTGATCAGATCGCCCACAAGGCTTTCCAGCTTGGCACGGGTGAGTTTCATCACCATGTGCAGCGGCTGGCCGGTCGCGGCGTTCATCGAAATGAACGGCTGGTTGATTTCGGTCTGCTGCGAGGAGGACAGTTCGATCTTGGCTTTTTCAGCAGCTTCCTTGAGGCGCTGAAGGGCCATTTTGTCTTTGGTCAGATCGACGCCATGCTCTTTTTTGAATTCGTCCGCGAGGTAGTTCACGATGCGCATGTCGAAGTCTTCGCCGCCAAGGAACGTATCCCCGTTGGTCGATTGCACTTCGAAAACGCCATCGCCAAGCTCGAGGATGGTCACATCGAAGGTCCCGCCGCCAAGGTCATAGACGGCGATGGTTTTCGTGTCGGATTTGTCCAGACCGTAGGCCAGTGCGGCAGCGGTCGGCTCGTTGAGGATCCGCAGCACTTCGAGGCCGGCGATTTTGCCAGCGTCTTTGGTGGCCTGACGCTGGGCATCGTTGAAGTAGGCGGGCACCGTGATCACGGCCTGCGTCACTTCCTCGCCCAGGTAGGACTCAGCGGTTTCTTTCATTTTGCCCAGGATGAAGGCAGAAATTTGCGAGGGCGAATATTTCTCGCCGCGCACCTGCACCCAAGCGTCGCCATTGCCGCCATCGACCACGTCGTAGGGCAGGTTCTTTTTGTCTTTCGCGATGTGCGCATCGTCGGAACGACGGCCAATCAAGCGTTTTACTGCGAAAACAGTGTTGTCGGGGTTGGTGACAGCTTGCCGTTTGGCAGCTTGACCGACCAGACGTTCGTTGTCGGTGAACCCGACGATGGAGGGCGTCGTGCGCGCTCCTTCGGCGTTCTCGAGCACACGCGGCTGCGAACCATCCATGATGGCAACGCAGGAGTTGGTGGTCCCGAGGTCGATACCGATGACTTTGGCCATGCTCAAAATCCTCTCTTAGGCGATGTTGTAAAGACGGGCCCGTTCAGGCACCCGCCCTGGATCCCAATGTTGAATGGTTCAAGCCGACTGACCTGAACCGCGCTTCGGAGCGTATATAAGGAGGGGGATTTGCCCCTGCAAGCCGCGTGAGGCAAATGGATTTGCGAAAAATGGCTGGTTTTGTGCAGAAAGAGGGGATGAAGGTGGAAAATGAACAGCAAAGTGGCGCTATTTTGGATCTTGGCGGGCTTTTGGTGCATCGCGGATATCTTGCAAAACCCGCGTGTCAGTCGCTTGTGGCGCAGTTGCGCGATGTCATTCGCGCCGCGCCGCTGTTCTCACCGATCACCCCGTCGGGCAAATCCATGTCGGTGCGCATGACCTCGGCGGGGCGTTTGGGCTGGATCGCGGATGCGCGCGGGTATCGCTATAGCCCGACCCACCCACGCGGCACGCCGTGGCCTGCCATCCCCGAGGCGGTGCTGTCCATCTGGCGCGATCTTGTTGGCGGGAATCGCCTGCCGGATTGTTGTTTGCTCAACTTTTACGGGGAAGGCGCGCGTATGGGGATGCACCGCGATGCGGATGAGGCGGCCTATTCCTATCCGGTTGTGTCGATATCACTCGGAGACGACGGACTCTTGTGCGTGGGCGGACTTGCGCGCGGTGGAAAAACGGCACGTCACTGGCTGACCTCGGGCGATGTGGTGGTGATGGGCGGGGCTGCGCGCCTTGCCTATCACGGGGTTGATCGTATCCGCTTTGGCTCCAGCAGCTTGCTGCCCAAAGGGGGACGCATCAACTTGACGCTGCGTGTCGTGGGGGCGGATTAGCGGCCCGCAGACCAGCTGGCCGAAACGCGTTTCCGGGTAAAGAATTCGCCCAAAAGCCCAAGGGTGAACAGCGTAAGCGAAAAATAGACCGCATATTGCCAGTTCGAATGGTGCGGCGTGTAGTTCACAAAGGTAAAGCCGCGCGCCTGATCAATCGTGTGAAACAGCGGGTTCCACGAAAACATTGCCAAAAGATACCCGGGCGTCTGGTTCGCGACGAACATCTTGCCCGAGGTGATCATATTGGCGCGGGTGTACACGTTGGACACGATGCCGGTAAGCTTGGGGAACCACGGCTTGACCGCCAGAAACACCATCCCGATGGAACAGCCCGAAAACCACGCCAAAAGCAGCATGCCAAAGGCGGACAACGGATGCTGGAAGGTGACCGGATGCCAGCCGACATCATAGGCAAACAGGATGACAAAGATCGACAGAACCTGTGTGTAGAGCACCGAGAGCGCCGAGGACACGATGGCGATGGCGGTGTTCATCGGCGCGTGCTGCATCATCGGCGAGGCGGGGCCTTCGGTGCCAAACACCGAGGAAATGGATTTATTGTGGCAGATGAACAGGAAAATCCCCGACATGATATAAAGCATGAAGTCGCCGCGAATGGCGCTGCTTTTGAGGCCGAGGATCGAGAACATGAAGTAGAAGGTGAGCACGAGGATCACGTTCTGCATCAGGTTGTTGGCAAGCCCGAGCAACGGGTTGCCATGGCTTTTGCGCAGGTGGCGCACCGTGTTGTGGAAGATCAGCGTCAGGATGGAAAACGCCGCCGTCCAGCCGCTTTGGCGTTGGGAATATTGAAACATTGACCTGCCGCGTTGCGCATTAGTGCCCAAGTGGGGCGTGGGGACCATTTGTGACAGGGAATTCTTGCCGATCCCTTTACGAGTGATCATAAGGGAGGCGTGTTTTCATTTCAACGCGCCACATCGTTTGATCACGGCGCGGTTATTATCGGACGGAGAGACCCTTTGGATTACGAAAAACTTGCCCAAGTCATGCGCAAACTGGCCCTCGAGGCAGGGGATGTCATTATGGAGATCTACAACTCCGATGATTTCGAGGTAAAATCCAAATCCGACGAAAGCCCCGTGACGGCAGCCGATGAAAATGCCGATGCCTTGATTTCCGCAGGCCTGCGCGCCGCTTTCCCCGATGTAACCTTGATCACCGAGGAACAATCGGACTCGCATTCCGAAAAAGCATCGACCTTCCTCATTGTCGACCCGCTCGACGGCACCAAGGAATTCATCAACCGTCGCGGCGATTTCACGGTGAATATCGCCTATGTCGAGGACGGCAAGCCGACGCGCGGCGTGGTTTATGCGCCCGCTAAAGACCGCCTGTTCATCACGGATGCGAGCGGCAAATCCTATGAGGAAACCGCGCCGTTTCACAAAGACACCGTCGGCGCGATGACCCCGATGTCGGTGACCACGCCAGACAATGCTGCGCTGTTGGTCGTGGCGTCCAAATCGCACCGCGATCAGGCAACCGACGACTACATCGGCAAATATAACGTCAAGGACATGAAAAGCGCGGGCTCCTCGCTGAAGTTCTGTCTGGTGGCCACGGGCGAGGCGGATCTTTACCCCCGCGTGGGCCGCACGATGGAATGGGACACGGCCGCCGGTCACGCCGTGTTGCTGGGGGCGGGCGGCGATGTGATCCGCTTTGACGATCACAGCCCGCTAACCTACGGCAAAGCCGATTACGCCAACCCGTTCTTCATCGCCTATGCTCCGGGCGTTGATCTGAAGAAAGCCTGAACCATGTCCGTTCTCGTCGTCATCCCCGCCCGTTACGCCTCGACCCGCTATCCCGCCAAACCGCTTGCGGTGCTGAAGGGGGCATCGGGTGAGGCCAAATCGCTGATCCGGCGCAGCTGGGATGCGGCGATGGCGGTCAAAGGGGTGGACCGCGTTGTGGTGGCCACGGATGATGTGCGGATCAAAGAGGCCTGCGAAGCCTTCGGCGCGGAGGTTGTGATGACCTCCGAGGCCTGCTTCAACGGCACCGAGCGCTGCGCGGAGGCTTTCGCCAATCTGGGCGGGGGCTTTGACATCGTGGTGAACCTGCAGGGGGATGCGCCGCTGACGCCTGCATGGTTCGTCGAGGATCTGGTGGCTGGCCTGCGTGCCAACCCCGACACGGTGATCGCAACGCCCGTGTTGCGTTGCGACGGGCGGGCGCTCAACGGCTTTCTGGAGGATCGCAAAGCGGGGCGCGTTGGCGGCACCACCGCCGTGTTCGGCGCCGATCGAAAGGCGCTCTATTTTTCCAAAGAGGTCATCCCCTACACCGGCAAACCCTACGCCGACACGGACGAGACGCCCGTGTTCCACCACGTGGGGGTCTATGCCTACCGCCCCGAGGCGCTGGGCGACTACCCCGGTTGGCCGATCGGGCCGCTGGAGACCCTCGAGGGATTGGAGCAGTTGCGCTTTCTGGAGCAAAACCGCCCTGTGCTTTGTGTCGAGGTCGATGGACAGGGGCGGGCATTCTGGGAATTGAACAACCCCGAGGACGTGCCGCGCATCGAGGGTATTTTGAAAGACCTCGGTATCGAATGATCGATGCGCCGCTCAGCGTTGTGGTGGTCAGTCGCGCAAGGCCGCAGGCCCTGTGTCGCTGTCTCACCAGCCTGACGCGGCAAACCCACGATAATTTCGAAATCATCGTCGTCGCGGACCCGCAGGGGCTGGCGGCTGTTGCGGCGCTGCCCTTTGCGCGCAATCTGAAAACCGTGGCCTATGACGAGGCCAATATCTCCGTCGCGCGCAACCTTGGGATCGCGCAGGCTGGCGGCGCAGTGATTGCATTCATCGACGACGACGCCGTCGCAGAGCCGACTTGGGCGCGGTTTCTGGTTGGCGCGTTTGTGCACCCCGAGGTCGCAATGGCGGGCGGCTATGTCATCGGGCGCAACGGCATCAGTTTCCAATACCGCGCCGAACGGGTTGATTCGCTGGGCGATACCCACCCCGTGGCGCACAGGGGGCAGGAAATGCTGGTTGCAGCCGGATCGCGGGAGGGGGTGTTGAAAACCCATGGCACCAATTGCGCCTTTCGCCGTGCCGCGCTGCTTGAGGTGGGCGGGTTTGATCCCGCGTTCCGATTTTTCCACGACGAGACCGATCTGGCGATGCGGCTTGCGCGACGGGGTCATAGCGCCGCCCTTGTGCCTTTGGCGCAGGTTCATCACGGGTTTGCGGCCTCCGAGCGGCGCAAGGGGTCACGGATGCCAACGGATCTGTTCGAAGTGGGGGCGAGTACGGTGTTGTTCCTGCGCCGTCACGCCCCCGAAACCACCCGTTTCGAGCCGGTTCTATCCGCACATGTCGCAGCGCAGCGGCGCAGGCTGGTGCGCCATATGGTCGCCGGAAGCTGTGCCCCGGGCGATGTCGCGCCTGTGTTGGACAGTTTTCGACGCGGACTTGCGGCAGGGCAAGAGCGCGCGCTGGGCAAGGAGCAGCCTCTGCCCGTTGCCGGGGTGGCTTTCTTGCGATTCCCGACGGTGACGCCGCGCCGCGATGTCGTTGTGGCGGGAGGCTGGTTGGCGCGACGAACCCTGCGGGCTCAGGCAGCGGCCTTGGCGGCGAAAGGCGACTCGGTTAGCCTGTTTTTGTTGCACCTTTCACCAAAGCGTCACCGAATTCGGTACACTAGGGCAGGTTTTTGGGAACAAACCGGTGGCGTTTGGAGTAGAAGTGAGCGCGCGCATTCTCCCGAAAAGGTGATGAAACCGACCGCGCGCGTGAAAATGGAAGTGGACCGAGTGGCGGTAGTACGCAATTTGACGGATGATCTTGGAAATTGAGATGACGTCAAATCACCGTTCCGCTATCCATATGGACATTGTGAAGTTGCACGGTGGATTTACACCGGATGCAAGAAAGGACTTTTAAGATGAAGCGTAAAGTAACGAAGGCGATTTTTCCGGTGGCGGGTCTGGGGACGCGGTTTTTGCCCGCGACCAAATCCATCCCCAAGGAGATCATGACTCTCGTTGACCGTCCGCTCATTCAGTATGCGATTGACGAAGCCCGCGCTGCGGGGATCAAGGAATTCATCTTCGTCACCTCGCGCGGCAAGGGCGCGCTTGAGGACTACTTTGACCATTCGCCGGTTCTGGAACAGGAACTGCGCAAGAAGGGCAAGGACAAGCTGCTCGAAGAAATGAAGATGACCAACATGGATAGCGGCCAGATCGCCTATATCCGTCAGCACAAGGCGCTGGGTCTGGGACATGCGGTGTGGTGCGCACGGCGCCTCCTCGATCCCAAGGAACCCTTTGCGGTCATCCTGCCCGATGACGTGATCGCCGCCGAGACGCCCTGTTTGCAGCAGATGGTCGAAGCCTATGCGCAAACCGGCGGCTCGATGGTTGCGGCAATGGAAGTGCCCGCAGACAAAGTGTCCTCCTATGGCGTTCTCGACATCAAGGAAGACATGGGGTCGTCGGTCTCCGTCAAAGGGATGGTCGAAAAACCCCCCGCAGGCGAGGAGCCGTCCAACCTTGCCGTGATCGGGCGCTACATCCTTGACCCCAATGTGATGAAGAACCTCAACAAGATGAAGCAAGGCGCGGGTGGTGAAATCCAGCTGACCGATGCGATTGCCGACGAGATCGAAACCGAGCGTGGCGTCTATGGCTTCCGCTTCCGCGGCCAGCGGTTCGATTGCGGTTCCAAGGCGGGCATGTTGCAGGCCACCGTGGCCTTTGGCCTTGCGCGCGAAGAACTGCGTGACGAACTGATGGGCTATCTTGAAGAAACCGTCGCCATGAAGGCTGCGGCGCAGTAACGCGCCTGAATAAAGGGACGCGGTGTGACGCAGAATGTATTGGTGACCGGCGGTGCGGGCTATATCGGCTCGCACGCCTGTAAAGCGTTGAAGGCGGCGGGCTATACGCCCGTCACTTTCGACAATATTTCGACCGGTTGGGAAGAGGCCGTGAAATTCGGTCCTCTTGCCAAGGGCGATTTGCTGGACCGCGAGCGGTTGGATGCGGTGTTCGCGCAGTATAAACCTGTCGCCGTGATGCATTTCGCAGCCTTCAGCCAGGTTGGCGAAAGCATGAAGGACCCCGGAAAATACTGGCGAAACAACGTGATCGGGTCGCTGACATTGATCGAGGCGGCGGTTGCGGCGGGCTGTCTGGATTTCGTCTTTTCCTCGACCTGCGCGACCTATGGCGATCAGGATGGTGTGGTGCTGGATGAAAACTCCGTGCAACTTCCGATCAATTCCTACGGCGCATCCAAACGCGCGATTGAGGATATTCTGGAGAATTTCGAACAAAGCCACGGGCTACGGTCTGTTATCTTCCGCTACTTCAACGTTGCGGGATGTGATCCCGAGGCCGAAGTGGGTGAATTCCACCAACCTGAAACCCATTTGATCCCGCTCATGCTGGATGCGATTGCCGGAAAGCGGGATGCGCTGACGGTTTTCGGGTCGGATTACGACACGCCCGATGGCACCTGCATCCGCGACTACGTGCATGTCTGCGACCTTGTGGATGCGCATGTTCTGGGCCTCAAATGGTTGTCACAAGGCAAGGGAAGCCGCGTTTTCAACCTCGGGACCGGCAAGGGGTTTTCCGTGCGCGAGGTCGTCGATCAAAGCCGTGCCGTGACCAATATGGAAGTGCCGATCATCGAGGGCGCGCGGCGCGCGGGCGATTGTACCAAGCTGGTGTCAGGGTCGGAGCGGGCCATGGTCGAGCTTGGCTGGGCGCCGGACAAATCCGACATGCCGACGATGATTGCCGACGCGTGGCGTTGGCATCAAAGCGGGCATTACGACCGCTGACATGGCGCGGCTGCTGGACCTGACACGGCTGATCGCGCGCGCGGATGCCGCGGCGCGCTCTGGTGTCGAGCGGGTCGAGTTTGAATATCTGGAGCGGCTTTTGCGAGAGCAGGGGCCGCTTTTTGCTTTGGTGCGCACAACTTTGGGCTACGTGCTGTTGGATCGCGCGGGCGTTGCGCGGGTCCATGATGCGCTGCAGAGGGGGGAATGGGGGCCGCGCGACCTGCTTGCGCGCCTTTCCCATCGCACGCCCTCGCGGCGCGCCCGGGCCGAAAGCGATTTGCGCCGCTGGTGTCTGGCGCGCTCACGTCCGCGCGGGCTTGGGCGGATGTTGCGCCGACATGTGCCGCGCGGTGTCAGCTATATCAACGTCGGCCATTCCAACCTGCGCCGCGAGGTCATGGTGGCGCTGCGCGCAGGTGGGGCGCAGATTACCGTGCTGGTCCACGACATGATTCCCCTGGATTTTCCGCAATTCACGCGCGCGGGCGTGGCAGAGGCCTTTGCGATCCGCATGGCCACAGTGGGGGCGTTTGCCGACCGGATCATCGCGGTGTCCCATGATACCGCCGCCCGTATCACGGCGCATCTGCCCGACAGCCCGCCCATCACCGTTGCCCACAACGGGGTGCGGATCGCTGTGCCCACGGGCGGGCGCGCCCCGTCCCCAAGGCCCGCGTTTGTGGTTCTGGGCACGATCGAGCCGCGCAAAAATCACGCTTTTTTGCTCGACCTATGGGAGCGCATGAGTGCTCCGCGCCCCATTCTGCACATCATCGGCGCAAGAGGCTGGGACATGGCGCCCTTTTTCGACCGTTTGCACGCATCGCCCCTGTTCGAGCGTGATATTTTTCTGTGGCACGGGCTGGAGGATGCGCAGGTCGCGCAGATGCTCATATCGTCGCGCGGCTTGCTGATGCCAAGCTTTGCCGAGGGGTTCGGCCTGCCCCCGATGGAGGCCGCGGCGCTGGGCGTTCCGGTGATTTGCAACGATTTGGCGATCTACGCTGAAACATTAGGTGACTATCCCGTTTACGCGCCCTTAACTGATATGTATTTATGGGAAACAAAGCTGAAGAATTTCGCGGATTTAAGCGAAGCCGACTACAATGCAAGCTGTGAGGCGCGAGCCTTGCGCAACTTGCCGGATTGGGACGATCATTTCGCGCGTGTTTTGCCGCTGATCTGACCGCCCGAAGTCGGTAAAATCGGGCAAAATGGGGAAAGCCTTTGGGCGCGTGGAGAGACAAGTATCGGATGCGTTGGCGGCGCAAGTACCGCCTGTTTCGCGCGTTCCGGCGTCGTCGTGAACTTACGTCCGTTCAAAACCGCACCAAACAGGTCCGCAAGGGCGACATTTTGCTGTTTTGCACGATGCGCAATGAAAAAATCCGCCTTGCCTATTTTCTGAAATATTACCGCGACCTCGGGGTGAACCATTTTTTCTTTGTCGACAACGACAGCGATGACGGGTCGCGCGAGTTTCTGTTGCAACAGGACGATGTGTCGCTTTGGACCACCAAGGCAAGCTATCGGCGTGCGCGTTTCGGCGTTGACTGGCTGAACTGGCTGCAGCGCAAATATGCGCATGGCCATTGGACGCTGGTCGTTGACCCGGATGAATTTTTCGTCTTTCCGTTTTGCGACACACGGCCGGTACGCGCCCTGACCGATTGGCTGGATGCCTCTTCGATCCGCTCGTTTTCGGCGATGTTGTTGGATATGTACCCCAAGGGCGCTCTGGATGCGCAGCCCTATCACGAGGGGCAGGATCCGATGGAAATTGCCCATTGGTTCGATAGTGGCAACTACATGATTTCCAAGAACGATGTGATTGGAAACCTGTGGATTCAGGGCGGGCCGCGCATGCGGGCCTTTTTCGCCGACAAACCCGAAGCCGCCCCCGCGTTGAACAAGATTCCGTTGGTGAAATGGGATCGTAGCTACGCCTATTATTCCTCGACCCACTCGCTTTTGCCGCGCAGCCTGAACCATGTCTACGACGAGAGCGGCGGCGAAAAGGCCTCCGGCGTTCTGTTGCATGCGAAATTCCTCGACACGTTTTCGGCCAAGGCCGCGGAGGAATTGAGCCGCCGCCAGCACTATTCCGGCTCGCAGGAATACAAAGCCTATCACACCCGCCTGCGCGACAATCCTGATCTTTGGTGCAAGTGGTCCGAGAAATACATCAACTGGCGCCAGCTTGAAATTCTGGGCCTCATGTCGAAAGGCAACTGGGCATGACAGTCGGCTTTGTCATGCTGGTTCATGAAGAATTGCACCGCGCCGAACAGGTCGCGCGCCATTGGGCCACGCAGGACTGTCCGGTGGTGATCCACGTGGATCGCCGCGTGCCAAGCGCCAAGCACGACCCGTTGGTGGCCTCTCTGGCCGATCTGCCCAACGTGAAATTCTCGCGTCGCCATCGCTGTGATTGGGGGGGCTGGTCTTTGGTGGCTGCTACGCAGGACGCCTGCGAGGTGATGCTGGAGTCGTTTGATCAGGTCAGCCATGTCTTCATGGCCTCGGGGTCTTGCCTGCCCTTGCGGCCCGTCGAGGAGTTGAAACGCTACCTAGCGGCCCGCCCGCAGACCAATTTCATCGAAAGCGTGACCACCGACGATGTGCCTTGGACCGTTGGCGGGCTGGATTGGGAACGCTTCACGCTGCGCTTTCCGTTTTCGTGGAAACGCCATCGCAAGCTGTTTGACAAATACGTGGAGTTGCAGCGCAAGTTTAAGGTCAAGCGCGTCATCCCGGAGGGCCTGGTGCCCCATATGGGCAGCCAGTGGTGGTGCCTGACGCGCCAGACCCTTTCGGCCATCCTCGCTGACCCCCGTCGCCGCGAATACGACCGGTATTTTGCCCGCGTCTGGATTCCCGACGAGAGCTACTTTCAAACGCTCGTGCGCAAATATTCCAACAATGTCGAAAGCCGCTCGCTGACCCTGTCCAAGTTCGATTTTCAGGGCAAGCCGCACACGTTTTACGACGATCACCTGCAACTCCTGCGCCGTTCGGATTGTTTCGTCGCGCGCAAGATCTGGGCGCGCGCGGATCGGCTCTATGCAACGTTCCTGCGCTCGAACCATACGTTGATGCAGGGCACGGAACCCAACCCGGGCAAGATCGACCGCATCTTTGCCAAAGCCGTGGAGCGGCGCACACAGGGGCGCGACGGGCTATATATGCAAAGCCGGTTTCCAGGATCGGGCGTGGACCGCGGGAAAACCTGCGCGGCCTATTCGATTTTCGAAGGGTTTTCGGATATTTTCGAGAATTTCGAGGATTGGCTGGGGCAGGCGGTGGGCGCGCGCGTGCACGGGCATCTCTATGCGCCCGAGGGTGCCCAGTTTTCCGGCGGCGGCGAGACTTCGTCGGGGGCGTTGCCCAGCAATGCGCGACTGCGCGACTACAACCCCTGCGGTTACCTCACGGCCATGCTGTGGAGCACCCGCGGAGAGCGGCAGTGCTTCATGTTCGGGCCGCGCGACAACCAGTATATTTCGTGGATGGTGGCGACCGACCCCAATGCCCAGATCAGCGTTATCACGGGCGCTTGGGCCGTGCCGCTGTTCAAATCCAATCGCAATTTCGCTGACATCCGGCGCGAGGCGGCATGGCTGCAAAAGGTGGAAAGCGAACATCTTGAGATTCTGCGCTCGAACCACACCAAGGCACGGGTGCGCATCTGGACGATGGCCGATTTTATCGAAAGCCCGATGGAGCCGCTGCAAGCGATCATCGACGAAATCGGCGCGCGCAATGTGCGCCGTTTGGCCGAAGCGCCGCGTATGGTGGATTTGACAGGCTTTGGACAATTCTTGCAAAACCTGAAAAATCAGGGGATGCATCCCTATTTGATGGGGGACTTCCCCACCAACAACGAACCCGACCGACCGCGCAAAGAACAGCGGCGGCCCTATTTGGTGAGGTAACGGCAGATGGCAGATAAATTCGACTATTTCGTGATTTTCGCGGAAATGCGGACGGGGTCGAATTTCCTTCAGTCCAATCTGAACGAATTTCCGTCCATCCGTGTCTGGGGTGAAATCTACAACCCGTGGTTCATCGGCGGTGGTGGTCAACAGGTGATGCAAAACATCACGCTGGAGATGCGCGAGGAAGATCCTTTGAGCATCCTCAACGCCATCCGCAAACGCACCAAAAGCACCAAGAACGGTTTGGCGGGCTTTCGGTTTTTCCATGATCACGATCCGCGCATGTTTGACCACTGCATGAAAGACCCGCGCTGCGGCAAGGTCATTCTCAATCGCAATCCGATCGAAAGCTACGTGTCGTGGCGCATCGCAGAGGAATCGCAAGATTGGGTGATGAAGGATCTTGTCGAGAAAAAGGACGGCGTGAAGGCGACCTACAAGGCGCCGCAGTTTGCCAGGATGCTAGACCAGCGCGTCGCCTTTCAGGAACGTATTTTGCGCGGGCTGCAAGAAAGCGGCCAATCGGCCTTTTGGATGAATTACGAAGATGTGCAGGACATCAACGTCATTAACGGGCTGGTGAAATGGCTGGGCTACGACGAGCCGCGCGATCAGATTGCGACAACCACCCGCGTGCAAAATCCCGAAGGCTTGGCAGATAAGGTGGAGAATTTCGACGAAATGGTCGCGGATTTGGCGACCATCGACTACTTCAATCTTTCCAAGACCCCCAGTTTCGAGCCTCGGCGCGGGCCTCTGGTGCCAAGCTATGTTGCGACCCCCGATGCAGGGCTGCTGTTCCAGCCGGTGCAGGGCGGACCGACTGCGGTGATCGAGGACTGGATGGCGGCCGTGGATGGGATTGCAAGCGAGGATCTAGCGCGCAATTTCTCCCAACAGACATTGAAGAAATGGAAGCGCCAGCACAAAGGCCATCGCAGCTTTACGGTGCTGCGCCATCCTGTGGCGCGGCTGCATTCGGTGTTCTGCCGCTACATTCTGGACACGGGGCCGCAGAATTTCGGTGAAGTCCGCCACACGCTGCGCGAAGCCTACGCCTTGCCGCTCCCTGAGGGGCAGGTGGATGAAAGCTGGACGCTGGAGGCCCACCGTGCAGCATTTATCGCCTTTGCGCAGTTCATCAAAGGCAACTTGAACCAGCAAACCTCGGTGCGTGTTGACCATCATTGGGCGTCGCAATGCGAGGTGATTCAAGGATTTGGCCAGTTTTCCCAACCTGACACGCTGATCCGTGAAGAAGAGATGGCCCAGGATTTGGCCTATCTGGCAAAACGCGCTGGCATAAGCGCGGCTCCTGCTGTGGGGCAGGCAGAGGAGGACGCGCCCTTTTCCCTGGAGGAGGTCTACTCCGACGAGGTCGAGCAGGCGGTCAAAGCGGCCTATCAGCGCGATTATCTGATGTATGGCTTCGGACGCTGGCGCTAGGCGCTGCGGGCCGTCGAAGGGCATTCGGGAGGGTGTTCGCGGCGGGGCGTCAGGCGGCCTGCGTGTTCGGACCTTCGGTGAGAACCGCATGCAGCGTCACCGCATCGCTGTTCGAGCGCAGCTTGGCGCAGATCGCGGGGTCACGCATCGTGCGCGACACCAGGGCGAGGGCCTTGAGGTGCTCGACGCCGCTGTCGACAGGGGCAAATAGCGCAAAAACCAAATCGACGGGCTGGCGATCGACCGCATCAAAATCCAGAGGGCTTTCGATGCGCACAAAGGCACCCACAACCGTTTTCAACCCGATCAGCCGCGCGTGGGGCAAAGCGATGCCATGGCCCACACCTGTGGGGCCAAGGCTTTCGCGTTCTTGCAGGGCATCGATGGCATTGTTGAAATCAATCCCATAGCTTGCTGCGGCAATTTCGCCCAAGTCCTGAAACAGACGTTTCTTGCTTGTGATCTTGCCCACGACCTTGACGGCCGAGGGCTTGAGTAGGCTCGTAAGATCCATAAACTGCCACAGTCCTGCCCCGAGCCTACAGGCGCGGGATCCTCAAGTTGAAATCTGGGGGTCTATCCAGCCGATGTTCCCGTCAGGGCGGCGGTAGACCACATTTACTCCGGTCTTCTTCTCGTTCTGGAACACCAGAACCGGCGCTCCTGCAAGTTCCATCTGCATCACCGCTTCACCGACGGAGAGCGTGGGGATTTTGGTCTCCATCTCCGCGATGATCATCGGGGTCAGCGTATCGGGTTCCTGCTCGTCTTCGTGGTCCGATGCGGCGAGGATATACGAGGAAGCGCCAAAGAGTTCAACCGGCTCGACGCGATCCTTATGGTGGTCTTTCAAACGGCGTTTGTACCGCCGCAGTTGTTTTTCCATTTTCTCGGCGCAAGCGTCGAAGGCGGCATAGATATCATGGGCATGGGCGCTGGCTTGTGCGTTCAGCCCCGTCGACAGGTGGACGACGGATTCGCATTGGAATTCGCCGCCGGTTTTCGAAAAGACGATCAGCGCATCGGTTGGCCTGTGGGCATATTTGTCCAAAACCACTCCGAGTTCGGTCTCGACATGCGCCTGAAGCGCTTCACCGATGTCGATCTGTTTGCCACTGACTTGGTACCGCATAACACCTCCTGTTGATGCAGATTATGTACGCGCAGGCAAAGTCACTGCCTGCGTGTACTTCGAAATTCGGGAGGAAACGGGCCATGCCATAGAGCTTGGGCGACCTGCGATAGGTCGAGCGCGGCAAGTGCTGGACAGCCCGAAGAAAGGCGCCGCACGACAGATGGAAACAACGTCATGCATCCGTCATATTGGGGTCTGAAACAGATGCATTGTCAACTGGGTCTGCGATCAGGGTAACTAAATCCTGAAGTTCTCGCCCAGATAAACCTTGCGCACGACGGGGTCGTCGACGATTTCGCGCGTGGTGCCGGATTTGAGAACATGCCCATCGTGCAAGATATAGGCGCGATCAATAATCCCCAATGTTTCCTGAACGTTATGATCCGTGATCAGCACGCCGATGCCGCGATTTTTCAGGTCGGACACCAAGCCGCGGATCTCGCCGACCGCGATGGGGTCCACGCCGGCAAAGGGTTCGTCCAGCAGCACATAGGCGGGGTTTGACGCAAGGCAGCGGGCGATCTCGACGCGCCGGCGCTCACCGCCCGACAGCGACACAGAGGGCGCGCGGCGCAGGTGGGCGATGGAAAATTCCGACAGCAATTCTTCCAGCCGCTCGCGGCGCTGCACCGAATCTTTGACCGCGATTTCGAGGATCGCGAGGATGTTGTCCTCGACGCAGAGCCCGCGAAAAATCGAGGCCTCCTGGGGCAGATAGCCGATGCCCAATTTGGCGCGGCGATACATCGGCAGCGTGGTGATTTCGCGCCCGTCGACGATGACTTGCCCGCCTTCGGGCTGCACCAGTCCGGCGATGGAATAAAAGCAGGTGGTTTTGCCCGAGCCATTGGGCCCCAAAAGCGCTACGACCTCGCCGCGATCGAGCGTCAGGGAGACATCGCGGATCACCGTGCGCTTCTTGTAGCTTTTGCGCAGGTTGATGACTTTCAGACCCAAACCCGGTCTGTTGCGTGTGTCGCTCATTGCGCGCCCGAGGGGGTGAATGTCGTTTTCACCCGCCCGTCCATGCGGCCGGTCCCGGCGGTGAGGTCAATGACCATGCGTTCGGCGGCGATGGTGTTTGCGCCCTGGGTTACCAGAACATTGCCCGTCAAGGTCACTTCGCCGCTGGCGATGGTGTAGCTGGCGCTGTCCGCCTCGGCCGCGTCACTCGGGGTGGCCAAGGTCACGCCGCCGCTGGCTTCCAGACGTTCGATTTCCTCGGAGGTGGTGCCGTAGACGACCACGACCTGCGCCGCGCTCATCCTCATTTCACCCTGTCCAATCAGGACGTTACCCGAAAAGGTGGCCAATCCCGTCGCCTGATCGACCGCAAGGCTGTCGGCGGTGACTTCGACGGGGGCAGTCGGGTCCTGTTGCAAGCCGCCAAAGGCAATCTGCTGCGCCTGCGCGCCTGAGCAAAGCAGGAGGAAGGCGACAACGGCAAGGGGGCGGATCAAAGGCACTCTGGGATGTCCTGTCTATTTCTGCGGCACGTATACCAGCTTCACGCCAGCGTTGAAAACCAGAAGATACTGACCGCTACTGGCATCCTGTGTCAGAATCATCCGCCCCGCCTCCAGCGTGCCAGCCGGGCCACTGCCCTGCACCGCGCCGGTGGTCTCGACAGTGGATCGGTCCAGTTCGGCGGCGATCCGGTCGGTGGTCATGCGATAACCAGTGGAGGTCACGATGTCGACAGACCCGCCCAGTTCCGCAATCCGCGCCCGCCCGTCGATGACCCCTTCATCCGCAGTCAGATCCAGCGTGGCCCCGTCAGGGGTCTCGAAACGCGCCGTCATGCGCGCTGCATTGACCACATCGCTTTCACCCGCTTCGGGGCGCACCGCATTGGCGCGAAAGGTGATGGCGGTGCCATCCTCGGTCACGGTCCCGTAGGTCGGATTGCCGAGACGCTGTTCGCGCGCCAATGTTTCGACATCGACGCGGGCGTAGGGGATCGAATCAGCGGTGCCGGGGGCGCGATCAAACAGGAACAGCGTGGCGAGCATCGCCAAAGCCGCGAGGGGCAGGATCACTTTGGCATAGGCCACGGCGCGCGAATGACGGTTGTCGAAAACGGCCATGTACCAAGTGCTCCCGATGGGCGGCCCGTTGGGCGGTTAGTGCGAAAAGATGTCCACGTCGGGCCATCCGGCCAAATCAAGTTGCGCGCGCGTCGGCAAAAAGTCGAAACACGACTGCGCCAGCGCCATGCGATCCTCGCGCAGCAGCATGTCATCGAGCGCCGCGCGCAGACGATGGAGGTACAGCACATCCGACGCGGCATAGTCGAGCTGCGCCGCGGTCAGTTCGGCAGCGCCCCAGTCGCTCATCTGTTGGTATTTGGAGATATCGACCTTCAACAGCGCTTCGCAGAGGTTTTTCAACCCGTGGCGGTCGGTGAAGGTCCGCACCAGCTTGGCGGCAATCTTGGTGCAATAAACGGGCTGTGCCAAAGCGCCAAAGGTGTTGAACATCGCGGCGATATCAAAGCGACCGTAATGGAAAAGTTTCAATACATCAGGATCTTGCAGAAGTTTGCACAGATTCGGGGCCTGCGTTTGTCCGCGCGCGATCTGCACCATATGGGCCTGACCATCGCCGCTTGACAGCTGCACAAGGCACAGACGGTCGCGGTGCGGGTTCAAACCCATCGTCTCGCAATCGATCGCGACAACAGGGCCAAGATCGAGATCGTCGGGCAGGTCGCCTTGATAGAGGAAATTGGTGGTTTTGGGGCTCTTCTTCATAATGCTGCGAATGCTCCTATGAAGGGCCGTGATGCGCGGCGCGATCTTGCTGCGCCTGCCGCCTGCGCCTTTCCTTTGGTAGTCGGAAAGACTTGGTGCCCAGAAGAGGACTCGAACCTCCACGCCTTGCGGCACACGGACCTGAACCGTGCGCGTCTACCAATTCCGCCATCTGGGCTGATGTCGTGAAGCGCCGTTTAAACAGAGCGGCGGGGGGTGTCAACGAGGTTTTTCATGATTTCTTTGCGCGGCGATACTAGCTTGTCCTCAAGCGTGGCAAAAGCTATGCAAAAGCAGCATTTGAACGTGGAGATGCAGATGACCAAGCTTGTCACGATCTACGGCGGATCCGGATTTGTCGGCCGCTACATTGCGCGCCGTATGGCCAAAGCCGGTTGGCGGGTCCGTGTGGCGACGCGCAACCCCAACCTTGCCATGTTCGTCAAACCCTACGGGACGGTCGGTCAGGTCGAGCCGGTGTTTTGCAACATTCGTGACGACGCCTCCGTGCGTGCGGTGATGAAGGGGGCGGATGCGGTGGTCAACTGCGTCGGCGTTCTGACCGAAAAGGGCAAGAACAGCTTTGAGGCTGTCCAGACCGAAGGGGCAGGGCGCATCGCGCGGATCGCCACCGAGGAAGGCGTCGCCAAAATGGTGCATCTGTCGGCCATTGGCGCGGATGCCGAGAGCGACAGCGACTATGCGCGCACCAAGGCGCAAGGCGAGGCGGCTGTGCTGTCGGCTTTCCCGGGTGCGATGATCTTGCGACCCTCCGTTGTTTTCGGGTCCGAGGATGAATTCTTCAACCGCTTTGGCCATATGGCCACGCTGACCCCCGTGCTGCCGATCTTTGGCGGCAAGACGCAGTTCCAGCCGGTTTACGTCGATGATGTCGCCCAGGCGGCTGTTGCGGGTATCACCGGCGATGCGCCGGGGGGGATTTACGAACTGGGTGGTCCCGACGTTGAAAGCCTCTCGAGCCTGATGCAGGTGATGCTCAAGGTCATCAAGCGCAAGCGCCTCGTGATGAACCAGCCGTTTTTTGTCGGCAAGATTTTGGCCGGCGCTTTTGGCGCACTGCAGGCGGTGTCTTTGGGGCTGTTTCATAACAGCATTCTCACCGGCGATCAGTTGAAAAACCTGTCGCGCGACAATGTGGTGTCCGAGGGTGCGCAGGGCTTTGCGCAACTTGGTCTCAAGCCCACGGCAATGGAAGCGATTTTGCCCGACTACCTGTGGGTTTACAGACCCTCCGGGCAGTATGCGGCGATCAAGGACAGCGCCAAAGGGTTGCGCCAGTCCTGATCTGAATGCCTGAAACTGATGAAAAGGCGCCTCCGATGGGGGCGCTTTTTTTATGTTTGCGAGGGGGCATTTTGTGGGGTCAGACGGTCGAGACATCCGGCAGGTGCCCGCTATAGGCCAGCGCAAGCAGGATAAGGCCGAGGAGAACACGGTAAACCACATAGGGCGTAAAGCTGATCGAGCGCAGCAGGCGCATCATCAGCGTCAGCGCCAAAAGCGCGGCGCCAAAGGCAAAGACGGCTCCGATCGCCGCATCTTTGAGCAGCGCCCAGTTGGCATCACCGGCAACTTCGACACCAAGCAAAAGGCCGGAGGCCAGAATGGTCGGGATCGACATCAGCATGGAAATCCGCGCCGCATCCTCGCGCTTGTAGCCCATCGCGCGCGCGCCCGTCATCGTGATGCCCGAGCGCGACGTGCCGGGGATCAGGGCAATCGCTTGCCACAGGCCGAGAATCACAGCCTCGCGGAGCGTCCAGTCGCGGTCCTCTTTGACTTCGGGGCCTTTCTGGTCGAACCAATACAGCACCAGCCCGAAAATCAGCATGGTCCAGCCGATCACTTTGACCGACCGCAGCGCATCCGAAAGGCCGCTTGCGCTGAGGATCAAACCGAGGATGATGACAGGGATGGTCGCGATCAGCAGCAAGAACGCCAGTTTCGCGCCGGGGGTGTCGATTCTTCCGGTCAACATGCGCGGAATGCCCAGCAGACCGACGCGCACTTCGCGCCAAAAGTAGAAAATAACGGCACCCAGCGTGCCAACATGCACAGCAACGTCAATTGCTTGGCCTTGGTCTTGCATTCCGGTGAGCAGGGGGAGCAGGATCAGGTGGCCTGAAGAGGAGACCGGTAGAAATTCTGTAAGGCCTTGGATGATGGCGACCAACAGCAGGTAGAGAATACTCATTGTCGAAAAGTCCTTTGAGTCGCAGCGCGACGATATGTTCAGGTTCTACAGGGAAATCGGTATGTTTGGAAACTATGCTGACCTATTTTTCATCGAATATTGCCACATTTCAGTTTCTGGGCTATAAAAATCCGCAAATAGGTCAGTCCTTATGACTTTTCATTTTTTCAGACCCGGTTTATCTAGCTGACAATCGTTTATGGGAGAGGTGTGCTATGGCGAAAGAGCCGATGCTTAAATTTGTGACTGTGGGTCGGGACATGCCGACGAAACGGTCTGCCGATGTCCGTAAACAGGACTTTGATGAAATCTACGCCGAGTTTGCCCGCGAAAAAGCCGACGAGCAAGCCTCGCGTTGTTCGCAATGTGGTGTGCCCTACTGCCAGTCGCACTGCCCGCTGCACAACAATATTCCCGACTGGCTGCGCCTGACCGCGACGGGCCGCCTGAAGGAAGCGTATGAAATTTCGCAAGCGACCAACGCCTTTCCCGAGATCTGCGGCCGCATCTGCCCGCAGGACCGCCTGTGCGAGGGCAATTGCGTGATCGAACAATCCGGCCATGGCACTGTGACCATCGGCTCGGTCGAGAAATACATCACCGACACCGCCTGGGAAGAAGGCTGGGTCGAAGTCATCAAACCCGCCGTCGAGCGTGAAGAAACCGTGGGCATCATCGGCTCCGGTCCCGGCGGTCTGGCCGCAGCGGACCGTTTGCGCCGCGCGGGCCTGAAGGTGACGGTCTACGAGCGTTCTGATCGCGCCGGCGGGCTGATGATGTACGGCATTCCGGGCTTCAAGCTGGAAAAGGATGTGGTGTTGCGCCGCATCGAGCAGTTGGAAAAATCCGGCGTCGAGTTCGTGCTGAATTGCAATGTCGGCGAGGACATCACCTTTGATGCGATCCGCGGCAAACATGACGCTGTGCTGATTGCGACCGGCGTCTACAAATCGCGTGACCTGCAAGGCCCCGGTGCCGGCGCTGCCGGGATCGTCAAGGCCATCGACTATCTCACCTGTTCCAACCGCGTCGGATTCGGGGATACGGTCGAGGAATACGAAAGTGGCGAGTTGAACGCTGCGGGCAAAAAAGTCGTGGTGATCGGCGGTGGTGACACGGCGATGGACTGTGTGCGCACGGCAATCCGTCAGGGGGCGACCTCGGTCAAATGCCTCTATCGCCGCGACCGTGCCAACATGCCCGGCTCCCAGCGCGAAACGCAAAACGCCGAGGAAGAAGGCGTGGAATTCGTCTGGCTTGCTGCGCCCAAGGGGTTTGCGGCTGCGGGCGATAGCGTTTCGGGCGTGATGGTGCAAAAAATGCGGTTGGGTCAGCCCGATGCCTCGGGGCGCCAATCCCCCGAAGTGATCGAAGGGGCCGATTACATCGAAGAGGCCGATCTTGTGGTCAAGGCGCTCGGGTTCGAGCCTGAGGATCTGCCGACCCTTTGGGGGGCCGAGGGGCTGGACGTGACCCGTTGGGGCACTGTCAAAGCCGACTTTACCAGCCATGCGACCGCCATCGAGGGTGTTTATGCCTGCGGGGATATCCAGCGCGGCGCAAGCCTTGTGGTCTGGGCGATCCGCGATGGTCGTGAAGCGGCAGATGCGATGGTCGAATACATCAATCAGGCGGCTTCCGTGGCCGCCGAATAGGCATGTAGCGCGGGGCAGGATTGCCCCGTACCGCACAGGCGTCGGCACGCGCCCGCCTGTGCGAACACACCGAATTCCATTGGGGCCACGGCCCTGACCTATCCAGTGAAGGAAGGGTTTCCATATGACCAAATTTGATGACAGCTGGGCTACCCGCGAAGAAGCGAAACGCGAGTGGATGGCGGAAAATTCGCTGTTCAAAATGGATGACGAGCGCGCCAACTGTGGTGTCGGCCTTGTCGTCTCCGTCGATGGTTCCAAAAGCCGCAAGGTTGTTGAAAACGGCATCGCCGCTCTGAAGGCCATCTGGCACCGCGGGGCGGTCGATGCGGATGGCAAAACGGGCGATGGCGCGGGCATTCACGTGCAAATTCCCGTCGCTTTCTTCGAGGACCAGATCGCGCGCACCGGCCACAAGCCGCGCAAGGGTGAAATGTTGGCGGTGGGTCAGATTTTCCTGCCGCGGACCGATTTTGGCGCACAGGAAACCTGCCGGACCATCGTCGAGAGCGAAGTCCTGCGGATGGGCTATTACATCTACGGCTGGCGCCACGTTCCGGTGAACACCCAATGTCTGGGCGAAAAGGCCAATTCGACCCGCCCCGAAATCGAGCAGATCCTGATCTCGAACTCGAAAGGCGTGGACGAGGAAACTTTTGAGCGCGAACTTTATGTGATCCGTCGGCGCATCGAAAAAGCGTCCTCTGCCGCGGGGATTCGCGATCTCTACCTCTGCTCGCTGTCCTGTCGCTCGATCATCTACAAGGGCATGATGCTGGCTGAACAGGTCGCGGTGTTCTATCCCGACCTGATGGATGACCGCTTTGAATCCGCTTTTGCGATTTACCACCAGCGCTATTCCACCAACACCTTCCCGCAGTGGTGGCTGGCCCAGCCCTTCCGCATGTTGGCGCATAACGGCGAGATCAACACGATCAAGGGCAACGTCAACTGGATGAAAAGCCACGAGATCCGCATGGCCTCGGGCACCTTCGGCGATATGGCCGAAGACATCAAACCGATCATCCCGCAGTCGGCCTCTGACTCGGCCGCGCTTGATGCGGTCTTCGAAGTGCTGGTGCGCGCGGGCCGTTCGGCGCCGATGGCAAAAACCATGCTGGTCCCCGAATCCTGGAGCCAGCAGGCGATTGAACTGCCGCAAAGCTGGCGCGACATGTATTCCTACGTGAACTCCGTGATGGAGCCGTGGGATGGTCCCGCCGCTTTGGCGATGACCGATGGCCGCTGGGTCTGTGCGGGTCTGGATCGCAACGGCCTGCGCCCGATGCGCTATGTCGTGACCGGCGACGGCCTTGTGATTGCAGGCTCCGAAGTGGGCATGGTGCCCACCGACGAGGCCACCGTCGTCGAAAAGGGCGCGCTTGGCCCGGGTCAGATGCTTGCTGTCGATATGAAAGACGGCAAACTCTACAACGACACCGAGATGAAAGACCGTCTGGCCAATGCCCAGCCCTTCGGGGACTGGGTCGGCAAGATCAACGATCTCGATAGCGAGCTTTCGGGTCTCACCGAAAAGGCGCTTTTTGAAGGTGCAGAGCTGAAAAAGCGTCAGATCGCTGCGGGCTACACCATTGAAGAACTTGAGCAAATCCTTGCGCCCATGGCCGAGGATGGCAAAGAGGCTTTGGCGTCGATGGGGGACGATACGCCCTCTGCCGTGCTGTCCAACCAGTACCGCCCGCTCTCGCATTTCTTCCGCCAGAACTTTTCTCAGGTGACCAACCCGCCGATCGACTCGTTGCGCGAATTCCGCGTGATGTCGCTCAAGACGCGGTTCGGCAACCTCAAGAACGTGCTCGACGAGGACAGCAGCCAGACCGAGATCATCGTGCTGGACAGCCCCTTTGTCGGCAATGCTCAATTCGAGGCGCTGAAAACCCATTTCAACGCGCCGATGGTGGAAATCGACTGTACCTTCCCGGCGGATGCGGGCGAAGGCGCGCTGCGCGACGGTCTGGCACGCATCCGCGCCGAGGCCGAGGATGCCGTGCGTTCGGGCGGTGGTCACATCGTTCTGACCGACCAGCACCAGTCGGAGTCCAAAGTGGCGATGCCGATGATCCTTGCGACATCGGCCGTTCACTCGTGGCTGACGCGCAAAGGTCTGCGCACTTTCTGCTCTATCGGTGTGCGTTCGGCGGAATGTATCGATCCGCATTATTTTGCCGTGCTCATCGGCTGTGGCGCGACAATCGTGAACGCCTATCTGGCCGAGGACAGCCTTGCCGACCGCATTTCGCGCGGTCTGCTTGACTGCACGCTGACCGAGGCAACGGCACGGTTTCGCAACGCCATCGACCAGGGCCTGCTGAAGATCATGGCCAAGATGGGGATTTCGGTGATTTCTTCCTATCGTGGCGGGTTGAACTTCGAGGCCGTGGGCCTGAGCCGCGCCATGGTGGCCGAATATTTCCCCGGAATGCATTCGCGCATTTCCGGCATCGGTGTCGGCGGTATCCAGCGCAAGGTCGAGGCCGTGCATCACGCCGGTTTCCTTGGCGGCAACACGCTGCCCATCGGCGGGTTCTACAAAGCGCGCAAATCGGGTGAAAGCCACGCGTGGGAGGCGCAGTCGATGCACATGCTGCAAGCGGCCTGTGATCGTGCATCCTACGAGATGTGGAAGCAGTATTCCGCCAAGATGAAAGCGAATCCACCGTTGCATCTGCGCGATCTGCTCGACATCAAACCGATGGGCAAACCCGTGCCCATCGAAGAGGTCGAAAGCATCACCTCGATCCGCAAGCGTTTTGTGACGCCGGGGATGTCGCTGGGCGCCCTGTCGCCCGAAGCGCACCGTACCCTGTCGATCGCGATGAACCGCATCGGCGCGAAATCGGATTCCGGTGAAGGCGGCGAAAGCCCCGATGACTTCACGCCCGAACCCAATGGTGACAACGCATCGGCCAAGATCAAGCAGGTGGCCTCGGGTCGTTTCGGTGTGACCGCCGAATACCTGATCCACTGCGAAGAGCTTGAGATCAAAGTGGCACAGGGCGCAAAACCCGGCGAAGGCGGGCAGCTGCCCGGCATGAAGGTCACGGACCTGATCGCCAAGCTGCGCCACTCGACCAAAGGCGTGACGCTGATTTCACCGCCGCCGCACCACGATATCTACTCGATCGAGGATCTGGCGCAGCTGATCTACGACCTCAAGCAGATCAACCCCAAGGCCAAAGTCACCGTGAAACTGGTGGCCTCCTCGGGCGTGGGCACGATTGCGGCCGGTGTGGCAAAGGCAAAGGCGGACATCATTCTGATTTCGGGCCACAACGGCGGCACGGGTGCCTCGCCTGCGACCTCGATCAAATTCGCGGGCCTGCCATGGGAAATGGGTTTGACCGAAGCGCACCAGGTGCTTGCGATGAACAACCTGCGCGAACGCGTGACGCTGCGCACCGATGGTGGTCTGCGCACGGGGCGCGACGTGGTCATGGCCGCGATGCTTGGCGCCGAGGAATACGGCATCGGCACCGCTGCGCTGATTGCAATGGGCTGTATCATGGTGCGTCAGTGCCAGTCGAACACCTGCCCCGTGGGTGTCTGCACCCAAGACGAGGCGCTGCGTGACAAGTTCACGGGCAATGCCGACAAGGTGGTGAACCTCATTACCTTCTACGCTCAGGAAGTGCGTGAATTGCTGGCCTCTATCGGCGCGCGTTCGCTGGACGAAATCATCGGGCGTGCCGATCTGTTGACGCAGGTCAGCCGTGGCTCCGCCCATCTTGATGACCTCGACCTCAACCCGCTTTTGATCACCGTCGATGGCTCGGACCGGATCGTTTACGACCGCTCCAAGCCGCGCAATGCGGTGCCCGATACGCTGGACGCCCAGATCGTGTCGGATGCGGCGCGCTTCCTCAACGATGGCGAAAAGATGCAGCTGTCCTATGCGGTGCAAAACACGCTGCGCACCATCGGCACGCGCACCTCGTCGCATATCGTGTCGCGCTTTGGCATGCGCAACAATCTGCAACCCGATCACCTCACGGTGAAGCTGACGGGATCGGCGGGTCAGTCGCTTGGTGCCTTTGCGGCTCCGGGCCTCAAGATCGAAGTCTCCGGCGATTCCAACGACTATGTCGGCAAGGGTCTGTCGGGCGGTATCATCGTGGTGCGCCCGCCGATGAACTCGCCGCTGAAAGCCGCCGACAACACGATCATCGGCAATACCGTGCTCTACGGCGCGACCGACGGCTACCTCTTTGCCTCGGGGCGGGCGGGCGAACGGTTTGCCGTGCGCAACTCGGGGGCGACGGCCGTGATCGAGGGCTGCGGGTCCAACGGCTGTGAATACATGACCGGCGGCATCGCGGTGATCCTTGGTGAAATCGGCGCGAACTTTGGTGCGGGGATGACGGGTGGCATGGCCTACCTGTATGATCCCGACGGCATGTCGGGCCATCTGATGAACATGGAAACGCTGGTGACCTGTGGCGTGACGGTGGATCATTGGGAACATCAGCTGAAGTCGCTGATCGAACGCCACGCCGCTGAAACCGGCTCGCGGCGCGCCAAGGAAATCCTGCAACATTGGGATGTCGAAAAGGCGAACTTCCTTCAGGTCTGCCCGAAGGAAATGCTTGCGAACCTCAAAGCGCCGCTGACGCTTGAAAAAGGCGCAATTCCCGCCGAGTAAATTGGGCGGTGTGACGCAATTGAAAGGCCCTGCACGGCGTGCGGGGCCTTTTGCTTTGGTGCGCTTGACCGCGCGGGCGCGCGCAGGCATCCCTATGCCATGGCCAAAGCATCAAAATCCAAATCGCGTAAACGCAAAACCAACGCAGCGGCGCGCCCCCTGCGACAGCGCCTGCGGCGCACCGCGGGTCGCCTCGTGCTCGGGTTCGTTGCTTTTTGGGGGTTTGCGGTGCTGCTTTATGCGGTCGTGCCTCCACCGACGACGCCCTATATTCTGGCCGAGGGGCGCAGGTTGGGCGGCACCGATCACGTCTGGGTGCGCCTTGAGGACATCGCGCCAGTGATGGCGCGCTCGGTCGTGGCCGCCGAGGATGCGAATTATTGCCTGCACTGGGGGTTTGACATGGCGGCAATCCGCTCGGTCGTGGCCGCAGGGGGCACGCGCGGGGCCTCGACGCTGACCCAGCAGACGGTCAAAAACGCCTACCTGTGGCAGGGGCGGTCGTGGCTGCGCAAGGCGATGGAGGCTGTGCTGACACCCATGGTCGAGCTGGTCTGGTCCAAGCCGCGCATCCTTGAAGTCTATCTGAACGTTGCGGAATTCGACGAGGGCGTGTTTGGGGTGGATGCAGCGGCGCGGCGCTATTTCAACACCGGCCCCGATCAACTGAGCGCCACACAGGCGGCGCGTCTTGCGGCCGTTTTGCCCAACCCCAAGGAGCGCGATGCGGCCAATCCGAGCGACTTTGTGCGGCGAAGGTCCGCGCAAATTGCCGATGGCGCGGCGTTGATCGCGCGAGACGGGCGTGCGGATTGTTTCGACGGTTGAATTGCCGCCCGCTTCTCTGCAATACCCCAAGCACGCCCTCCTTTCTCACCCAACCTTAGTGCGCAAATCATGAACCGACTTTTCCACGTTCCGCTGTCTCCCTTCTGTCGCAAGGTCCGCCTCGTGCTGGCTGAAAAGCGCATTGAGGTCGAATTGGTCGAGGAGCGCTATTGGGAACAGGACCCTGATTTTTTGCGGCGCAATCCGGCGGGCAAAGTGCCCGTTTTGCGTTTGGGTGACCGTTTGCTGGCCGATAGTGCGGCGATTTGCGAATTGATCGAAGAACTTTACCCCAGCCCCCCCCTGATGCCGCGCGATGTTGATGGACGGTACGAGGTGCGCAGGCTTGTGGCGTGGTTTGACGACAAATTCCATGCCGAGGTGACTTCGAACCTTTTGTACGAACGCGTGAACCGCAAGGTCCAAAAAACCGGCTACCCTGATTCGAAGAATGTCAAAGCGGGGGCCAAGGCGATCAAATGGCACCTCGATTACATGACCTGGCTGTTGGATCGCCGCCGTTGGCTGGCGGGGGACGAAATGTCGTTGGCGGATTTCGCGGCTGCGGCGCATTTGTCGTCGCTGGATTATATCTCGGATGTGGACTGGAACCGCTCGGCGGTCGTCAAAGACTGGTACGCCAAGATCAAATCACGCCCTGCCTTCCGCTCGTTGCTGGTTGACCAGATCCCCGGTTTTCCGCAGCCTTCCCATTACGCCGACCTCGATTTCTAGGCGAAAGGCGCGCGCATGGCCCTGACCAAAGAGGCGCTGGTAGCGCGCGCAGGTGACGAAGGTTTTTCCAAGGTCGGCTTTGCGCGTCCCCAATTGCCCGATGCGATGGCGCGGCTCAAAACCTTTGTCGAGGAGGGGCGGCACGGCCAGATGGCCTGGATGGCCGATCGCATGCACTGGCGCGGCGCGCCCGACGCACTTTGGCCCGAGGCCAAATCGGTGGTGATGCTTGCCGAAGTCTATACCCCCGATGTCGATCCGATGGCGGTTGTCGGCCAGCCGGATCGCGGCGCGATTTCTGTCTATGCGCGCGGCAAGGATTACCACGATCTGGTTAAAAAGCGGCTTAAGCGCGTGGGGCGCTGGATGATCGAACAGGGGGCGGGCGAGATCAAAGTCTTCGTCGATACCGCCCCCGTGATGGAAAAGCCGCTCGCGCAGGCGGCGGGATTGGGCTGGCAGGGAAAGCACACCAATCTCCTGGCGCGCGATTTGGGAAGCTGGTTTTTCCTCGGGGCGATTTTCACCACGCATGACTTTGCGCCCGACCCCGAAGAATCGGAGCACTGCGGCTCTTGCACCGCCTGTCTGGACGCCTGTCCGACCGATGCGTTCCCCGCGCCCTTCCAGATCGACGCACGACGCTGCATTTCCTATCTGACGATCGAACATCACGGGCCTGTGGATCTGGCGTTGCGCGCGAAACTGGGCAACCGGATTTACGGCTGTGACGATTGCCTTGCCGCCTGCCCGTGGAACAAATTCGCCCAAGACGCACGCGAGCTGCGCTATGCGGGCGGCCCTGCGACCGACGCGCCGGCGCTGGCGCAACTGGCGCGGCTGGATGACGCTGGCTTTCGGGCGCAATATTCCGGCTCCCCGATCAAGCGGATCGGGCGCGACCGATTTGTGCGCAATGTGCTCTACGCCATCGGGAATTCGGGCGATGCGGCCCTGCGCGAGGTGGCCCGGAGCCTGACGGCCGATGAAGACCCCGTGGTGGCCGAAGCTGCGCGCTGGGCTGTCGGGCGATTGGCGCAAGCGCAATAGCGGGGGCACGGGTATGCGCGCTTTGCGCTATGCCATTTGACACGCGCGCCCTAGGGTGCGTTGAAAACGCTGCCAAATGGAACGAGCGATGACATCTGCCACTGCGTCCCTGACGTCCCACAACCCGTTGCGCGGGATTTTGTTAAAAGTCGCCTCTGTCAGCCTGTTTGTCATCATGGCCTCGATGATCAAGGCTGCGCGAGTCGAAGTGCCCGCCGGAGAAGCGGTGTTCTTTCGCTCGCTTTTGGCGATCCCCGTTGTGTTGGTCTGGGTGGCGATCCAGGGGGATATGGGCGCGGGCCTGCGGGTGAACTCCGTCACCAACCACATCTGGCGCGGGGTGATTGGCACCTCTGCAATGATGTTGGGGTTCTTTTCGCTGGGGCTGTTGCCCCTGCCCGAAGTCACTGCGATCGGCTATGCCTCGCCACTGCTTTTGGTAATCTTTGCCGCGATGTTCATGGGCGAAACCGTGCGTCTGGTGCGGTTTTCAGCGGTTTTAATCGGCCTTGTGGGGGTGATTATCGTGCTCTCACCGCGTCTGACGGTGATCCACGGGGTGCCCACAGTGACCGAACAACTCGGCGCGGTCGTGGCCCTGGGGGCGGCGGTTCTGGCGGCAATCGTGCAGCTTCATGTGCGCAACATGGTGCGCAGCGAAAGCGTCAGCGCGATTGCCTTTTGGTTTTTCGTGACGGCCAGCGCGGTGTCTTTGTGTAGCCTGCCCTTCGGCGGCTGGGTTGTTCCCTCGCCCAAAGTCATGGCGCTTTTGGTGGCGTCCGGCCTGATCGGCGGGTTCGGGCAGGTGTTCTTGACGGCCTGCTACCGCTACGCCGATGCGTCCCTGATTGCGCCGTTTGAATATGTCTCGATGATTTTGGCGCTGGGGATTGGCTATGTGGCCTTTGGCGAAGTGCCCACCCTTCCGATGATGTCCGGCGCGGTGGTGATCATCGCCGCAGGGATTTTCATCATCTGGCGCGAGCGCAAGTTGGGACTTGCGCCGGAGCGGTTGCGCAAGACCAACAAGCTGTTCTGAGCGGCGCTAATAGCGGTCGGAAAACAGCCGCCCCCAGAAGGATTTCGGAGGATTGCGCGCGAGCGCTGCGGCTTTCGAGGCTGCAGCAGCGGCCTGCACACGCACTGCGTCGGTCGCAGGTGCGATGCCGCGCGCGATGTCCTCGTAGGCGTAGGGGCCGATCTGGTTATTGCCCACGATATAGGTCGCGGTGATCGCCGCCGAACCTTCGACGCGGCGAAACATCACGTCCGGTTCAATCAGATAGGTGCGAAAAGCGCCCGTGATCTTGTTGCGCAATTCCTCGCTTGTCACAGGCAACTCTGCCTGCGTGCCAACGGAAATGGCCACCAGAACCGGCGAGGTGGTTTCCAACTGGCCCGCCGCCGCCAAACTGTCGCGTGTGATGGCCAAGGGGCGCAAAGACGGGTTGCGGGTATAGGCATAGGCGGCCAGCGCCAAAAAGGCGGGGAGGACAATTGCGGCCCCCACCAGATATAGTGTCATCGACTCTCGTTGTAGTGCATGCGCCATTCATAGGCCCCAAAAAAGTTCGCCCCCGAACCGGAAACCAGTAAGGGGGCGGCGACTTTAAGAAAGATTAACATCCGGCGCTTGCGCGGGATTTTAACGATTTTGGCGCAGGGCGGGCGCTTAGCTGCGCACGAGGGCTTCGTATTCCGCCGCCAGATCGCGCACCAGTTGGCCGACCTCAAAGGTGTAGTCGCCAATCTGGCCCACGGGGGTGACTTCGGCGGCGGTCCCCGTGAGGAAGCATTGCTCGAAATCGGCAAGTTCTTCGGGCAGGATGCGGCGGACGTTGACTTTTACGCCCTTGGCTTGAAGCATCCCGATCACGGTTTGACGGGTGATGCCGTTGAGGATCGCGTCAGGGTCGGGGGTGTGCACTTCACCGTCTTTGACGAAAAAGATGTTTGCGCCCGTCGCCTCGGCCACGTAGCCGCGATAATCCATAAACAGCGCGTCAGAGCAGCCTTTCGCCTCTGCGGCATGTTTGGACATGGTGCAGATCATGTAGAGGCCGGCAGCTTTTGCGGCGGTGGGGATGGTTTCGGGCGAGGGGCGTTTCCACTTGGCGATATCAAGCTTGGCACCACTCATCTTGGCGTCGCCGTAGTAGGCGCCCCATTCCCAGCCCGCAATCACGAGGCGCACGGGGTTTTTGCCTGAGGACACACCCATATCCTGACCTGCGCCGCGAAACGCAATCGCGCGGACATAGGCGTCGGTCCAGCCGTTGGCTTTGAGCATTGCGTATTTCGCAGCTTCGATTTCCTCGACCGAATAGGGGATTTCCATGTCCAGGAGTTCGGCGGATTTGCGCAGGCGGATCGAATGCTCGACACCTTTGAAAATCTTGCCATTGTAGCATCGTTCGCCTTCGAACACGGAGGAGGCGTAATGCAGCGCATGGGTCAGGATGTGGACGTTGGCGTCGCGCCACTCTACCAGTTTGCCATCCATCCAGATTTTGCCGTCGCGATCGTCGTAAGCGCCTTCCATGGTCTCTTCCTTTGGTTCGGATCCGGGCGGTTGCACCGGAGGGGGTGTTTGCGAAAGTTGCGTAATTTTTAGCATTGAATGCATAAAGTTGCGCTAAATTGTGGTTTCGCTACCAGTTGAGTCTTGGAATGTCAACAAGGCTGACATAAACTGGCCAAATATTACGCAGATTGTGAATTGGCCCAGGTGGCCTCAGGAGGACCATGGCGGAACATGTTGGCAGCGGCGGAGCAGGGGGTGAAAGCCTGTTGTTCCTCACGGACGAACAGATCCGCAAGGGGATCGAGGCGATGTATTTTGCCTATCGCGGCTTTACCGCCGACCCCGACCGGATTCTTGAAAACTATGCCTACGGGCGCGCCCATCATCGCGCCCTGCATTTCGTCAACCGCTCTCCGGGGACGACGGTGAACAATCTGCTCGCGCTGTTGGGCGTGACCAAACAGTCGCTCAACCGGGTGCTGCGCACCTTGATCGACGACGGGTTGGTCGAAAGCCGCGTTGGCGCATCCGACAAGCGCGAGCGCAATCTCTTCCTGACCGAGGCGGGGGCCGCCTTGGAGGCTGAAGTGTCCGAAGCGCAGCGTGCGCGGGTGCGTGCGGCCTATCGCGCGGCCGGCCCCGATGCCGTGGCGGGGTTTCGCCAGGTGCTTGAGGCGATGATGGAGCCGGAATTGCGCACCCATTATCAGGCCTTCAAGGAGGGCGGCGCATGAGCGGTGATGCGCATCTTTTGATTGTCGACGATGACGAGCGCATTCGCGGGCTGTTGCAGAAATTCCTGATGCGTAACGGCTATCTGGTCACCGTCGCCAAAGAGGCCGCCCATGCCCGCCGCTTGTTGGGCGGGTTGGATTTCGACCTGATCGTGCTGGATGTGATGATGCCCGGCGAGGACGGGCTGAGCCTGACCAACTTCATCCGTTCAAAGATGAAAACCCCCGTCCTGCTGCTGACGGCCAAGGGGGAAACAGAGAACCGCATCGCAGGTCTTGAGGCGGGGGCGGACGACTACCTGTCCAAACCGTTCGAGCCAAAGGAATTGCTGCTGCGCATCAACGCGATTTTGCGCCGGATGCCTCAGGCCGAAGCCGTGGATGACGGACCGAAATTCCTGCATCTGGGCAACATCCGCTACGAGGTGGAGCGCGGGGAAATGTGGGAAGGTGTCGAACAGGTCCGTCTGACCGCCACCGAAGCCCAGCTGATGCGGATCTTCGTGGCCGCACTTGGCGAACCCGTGTCGCGCAGTGATCTGGTCGAACGTCTTGGACGCGACGGGGATCAGGCACAGGAACGCGCGGTTGACGTGCAAATCACGCGGCTGCGGCGCAAGATCGAGCGTGACCCCAAACAGCCGCGCTACCTGCAGACCGTGCGCGGTGCGGGCTATATGTTAACGCCGGAATAAGGGGGTTCTGGTCACAAAACGCACGTGTGGCGCCCTCGACAGGGCGCGACACTTGTGGTTTTTGTCAGGAAAATTTCGGGAGACGAGCTATGAGCGACACAGACGAAAGCCAGATGACCTTTGAGCAAGCCATGGCAGAGCTGGAGCGCGTCGTGGGGCAGCTGGAGCGCGGTGATGTCGCTCTGGATGCCTCCATCGACCTCTACGAGCGGGGCGCGCGATTGAAAGCGCGCTGCGAGGCGAAGCTGGCCGAAGCGCAGGAAAAAGTCGCGAAAATTACGCTGGATCGCGATGGTCAGCCCACCGGCACCACGCCCGTCGAAGGTCTGTAAGGCAGGTCGATGAAAGCCGGATTGGAACAATGCGCAGGTCTGGTGCAGGCCTGTTTCGACGCGGTGCTTGCGCCGATGGGTGATCTGCCCGTGGTGGCCGGGATGCGCTACGCCTCGCGCGGGGGCAAGCGGCTGCGCGCCTTTCTGGTGATGGAAAGCGCGGCTTTGCACGGCATTGATCCGGTGCAATCCGTCTGGGCGGCGACCGCGGTCGAGGCGCTGCACGCCTATTCCCTCGTGCATGACGATCTGCCCTGCATGGATGACGATGATCTGCGTCGGGGCATGCCGACGGTGCATGTGAAATGGGACGAGGCGACGGCGGTGCTGGTGGGCGATGCCCTGCAAACCATGGCGTTCGAAGTGCTGGCGCGCGATGAGTGCGCGCCCGATCCTGCGCGCCGCATCGCGCTGGTGGCGAGCCTAGCGCGGGCCTCCGGGGCGCAGGGCATGGTGCTGGGGCAGGCGCAGGACATTGCTGCTGAAAGTGCCGCAGCGCCGCTTGACCTCTTTCAGATCACCGAATTGCAAAACAACAAAACCGGCGCGCTGATCGAATGGTCGGCCAAAGCGGGGCCGCTCCTTGCGGGCGCGGACCCCTCTGCGATGGGCGCCTACGCCCGTGCCTTGGGCCTTGCCTTCCAGATCCATGATGACGTTCTGGATGTCACGGGCGATGCCGCTCTGACGGGCAAAGCCGTGGGTAAGGACGCCGAGGCAGGCAAGGCGACTTTCGTGTCTTTGCTGGGGCTTGAGGGGGCAAAATCGCGCGCCGCCGCGCTGGTCGAGGACGCCTGCGACGCGCTCTCGCCCTACGGCACGCGCGCCGATGCCTTGCGGGATGTGGCCCGTTTCGTTATTTCCCGACAAACCTGATCGCAAAGGCGGCCCCCGATGTCTGACGCTCAACGCCCCTCGACCCCGACGCTCGACCGCGTGTCCGTGCCTGCCGACCTCAAGGGCATGTCTGACAGCGACTTGAAACGCGTGGCGTCCGAGTTGCGGTCCGAGACAATTTCCGCCGTGTCGCAAACGGGCGGTCATTTGGGCGCGGGCCTGGGCGTGGTCGAGTTGACCGTGGCACTGCACGCGGTGTTCGACACGCCGCGCGACCGGCTGATCTGGGACGTAAGCCACCAGACCTATCCGCATAAAATTCTGACCGGGCGGCGCGACCGCATCCGCACCCTGCGCCAAAAGGGCGGGTTGTCGGGCTTTACCAAACGTTCGGAAAGCCCGTTCGATCCCTTCGGTGCGGCGCATAGCTCGACCTCGATTTCCGCCGCTCTCGGGTTTTCGGTCGCGCGCGATCTGGGCGGTGCGCCCGATCCGAGCCTGGGGGATGCGATTGCGGTGATCGGCGACGGGTCGATGTCGGCGGGCATGGCCTTTGAGGCGATGAACAATGCAGGCCATTTGGGCAAACGGCTGTTCGTGATCCTCAACGACAACGAAATGTCCATCGCGCCCCCCGTCGGTGCGCTGTCGTCCTACCTGTCACGGCTCTACGCCAACGCGCCGTTCCAGGAATTGAAAGCGGCCGCGAAGGGCGCTGTGTCCTTTTTGCCCTCGCCGCTGCAAGAGGGCGCGAAACGCGCCAAGGAGATGCTCAAAGGCCTGGCGGTCGGTGGCACCCTGTTTGAGGAACTCGGGTTTTCCTACATCGGGCCGATTGACGGGCACGACATGGACCAGTTGCTTAGCGTGTTGCGCACGGTCAAGTCCCGCGCCACCGGACCGGTTCTCATTCACGCCATCACCCAAAAGGGGAAGGGCTACGCGCCTGCCGAGGCGGCGGTGGATCGTGGCCATGCCACCGCGAAATTCGATCTGGTGACGGGCAAGCAGGCCAAGGCCAAATCCAACGCGCCGTCCTACACCGGTGTTTTTGCCAAAGCGTTGCTGGACGCCGCCGCCCGCGACGACAAGGTGGTCGCGGTGACGGCCGCGATGCCCGATGGCACGGGGTTGAACCTGTTTGCAGAACGCTACCCGTCGCGCTGTTTTGACGTTGGCATTGCCGAACAGCACGGCGTGACCTTTGCCGCTGGTTTGGCTGCGGGCGGGATGAAGCCGTTTTGCGCGATGTATTCCACCTTTTTGCAGCGCGGCTACGATCAGGTTGTGCATGACGTGGCCATCCAGCGCCTGCCGGTGCGCTTTGCCATCGACCGCGCGGGGCTGGTCGGGGCCGATGGCGCGACCCACGCGGGGTCTTTCGATGTTGCCTTTCTGGCCAACCTGCCCGGGTTTGTGGTGATGGCCGCCGCCGATGAGGCCGAATTGGTCCATATGGTTGCCACAGCGGTTGCCCATGACGATGGACCCATCGCGTTTCGCTATCCGCGGGGCGAGGGTGTCGGGGTGGAAATGCCGCTACAAGGCGTGCCGCTGGAAATTGGCAAGGGCCGGTTGATTCAAAGCGGCAGCCGCGTGGCGATCCTGTCCTTTGGCACCCGACTGGAAGAGGTGAAAAAAGCCGCCGAAGCGCTTTCGGCGCGCGGGATCACGCCCACGATTGCCGATGCCCGATTTGCCAAGCCGCTGGATCGCGCGATGATTCTGGATCTGGCACAAACCCACGAGGCGCTGATCACGATCGAGGAAGGTGCGATTGGCGGTTTTGGCAGCCATGTGGCAGACCTGCTCGCGAATGAGGGGATGTTTGACCACGGGCTGAAATTCCGCACCATGGTTCTGCCCGATATCTTCATCGACCAAGCCAGCCCCGAGGATATGTACCGCACAGCAGCGCTTTCGGCGGCGGATATCGAGGCCAAGGTGCTGTCGGTGCTGGGGCTTGGGGATATCGCCAGCAAGCGGGCGTGACGCAAAAGCCCGCAAACCGGCCGCTTTTGCGCAGAAAGCGGGCCGTTCTTTCTGCAATGCCGCATTTGAGTTGACGCTGGGCCGGTGATGCCGAAAAGGGGTTGCGAGCGGCGGCGTTTTTACGCCCAATCGCACAGATTCCCGATAGGTAGGTTTGAGAATGGCAACGATGACACTCGATGCGCCTTTGGCGCGGCCTTGGCTGGTGCTATTCACCCTTGCGATGGGCGGCTTTGCCATCGGTACAGCCGAATTTTCCGCCATGGCGATGGTCCCCTATATCGCGCGCGCCTTTGCCGTAAGCGAAGCCGCCATCTCAAGCATGGTTTCGGCCTATGCGCTTGGTGTGGTGGTTGGTGCGCCGCTGATCGCGGTGCTTTTTGCCAAAATGGAACGCAAGGTCCTGCTTATCGGCCTGATGGTGGCCTTTGCCGTGTTCAACACCGCCTCTGCCATTGCCCCGACCTACCCTGTCTTGCTGGTCACCCGCTTTTTGTCGGGCTTGCCGCATGGTGCTTATTTCGGCGCGGGGGCCTTGCTTGCGGCCTCGGTCGTGGGGCCGAACCAGCGCGGCAAAGCGGTGTCGCGCATGTTCCTCGGCATTACCACCGCGACCATTATCGGCGTGCCGTTTTCCAACGTTCTGGGCCAGACTTTGGGCTGGCGCTGGGGATTTGCACTTGTGGGCGTCATCGCCCTTGTGACGGCTGTAACCCTGGCCGTGGCCGCGCCGCGCGCTGAACCGGGAACGGCGTCCAACCCGCTGCGTGAACTCTCGGCCCTGAAAAACCGTCAGGTGTTGTTGACGCTTGCCACTGCGATGATCTGTTTTGGCGGCTTTTTTGCCTTTTACACCTATCTTGCCTCGACCTTGATCGAGGTGACACAGGTCAGCGAAGCGACGGTGCCGATGTACCTGATGCTGATCGGTGTCGCGATGACGATCGGCACATTGATTGCAGGCTGGGCCGCGGACAAGTCCCTGACCCTTTCGACTTTCGTGATGATGTCGGTGTCGGGCCTCGTGCTGTTGATTTACCCCTCGGTTGCGACCAGCCCCACGCTGATCGCGATGATCGTGGTCGTCGTCGGGGTCTCGAACGGCCTGCCCATTTTGCTACAGACCCGCCTGATGGATGTGGCGCATGAAGCCCAGTCTCTTGCGGCGGCGCTGAACCATTCTGCCTTTAACGCCGCCAATGCCATTGGCCCCATCGTCGCGGCGTTTTTCATCGCCCGCGGCTACGGGTTTGAAAGCTCGGGCTATGTGGGGGCGGGCCTGTCGCTGGCGGGGATTTTGATGTTTGCCCTGACGATCTGGGACGCAAAGCGCCGCCCTAACTGATCAGCCACGCAAGGCCCGACGCGCCCAGAATGATAAAGCCGTAGCCTGACAGCATGAAAAGCCCGTCGCGCCCCATCATGCCGATGGCGAGCAGGGATATCGCAAAGCACAGCACCGAGGTGACCAGCGGCAGCACTTCGAGCAAGGGCATGACGCAGGCCAGCGCGGCAATGGCCATCAGGGCGACCAGCGACCACGGTTTGCGCGCCAGAAAGGCCACGCGGCGTTCTGTGTGATCGTCGATCCACAGGACGGGACGCTCCAGCCATGTCACGGCTTTCTCCAGCTTTTCGCCTTTGATCCGCCGCTTGCGCACAAAGGCCGGAAGCCACAGGTGATCCACGCCCAAGATTGCTTGCACGGTGATCAGCAGGATGATCACCGCCCCGATGGTGGGCGTGCCCGGTATTCCGGAAATCGGCGAGACAAGGATCATCGCAGGCACCAGGATCGCGGGGGCAAACGAGCGGTGGCCGATTTGATCAAGGATCTCGTCGACCGAAACCGTGTCGCCATCGCTGGCCGCATGAAGGGCACGCAAAATATCGCGCAAGCTTTGGGGCGATTGCGCTTTGGCGGAAGAATCTGCGGTCATAGGGTGCGGGCCTTTGTCTGTGAGCATCTCAACGCAGAGCGCGGCGCGCGGGTTTCACGCCTTACCGGTTTCAAGCGCCAAAAGCGCCTCAAGCCCGCGGCGATAGTCGGGATAGATCAGCGTGACGCCAAGCTCGTGTTTGATCCGCATGTTGCGCACCTTTTTGCTTTCGGCATAAAAACTGCGCGCCATCGGGGTCATGTCGGCGGTCTCGAAGGCTTCCAGAGGGGGCAGGGGCAGGCCGAGCAATTCGGCGGCATAGGCAATCACGTCTTGCGGGGGCGCGGGGTCATCGTCGCATACATTGTAGACCGCGCCCGCGTTGGGCCGCGCGATAGAGGCGTGAAGCACCTGCGCAATATCTGCGACATGGGTGCGCGAAAATACTTGGCCCTGTTTTACGATCCGCCGCGCGGTCCCTGCGCGCACCTTTGCAAAGGGGCCGCGGTCTGGGCCGTAGATGCCCGCAAGGCGAAAAATCTGCAGGGTTAGAGACTTTTTTTGCGCAAATTCCGTCCACTCTGCCTCAGCCGCGACGCGCATCCGGCCGCGTTTGGTGGCGGGGGTGAGGGGGGTGCTCTCATCCACCCATCCCCCCGCGTGATCGCCGTAGACGCCGGTCGTCGACAGATAGCCGATCCAGCCAAGCTTGGGGGCCTGTACGATGGCGTCTGCCCAATCGCGCAGCATCGGGTCGCCGGCATCGTCGGGGGCGGCACTGACGAGCAGATGGGTGGCTTTGTGAAGCGCGGGCGCGAGGTCGTCGCGCCCAAGGATCAACGGTGTGATGCCCGTTTCGCGCAGGGTCAGAGCCTTTTGTGCGCTGCGCGTGGTGCCGGTGATGTGCCAGCCAAGGGGCAAAAGGCGCGCGGCGAGGGCTTGGGCGCTATAGCCGTGGCCGAAGGAAAAAAGATGCTGTGTCATATCTGATTCATCCCTGACGTGCAGGAAAGGTGCAAGGGGGCTTGAACACCGCCCGAAACGGGACAAGATTGGGCCATGGAACAGTCGAAAAACACAAAGATAAAGAGCTGGGCCGAGACCGCGCCAACGCTCGTTGCCGTGGCCGCTGGCCGCGCCCCCGCCGATCTGGTGATCAAGAACGGCATATGGGTCAACGTCCACACCCGCGAAGTGCTGGAGGGCCATGACATCGCGATTGCCCAAGGGCGCATCGCCTATGTCGGCACATCTGCGGCGCATTGCACCGGCCCCGAGACGCAGGTGATCGATGCCAAGGGGCGGTACATGATCCCCGGTCTTCTCGACGGGCATATGCACATCGAAAGCGGCATGCTGACACCGGCGGAATTTGCCCGCGCGGTGACGCCCCATGGCACCACCACCATGTTCACCGATCCCCATGAGATCGCCAATGTGCTGGGCCTTGAGGGTGTGCGCCTGATGCATGACGAGGCGCTGTTGCAGCCGGTCAATATTTTCACCCAGATGCCCTCTTGTGCGCCTTCCGCGCCGGGGCTGGAAACCACGGGATTTGAAATCAGTGCCGAGGATGTCGCCGAGGCGATGGACTGGCCCGGCATCATCGGGCTGGGGGAGATGATGAATTTCCCCGGTGTGGTGAATGGCGATCCGCAGATGCTGGCCGAAATTGCCGCCACGCAGAACGCGGGCAAAACCGTGGGCGGGCATTACGCCTCCCCCGATCTCGGGCCGGCCTTTAGTGCCTATGTCGCGGGCGGTCCGGCGGATGATCACGAAGGCACCTGCGAGGCAGACGCGATTGCGCGGATGCGGCAGGGGATGCGCGCAATGGTGCGCCTTGGCTCGGCGTGGTACGATGTCGAGGCGCAGATCACGGCGATCACGCAAAAAGGTCTGGACCCGCGCAACTTTATCCTCTGCACAGACGATTGCCACTCCGGCACGTTGGTCAATGACGGTCACATGAACCGCGTGGTGCGTCACGCCATTGACTGCGGTTGCGATCCGGTCGTTGCGCTGCAGATGGCCACGATCAACACTGCGACGCATTTCGGTCTGGAACGCGAACTGGGGTCCCTGACGCCGGGGCGTCGGGCCGATGTGATCCTGACCTCCGATCTGCGCAGCCTGCCGATCGAGCTGGTCATCGCGCGCGGCGCTGTTGTGGCCGAAAATGGCAAGGTCAGGGTCGATTTCCCGCTTCTCGACTGGCCGCAGCATGCGCGCGAGACGGTGAATATGGCCAAGGACCTGTCGGCGGATGATTTCGTCATCGATGCGCCGGAGGGGGCGAACCGGGTGACCGCCCGCGTCATCGGCATGGTTGAAAACCAGGCACCGACAAAGGCGCTGAGCTTCGACATGGAGGTCGCGAACGGGCGCGTTGAACCCGATGCCGCGCAGGACATCGCACAGATTGCGCTGGTCGAACGCCACCGTGCCACGGGCGGCGTTGTGAACGCCTTTGTGTCGGGCTTCGGCTACAAGGGGCCGATGGCGCTTGCTTCGACGGTCGCGCATGACAGCCACCATATGATCGTTGTGGGCACGGATCGTGCCAACATGGCGCTGGCGGCCAACCGTCTGCGCGCGGTCGGGGGCGGGGTCGTGCTGTTTGCGGATGGTCAGGAACAGGCGCTGGTCGAATTGCCCATCGCCGGTCTGATGTCGGATCGCCCCGCCGCCGAGGTGGCCCAAAAGGCCGAGGCGCTGGGGCGCGCGATGGAGGCCGCCGGATGCACCTTGAATAACGCTTACATGCAGCACTCGCTGCTCGCGCTTGTGGTCATTCCCGAATTGCGCATCTCGGACAAGGGTCTGGTGGATGTGCGCAGTTTCGAGGTCACAAGCCTGTTTGAAGGATACGAATAACGATGAAATCTTTTGGTCAAAACCTGCCCGTGGTCTCGCCGGACGCACCCGCGCATGAAGCCTTTAGCGATGCGGGTGCTGCGGTGGAGCGACTGATCGCGCTGTTTGCGCAGGCGACGAAATTTCTGGGCGAGAAATTTTCCCAAACCGCAGGCGGCACCAAGCCCGAGCACCGGTTTCGCGCCTTCTACCCCGAAATCCGCTTTACCACGACAAGCTATGCGGCCACCGACAGCCGTCTGTCTTTTGGTCACGTGCCGACCCCGGGCACCTATTCCACAACGGTGACACGGCCGGAGTTGTTCAAATCCTACCTCACCCAGCAGATCGCCTTGCTGATCGAAAATCACGGCGTGCCGGTGATGATCGGTGCGTCCGAGACCCCGATGCCGGTGCATTTCGCGGTCGCCGGAGAGGCGGATATCGTTGTGCCCCAAGAGGGGGTGATGGAATATCCGCTGCGCGATGTTTTTGACGTGCCCGACCTCAACGTGACCCATGATGCCATCGTGAACGGCGAAAGTTACCTCCACCCGGATGGCTCCGCGCCGCTGGCCCCTTTCACGGCGCAGCGCATCGACTATTCTTTGGCGCGGCTGACGCATTACACGGCCACCGATCCCGATCATTTCCAGAACCATGTGCTGTTCACCAACTACCAGTTCTACGTCAGCGAATTCGAAGCCTATGCCCGCGCGATGCTGGCCGATCCCGACAGCGGCTACACCAGTTTCGTGAGCACCGGAAATGTCGAGATCACCGATCCCGACACGGTGATCCCGCCCACGCTCAAGATGCCGCAGATGCCGACCTATCACCTCAAACGGGCAGATGGCGGCGGCATCACCCTGGTCAATATCGGCGTCGGTCCCTCGAACGCGAAAACCGCAACCGACCACATCGCGGTGTTGCGACCCCATGCGTGGATCATGGTCGGCCACTGCGCGGGTCTGCGCAATTCCCAACGTCTGGGGGATTTCGTGCTCGCCCATGCCTATCTTCGCGAGGACCATGTGCTGGACGATGACCTGCCCGTGTGGGTGCCTATTCCGGCGCTGGCAGAAATCCAGACCTCGCTTGAGGATGCTGTCGAGGCGGTGACCGAGCTGGAAGGCTACGAACTCAAGCGGATCATGCGCACCGGCACTGTGGCCACCATCGACAACCGCAACTGGGAGTTGCGCGATCAATCCGGTCCTGTCCAGCGCCTCAGCCAAAGTCGTGCGGTCGGTCTGGATATGGAAAGTGCCACGATTGCGGCCAACGGGTTTCGCTTTCGGGTGCCCTACGGCACGCTGTTATGTGTCTCTGACAAGCCGTTGCATGGCGAGTTGAAACTGCCCGGGATGGCGTCGGATTTCTATAAAACTCAGGTCGCGCGACACTTGCTGATCGGCATCAAGGCGATGGAAACCTTGCGCGAGATGCCCCTTGAACGCATCCACAGCCGTAAATTGCGCAGTTTCGAGGAGACAGCCTTCCTCTGACTTCGGGGAAACCGTGCAGAAATAGGCGAAAATGCCCGCTGGGCGCATACAAAGCGTTGTGCCTTTCCTCAATATAAGGTTACAAATCCGCCATAACCCCCATGGAAAGGGGGAGTACGAGGAGATAGACATGTCGAAACCGATGACCAAAACCCAACTCGTTGCCGCTCTCGCCGAAGAGATGGGTGCCGACAAAAAATCTGCTGGTGTCGCTCTCGACGCGATCACCGGTATCATCACCAAAGAAGTGGCTGCCGGTGGTGCTGTGACCCTTCCCGGCGTTGGCAAAATCTACTGCCGCGAGCGCCCCGCACGTATGGTGCGCAACCCCGCCACGGGCGAACAGATGTCCAAAGAGGCCGATAAAGTCGTGAAAATGACGATCGCAAAAGCCCTCAAAGACAGCGTGAACGAATAATCCGGTTTCGGTAATCCGTTATGCGAAAGGGTCGTGCAGTTGCGCGGCCCTTTTTCGTTTTTGCATGACCGCTATGCGTGCGGTTCTGCGGCTTGGGTCTTGAACATCGACCCGCTGCGCGCCACGGTCCGGCGGCAGTCAGAATGGGAAAAATCATGGATATTCGCGCAATTTTTATGGGGCTGGCCTTTGTCATCATGTGGAGTTCGGCCTTTACCTCGGCGCGGATCATCGTGGCGGGCGCGCCGCCGCTGATGTCGCTTGGATTGCGCTTTCTCGTGTCGGGCGTCATCGCGGTGGCGCTGGCGCGGCTGATGGGCCAGACATGGACTCTTTCGCGCGCGCAATGGCGTGCGGTGGTGGTCTTGGGATTGTGCCAGAACGCGCTGTATCTGGGTCTGTTTTTCTCGGCGATGCAAACGGTCGAGGCATCGCTGGCCTCCGTGATGGCCTCGTCAATGCCGCTGCTGGTGGCTGCGATTTCGGCCTTGGTGCTGCGCGAACGTCTGGCGCCGATGGCCGTGCTGGGCATGGTCGTGGGCTTTGTCGGTGTTGCGCTGATCATGGGAACGCGCATTTCCGAGGGCTCGGATGTGTCGGGGATTGTCATGTGCGCCTTTGGCGCGCTGGCCTTGGCTGTGGCCACCTTGTCGGTGCGCGGCGCCAGCGGTGGCGGCAATGTCCTGATGATCGTGGGATTGCAGATGTTCGTCGGCGCCGCCGCGCTCTTCGTGGTCTCCCCCCTGTTCGAAGTGTGGCACATCGACTGGTCTGGCCGCATCATCGGCGCCTTCATTTACACAACATTGATTCCCGGCGTCCTGGCAACCTGGATCTGGTTCGCTCTGGTGAACCGCATCGGCTCGGTGAAGGCGGCAACGTTCCACTTTTTGAACCCTTTCTTTGGCGTGGCTATTGCTGCGCTGTTTCTGGGCGAGCGTATCCACATGCTTGACGTGGTCGGTGTGGCGATCATCATGGCGGGGATTTTGGCGGTTCAACTAAGCAAGGTGCGCGCGTAAATGGCGAGGGTCCGCATTCTTTTGACCGGCGCGAACGGGCAGCTTGGAAGGCTCTTTTGCGCAGTAATAGAGACTGCTTTTCCGCATGTCGAGGTGGTCAAAGCCACCCGGCACACGGCTTGGACGCTTGCGCGCCCCTTGGCGGGCATGGCTGCGCTGGGCGCGATCGACGCTGTTGTGCATCTGGCCGCACCGACGCCCGCAGGCCATGTACGCGACTACGGCGAGACGGTCGATTTGGCCTGCGCCGCGCAGAGCGTCGCGCAGGCCTTGGGCGCGCGATTGATCGTGATGTCAAGTCAGGCGGTTTACGGGGCGCCGCGCGGTCACGCCTTTCGGGAAACAGACCCTATTGCGCCTCAAAACGACTACGGGCGCGCCAAAGCCGCGATGGAAGCAGCGCTTGATCCCGACTGTCTGATCCTGCGGCTCGGGAATGTTGTGGGCACTGATCAATTGGGGCGCAACCTGCGCAGCGGTGAAACGATTCAACTGGATCGCTTTGCTGAAGGCTTTCCCGTCCGCAGCTATATCGGGCCGATGACGCTTTGCCGTGTCCTCGTGGGGCTCGCGCACGCTAAGGAGACGGGGGTGTACAACCTTGCCGCGCCCGTTCCCGTCGAGATGGGCGCTTTGGTTGCCGCATTCGGGGGGCAGTGGCACGCAGGGCCGCTGCGGGCGGGGCCCGCCGTGATCGCGCTTGATGTGTCTAAAATCGCTGCAATAGTCTCGTTTTCTGCGCAAGAAAACCTCCCGCTGGAGATGGTGACGCAGTTCACGGGCCTTGCCGCTGCCTTGGGGGCGACCTCATGAAGAGCCGTTGGGTGAAACGCTGTTTTGATGTCCTGCTCGCGGCGATTGCAGGCGGGATTTTGTTGGGGCCGGCGCTGGTGATTGCTGCGGCCCTCGCCCTGCGCGACGGGCGGCCGGTGCTTTACGTGTCCGAGCGCATGAAAACGCCCGATCAGCCTTTTGCGCTGTATAAATTTCGCACCATGGCGCAGAGCACAGCCAATAGCGGTGTCTCTGGCGGGGATAAATCGGCGCGTATTTCCCCGACGGGGCGCTTCTTGCGGCGCACACGCTTGGATGAAATTCCGCAATTGTTGAATATCTTGCGCGGCGATATGAGCTTTGTCGGACCGCGCCCGCCGTTGCGCGACTACACCGACCGCTTTCCCGATCTCTATGGCCGGGTCTTGCGCGAAAAGCCGGGGCTGACGGGTCTGGCGACCCTTGTCTATCACGCGCATGAGGAACAGCTTTTGGCGCGCTGCACAACGGCGCAAGAGACCGATGCCGTCTATTGTCGCGCCTGCGTTCCGCGCAAAGCGCAGCTTGATCTGATCTATGCGCAACACCGCGATATGTGTTTTGACATCGCAATTTTGAAACGCACCCTCCTGCGGGGGCGTGCAGCGCGAAGATGACCCCAAATCTGTGGCTGGAACCCGCCGATCTGGGTCACACAGCGACGGCTGGATTGAATTTTCTTGGAAAAACAGTAATCTTTCGGCAAGTTTAACGCGAAGTCGGATAACGGACCAATTGAAGTTTATGAACATCGTCACGTGGCTCATTGGCCTGCGAAGACGCAATAAGTTTGCGATTTTGCTTGGAATGGACGGTCTGGCGGCGCTGATCGCGCTGGCGCTCTCCATGGGGATGATCGGGGCGCTGGGGTTGCCGGGTGTCGACATCGGCTTCAAAGCTCTGCCGATTATCGCCGGAACCTCGTTTTTGACCGTGTTCTTTGGCTACCGCCTTGGCTTGCATGAAATCAAACTCAAGTATTTTGCGCTTTACGGGATGGGCCGCTCGGGCATGGTCGCCGCAGGCGTTGCCCTGTGTTTTTTCGTCGCTGCACGCGGCTTTGGTTTGCCGTTCCCCGATGGCTTTTTCGTTTTATACGGGCTGGCACTCTATGTGCTGTTGGTCGCGCAACGCTTTGTCGCGCTTGAGCTGTTGTACACCTTGTATAAAATGGCGCGCACGCATCGGCCCGTCGCGATCTATGGCGCGGGCGCAACGGGCGCACGGCTGGCCGCCGATCTCAAGCGCCATGACAAATTCGTGCCCGTCGCCTTCATCGACGAGGATCAGGGGCGGGTTGGGTCCATCGCTGCGCGCCTGCCGATCATTTCGCCCGCGCAGATCGAAGCACTGGTGGCCGATCATGGCGTTACCACGGTGTTTCTGGCCATTCCTTCGCTATCGGCGACCAAGGCCACGTTGATTTCGCGCCGGCTGCGCGGCTATGGATTGAACGTGCGTTCCGTGCCCTTGCTCAAAGAAATGCAGGGCGACTTCACCGATTTGTCGGTCTCGAACCTGAATGACCCCGAAGTGTTCGTCGATCGCGGCCGCTTGGGCGGGGCCTATCGCGCGTCGTTGTCGGATTTCGACGGCAAACGCGCGCTGGTGACGGGGGCGGGCGGGTCCATCGGCTCGGAACTGTGTCGACAGTTGATTGCCGGTGGCGTCAGTCATTTGACCATGTTCGACCAGAATGAATACGCGCTGTATCAGTTGGATCAGGAACTGTCGGACCTGATCAAAGTGCGCGGATGCAAGGTGACGCGCGTGCTTGGCTCGGTTTGCGATGCCGCTCTGGTGCGCCGCGTGATCGCCGAGCGGTCGCCGCAGATCATCTATCACGCGGCGGCGTACAAACACGTCCCGCTGGTCGAGGAAAACATCGTCAGCGGCGTGTCCAACAATGTTCTTGGGACGCGGATTGTCGCCCAGATCGCGCTGGAACTGGGGGTCGAACAATTCGTCCTTGTGTCCTCCGACAAGGCGGTGCGCCCTGCAAATGTCATGGGCGCATCCAAGCGGATGGCGGAGCTGGTGGTTCAGGATCTTGCGACCCGTTCCAAAACATGCCGCTTTTCGATGGTGCGTTTTGGCAATGTGCTTGGCTCGTCGGGATCGGTTATTCCCCTGTTCGAGCGGCAGATCCAGCGCGGCGGTCCTGTAACGCTGACGCACCCTGATATGACCCGCTATTTCATGTCGGTGCCCGAGGCGGTGACATTGGTGATGCTGGCGGGAACCTATGCCAAGGGCGGCGATGTGTTCGTGCTGGATATGGGCGAGCCGGTGCGCATCCGCGATCTGGCGGATCAAATGATCCGCGCTGCGGGCTATAGCGTGCGCGACGCGGCCAATCCCGAGGGGGACATCGAAATCCGCATCACCGGCATCCGTCCGGGGGAAAAGCTATACGAAGAACTGCTGATCGGGGAAGGACGTGTGACCACGCCGCACCCGAAAATCATGCGTGCCCAGGAAGATTACCTGTCCGAAATCGAAGTCGCCAATATGCTGCGCGAATTGCAGGCCGCGGCGGCGACGCAGGACGAGGCAACCGTGCGCCAGCTTTTGTTGCAGCGCGTTGTCGGTTACGGGGTGCAGGCAGAGCGCAACCCGCAGGGCGCGGTTTTGACAGGCCCTGCGGAGTAGCGTTAAGCGATCTTGCCGCGCGTGCCCGCGCCGATCTGGCCGCGGTGCAACAGCAGGTGATCCAGAACCACGCAGGCCATCATCGCCTCTCCGACGGGAACGGCACGGATGCCCACGCAGGGATCGTGGCGACCTTTGGTGATGATTTCGGTCGGCTGGCCGGACTTCGTGATGGTCTGGCGGGTTTTCAGGATCGAGGAGGTGGGTTTGACCGCAAAGCGCACAACGATGTCCTGACCGGTCGAAATGCCGCCCAGAATGCCGCCTGCGTGGTTTGAGGAAAACGCAGGCTTGCCGTCATTGCCCATGAAAATCTCGTCGGCGTTTTCTTCGCCTGTCAGCATTGCCGCCGCCATGCCTTCACCGATTTCCACGCCTTTGACGGCGTTGATCGACATCATCGCAGCGGCCAGATCCGTGTCCAACTTGGCGTAGATCGGCGCACCCAGACCCGCAGGGACGTTGCGCGCCACGACTTCGATGATGGCTCCGACGGAGTTGCCCGATTTGCGCAGACCGTCGAGGTAGCTGGCCCATTGCGCGGCGGTTTCGGCCGAGGGCACCCAGAAGGGGTTGTTTTCGATTTCGGCCATGTCGCGCGGCCCCGTAATCCCATGCGGGCCGATTTGGGTCATGTAGCCTTGAATTTCGACCTCGGGGGCAAGCTGGGCGAGGGCGGCGCGTGCGATACCGCCCGCCGCAACCCGCGCGGCGGTTTCGCGCGCCGACGAGCGCCCGCCACCGCGATAGTCGCGGATGCCGTATTTTTGCCAATAGGTGATATCGGCGTGTCCGGGGCGGAATTTCTCGACGATATCGCCGTAGTCTTTGGAGCGTTGATCGGTGTTGCGGATCATCAACTGGATCGGCGTGCCTGTCGATTGCCCTTCGAAAGTGCCCGACAGGATTTCCACCGCATCGGGTTCTTGGCGTTGGGTGGTGTATTTGGACGTTCCGGGTTTGCGGCGATCCAGCCAGTGCTGAAGCGCCTCGGCGTCCACCCGTACCCCCGGAGGCACGCCATCGACCGTCGCGCCGAGGGCGGGACCGTGGCTTTCGCCCCATGTCGTCACACGGAAAAGATGACCGAATGTATTCATGCTCATGGCAGCCTCCCAAGTTTGACCCCGCTTTACCCCATGTCGCTTTAATGGGCAATTGTGGCAAAGCGGTGCGGGGAGGATGTTATTTGGCCTGTCAAGATTGCTTTTGGGGTCAAAAACGGGTGCGCTGGCAGGATAGGCCTTTCAAAAAGGAGTGAACCGATGTCTGCACCTGCGCAACTGGACCCTCAAACGGGTTCGGATGGTCCCGAAAAGAAGATGTCGCTGACGGTCAAAATCCTGATCGGGATGGTAGCGGGCGTCATTTTGGGCGTCATTTTCAACGTGATCGACAGTCCCTTCATCAACGGGCAAATCGCGGGCGGATTGTTCGCGATGATTGGCACCATGTTCGTCAATGCGTTGAAAATGCTGGTTGTCCCCTTGGTGTTCTTTTCGCTGATCGGCGGGGTGACGGGCATTGGCGACATTCGTGTGCTTGGTCGCGTCGGCGGAAAAAGCTTTGGCCTTTACATCATGACCACCGGCATCGCGATTGGCATTGCCATCGTTCTGGCGCTGTTGATCGGCCCGGGCAAAGGGTTTGACATGGCCGGGGTCGCGGCCTCCGACATTGCGGGCAAGGATGCGCCCTCGGTCTGGTCGGTCTTTGCCGCCATTGTTCCGTCCAATCCGGTGGCGGCCTTTGCCAGTGGCGAGATGCTGCAAATCATTTTCTACACGATCATCCTTGGCGTTGCTGTGTTGATGCTGGGGACGCAATCGGCCCCCTTTGTCGCGGCCTGCGACTATATGAACGAAGTGATGATGAAAATCGTGTCCATCGTCATGTCGTTTGCGCCCATCGGCGTGTTTTGCCTGATCGCCAAGACCTTTACCGAGCAGGGGATCGAGTTGTTCATTCCCGTGGCGGCCTATGTCGTCACGCTGGTACTGGCGCTGTTCTTGCATCTCTTTGTCACCCTGATGGTGATGCTCAAGCTCTTCACCGGTCTCAATCCCTTCACCTTCATGGCCAAAATCCGCCCCGCGCAGATCTTTGCCTTTTCCACGGCTTCCTCGAATGCCACGATTCCGGTGACCCTGCGTTCGGTGACAGAGCGCATGGGCGTGGATAATTCTGTGGCCTCCTTTTGCATTCCCTTTGGCGCCACGATCAACATGGATGGCACCGCGATCATGCAGGGGGTCGCCACGGTGTTTTTGGCCAATGTCTATGGCATCGATCTGGGCGTCATGGGGTATCTGACGGTGATTGCGATGGCGGTGCTGGCCTCCATCGGGACGGCGGGTGTGCCGGGTGTGGGTTTGGTCATGCTGACGATGGTCTTGGGGCAGGTGGGCCTGCCGATTGAAGGCATCGCGCTGATCCTTGGGGTAGATCGCCTGATGGATATGATTCGCACCGCGGTCAACATCACGGGCGATGCCGTGGTCACGACGATTGTCGCCAAGGGCGAAGGCAAAGTCGATATGGCGATTTTCGACGATCCCGACGCGGGGGTGCTTGGCAGTGACGATTTGCACATCGACGAAGCTGGCGAAGCCGCCCTGGCACGCGCGGCGCATCCGGGCTAAGGCGCGGGCGGGGCGATCTGAAGGGGGCGCTCCGTCAGGGTGCCCCTTTGCATGTGCTTGCGCCTTTTTCAAAGCCTGCCTATGGTCAGCGTCACCTCGGGGTGCCTTGATTGGCTGAGACGCAGCAGCGGACCCGTTGAACCTGAACCGGCTAATACCGGCGGAGGGAAGGTTTCAGATTTGTCCCCAAGACACAGCTGCCTTTTACCTTCGCCCCAGCTTTTGGAGCGATGACGATGAAAACGACCCTTACCCTAAGTGCCGTGCTGTGGAGCACCGCGACCCTTGCCAGCGCCGAAACCCTGACCGTTTATGCGCCCGATTATTTCGGCTCCGAATGGGGACCGGGTCCGGCGATTGCCGCTGCCTTTGGCGAGCTGTGCGACGGGTGTGAATTGGAGTATGTGACCGGCGATCTGCTGCCCCGCCTCAAGCTTGAAGGCGCGCGCACGGATGCGGATGTGGCCATCGGCTTTAACACCGACGTGATGAAAGACGCGCGCGAGACAGGCTTGTTCGCCCCCTCGAACGTCGATCTTTCGGGGCTGACCCTGCCGATCGCTTGGGACGACGATATTTTTGTGCCGTTCAACTGGGGCTACACGGCCTTCGTCTATGACAACACGAAAATCGCCAATCCGCCGACCTCCTTCAAGGCGCTTGTCGAAAGCGATGAGGACTGGAACATCGCCATCCAGGACCCGCGCACCTCGGCGTCCGGTCTTGCGCTTATCCTTTGGGCCGAAGCGGTTTTCGGGGAGGACACGCCCGCGATGTGGGCACAGTTCGCGCCCAAAATCATCACCGTCACCCAAGGCTGGTCCGAGGCCTACGGGCTGTTCACCGATGGTGAGGTGGACATGGTGCTCTCTTATACAACCTCGCCCGCCTATCACATCATCGCGGAAGAGGACGACACGAAATCGGCGGCGCTGTTCAGCGAGGGTCACTATTTTATGGCTGAAACCGCCGCACAGCTTGCCAGCACCGATCAGCCTGAACTCGCGCAGAAGTTCATGGATTTCATCCTTTCCGAACCGTTCCAATCGCTCATCGCCACCGCAAACTGGTCCTATCCCGCTGCGTTGCCGATGGATCAGTGGCCGGAAGCCTTTTCGCAACTGAACTACCCCGAAACGGCGCTGTTCTATTCCGAAGATGAGGCCGCGGCCCTCAAGGATGAGGCACTGGACGCATGGCTGTCGGCCTTCACCCAGTAAAACGCCTGCCGTTCTGGCCCGGGATCAGCGCCGCAGCACTCGTTGTGGCGTTGACCTTTGGCACGGTCTTGGTCGTGGCCCTGCGTGCCGATGGCGCGGGGGCGCTGACGCGCTACGACTGGTTGGCCGTGCGCTTTACGGTGGTGCAGGCGCTGGTGTCGGCGGCGCTGTCTTGCGCGCTGGCAGTGCCCGTCGCGCGCGCGCTGGCGCGGCGCGATTTCATCGGGCGCGGCGCGCTGATCACCCTGCTGGGCGCACCGTTTATCTTGCCGGTCATCGTCGCGGTGCTGGGGTTGATCGCGGTGTTTGGCAAATCCGGCCTGTTGTCGCAGGCGCTCGCGTTCGCGGGGTTTGGGCCGGTCTCGATCTACGGGTTCCACGGGGTGATCCTTGCGCATGTGTTTTTCAACCTGCCGCTCGCGGTGCGGCTGATCCTGCATGGCTGGTTGGCCATTCCTGCCGAAAGGTTTCGTCTTGCGGCGGGGTTGGGGTTCACCCCGCGCGATATCTTCGCCCACCTCGAACGCCCGATGCTGCGCGAAGTCCTGCCCGGCGCGTTTGTGGTGATCTTTGTGATCTGCACCACCTCCTTCGCGGTTGCCCTTGCGCTGGGCGGCGGCCCCAAGGCGACCACCGTTGAGCTGGCGATATACCAAGCTTTCCGCTTTGATTTCGATCTCGCAAAAGCCGCGCTTCTGTCGGGGGTTCAGGTTGCAATCTGCGTCATCGCGGCTTTGGTGGCCCTGCGGGTGCAAGTGCCCCAGATCGGTGGCGGCGGATTGGATCGCACCGTGCAGCGCTTTGGTAAAACATCGACCCTAACCGGCGCGCTAGACACGTTCTGGATCGCCTTCGCGGCTCTTTTTCTGCTCACGCCGCTGGCCGTGTTGATCGCGCGCGGCGCGCCGGAACTCTTTAGCTTGCCCGCAAGTGTCTGGCAGGCGGCAGGCCGGTCGGTGATGGTCGCGCTGGCGTCTACGGCTGTCACGATGGCCATCGGTCTGTCGGTTGCGCTTGCCTGCCTGCGTGCAGGCTGGATCGAGGCGCTGGGGCTGGTGGTGATCGCTGCCTCACCGCTGGTCATGGGAACGGGGCTGTTCATTGTGATCTTTCCTTTTGCCAAGCCCTCCGATTTTGCCCTGCCGGTGACGGCATTGGTCAATGCGACCTTGTCGTTGCCGTTTGTGCTGCGCGCGATCCTGCCTGAATTGCGCGGGATCGAGGCGCGATTCGGACCGCTGGCCGACCAATTGGGGCTCACAGGCTGGGCGCGCGTTCGAATGGTGCTTCTGCCCCGGCTCAAGCGTCCCTTGGGCTTTGCTGCGGGCCTGTCGGCGGCGCTGTCGATGGGGGATCTGGGGGTCATTACCCTGTTTGCGGATCCCAAGGCGGCGACCCTGCCCTTGCAGCTGTACCAACTCATGGGGGCCTACCGGATGGATCAGGCGATGGGCGCGGCCCTTGTCTTGCTCGCGCTATCGCTGGGTCTTTTTTACGGTTTTGATCGGGGAGGGCGCGCGGATGCTGACGCTTGAGGATCTTGTCATTGCGCAGGGCGATTTCCGGCTCGGCGCGGATTTTTCCGTGCCAAGGGGCGCGCGTGTCGCGGTTGTCGGTCCCTCGGGAGCGGGGAAATCGACGCTGCTCGGTGCTATTGCCGGGTATTTGCGCACGTCCGGGCGGGTGCTGTGGCAGGGCGAGGACCTTGGTGCGCGCGCGCCTGCGCAGCGCCCTGTGGCGATGGTGTTTCAGGACAACAACCTGTTTCCCCACATGACCGCCGCCCAGAATGTCGGCTTGGGGATCACACCCTCGCTGCGGCTGAAGGATGAAGACGCCGCCCGCGTGACGTCAGCCTTGGCGCGCGTGGGCTTGGCGGGGATGGGCGCGCGCAAACCCGCCGCTTTGTCGGGAGGGCAGCAAAGCCGCGTGGCGATTGCCCGATTGCTTGTGCAGGTCAAGCCGCTGATTTTGCTGGATGAACCTTTCGCCGCTCTTGGCCCCGCGCTGCGCCACGAGATGCTCGATCTGGTGGGGGATGTCGCGGCGGATCTGGGCGCGACGGTCTTGATGGTGACCCACACAATTGGCGACGCCGAGCGTTTTGCGGAGCAGCTTGTCTGGGTGGAAAACGGTGTGGCGCAGGCGCCTGCCGCGACGCGGGCCTTGCTGGCCGATCCCCCGCAGGGGCTGCGCGACTACATTGGCGCATCGACATAAAAAACGCGACCCCGAGGGGCCGCGTTTCTACATTCGGATATTTTAAAGAGCGGCTTAGTGCTGCTCTTTGCCTTTATGCGGCGCCCAGAGGCGTTTGTTGGTCAGGTACAGCAGCACCGCCAACAAGGCGAGGAAGGTCACCCCGACAAAACCGGCCTGCTTGCGGGCCATCATTTTCGGTTCCGCCGCCCACATCAGGAAGGCAGAGACATCTTCAGCCATCTGTTCGACCGTAGCGGGGGTGCCATCGGCATATTCCACGATATCCTCGGACAGCGGCGGCGTCATGGCGATGTAGCCCGAAGCAAACACGGGGTTCTCATAAAGAGTCGTGCCGGCCATTTCGGTGGTTTCACCCGTGTAGGCGGTCAGCAGGTTGGTGATGTACTCGGGGCCACCGATGCCTTTGACGAACTGGTTGATCCCGAGGCCGAAGGGGCCGTGGAACCCCGCACGCGCCTTTGCCATCAAAGACAGGTCAGGTGCGTTGGGCAGAGCGCTTTCGGGAAAGTGGTCGTTGGCCAGAGCGGTGCGGGTGTCGCGCAGCTCGGGGTCCCAGACTTCCCAGTTCGAGGCAAAAGCGCGCACCTGATCCTCGGGAAGGCCGGGGCCGCCCGCGTCACCGATGGTGCGGATCGGCACGAACTTCATACCATGGCAGGCCGAACAGACTTCGGTGTAGACCTGAAGGCCGCGCTGCAACTGGAACTGGTCGAATTTGCCGAAGGGCCCTTCGAAGGAGAAGTCCACGTCGTGGATATGGGCTTCGGACTCGGCAGCAGCAGCGCTGCCAACCGAGAGAACCAGTGCCGCGAGGGCGGAGAGGGTAAGTTTCTTGATCATTGTCCCTGTTCCCTTTCTCACTCTGCCGGCGCTTTTGCAGCGTCGGGATAGTGGGAAATGAAGTCGTCTTCGATCGTGGCGGGCGGGGTCAGCGGTTTCTCGATCAGGCCAAGCAGCGGCAGGATGACGAGGAAATAGCCGAACCAGTAGGCCGAGGCGATCAGCGAGAACCACGAGGTGAAGGTCGTCGGCGTTTGCGAACCGACCCACATCAGGCCGAGGAAGTCGATCACCAGCACCACGAAGAACCATTTGAACACGGGGCGATAGCGACCCGAGCGCACCGAAGATGTGTCGAGCCACGGCACGAGCGCCATAACCGCGATGGCACCGAACATGGCAACCACACCGAAGAACTTCGCATCGACGATCCCGCCGGTAAAGAAGGACACCAGTTGCACCAGCCAGACATCCGCCGTGAAGGCGCGCAGGATCGCGTAGAACGGCAGGAAGTACCATTCGGGCACGATATGCGCAGGCGTCGCAAGCGGGTTGGCCATGATGTAGTTGTCGGGGTGACCAAGATAGTTGGGCATGAAGCCGACGATGGCAAAGAAAACCGCCAGAACAACGGCCAGGGCAAACACATCCTTGATCACGAAGTAGGGCCAGAAGGGCAGCGTGTCTTTCTTGGCCTCTTCTTTGGAGCCCGTGCGCACGTCAACACCCGTGGGGTTGTTGTTGCCGGTGTTGTGGAAGGCCCAGATGTGGACAATCACAAGACCTGCGATGACGAAGGGCAGCAAGTAGTGCAGCGAGAAGAAGCGGTTCAGCGTGGCGTTATCCACAGCAGGTCCGCCAAGCAGCCACATCTGGATCGGTTCGCCAATAAAGGGAATCGCGCCAAACAGGCCGGTGATCACGGTGGCGCCCCAGAAGGACATCTGACCCCAGGGAAGCACGTAGCCCATGAAACCGGTGGCCATCATCAGGAGGTAGATGATCATGCCGACGATCCATGTGATTTCGCGCGGCGCTTTGTACGAACCAAAGAACAGGCCACGGAAAATGTGGATGTAGACCGCAAAGAAGAACAGCGAAGCGCCATTGGCATGCATGTAGCGGATGAAATGCCCGCCATTCACGTCGCGCATGATGTGTTCGACGGAGGCAAAGGCGTAATCGACATGCGGCGTGTAGTGCATGACGAGCACGATGCCGGTGACGATCATATGGACGAGGCAATAGGCGAGGACGATCCCCCAGATCCACCACCAGTTCAGGTTCTTGGGGGTGGGAATCATCAGGGTGTCATAGACGAGACCCACGATGGGCAGGCGTTTGTGGACCCACTTTTCGCCGCCGGTCTTGGGTTCGTAATGGTCGTGCGGAATACCAGACATCAGTTCCTCCCTCAGCCCAGAATCAGTTCGGTGCCGTCAAAGGCGGCGACCGGAATAGGCAGGTTGCGCGGTGCCGGACCCTTGCGGATGCGACCGGCGGTATCGTAGTGCGAGCCGTGGCAGGGGCAGAACCAGCCGTCGAAATCGCCAGCGCCGTCACCCAAGGGCACACAGCCAAGGTGCGTACACACGCCCATCATCACCAGCCATTCACCGGCCTCGTCGAGGGTGCGGTTTTCGTCGGTGGCTTCGGCCGTTGCGGCGAGGTTGGCGTTTTCGGCACCGGTATCGACCAGATCCGACAGCGGCACTGCGCGGCCTTCGTCGATTTCGGTCTGCGTGCGGCGACGGATGAACACGGGCTTGCCGAGCCATTTGACCGTCAGCTGCGTGCCGGTTTCGATGCCGCTAATATCGACGCGGATCGACGACATAGCTTGCACATCGGCAGAGGGGTTCATCTGATTGACCAGCGGCCAGACGGCGGCACCGGCAACAACGACGCCTGCACCGCCAGTGGCGTAGTACAGAAAGTCGCGGCGGGTGCCTTCGTGTTCTTCAGCGTGCGACACGAGCGTATTCTCCATTGTCTTCGGGCCGGGGCCCCGGCGAAATAGGTGATGGGCCGCAGTTTTATGCAGCCCTTCGCAGGCGCTTTTAGCGAGGCACATGCTTCACGTCCAGCGAACATTGATCTTCAACTGGGGCGCGTTGTCGCGGGGTGACAGTCGGTCTTTGTCCGATTAGCCGCGATGAGAGCGCCCAGAGCAAGGGGAACCTGCCCTTGGGTAGTAATTCAGAACGTCTTGCCCGTTTTGTCAAACTTGCGCCCCTGCATCTATGTGACGCTTTCGCGCAGGGGCGGTGTCGGGTGCGGGGTTGCCTGTCCCGTCACCGCCGCTCATACTTACTCGCAATCAAGAGAGAGTTAATCCGTTTCAGGAGTTTGAAATGTCCGCCACCCTGCGCACCCTTGGTGCTGCCGCCGTCCTTGCCCTTTGCACGCCGCTTGTTGCCACGGCTGAAACCGAGTTGAGCGTCTACACCGGCTATCAAACCGCGCCACATTCGGTCGTGACGGTGGATGACAGCAGCGGGTCCACGGAATTCACCGCTGGCTGGGATGGAAAATCCTTCGAAATGCCCCCCTACTACGGGCTTCGCGCCACATACTGGTTGCCCAATGAATGGGGGTTCGGGGCCGAATTTACCCATGACAAAGTCTATGCCAATGACGACACCCGCGCCGCCAATGGCTATGACGTGCTGGAATTCACCGATGGTCTGAACATTCTGACCGCCAATGTCATGCGCCGCTGGACGGATGCGTTCATGGGCCTCACGCCCTATGTCGGCGCCGGTCTGGGCATCGCGGTGCCGCATGTCGAGGTGCAGAAGACCGGCGGTGTGAAAACATACGGCTATCAGTACACCGGCCCCGCAGTGCGCCTGACAGCAGGTGTCAAATATGACATTACCGAAACTTGGGGCGTGTTTGGCGAGTACCAGGGCACCTATTCGATGAACAAGGCCGATCTGGACTCCGGGGCGGGGGATACGTTGGAAACCAACATCATCACCAACGCGCTGAATTTCGGCGTCAGCTACCGTTTTTAAGGGCCAAAGCGGGTGGGTGCATCGCCCGCCTGCCATTTCGGGTATTTTCCCATGATCGCGGCAAAGCGTTCGGAGGTCACAAAGGCGTCCAGCCAGCGCTTGACGCCATCCCAACCCTGCGCGTCGAACCAAGCGCGATCCACCTGGGCGAATTGGCGCACGAAGGTGAGCGTGGCCATGTCGGCAAGGCAGGGTCGCGCGCCAAACAGCCAGTCGCTGTCGCGCAGAGCGGCATCAACCTGTTGCAAAATATCAACAGCTTTCGCGCGCTCGTCCAAGGCGATGACGCCCTCGTAGCGGGTTTCGTATTTGTAGCGATCAAGGGCCTGTTTGAACGGGCCGTCGATCTGCGCAATCCAGTCGTGGCCTGCGGCAGGCATGTCGCGCCATCCTTCGGGGTCGTTTTGGGCCAGCGCCCAATCCATGATGTCGCGACTTTCGTCGATCACTTGCGGGCCGATGACCAGAACCGGCACCGTGGCTTTTGGCGAGGCGGCGATCAATTCGGCGGGTTTGTCGCGCAAGACCACCTCGCGCAGCTCGACCGCAACACCCGCGCTTGCCAACGCCAGACGCGCACGCATCGCGTAAGGGCAGCGGCGAAAGGAATAGAGAATCGGCAGAGTGCTCACGCCAGCAACTGGTTGCCGCGCAGGCCGATGATGGCGGCCCGGACCACAGACCCCTCGATTCGCGGCGTGTCGAAAGCCACTTCGGTAAATTGCTCGGTGCGCCCCATCAGCGGGTTTTCCATCAGGATGTGATGGGAGCGCCCGACTTGCGCGGCCAGATGCTTTTGCACCTGCGCCTCGCCGGCGGCGCGCAGACGCGCGGCGCGCTCCTTGATCGCCTTGCCATTCACCTGGCTCGGGATTTTCGCCGCAGGCGTGCCTTCGCGTTTCGAATAGGGAAAGACGTGCAGCCACGTCAGATCGCAGTCCGCCACGAGTTTGAGCGAGTTGTCGAACATCGCCTCGGTTTCGGTCGGAAAACCGGCGATGATATCCGCGCCATAGGTCATGTCGGGGCGCAGCTTGCGCGCCTCTTCGCAAAAACGGATGGCATCGTCGCGCAGATGGCGCCGCTTCATCCGTTTGAGAATCATGTCATCGCCCGCTTGCAGGCTCAGATGCAGATGCGGCATCAGACGCGGCTCGGTCGCGATCGCCTGCATCAACGCCTCATCCGCCTCAATCGAATCAATCGAGGAAATGCGCAGGCGGGGCAGGTCGGGCACCAGTTTCAGGATGCGCAGCACCAGATCGCCCAGATGGGGTTGCGCCGGAAGGTCCGCCCCCCAGCTTGTCAAATCGACCCCCGTCAGCACCACCTCGTTGTAGCCCTTGTCCACAAGCCGCTTGATCTGGTCGACCACCACGCCCGCCGGAACCGAGCGCGAATTGCCCCGCCCGTAGGGAATGATGCAAAAGGTGCAGCGGTGGTCGCAGCCGTTTTGCACCTGCACATAGGCGCGGCTGCGGGTGCCGAACCCGTCGATCAGATGGCCCGCAGTTTCGGTCACGGACATGATGTCATCGACCTGCACGCGCTCGGTGTCACCGATGAAATTCGGCCCCAGCGCGGTCCATGTCTCGGGTTGCATTTTCTCGGAGTTGCCGATCACGAGATCAACCTCGGACATCGCCACAAAAGTGTCCGGTTCGGTCTGCGCGGCGCAGCCGGTAACGATGATCTTGGCGTCTGGGTTTTCGCGCCGCAGCTTGCGGATTTCCTGACGTGCCTTGCGCACGGCTTCGGCGGTGACGGCGCAGGTGTTGACCACCACCGCCCCCTCGACGCCTGCCTTGGCAGCAAGGTCTTTCATGGCTTCGGTTTCGTAGGAATTCAGACGACAGCCCAGCGTCGCAAAGATCGGCGGCGTGCTCATTTACAGGGCCTCCAGAAAGGCGGGCGACAATTCGGCCGCGAAGACCAGGGCGGTCGGGCCTGTCATCCAGACCCCGTCCTCGCGCCACTCCAGCGTCAGCCAGCCGCCGTCGACCTCCATGCGGACCTGCCGCTCGGTCAGGCCACGCAGGGAGGCCGCCACAGCGGTGGCGCAGGCCCCCGACCCGCAGGCCAGCGTGATGCCCGTGCCGCGTTCCCAGACCCGCATGCGAATCTCGTTGCGCGAGCGGACTTGGGCGAATTCGACATTGGTGCGCTCGGGGAACAGGGGATCATGTTCGACTTTGACGCCGCGCGCGGCCACATCCACCGCCGCGATGTCATCGACAAAAAATACGGCATGGGGGTTTCCCATCCCTACGGCAACCGGATCGCCCTGAAGTGGCAGGTGCTTGACATCCACAGCCTGCGACAGCGGCACCTGCGTCCAGTCCAGCACCGGATGCCCCATATTGACCGACACCTCATCCCCTGCGCGCACGGCCTCCAAAAGCCCGCGCGTGGTGCGAATGGTCACGCGATCCACACCCGCCTCGTCAAGCATCAGCCGCCCCACACAGCGGGTGGCGTTGCCGCAGGCGCCTGCACGGCTGCCGTCTGCATTCCAGAAGTCGAGCGTGATATCGCTGTTGTCCCCGTCGCGGATTTCACCGAGCTGGTCAAATCCCACGCCACGGTTGCGATCCCCGAGCGCGCGCGCAAGGGCAGGCGTCACGCGGGCATCCCTGCCGCGTGAGTCGATGATCACAAAGTCATTGCCCAGACCGTGCATTTTGACGAACGGCAGGGGGCGGGGGGCGATTTTGGTGTCTTGCATGGGCGGGCATATAAACCCTGCTGCGGGTTTTTGAAAGATATGTTCAGATTTCTGCTTGACGGTCCGCGCCACTCGGTTTAGTTCCCCGCCACACGCCAAGAGGCAGACGCAATGTCACCGCACCGCGATGATGTTGATATGGTGAGAGCCGATAGCTCAGCTGGTAGAGCAACTGACTTTTAATCAGTAGGTCCAGGGTTCGAACCCCTGTCGGCTCACCACTCTCCCTCTCTGACGAACGACAGTAAGTTTGTCGTTTCCGACAAAAGTTAGGCGCCTTTCGACACATCGATTGGCGCTTTTGCTTTTAGAGGAGCCCTATTACAGGCAGATATTTCGCGAGATTCGCACACCTCCGATGGAGGTCCGTGAACAGGCTCGAGCTCACTCTACGACCCTTTGCTGACATCCAGCCGGTGTTAAAGATGCTGCGCTGCGGCCCCTCGATTCAGACATTACCCCAAGCGCAGGCCGTCACTACGCCTTAGTCAGCGAGCTGCTGTCGGATCCCAAATATGGTCTAGTGTACTCTGGGAACGGAGTGGAGATTCTGCCCCCTTGTTCTAATTGTGGCGGCCAACAGTTTCCTGTGCGAGGCCATCTGCATCTCCAATAAGTTGCAAGATGCTGGCTTTACACGCGCATATTTGTCAGTTCAAATAGAGATTATTGTACGATTGGTGGCCGGTCTCGCAGGAGACCCGCACCGCATATCGTATCATTCTATTTTTTAAGGGGGGCGGCGTTTTCCGGGAGCGTTCAGCTATGTGGTCTGACAGCGAGAGCCGCATCGACTATCTGAATTACTCGGAAGTTTCGGAAATGATCGCCGAAATCTTATCCGACGATTCAATGCTGCCAACCTCCATCGGCGTCTACGGGTGTTGGGGGGGGTGATAAGTTCAGCATATTACGCCTTATCTCTCAGGAACTGTCGGACGATCGGTATGTTGTTGTCGACTTTGATGCCTGGCTCTACCAGGACTTCGACGAGGCCAAGTGTGCTCTGATGACTGTGATCGCGTAGAGCCTCTATGCGGCAGCCCCTAAAGACAAGAAGGAAAGTGCCGCCAGTTTTTATCGCAGAGTGGACAAGCTGAAGGTTATGGGGATTGCCATGGACATGGGGGCGTTGGCACTGGGCATCCCAACCTTCGGGGGCATTACCAAGGGATTGGGAGCGCTTGGAAACATCGTTAGCGGTGAGGGAGATGTTGAGGATGTCGGAGACGCCCGCAAGGGGATCAAGGACGGGGAAGAGCGCTTGGCGGCTTGCTTCGGGAGAAAGAAAAACACCCCCCCCGGAAGAAATCGATGCTTTCAGGGCCAAATTTTCTAGTCTCTTGAGCGCGATAGACCGACGACTTGTCGTTTTCGTCGACAACCTTGACCGATGCCTGCCCCCCAATACAATTGCGACCCTTGAGGCAATGCGGCTGTTCCTGTTCTTGCCGAAAACTGCCTTCATCGTTGCGGCCGACGAAGACATGATCAGGCATTCAGTCGCAAAACACTTCTCCGGGCCAGGCGACAGGCACGTCTCGGACTATCTGGACAAACTGATTAACGTACCAGTTCGGGTTCCGAAACTCGGGCTTCAGGAGGTCCGGGCATATCTCTTCATGCTTGCTGCTTCCCAGGGTGATCTTGGTGAAGACGATGTAGAGGAACTTCGCCTCACGCTCATCGCCAAACTACGCCGAAGCTGGTCCGACGAGCCGCCGATTACTGTCGAGGAGGTGGCGGCGATACTGAAGCTTTCATCCAGCCATGCAGTGCGGGGAAATCTCGATACGATGGAGCTCGTCGCCAACCAGCTCGCTTACGCCGAGCGAGTGCAAGGCAATCCTCGAATTGTAAAGCGGCTTCTAAACGTCATTCGCATGCGGGCCGCGGTTGCGCGTCGAAGGAAGATGCCATTCGATGAAAGCTTGATCGCCAAGCTGGCTTTGTTCGAGCGCTGCATGGACGGCGAGGCAATCCGCTCATTCGGCCGACTGGTCAACGAAGCCGACAAGGGCAAAATTGATCTTCTCACACGGCTCGAGGCCATTCCGCACGATGACGATGAGTCTATAGAAAACGAGATCCCGAAGGAGTGGCAGAAGCACAGACCTTTCATCCAAGACTGGCTTCGCCTCGAGCCGGCTCTCGGCGGTGTAGACCTTCGCGCCGTCTTCTATCTATCTCGTGAAACCCTACCCATTCAATCTGTCTCTGTGGGCCTGAGCCAAGCGGCCGCGGCGGCACTCGAAATACTTCGAAAAACCGCCACCATAAATTCGAAAGCTTCTAAGGACGCGATTGCGACAGTTGCAGAGGCCGAAAAGGGCGATCTCATGGACGAGCTTTGCGCCTCTATGAAACGGGATCTCGACTGGTCGAAGATCCGCGCAGATTTTTGCGGTGCCGTTCTTCTCGCACAGTCGTCCGAAGAGGCCCACGCCCGGGTGGTCCGATTTGTTGATGCTCTGCCCAAGGTCCCAGCATGGATGGCGAGCCTCATGAAAGATAAGAGGCAGGGGGAATAAAGGATGGGCACCTCAGCCTCCTCAAAAGGGTCAGGTCGGAATCAGCCACTGGTGCCCCCTTGGGCAGACGACGAGCCCGGAAAGCCGGTTCCGCAGGCCGAACCCAAACGGTTTCAGGCATTTCGTCGAAGCTTCGGGAAATACCTCCGAACAAGAGATCCGCACGACCTCCAGCGCTCGTTAGGTCACTATGCGCGCACCGCCACGGGCGGAAGCTCGGTCGGCCCTCGAAGGTTCGGAAGCGTATATAACACAGGCGGCGATCTTTACTCCGTCCACTCCTCTCTCGGCGGGGACGGCACTTTTGCTGATAGCCGCGGACTGTCGCAGGCATCGCTCACAGGGCAACCGCTGGACGTTGTCTGTCAAAGGCTGAGCGAAGCACTGGTGGACTTGCATCACTTCCGTTCCGGTTTTCTGCGAGCAATGCTCGCCATGAAGGAGAGCGGATATGGCCCCCAAACATAGTGAAGACTTCAAGCGCGAGGCGGTTCGGATCGCGACGCACAGCGGCCTGACACGGCGACAGGTTGCGTCGGACCTTGGGGTTGGTTTTTCGACCTTGGGCAAGTGGATGCGAGAGTACTCGACAGATCCAACAGCAGCTGAGGACGCGGAGTTGCGCCGCGAGAATGAGCGCTTGCGCAAAGAGAACCGTATTCTGCGGGAGGCGCGGGAGGTGTTAAAAAAGGCCGCGATCCACTGACCGGCAGGGCATTCTGAAAGAATGTCCCGAGAGGTTTCTTCGCGAGCCATGGAGGGCATGACCGCCATTGGTCCGAGGGCATGCCCGACCCAATGAGATTTCAATTCATTGCGGAGTATCGCGGAGATCTTTCACGTGCGTATCTGTGCCGCATGATGAAGGTTTCAGATCGTGGGCTACGGGCGTGGCGTCGCAGGCCGCCCTCACATCGCCAGCGTCGTGACATGATCCTTCTGGCATATATCCGCGAACAACATCGGCTCAGCTTGGGCAGCTATGGCCGTCCGCGCATGACGCAGGAATTGAAGGAACTGGGTCTTCAAGTTGG
>NZ_FWFS01000010.1 GCF_900172375.1 Aquimixticola soesokkakensis | reverse complement strand
AACGGCGCGCAAAGACCTTGGGTTACGCCTTGGCGCCCATGCCCAACCCAGAGGCTGTTTCTTAGGAAGGGCGAGGCTTGTCCGCCATTGGTCCGAGGACAATGCTGAGCGCCTACTTCGCCAGGGACCAACTGTGATGTTTGGGTTTGTGGCGAAGCAGCGAGGGGTTTGGCCGGTTAGCTGGATGTGTGACGCGCTCGGTGTGTCACGGAGCGGGTTCCACGCATGGCTGACGCGGCCACAGAGTGCGCGGGCCCGTAAAGATGAGAGGCTGGGCGCTGTGGTGCGTGCAAGCTTTGTGCGATCTGATCGGACCTATGGCGCAAGGCGCGTCTGGCATGACGTCCTCGCAGAAGGCTTTGATTGTGGTCTGCATGGCATCGAGCGCCTGATGCGCAGGGACGCCCTCAGGGCGCGTCCGCGCCGCCGTCAGCTTCCAAAGGACGTAGGCGAGCGATCCGGTATTGCGCCAAACGTGCTTGAACGTGAGTTCGTGGCAGATGGTCCAAACCAAAAATGGGTTGCCGACTTCACCTACATCTGGACGGCGGAAGGTTGGTTGTATGTCGCCGTTGTCATCGACCTGTTCACCAAATTCTTTGACTTCGCCCTTCTCTAAGATTTCCATCATCTCAACTCGAAGTTTCGTTTCCGCATAAGTTTGATCACGAAAATCGGTTCGGAGGGGAGGCGCAGCGGAAACGGCCAATTTTGTCTCGCGCAAGAACCATCCATAAGTAATCGTCGTCCGTTTTATCTCGTGCGACTGAGCCTAGCAATTCATCGTCCTCGGATGCCCACCAGGAGACTTCTTCACACATGAATGCCGTCTTGGAGTGCCGCGTGCCGGTTGTCAGAATATTGAAGCGAGCCCGCTTCATCGGTTTGGCGAAAGCCTCTGCGCGCCTTTCAGCCTCTCTTCGTCGTTTGGCCTCACCAATGTTTTGCCCTTATTCTCCAGCCGTCCTCAGATATGTAGCCCAGCAAAGGGCAGCAACGCTAGTAACTTTAAAAAAAGGCGTCGCACGTGCGGCGAAAGTCTGGTCTGACGGGCTGCATTACAGAGGTCTTGATTTCTGGATGTTGACGGCAATGGGCCGTCAGCTTCAGGTGGTAGGAGGCGGAAGGCAGCCGCGCGGTTTGTCCGCTTCAGTAGGTTCTCCGTCCGTCTGGAGAATTCGGTCAGAGCGCTAGTTGCGCACAGACAAAGTCGGCGCGAGATGCGATATCGATGCGCGGCAACTCCGTGATTTTGTATCCGAGGGCCGTGTAGGTCTCGCGCATGACGGCACAGGTCGCTTCGGCTTCGGCGTGAGACTGCTTGCGTTCGGTGTCCTGCGTGAAGAGCTCATCCCAATACGGTGCCAGGAAGACGCGGGCGTTGTAACTCGCTGCCTTGGCCGCTGCGGCGACGTGGGGCGGCAGGGGGGAGGCCGCAGAGGGTCAGGTAGCCCATGATGTCGGGGAATGCCTCGGTCGAAGATCACGGAGCCTGAGAGGGTCTGAGCGGCGCTGTGGGCGCGCAGATCGCGCTCAAGCATGCGTTCGGCGTATGCCATGCGGTCCGCCCAGGGGAGGGCATTTCCGCCGCTCCGCATCTCCTCGCAAATGATCGCGCGGCCAGATTCGGGCATAGTGTGAAAGCCGCGTCGGGCGAGTTCGGTGATCAGGCTGGTCTTGCCCGCGACCCAAGGCCGCCCGTCAGGACGGAGAAATGGTCGTTCATGGGCCATCCTCGGTTTTGGCAGGGGAAGGGCCGCGACGGGATCAACATGCCACGGGCGCTGATCAAGGTAGCATGGATTTTCGGAGGGAAAACAGCACCCGTCTGCGCGGCAGAGGCAAATCCTCTGACGAGAAAGGCAGAACTATCTGGTGCTTTTCAAAAGAGGTTTGGTGGAGCCTAGGGGGATCGAACCCCTGACCTCTTGCATGCCATGCAAGCGCTCTCCCAGCTGAGCTAAGGCCCCAAACCAGTCCGGTTTTAACTGAAATCAAGCGCTTAGGCTTGTGTCAATCGACGCCCGGTTGCGTCTGTCGTCGGCAATTTTGCCTGTCCGCGCTTCCTACAGAGACGCGAAAATCTTCGCAAGAGGAAAATTCGCGTCGCTGTGTTTTTTGTCCCCGACGCCGCGCCGAGGACAAAGTTGGCACGCGGGATTTAGTGGTCGTCGTCGTCGGCAGCAACATCGGCGAGATCGTCGAGCGACACGTTATCGTCGTCCTCGTCCTCGTCGAGCAGATCGTCGTCAACTTCAACATCGCTGTCGTCATCGTCGATCAGCAGATCATCTTCTTCGAGATCGGCCTCGGGTTTTGCGACTTTCTTCTCGGCCACAGCAACACGCGATTTGTTGTTCTGGTCGATGGTCACCACTTCGCCGGTGTAGGGCGAAACGATGGGGTTTTTGTTCATGTCGTAAAACCGTTTACCGGTCGTGGGGCAGAGGCGTTTGACGCCCCAATCTTCATTGGGCATTCGAAATCCCTTTCCAAATCGTCAGTTCGCGCGCGCGCACGTTCAAAGGTTGACGCGCCATGCCACAAAGGGGGCAAGCTGTCAAAGCCTTTCCCTGTTTCGCGTCCCGCGCATCTGGTGTTGCGGCGGGCCTGTGGCTAATGTGAGAGGCGGCCCAAGACCGCCTGTTCTACTGGAGTCCATATGCGCCGTGCCATCCTTGCGGGCAATCCCCCTTTGGAAATTCTTTTGCGTCCCTCTGCGCAGGGGCGGCGGTTGAGCCTGCGGATTTCCGCGCTGGACGGGCGGGTCACCCTGTCGATGCCAAAGCGCGTGCGCGAGGCTGAGGCGATGGCCTTTTTGCGCGAGAAAGAGAGCTGGATTCGCCAGAACATGCCTGACGATGTGAGCGCGGTCGTGCCCAAAATCGGGGGCTTTGTGCCATTCGAGGGCCAGGAACTCACGCTGGTGCCCGCCAAGCTGCGCAGCGCGCGACAGGAGGGGGCGCAGCTTTTGGTGCCGGAGGCGCCAGACATGGTTGGTCCACGGGTTCAGGCCTTTTTGAAACTCCATGCAAAAAACCGGCTCGCGGCGGCGAGCGCCCTTTATGCGCAGGCGCTTGGCGTCGGTTTTGGCAAAATCACCCTGCGGGATACCCGTTCGCGGTGGGGGTCCTGCACCTCCGAGGGCAACCTGATGTACTCCTGGCGGTTGATCATGGCGCCCCCCGCCGTGCTGGACTATGTCGCCGCGCATGAGGTCGCCCATCTGCAAGAGATGAACCATTCGCCCGCCTATTGGGCAGTGGTCGGGCAGATCTACCCCGACTGGCGGCCAGCGCGCAAATGGCTGCACGAACATGGGGCAAAACTGCATCGCTGGCGCTTCACCGATTGACGGCTGGCGCATTTGTGATCACAGTCCCGCCATGCTCAGTCCCCAACGCCCTGCCGACAATAAACAATCCGCCTATGAACGTGTTTACCGCAGCTTGCGCGGGCAAATCATGCACGGAGAATTCACGCCGGGGCAGGCGCTGACCCTGCGCGGCATTGCCAAACAATTCGATGTCTCGATGACACCGGCGCGTGAAACGGTGCAGCGGTTGGTGGCAGATGGCGGTTTGATGATGTCGTCTTCGGGGCGCGTGTTCACACCGGAACTTTCGCCCGAGCGGCTGGAAGAACTCGCGTCGATCCGGGCGTTGATCGAACCGGAACTGGCCAGTCGGGCCTTGCCGCGGGCGCATATGGCGCTGATTGAGCGGCTGGAGCTGATCAACAGCCAAATCGCACTGGTCGTCGCCAAACACGACGATGTGGGCTATATCCGCGCCAATCTGGAATTCCACCGCACGCTTTACTTGCGTGCGCAGGCGCCGGCGATGTTGGCGTTGACCGAAACGGTCTGGCTGCAACTGGGGCCAACGATGCGGGCGATGTATGCGCGGCTCAATCGCACCGAAGTCCCTTACAACCACCGTTTGATCGTCGCTGCACTCAAGGCGGGCGACGAGCCGGGGCTGAAGCTGGCGGTACGCGCCGATGTGACCAAAGGTTTGCGGATGCTGGCCGAATAGCGCCGGGCCGGGCGCTCGATTTTTTTGACATATGCGCGCCGGAAAACTGTCCGGCGTTCGTTTTAGGACTGAACGGAACCAGCCCGCCGCGTGACGACAGCGCAGGGCCGGTTCTGCGCTGCGCGGTGGTCCTCCAAGATTTAACCGTGTGGCACAAAACGAGTGCAGCACTTGCCCGGATGCCTGCACTCGTTGGGGTGGATCGGTCAGTTCACTTGACCGATCCACCCGTTGCCGCGACAAGCTTTTGAAAAGATATGCAAAGGACTGGCTCGTGGACGAATCCCGTTTTCTCGAAATGACTGTGTTGATGACCCCCGACATGGCGAATTTTTCAGGAAAAGTGCATGGTGGCGCGCTGCTGAACCACCTTGACCGCGTGGCGTTCGCCTGCGCCTCGCGCTATTCTGGGCAATATGCGGTGACGCTGTCTGTGGATCAGGTGGTGTTCAAAGAACCGATTAACGTGGGTGAATTGGTCAGTTTTCGCGCCTCTGTGAACTACGCAGGGCGCACGTCGATGGAGATCGGCATTCGCGTCGAGGCCGAGAACGTGCGCGCAGGGACGCGGCGGCACACCAATTCGTGCTATTTCACGATGGTGGCCGTGGATGAGAGCGGCAAACCCTATCAGGTGCCTGAATATCAGCCGCTGACCGAAGTGGACCGTCGCCGCTGGCGCGCGGCAGATCTGCGCCGCTCGCTGCGCCGCGAGTTTGCCAAGCGGCTGGAGGACGCGACCAAAGGCATCTGAGGCGCCGCGATGCACGGCCCCTCAGATTTTGGATCACACCGAAACAGCGCCGCCGCCACCGTCAATCCGGTAGTAGGCGCCGGTGATGAAGGCGGCCTGATCGCTGGCAAGGAAGCTGACGAGATCGGCAATTTCGCTGGCCTCGGCATAGCGGCCCAAAGGCACAGCCGCCTCGAAAGACTTGCGTGCCTGGGCCTCGTTCCCCTTGCTGGCGTTGGTTTCGATCGAACGCATCATTTGCGTATCGACGCCGGAGGGGCAGACTGCATTCACGCGAATGCCATCGGTGGCGACTTCGAGCGCGACCGATTTGTTGATGCCGATCACCGCGTGTTTGGAGGCGACATAGGCGCTCATGCCCGGCGCGCCCAAAAGCCCGCCATTCGAGGCCATATTAACCACGGCGCCGGATTTTTGGGACTTCATCTGTGCGATCACATGCTTGAGGCCCAGGAATACGCCGATGACATTCACGTCCAGAACATTGCGGTAGTTTTCGACGGTTTGCTCGTCAATGGGTTTGAAGTCGCCGTTGATGCCGGCATTATTGACGAAAACATCGATCCGCCCGTATTTTTCCACCGTTGCTTTGACATAGGCGACGACGTCGGCCTCCTTGGTCACATTGGCCGATAGCAAAAGCGGGTTCCCGTCGAGTCCGGTGGCGGCTTTTTCCAATGTGTCCAGCTTTAGATCCACGAGCGCGAGTTTAGCGCCTTGCGCGGCAAATTTTTCCGCAGTGGCTTTGCCGATACCGCCAGCGGCGCCGGTGATCAGAACGACTTTATCTTTAAATGACATGGGGTTTCCTCCGATACAGGCGGCTGTTGTTGATCACGCCCGTTTCAAAGAAGGTAGGCCGCACTCGGTGGTACAACAATCTGCGCGCGCGCACATCGCTTGGGTCGCGCGTGCACACAGGGTCGGTTTCCCAAGAAAAAGGGCGACCCGAAGGCCGCCCTAAAACATCTTACCCATCGCGCGCTCAGGCGTGGATGGCACCATCGCCGCAGGCCAGTGCCGCTTCACGCACGGCCTCAGAAAAGGTCGGGTGGGCATGGCAGGTCAGCGCCACATCCTGTGCGGAGGCCCCGAATTCCATCGCCACGCAGATTTCGTGGATCAGGTCGCCCGCACCGGGGCCGATGATGTGGCAGCCCAGCACGCGGTCGGTTTCCTTGTCCACGATCAGTTTGACGAAGCCTTCGCCCTGCTGCACGGCCTTGGCGCGCGCGTTGCCCATAAAGGAGAATTTGCCAACCTTATAGGCGCGGCCCTCGGCCTTGAGCGCATCCTCGGTTTTGCCCACGGAGGACACTTCGGGGGTGGTGTAGACCACGCCGGGGATGACATCGTAGTTCACGTGACCATGTTTGCCCGCCAGCACTTCGGCAACGGCCATGCCTTCGTCTTCGGCTTTATGGGCCAGCATCGGGCCGGTGATCGCATCGCCGATCGCATAGATGCCTTTGACATTGGTCGCCCAATGGCTGTCGGTCTTGATCTGGCCGCGCTCGGTCAGCTCGACACCCAGATCCGCAAGGCCCAAGCCGTCGAGGAAGGGCTTGCGGCCCGTGGCCACCAGCACAACGTCCGCGTCCAGCGTGGCCTCGGAGTCGTCCTTTTTCAGCTTGTAGGTGACGGTGGCCTTGTTGTTCTTGGTCTCGACACCTTGAACCGCAGCGCCCATGATGAACTTAAGGCCCTGTTTGGTCAGGATTTTCTGGAAGTTGCGCTGCACTTCGCTGTCCATGCCGGGGGTGATCGCATCCATATATTCGACGACCGTGACCTCTGCGCCCAGACGGGAATAGACCGACCCAAGCTCAAGCCCGATGACCCCTGCACCGATCACCACAAGTTTGTTGGGCACTTTGGTCGGTTCCAGCGCGCCGGTGGAGGTCACGACAGTTTTTTCGTCGACCTCGATGCCGGGCAGGGCGGCCGGGACGGAGCCAGAGGCAATCACGATGTTCTTGGCGTCGTGGACGTCATCGCCGACTTTGACCTTGCCCGCGGCAGGGATGCTCGCCCAGCCTTTGATCCAGTCGATCTTGTTCTTTTTGAACAGGAATTCGATGCCGCCGGTGTTTTGGGAAATGGTCTCGTCCTTGTAGGACAGCATCTGTTTCCAATCGACCGAGGGGGCTTTGCCCTTGAGGCCCATCTTGGCGAAATTATGCTCGGCCTCATGCAGCATGTGGCTGGCATGCAGCAGCGCCTTGGAGGGGATACAGCCCACGTTCAGGCAGGTGCCGCCAAGCGTGTCGCGGCCTTCGACCACGGCGGTTTTGAGGCCCAGTTGGGCGCAGCGGATGGCCGACACATAGCCGCCGGGGCCGGCACCGATAATGATTACGTCGTAGGCTGCCATGGTCTTCTCCTTGGTCTTTAACTTTTCAGATCGGGCGCGGGATCACACCAGCGCCGCTAGAAACAACAGGGCGCAAGCGGCGAGAGCCGCAAGCCAGATGTAGGACCGCCACGGCTGCCATCCGAACGCATAGGCGGGGATATAGGCAAGGCGGGCGATGAGGTAGAGCGCAGCCAGCGCGGTGGTCCAGCCACTGGACTGGCCGGTGAGTGACACCAGCAGACAGCCTGCGGCAAACAGCCCGAACATGGCCGTGTGATTGTCATAGGCGCGCAGCATCCGTGCAGTCGTCTTGCGCATCTCGCGGCTGGGGGCGCGGTCGCGCGGGCTGGTGGTATAGCCCGGACCCAGATCGACATTGGCCATGTAGGAGGCAACGCCAAACTGCGCGATATGCATGAGACCGGCAAGGGCAAGGATGGTGAGCTCGGGCGTCATCAGAACAGGCTCGCGATGATCATCGCCAAACAGGCGACAAGACCGACGGTAAAGATCAGCGAGCGGTAGGGCACCCAGGCAAAGGCATAGGCGGGTACATACAGCGCGCGCGCGATCACGAATACCCACGCGCAGATGGCGGTGAACCAGCCGTTGGAGCCGGTGAACTGCACCATCACCACGGCAATCACGAAGAGGGCGATGTTTTCGGTGTGATTGGCAAGGGCGCGGCGCAAACGCTTGGTCTTTTCCGACAGTCGCGCGTCGAGGTTCTCGCGCGTGCCGACATTGCCCTCATGGCCGACATCGGCCTCAAGCGACTTTTGCGACCATCCGACAATGGCGACATGGATCAGGGCGGTGGCGCCAAGGGCGAGGAGTTCGGGGGTCATTTCACGGGCCTTTCCGGTAGGGGTACCGGAGAATGGTAGCGGAAGGGCGGGAAAAGACCCGCCCTTTTTTCGTTTACAGATCCATCAGCAGGCGACGGGGATCTTCCAGCGCTTCCTTGACGCGCACGAGGAAGGTCACAGCGCCTTTGCCGTCGACGATGCGGTGATCGTAGGAGAGCGCAAGATACATCATCGGGCGTATGACGACCTGACCGTTGATCGCCATCGGGCGGTCCTGGATCTTGTGCATCCCGAGGATACCCGATTGCGGGGGGTTGAGGATCGGCGAGGACATCAGCGAGCCGTAGACACCACCGTTGGAGATGGTGAAGGAGCCGCCCTGCATTTCCGCCATCGACAGCTTGCCATCGCGGGCTTTTGCGCCTTTTTCGGCGATCGCTTTTTCGATATCCGCAAAGGACATCTGATCTGCGTCACGGATCACCGGCACCACGAGGCCCGTCGGGGTCCCCGCAGCGATGCCCATGTGGACGTAGTTTTTGTAGACCACATCGGTGCCGTCGATTTCGGCGTTCACTTCGGGGACTTCTTTGAGGGCGTGGATACAGGCCTTGGTAAAGAAGGACATGAAGCCCAGTTTGACGCCGTGTTTCTTGAGGAACAGGTCTTTGTATTCGTTGCGCAGGGCCATGACCTCGGTCATGTCGACCTCGTTGTAGGTCGTCAGCATCGCAGCGGTATTCTGGCTGTCCTTGAGGCGGCGCGCGATGGTCTGACGCAGGCGCGTCATCTTCACGCGTTCTTCGCGGTCGGCATCCGCAGCAGGGGACGCGGCGCGCGGCGCGGCGGCGGGGGCAGCAGCAGCTTTGGGGGCGGTCATGGCTTTGAGGACATCCTCTTTCATGATGCGGCCATCTTTGCCCGAGCCGGACACAGCGCCCGCATCGATGCCTTTTTCGGCCATCAGTTTCTTGGCCGAAGGGGCGTCCTCGACATCCTTGCCGGATTTTTTCGCGGCCAGTTCCGCGACATATTCGCCGTCCTGTGCGGATTTGGCGTTGGACGCGGAGGCCGCGCCGCCGGACGAGATAACGCCCAGTTTGGCCGAGGCATCCACGGTGTCGCCCTCGCTTGCGAGGATTTCAGTCAGGGTGCCGGCAGCGGGGGCGGGCACTTCGACAGAGACTTTGTCCGTTTCAAGCTCACAGAGCATTTCGTCCTGTGCGACCGTGTCACCGACCTTTTTGAACCAGGTGGACACGGTTGCCTCGGACACGGATTCACCCAACGTGGGCACCATCACGTCAACATCGGCTGCAGAGCCGGCATCGGTTTTGGCCTCTTCGACGGGTTTGTCGGCCGAGGGGCGCGGCGTGGGTGTTTCCGAACCGGCACTGCCCGCTTCGGCCAGCATGGCGAGCAAGGCATCGACGCCGACCGTTTCGCCTTCGCCAGCGACGATTTCGCTCAGGGTGCCTGCGGCGGGCGCGGGCACTTCGACGGTGACTTTGTCGGTTTCCAATTCGCAGAGCATTTCGTCGACAGCAACGGTATCGCCGGGCTTTTTGAACCAAGTGGCGACGGTGGCCTCGGTGACGGATTCACCAAGCGTGGGAACGCGGACTTCTACGGACATGCGATTATCCTTCGATATTGAGCGCGTCGTTCACGAGCGCTTGCTGTTGTGCTTTGTGCTGGGACGCGAGGCCGGTGGCGGGAGAGGCCGAGGCTGCGCGACCCGCGTAGGTGGGGCGGGTGGTTTTGGCGCCGATGCGGCCCAGAACCCATTCGATGTTCGGCTCGACAAAGGTCCAGCCGCCCTGATTTTTCGGTTCTTCCTGTGCCCAGACGATTTCGGCATCCTTGAAGCGTTCCAGTTCCTTGACCAAGGCCAGCGCGGGGAAGGGGTAGAACTGCTCGAGGCGAAGGATGTAGGTGTCATCCTTGCCCGCTTCATCGCGCGCTTCGAGCAGGTCGTAGTAGACTTTGCCCGAACAGATGACGACGCGTTTGATCGCGCTGTCGTCCTTAAGCGTGATGGCGGAGCGGCCCGTGCCGTTGTTTCTGTCGGCATCGTCCCACAGCACGCGGTGGAAGGAGGAACCTTCGACAAAATCCTTGGCATCCGAGACGGCCAGTTTGTGGCGCAGCAAGGATTTTGGCGTCATCAGCACCAGCGGCTTGCGGTAGGAGCGGTGCAGCTGACGGCGCAGGATGTGGAAGTAGTTCGCCGGAGTCGTACAGTTCGCAACGATCCAGTTGTCCTGACCACACATCTGCAAGAAGCGCTCAAGGCGGGCCGAGGAGTGTTCGGGCCCTTGGCCCTCATAGCCGTGGGGCAGCAGCATCACGAGGCCCGACATGCGCAACCACTTGCTTTCGCCCGAGGAAATGAACTGGTCGAACATGATCTGCGCGCCGTTGGCGAAATCGCCGAACTGGGCTTCCCAGGCGACAAGCGCATTGGGTTCGGCCAGCGAATAGCCGTATTCGAACCCGAGCACCGCATATTCCGACAGCATCGAGTCGATGACATCGTATTTCGCCTGACCCTCGCGGATGTGGTTGAGCGGGTAGTAGCGTTCTTCGGTCTTCTGGTTGATGAAGGCGGAATGGCGTTGCGAGAAGGTCCCGCGGGTGCTGTCCTGACCGGCAAGACGGGTCGGGTAGCCTTCGGTTGCAAGCGAACCAAAGGCCAGCGCCTCGCCCGTCGCCCAGTCAAAGCCCGTGCCGCTTTCGAACATCGCCTTCTTGGCTTCAAGCTGACGGGCCACGGTTTTGTGGATGTCAAAGCCTTCGGGATAGGTCGTGAGCGCACGCCCGACTTCCTGCAACAGGCTTTCAGAGATCGACGTCTGGCCGCGCTGGTATTCCTCGCCCTCTTTGTCGAGGTGCGACCAGCGCCCGTCCAGCCAGTCGGCCTTGTTGGGTTTGAAGTTTTTGCCCGCTTCGTATTCGTCGTTCAGCAGGGACTGGAAGGAGGCTTTCATATCCTCGATCTCGCCCTCGGGGATCAGCCCGTCTTTCACCAGACGCTCGGTATAGAGTTGCAGCGTCGTCTTGTGCCGCTTGATGTTGGTGTACATCTGCGGGTTGGTGAACATCGGCTCGTCGCCTTCGTTGTGACCAAAGCGGCGGTAGCAGAAGATGTCGATCACAACGTCTTTGTGGAACTTCTGGCGGAATTCGGTCGCCACTTTGGCAGCGTGGACCACCGCTTCGGGATCGTCGCCGTTCACGTGGAAAATCGGCGCTTCGACCATCAACGCAATGTCGGTGGGGTAGGGCGACGAGCGCGAGAAGGACGGCGCGGTCGTGAAGCCGATCTGGTTGTTCACGACGATATGGATCGTGCCGCCGGTGCGGTGACCGCGCAGACCGGACATGCCGAAACATTCCGCCACAACGCCCTGACCGGCGAAAGCCGCATCGCCGTGCAGCAGCACGGGGATCACAGTGCTGCGCTCGGGGTCGTTGTTCTGGTCGGTTTTGGCGCGTGCCTTGCCCAGCACGACAGGGTTCACCGCCTCAAGGTGCGAGGGGTTTGCCGTCAGCGACAGGTGGACCTTGTTGCCATCGAATTCACGATCCGAAGAGGCGCCGAGGTGGTATTTCACATCGCCCGAGCCATCAACGTCCTCGGGTTTGTACGAACCGCCCTGGAATTCATGGAAAATCGCGCGGTAGGGTTTGGACATCACATTGGCCAGCACCGACAAGCGACCGCGGTGCGGCATGCCGATGATGACTTCTTTCGCGCCCAAAGCACCCCCGCGTTTGATGATCTGCTCCATGGCAGGGATCAGGCTTTCGCCCCCGTCCAGACCAAAGCGCTTGGTGCCCATGTATTTGACATGGAGAAACTTTTCATAGCCCTCGGCCTCAACCAGCTTGTTGAGGATCGCCCGGCGCCCTTCGCGGGTGAAGGTGATTTCCTTGTCGTAGCCTTCGATGCGCTCCTTGAGCCAGGACGACTGTTCGGGGTCGGAAATATGCATGTATTGCATGGCGAAGGTGCCACAGTACGTGCGTTTGAGCACATCGAGGATCTGGCGCAGGGACGCGACCTGAAGACCCAGAACGTTGTCGATAAAGATCGGGCGATCCATGTCCTTTTCGCCAAAACCGTAGGTCTTGGGGTCAAGTTCGGGATGGGGTGTCTTGTCGCCCATGTTCAACGGATCGAGGTTGGCGATCAGGTGGCCACGGATGCGATAGGCGCGGATAATCATCAACGCGCGGATGCTGTCGAGAACGGCGCGCTTGACCGCATCCTCGGACACATCGACGCCTTTTTCGGCGGCTTTGGTTTTGATCTTTTCAGCGGCTTTGGCCGGTTCTGCCCATTGACCGTCCAGCGCCTGCGTCAGATCGTCGTTGGGCTGGGGCGGCCAGTCGGTGCGTTGCCATGACGGGCCGGTTGCCTCGGCCTTCACGTCCTGTTCCGCATCGCCAAGCTGGGCAAAGAACTCCGCCCATGCAGCATCGACCGACGCAGGGTCGTTGGCGTATCGGGCGTAAAGCTGTTCGAGATACTCGGCGTTGTGCCCCTGCATGAAGGAAGAGGCGTGGAAAATATCGTTCGGGCTTTGGTCGTTCATGGCTTTGACCTGCGATAGGGGGGCAACTCGCGGCCCCTTGATGTGGATAATCCTGCGCCCATGCTGGGGGCGCAGGTCTTTGATGTCACGAGGAATAAGGGCCTCGGGGTGGAAATTAGGCTTTGCTGATGGCTTCTTGCACAGCTTCGCCCAGAGTCGCGGGGCTATCCGCCACGACGATCCCTGCGGATTTCATCGCTTCGATCTTGGATTCCGCATCACCCTTGCCGCCGGCAACGATGGCGCCTGCGTGGCCCATGCGACGACCCGGAGGGGCGGTGCGACCGGCGATGAAGCCCGCGATGGGTTTCCAGCGGCCTTTTTTCTTTTGCTCGGCGATGAATTCTGCCGCTTCTTCTTCGGCAGAGCCCCCGATTTCACCGATCATGATGATCGAATGGGTTTCGGGATCGTCGAGGAACATGTCGAGCACGTCGATATGCTCGGTGCCCTTGATGGGGTCGCCGCCGATGCCCACAGCGGTGGACTGGCCCAGACCCAGATCGGAGGTCTGTTTCACGGCCTCATAGGTGAGCGTGCCCGAGCGCGAGACCACGCCGACCGACCCGCGACGGTGGATGTGGCCGGGCATGATGCCGATCTTGCAGGCATCCGGCGTGATGACGCCGGGGCAGTTCGGGCCGATGAGGCGCGATTTGCTATCCATGAGGGCGCGTTTCACTTTCATCATGTCGAGCACGGGAATGCCCTCGGTGATGCAGATGATCAGCTCCATTTCGGCGTCGATCGCTTCAAGGATCGAATCCGCCGCGAAGGGCGGCGGCACGTAGATCACGGAGGCATTTGCCTCGGTGACGTGTTTGGCTTCGTGGACCGAGTTGAAGACGGGCAGATCGAGGTGGGTCATGCCGCCTTTGCCGGGGGTGACGCCGCCGACCATTTTGGTGCCGTAGGCAATCGCCTGCTCGGAGTGGAAGGTGCCCTGCGAGCCGGTGAAGCCCTGACAGATAACTTTGGTGTTTTCGTTTACGAGGACCGCCATGGGTCAAACTCCTCAGAATTGGGTGCTGGAACGGGCCGCGCACGGCCCGCTGCTCAGGGGGGCGCTCAGCGCGAAGCGTAGGGCGAGGCGGCTTGCGGACCGCAGCGCACAGGCAGGTTGTGTGTTTCCACATCGGGGAAGCCCGAACAGGACGCCGACCCAACCATATCCTGACGCAATTCACAGCCTGACAGGGTCAGGATTGTGAGCGAAGCAATCAACAAACCGCGCATCGCCTTAGCCTTTCACTGCTTTAACGATCTTCTGCGCGCCGTCTTTCAGGTCGTCCGCAGCGATCACGTTGAGGCCGGAGTTCTGGATGATCTCTTTGCCCAGTTCGACATTGGTGCCTTCGAGACGCACAACGAGCGGCACCTGCAGACCGACTTCCTTGACCGCAGCGATCACGCCCTCGGCGATGACATCGCAGCGCATGATCCCGCCGAAGATGTTCACGAGGATGCCTTTGACGTTGGGGTCAGAGGTGATGATCTTGAAGGCTTCGGTGACTTTCTCCTTGGTCGCACCGCCACCCACATCGAGGAAGTTGGCAGGTTCGGCACCGTAGAGTTTGATGATGTCCATCGTGGCCATCGCCAGACCCGCACCGTTGACCATGCACCCGATTTCGCCGTCCAGAGCGATATAGTTGAGGTCGTATTTCGACGCGGCGAGTTCTTTGGAATCTTCTTCCGTCTCGTCGCGCAGGTTGGCGATATCGGGGTGACGATAGATGGCGTTGCCGTCAAAGCCGACTTTGGCGTCGAGCACTTTGAGGTTGCCATCGGGCATGACGATCAGCGGGTTGATTTCCAGCTGCTCCATGTCCTTCTCGATGAAGGCTTGGTAAAGTTTGCCAAGCAGCGCGACCATCTGTTTCACGGCCGCGCCGGTCAGACCCAGCGTGAAGGCAACGCGGCGACCGTGGTAGGCCTGATAGCCCGCCGCGGGGTCGATCGAGAAGCTGACGATTTTCTCGGGGGTGGACTCGGCCACTTCCTCGATGTCCATGCCGCCCTCGGTGGAGCAGACAACAGAGACGCGCGAGGACACGCGGTCCACGAGCAGCGCGAGGTAGAGTTCGCGCTCGATGTCCGAGCCGTCTTCGATATAGATGCGGTTGACTTGTTTGCCCGCCGGACCGGTCTGGTGCGTCACAAGCGTTTTGCCGAGCATCTGCTTGGCCATCTCGGCGGCTTCCTCGACCGATTTGGCAAGACGCACGCCGCCTTTTTCGCCGGCTTCGGCTTCGACAAACTTACCTTTGCCGCGCCCACCTGCGTGGATCTGGGCTTTGACAACCCAGAGCGGGCCGTCAAGCTCGCCTGCTGCGGATTTGGCATCTTCTGCCTTGAGTACGGCGCGGCCGTCGGAAACTGGTGCGCCATATTCGCGAAGAAGAGCCTTCGCTTGATATTCATGGATGTTCATGAACGTGTCCCATGCTGGTTCGATTGTCCCTGTCATGGCATAGGCGGCATGTATGAATAAACGGTTTTTCTCGCAAAACCCCGTGAGTCAGGCAAGTTTCTGACATTTGTGATCACACGATATAAGGGTGTGATCACAGTTATCGCTAACTGCTGCAGCGCGGCAGTTTTACAGGCATTCCGGTCAGGAATCGGGCGAAAACGCGAAACACGTGCCGTCAGGCTGTGCTGAAACGACAAAGGCCGCCCTCTGTGCGGGGGCGGCCTTTGCTGAACTGATCTTGGACTCTGGCTTATGCCAGGGTGCTGTCGATGCCTTTGCAGGCTTCCATGAGGCCTTTGACGGCATCCACGGATTTGTCGAACATGACCTGCTCGTCTTTCGAGAGTTTCACGTCGATGACTTTTTCGATGCCATTCGCGCCGATCACGGTGGGCACACCCACATACATGCCTTTGACGCCGATTTCGCCGTTGCAATAGGCCGCGCAGGGCAGGACGCGTTTTTGGTCTTTGAGGTAGGCTTCGGCCATCTCGATTGCCGAGGTCGCGGGGGCATAGAACGCCGATCCGGTTTTCAGCAGACCAACGATTTCGGCGCCGCCATCACGGGTGCGCTGAACGATCGCGTCCAGTTTGTCCTGAGTGGTCCAGCCCATGTCCACGAGGTCGGGCAGGGGGATGCCGCCAACGGTGGAATACCGCACCGAGGGAACCATGGTGTCGCCGTGACCGCCCAGCACAAAGGCCGACACGTCGCGCATCGACACGTCGAACTCGACGGCGAGGAAATGACGGAAGCGCGCCGAATCAAGCACACCGGCCATGCCGACGACCTTGTTCGTGGGCAGGCCCGAGAATTGCTGCAAGGCCCAAACCATCGCGTCGAGCGGGTTGGTGATGCAGATCACGAAAGCGTCGGGCGCGTGGGCTTTGATGCCTTCGCCAACGGATTTCATGACTTTCAGGTTGATGCCGAGCAGATCGTCGCGCGACATGCCGGGCTTGCGCGCCACACCTGCGGTCACGATGCAGACGTCAGCGCCTGCGATATCGGCGTAGTCGTTGGTGCCGGTGAAGGAGCCGTCGAATTTTTCGGACGGGCCAGCTTCGGCGATGTCGAGAGCTTTGCCTTGCGGGGTGCCTTCTGCAATGTCGAACAGGACGACGTCGCCGAGTTCTTTGATTGCTGCGAGGTGGGCGAGCGTGCCGCCAATTTGACCTGCGCCGATTAGGGCAATCTTCGGTCGTGCCATGAAACTGTCTCCGGTCAGTCGTTGTGGTTGAGGAGATGGGTAGTGCGTCAGAAGGCTTGACGCAAGTGCGCCGCACTGCGGCGCGCCCTGTCGGGGCGGCGGCACGCGCCAAAGGGCAAAGCGGATTAGCGCAAACAGTGCATGTTTATCAGGGGGTTGTTCGAATTGACGCGAGAAGCGGCGCATAAACGCTTTGGCACGGGCATTGGCGCGAACTGAGGGCGTCCTGCGGGTATTCCCGAGAAAAAAGGACCGATTTGCGGTCCTTTGGTGCGTCACAAAATTGATTCTTTGCGCCTGCGGTGCGCTTTCGGTGGGGCCGCGACGCGAGCAAAGACGTGGACAGGCCCTTGGGCGATCAGGCGTCCTGGCCGGCGGGCTCTGCCATATGTTCGAAGGCGCGTCCCGAAGCGACCACGCAACTCATGCCCGCAGGCGTCGTGACGATGATCGTCCAGGAGCCGGTGGTGGAGGCAAAGGTTTCGATGACACCGTTGTTCGACCCAAGTCCGATGGACTGGCGCGTCTCGCCATAAAGTTTGCCCAGCCTGTCGAGCACCACATCGCGTTTTGCGCATTTCGCAACGTTTTGCGTCGTGGGCTTTGGCGGTGTCGGTGGGCTTTCGGCCGCCAGCGACGTAACCGTGAACGGCAGGACAAGCAGGGCGCAGAAGGCGCGCGAAAAGGGCAGCATCATATCCGGTCCTTTGCAGCAAGGGTGATCGGGGTTTGGTGCCATAAGCCTGCGCCTCGGGCGTCAAAGTTTGGTTAACGGGCCGCGCGTGGGGCCAGCGCGCGCCGCTACGACCAATGTCTGACGCGGTTTTGGGCAGAGTTTCTGCAATGCGGCACATTTTCGCTTGCTATAAGATGCAAAACTGTGACTTTCTGCGCAATAATATTGCGAGAGGAAATTAGAATCATGACGCAAGGCGATCTTGGAGACATCTCAGGGCTGCGCGCACGGCCATGGCGCTCGGCACTCTATATCCCCGGCTCGAAAGAGCGGGCCTTGGAAAAGGCCAAGACGCTGGCGTGCGATGCGATCCTGTTTGACCTTGAGGATGCCGTTGCACCGGATGAAAAACCGACAGCCCGCGCGGTGCTGGCCCAAAGTTTGCAAGCGGGCGGATATGGCGCGCGGGCGAAAATCGTGCGGGTGAACGGCTTTGATACCCCCTGGGGGCGCGACGATGTGGCGGCCTTTGCGGGTCTCGATGTCGATGGCATTCTGTTGCCCAAGGTGAACGATGCGGCGATGGTCGAAGAGCTGGCACAGGCCATCCCCGATGTGCCGCTTTGGGCGATGATGGAAACGCCGCTCGGCTGTCTCAATGCGCTCGAAATCGCCGCACACCCGCGCATGGCAGGGTTTGTTTTGGGCACCAACGATCTGGCCAAAGACCTTGGCGCGCGGTTTCGCGCGGATCGTCTGCCGCTCATGACGGGCCTGCAAATGTGCCTGATGGCAGCGCGCGCCTGCTCGATTGTGGCGCTCGACGGGGTGTTCAACGCTTTCAAGGATGATGAGGGCCTGCGCGCGGAATGCGAACAGGGGCGCGATATGGGCTTTGATGGCAAAACCCTGATCCACCCTGCGCAGCTTGAGATTGCGAACGCGGTTTTTGGTCCGACGCAGGCGGAGATCGACCTTGCCCGCCGCCAGATCGACGCATTCGAGGCGGCGCTTGCGCGTGGCGAAGCGGTCGCGGTCGTGGATGGAAAGATTGTTGAGAACTTGCACGTGGCGAGCGCAAAGCTCACTCTGGCCAAAGCGGAGGCGATCAGCGCTCTTCGCGTCTGATTTTTCCTTAGCCCGAGGGGCCTCGCTATGTTTTTACTCGCCATTGGTCTGATATTGTGGGTCTTTCCCCACCTGTCGAAAATGCTCGCCCCAAAGTTCAGAGCCCGCATGGATGAAAAACGGGGGCGGATGGCCATTGCGCTTGTCACGGTTGTGTCCCTGATCCTGATCATTGCAGGCTATCGCATCGCCCCCGTGATCGTCGTGTGGTCGCCGCCTGCCTTCCTGCAGCATCTCAACAATTTGCTGATGGTGTTCGCGGTGCTTTTGTTCGTCGCAGCGCATTCCAAAAGCCGCCTGCGGACCAAAATCCGGCATCCGATGCTGCTTGGCACGGCGATCTGGGGCTTTGCGCATTTGCTGGTGAACGGCGATCTTGCCTCGGTCATTCTGTTTGGGTTCATGCTGGTTTGGGCGCTGGTCACGATGCAGGTCACCAACGCGCGGCGCGGTCATCAAACACCCTTCGCGGGCGGGACGCTGAAGGGCGATATTCGCCTTGGTCTGATCACGCTGGTCACTTTCGTGGTGATCGTGCTTATCCACACAGCACTGGGCTATCCGCCCGTTCCGATGGGATAAAGCCATGAAAGCATACAGACTTTTGACCGAAGACGACACTTCGGCCTTTTGCCACAAAGTGTCAGAAGCCCTCTCGAAGGGCTGGGACCTCTACGGGGATCCTTCTTATGCGTTCGACGCGGCCACGCAGAAAATGCGCTGCGCACAGGCCGTTGTGAAAGAAGTTGTGGGCGTGGAGTACACGCCGGAGGTGAAGCTGGGGAGGCTTTAAACCGTATGAAGACCAATCGGGGCCGTTTTTTCGAAGATTACACGATCGGGCAGGTGATTGCGCATGCCGTGCCACGCACGGTGTCGGGCGGGGAGCGGGCGCTGTATCACGCGCTTTATCCCGCCCGTGGCGCGCTTTATTCCTCGGATGCTTTTGCGCAAAGCTGCGGGCTTGCCTGCGCGCCGATGGATGATCTGATCGCCTTTCACACCGTGTTTGGCAAAACGGTTCCCGATGTCTCGCTCAATGCGGTGGCCAATCTGGGATATGCCGAAGGGCGCTGGCTAAGGCCCGTATTTGCGGGCGACACGCTGCGCGCGGTGAGCGAAGTGATCGGCCTCAAGCAGAATTCCAACGGCAAGACAGGGGTTGTGTATGTGCGCACCCGTGGATTGAACCAGCGCGACGAGCCGGTGTTGGAATATGTGCGCTGGGTCATGGTGCGCAAAGGCAATCCGGATGCACCGGCCCCCGACACCGTGGTGCCCGACCTCGCGGGGGCAGTGCCTGCAAAGGATTTGGTCGTCCCCGAGGGGCTTGATTTCACGCGATACGATTTCAGCGAGGCAGGAGAGCCGCATCGCCTTGGCGATTACGAGCTGGGCGAACAGATCGACCATGTGGACGGTGTTACCGTCGAAGAGGTGGATCACATGTTGGCCACGCGCTTGTGGCAGAACACTGCGAAAGTCCATTTCGATGCGACCAACCGCGAGGACGGCAAGCGGTTGATCTATGGGGGCCATGTCATTTCACTGGCCCGCGCGCTAAGTTTCAACGGCCTGGCCAATGCGCAAATGATCGTGGGTCTGAATGCCGGTGCGCATGTCAGCCCGCTGTTTGCAGGGGACACAGTGCGCGCGTGGTCGCAGGTTCTCGACATTGCGCCGACCGCAGCGCCCGGTGTCGGCGCGATCCGTTTGCGGCTTGTGGCCGTCAAGCACGGCACGCCGGCGTTTTCGCTGAAAGGGGCCGATGGCAAATATGCCCAAGGGGTGCTTTTGGATCTCGATTATTGGGCCTTGATGCCGCTGTAATCCGCGAAACCGCTGATTTCCGACTAAAAAACTTAGGTAACTCTTTCTGACATTAATTTGTGATCACGGGGGTAAAAACTGTGATCACAATGCCATTTTTTGCGCCGAAACGGATGGTATTCACTTGTTGTTAGCGCTCTCAGGTGATGACTTGGACGCAGAATCCGGTAAGACCTTGGGGTAAATCCAGCGTCTTCGCGCAAGCCGAAAGGGACATGTCATGGCTGATGCCAAAACGGGGAACCGCCCGCTTTCCCCCCACCTCACGATCTATCGCAAACAGTGGACGGCGGTGACGTCGATCCTGACCCGCATCACGGGCAACGCGCTGATCGTCGCGTCGCTGATGTTCGTGTGGTGGATTTTGGCGGCCTCCTCCGGTCCCGAAAGCTTTGCAACGGCCAATGGTTTCGTCACCTCCTGGTTTGGCGATCTGGTGCTGTTCGGCTCGCTCTGGGCCGCCTGGTACCACTTTTGCGCAGGTCTGCGCCACCTTGTTTGGGATGCAGGCTACATGCTTGACGTCGAGCAGGGCGAATTGCTGGGCAAGATCGCCGTTGGTGCCTCGCTGGTGCTGACCATCCTTACCGCCATCATTCTCTGAGGTCCCTGACATGCAATATATCACTGACCGCAAACGGGCTTCGGGTCTTGGGTCCGCAAAATCGGGCACCATGCACCATTGGGGCATGATGGTGTCTGCCGTGGGTCTTGCGATCCTGCTGCCGCTGTTCGTCTTTACCTTCGGTTGCATTCTGGGCGCGCCCTATGAAGAGGTCGTCGCCTACTACAGCCGTCCGTTCCCCGCGATCGTTGCCGCGCTGACCCTGATCGTCGGCATGGTGCATTTCAAGAATGGCGCTCAGGTTGCCATCGAAGACTACGCGCGCGGCCTGACCCGTCAGGCGCTGATCCTGGCGGTGACCTTCCTGTGCTACGCCATGATCGCCACCGGCCTGTTCGGCCTCGTTCGCCTCGCGCTTTAAGGAGATCCCAAAATGGCATCTTACGAATATGAAACCCACGAATATGACGTGGTTGTTGTCGGCGCGGGCGGTTCCGGTCTGCGTGCGACCCTTGGCATGGCTGAACAGGGTCTGCGCACGGCTTGTGTGACCAAGGTCTTCCCGACCCGCTCGCACACGGTCGCCGCGCAGGGCGGCATTGCGGCGTCTTTGGGCAACATGGGTCCCGACAGCTGGCAATGGCACCTCTACGATACCGTGAAAGGGTCGGACTGGCTCGGTGACACCGACGCGATGGAATATCTCGCGCGCGAAGCCCCCAAAGCGGTTTACGAGCTCGAGCATTACGGCGTGCCCTTCTCGCGCACCGAAGAGGGCAAGATCTACCAGCGTCCCTTTGGCGGCCACACCACCGAATTCGGGGAAGGCCCGCCCGTGCAGCGCACCTGCGCGGCTGCTGACCGCACCGGCCACGCGATCCTGCACACGCTCTACGGTCAGTCGCTCAAGCATAACGCGGAATTCTACATCGAATATTTCGCCATCGATCTGATCATGTCCGAGGACGGCGTGTGTCAGGGGGTGGTGTGCTGGAAGCTCGACGATGGCACCATTCACGTGTTCACCGCCAAAATGGTGGTTCTGGCGACGGGGGGCTATGGCCGGTCCTATTTCTCGGCCACGTCGGCCCACACCTGCACCGGCGACGGCGGTGGCATGGTTGCGCGTCAGGGTCTGGCGCTGCAGGACATGGAATTCGTCCAGTTCCACCCCACGGGCATCTACGGGTCCGGCTGTCTGATCACCGAAGGTGCGCGCGGCGAAGGCGGCTATCTGACCAACTCCGAAGGCGAGCGGTTCATGGAACGCTACGCACCGACCTACAAGGACCTCGCGTCGCGCGATGTGGTTTCGCGCTGCATCACGATGGAAATTCGCGAAGGGCGTGGCGTCGGTCCCGAAAAGGATCACATGTTCCTGCATCTCGATCACCTGCCGCCCGAAGCGCTGCACGAACGCCTGCCCGGCATTTCGGAAAGCGCGCGGATTTTCGCAGGCGTTGATGTGACGAAAGAACCGATCCCGATCCTGCCCACGGTGCATTACAACATGGGCGGCATTCCGACCAACTACTGGGGCGAAGTGCTGAATCCGACTGCCAAGGATCAGGACGCTGTCGTGCCCGGTCTGATGGCCGTTGGCGAAGCGGGCTGTGCGTCGGTGCACGGGGCAAACCGCCTCGGCTCGAACTCGCTGATCGATCTCGTGGTCTTTGGCCGCGCCGCGGCGATCCGCGCCGGTGAAGTGGTCGATGCTGCGACGGCTGTGCCGAGTGCGAACAAAGCCTCCATCGACAAGGCGCTCGACCGTTTCGATGCGACCCGCTTTGCCAAAGGCACGGTGGCGACCGCCGATTTGCGTCTGGAAATGCAAAAAACCATGCAGGCCGATGCGGCCGTGTTCCGCACGGACAAAACGCTGGCCGAAGGTCTGGAGAAAATGATCTCCATCGCGGGTAAACTCGATGATGTGAAAGTCACGGACCACTCGCTGGTCTGGAACTCGGACCTCATGGAAACGCTGGAACTTGGCAACCTTATGCCCAACGCTTTGGCGACCATCGCCGGGGCCGAAGCGCGCAAGGAAAGCCGCGGGGCGCATGCCCATGAGGATTATCCCGATCGTGACGACGCCAACTGGCGCAAGCACACCATCAGCCGCGTGGATGGCAACAAGGTCGAGCTGAGCTACCGCGACGTTCACATCGATCCGCTGACCACCCAGGCCGAGGGCGGCATCGACCTCAAGCGCATCGCCCCCAAAGCCCGCGTGTATTGACCCAATGAGGGCAGGGGCGGTTGCGCCGTGCCTGCCCCTTTCCTTCGGATAGCAAAGCCAGATGGCCACAAAAGCACAGATAAAACAGACCATCAAAGAGCGGGTGTCGGTTCAGATGCAGCGCTTTGAAAAGGCTGTGGGCGGCGTCACGCCGCGTCTGTGTCCGCTGTGTGGCTACCAAGGGAACTTTACCGCTTTCGGGCATCCGCCGCGGTTTGACGCGCATTGCGCGGGGTGCGGCTCGCTTGAGCGTCACCGGCAATATGCGCTGATGATCGAACGCGACGAACCCTTTGCCGACACGGACAATGTGCTGCATTTCGCTGCCGAACATCATCTGCGCAAATTGGTAAAGCCCCGTGTCGCGACCTATGAGACGGCGGAAATTTCGCCCCGTCTCGGGCCTGATCACGTGCTGAATGTCGAGGATATCGACATGCCGGATGCGTGTTACGACAAGGTGATCATCAACCACGTGCTCGAACATGTGGATGACGACAAGGCGCTGGCGGAAATTTTCCGCATCCTCAAGCCCGGCGGTGTGGCCTTTATCACCACGCCGGTGATCGAGGGCTGGGATGCGACCTATGAAAACGAGGAGGTGGACGGCAAAGCTGCCCGCACCCTGCATTTCGGCCAAAAGGACCACGTTCGGTTCTACGGCGCTGATTTGCGCACCCGCATCATGCGCGCAGGGTTTTCCTTGCGCGAAGTTACGGCCACCGAGCCGGACGTTCACATCCACGGCCTTTTGCGCGGCGAAAAGATTTTCGTCGCAACAAAGCCCGCCTGACAACGATAGGAGAGAGACATGGTGGAATTCGCCCTCCCCAAGAACTCCAAGATCACCACCGGCAAGACATGGCCCAAGCCGGAGGGTGCGACGAATGTGCGTAAATTCCAGATTTACCGCTGGAACCCTGATGACGGCAAAAACCCGTCGGTGGACACCTATTTCATCGACATGGACAAATGCGGTCCGATGGTGCTCGACGCGCTGATCAAGATCAAAAACGAAATTGATCCCACGCTGACCTTCCGCCGTTCCTGCCGTGAAGGCATCTGTGGATCTTGCGCGATGAACATCGACGGGATCAACACGCTGGCCTGTATCTACGGCATGGACGAGATCAAGGGCGATGTGAAAATCTACCCGCTGCCCCACATGGCGGTGGTCAAGGATCTGATCCCCGATCTCACGCATTTCTATGCCCAGCATGCCTCGACCATGCCGTGGCTGGAAACCAAGACCAACCGCCCCGCAAAAGAGTGGCTGCAATCCATCGAGGATCGCAAGAAGCTTGACGGGCTCTATGAATGCGTGATGTGCGCCTGCTGTTCGACCTCCTGCCCGTCCTACTGGTGGAACGGCGACAAATACCTTGGACCGGCTGCGCTGCTTCATGCGTATCGCTGGATCATCGACAGCCGGGACGAGGCCACGGGCGAGCGTCTGGACAACCTTGAAGACCCTTTCAAACTGTACCGCTGCCACACGATCATGAACTGCGCAAAAACCTGTCCCAAGGGGCTCAACCCCGCCAAGGCGATTGCAAACATCAAACACATGATGGTCGAACGCGCGGTCTGACGCCGACGGTCCCGATCTTTGGGAACGGCCCTGCGCAGTCGCTGCGCGGGGCCGTTTTGCATTGCGCCAGAACGGGTGCCAGAACGGGTGCTAGAAGGGGGCGCCTCAACGTTGCGCTGGGCGCATGGCGGGGCTGCACCATCGGGGGATGACCCTTTGAGGCGCGCGGACTATGTCGTGCCCCATGGGAGGGCTGACAGCGCGAGGATTTCGCAATGACCGCAACAGCCACCACAAAGGTCACCCCTTTGGCCACGCCCGCCACCGCCGGGGACCGCGCATCGCCCCATGGGGCGGCCTGGCTCGACTATTATTCCCCTGACATCTCGGCAGCTGCTGCCAACAGCGGCACCAAACCCGCCGCGCGCCCCCTCGGCGCGCTGGAGGACATGTATGCCTATTACGAGGCGTGATCGCCGCGATGTCCGACACAGCTTGACTTCAGTCTAAATCGGACAAAGTCCTGATAAGACGATCAAAGCCCCGCACGGCGTGTCGGGGCTTTGGCATTTTCCCAAAGGAGGCCGCCATGCCCCTGATTGCTCTGGTTCTGGTCATCGTTGTGTTTGTCGCGATGTATGTGTTGCGCACGGGCCGTTCGCGCGATTGTCGCTGGCGGCAGGTCGGGCGCGAGGGCGACAGTTTGCACTGGCGCTGCGCGGCTTGCGGCGCCCAGTCCGACACGGGGCCGACCCTGCATGGCAAAAAGGAAAGGCCGGCAGAAATGCCGACCTTCTGTGCGCTCACGGCCACAAAGCCAAAATGACCTAGCAGTACCGCTCCGGCCCGATGGATTGCGAGTCGTTGTACCGGTCGCCGTAAGCCCAGCCTACGGGCAGGATTTCTTCGATGGCGTCGAAATCATCTTCGCTAAATTCCATCGACAGGGCGGGCAGCCATTCGTTCAGATGTTCTGGTGTCCGCGTGCCGGGGATCGGGATCAGGTTGTCGCCGGTATTAAGTACCCAGGCCAAGGCCAGCGCCGTGGTCGTCGTCCCGCGGGATTCCGCGTAGGCGTGAAAGGCCTTGATCCGCTCCAGGTTGTAGCCCCAATTCACGCCGGTAAAGCGCGGGTTCGTGCTGCGAAAATCCTTGGGTGAGAACGTGGCGGGGTCCAAAACGACCGAGCCCAGCGCACCGCGCGCGAGCGGTGAAAACGGCACAAAGGCTACGCCCAATTCGTCGCAGGTCTGCAAGATCCCGAGTTCCGGAAGACGTGTCCACAGCGAATATTCGTTCTGCACGGCGCGCACGGGCGCGACCGCATGCGCCCGGCGGATGGTCGAGGGCGCGACCTCGGACAGGCCATAGCCGTCGATCAGACCCTCTTGGATGAAACCCGCCATGGTTTCGGCCAGCGTTTCGATTTCGATACTCTGGTCGCGGCGGTGCGCGTAGAACAGCTCGACCTTCGAGCGGTTCAGCTTGGTCAGCGAGCTTTCCAGTTCCGAGCGCAGGTGGTCGGCGTCGTTGGAAAATTTGCGCGGCGGTCCGGGGATGATCGAGGCCTTGGTGGCCAGGGTGATGCCGGGATCGCCCACTTCACGAAAATAGCGCCCGATGATGCTTTCCGAGCGGCCCATGCCGTAGATATTGGCCGTGTCCCAGAAATCGATGCCGGCCTCGACCGCCGCCTGCAGGGTCGTGAGCGACACCTCGTCGTCCGCGGCGCCGAAGAAACCGGCAAAGCTCATGGCGCCAAAGCCGATGGCACCGACCATCGGGCCGTCTGTTCCAAGCTGGCGTTGGGGCATATTTGGGTTTGATAGGGTCATGCGAAGGCTGCCTCCAGTGCGATTTCGACCATGTCGCCAAAGCTGCGTTCGCGATCTTCGCTGGGCAGGGCGTCGCCGGTCAGTAGGTGATCGGAAACGGTCAGAACTGCCAGCGCGCGACAGCCGTGTCGCGCCGCGAGCGTGTAGAGTTCCGCCGCCTCCATTTCCACGCCAAGAATGCCGTGGCGTGTCATTTGTTCCGTCAAATCGGGGCGTTCGTCGTAAAAGACGTCCGAGGAATAGATGCCGCCGACATGGGTCGGCGTGCCCTTGGCGCGGGCGGAGGCCACGGCGGCTTCCAACAGGCTGTAGTCCGCGCAGGGGGCGAAATTCAGCTCGCGCATGATGCCGCGTGAGGGGGTCGAAAGCGTGGTGGCGGTCATGGCGATAATCACGTCGCGCAGGTTCACCGAGGTCTGCATCGCGCCGCACGAGCCGATGCGGATCAGCGTTTTTGCGCCATAGGTCGCGATCAATTCATTGGCATAGATCGACAGGGAGGGCATCCCCATGCCCGATCCGTGGATCGTGACGCGGTTGCCTTTATAGTCGCCGGTAAAGCCGAACATGCCGCGCACTTCGTTCACCAGCTTGGGTTTGTCGAGAAACGTCTCAGCGGCCCATTTGGCGCGGTAGGGATCGCCCGGCATCAGGACGGTTTCGGCAATATCGCCGATTTTTGCGGAAATATGGGGGGTCATGCGGGATCTCCGGCATTTGAGTTCGCGCGCATTAGGGCAGCGCAGGCGCACGGGCGCAACCCCCGAGCCGCGCAAGCGTGGGGTAAGGGGCACATTTTCCCCCGCGCACGCCGCTTTGCCTGTTCGGACCACGGGCCGTCTGGGCAGGATGGTCGCGGGGTGGTAGTCTGAATGGGTAAAGCGCAAGCTGGGCGTGAATTTCGTGATGGTGCCTCTTTTCAAGGGGGTAGCCCGCCCCCAGATAAGTAAAAAGTATTAACATTCGGAGAGTGAAATGGCCGATTTCGATGCGCAGATCCGCGAGAGCGAAGCGGAGATTTTTCGCACCCAATCCAAAATCAGTGAAGTGACCAGCGGCATCGAACGCGCGCGCTCCAAGGCAGAAGCGGGGGATGTGACGGGCGTTGATATTGAAACCGCAACGCTGGATGACGTGCACGCCCACACGGAGGCGATGAACGCCAATATCGCCGAGCTGATCATGGGGCTGGACGATGTGACGGCCGGGTTTTCCAAAGATTTCGACGAGATGCGCACGAAAACCGGCTTTGAGAAATTCGTCGGGGTCTTTGCGCGCGGCAAATCCGAAGCCATGCGACAAGAGCGGCTGCGGACCGCCTCCATCGACGATAAATTGCAGGATTTGATCGCAAAATCCGACACGATCGTGGCATTGCTGCAAAGCCAGCTCGATGTGCTTGAGGACGAGCGCGCGAAGGTCGAGGCAAACCTTGTCGAGACGTTGGATGCGCGGGAGGCCACTGTTGCGACCCTTGAGGGGCTGCGCGGTGAAATTCTGGCGCTTGATCCCAAGATCATCGCCCTTGAGAACAAGATTTCGGTGGAACAGGACGCCGCCAAGCGGACCAAACTGGAAACAGAACTGGCGGCGCTTAACAGCAGCTACAACGAAAAAGTGCAGGCCGAGCAGGTGATGCTTGCCAAAAGCCAGACCTTGGAACGCTATATCGAAAAGGGCAAAACCTGGGTCGACAGTCTGCAAAATCAGGCCGCGACCCAGATGGTGTTGATCAACAAGCTGTCCACGGACACAAAACAGCGTGTGGTGCTTTATGACGCGCTGACCAAATCGCTCAAAACGGCGCAACAACAGGATGTTGCGCACCGGATCAATGAAATCGGCGTGAAAACCGACCAGGAGGCGCAGACGGCGATGGCGGCGATTGGATCGGCAACCAACAGCAAGATGGCCGATATGCTCGAAGCCCACGGCGACCACATGGTGTTCGCGCGCAAGGTTCTGGAACAAAAGGCAAAAGCAGACGAACGCTTTGCACGACGTTTTGAGAAAATCGTCGAGAAACACGACAAGAACCTCTACGGGCAAGCGGAATGATCGCCCGCGCCCCCCTGTTGGTGCGCTGGGTCGTGCTGGCGCTGGTGGTCAGTGTTTTTGCCGCTGTGTTGGCGGTGGCCAGCATCGCCCTTGGCGTCCCCTTGGGGGGGCTGTCCAGCCTTGTGCTAGGGGTGATCGTGGGCCTGTCGGTGATGCAGGGGATGCGTTGGCTCAAGCTTGGAAAGTACCGCGACCGTGCTTGAGGTGTCCGATCTGACGCGCGACCATGTGGATCTTTCCGACGGGTTCGCGGCGCGGCGCTATTTTGCCAAATTCGCCGCGATCACCGACCATCTGGCGCGGGTGACGCAGGTTCTGGCGCAAGAAGCGCTGCTGTCAACTCCGGAGGAAACGGTCGTATCGACCTATGTGCGCGCGGTGGCGAAAACCTTTGATGCTTTGGGGTTGAAATACCTGCTGACGGGGCGCGACACGGGGGTGTTTTTCGGCTCGCTGGCCTTTGACAACCACGAAAGCGGCTTTCCGGTCCATCGCGAGATCATGCAGATGGCCTCCGACGCCTCGCAGGCGGGCAAGCATCTGGCAGGGATGCCGGATGTTGCCACGCTCAAGGATCGGATGCTGCGCGAGATCATTGGCAATCTCAGTCTGCCGACAAAGCTGCAATTCGCGCTCTCGCAACGGCTCTACTATGAGGCGCTCCAGAGCGGTGGGTTGTTTGGCGTGCAGAACGATCCGCTGGCGATCTGGCTTGAGACCACGGGCGAGGACCCCAAGGCCGCGCGGCGCAGTTATCTGGTGCATTGGGCGGTCTACGACAGCCAGATCAACCTGCCGGTGGTGTATCTGCTGGAACTGGAAGACACGGGGCGGGTGGCCCTGGCCGCGGATGATACGCGCTGGCCGGAGGTGCAACGGCATTTGATGGCACAGGCTTTGGGCGGGTTGAAATTGCTGACCATCGCGCGCGGCTTTGACCGTGATTTCGACGATCTGCATCCCAAGCGGCTCAAGCGTATCCACCTCGGACCGATGTATTCGCAGGCCTACACCCGGCAATCGGGCCCGATCCAGAGCGTGCTTGACGCGGCCCGGGCGCCGGAGGGGCAGGATTGGGCATTGGCGCTGACCTTTGAGGAATTGCGTTCTGAACGCGTCGAGGAAGAGCGCAAGGGGTGGTTTGGCTCCGTCGAGCGCGAAGTGTTCGCCCTTGACCCCTTTGCAGGGCGCGGGGCCGAAACGGGTGCCACGTTGATGAGCCGTGCCTTGGTCCTGCCCGAGCGCCCTTATCAGGCGCTTGTCGATCTGGACCCGCCGGGTTTCCACGATGTGCGCAAATTCGTCGTCAGCCCGCAGGGGCAGGTTTTGAGTTACAGGTGACAAGATGAGTGTGAACGACCGCATGGAACTGCGCGAAGAGGTGATCCGCGCCCATTACGCCACCGCTTTGAACCTGCTGGAAGGCTTCGAGCACGCGCCGCGTTCGGGCAGCTCAACCGCTACGCCCGTCACGCGCTCTGACGGGGTGACCACCGGCGCGCGGCGCTTTCGCGCGACCACGCCGGGCTTGGTGACGCAGCGCTCGGCGCGCGCGCAGGGGGTGCATGTCATCGCGCGGATCGAAGCGCTTGACGGCGATGCCTTGCTCAGCCCGCAGGCCGCAGGCGTGTTGCAGGCACTGCGCCGCAGCCTTGCCATTGCGATGGCCGTGGGCGACAGCGTGGCGCAAGCCACCGGTCTTGACGCTTTGAAGGCTGAAAACCTTGCCGGACGGGTGCCGCCAACGCGCAAATCCGAATTTAGCGACCTTTTGAGCGTCGAAGCATTGGCGGTGCTTTACAGTTTTGCCAATGCGACGGCTTTCCTGCTCGCCCCCTCGGCGCGTGATGCGCTGGACACCGTGCCAGAGATCGACGAACTGCTCGTCGACAATGCCCCGCTGGCGTTGCAGGGCGCGCTTTGGGCTTTGGACCAGACTTTGGACGGTGTCGCGGAGGGGCGTTTGGCGGACATGGTTCTGGCCTTTTGCGAGGCGCTGATGACGCGCGTGGCGGCGCGCGGGCAGGGCGCTGCGCGCATCGCGGCCTTTCGCGATCTGCGCCTGCATGTGGCTGCGGATGATCTGGCGATTGACGGGTTTACCCCTGCGCGCAAGGGGCGCGGCACACCGCTGACCATGGCGTTCAAAAAGCCCGATGAGGTCATCGGGAACCACATCGCAAAACATCAGGCGATGCGGCTGGCAAAAATGCTGATGGCCTATGACTTCGAGCAAAAATTGAACCCTTTCGCCGAACTTGGCGGCTTTATTTTCACCTTCATGGGGGATGGCGCGCCGGGCACCGGCAAGACCACCCTGATCCAGATGATGGCCGGTTTGATGGCGGGCTATTGCGATAACGCGGGCTATCCCTTTGTCTATCGCAACTTTTCGGTGGATCAAATCGACAGCTATCAGGGCAAGTCGGGCCAGAACGCGCGGGCTTTTGTGAACACGGTGCTCGACCCGAGCGTGATCGGCTTTGGCACGATTGACGACATCGACCAGATCGCCGGCAAGCGGGGCGACCGCCAATCCAGCGCCGGCCAGCAGGAAGTCACAGCGGTCTTCATGGAAGCCTTTGCCGGTGCCAACACGGTTGTGCGCGGCAATTGCACCTTCGGGATGTTTTCCAACTTTCCCGAAAATGTCGATGATGCGCTGCGCCAGCGCGCGGGCGCGCGGTTTTTGGTGGATGGCCCGCAAAGCCGGGCGGATTACATCGACATTCTGGCGCTGCTGCTGGGCAAAAATCACGACATTCCACTGGGCCAGCACGATCTGAATGCGGCGCAGGTAATCCAGCGCGCCGTGGCCCAAAGCTACGAGGCGCATGCCCTTCCCAAAGAGGCCGGCTTGCGCGCGGTTTGGGATCAGGTCGTGGCCGACATCGGCCCGCTCGACACGCTTGCCAAACTGGGCAGCTACCTCAAGGCGATCCAGTTGCGCGACCCGCGCTTTACGGGGCGGGCGGTGAAAAACATCACCGATGCGGTGAAGGTGCGCGCGATGGATGTCGAGCTGCCCGACGCGTGGATGGAGGCCCCCGCACAGTTTTTGCACCGCAGCTATGATGAAAAGCTCGGGCTGATCCGCGAACTGGTGCAGCCGATCACCGTCGAGATGGTGGTGCAGGAAATCAACCGCTACGCTGACAGCGAAATGCGCTACGCTGACAAAAGCGACACGGCGGCCATTGAGGCAATGGTGCGCGATCTCGAGCGCAGCGATGCGGCGCGCAGGATTTATGCGGAGGGCAAAGGGTGAGCGCAGTTCTGTTGGAAATTGTCCTGCCCATCGCGGTGCTTGCGGTTTTGGCCGCGGTCCTGCCACTGGTGCTGATGCCCCGATCGAACCGCTCGCAAGCCGTTCTGCGCCACACGGCACTGATCACGGGAGTGATCCTGCTTTTGGTGTCGGGGCTGATTTTTGTGGTGCTGCATCTGGCCGCCGGACAGCCGGTTCTGGGGGCGTTCCAAGTCGCGCCCTTGCCCACGGTTTGGTATTTTTTGCGCATGGGCCTGCTGTCTGCGATTGTCTGGGCGCCGGTTTTGGCGCTGGGCTGGTACGGGCTGGCCCAGCGGATCGAACAGCTCAAACATCTCGACCAGATGCGCGAGGATGACCGATGAGGCTGTTGATCGAACGCGGGCTGATGTTTGGCGGGCTGGTCGTGGTTGACAGCCCCGCCCTGATCGAGCGCTACAATCGTGCGCTTGAGCGGCTGACGGGACGGCGCACGCAACTGAGCGATTTTCACGTTGATCTGGCGGGCTATTCCCCCGAAATCGCCGATGAATTGGAGGCCCCCGACTATCTGGATCGCGCGGGCGCAAACCGCCGGTTCATTTTGCTGTCGACCGCGCAAAAGCACAGCCCGCTGTTGCGCGAAAAGTTTTCCGTGATGCGTGATCTGATCCGGCGTTTTATCACCGACAACGAGGCGGCGCTTTTTGCGCTCACCGCGCGCGATGCTGTCGCGGGTGAGGTCGTCAGCTCGGTGGTGGATCTGTCCAGCCCCGCCCGGGTGCTCGATATTCACAGCCTGTCGATCGAGGCCGATACAACCAACAGCCGCGTGGCCGATGCGCGCAAGCTTGAGGCCAGGATCACCGAATTTCGCACCCGCGAGGACGGTTGGTACGACGACGTTTTGATTGCGCAGATGATCGATCTGGCCCGTTCGACGGGCGATGTGACGCGCAATCCGGTGACCTTGTCGCGGCTTGATGCACGCGAAGAAAGCTTTTGGACGTCGCATTTTGGCGGGCTTTACGTGTTGCGCGATGTCGCGGCACCGGCAGTGATCCGCGGGGGCGCGGCCTTGGAGGGCGATTTGCCCTTGCCGGTGATCGACATTGCCGCGCGCAATGCGGTGGCACGGTTTTTGACCGACAATAGTTTGGTCGAGCCGGTGGTGCGCGCCCGTGGCACGCAGGGCGCAACGTTTCTGGCGCAGAAACTGGATTTCATGGTGGTCGAGGCGGCAAGCGCGGCCGGCGTGTCGATTGGCACCGGCACGCCACGCGCCCTGCGTGATGCAGCCCAGCAGTTGGGGCCAGCTCTGCCCGAAGCGGCGCAGGGGCTTGGGGCGTTGTTGCGATGGTCGCAAGAGGGCGGAAGCTGGCCTGCGCTGTCGTCCCAGCATCCGGCATATTTTTACACCCTGCGCGCAGCGGCAGAGCATCCGCTGGCACCTTTGGTGAACCGGTTGCTGGCCGAGCTGTGCCCCGCAGACCCCGTTCAGGCCTTTTTGTGGAACAAGCCGCAGTTTTACGCAACCTACGCCCGGTGGGCGGAGCCGATGCAGGCCTTTGTGGCGGATTGGCTTGCGGCGCAGTACCTGCCAGACAAAGCTGCCTTTCGCACCGCTCGTTTTGTCACGCGCGACGCGGCACTATCGGGGGCAAGCGCGGCAGTGCGCCGCGTGGCCAAGGCGGCGCCGGTCCCGCCACCGCCACCCCTGCCGTCAGCGTCACCGACCAAGCCACTGGCAAGCCCCTGGGGCTCTGCAAAGCCAACGGGGGCGCCCAAAGCGCCTGATATCATCGACCTCGTGGGCCCTTGGGGCGCGGTGCAAAGGAGAGAGGAATGATTGCGTTTTTTCGATTGGCGGTGTTTGGCTTGATCGGGCTGAGCGTGCTCTATGGGCTGGTGCTGATTTATGCGCGCTCTGTGAGGCGCGAGAAGCTGGAAAAAGACTGGCTGCGGGAGGGATCAATCGGCGCGCAGGAGGACTATGTGTCCCAAGGACTGGCCGAATACCGCAGGTCTTTCGCCAAGAAATTGATTTTGCTTGTTTATATTGTGCCGATTGTGACGGTCGGCCTTGTGCTGTATGTCGTGAATTTTAGCTGAAGGGGCGTTTGAATGCGTTACGTCAAATGGGGACTCGGGGTCATTCTGGCCATCATCGTGTTTGGGTTTTTGCACTACACCCTGCCACAGCACGACATCGTGCGGATCGTCAGTTCCGAAAACCGCCGGATTGATTTCGGTGAGAACTCGATCTTCTGGGCTGCGCCGGATTCGGGCAATGCCACTGCGGCGAACCGCGATGTGTTCTTCATCAACACGGTCAAACCCAATGGCAAACCGATGGTCTATCGCAATGAAGATACGGGCTGGGGCTGGCCACCCTATTTCAAGTTCGACACATCCAACCTGCAAGCGCAGGCCAATGATCTGACCTCGACCTCGGCCAATCCGCAGTGGGTGTCCGTCACCCATTACGGCTGGCGCAACGAGCTACTGTCGATTTTCCCCAATGCGGTGGGGGTCAAAGCGGTCGCAGGTCCCGATGACACCTCTTTTCCCTGGGTGAACACGGTGATCTTGCTGTTCCTGCTGGTGCTTGTGCTTTTGATCTGGCGGATGATCGCGCAGTTTCGCGAGCGCACGATTGATCCGCTGCTCGAGGATGTCGATGACGCCTGGGACGACAGCCGCACCGCGGCGCGCGGCAAATGGCGCAGGTTCAAAGGCTGGCTGGGCACCTGGAAAGGCAAGCCGCGCAATTGAGCTGCGGACAGTGACGCCTGTGCGCGACCACTTGAAAGACGCCCCTGTTTTGGGGGCGTCTTTTTTCGTGCGGGTCCGCTTTATTCGGGCTGTACAACGCCCTTTTGGTTGGTGACGCGATACTGGCGCGGCGTCATGCCGAAATGGTCGCGAAACAGTCGGTGAAAATGGCTCATGTTTGCGATCCCGACGTCTTGCGCAATTTCCGCAAGCCCATCGGCCGTGCCCGCCAATTGCCGCGCGGCATAGGCCATGCGGTGATCGTTGATGTAATCCGAAGGTGTTTTTCCGAGGAATTTCTGGACCGTGCGGCTGACATGGGCGTGGGCCTTGCCCGTGCTGCGGGCAAAACCGGCGGCGCCGTCGCGAAATACCTCCGGGCGCCGCGCGGCAAGACAGGCCTGCGCGAGCCAGTCGGGCGCATCCGCAGGCAGCTCGACCGGCTCGGCGCTCAAGTCGTTGAGAAGCGGCAGCAAAAAGGCTTCGATCTGCAGCTTGGTGCGCGCCCCGCGCTCCAGAACCGTGGCGCGCTGCGCCAGGTCGATACGGGCGCGGGCGTCGAAATGAACCTGCTGTGGAAAGGGGTTTTCTTTGCCAAAATAGCGCTCGCCAAGGCCATATCGCTTTTCAAGCCGATCAACGAGCGCGGATTGAATCACGATGTTGACGACGTGAGTCTCTTCCCCGACGCCTTGAAGCCCGTGCAGGTCATGCGGGCGCACGAAGACGCAATCCCCTTCGTTCAAAAGAATTTTCTCGCCATTGATATAGTGGCGGGCGCGCCCGTTGGTGAGCCAGAAAATTTCGTAAAAATCGTGCGCATGCATGGCTTTAGGCACTGAACGTGACAAAAGAGTGCGCGAGAAATGGAAGCTGTCTGACTTGTTCAGAATGTCAGCGGACTGAAGCGTCAGTGTGTTCATATGCAACCCGAAAACCTGTTAAAAGTGGAACCTATGCGCCACGACATCACACTGTGTTGCTTGACGCATGGTTAACAATATACGCACGTTCAGGTTGATTGTCGCTCGCAAAGTGACATCGCACAGCCTTTTGGTGCAAAATCGCGTGCAGAGTTGAGCAGAGCGGCGGCAGGGCCGCGCGGCGGCGTTCTGAACGCGGTGTGGTGACAGCGCGCCGCAAACCGGATAGGCCTGCGCGCAGGACATAATATCGGGCCTTGGGTGCAAGGCCATAAGACGGGATACGCCGATGCCGCAGACTGTTTTTGAGCGCAACGTAAAGATCGCCCCTTCCATTCTATCCGCAGATTTCGCCAATTTCGGCGCGGAAATTCGCGCGATCGAGGCGCAGGGCTGTGATTGGGTGCATGTCGATGTGATGGACGGGCATTTCGTGCCCAACCTCACCTTTGGCCCGCAGACCTGCAAGGCGATCCGCCCGCATATCAAAACGGTCATGGACGTGCACCTGATGATCGCCCCCGTCGATCCCTATATCGAAGCCTTCGCCGAGGCCGGGGCCGATTTCATTTCAGCCCATGTCGAATCCGGCCCCCATGTGCACCGCACGATGCAGGCCATTCGCGGCTGCGGTGTCAAAGCGGGCATCGCGTTGAACCCCGCGACGCCTGTGGAGGCGGTGGAATATCTGCTCGACATGGTCGATCTGGTCAATGTGATGACGGTGAACCCGGGATTTGGCGGGCAGAAACTGATCCAGAGCCAGATTGCCAAGGTCGAACGCCTGCGGGCGATGATCGGCGATCGCCCCATCCATATCGAAATCGACGGCGGTGTCGATCCGACCACCATCCCGCTGGTGCGCGCGGCCGGGGCGGATGTTTTCGTTGCCGGTTCTGCCGTGTTCAAAGGCGGCTCGGTTGACCAGCCCGAAGTCTATGGCGACAACATGCGCAAGCTGCGCGCCGCTGCTGAATAAGGAGAAAACCATGACTATTCAGAAAACCGTCCAGATCGGTGATTTGTCGATTTCCAACGATCTGCCTTTTTCGATCATTTGCGGCCCGTGCCAGCTGGAAAGCCTCGATCACGCACGCATGTTGGCCGAACGCATCGCCGAGGCCTGCGCGGCAACGGGGACCGGCTTTATTTTCAAAGGGTCCTACGACAAGGCCAACCGGTCTTCCTTGCAAGGCAAACGTGGCCTGGGTGCCGACAAGGGGCTCGAAATCCTGTCGAAAATCAAAGACGAATTCGGCGTGCCGGTGATCACGGATGTGCATGAGCCGTCCCATTGCGCGATGGCGGCGGAATTTGTCGATATCCTGCAAATCCCCGCTTTCCTGTGCCGCCAGACCGATCTGTTGCTGGCAGCGGGTGAAACCGGCCTTGCGATCAACGTGAAAAAGGGCCAGTTTCTGGCCCCTTGGGACATGCAGAACGTGGCGGCGAAAGTGGCCTCGACCGGCAACGAGCGGATCATGCTGTGCGAGCGCGGGACCTCCTTTGGCTACAACACTTTGGTAAGCGATTTTCGTGGTTTGCCGACGATGGCCGAGACGGGCTATCCGGTGGTCTTTGATGCGACCCATTCGGTCCAGCAACCCGGTGGCAATGGCACTTCGACAGGGGGCGATCGTCGCATGGTGCCGCCTCTGGCACGCGCGGCAGTGGCCGTTGGCGTCGCGGCGCTGTTCATCGAGACGCATGAAGACCCTGATAACGCGCCGTCCGACGGGCCGAACATGGTGCGGATCGAAGACCTGCAGCCCCTGCTTGCCAAACTGCGCGCGATCGACACGATCCAGAAGGGCTAAGTCCTTTTGAAAACGGCCTTTCCTGCGGCTCAGGCGCTGCGGGAAAGGCGATGCACCGACGCCTCGTTGCGGTGGTGCAGCACGAAGGGACGGCCCTCGACCTCGGCCACGCGGATCGGTGTGTCATAGAGGGCCGACAGACGCTCCGAGGTCAGCACCTCACGCGTCAGCCCTTGATGGACGAGTTTCCCGTCCTTCATGGCAACCACACGATCCGCCCAGGCGGCGGCATAATTCACCTCGTGGATCACGATCACGACCGAGCGCATTTTTGCCCCCGGACGCGAGAGGTCGAAGAGGCGCGACATCAGCGTTTGCGCATGGCGCGGGTCAAGGTTGTTGAGCGGCTCGTCAAGCAACAGCCAATCCGTTTCCTGCGCATAGGCCATGGCAACCTGGGCGCGCTGGCGTTGCCCGCCGGAGAGTTCGTCGATGTAGCGATGCGCCAGATCATCCAGTTCAAAGAGGTTGAGCGCTTGGGCGATCGCGGTGTCATCGGCAGCGGTGAGGCGTCCGTGGCTGTGCGGCCAGCGCCCGAAAGCGACCAGATCGCGCACCGTCAGCCTTGAGGTGATGCCGCTTGATTGTGTCAGGATCGCAAGGCTACGCGCAAGGTCGCGGCGCGGCGTTTTGCCAAGGTCGCGCCCGTCGATCTGCACAGTGCCCGATTGCACAGGCATAAGCGCGGAAATCAGGTGCAAAAGCGTGGATTTCCCCGCGCCATTCGGGCCGATCAGCGCCGTGATTCCGCCCTTGGCAATGTCGAGGGAGATGTCGTTCAGGATCACGCTATCGTCGATTTTATGGCCAAGGCCGCTGGTCGAGATCATGCTGATTTTCCTTTCAGAACAAGGGCTAGAAACACAAGGCCGCCGACGAACTCGATGATCACCGCAAGCGAGGATTCCTGGCCCAACAGGCGTTCGAAAACAAACTGCCCTGCAACAAGAATGATGGCGGCGATCAGGGCCGTTGCGGGAATGAGCAGCGCATGGCGATGGGTGCCAAGCAGGCTGCGCGCAAGCGAGGCGGCGAGCAATCCAAGGAAGGTCACGGGGCCGACGAGCGCTGTTGCGGAGGCGGTGAGCACGGCAACGAGCGCGAGCACCACGAGCACCCAGCGGTCGTGGTCCAGCCCCAGCCCGAGTGCGGTTTGTCGCCCCAGTCCCATCACGTCGAGGCGGCGTGCAAGGGCAAGGCTGGCGAGGAGGGCAGGGGCAATCAGCAGGCTCGCAAGGATCAGGTTTCCGCGATCCACAGCGCCGAACGTGGCAAACATTTTTCCCTGAACGATGGCAAATTCCGAAGGGTCGATCATCCGCCCCATCAGGCCCGAAAGCGAGCGCAACAGCACCCCAATGATGACGCCGGTCAGCAACATGCGTGACAGGTCGCGCGGGCCGCTCTTTGCGCCAAGCAGGACGGAAAACAGCGCGCAGGCCGCGACCACCATGACGCTGGTGTCGATCAGAAACTGCGCCCCCGCGCCGATGCTGGCCAGTCCAAAGCCGCCCATGGTGAACACCAGCAGGGTTTGCACAAAGATGAACAGCGCGTCGAACCCGAGGATTCCGGGGGTGAGGATGCGGTTTTCGCTGACCGTTTGAAAGAGGATCGTGGCGGTGCCGATGGCAAGGCCCACAGCCACCAGTGCCGCCAGTTTGACGCCGCGCAGGCTTAGGATAAAGGCTGCAGGGCCCGCCTCGTCCCCCCGGATCAGCGCCCAGGTCGGGCTGGCAAACTGCCACATCAAAAAGGCCCCCGCGAGAGCAAGCAGGGTCACGGCAAGGGCGGCGAGGCGACGGTCAGCTGGCATGATGCGCCTCTTTTTGACGGTGGGGCGCGCGGTGCCGTCGGGGTTTGCTTGACAAGAGCCACAGGAAAATCGCCGCGCCCAGAACGCCTGCCACGGTGCCCACGGGAATTTCATAGGGGTAGCGGATCAGCCGCCCGATGATATCCGCGCTCAGCACAAGGATCGCACCGCCGACTGCCACAACGGGCAGGGAGGCGCGCAAGCGGTCGCCCATCAGTCGCGCGACGATATTGGGCACCACAAGGCCGATGAAGGGGATCGCGCCGACAGTGACCACGACCAGCGCCGTCACCAGCGACACGGCCACAAGGCCAAGCCGCAGCGCCCCGCGATAGTTCAGACCGAGCGAAAGCGCGGTGCCTTCGCCCATGCCCGCAATGGTAAGCATATCGGCGGCGAAATAGGCCAAAAGCGCCACTGCGCCCGCAATCCAGAGCAATTCGTAACGCCCTGCGATGACGCCGGAAAAATCCCCCGTCATCCAGTTGCCCAGATATTGCACGAGGTCGGCTTGCCACGCGAACCACGACGCCCCCGCGCCCAATATGCCGCTCCAGATCATGCCGACCAGCGGCACCATGAAGGGATCGCGCGGCGATAACCGTCGGACAAGGGCGAGGAACAGGGCAGCGGCCATCAGCGCCGTGCCGGCCGCGACTACCATTTTGACCATCACCGGCGCTCCCGGGGCCAGGAGGGTGATCACGATTAGCCCCAGCATGGCCCCCTCGGTCGTGCCGGTGGTGGAGGGTTCGACAAAGCGGTTGCGCACGAGTTGCTGCATGATGACCCCTGCCACGGCCATGGCAGACCCCGCCAGCAAGGCTGCAAAACTGCGTGGCAGGCGGCTTTCGAGCATCAGGTGCAGGGTGCCGCCGGTTGCGTTGGGTGTCGCGCCCCCCGCCGACCCAAGCTCTGCCGCGCCGACGAGGGTACTGATGACCATCAAGACGGCAAGCAGGGCCAGGGCCCGATATAAAAAGGGAGAGCGGCGCGACATCCCGGTTCAGCTTTCGGGGGAGAAGGCGGCGATCAGATCGTCGAGGGTCGAGGTCACGGACTGGATGCCGCCGGTGTCGAGATAGATGTTGCCGGAATTCAGATAGACAACATGGCCCTCTTTCCAGGCTTTGGTGCCGGTTACGAGCGCGTTGTCGAGGGTGGCTTTGGCCGCTTCGCCGGATTGGCCGATGGCTGCGCCACGGTCGATCACAAACAGCCAGTCAGGGTCGGTCTGGGCGATGAATTCAAAGGAAACCGCTTCGCCATGGGTGGCCTCGCCGATGCCTTCCACGGCTTCGGGCAGGTTCAACGCCTGGTGAATCCAGCCAAAGCGCGAGGTCGCGCCATAGGCCGACACATTCCCGCCGTTGGTCAGGATGATCAGCCCGTTGCCCTTGCCTTGGGCGGCCTCGGCGGCCTGTGCGATTTTCGCGTCCAGCTCTGCGCCCAACTGGGCCGCGGCATCCTGCTTTTCAAAGATTTCGCCATAGGCGGTCAGGCGGGCATGGATCTGTGCGATCTGATCGGTGGGGTCGATGGTCATGTCGATGGTGGGGGCGACCTGTGCCAGCGCCTCGGCCTTGAGCGACGAGCGACCGCCCGCGATGATGAGGTCGGGCTGGGCCATGGCCAGTTTTTCGAAATCGGGTTCGAACAACGTCCCCATCACCGGCACGCTGGCGGTGACATCGGCCAGCAGCGGAAGGGAGAAATCGGGAATGCCTGCGATCGTCACGTCCAGCGCATCGAGCGTGTCGATGGCGTTCACGTCAAAGACGACAACGGTTTGAGGTGCCGGGGTGATGGTTTGCGCACCGGTTGCCGTTTCAATCGTCACCTCTTGCGCGAGCGCCGGAAGGCTGGCGGCTCCAAAGCAGGCGAGGGCGAGGAGGGGGAGGAACTTGCGGGGAGTGATGTTGCGCATTTGCGGCATATCGCGGGCCTTTCGCTCAAGGAATGTCAGGGCATGAACGTGTGGCTGACGCTGGCACGCGGCTGGCTGCACGAAATATGCAAGACGTAAATGCCGTCGCCAAGGCTGTCCAGCGCTAATCCGATCAAAAGTATCGGATTAGTGCTTAGGCGGGTGTGCGCGGGGATAATGCGACAAATTGCCCATAAGAAATGGCCCGCCCCAAAGCGGGACGGGCCAAAGGCCGTTGTTAAAGCTCTGCGTCTAACCGGGCTTATTTTTCGTAAGCGGGCAGCGCTTTGAGCTGTTCTTCGGTCATGGACACGAAGACGCGCAGCGTGTCGCCATCGTTTTCCTGCATCACGTCAAGGTCATCCATGGCAAGCGCAACGGGTTTTTCACCAAGGCCCAGGAAGCCACCAACGTCGATCACGGCTTCGTCAACGGTGCCGTCAGCGGTCAGAACGAGGTCGGACACTTCGCCCAGATCTTCGTCATTGGGACCGTAAACGCTGGCACCGGTCAGGGCGTCAGCCGTGATCTCGGCGGACTCGATCTGGGTGTAGCCGTCGCTCATGCTCATGTCGGCCTGCATGGTCGCATCAGCGGACATGTCGGTCGTCATTTCCGGCGTGGCCATGTCGGACTGGGCCTCTGCGGTCAGGTTCGGGTCCTGATCCATGGGCGCTGTTGCTTGCATGTCGGCGTCTGCCGTCATGGTGTCATCGGCCATCGGCGCTGTCATGGTTGCATCGTCGGTCATCGTGTCGTCCATGGCCGTGTCCATGTCGTTGGACATCTGGTATTCAGGGGCGTTTTCGAGAGCCGATTGCGGCGCATTCACAACGAGGAAGAAGTCGTTGGGGTTTTCTTCGGTGCTGTCGTCGGCCACGAAGTCGAGTTGATCCATGCGGATGGCAACCTGACGTTCGCCCAGACCAAGGAAGCCGCCGATGTCGAGCAGCACTGCGTCCACGGCACCGTCGCGATCCAGGATCACGTCACCGATTTCCCCGATGTCGTTCCAGTTGTCCTGCACGCCGTCGATGCTGTCTGCGTCCATATCGGCATCTTGTGCGTAAAGGCGCATGCCGATGAGATTGGTCGCTTGCAGTTCCATCGGGTCCATTTGGGTGAGGAACATGCTGGAGGACATGTCACTGGAGGCGTCCGCCGTCACTTCGGCATCTTGCGCATATGCACCCAATGCGGTTGCGGACAGGATTGCGGTCGAAAGCAAAAGATTTTTCATGTGTGTCTCCCTAGGGATAGTTTGAATGGCGCTTGTTGCGCTTGGGATGACAACAGTGCTGGGCGTGAGTTTGTTCCAAATTTTTCTTTAATGGCAATATGTTGCCTGTTTGGCGCAAGAATAGGCGAGGTTTCGCGGATGTGGTCTTGCATGCGAAAAAGAGCGGAACTTTTGGGGGTTTTTTGCATTTGCGCGCGCGTTCTTTAAAACCGGGGGTCGCGTCAAAACCGGGGATCGCGTCAATCTTTGTTCGCGCCCCGCCGGTTTGTGACGCCAGCGCCGCGGCAAAAAAAATCGCACAGCGGTGAGGCTGTGCGATTAATGCGGGTGCGTTTGTGACCGAGGGGCGGGAGCGGGCTTTGGCGGGTGGCCGCATGGTCGAAAACATCGAAAGCTTCGGGGCATCTTTTAATGGGACCCTTGTGCCAGATCTTGGGTGCGCAGCGCCGAAAGAAGCGCATCGAATGTCGCGTCCGCTGTGTGGTCGCAGCGGATATCTTTGGCGCTGTCGCCAACATAAGCCTGCGCCAGCGAGTGACATAATGCGCTGCGGCACTGCACATGAAGATCGAAAAGATCTTCTGAATGTATGGAGTAAGTCATGGTATAGCCTCGCGTTTTCTCGTTTTCATCAGTTGCGGGACCAACGCGCAGCTCTGGGGGGCGGGTTCCGGATCGGGCGGTTTTTTGTGTGAATATGGTTACTTGGTCACGACTCCGTAGCGTCATTTCCGCGCAGGGGCAGGCTTTGCATGGAGGTCGGGGAACTTTCCGCCAATTGCGGGGTTGATGTCTGATCGTATTTAGCCTGTCCGTGATGCGCCTGCATCCGGCCTTGGCGCCGCTTTTGAAAAGACGGCTTTGAAAGGGAACTGTGTGAACGACGAGACGAATGATCCGCGCATGCCTCACTCCGGATCAAAGCCTTCGCGCCACACCGTGGCCCCTCAAAACAGCGCAAGCCAGCAAACGGACGCCTCACAGGATGCAGCACGCGTCGCGCCGACCGCGCGCCTTGCGCGTGCGCGCGGGGCAACGCCGGTCGCAACGTCAGGGCTGCTTGTGTTTCTGGCGGTGATCGCGGCGGGCTGTGTGATTTTCGTGGCCAAGCCGGTTTTGCTGCCCGTAACCTTTGGCATCCTCGTGGCGCTGACGTTGAGCCCCTTGGTGCGCACCGCGGGGCGTTTTGGCATTCCGCCCTCGGTGTCGTCTATTTCGCTGGTGATCGCCTTTGGTTTGACGGTGTTGATCGGGGGATATTTGATCGCGCCCGCAGCGACTGACCTGTTGCAAAGCGCTCCTGAAATCCAGTTGGAAATTCAACGCAAGATTGCGACACTGAGTTCGTCGATGGCCGAGTTGATGCAGGTTTCGGCGAATGTGGAGGATATCGCGGGCAGCACGCCGAGCGATGTGCAAAAGGTGGATGTGCAGGACGGCGGGCTGCTGACCTCTGCGGCGATCAACATGGCCTCGATCCTGGCCTCGGGGCTGGTGGCTTTGGTGCTGTCGCTCTTCCTGCTCGCCTCGGGCGACACGATGCAGCAAAAAATCATTTCCGCCCAGCCGACCGCTTCGAAACGGCGCCGCGCGCGCGCGATCTTGCAGGCGGTCGAAGTCTCCGTGTCTCGCTATCTTTTGTCGATTTCGATCATCAATTTCGGCTTGGGCTGCGTGGTGACATTGGCGCTTTGGGCCTTGGGCGTGCCCGAACCCGTTGTCTGGGGGGCGCTGGCGTTCATCCTGAATTTCATGCCCTATCTGGGGCCGGGTATTTTCACCGTGGTGATCGCTTTGGTGTCTTTTGTGTCGTTTGACACGATCGGGCAGGCGATCTACCCGCCGCTTGCCTTCATGTTGATCAACGCGATGGAGGGCAATGTTGTGACCCCCGTTGTCGTGGGCCGTTCCATGTCGCTCAACCCCATCGTGGTGTTTATTTCGGTGGTGCTTTGGGCGTGGCTTTGGGGCGTTGCGGGGGCGCTTGTCGCCGTGCCGATGCTGGTCTGCCTGAAAGTTGTTTGTGATCACGTTCCGGGCCTGGCCATGTTGGGCCATTTCCTCGGACCCAAAGGTGCGGTCTTTCCCGGACGGCGCAGGCAGGGTTTCACATGACCCGTATTTGTGTCGTTCTGAACGCAGGGTCGGGCCGCAAACAGGCGCAAAGCCTGTGCGAGTCCGTTGCTGCCGCCTTCGAGGCGCAGGGCTGCCCGGCCCAGTTGCGGCTCGCTGAAGGCGCCGAGATCCCCAAAGTCGCCCAGCAGGTTGCACGCGAAGGTTTCGAGATTGTCGTGGCTGCGGGCGGCGATGGGACCATTTGCGCGGTCGCCTCAGCGCTGTCTGGCAGTGGCGGGACCCTCGGGATTTTGCCGATGGGCACGTTCAATTATTTCGCCCGCTCCCTCGATTTGCCGCTGGACGATATCGAGGCAGCGGTAGCGGTGATTTGTGCGGGGGCCAAACGGCCCTTGGGATATGCGCGCGTGAATGGGGAGGTGTTTTTGAACAACGCCTCGCTGGGCACCTATCCGGCGATCCTGAAGGAACGCGAAGCGATTTACGACAAATGGGGGCGCTCGCGGGTGGCGGCCTATTGGTCGGTGGTCAAAACCCTGCTCGGGCTGCGGTCACAGATGCGCCTGCGGCTGGTGGCGCAATCCGCGCAGGGCCCGATCAGCCATGATCTGGCGACCCCTTTGGTGTTTGTGATGAACAACGCCTTCCAGCTCGAGGCGATGGGCCTGCCGGGCAAGGAGCACATCGCTGCGGGCAATCTTTTAGCCTTTGTGGCGCCGAAAGTCGGGCGGTGGGGGATGATCCGCATCGCTTTGGCGCTGGCCGTGGGGCGTGCGCGCAACCACCGCCATTTTGAAATGATTGCCGCCCCCTCTCTCACGCTTGAGGAAACCGGTAGCCGCAAACACCGCCCGCGCCGGATTGCGCGCGACGGGGAACGGGCGATGCTTGCCGCTCCGTTTCGCTTTGAACTCTGTCGCGATGACCTTAGCGTGATGGTGCCCCAAACCCGTGCGCAGGATTTGCGATGATGCGGTTGGTCCATCTGTCGGATTTGCATTTCGGGCGCGATCGCGCCGAGCTGGTCGCCCCGATGATTGCGCAAGTGAACGCGCTTGCGCCTGATCTGGTGCTGATCTCGGGCGATTTTACCCAGCGCGCGCGGCGCGACCAGTTTGCGCAGGCGCGCGATTTGATGTCACGGCTGGAGGCGCGGGTTCTTGCGGTGCCGGGCAATCACGATATGCCACTCTGGAACCTGCCCGCGCGGCTTTTGGCGCCCTTTGCCCGCTATCGCGCTGCAATTGCGGATGATCTGTGTCCGGTGTTCGAGAATGACGACATCGTCGTCGCCTGCGCCAATACCGCCGATCCGCTGGCCCATCAGCGCGGCTTGTTCCGCCCACGGGAGGTGGCGCGGATTTGTGCGCTGTTTTCCCAAGCGGGCGCGCGCAAGCGGGTGCTCGTTGCACACCATCCGCTGGAACAGCCGCCCGGATCGAGCAAAGCGCCGATGAAAGGTGCCGAGTCGGCGGCCGCAAGGCTGCGCGAGGTCGGGGTGGATCTGGTGCTTTCGGGGCATTTGCACCGCTGGTGGATTGCGCCGCTGGGGGCGGTGGGGACGCGCGGCTTGCAGGTGCAGGCGGGCACAGGCCTGTCCAACCGCCTGCGCGACGAAGAAAACAATTTCAACCTGATCGAATTGCGTGCGCAGGCCATCCGCGTCACCCGCTATCTGACGCTGGAGAATGGCACGAGTTTCACGCCCGAGGCCGCGCAGGACTTTCCCTGCGCGCCCTGAGGGGCGTTACAGCAATTCGCGCGGGATCGGTTCGGCGGCGTTGGGATCGACGGGGTTGATGTGAAGCGCGCGGCTTTCCAATTCATCCGAGCGCTGCGCGAGGTCAAGCACCTCCTGCAGTTGGGCACCGCGTTTGAAATCCGGCTCGCTGGGGGTGCCGTTCTGGATCGCACTGATGAAGCGCTCGTACACCGTGGGCACTGGCGGGCAGGCGACATCGGACCATGTTTGAGACAGGAGCGCGTCCGGGCCGATGCAGCTGCGCAGCACCGAGGTCGCATCCTCGAAACTGACTTCGAGCGCGCCGAGATCGCCGTAGATGCGCAGATAAAGATCGTTGTGATGGCCCGAGGCAAAGCGCGTCGCGCTGATCGTGCCAAGAGCGCCGTTTTCCAGTTCCAGATGCATCACGGCGCTGTCGTTCGCGTCGAGCGGATAGTCTCCGATCCGGTCGAAGGGCGCCTTGTGGAAGGTTTTCAGCCGCGCCGAAACCTGCACCGGCGAGAGGCCGGCAATGAAGGTGGCGTAGTCGATGATGTGGATGCCCACATCGCCCAGCACGCCTTTCGATCCGTGAGCGGTGGACAGACGCCACAGCCATGCAGGGTCGGTTTTCCAGTCGCCCCACGCGGGCTGGGTCAGCCAGCTTTGCAGGTAGGAGGCATCGAAATGGCGTATCTCGCCAATGGCGCCGTCAGCCACCAGTTTGGCCGCCGCTTGCAGCGCGGGGACATTGCGGTAGCTGAGGTTGAGCATATTCACCTTGCCCGCCGCCTGCGCTGCGGCGACCATTTCCAGCGCCAGCGCAAAATCGGTGGTCAGGGGTTTTTCGCACAGCACGTGCTTTCCCGACGCCAGCAAGGACATCGAGGTCGCGTAATGCGCCGCATCGGGTGTGACATTCGACGCCGCGTCAAAGTCGCATTGGAGGATCGCCTCATCCAGCGTGTGGTAGCGCTGCGCGATGCCGAATTCGTCACAAAATGCGTTCAGCGCATCGGGGCGCGCATCCACTCCGGCGACGATTTCGACGTTCTCCATCTGCTTGTAGGCCTCGACATGGGTGCGGCCCATATTGCCGGTGCCGAGTATCAGCAGGCGCACAGGTGCCGCCATCAGCGAAAGCCCTCTTCGCCATCGCTATGCAGGCGGGGGCCGCGTTCCTGAATGGGTTCGAGTGCGGTTTCGACCGGGATATTGGGCGCATCCGTGGGGTTTGCGACCCGCGCGGCGGGGTTGAAGGCCCATGTCACCCCGTTGGAAATCACGCGCTGCACATTGGCGTCGTGATAGGTCGGGTAGGTTTCATGGCCGGGGCGGAAGTAGAAAATATTGCCCGCACCGCGTTTGTAGGTCAGACCCGAGCGAAAGACTTCGCCGCCCTGAAACCAGCTGATGAACACGGTTTCCAGCGGTTCCGGCACCCCGAAGGGCTCGCCGTACATTTCTTCGTTCTCAAGCTCGAAATAATCGCCCAGGCCGGCGGCAATGGGGTGGTTTTTCGAGGTCACCCAGAGCCGCTCGCGCTCGCCCGCTTCGCGCCATGTCAGATTGCAGGCTGCGCCCATCAACATTTTGAACGGCTTGGCGAAATGGGCTGAATGCAGGAAAATCATCCCCATGCCCGACCACACCGCTTCGACAACGCGTTGCGCGACCTCGTCGGACACGTCGCCATGCGCGGCATGTCCCCACCACAGCAACACATCGGTCTTGGCCAGACGATCTGCGCTAAGCCCGTGTTCGGGGTCTTGCAGCACGGCCGTCTCGGCCACGATGCCGTCCTGCGTGTTGAGGGCATCGGCGATACAGCTATGCATGCCGTTTGGGTAAATCTCGCGGACAGTTGCGTTTTTCTGTTCGTGGACGTTTTCGCCCCAAACGAGTGCGCGGATGGGTGACTTTGAGAGGGGGGCGGTCATGGCAGAGAGTCCTTGCTGTTGGTCGAGCGGGTGGCCGTGACCAGAGCGCTTTGAGGGCAACCTGTTGGCAGGTCGTGAGGGATGCAAGGGAAATTGGCGCTAAAGGGCCGATTTCAAAGCGGTTTGACAGGCGATGCGAAAGGCTTGTGCATCGCTGGGGTTTCGTGCGCAGGTTCTGGCCGCGCGCCGCTGGCTGGGCTAGAGTGGGCAAATCATCTATGAGTTTGTGAGGTCCGATTGATGAAGCCGCAAGAGACGTTCGGCCATACGCCCGTTCCAAAACCGAGCGCAGTCGGGGCGGTATCGCCGCGTAACATCCGCATCGCGATTGCGGCGTTCAGTCTGGTGCTGGCGGGGGTCAGCGCCAGCTACATGCTGCGAGAATTCGCGGGCTACCGAACCAACACAAAAGAGGCGAATGCGGCGTTTCTGAAGCTTCAGGCGATGGATCACGACCCCGAAATGGGGCGCGCGGTCTATACGCGGATTGAGGCCCTGGATACATGTTTGCGCGCGCAGACCTCTTTGCTTTCGACGATGTTCGTTGATAATTCACCCGAACGGATTGCCCAGCATTGCCTTGAAAGTGCACAGAAAATTCTCGATGACGCGCCCAGCTTTTCGCTGGCCTATTCCGTTGTCGCCCAGTCCCAGGTCGGCCTGGAAAACTGGGACGCGGCGGGGGAGGCTTTGGTCAATGCGCGCGCGACGGGGCGCAATGAAAGCTGGCTTGCCCAGCGGCGGGTCGCAACAGCTTTGGCGATGCCCGAACCCCGCAGTGATGCGGTGGAGGTGGCGCTGCGTGCGGATATCGCGCTGCTGCTGACAACAACAGAGGCGCGTGGCTGGATCGCGAGTTACTATCTGGGCGATGAGACCGTGCGCCCGTTGATCGTCGCGGTGGCGCAAACGCTGGATGATCGGGTTCAACAGCAGTTTCTGGCGACGATCCGTCGTTTGGGGCAGGGCAGCTAGGCTTTGAGCGTGGAGACCGGTCCGGCGTCAGGCGGATATGAAAAAGGCGCCCACCAAAGTGGACGCCTTTGAAATCTTTGCAGATTTCCCGCGAGGGAAGTCTTATGCGAGTGCGAGGTTGATCGCGGACTCACGGCCGTCACGGCCAGCTTCGATGTCGAAAGTGACTTTCGCGCCATCACGCAGGGTGGTGAGACCCGAACGCTCGACTGCGGAGATGTGAACGAACACGTCTTTTTTGCCGCCTTCGGGCTCGATAAAGCCGAAACCTTTGGTGCTGTTAAACCATTTCACGGTGCCATTAGCCATCGTGTATACTCCTGTTTTGCGCTGCCCGCGATACTGCGGCAGCCCGGCTAGGTCAGTGGTCGATCGAAGACTGTAGCCGTAAGGAAAACAGAAGGGTCGAAAGAGATAACGTCGCAGGGCGGGTTATAGCATGTAATTTGCGACTCAGTAAGGGGTTTCTTTTGGTGTCGCTTTGTTGGGCAGGCCGCGCCTTTCGGGGGCCTGCTTGGGGGCGTCTCGCGCCAGATGGTTCTTGGGCTCTTTGGGGCGCCTTGGCCCGTCCTAGCGCGTGAACTTCTTGTGTTTCAGGCGTTTGGGTTCCAGGGCATCGGCGCCAAGGCGGCGCTTTTTGTCTTCTTCGTAGTCTTCAAAGTTGCCTTCGAACCATTCCACATGCGCATCGCCTTCAAAGGCGAGGATGTGGGTGCAGATGCGGTCGAGGAAGAAGCGGTCGTGCGAAATAACCACAGCGCAGCCCGCGAAATCGGTCAGCGCGTCTTCGAGCGCGCGCAGCGTGTCGACGTCGAGGTCGTTGGTCGGCTCATCGAGCAGCAGCACGTTGCCACCCGAGCGCAAGAGGCGCGCCATGTGGACACGGTTGCGTTCCCCGCCCGACAGAATGCCGACTTTTTTCTGCTGGTCGCCGCCTTTGAAGTTGAAGGTCGAGCAATAGGCGCGGCCGTTCACTTCGGCATCGCCGAGTTTGATGATGTCTTGGCCATCCGCAATGGCTTCCCAGACGTTGGCGTTGGGGTCGAGGTCGTCGCGGGACTGATCGACGTAGCTGAGTTTGACCGTATCGCCGTATTCGACCGTGCCTTCGTCGGGCTGTTCCTGGCCCGTAAGCATCCGAAACAGCGTGGTTTTCCCCGCGCCGTTGGGGCCGATCACGCCGACAATCCCGCCCGGCGGCAGGGAAAATTCGAGCCCCTCCACCAGAAGCTTGTCGCCCATCGCCTTTTTCAGGCCTTTGACTTCGATCACCTTGTTGCCAAGGCGCGGGCCGTTCGGGATGACGATCTGCGCACGGCCCACTTTTTCGCGCTCGGACTGACCGGCGAGTTCGTTATAGGCGTTGATGCGCGCTTTTTGCTTGGCCTGACGGGCCTTTGCGCCCTGACGCATCCATTCTAGTTCGCGTTCCAGCGTTTTCTGTTTGGATTTGTCCTCGCGCGCTTCCTGGGACAGGCGTTTGGCTTTCTGTTCAAGCCAAGAGGAATAGTTGCCCTCGTAGGGGATGCCTGCACCGCGGTCGAGTTCGAGAATCCAGCCGGTGATATCATCGAGGAAATAGCGGTCGTGGGTGACGCAGAGGATGGTGCCTTTGTAGTCGATCAGGTGTTGTTGCAGCCATGCGATGGTTTCGGCGTCGAGGTGGTTGGTCGGCTCGTCGAGGAGCAGCATATCGGGCGCTTCGAGCAGCAGTTTGCACAGGGCCACGCGGCGCTTTTCACCGCCCGAAAGCGTTGTCACCTCAGCGTCATCGGGGGGGCAGCGCAGTGCCTCGAGCGCCACGTCGATCTGGCTGTCGAGATCCCAGAGGTTCTGTGCGTCGATTTCATCCTGAAGCGCGGCCATTTCGTCGGCGGTTTCTTCGGAGTAGTTCATCGCGAGTTCGTTGTAGCGATCGAGCACGGCCTTTTTCTCGGCCACGCCAAGCATCACGTTGCCACGCACGTCGAGCGAGGGGTCGAGTTCGGGTTCCTGCGGCAGGTAGCCGACATTTGCGCCCTCTGCGGCCCAAGCTTCGCCTTGGAAATCTTTGTCCTGACCGGCCATGATGCGCATCAGGGTCGATTTCCCCGTGCCGTTCACGCCAACCACCCCGATCTTCACACCGGGGAGAAAGTTTAGACGGATGTTTTCAAACACCTTTTTGCCGCCGGGGTATGTTTTGGACACGCCGTCCATGAAGTAAACGAACTGATTGGCTGCCATGGGAATGCTCCGTTGGTGCGGGTTAAGGGCGATATTTTGCGCTGGTTTAGCGGTTTGAGGGGCTGCGTGCAATGCGCGCGCACGGGGCAGGCCGTGGCGCAAGCCTGCTCCGGTATCGGGCGCTTCGTCCCCTTGTTTTGGAGCGGCTTGCCGCCTATGGGTTTTGGAGCGGCTTGCCGCCTATGGACGCGGCGGGGCAGCTTGGAACGCGAAAATGCAGGCGATGCGAGACAGAGGAGTGACGGTTGCAGGGCTTTTGGCCGCGCTCTCGCTTGCGTTCGTCATCGGCCTGCACCAGCCGCGCATGGCGCGTGTCGACATCGAAACCACATTGTACGGCGTCGCGCTTGAGGCGATGGAGATATGCGGGCATGGCGCCGGGGGAGAAGAAACACCCCGCGATTGCGCCGCTTGCGTGTTGGCGTCACATGCGGTTTTGCCCGCGCATCTGCACGCCACGCGCCCGCGTGCGCCTCTGTATCGCATCGCCCTGCGGCCCGCGCCGAAGTCGCAGCAGGCGCACCGCCATCCCGCGCGATATTTTGCGCGCGCCCCGCCGATTGGAACAGGGCTGATCACGGCCTGATCGCGGCCTGACCTGCGACATCCTGAGGTGTCACAGCGGGCCGCTTCTTTCCTTTCACAATCGGATAAAATCAAATGAAAACTGTATTTTGCGGTGCGGCTGCGGCTGTGCTTTTTTCCCTCTCGCCGGTCTTTGCCCATGCCACGCTTGAAAGCGGCACGGCGCAGCGCGGGGCGGCCTATAAGGCGGTGATCCGCATTGGCCACGGCTGCGAGGGCAAGGCCACCAAGGCCTTGCGCGTGGCGTTGCCCGAGGGCTTTGTGTCGGCCAAGCCGATGCCCAAAGCAGGCTGGCATCTGAAGGTCGAAAATGGGGCCTATGCGGCGCGCTATGTCGTGCATGGCAGCCCTGTGGCCGAGGGCGCGCGCACGGTGGTCTGGTCGGGCGGCGTTCTTGAGGATGCCTGGTACGACGAATTCGTTGTACGCGGCACCGTTGCGGCGGAATTGGCGGTGGATACGCCGCTCTATTTCAAAGTGACCCAGCTGTGTGACGGGGCGCAAGCGGCCTGGACCGAGGTGCCGGCCGCCGGCGAAACCACCTCCGATTTGGCCATGCCCGCGCCGATGGTGACGGTCATCGAGGGGATGACGCATTCCCATCACTAGGGCTGCGCCCCTTTGACGCTTTGTGCCAAGCGGTGATCCGCCCTGCCGCGCCACGTGCTGCGGCAGGGCTTTTTTGCAGCATTTGTGACATCTTGGCTGTGGAGTACTGGACAAGCGCCTGACTTGCCTGCCAGATGCGCGGCAATGCGCCACATATTGCCACATGCCCGCGCCGGACAGGTTATCGGCCTTTTGGGGGGATCGTTTGATCCGGCCCACGAAGGGCATGCCCATATCACCCGCGCTGCGCTCAAGCGCTTTGGCCTGGATGAGGTGTGGTGGTTGGTGTCGCCGGGCAATCCGCTTAAGGCGCATGGTCCAGCCGAAATAGAACGGCGTTTGGCGCGCGCGCGCGACGTGATGGATCACCCGCGCGTCAGGATTACCGATTTCGAAACGCAAGCGGGCACGCGCTATACGGCGGCGACGCTGAAAGCGCTCATAAAAGCCTATCCGGGGGTCACTTTTGTTTGGCTGATGGGCGCGGACAATCTGGCGCAATTCCATCGCTGGGACCATTGGCGCTGGATCATGGAAACCGTGCCGATCGGCGTCATCGCGCGGCCCGGGGCCTCGATTACGGCGCGGGTCTCGCGGGCGGCGAATGTCTATGAAGGGGCCAGATTGCCGTCGCGCGAAAGCCGGATGCTGGCCAAGGGCCGCGCGCCGCGCTGGTGCTATGTGAATGTCCCGATGAGCGATGCCTCGTCCTCGGCGATCCGGGCGCGGGGCGATTGGGCGGGCTAGGGCGGCTTCTGTCCGGCTTGTGAACGCGCGCGCCATGGCTGTGGCTTGCAGTGCGCGCGGGCGCGGGCTTAACTCGCGCGCATGACACGCGATTCCCGTTCCCCCGACGCCATCCCAAAATCCAGCGCCGCGCGCACCAATGCTGCGCGTTTGAGCCGCCGTGCCTTTTTGGGCGCAGGGGCTGCCAGCGGTGCGCTGGCGCTCGCAAGCCCGCTTGGGGCGCAAACAGCCCCCGCGGTTGTGCGCTCGCCCTATCCGGTGGCGCGGCCAAGCGATCTGTGGAAGCGCGCGGTGCCAAGCGGGGCGCAGGTCGTGGCGGATGCGCGCCTTGGCGGGGCCGTAAGTGCTGCGGTGGCGGATGCGGCCACGGGCGTGATGCTGGATCAGTTCGACGGGGCCGATGCCTTGCCCCCCGCCTCGGTGGCCAAGGTGATTACCGCGCTCTATGCGCTTGAACATCTCGGGGCAGATCACCGCTTTGGCACGCAGGTGATCGCCACGGGGCCTGTTGCGGGCGGCATCGTTCAGGGCGATTTGGTTTTGGCGGGGGGCGGTGATCCTACGCTCGACAGCGACGGGTTGGTGGCGCTGGTGGCGCAACTGAAAGCGGCAGGGATCACCGGTGTTTCGGGAGCGTTTCGGGTGTGGGACGGGGCCTTGCCCCAGATCGAGCGGATCGACAGCGACCAAACCGATTACGCAGGCTACAATCCGGCGATTTCGGGGCTGAACCTGAATTATAACCGTGTGAATTTCGAATGGCGCAAGCAGGGCGGGGCCTATGCGGTGTCGATGGATGCGCGCGCGGCGACGGTGGTGCCTGCTGTGCGGGTCGCATCGGTCAGCATCGTTGCGCGCAGCACGCCGCTGTTTGCCTATCGAGCGGATGCGACGCATGAATATTGGTCCGTGGCCCAGGAAGCGCTGGGCAATGGCGGGTCGCGCTGGTTGCCGGTGCGCAGGCCCGCGCTTTACGCAGGCGATGTCTTTGCGACGCTTGCCGCGGCGCAGGGCGTGCGATTGGGACCGGTGCAGGAGGCGCGCGGTCTTAGCGCAGGCACGGTTGTGGCCAGCGTCGCGAGCGCGCCGTTGACGGTGATCGTCAAGGACATGTTGAAATATTCAACCAACCTGACCGCAGAGGTTTTGGGTCTGGCGACCACGCGCGCGCGCGGCGGGCAAGCCAGCACCTTGAAGGCCTCGGCAGGGCTGATGAGCGACTGGGCGCAGGCGCGGTTTGGCGTGCGAAGCCTGTCCTTTGTGGATCATTCCGGCCTGGGGGGCGCAAGCCGCATCACGGGCGCGGATATGGTGCGCGTTCTGGTCGCCCCCGGGGTGGAGGCGCGCCTTGCGCCCCTGTTGAAGGCGGTCGCGGTCGAGGATGAGGGTGTGAGCGTGGTTGCCAAAACCGGCACGTTGGACTTTGCCTCGGCATTGGCAGGCTATGTCGAGGTCGGCGGCAAACGTCTGGCTTTCGCCAGTTTTGCCGCCGATCTGCCCGCGCGCCGTCAGGCACAAGCGAGCGCGGCAGAGGTGCCCGTCGGGGCGCGGACCTACAACAGCCGCGCCAAGGCGTTGCACCGCGCGTGGATTTCGCGCTGGTCGACGCTTTACGCCGTTTAGTGTGACACCTGTGCGATGGTGAGGTGGCGCGCGCGGGCGCCACGCTCGATCGCAGCGGCATGAAGGCGGTCGAGTTCCAGTTCGTCGCGGATTTCTTCGAGCATGCGCAATTCGCTATCGCGGATACGCCCGTCCGAGGCCGCAACATCGCAAGCCAGCGCATAGGCGGTTTCAAAGAGGCGCTCGGGAAGGTTTTCGCGCACAAGGCCAAACAGCGCATCCAGCCCGTCCTCCTGGTCAAACAGCGCGATAACCGTTTGGCTGACGCCTGTGATGCGGTCGGCATCGTAATCGCCAAAGACCGGAAGGTGATTCACGATATTTTCGATCGAGAGCAATTCCGAGGTGCGGATCGTCTCGTCGGAGGCGGAGACGGCGAACATGATCGCCACGAGGCAGTCCTGCGGCGTCATCGAATGGGTGAAATCCTGCACTTTTATAGTCCTTTGAGCACGGTTGAGCGGCAGATTATTGACGAAATCGGGGCGGGGCAATAGGAGAGGGGGCTTGCGGGGAGCGACCTCGCGCGAGTTTGAGGAATGTCGTGATGACTGATCTGCGTGACGCTGGAATGACGTCGAAAGCCTGGCCGTTTGAAGAAGCGCGGGCCGTATTGAAACGCTATGAGCAGTCCAAGGACAAAAAGGGCTATGTGCTGTTCGAAACGGGCTACGGGCCCTCGGGTCTACCGCACCTTGGCACCTTTGGCGAAGTGTTGCGCACGACGATGATCCGCCGCGCCTTCGAGGTGATTTCCGATATTCCCACCAAGCTGATTTGTTTTTCCGACGATATGGACGGAATGCGCAAAGTGCCCGCGAATATGCCGCAACAGGAGATGTTGCAGGCCAATGCGCAAAAGCCGCTGAGTGCCGTGCCCGATCCTTTCGGGGAATACGACAGCTTTGGCGCGCATAACAACGCGATGCTGCGCCGTTTTCTGGATACTTTCGGGTTCGAGTATGAATTCTACTCGGCCACGGCGTTTTACAAATCGGGCGATTTCGATGCGGTGCTGAAACGCGCCTGCGAGCGCTATGACGACGTGATGAAAGTCATGCTCAAGACTTTGCGGGCGGAGCGGGCGGCGACCTATTCGATCTTTCTGCCGATCCATCCCGAAACCGGCCGCGTGCTCTATGTGCCGATCAAATCGGTTGATGCGGTGAATTACACGGTCACTTTCGATGACGAGGACGGGCGTGAATGGACGCTGCCCGTCACCGGCGGCAATGTGAAACTGCAGTGGAAGCCCGACTTTGGCGCGCGTTGGGCGGCGCTGGGCGTCGATTTCGAGATGTATGGCAAGGATCATGCTGCCAACTCGCCGGTCTATGATCGCATTTGCGAAATTCTGGGCGGTGTCAAACCGGCACATTTTGTCTATGAGCTGTTTCTGGACAAGAACGGTGAAAAGATTTCGAAATCCGTGGGCAATGGTCTGACGATCGACGAGTGGCTGAGCTATGCCTCGACCGAAAGCCTTGCCTATTTCATGTTCCAGAAACCCAAAACCGCGAAACGGATGCATTTTGACGTGATTCCGCGGGCGGTGGACGAGTATCACCAGCAGTTGCGCGCCTATCCCACCCAGACACCGGAGCAGCAAGCGGCAAACCCCGTGTTCCACATCCACGGCGCGGATGTGCCTGCGTCGGATATGGTGGTGCCGTTCTCGATGTTGCTCAACCTTGCCTCTGTGGCGGGGGCAGAGCAGAAAGAACAACTGTGGGGCTACATGCGCAACTATGCGCCCGACGCCTCGCCACAAACCCATCCGCAACTGGATGCGGCGGCGGGTTTTGCGGTGCGTTACTACAATGATTTCGTGAAGCCGGAGAAAGTGTTCCGCGCGCCGAACGATCAGGAACGCGGGGCGCTGCAGGCGCTGGTGGCCGCGCTTCAAAGTCCCGAGGCCGCGCTGGACGAGATTGCGCGCAAGAATGCGCTGATGGGCACTGAGGATGCACTGCCGGAGGCGGATTTCACCGATGGGGATTTCTTGCAGTCGGTGGTCTTTGCCGTCGGCAAGAACAACGGCTTTGAAAACCTGCGCGAGTGGTTCAAGGCGCTCTACGAGGTGCTTTTGGGTGCCAGCCAAGGGCCGCGGTTCGGCAGCTTTATGGCACTCTACGGGGTCGAAAAATCCGTGGCCCTGATCGAGGATGGGTTGGCGGGCAGGCTCGGCTGAGGCCGCGGTTTGCACGAAAATTGATCCAAACACCCCTGTTGTGCCGTTTAAGTGACATCACAACAGGGGAAAATCGGTATGCGTATTTTACTTGGATTGATGACATCGCTTGCGCTGGGCGGCACGGCTTGGGCGCAAACAACGATGAGCGCACCCGAAGCGGTGGTGCGCGAGCAGCTTGAGGCGTTTGACACCCGTGACGTTGCGCGCGCGTGGAGCCATGCCTCGGACACCATCAAAGGTCTTTTCGGGTCGATCGAAACCTTCGCCCGGATGGTCGAGCAGGGCTACCCCCCGATCTGGGACAGCGCGGGCGCGCGGTTGATTGGCGAGCGTGCCGAGGGCGGACGCCAGATTGTCGAGATGGCGGTGACCGGCGAAAACGGACGCGAACAGGTGTTCGAATATACTTTGATCGAGACGGCGCAGGGCTGGAAAATCGACGGCGTGCGTCCGATCGAGTTGCCCGGACTGGCTGTCTGACGCCCGCCTGTGTTGCGCCCCCCCGAGCTGTGGCGCGCGCTTGGTTAACGGCGGGATTAACCCGTTGACCCTATTCCTTTGCCCATTCGGATCACGCACCGGACCTCACCCTGAGGCCGCGCGGGATGTCATGGATGTGGAAAGGGGTTCGAATGAACAAGGCAATTACCGAGGGTCTGGCATTGATGCCGACCACATTTGCAAACGGGTTGGACGTCTGGTCGAGTGAAAACGGCACGCCCGGCTCGGCGACCTACGAAACGGCGGCCAATGCGGCCTTCGTCGCGGCGGACGCAGATTTCGGCGGTGCGCTGGAAATTCTCAAACAAACATCGACCACCAAGCTGCGCTACATGGGCGAAACGCCGATGCTGCCGGGCATGTATCTGCGCGTCACTGCGCGGGTCAAAGCCATGTCGGGCAACCTGTGCTCTGTGCGCATCGCGGGGTGGGCAGGTTCGAGCAGCACGGCCCACGTAAACGGTTTGGTCGAGGTCGGCCCCGAAGTGGCGCTAACGGCCTACGGTGAAGTTGTTGAAGTGTCGGCAATTATCGGCACAGGCGCGCGTGGCGGCGTTGACATGCCTTGGGGGCTGTCGCCGATCCTGGGACACTTTGGTCTGGATCTGGTGGGCAGCAACGGCGGTGTCGTGCGCATCGACGATCTGGTGATCGAGGATGTGTCGGATTTCTTTCTTGCCGACAGTCTGGGCCAGATTGATGTGCGCGATTTCGGGGCGGTTGGCGATGGCGTCACGGATTCGCTTGCGGCTTTTGAAGCAGCAGATGCGGCGGCGGCGGGGCGCACCGTCCTGATTGCCGAGGGCGTTTACGCCTTGTCGGGCGGGATCACCTTTGAAAACCACGTGCGTTTCGAGGGCACGGTCACGATGCCCGCCGGCGCAATTTTTTCGATGCGCAAAGATTTCAACCTGACAAGCTATATCGACGCCTTCGGGGATGAGGTTCTGGCGTTTCGCAAAGCGTTTCAGGCGCTGCTGAACTTTACCGACCATGACAGTCTGGATCTTTGTGGTCGCCGGATCGAAGTGACAGAACCCTTTGATATGCAAGAGGTTGTCGGCAACAAGACCTCCTATGAGGTGCGTCGCGTGGTGCGCAATGGCCAGTTCAACGTGCAGACCAGCAGCGCGTGGGACGACACTGTGGTGACGTCAAGTGCGACCTACTCGGTGGCCTCGCCCGAACAGCTGACCAATGTTGCCAATATCGCCAATATCCCCGTCGGCGCGCGCATCAGCGGCGCGGGCGTCGGCCGCGAGGTTTACGTGAAAGCGGTCAATGTCGGCGCCGGGTCTTTGACCTTGAGCCAGCCGTTCTACGGCGCGGCATCCACCCAGACCTACACCTTCACGCGCTATAAGTATGTGCTTGATTTCACCGGGTTTTCGAAGCTTTCGCAGTTCCAGCTGTCGGATGTCGAATTTCTGTTGAACGGCCGCGCCTCGGCGATTGCGATGGCCCCGGCCGGCGAGACGTTCCACGTCAAGGATTGCCACTTCAAAAAGCCCAAAGACCGCGGCATCACCTCGATTGGCACCGGCTGTCAGGATCTGCAAATCGACCGCTGTCATTTCTATTCCAACGAAAGCAACCTGGCTGCAACCGCACGCACGTCCATCGGCTTTAACGTGAATGCCAACGACAGCAAAATTCGCAACAACCGGATGCAACACATGGGGCATTCGATGATCTTGTTTGGCAATGGCCACCTGATTGTCGGGAACCACTGTTTCCAAGGCGACCAGTTGACCGATAGCCCGCGCAAAGGGTCGATCATTTTCACCTATCCCAATGTGAAATCTTTGGTGACCGGCAATTACATCGACAATTCGTTTATCGAGATGACGAATGAACATGATGCCGCGCCCGCGTTTTCCAACGAGTTTTCGTTCGGTGGTCTGACTGTCACGGGCAATATTTTCACGGCCAATGACGTGGCGGCGTCCTTTTCGTGGATCGTGATCAAACCCTATGGCGCGGGACATTTCATTCAGGGGCTGGCGGTGCAGGGCAACGTGTTCAAGGCGTTGAACGGCAATGTGGACCGCGTTGAGCGCGTCGACGAAAGCTTTGCAACGCTCGACTACTGGCGCACGCGCAACCTTGTGTTTTCTGGCAATACGTTCAACGCGATCAATCAAAGCACGTTCAACCCGGTGTCTTTGGAGTTCACGCAATCGACGGCTGCGACCAGTTGGACGCTGGATGCCTCGGCCTATCTGCCCTTTGGCGGGAACGCGCGGACGGTAGAATCCGTCATGCCCGAAGGCGCGATCAAAAATGCCAGCAATGCCAATGTATTCAGTCACCCCTATGTGGTGAACAACTATGGCACGACGGCCAAATTGACCCAGTTGAACTGGTCCGAGCCGGTCAAGGGGACGGTGAACGTGATTATTCGCGCCGATAAGCCGATTTAACGCGCGACGACATGCAGCCAAGGCCGGGGGGACTTTCCTCGGCCTTGGCTATTCAGGCGCCACCGGCTGCGTGAGATCATCTGCCGTGAGGTGAAAGGCTTTGCCAAAACCGCCGTTCAGCGCGCCACTCAGGGGACGAAACCGCACGAAATGGAAATCCGAAAACGCGAGGTAGAGTGCGGATTTCGGGTGATCGCTGCGCCATGCCGCAAGCAGATCGTCGGTTTTCTCCGCAAATTCAGCCACCGCCGATAGGGTAAGGCGGGGAAAGGCCAAGGGATCGCCCTTGTCGGGTGGTTCTGCGATCAAGAGCGAACAGGTCGGGGCGGTGCGCAAGGCTTGGGTGTGTAGGGCGAGGTCCGAAATCAACGTCAGTGGAGTGAAATCAGGTGTCATGCCAAAGCCGATGCGTGTCACATGGGGCGCGCCATCCACCAAGACGCCGAGCGCGGCAAACCGCGCGTGGCTGAGAAGCCTGCGCGCAAGGCTGCGGGCCTCGGAGTCGGTTGGGCGCAGGATGTTTTCGGGGCGTGTCGTCATGGTCCCAGCCTATCATAGGCGCGCGCTAGGGGCAGGGGTAAATCGCCCCAATTGCGACACGCGCCCCGTTTGGGGCTGGTTCTGCCGCCCGCGCGCGCTACTGTCAGTCGTATGATGGATCACGAGTTTCTTTTGGAGACGCGCGCGCAAGCGCAGGCGTCATTGCCGGATGCCTTGCGCGTGCTTTTGGCGGATTATCCGCGTCTTGGCTGGGACTCACACCCTGAATTCAGCGGTTTGGTGTCTTTCTGGCTGGAGCGGCATTTGGGGTTTCGCAAACTTCTGGCCCAGCTGCAACGCGATGCGCAGGAGCGGCTGGATCGCGATATGTCGGCGCAAAGCTACGCCCATCGGCTGTCGCATATGGGCGGCTCGCTGGTGTCGGGGTTGCATGGCCATCATCAGATCGAGGACCACCATTATTTCCCGCGCCTCAAAGCCCTTGATGGGCGACTTGAGCGGGGGTTTGATATTCTCGAAAGAGATCATGCGGCGATGGACGGGATGCTGGCGCGCTTTAGCGAGGCGGCAAATCTGGTGCTCACCACCGGGCAGGACGCGGATGCACGCGAGCATACGGCGCGGTTTTCCCAAGAACTGGCGACCTTTGGGGAGCTGCTGGACCGTCATTTGATCGACGAGGAAGAGATCATCGTGCCCGTGATTTTAAACAATGGCGCGGCTGGTTTGTCCTGAAATCAGAGCGCGGTGGTGCGGTGCGCTAAAGCGCCTTAGTCCAAGCGCGCATAGAGGTTGACCAGTTCATTCTGGTTTTCCAGCATCCACGCCCCCGTCTGCGCAACCTCGATCAATATCTCGTCCGCGATGGTGCCCTCCTGGGTGGCGGCCCATTCAAATTCGGGCATGATCCGCACCCAGTTGGAAAATAGCAATTCCGTCGAAAGTTCGATCTCCGGCGTGGGCGGGGCCGGGATGCGGAAATCGGGATGGGTGAAGGCCAGCGCGAAACTTGCCCTGTCGAACTCGTCCAGCGTTTCGATGAGTTGGCTGCGGTGCATCTCGCTTTTGAGGTCGAGCGACAGCATGCATAGCCCTTTTTCCATCCGTTTGAGCAGCATGCGTTGGCGTCCTGCGATGTTGACCAGCTGCGTCGTCAGCGGATTGGCCGAAGCCATCACCATGCTTTGCTCAAGCGCGCTGGTCGCGAGATTGGAGACTTCCGTCAGCTCGTCCGCTGCACTGGAGAGCGCGCCCAGAGAGGCGGGCCGCATCGCTGTGCCTTCACTTGGCAAGGCCAGCATGCGCTGCATTCCCTCCCACATCTTCTTGGAACGCATCAGTGTCGAACGGACAGGCGGGTTTTGGGTCGCCGGCCAGCCCAAGGCCTCATTGCCGTTCAGAAGATTTTCCAAACTGTCCTCAAACAGGATCATGTCGTGCTTTAACGCGGCCTGCATCTGCGCTGCTTCAATGCCTGCGGTAATATAGCAGGCCTGCGCGGCCATCCTCTGGGCAAGCAACCGCTGGCGACCGGCAACATTGACCATATCATTCACCATCGATTGCGCGAGGCAAAGCTGCGGACAGGCTAGAAGAGCCAGAAAAACACCGATTTTCAGATAGACAGGCATCACGTGGCTCCAAAGGTCACGTCGACCATGACAACTATCCGTAAGCAAAACGCTAATTTTGGCCGTTTTCCGGCCGTATCCGCCATCTGCTGAACATTTATGCAGCTTGCGCGATGCTCCCTGCGCGCCCTGAGATTGTGTTGCGCTGCCTTGCGCAGATTGGAACGCGATGCGGGGGGGCGGCGTTAGATTGGTGAAATCACACTTTGGAGCGCGGCATGGACACGTTATTTTCGGTTTTAGGGGGCATGGGACTGCTGTTTTTACTGGCGGTCGGGGTTTTGGCCGGATGGATTGCGTCCCTGTTGAACGGCGGGCGCCACAAGCTGCGCTACATTGCGATGGGCGTCGTCGGGGCGCTGATTTTTCCGCTGCTGCTCGCGGTGCTCGGGGCGACGGTGGTCGCGGCGGGCGGGCTGGTCCTGCTTGTGCTTTCGGCGCTGGTGGGGGCGGCCATTCTGTTGGTCATTGCCAAACTGGTGTTCGACTAAGCGCCAAACGGCGCATTCTTGAGGGAGGAGACCTCAAAGGAGATGTCATTTGACTGTCGAAGCCATGCTCGACCGCGTTTTTGTATTTTTAAACCGGATTAATAATTCCTTCATCGATCTGGCCATTGTGGCCGGGGCGATTGTTTTGGGGTTGCTCTTGAACTGGGCGTTGCGCGCGTTGATCCGGCGGATCTTTGCGGATCGCTCGCATGTGGTGCGCGAATTGGTGCGCCGCGCCGCGATGCCCATGCGTATGGTGGCGGTTCTGGTCGCGCTGTTGATCATTCTGCCGGCGGTGTCGTTGCCAACGGTGTGGGTCAACGGTATCCAGCGCGGGATGGGCATTGTCCTCTTGCTCGTGATCGGTTGGACCCTGATCCTTCTCGTCAATCATTTTACCACGCGCGCCGTGGATCGCTATAAAACCGATGATGAGGAAAACCTGACGGCGCGCAAGACCATCACCCAGCTGCGCGTGCTGCGTCAGACCTCTTTTGTGGTGATCGTGATGCTTACCGGCAGCTCGATTCTGCTGACCTTTCCGGCGGTGCGCGACTTTGGTTCTGCGCTTTTTGCCTCTGCCGGTGTGGCCGGCCTTGTCATCGGGATCGCGGCGCGTCCTGTTTTGTCAAATATTTTCGCGGGTGTTCAGATCGCCCTGACCCAGCCGATCCGTATCGATGACGTAGTCATTGTCGAGGGCGAATGGGGCTGGATCGAGGAAATCACCGCGACCTATGTCGTGATCCGCATCTGGGACTGGCGCCGGCTTGTGGTGCCGCTTACGTATTTTATCGAGAACCCGTTCCAGAACTGGACGCGCGACAGCACGAATGTCATTGGCGCGGTGATGTGGCGCGTGGACTATACCGCACCGATTGATGCGATCCGTGCGCGGTTGATCGATATCGTCAAAGACAGCCCCTATTGGGACGGGCAGGTCGTTAATTTGCAAGTCACCGAAGTCGGCGATTATGTGGTCGAGCTGCGCGGCTTGATGTCCGCACGCACCTCGCCGCGCCTCTGGGAATTGCGCTGCGAAGTGCGCGAAAAACTTTTGACATGGTTGCAGAACGAACATCCGCATGCCCTGCCGCGAGCGCGCAACAGTTTCGAGTTCAGGGGCGAAACGCCCGCGCAGGAGGGCCGCAGCCTGTCCGCCGGTGCGCGCGGGGACGGGCGCGCTGAAAACGGGCCGTTTGACATGACCCCGCCGCATCAAAAGGACGGGCAGGGCGATCGTTAGACGCTATTGTAGGTGCCGATGATGTCATGAAAGCTGTTGACCAGCGAGTCGAGCGACGGCGCGATGGCGATAATCGTGCCCGAGGACACAGAACCGGTTGCGTAGGAAAAGATCATCTCGTTGAGAAAGCTGTTCCAGAACGACAGGGCCATCTTGGCGCGCAGTTCGATCTGCGGGCTTGCGGGCGGGGGAAGGTCGCTCAGCGGATCACCGTTGACCAGCGCGCTCGCGGTGTTCGTCAGCGTCGTCTGTTCGCGCGCGATTTGCGCAGCATCAATCAAGGTGCCATTGCGCGCGGCTTCGCAAAGGTTGGTCATCAACATCTGGGTGTCGGCAAGATATTGCGCGGCTGTCATCACCCAATGCACATCCTGCGCATTGTCGTGGGGCCGGGTGACAAGCGTCTCGACAAGGTCATGGCTGGCGGCAATGAAGGTTGCGGCATCCGAAGTGCGCAGCGCGGCGAGGGCCGTGACCTGGGCGCGCAAATCGGCGTCGAACAGCGGCAACAGGCCGATCCCCGCATCGCCGTCGAGCAGACCGGCGAGGTTTTGGTCGATGGCAGTTGCCGTTTCGGAAGCCGAGGCAAGAGTCGGGTCGATTTGCACAAGACATGCGTTGAGCGCTGTTTCGACAGCGCGTGTGTAAATCAGGGCGGCAGCGTTGATATGTTCAAGCTGAATCTCCTCCGCCCGGGCAGGCGCGGCGAGGGTCGTAAGCGCCAGGGCGCAGGCGCAGGCACGGCGCAAAATAGAAACCAACATGGCAGATCCTTTGGAATATAGGTCTGTGGGTCAGGATAGGGTGCAGGGGTTAACGCGCGGTTGAGAGCGGGATGTCGCGGCGCGAACCCCACAGTTGCAGATTTGTCGGCGGTGGCTTTCGCGCGCTTTCGTGTGCTTTTCGCTGGACGGCGCAGATCAGCTTCGCTAAATCGCTTGCACCGGCTGGATGGCCGCGCGATATCGCGCTGTGCCCGTGTGGCGGAATGGTAGACGCAGGGGATTCAAAATCCCCCGCCGCGAGGCGTGCCGGTTCGAGTCCGGCCACGGGTACCAGCCGGATTTCAATGAAAAATCTTCCAAAAGCAGACCGGCATTTCTAACCGCTCGGATCGCGAAACGCACTGATGCTGGCGCGCAAAGCTGGGCCCGCGTTGCCGCGGCGCGCAGGAATGACAGTCTTCAAGGCCCTTGGCGGAGGTATGACATCCGCGCGCGGTCAGGCGTCTTCTCGAAACTGTCGGGGAATAAATGGTGCTGTAGGGGAGGATTGAACTCCCGACCTCTCCCTTACCAAGGGAGTGCTCTACCACTGAGCTACTACAGCGCCGGTGCGGTGTGATCGTCGTCACGCCCGTCTTGTGGGCGGCTGATTAGACGCAAACGAGAAGGCGCGCAAGCGGTAAATGTTGAAAAAATCGGCCAGGGGCGAAAACTCTTGGAATGGGATCGCGGCTGCGGCGCAGAGCAACAGGTCGCGCAGAGGTGAGCGAAGTTCTGGACGCCCTAGCCCCGTTTCGCTAGGAAACCCTCATGGAGCAAGACGACAAGCGCAAATCACCCAACCGACCCCAGTCCAGCAGCCGCGACGCGCGGATGAAGGCCGCCTTGCGGGCGAATCTCGCCAAACGCAAGGCCCAGACCCGTGCGCGGCGCGAGGGCGATGGGGTGGACGGTGATCCTGCGCAGATCTCTCAGCCCGACTCGAGCGAAAAAGATAACGAATAGGCGGTAAAGATGGACAGTATTCTGGTGCGCGGCAATGGCCCGCTGAGCGGCGATATTCCGATTGCAGGCGCAAAGAACGCCTGTCTGACGCTCATGCCCGCAACATTGCTGTCGGACGAGCCGCTGACGCTGACCAATGCGCCGCGCCTCTCGGACATCAAAACCATGACCGCGCTGCTGGCCTCTTTGGGGGCCGAAGTCACCAGCCTGCAAGATGGCAAGGTGCTGGCAATGTCCTGTCACAACGACATAAACCCCCATGCCGATTATGAAATCGTGCGAAAAATGCGAGCTTCCAACCTTGTGCTCGGGCCGCTGCTGGCGCGTCTGGGCCATGCGGTTGTCTCTCTGCCCGGCGGCTGCGCCATTGGCGCGCGTCCGATGGACATTCATATTGACGCTCTGGCGGCGCTGGGCGCGGACATCGAGTTGAAAGAGGGCTACCTGCACGCCAAAGCCAAGGGGGGCAAACTCAAGGGCGCGGTGCATGAAATGCGTTTTGCCTCTGTCGGCGCGACCGAAAACTTCGTGATGGCGGCCACGCTTGCAAAAGGCACATCGGTGCTGAAAAATGCCGCCAAAGAGCCCGAGATCGTCGATCTGGTGCGCTGCCTGCGGGCGATGGGCGCGCAGATCGAGGGCGAAGGCACCGCGACCATCACCATCGAGGGGGTGGACCGGCTGCACGGCGCCACCCACCCGGTTGTGACCGACCGCATCGAACTCGGGACCTTCATGCTGGCCCCCGCCATCTGTGGCGGCACCGTCACCTGTCTGGGTGGCAAGATGGACCTTGTCGCGGCCTTTGCCGAAAAACTGGATGCAGCGGGCATTTCCGTTACCGAGGACGCGCGCGGCCTGACGGTCAGCCGCAAAAACGGGCGCGTCAAAGCCGTGGACGTGAAAACCGAAATCTTCCCCGGCTTTCCGACCGACCTGCAGGCGCAGATGATGGCGCTTTTGTGTACGGCGCAGGGCACTTCGGTTCTTGAAGAAACGATTTTCGAGAACAGGTTCATGCATGCGCCCGAATTGATCCGCATGGGTGCCAATATCGAGGTGCACGGCGGTCACGCGACGGTTCACGGGGTCGAACGCCTCAAGGGCGCGCGCGTCATGGCCACCGATCTGCGCGCCTCCGTGTCGCTGATTCTGGCCGGACTGGCGGCAGAGGGCGAAACGGTGGTGAGCCGCGTCTATCACCTTGATCGCGGCTACGAGCGGGTCGAGGAAAAATTCAGCGGCGTCGGCGCGCATATCGAACGCATCAAGGAGTGAACCATGGTTGAGGACGCGAAATTCGAGGATGGCTATGAAAAGCCGTTGAATCTCAAGGCGCTGGACGCCGACGATCTGCGCGTCCTTTCCGCTTTGGTCCAGGACGCCGTGGTGCCTGCGGGCGAGATTTCCTTTGACCGCGACAAGCGCCGTTTTGCTTTGCTGATCAATCGTTTTCGCTGGGAGGATGCCGGATTTGCGCAGCAGCGCCAGCGCCCCGTCGAGCGGGTTCAGGCCGTGCTGTGTTTTGACGATGTGCACAGCGCGCAAAGCCTCGGGCTTGAGGCGCGCGACAAAGACACGATCCTGTCGATTCTCGCGATCACCTTCGAGGCGGGCGAGGATGGCACGGGCCGTGTTGAGGTGACGCTGGCAGGGGACGGGGCGATTGCGCTGCGTGTCGAGGCGCTGGATGTGACGCTCAAGGATGTGACGCGCCCCTACATCGCCCCCTCCAAGAAAGCGCCCCGCCACCCCGACTAGGCCCGCCTGCGGCCTCTTGCGCGCTTGAGTAGCGCGCGCGCGGACGGTAAGTCTGCCGCAAAGGAGACATCCATGCCGCATTTTCTGTCCCAAACCGACGCTGATTTCGAGGCCCGCTTTACCGCCCTTTTGGGAATGAAGCGCGAGGACAGCCCTGACGTGGACACTGCCGTTGCCGCCATCATTGCGGATGTGCGGGCGCGCGGCGATTCGGCTGTGCTGGAATTGACGGCGAAATTCGACCGGATGGCGATCGCCCCTGCGCAGATGCGCTTTAGCGAGGCCGAAATTGCGGCCGAATGCGCCAAAGTGAGCGACGCAGACCGCGCTGCACTGGAACTGGCCGCCGCGCGCATCCGCGCCTATCACGAACGCCAGTTGCCCAAGGATGAAAGCTGGACCGACGCGACGGGCGCGACCCTTGGCTGGCGGTGGTCTGCGGTGTCGGCCGCGGGGCTGTATGTGCCCGGCGGTTTGGCGTCCTACCCGTCTTCGGTGCTGATGAACGCGATTCCTGCCAAGGTTGCGGGCGTGGGCCGACTGGCCATCACCGTGCCAACGCCGGATGGCGTGACCAACCCGCTGGTGCTTTTGGCCGCGCGCATCGCAGGGGTCGATGAAATCTACCGCATCGGCGGTGCACAGGCGATTGCGGCGCTGGCCTATGGCACCCAAACCATTGCCCCCGTCGATAAGATCACCGGTCCGGGCAATGCCTTTGTCGCCGCCGCAAAGCGGCGCGTGTTCGGCAAGGTCGGCATCGACATGATCGCGGGCCCGTCGGAGATTCTGGTGATTGCCGACAAGGACAATGACCCCGACTGGATCGCGGTGGATTTGCTGTCGCAGGCCGAGCACGACGAAAGCGCGCAATCGATCCTGATCACCGATGATGCCGCCTTCGGAGAGGCCGTGGCGCAGGCCGTGGCCAAACGTCTCGAAACGCTGGAGCGGCGCAAGATTGCGGGCAAAAGCTGGGAAGATTTCGGGGCGGTGATCGTCGTGGATAGTCTCGACAAAGCCGTGGAGCTGTCGGATCGCATCGCGCCCGAGCACCTTGAACTCTGCGTGGCCGATCCGGTGGCTCTTAGTCGCAACATCACCCACGCGGGCGCGATTTTTCTGGGTGCATGGACGCCCGAGGCCATTGGCGACTACATCGGCGGGCCGAACCACGTCTTGCCCACCGCCCGTTCGGCGCGGTTTTCGTCGGGACTCTCGGTGCTTGATTTCATGAAACGCACCACGCTGGCGCAGATGACGCCGCAGGCGCTGGCGGCGATTGGCCCAAGTGCCGAACGTCTGGCGCAATCCGAAAGCCTGCAAGCGCACGGGTTGTCGGTGCGCGCCCGTCTGGATCGGCTGAACGGGCCGGATGCCGTCTGACATGCGCCTGCTATCGCGTCTGCGCGCCAGGCCGCTCCCGGAAACCGAGGCCCGCAAAGCCCGCTCGATTGCGCAGCTGCGCAGCGAAGCCGTGCCCGTGTTTGACATTCTGCCTCCCCTCGATGGCGCGGCGCAGATCACGCTGCGCAAAGCCCCGCAAGTGGCGGGTCGTGCGATCGGGGCAATGATCTGTGCCGTGCTGGGGGAAACGCGCGACATCGATCTGGTGGCCGAGCTGGTCGAACAATATCACGCCGACGATCTGTTCACGGCCGCCGAACGCGCCTTTATCGCGGACCCCGCGCCCGATGATGCGACCTGTGCGCGCTTTGTGTGGCGCTATGAGGGGGTCAACGTGCTGCTTTGGGCCTGCGGGTTCGGGGACGCGCTGCCCTATCCTGCCGAAGCGGTTCATGCGCCGCGGATGGGGCGGCTGCTCAGTCGCCTCGGGCGCGAGGGGCTGCAAGTGCAGGCCAAAATGCGACCTGCGGGTGATATCCTCGACGCGGCCGATCTTGCCTATCGCTATCACTGGGCGGTAAGGAACGCGCGGCTGAATAAACGGCATCCGCCGTCCAACCTCGATCAAGGGGTTGTCTACGAGCGGCATTACGCATTCAATTGGCTGATCGGATCGCTCGGTCAGGACTGGGACGATATCACCACCGATACGTGACCCAAATACGTGACCCAAAAGGGCAAGCGCTGGAGACATCATGAGTAAACTGGTGGCCATCGAGATCGACGACACGGGGCTTGCTGCCCCGACGCCGGAGATCGAACAGGAACGCAAGGTCGCCATTTTCGACCTGCTGGAGGACAACAGTTTCGATCTGCCCACGCGCGCGGACCGCAGCCTGGCCAAAGGGCCGTTCAAGCTGCTGCTATGTATCCGCGAGCGGCGCCTCGTGTTTGACCTTTCCGAGGAAAGCGGCACGCAGGTTGCGGAATTCCATCTGTCTCTGGGGCCGTTCCGTCAGGTGGTGAAAGACTATTTCCAGATTTGCGAAAGCTATTTCGACGCGGTCAAGAAACTGCCCCCCAGCCATATCGAAGCCATAGATATGGCGCGCCGCGGCATCCACAACGAGGGCGCGCGCGTGCTGCAAGAACGCCTTGAGGGCAAGGCCGTGGTCGATATCGACACGGCGCGCCGCTTGTTCACCCTGATCTGCGTTTTGCACTGGGGAGGCTGAGGATTGCCGCAAACCCTGCCCACCTCGGTGCTGTTTTGCTGTGACCACAACGCGGTCCGCTCGCCCATGGCCGAGGGGTTGATGAAAAAAATTTACGGCCAAACGCTTTACGTCCAATCCGCGGGCGTGCGCAATGATATGGACGTGGATGGCTTCGCGGTCGCCGTTTGTCACGAACTCGGCGTCGAGTTGTCACGCCATCAGGCGCGGTCTTTTGAGGAAATGCAGGACTGGGGCGACGATATCTCCAGCTATGATGTCGTCATCGCCCTTTCGCCCGCCAGCCAGCGTATGGCACTGGAATTAACGCGGTTTTTCCACCTTGAGGTGGAATATTGGCCGATCATGGACCCCACGGGCATGGGGGAGGGGCGGGAGGCCAAACTTGATGCCTACCGCCAGACTCGCGACCAGATCGCACAGCGTATCGCCGAGCGCTTCGGCCCCGCCCCCCGATAGCGCAGGCGCAGGCTGAACCAAAGCAGGGTTTGTGGCGCGCAAAAGCCCCCGAATGCGCAGGCAAGCCCTTGAATACACCTGTCGCTTGGGTCAAATTCGACAAAACTGATGCTTACAAGCACGCGATCTTATAAATCGCGTTGAATCGTGCTTGAAAAACCCCCCGCAAAAGCGCATCTACTGCTCGCCCGACTGTTTCACGGGTGGAACAACTATGGAGTGAACATGGCCAAGGAAGAAATGCTCGAATTTCCCGGTGTCGTTAAGGAACTCCTGCCGAATGCGACATTCCTGGTCGAGCTGGAAAACGGCCATACGATCATCGCTCACACGGCAGGCAAGATGCGCAAAAACCGCATCCGCGTTCTGGCAGGGGACAAAGTCCAAGTCGAAATGACGCCCTACGATTTGACCAAGGGTCGGATCAATTACCGCTTCCGCTAAGGGACGCTTGCAAAAGACCTTCGGGTCTTTTGGCTGTAAAATGAACGGTTTGACATGCGATTGATCCTCGGCTCAGGCAGCCCGCGCCGCAAAGAACTTTTGGCGACATTGGGCGCTGAGCCCGACGAGATCCGCTCTCCCGACATTGACGAGACCCCGCACAAGGGCGAATTGCCACGCCCCTATTGCATCCGGATGGCCCGCGAAAAGGCCGCCGTGATCGAGGCGACTGCGCAAGAAATCGTTCTGTGTGCCGATACCACAGTTGCGTTGGGGCGGCGTATTCTGGGCAAACCGGCCGATGAAAAAGAAGCGGCGCAGTTCCTGACCCTGATGTCGGGGCGGCGTCACCGCGTGATCACCGCCGTGGCGGTCAAGCGGGGCGATCAGCTGTGGCAACGCGATGTTGTCACCACCGTCCAGATGAAGCGCCTCTCGGACATGGAATTGAACGCCTATCTGGCGTCCAACGATTGGCAGGGCAAGGCGGGCGCCTATGGCATTCAAGGGCCTGCGGGCGCGTTTCTGCCGTGGATTCAAGGCAGCTATTCTGCGGTGATGGGCCTGCCTTTGGCCGAAACCGCAACACTTTTGACCGCCGCCGGTTACCCGCTTTACAGACAGGATTGAGATCATGAAGGGCAGTGTCATCGCCTTGGGCGTTTGGGAAGAACAACGGATTGCCGCGCGCATCGTCGATGGCAAACTCGAAGACCTGCTCATCGATTTGCCCGAGGATGCGGCCCCGGCCCCCGGCGCGATTTTTCGCGCGCGCGGCGGGCGGCTTCTCAAGGGGATGGGGGGGGCGCTTTTGGACCTGCCCGAGGGCGAGACCGCCTATCTGCGTGGCTCCAAAGGCCTCAAACCCAATGCGCCGATGCTGGTGCAGGTGTCGCATTACGCCGAAGACGGCAAGGCGGTGCCGGTGACGACCCGTCTGCTGTTCAAGTCGAAATTCGCCATCGTGACCCCCGATGCACCCGGCCTCAACATCTCGCGCAGCATCGAGGACGAAGACGAGCGCCTGCGCTTGCACGACCTTGCCACCGCCGCGATGGAGGATGCCCCGGAAGCGCTGGGCCTGATCCTGCGCTCGGCCTGCGAGGGGGCGTCGGATGAAACGGTCTCCGAAGACATTCTGGCGATGCGCGAATTGGCCGAGGCCGTGCTGGCCGACACCACGGGGGAGCCGGAATTGCTGGTCGATGGTCCCGATGCCTGGGATCTGGCATGGCGCGACTGGCCACAGGCCGAAGTGTTTGACGATGGCCCCGATGCCTTTGAAAACCACGGTGTGCTCGAATTGATCGACAAGGTGCTCGATATCCGCGTTGGTCTGGGGGGCGGGGCCTTTGCCTTCATCGAGCCGACCCGCGCGCTGGTGGCGGTGGATGTGAACACCGGCGGTGATTTTTCCCAAGCAGCAGGTCTGAAGGCCAATATCGCTCTGGCGCGCGATTTGCCGCGTCAGTTGCGTCTGCGCGGGCTTGCAGGGCAGATCACCCTCGATCTTGCGCCCATGCCCAAAAAGGAACGCCGTGTTTTTGAATCCGTGCTGCGCGCGGCCCTCAAAGAGGACGGCACAGAAACGGTGATGGCGGGCTGGACGCCGCTGGGCCTGTATGAATTGCAACGCAAGCGCGAGCGCCTGCCCCTGATCGCGGCGCTGGCATGAGCTGTCCGATCTGCCAGAAGGAAACGGATGCGTCCTATCGCCCGTTTTGCTCGAAGAAATGTGCCGATATCGACTTGGCCCGCTGGTTCAACGGCGGCTACGCCGTCCCGAGCGCGCGCGAAGAGGATCCCGACGAAGTGCAGCGCGCCCTCTTGGAAGCCCTCGAAGCCGAGGCGGAAGAGCGCGCAGCGGATGGAGCGAAAAAACCACACTAAAAACTGCGCTTTCCCTCTGGACACCGTCCCAAGGCGCGACTATTACACCGCAACCCAAGCGACGCTACGGCCAAACGGCCAGCTTCGCATCCCGTGCCCGGGTAGCTCAGGGGTAGAGCAGTGGATTGAAAATCCTCGTGTCGGTGGTTCGATTCCGCCCCTGGGCACCATTTAACTCTCTTTAAAATCCAGAGTTCACATGCGATTTCGTGTGGTTTTTGCTGTTCTTCTGCGCGTGGTTTTCGTGCGGGAGACGGGCGGTTTCCTATGGGGTCTGTCGCAAAAATAATTTGTCTTGGGTTGCGCGATAATACTTGATTAAAACAGTCAGATGTTTTAACCCTCCCTCGAAAGAGCGAGCACCCAAGACCCTGTGGCAGCCAGCGATACCCCCTGACGCCAATAGGACTTTACATGAACACTCGCTCCCGCCTGCTGGCGAGCACAGTTGTGCTCGCAGCGCTGCCGCTTTGCGCCCTTCCCGCTCTTGCCCAAGACGTCGAGGACATGTTTCTGGGCACCATTGTCATCGGCGAAAGCCGCCGTGGCATTCAAACCGACACGGCCGACTCCGTGACGGTGATCACGCAAGAGGAAATCGATGCGCGCCAGGCGTCGAGCATGGCCGAGCTGCTTGATAGCGTGCCCAATGTGGCGCTGGTGAACGGGTCGCAGCCGCAAGGTGCGGCCGTGTCGATCCGCGGCCTGGGAACGCAATCGGGTACCTATGGCACGGACGGCAAAGTGGCGGTTGTGGTGGATGGGGTGGCCAGCGGGGCCGAGGAAATCTATCGCAACGGCGCGATGATGGCCCTGGAGCCCGAGCTGTTTCGCACTGTCACCGTGACGCGGGGACCGGCGGAAAGTTTCCGCTATTCCTCGGGGGCCATTGGCGGCACGATCGAGGCCGAAACCAAGGAGGCGTCCGATTTTCTGGACGGCGACGACACCTTCGCGCTGCGCCAGAAACTGGGCTACGAGAGCAACGGCAACGGTTATTCGACCTCCACGATCCTTGCGTTTGCGCCCGATTCCAAGCTCGATGTGATTGCCTTTCTGGGCTACCGCTCGGTGGGAGATCGCAAGGACGGCAGCGGCACCACGCAGGATGCCACCGGTTTCGACCAGCCTTCGGCGCTGTTGAAGGCAAACTATGCCTTTAACGACGCGCACAAGCTGACGTTCTCGGTGTCCTACAACGAGGTGCCCGAATACGATGTGCCCTATAACGCCTATCTTCCGAGCTGGTCGGATACGCTTGTGGATCGCGAGACCAAGGATAGCACCGCCTATCTTGCCTACCGCTACAACCCGATCGACAACGACCTGATCAATGTCGAAGCGCGGCTGACCTACAAGAAAGAAGACATGCGTATCTTCGATGTGGCCGGGACATCGACCAGCGGCATCTACAATGCCGATCACAGCACCGAGACCTACGCATTGCGTCTGGAAAACGAGGCGCGGTTTGCCACGGGCGCTTTGGGCCACAGCCTGCTCACCGGGGTGGAGGTCAAGCAGCGCGAACGGTCCTCGACCCTCTTGGCGGGCGATTACATCGGCTATAACGATGCCTCTGCCCCGGGCGGCTATGACACCAGTTTCTCGCTCTATGTGACGGATGAAATTGCGCTGGGCGACAAGCTGACGCTGACCCCGCAACTGCGCTACGAAGAGCAAACGCTGCGCTCGGAGGGGAATGATTACGACGCCGTCAGCTATACCACCGTTTACGGTGTCCCCGATGGCGCAACCTACCGTGCAAAAGCCACCACTGGCGCGCTGTCGGCGCGCTACGAACTGACCCCCGATCTGGCGGTCTTCGGTTCGGCGGCCTATAACGAAAACCTGCCTATCCTCGACGATCTGCGCTCGGATGCCTATCGCGAACAAAGCGAAAAGGCGCGCACCTTTGAACTGGGCCTGTCCTATGATGCGGTAAGCGTGCTGACCGGCAGCGATGCGCTGCGGGCAAAATTCACCGCCTTTGACACCGCGATCTGGGATGGCACCACCTATTCGGGCGTGGACTCTGCGCGCCTGAAGGGGGCTGAAGTCGAACTGTCCTACGTGCATCCGTCCTTTTACGCCGATGTGAACGCGGCCCGTACACGGGGCACGATCAACGGGACGGATGAGGATTACAAATGGGCCCCCGCCGATGCGCTACAGGTGACGCTGGGCAAGAAAATGCTGGCCGAACAACTTGATCTGTCGGTGGAGGCCAAACACGCCTGGGCGCAGAACCGCACCCCCGATACCAACGCCACCTATTACCCCGGAACGGTGCCCTCGCAGGCCTATACGGTCTACACGGTTTCGGCGGGCTACACCCCCAACGCCGGTCTGGCAGAGGGCATCGAGTTTCGCGCAACGGTCGAAAACCTGTTTGACGAAACCTATCGCCCCTACCTGAGCACGCGCAACGCCACGGGGCGCAGCCTCAAACTGAGCCTGTCCAAAACCTTTTAAGGTCTTGATCTTGCGGCGCGCCCGATCCGGCGCGCCACCCCCAGATTTGCCATCGGAGCACCCTTGCCATGACACAGGCCCAAATGACTGCCGCTGAAATCCGCGCCGCCCGCGCGCAGGCACCCCAAACCCGTGACCGCGATTTTGCCCAAAGCCTCGGGATTTGCGAGGCCCAGCTTGTCGCAAGCTACACAGGTCAGCCGTTGAGCGCCCAAAGCGGCGCGCAAAGCGTGACCCGGATCGTTGCGCATCCGGATGCGGTCATGCCCGCCGTCAAGGCGCTGGGCGAGGTGATGGCCCTGACGCGCAACGCGTCCTGTGTGCACGAACGTGTGGGCACCTTTGAAGACTACCGCGCTGGCCCGCATGCCTCGATGGTGCTGGGGCCCGATATCGACACGCGGATTTTCCCCAAACATTGGGCCTTCGGCTTCGCGGTTGAAAAGCAAACGGACAATGGCGTCCGCCGCTCGTTGCAGTTTTTCGATTTTGCAGGCGATGCCCTGCAGAAAATCCACCTGCGCGAGTCCTCTACCCTTGAGGCATGGGAACCGCTGGTTGCCCGGCTGCGCCTCGAGGATCAATCCGACGCGATCACCGTCACGCCCTCTGCGCCCACCGAAGGGCCAAAGGTCAACGAAGACAAGCGTGACGTGTTGATCGACGAATGGAAGGGCATGAGCGACACCCACCAGTTCAACCGCATCACCGCGCGTTTGGGGATGAACCGGCTGGGGGCCTATCTTGTGGCCGGTGCGCCCTTTGCGCGCCCCGTTCCGCTGGCGGCGGTGGAGCCGTTTTTCCACGCGGTGGCGGCAGCCGGTCAGAAAGTCATCCTCTTTGTCGGCAATCCGGGCAATATCCAGATCCACTGGGGCAGGCTCGACACCATCAAGGTGATGGGGCCGTGGATCAACGTGATGGATCCGCAGTTCAACCTGCATCTGCGCGCCGACCACATCGCGCAGGTGTTTGTGGTGGACAAGCCGACCAAACGGGGACCGGCGATTTCGCTTGAGGCGTTTGATGCCGAGGGCGGGCTTATTTTCCAATGCTTTGGCCAGCGCGATGACGCCGGTGATCTGTCGGTCTGGCAGGGCATCGTCGATGCGCTTGTCCCCGCAGCGGTGGCGGCACAATGAAACAGCTGATCCTTGCGGCGCTGCTTGCCGCCCCGCTTGGCCTTGGGGGGGCGCAGGCCCAAAACACTGCTGCGGCGCAGCGTATCGTGTCCATCGGCGGTCCCGTCAGCGAAATCATCTATGCGCTGGGCGAGGGCGCGCGGGTTGTCGCGCGTGACACCACCTCGACCTTTCCCCAAGACGTCACCGCCTTGCCCGATGTGGGCTACATGCGCCAGCTCTCCGCCGAGGGCGTTCTGTCGGTGAACCCCGATCTGATCCTCACGCGCGACACAGCCGGCCCGCCCGAGGTGCTCGACCAGTTGCGCGCCGCGTCGGTGCCGGTGGTTGCTGTGCACGACGGGTTTAGCGCGGAGGCGGTCGTGGAGGCCATTCATACCGTGGGCGCGGCGCTGGGCGTGCCGGAGAAATCCGACGCGCTGGCCGCAGAGGTCACACAGCAATTCAAGGCGCTGGCGGATCGCAACGCCGCCCAGGCCCTTGAAGACGCCCCGCGCGCCATGTTCATCCTGTCCAATCAGGCAGGCAGGTTGAATGTGGCGGGCGGGGGCACAGGGGCCGATGGCATCCTCGCGCTCGCGGGGGCGCAAAATGTCATGGGCGCCGCCTATCAGGGCTATAAGATCATGTCCGACGAGGCGATTATCACCGCCGCACCGGATGTCATCGTGATGATGGAAGACACCGACCCCGCGGCCGATAGCGCGCATGACGCGCGCCGCGCCGAGGTTCTGGCCCTGCCTGCCATCGCCTTGACGCCCGCAGGCCGCAACGCTGCCTTCGTGCTGGTCGCGCCCAGCGCTCTGGGCTTTGGCCCGCGCACGGCACAATTTGCGACCGGCTTGCACGCGGCGCTGGCGGATGCTGTCGGGCGCTCGGTGAACTGATGGCCCTCGCAAGCATCGCCCCGCCGTTCCCATCCGCACGCCAAAGCGGCGACCGGCGGGCCCGCGCGCGCGTTGTGCGCATCGGGCTGATCGTGGCGCTGGGGCTTTCGATGGTGCTTGGGCTGGGCGGCGGCGCGGCCTCGGATACCGATGTCTGGGGGGGGCTTTTGACCAAATTCGGCCTCGCAACCGCCTCGGCGCGCGATGTGACGATCATTTGGGATATCCGCATGCCGCGGGTGATGACGGCGGCGCTTGTGGGGGCGGCGCTGGCGGTGGCGGGGGCGGTGATGCAGGGGTTGTTTCGCAATCCGCTCGCAGATCCCGGATTGGTCGGTGTCAGCGCGGGGGCAGGGCTTGGCGCGGTGGCGGCCATCGTTTTGGGCGGGCTGTTGCCACTTGCGGTGCAGGTCGCAAGCGGGGCCTACCTTGTGCCGTTTTCGGCCTTTTTGGGTGGCTGGGCGAGCACGCTGGTGCTGTACCGGATCGCAACGCGCGGCGGGCGGACCTCGGTGGCGACGATGTTGCTCGCGGGCATCGCGTTGGGGGCGCTGACGGGCGCGATCACCGGGATCATCGTGTACAAAGCCGATGACAGCCAGCTGCGTGACCTGACCTTTTGGGGCATGGGATCGGTGGCGGGTGCCACTTGGGCGAAACTCTGGGCGGCCGCGCCGCTGATCCTTGCAAGCCTCTTCGTTGCCCCCTTTCTGGCCCGCGCGCTGGATGCTCTGGCGCTGGGCGAGGCCGTCGCCAGCCACATGGGCATCGACACCCAGATGATGAAACGCGTTGCCATCCTGTCGGTGGCAGGCTCGGTGGGGGCCTGCGTTGCGATCACCGGCGGCATCGGGTTTGTCGGCATCGTCGTGCCGCATCTGCTGCGCCTTGTGCAGGGGCCCGAACACCGCAACCTCTTGCCCAATGCCGCCCTGCTGGGGGCGGTGGTGCTGTTGCTTGCCGATATGGTCAGCCGCGTTGTTGTTGCGCCTGCCGAACTGCCCATCGGGATCGTGACAGCCATTCTGGGCGGGCCTGTCTTTATGTGGATTTTGTTGAAAAACAGGAGTCTGTCGGATGTCTGAGACCTCGATTACCGCCAGCAAACTGCGCGTGCGCTTCGGGCGCCATACGGCGCTCAACGGTGTGGATTTTAGCGCACAGGCCGGTCAGTTGACGGCCATTGTCGGCCCCAACGGCTCGGGCAAGACGACGCTGTTGCGCGCCTTGACCGGCGACGTCGCCCATAGCGGCAAGGTCTGGATCAACGGGCGCGAGACCGCCAGCCTGCGTCCCGTCGAACTGGCCCGCCTGCGCGCGGTCCTGCCACAATCGGGCAGTGTCGCCTTTCCCTTCACCGTTCTGGAACTGGTGCGTCTGGGGCTGACAGCGGGGCTTGCCACTGCCTGCCCGCAGGCGCAGGCAACCCTACCGCAGGCGGCGCTGGCGCGGGTTGGACTGGCGGGTTTCGAAAGCCGTCTGGTGCAGGATCTGTCGGGCGGCGAGCGCCAGCGCGTGCATCTGGCACGCGTCCTTGTGCAGATCTGGGAGCCGGTCCTGGAGGGCGCGCCGCGGTGGCTGTTTCTGGACGAACCGGTGTCGGCGCTGGATATCGGGCATCAGTTGATCGTGATGCAGCTTGCGCATGATTATGCGCAAGCGGGCGGCGGGGTGGTTGCGGTGATGCATGACCTCAACCTGACGGCGATGTTTGCCGATCACGTCACGCTGTTGGGGGCAGGGCAGGTGCGCGCCAGCGGTGCGCCCCAGGAGGTGCTGACGGACCGCGACCTGTCGGCCTGCTATGGCTGTGCGCTGCGCACCAACACGCCGCCGCCCTTTGGCGGAACGTGGATTTTGCCCCAAGCCACGGGTCAATCGCCCAGTCAATCGGCGGGTCTATCTTTGGGGCAGGGGAGCCTGTCATGAGCGCCCCCGACCTCAGCGTTCTTCCGGTTCTACGCTCCCCCGATCTGGACGGCACACAGGCGTTTTATGAGACGCAGCTTGGCTTTGTGCCCGAACGGGTGACGCCCGATTACCTGATCCTGCGCCGCAGCGGGATCGAGTTGCATTTCTGCCCGCCCGATGTGCGGGACGGGCGCGCAACCGAAAGCAGTTGCTACATCCGCGGCGGTGGCATCGACGCGCTTTACGACGAATTCACCGCGCGCGGGGTTGCGGGCTTGCGCCCCTTTGTGCATCGCCCCTGGGGGATGTTCGAATTCTACCTCTCCGACCCTTGGGGCGTTTTGCTCAAATTCGGACGCTCGGATCGAGAAGGCGGTGCGCCGCAAAGCCTAAGGGGCTGACAGGGCCTGCGGGCAGATCACCTCAAGCGTCCCCCAGCCCTGCGCCGGGGGCACGAGATCGACGGGCACAGGGCTGTCGATCCGCAAGGTGCCGCCCTCGAGATGCATGGAAATCGGCCCCTGCGGCGTCGGAACGCTGGCGCGCAGATGCGTCAGATCGCCAAGGCAGGGCGCGATACGCGCGCGGGTAAACCCCGCCTGTGCGGGGCGCACGCCCAGAACCTGCCCCACCAGATCGCGCGCGGGGGTGCTGCTCCAGCCATGGGCGTGGCTGTTGCCGGTCCAGATTTCGTTGAAACTGTCGTACCCCTGTGCGATCAGACTGTCCCAGCGGCGCAACTGCGCAGGCAAAAGGTCGCTACGCCCCGCCACGGCCAGTGCATCATGCACAACGTAGCTCATGAAAGGCTGGGCGCGCACCACGTCGCGCGACACATCCCAATCGGGGGTAAAGCGGCTGGTGATGACCGAGCGGAACCGCGCGCCGGTGTCGTCGGCCGGATCCTCGGGACGTTTGAACAGCCAGCTGCGCTCGACGAGGTTGCGCGTCATCGCCTCGGCGGCGCGGGGCTGGCGGTCAGGGGGCACCAGCCCTGCCACCAAAGCAAGGGCGGTGGAAATCTGGTTGGTGGCGGGTTGGGAAACGCCGTCGACAAGGCGGTCGACATAGAGGCCGCGCGCCGCGTCCCAAAACCCCTCAAAGCCGCGCTGCACCCCGGCGTAGAGGTCTTGGGCCCATGTCGCGCGCCCCAGATCGCCCAGATCCCGCGCCATCTGCGCAAACTCGCGCAGGCCGCGCGCCCAAAGCCCGTTCAGGGCGGCGCTTGTTGCGGTCGTGTCGATGGCGGACCAATCCACGAGGTTCCACTCGGTCACATCCGTGAGCAGCCCGCTGTCGTCGAGAAAGGGCAGATACCAGCGCAAAATCCCTTCCGCCGGCCCCATCAGCGCACGGGTGCGCGCGACATCGCCGCTGTGCAGATAGGTTTCGAACAGCGCGTGCAGCCAGTGCAGCGACCAGTCGGGGATGGTGAAGCCTTCGCCAAATTCGACATCTCCGGCGACGCTCATGGGCAAAATCCCATCGCTGCGGGGCGAGGCGGCCAGTTCAAGGTTGCGCCAGCACAGCGCGATGTCATCGTTGCAGGCCAGATGGGTCAGCACATGCACAACGCTATCGCCCGCCCAGGCGCGTTGTTCGCGCGAGGGGCAGTCGATGAAACAATCCCATGAATTCAGCGCAACGGTGCGTTTGGACGCCGCATACAGCCGGTCCAGCCCTGTATCGGAACTGACGAAGTCATGCGCTCCGCGCCAGGGATAGAGCGCTTCGATGCAGTGCAGGTCCTGAAGCGTAAAGGCCGTGTCGCTGATCAGAACGACGTAGCGAAAGCCCTGTCGGTCGAAGGTTTCAAAGTGATCTTGGGTGCCGCGCGCCACATAGCGCGTGCCGCCATGGGCGCCAAAATGCGCCGCCTCGCGGATCGGGGCCTCAAGGTAGGAGATGTCGAGCCGCGCGCCCTGCTCGGCTGCGATGGTGAACGCGACATAGCCTGCAACCATGCGGCCCATGTCAACGATCACGCGGTGGTGCTCGCCCTTGTCCAACGTCGCCGCGGGGAGGGCGCATGACTGGTTGGACAGGGTTTGGGCCTGCAAAACCGACGCCTCGACGCGCGCGGCAGGGGCTGCAAGCGCGGTATCGATTGCGCCCTGAGCGGCTTGAACCGTGACGCTGCGGGGGGCGATGACTTCACAGCTCATGGGGGCCAGACCATGGGGCAAAAGCGCGCCGTAGGGGTCGCTGGGGGGGCGGGAGCGCCCCGGTCCGCCCATGTGGATAGGGGTGATTTTAAGCGCACGCGGCCAGGAGCTGTCGTCAAAGCCGAGCTGCGCCCAGTCGCCCGCGCGCCCCCGTGCATCAAAACTTTCGGCCGCAACGCCGCCCCCCACCAGACTGGCGTCAGGGTCATGGGCATCGTCGCGCATCCCCGCACATAGCTGAGCGGCCCAGCTGTCGTCGCTGGTCACCCAGACCTGCGCGCCCGACGCATCGGTGTAGTGCCCCTCGAACACGGCCACACCGCTGCGCCCCAGCGTGGCATTGCCCACCGCGGGCATCCAGAGCGAATTGGCCCGCCCGTAGTAGCGCACCTCAAGGGCGATGACATTGGCACCGGTCTGCAGGTAGGGCGCAATATCATAGGTGTCAAAGCTGAGGCGGCGGGGCTGGCCGCGCACCGGCCCGCGCCCGATGATGCGACCGTTCACGCGCAAACGATAGCGGCTGTCGGCGGTGAGGCGCGCGTCAAAGCGGTCCGGGACGCGGTCCAGTATCAGAGGTTTGCGAAACAGCGCCAGCGCGGGCGGGCGCTCGCGCCGGTCGGGCGAAATCGGGTTGCCTTGGGATGTGCCGGGATCTGCAACCCAGATCCAGTGCCCTTTCCAGAGACGGGGCCAATCGGGGGTGTGGTGTGAGGGCGCGGCTGTGCTTGGCGATGCAGGCGGTGTCATGTCGGTCTTTCTTGAGAGGCAGCCCGTCAGGCCAGAACGCGGGTGAAAAACCGCAGTAAATCGCCCGAAAGCTTTGCGGCATGGGTTTGGGGATCGGCCAGATCGTCCTCTGTAAACCAGAAATGGCCTGCATCGGGAAACACGCGCCGGCGCACGGGAAAGCCCGCCTGCTGCAGAGCCTGAGCAAAATCCAGCGATTGCTGCGGATCAATCGCCGGATCAAGCAGCCCCCAGGACAGGAACACGGGCAGCGCGCGCGCCGTGGTGATCTGGCGCAAGGGCGAGGCGCGATGGTAGCGCAGGGGGTCATCAAAGGGACCGCAGCCAAGCATCCTCTCGGTCAGATTGGCGCTGCGCTCGGGGGATTTGGCGATGTCCTCCTGCCAGTGCTTGAGCAGATCATAGGGGCCGTAAATACAGGCCATTGCGCGCAGGGGCGGCAGGCGGTCGCCAAGGGCGGCGAGGGCGCTCAGATGCGCTCCGGCGGAAGCGCCCAGAAGGGCGATACGCGCCCCGTCCAGCCCGAGGTCTTGTGCCTGTGCGTGCAGGGCGCAGATGCCTGTTTCAAGGTCGCAAAGATTGTCCGGAAACACCGCCCCCTCGGTCGAGCGGCGATAATCCACCGAGGCAAAGGCGATGCCGTGTCGGGCGAAAAACGCCCCCCAGTGATTGAGGTCCGCGCGCCCGCCGCGCCGCCACCCGCCCCCCGAGGCCGCGACAATCAGTGGATGCCGGATGCCCTGCGTGGGCACAAAGAGGTCGGCGTTCAGCGTTGGCGTGAGCGCGACGGTTTGCACACTAGCCGCGGGGGGCGCAGAATGGGCGGTCACGCGACAGCCTCCTCTGCCCGATCCGCGCCGGTGATCCACGACACGATCTTGTTGTGATCGGCCTGCGCGCGCATCACATCGGCCACTTTTCGTCCGCGATTGAGCACGACGATGCGATCGGACACGTTCAGGCACAGCGGCAGGTTGTGGGTCACCAGAACGATGGCAAACCCCGCCGCGGCCATGCGTTTGATCAGCGCTTCGACCATCAGCGTTTGTTCATATCCGAGCGCCGCCGTGGGCTCGTCCATCAAAATGACACCGCCGCCGCGTTCAAACAAGCGCACAGCGGCGCGCGAGATCGCCGTGACCTGACGCTGCCCGCCCGACAGCATTTCCACCGCCCGCTCGGGCGGGGCGGTGCGCACGCCAAGCTTGTCGAGTTGGGTGCGGGTGGCTTTGTGCATTTTGCCAAAGTCGACAAAGCCAAACAGCGAGAGCGGAAAGGGGCGCAGGGGCTCGCGCCCCAGTTGCAGGTTGGTCGAAATATCCAGTGTGTCGACCAGCGCGAGGTCCTGATAGACCATTTCCACCCCCAAATCGGAGGCCACGGACGGGGTATATTTGGTGACCAGTTTGCCGTCGATGCGGATCGTGCCCTCGGAGGGCGCATGGGCGCCGGACATCACCTTGAGCAGGGTGGATTTTCCGGCACCATTGTCGCCCAGAAGGCTGACGATTTCACCGGCGTTCACGTGGAAATCCACCCCATCGAGCGCTTTGACATAGCCGTAGTGTTTGGCAATGCCCCCAAGCGCGAGGGCGGGGGGGGAGTCAGGATGTGCCATCATTTCACTCCATCATGTACGTTGAGCGTCGAAATGCGCACAAGCCGCGTTGAAATCGCTTCGGTGAGATATTTGTCGAGCAAAAGCGCGCCGATCATCAGCGCCCCGGTGGACACGGTCGCCCAATAGGGCTCGACCCCTGCAATCGTCAGACCGTCGGCAATGGTCCCCAGGATCAGCGCGCCGATCAACACGCGCGGCAAGGATCCGCGCCCGCCCTGCAAGGACACACCGGCCAGCGCAACGGCTGTCAGCGCAGTGAAAATGACCCCCGGACTGGCGGTGGGCGAGGCCTCACCGACCAGCGCCATGGTCATCATGCCCGCGATGCCCGCAAGTGTTCCCGAAAAGACAAAACCCATCATGCGGTACTGGCGCTCGTTAAGACCCGCACGGCGCACGGCTTCGGCGTTTCCGCCCACCGCACGCATGCGAATACCCGCACGTGTCTGGGTCAGGAAAACGGTAAGCCCGATGTAGAGGGCGGCAACGATGAAGGCGTGCGAGGGGATGCCGAAATAGCGCGCCGAGCCCATGAATTCCAACTGGAACAGCCCGTAAATCGAATAGCCGCCGACGACTTTGGCCGCCAGGCCGGAGGTGACGGACAGGGTGCCGATGGTCACGATCAACGGGTTGAGCCCCTTGAGCGAAATCCACCCGTTCACGAAACCGCACAGCGCGCCGATGACCACCCCAAGCGCGAGGGCCAGCGGGATCGCAAACCCGAAGTTTTGCAAGGCGACGGCCGTGACGCAGGAAGCCAAAGCCCCCACACCGGGCAGCGAAAGGTCAAAAGCGCCCGAGAAAAGCCCGATGGCCACGGCTGCGGCGTAAACGGCCGTCACCGAAGAGGCGCTCAGGATCAGCATCGCGTTGTTGGCGGTGGCAAAATAGGGGGCGTTCCAGATGGCAAAGCCGATCAGAAGCACCGCCCAAAGCACCAGAATGCCGCGATCGCGCAGAAACACCAGCAGCGCCACATCGCGTGGCACCGCGGACGATGGGCGGGCGGTTTTCAAAGGGGCCTTGGGGGCGGCGGCCCCCAAAGGGCCGCCTGTTTTTGCATGTGACATGGGGGGTTTGACACTCACGAGAGTGCTCCTTACTTCGTGACTTTAATCGGAATTTCGAGGATCGGGCCCGCCGTGGTGGGGTCCTCCATCATCGACACGAGGGTTTCGAAATTCTGATGCGCATCGCCTTCGAAATCGAAACCGGCCACGGCATAGAGATCGCCGCTGCTCACAGCCTCGAGCGCCTCTGCGCCCCCGCCGCCCGACACGACACAGGGTAGGTCCTTGCCTGCCGCGCGAAAGGCCGTGATCGCGCCCATGGCATTTTCATCATTGGCGGCATAAACGGCCGTGGCATCGGGTTTGGATTGCAGCATCTGGGCTGCTTTTTGCTGGCTTTCCAAACGCTCAAGGCTGATCGCTGTGGCGACGATGCTTGCCTGCGGCGCGCCGCTGGCAAGGGCGGCTTTGGCGGCGTTATCCGTCAGTTCTGCGGCTTTCGTGCCCGACGAATCGCCAAAGAACAGCACCTGCGCCGAACCGTCGAGCTTTTCGGTGATGCACTGCGCCAGTTGATCGGCCAAACTGGCGCCATAGTCCTCATAGTTGATGTCGGAAAAGGCGATGCCCGGTTGCGGACCGTCCAACCCGTAGTCGGCGGGACGCCCTGAGACCACGAGGGCCACGTTTTTGTCGATGGCGGTTTTGACAACGCCGCGCAGGGCGGCGGCGCGAATCACGATGGACCACGCGCCCTGCACCTTGCCGGTTTCGATCACCTGCGAAAGCTGCTGCGCTTGTTGACCGGGGTCGAATTTGGGGTCGAGGGACACAAAGCCGATGCCGGCGTCCTGTGCAAAATGTTCAACAGCGCCCGACAGGCCCTGCATTGCGGGAATATCCAGCGCGATGGGCGAAAAGGCGATGGATTTTGCGGGGTCTGCGGCCTGCGCGCCGGGTGTCGCGGCGATAGCGGCGATCAGCGCGACGCAGGCGGTACAGGTTTTCATCAGACGCGTGGCTGTCCGTGCGGATGTCATGGGGATCCTCCATTGATCGTGTTCAGGCTGCGGGGGACGCGCTCCTCCAGCGCTTCGTGCCCTCCCTTGGCATCTGGACCCTAGGCGGATTGGACCATTTCAAAAAATTGAAAGATTAAAGGAAAGAGTATCACTCTCGTGAATGGTTGTGCGGCGCAGGACGTATTGATGCCGCGAATGGGGGATGATCCGAAAAATCAATTTCGCAGATGGGCGCGCGCTTTCTAAAACCTAAAAAACACCCCGGATGGGGACCAAAAGGGGAGGAGACCACCGTGGAGAGCATCGAACAGGTCGCGGATCGCGCGACCGAGCACCTGTGGGAAGGGTTTGCAAAAGCACCCTTTCATCTGGATGCGGCGTCCCGGGAGTGGGTCGCGCAAACATTCGAAAAGCTGGATGATCGCGCCAAAGCGGCGCTGGTGTTTTGCGTCTTTACCTTCGGGCCGCAAGTCGATCTGGCGCGCCTGAAGGGCTTGCAGCCGGGGTTCATCACCCGCATGGCGGGCGGGTCAGCAGCGCAGGAACGGGCGCAACTGGCGCGGCTGAACGGCGAATTCGCAGTGCCGGTGATGTTTTCGACCGACCTTGAAGGCAGCTCGACAACCCCCATCGAAGCCACACCATCCCCCGTTCCGCTGGCCTTTTCGGCGGCGAATGATCCCGCATTGACCCAGGCCGCAGCGGCTGCGATGGCCCGCGAGGCGCGCGCGCATGGGCTGGGCTGGAGTTTTACGCCCGCGCTGGATTTGAACGTGGCGTTCCGCTCGTCGATTACGGGGACGCGCAGCTACGGCTCTGACCTTGAAAAGGTACGCGACCATGCGCTGGCGACCTTGAAAGGCCTGCAAAGCGAAGGGATCGGCGCGACGGCCAAACATTGGCCCGGCGAAGGCTATGACCCGCGCGACCAGCACCTTGTCACCACCGTAAACCCCCTGTCGTTTGCGCAGTGGGAGGCGAGTTTTGGCACGCTGTACCGCGCGGCGATCGATGCGGGCGTTCTGGCCATCATGCCCGCCCATATCGCGCTGCCGTCCTACATGCGCGAAGTCGAGGGCGTGGAGGGGGCCGCGGCCTTTGTTCCGGCCTCGCTCAACGCTGCGCTGAACGAAAACCTGTTGCGCGGGCGTCTGGGCTTTAATGGCCTGTTGATTTCCGATGCGACAGCGATGGCGGGAATCAGTGGAATTTTGCCGCGCGACGCCTTGGTAATCGACGCGCTGAATGCGGGCAACGACGTGATTCTCGATGCGCCGGATCTGGCGCGCGACGTTGACACGATTCTGGCAGCTCTGGCGGACGGGCGTTTGCCCCGGGCGCGTCTGGACGCGGCGGTCGCACGGCAGTTGGCGTTCAAAGCAGCGCTTGGCGCGCATCGCGACTCCACGCCCGAACCCCGCGACCCCGCCGCCGATCGCGCTACGATCCTGAGTGTGCTGGAGCGCGCGCCGACGCTGGTCAAAACCCGCGACGACCTGCTGCCGATGACCCCCGCGCGCTACAAGAAAATCTGCCTTGTGACCCGTGGAAAGGGCTTTCCGCCCGCCTCGACCACGCGCCCCTTGCCGCTCGGGCTGGCCGATCTGTTGCGCGCGCGCGGATTCGAGGTGGTCGAACATGCCTGGGGCACGCCCGTCGATCCCGAGGGCTGTGATCTTTTGCTCTATGCCTATGCCGAGGAATGCCTGCTGACACGCGGCACGATCACGAATGATTGGGGCGGAATGACCGGTCAGTTCGAGCAGGCGATGAAGCGGTTCTGGAACGATTTGCCCTGTGTGATGGTGTCGTTCGGCTGGCCGTATCACCTTTTCGAGGCCAATCGCGTCCACACCTACGTCAACGCCTATATGGCGCATCCCAAGATGTTGGAAATCACTCTTGAGGCCTTGATGGGCCAGCGCGCGTTTGAAGGTGTCTCGCCCGTCGATGCGTTTTGCGGGCTTGATCCTGCCTATTTCGAAAGCTGAAAAAGACGTTCCGACATCAGCCGGTGCAGCGGTCCTTTCGGGGGCCGCTGTTTTCGTTTGGGCCTGTCACAGCAGAGGCGGGCCACTGGCTGTGTGACGGTTTTGCAACGCTTGAAAGAGATGTCAGGGGGCGTGATTTTCTGAACCGCTTTGTTCGTTATTTATAATTAAAAATCAAATACTTAAAAGATAGATTTGGTGGATTTCCTCCCTTCTGGCCTATCAATTTTCCTTCATGCGGGGGGCTGTGTTTTGTCGTCTTACCGCAGGGAGGACTGCGGGCATTCAAGGAGGACACACATGAAAAAACACACACAGATTCTGGCCCTGACGGCCCTTGCCCTAAGCCCCACTTTGGCTGCAGCAGAGGTTAAATTCGGCGGCGAGGCCTATCTGGGCTATGGCAATGCCGGGGATGCTTCGGGCGCATTGGCGCAGCTGTCAGTCTTTGCAACCGAGAGCTTCAGCTTTGGCGATCTGGGTACGCTTGAGGCCAAGGTGCAGGCCAACCTGCGTTCGGATCAGGATGACATCGGATATATTGACGACAATTACGTCGATTTTTCTGCCGCATTGGATATGGGGCCGAACGGCAAGCTGTCTGTGTCGACCTTTGGCACTCTGGGCCAAAAGCCCTGGGCGGACGGCGAACTGCGCAATCGCGGCTCGGTCGCTGTGTTTCCGGCAGTGCCGCGGCGCTATCGGGCGATTGGCGACAAGGCGGCGCTGATTGTCGATGGGGAACTGCAGAAGGTTCAGGAAGATTTCCAGATCAAATACGAAACCCATTTCGGCAAGCTCGGCGTCGAAATGACCGCAGATCCGTTCCAAATCTACGGGCCGGTCTACGGCGACGATGTTGTCACCACCGACGGGTCCGACCGCCCGCTTGGCGAAGTCAAACTGACCTATCCGACCGCCTTTGGGATCTACGCTTTCAAGGCCAATGATCTGGGCGATGCACAGATCGATGTGGTCTATCCGGTGAAGGGCACGGGGCTGGTACTTGCGGCAAGCTATGCCAGCAACGGCGATGATCGTGCGCTGTATAACGCGGATCTGACAGCGATCTACAACACCAAAGATGCGGGTCTGTTCAAGGGGTTCTTTGCGACCTACACCAAGGGCACCTTCGATCTTGAAAAGTTCCTCGTTTCCACCAATTGGGGCGGCGAAAACTGGGATGTCAAAATCGGCATGGACAGCGATCAGAACTACGCGGTCGAGGGCGGCTACAAGATCAGCGACACGATGACGGCCTATGCGGGCTGGGACAGCGGCCATGAGTTTCTCGAAGGGTTTGATGATCGCTACGAGCCGCCGGTTTTTGCGCCCGAACGCCGCGAATCCTATGAGTTCGGTCTGAGCATCACCTTTTGATCCGCGGGTCTGCAAACGCGCGCCGACCTCCGTGTTGGCGCGTGACGACACCAAAACGGGCGCAGAATTTGCGCCCGTTTTGCCGTGCTCTGCCTGTGTGGGGGGGCGGTCAGGCCGCAGCGCGCAGTCCGGACCCGACCGCAAAGTTGGAAATTTCCGAGCGCAGCCACGCAAGACAGGCATCCTGATCGGCGAAATGCCCCCATTGCAGCACCAGCACATTGGGCAGGACCTCGATGGGCAGCGCAACGCTGACCAGCCCCAAAGCGCGGGCGTAGTTGCGCGCTAGAGAGGCGGGCAGGGTGCCGATCCAGTTGGTATCGCGCACCATCCACGGCACCATGCTTTGGCTGTACACTTTGGCCCCGACCTTGAGCGGCCCATAGCGCTGTTCAATCGTCGCGCGATCTGCCGAAATCTTGCGCGCCGAGCCGAGTTCGATGACGACATGGGTCGCCGCAAGATAGGCGTCGCGCGTAAAATCTTTTTGCAGCAAAGGGTTGTCGGGCTCCATCACGCATTCGAAACCTTCGCGGTACAGCTCGATCATTGGATGGGCGGAGGAGGCATATTGGCGCGGCATCATCAGGAAATCGACCCGCCCCTGTTCCAGTTGCAGATGCGGCGGGTCCTCGATAGGGCGCGAGGACAGGGTGATCAGCGGGGCCTGTCGGGCAATGTGGCGGGTGAGATCGGTGAAAAAGGTTTTCGCCATCACATCCGACATCATGCAGCGCACCTCGCGCTCCTGCTCGGTCGGGTCGAAATCCTGGCTTGCCATGACGCGGGTTTCGATGCGGCGCAAAATCTCGCTGACCTCGGAATGCATGGCGCGCGCGCGATCCGTCATCACCATGCGCCGCCCGACCCGCACGAGGAGATCATCGTCGAAATATTCGCGCAGCCGCGTCAGGGCGTTGCTCATCGCGGCTTGTGACAAATGCACCCGATCTGCGGCGCGCGTGACGGAACATTCGTCCAGAAGCGCCTCCAGCGCGACCAATAAGTTCAGGTCTAAGCGTCTGAATTTCATAAATCTCTTCCTCCCCCTCTTGTCTGTACTATTGCCGTCGATGGATCAAAATCAAAGAAATGAATTTGGCGATGCGTATAAGTTTGACTTATGTTGGCCCCGGCGACCCATGTTTGGCGTCAATAGGGAGGCAGTGATGTCCATTGATCCGCGCCATCTGCGCATCCTTCTGGCCGTTGTCCGGCAGGGCTCGTTTTCGGCGGCTGCGGCGGTGTTGAACATGACGCAGCCCTCGGTATCGATGGCGATTGCACAGCTTGAGGACCGTTTGGGCAAGCAGGTGGTGATCCGCGACCGCAAGGGGGCGCTGCTTACGCCGGAGGGGCACATCCTGATCCGCCATGCCAGCGCGATGGAAAATATCCTGGATCACGCCATGGCCGAACTCGCCGCCAAAGATCAGCAAATTGCGGGGCCAATGGTGATTGGCGGCACGACGGGGGCGTTTCTGGCGCTGGTGCCGCCTGTGATCGCGGTGCTGCAGGATGAACTCGACGCGCTGGATGTGACGCTGGTCCACCTTGCGGATGAAATGATCGGCGAGGCGCTTCGACGGCGCGAGATCGACATCGCGCTCTGTTCTGCGCGCCTTGATGCGCTGGCGCCGGGGCTGGAAGAAATCCCGCTGACCCGCGAGCCGTTCGTCTTGGTGTCGGGGGCGGGAAAATTGCCGCCAGAGGGGCTGAACATCGCGCAGGCGGCGCTGCGCCCTTGGGTGTTTCCGCGCGTTTCGGGGGAAACAAAACGCCAATTGGAAGCCGTGTTCATCAGCGCGGGCGTGCCCGTGCCCGCCAATGTGATCCGCTGCGACATGCTGGCCACGCAAAAGGAAATCTTGCGCCAGGGCAATGCTTTGGCTCTCTTGCCGCGCTCTGCTGTGGCAACGGAACTGGCCGCGGGCATCCTGTCCAGCGCCCCGTTGATGGGCGCTCCGCCGCCGCGCAAACTGGTCTGCCTCAAGCTGCGCGACAGCCCCTTGTCGCCCCTCGCGGAGCGGTTCGTGACTGCCGCCTGTCGCACCGTCGCGCAGGACCTTTGAATATCAATTACATTTATACTGTCTGGGTAAACCATTATTTCAAACTTTGATCGCCGCGCGCCATACCAAGGAAAAGAATTGGTTCCGGGGGGCATATGAGCGACGCAAAGACCCAGACTGTCGCGCGCAAGCAGTGGGACGTGATCATCGTTGGCGGTGGTCCGGTGGGGGTTTTTGCCGCCCATCTGTTGGCACGTTCGGGGCATCGCGTGCGGATCATCGAACGCGATCCCGCCCCCTATTCCTTGCCGCGCGCAGTGCATGTCGATCACGAAATTATGCGCCTTTTCAATGGCATAGGACTGTTTAATACCTTTCACAAGGTGATGCGCGCAGGCGACGGGCATATCCACATCGGCGCGGATCAGGGCGTGATCCGGTTTTTGTCGGCAGCGGGCAAACCGCGCCCCTTTGGTCATGCGAACGACTATTTTTTCTACCAGCCGGAAATGGAGCAAATCCTGCGCGCGGGGCTGGCCCGATATGCGCAGGTGCAACTGGACACCGGTCTGGCGGTGGAAACGCTTTCCCAAGATGCGGACAGCGTGACGGTGACGCTGAGCGATGGCACCACGGATACGGCGGCTTGGGTGATTGGATGTGACGGGGCGCGCTCTACTGTGCGCAAGGCGCTGGGCATCGCGCTTGATGATTTGCAGTTCGAAGAGCCGTGGCTGGTGGTGGACGCCGAGGTTGAGGGGCCGATCACTTTCCCCGCCTATACGGGCCTGCCTGCGGGGGCGAATTTGCAAAACCTGTCGTTGATGCAATGCGACCCCGCGCGCCCGGCGACCATCGTGCCGGGGCGGGGCAATCACCGCCGATGGGAATTCATGCTTCTTCCCGGGGAAAGCGACAGCGAAATGGCAGAACCTGCGCGCGTGGCGGCCATGGTTGCGCCGTGGGTCGGGGAGGCCGCGCATAAAATCATCCGCGCCGCGACCTACCGCTTTCACGGGTTGGTGGCCGAGGACTGGCAACAGGGCCGTGTGTTTCTGGCCGGGGACGCGGCGCATCAGACGCCACCGTTCTTTGGCCAAGGCCTGTGCCACGGGTTTCGCGATGCGGCGAACCTTGCGTGGAAACTTGACCTTGTGATCGGGCAAAAGGCAGGTGCTGCGCTTTTTGCGACCTATCAACGCGAGCGCGACGCGCAGGTGCGCCATGTCATCGGCGCAGCCGTTGAAGCGGGGCGGTATATTTGCGAATTGGACCCCGCAAAAGCCGCCGCTCGCGATGCGCGTCTCCGGGCGCAGACGGGCATGCGCACCGCCTCCGATTTGATCGCGCCGATTGCGTCGCAGATCATCGGCGCAGGGGCTGGCGAGCGGTTCATCAACCCGACACTGGGCGGGGGGCGGCTGCTGGATGATGTTTTGGGACAGGGCTGGCGGGTGATTGCACGCGCCGATCTGCTCGCCCATCAGGTGCTGGACCTCTTGGCTGCGCGCTGTGTTTCCCTTGCCGATCTGCCCGACCCCGAGGGCCATCTGGCCGCGTGGTTTGACGCGCGCGAGGCCGGTTTCGTGCTTTTGCGGCCGGATCACTATGTGGCTGTTCTGGCCAGAAATCCCGCTGAATTCAGGGCAGCGCTCGCGGCGATGGCCCAAAATGCCGCCCTGCGACTTCCCGAGACAACCGACTGAAAAGAGGACATTTTTTCATGCGCTACGTCAGCTATACCCATCAAGGCACCCCCGCGTGGGGCCGTGTCGAGGGCGAGAGCATCATCGACCTCGCCGGCTATGCGCCCGACCTGAAAACCGCGCTCGAGCGGGGGCTGGACGCCGCGCCCGCGACCGGCCCGAAACTGCCGCGCGCCGAGGTCACGCTTTTGCCCGTGGTCCCGAATCCGGCCAAGATTTTCTGCGTTGGCCATAACTACGAAAGCCACCGCGTGGAAACGGGGCGCGCAGCGACGGATTACCCGTCGATTTTCACCCGTTTTGCCGACACGCTGACGGGCGCGCAGGACCCGATCGTGCGGCCGCGCGTGTCGAGCGACCTTGATTACGAGGCGGAACTGGCGGTGGTGATCGGCACGGGGGGGCGCAATATTTCCCAAGCGGATGCGATGCGCCATGTGGCGGGCTTTGCCTGTTTCAACGATGCCTCCGTGCGCGATTGGCAATGGCATTCGCGCCAGTTCACACCGGGCAAGAACTTTCCCGACACAGCGCCCTTCGGGCCCGAACTGGTCACGCCCGACGAGGTGGGGGATCTGGATGCGGTGCGGGTGCAGGCGATCCTGAACGGCACGGTCATGCAAAGCGCCACGCTGGATCACATGCTGTTTCCGATCCCCGTGATCATCGAATATATTTCCCGTTTCACCCCGCTTTCGGCGGGCGATGTCATTGCCACGGGCACGCCCGGCGGTGTGGGGGCCAAGCGCACGCCGCCCGTCTGGATGAAAGCGGGCGACGAGATCGTGGTCGAGATTTCGGGCATCGGTCGTCTGGTGTCGCGCATCGCGGATGAGGTCTGACATGGCGCCGCGCTTTCCTGTTGACGGGCTGCGCTCGGTCCATTTGGTGGTGCCCGATCTTGCTGCGGCGCTGCGGTTTTACACCGAGGTCTGGGGGCTGATCGATGTCGCCACGCAAGACGGGACGCATTACCTGCGCGGCATTGGCGAGGATGCCTATCTCGTTGCCCTCAGTGCAGGGCCCCAAGCCGCGATTGCCGAGGTGACCTGGCATGCCGATCCCGCCGCCGATCTGGCGGCGCTTCATGCGAGGATGATTGCCGCAGGGGCAGCGCCGGATCAACCCGTCGGTCCGCGGCGCGACTTTGGCGGGGGGACGGGATTTAGCGTTTTCGATCCGGCGGGACGGCGCATCGGCGTGGCGCAGGGCGATGCGCGCCCCGCGCGGCTGGAAAATGACGCCTACCGTCCTGTGCGGCTTGCGCATGTGAACCTCAACACCGATGACGTGCAGCGCGACATTGCCTTTCATCGCGACGGGATGGGGATGGTCCTGACGGATCTGTCCGCCGCGATGGGCTTTTTGCGCTGCAACGATGATCACCACGCGATCGTGCTGGCCAAGGGGACGGTGAACACGTTGAACCATGTCTCCTTTTTGCACGACCACTACGACGACATGATGCGGGCAGGGGGCAAGATGTGCGATGCAGGCCATGCCATTGGCTGGGGCCCCGGACGCCACGGGCCCGGTGACAACGTGTTTTTCTATTTCGTCGACCCCTTCGGGATCGTGATCGAACACACCGCCGAGGTGGAGCAGGTCGATGACAGCTACCCTGTAGGCGGTCCCGACGACTGGATCTGGCCGGAAGGTCGCGTGGATAAATGGGGCATTTGCCCGCCGAAAACGGATGAGTGCAAGGCCGCGCAACTGGCCGTGCCCTTTGTTCGATAACTTTTGAGCGCCCGCAGGCGCTGCGCATTCAGGGAGGAGACCCCGATGAGTGAACCAACTCTTGAGCCGCAAACCGGCCCCAAACCCGCAACAGCCTTTGTTGTGAAAAGCGGCGATGCCCGCAAGTTGCTGGTCGCAGGCCAGGCGCTGCATATGCTGGCAGGCACGGCGCAGACCAATGGCGCCTATGGAGCGGTGATCTGCGAAAGCGTCCACGACAAGCGCCCCATTCCGCTGCACTACCACGACCGCGAACACGACACATGGCTGTGTCTGCGGGGCCGCTTGCAGGTCTGGGCCAATGACAGCGCGCGGGTGTTGACAGAGGGCGATTTCGCCTATGTCCAACCGGGCGATGTGCACAGCTACCAATGTGTCGCGCCGCTGACGCGGTTTTTCGGCATCGTCGCGCCCGGCGGCTGGGAAGGCTTTTTCGACATGGCGGGCGAGCCATGGGAGGGCAATGGCCTGCCCGAACTGGATCACCCTTACGATTTTTCCAAAATGGGTCCGGCAATGGGCAAATTCGACGTGCATCCGGTGCAACAGGATTTTGCGCCCGTTGCCAACGGCGATGCCACGGATCGGGTGCTGCCCGAGGGGCCGGCGTCCTATGTTTTGCAGGCGGGGCAGGGCGCGCGCTACCGCTTTGACGGGCATTTGGCCACGGTCATGCTGAACGGCGCGATTTCGGCGGGCGCGCTGGATATGGTGACGCTCGAGGCGGGACGTGGCGCTGCCATGCCGGCGCTGCGCCACGCGACCACCCATGTCTGCGCCTATCTGATGGACGGCGCGTTGGAGCTGGTGCTCGACGGCGAAACCCATCTGCTGCATGCGGGTGATTTTGCCAATATTCCCGCAGGCACCGCCTATGCCACGCGCGTGGTGTCGGGCTCGGCGCGCTGGGTGCTGACGGGGGGCAACGGCAACGGTGTGAGCCTGTGGTCCAGGATCGGCACCGCGACCGATGTCACCAGCTATCAGGCGCGCAGTGGCCTGCTGGCGAGCGAGGCTGTGTCGGTTGCCGCGCTGGAGGGTGTGGACGCCGCCTTGGTGTAAACGCCTGCGCCCTGTCGCCTGATATCAGGCGGGCGGCAGGGCGGTTGCGCAGGGGTCACGGCGCATCGATGGTTTCGCGCACCAGTCCCAACAGCCGCTCTGCGGCGCGCGACAGGGTCCGCCCACGCGCGCGCAGGATCAGATAGGGCTCGACCGTGACGTTTTGCACCACATCCAACTTGCGCAGATTGGCACTCACGGGCGGGTCAAGCAGCAGGTCGATCACCTCCTGGGACATCGGGGAAATCGCGTTGGTATCCTTGAGCAGCGCGATGATCACCAACAGCGACGAGGTGGTGGTGATATTGTTGGGGGCTGGCAGGGCCTCGGCGTGAAAGGCGCGCTCGATGGCGTGGCGGATCGGGGCTCCGCGATCTTGCAGGATCCAGGGAAACCCGTGCAGCGCGCCGATACTGAGGGGACCGCCGCGCAGCATCGGATGGCCCGCGCGCACCATCAGTTGCACGGTTTCATCGCGCGCAGGCTCCAGTTCGAAATCGCGCTGGTCCTCATAGGCGGGCAGGCGGGCCAGCACGAAATCCAGATCGCCGCGTTTGAGCGATTGCACCAGCTGCACCGAGGGCGCGACCTCTACCGAAATATCCACCGAGGGGGCCTGTGCCTTGAGCCGCTGGATCGCTGGCACAAGCCGTCCCAACGCCGGTCCGGTGACGGCGCCAACGCGGATCGACCCTGCCAGCCCCGCGCGTAGTTCCGAAAACTCCGCCGCCATCTGCGCCAGATCATGGGTGATGCGCGTTGCGTGGCGCGCGACCAACTGGCCCGCTTTCGTCGGCTCCATGCCCTTGGGCGTGCGGGCAAACAGCTTGGCGTCGATCTGGCGTTCGAGTTCTGCAAGCATCCTTGAGGCCGCGGGCTGGGTCATCTGGCAGGCCGAAGCCGCCACCTGAAGCTGGCCGTGTTCGGCAATGGCCGCGACAAGGCGCGCCTGGGCGGGGCGCAGGTTTTTGAGAAGCTCCATCTGTCATTCCAATTATGATATATGGAATCTTTATATTGGTATTTGTTTGGTATGTCATTCCCCGTTACGACTCGGTGCAGCCCCTCGGGAGACGGGGTTTATGTGCACAGGGGTTTGCCCCTGTCAGGGAGGATAGACATGAAATTGATGAAACTCGCGGGTGCGCTCGCGGTCAGCTTTGTTGCGCTTACCAGCGCGCTTCACGCCGAAGGCACTGTGGGCATTTCCATGCCGACGAAATCCTCCGCGCGGTGGATCGATGACGGCAACAACATGGTCAAGCAGTTCGAGGATGCCGGCTACGAGACCGACCTGCAATACGCCGAGGACGATATCCCCAACCAGTTGGCCCAGATCGAAAACATGGTCACCAAGGGTGTGGACGTGTTGGTGATTGCGGCCATCGATGGCACCACCCTGTCGAACGCTTTGGCCAATGCGGCCGCCTCCGGCGTCAAGGTCATCGCCTATGACCGCCTGATCCGCGACAGCGGTGACGTGGATTACTACGCCACCTTCGATAACTTCAAAGTGGGGGTGCTGCAGGCTACGTCGCTTGTGGAGGGTCTGAAAACGCGCTTTGGCGATGGTCCCTATAACGTCGAGCTGTTCGGCGGTTCGCCCGACGACAACAACGCCTATTTCTTCTACGATGGCGCGATGTCGGTGCTGCAGCCGATGATCGACGATGGCACGGTTGTCGTGCAATCGGGCCAGATGGGCATGGATAAGGTCGGCACCCTGCGCTGGGACGGCGCGGTTGCGCAGGCCCGCATGGATAACATCCTGTCGGCCAATTACACCGACAAAGAGGTCCATGGTGTGCTGGCGCCCTATGACGGTCTGTCCATCGGCATCCTGTCGTCCCTCAAGGGCGTTGGCTATGGCTCGGGCGATCTGAAAATGCCCATCGTCACCGGTCAGGATGCGGAAATCCAGTCGGTGAAATCCATCCTCGCAGGCGAGCAGTATTCCTCGATCTTCAAGGACACCCGTGAACTGGCGCGCGTCACCGTTGGCATGGTCAACGCCGTGCTTGAGGGCAGCGAGCCGGAACTCAACGACACCGAAACCTACGACAACGGCGTCAAGGTGATCCCCGCGTATCTGCTCGAACCGCTTCCCGTGGATGCGACCAACATCGAGGAGCGTCTGATCGACACCGGTTACTACACCGAAGACCAGATCAAGTAAGTTTTTGATCCCAAGGGCCGCCCCGCTCATCGGGTGGGGCGGCCTTGTTGTCTCCGGTTGTCGGAGGCGCACAAAGATAGTCGGGGGAGCGACCATGACAGTGCTGTTGGAGATGCGCGACATCACCAAAGAATTTCCCGGCGTCAAAGCGCTGGACCGGGTGAACCTGAGCGTCGCGCAGGGTGAAATCCACGCGATTTGCGGTGAAAACGGGGCGGGTAAATCAACGCTGATGAAGGTGCTGTCGGGGGTCTATCCCGTGGGCAGCTACGACGGCGAAATCCATTACGACGGCGCTTTGGCCGAGTTCAAAACCCTGTCGGATTCCGAAAGCCGCGGCATTGTCATCATTCACCAGGAACTCGCTCTGGTGCCGCAACTGTCGATTGCCGAGAACATTTTTCTGGGCAACGAGCGCGCCAAGAGTGGCGTGATGCAATGGCAGGAAACCTTCAGCCGCACGGTCGACTTGCTGGCAAAAGTGGGCTTGCGCGATGCGCCGGGCACACTTGTCGACAAGATCGGTGTGGGCAAGCAGCAATTGGTGGAAATCGCCAAGGCCCTGTCAAAGCACGTTAAATTGCTGATTTTGGACGAACCTACTGCGGCTTTGCAGGAAAACGACAGCCGCAAGTTGCTGGATCTGATGCTGGAACTCAAAGCCCAAGGTGTCACCTGCATCATCATTTCCCACAAGCTCGGGGAAGTGCGCTATGTCGCCGACACGGTGACCGTGATCCGCGACGGGATGACTGTTTCGCGCCTTGATGCCAAGGGCCTGTCCGAAGACGCGATCGTGCGCGACATGGTCGGGCGGGATATGTCGGCGCGCTATCCCGAACGCCCCCGCGTGGCGGGGGAGATGGTCATGGAGGTCGAGGGCTGGAACGTCTGGCATCCCGACCACGCCGAGCGGCAGGTGATCAAGAACATCTCGATGAATGTGCGTGCGGGCGAAGTCGTCGGCATCGCGGGCGTTATGGGATCGGGGCGCACCGAGCTGGCCATGTCGGTTTTTGGCAAAAGCTGGGGGCGCAATATTTCCGGCACGCTCAAAGTGCACGGCACGCCAGTGGATGTGTCCAAGGTGGACCGCGCGATTGACGCGGGGCTGGCCTATGTGACCGAGGACCGCAAATCGCTGGGGCTGATCCTGGATGAAACCATCCGGTTCAACACCACGCTGGCCCATCTTGAGGGGGTGTCCTCCAAAGGCGTGCTGCGCGAGGCCGAGGAAACCGAGGTCGCCGAACGCTATCGCACGGCGCTGGCGACCCGCACGCCCTCTGTGATGCAAAAGGTCGGCAATCTGTCGGGGGGCAACCAGCAAAAGGTGGTGCTGGCCAAATGGCTGTTCACCGAACCCGAAGTGCTGATCCTCGACGAGCCGACGCGCGGCATCGACGTGGGCGCAAAATATGAAATCTATTCCATCATCAACGACCTGTCCGCGCAGGGCAAAGCCGTGGTGATGATCTCGTCGGAGATGCCCGAACTTTTGGGCATGTGCGACCGGATTTACGTCATGAACGAAGGGGCTTTTGTGGGCGAACTTGACGCTCGTGAGGCCACGCAGGAGCGCATCATGTCGCTCATCGTCACCGAGTGAGGGGAAGAAATGTCGAGCCAATCAACCACTGAACAGGGCGCGCAAAGCCCGCTGATGGCCTATCTCAAGGCGCATATGCGCGAATACGGCCTGCTGTTTGCCCTGATCGCGATCATGGTGTTTTTCCAGATCGTGACCGGTGGCACGCTGATGCGCCCCGTCAATATCACCAACCTGTTCCTGCAAAACAGCTACATCATCATCATGGCGCTGGGCATGTTGATCGTGATTGTCGCAGGGCATATCGACCTTTCGGTCGGCTCTGTGATGGGGTTTGTCGGGGCGTTTGCCGCCGTGATGATCGTCGATTGGGGACTGCCCGTTCCGCTTGCCGTGGTGATTTCGCTCTTGCTGGGAACGGTGGTGGGCGCGGCACAGGGGTACTGGGTCGCCTATTGGAAAATCCCGTCCTTCATCGTGACGCTGGCGGGGATGCTGGTGTTTCGCGGATTGTCGCTGTGGCTGTTGCAGGGCCAATCCATCGGGCCGTTTCCGCCCACCTTCCAGCTTTTGTCGACCGGCTTTGTTCCCGACATTCTACCGCGCAGTGCCACCGAAGGGCTTGCGGCCCTGTTTGGCGCGCGCAATTTCAACGTCCTTGCGATGGGCGTCGGCATCGTTGCCTCTGCGGCCATCGTCTGGATGGGACTGCGCGCACGGGCCCGCAACGCGGCATATGGTATCGAGCTTGAACCGTCGAATTTCTTTTGGGCACGCAATGCCATCGTGATCGGGGGTTTGCTGTTCCTGACCTTCAAACTCTCGACCTTCCGTGGCCTGCCCAATGTGGCCGTGACCATGGGCGTGCTGATCATCATCTATTCCTTCCTGACCCAGAACACGGTGATCGGGCGGCGGATCTACGCGCTGGGCGGCAATGAAAAGGCGGCCAAACTGTCGGGCATCAAGACCGAACGGCTGACCTTCCTTGCGTTTGTCAACATGGGCTTTCTTGCCGCGCTTGCCGGTCTGATTTTCGCCGCGCGGCTGAACACCGCGACCCCCAAAGCGGGCTTTTCGCTGGAACTGGACGTGATTGCGGCGGTGTTCATCGGCGGGGCGTCGATGTCGGGCGGCTCGGGCAAGATCGTGGGCGCTGTGGTCGGGGCCTTTATCATGGGCGTGATGAACAACGGCATGTCGATCATGGGCATCGGCATTGATTACCAACAGGTGATCAAGGGGTTGGTCCTTTTGGCTGCGGTGATCTTCGACGTCTACAACAAACAAAAACAAGGCTAAGAGCGATGTATTTGAGCCAATTGAAATCCGGCGGTGTTGTGGTGCGCGAGGGCGAAACGGCCCGTCTGATCCCCGCCGTCACTGTCTTTGAACTTGCGCAAAACGCCGTGGCGGCGGGCGCGACACTGGCCGATGTGATCCCCGCAGGGGGGGAGGCGGTGGACCTCGTGCAACTGGCTGCAAAAGGCGCGCTGGATGTGCCGGTGCGCCACCCCGAACCTGCGCGCATGTATCTGTGTGGCACGGGGCTCACCCATCTGGGATCGGCGTCGACCCGCAACGCCATGCACGGGGCCGGCGGCGACGTCGCAAGCGAAACCGACTCCATGCGCATGTTCAAAATGGGGCTTGAGGGCGGAAAACCCGCCGCAGGCGAGGCTGGCGTGCAGCCGGAGTGGTTCTACAAAGGCCCCGGCACAGAAGCTGTGGCGCCGGGCGATCCGCTGACCTCGCCGGGGTTCGCGCTGGACGGTGGCGAGGAACCCGAAATCGCTGCCTTTTACCTCAACGGACCCGATGGCACGCCGCATCGCATCGGCTTTACGCTGGCCAACGAGTTTTCCGATCACGTTACGGAAAAGGTGAACTACCTGTTTCTGGCCCATTCCAAACTGCGCCCTGCGTCCTTTGGGCCGGAGTTGCTGGTGGGTGATCTGCCGCGCAACATCGAAGGGCGCTCGCGTATCCTGCGCGGCGATCAGGTGATTTTCGATGCGCCCTTTGTGTCGGGCGAGGACAACATGTCCCACACGATTGCGAACCTGGAACACCACCATTTCAAATATGCGCCCTTCCGGCGTGCAGGGGATCTGCACGTCCATATGTTTGGCACCGCGACCCTGTCTTTCGGGGCTGGCGTGCAAACGCAGGCGGGCGATGTGTTCGAAATCTCCGCGCCGCAGTTCGGCCTGCCGCTGATCAACCCTCTCGCGATTGATGCCCCCGTGGCGCCGACTCGCATCCGCGCTTTGTGATTGGAGCCCCTGATGTCTGCGAAAACCTTCACCCCCGCTCCCTGGCCGCGCAAGCTGCGCTCGACCCATTGGTACGAGGGCACGTCGCGCGACACGATTTACCACCGTGGCTGGATGAAAAACCAGGGCTACCCGCATGACCTCTTTGACGGGCGCCCGATCATCGGCATCCTCAACACCTGGTCTGACCTCACGCCCTGCAACGGGCATCTTCGCGAACTGGCGGAAAAGGTGAAAGCGGGCATTTGGGAAGCGGGCGGTTTTCCGGTCGAAGTGCCGGTATTTTCGGCTTCGGAAAACACCTTTCGCCCCACGGCGATGATGTATCGCAACCTCGCGGCGCTGGCGATCGAGGAAACCATTCGCGGGCAACCGATGGATGGCTGTGTGTTGCTGGTGGGCTGCGATAAAACCACGCCTTCGCTGCTGATGGCGGCGGCCAGCTGTGACATTCCCTCGATCGTTGTGACGGGCGGCCCGATGCTGAACGGTTATTTTCGGGGCGAACGGGTCGGCTCGGGGACGCATCTGTGGAAATTCTCCGAAGCGGTCAAGGCGGGCGAGATGTCGCAAGAGGACTTTCTTGAGGCCGAAGCGTCCATGTCGCGCTCGAGCGGCACCTGCAACACGATGGGCACGGCAAGCACCATGGCCTCAATGGCCGAAGCGCTGGGCATGGCGCTGTCGGGCAATGCGGCCATCCCCGCGGTGGATTCGCGCCGCCGCGTCATGGCGCAGCTGTCGGGGCGGCGCATCGTGCAGATGGTCAAGGATGATCTGAAGCCCTCCGATATCATGACCAAAGAGGCATTCGAGAATGCGATCCGCACCAATGGCGCGATTGGCGGCTCGACCAACGCGGTGATCCACCTGCTCGCGATGGCGGGACGCTGCGAGATTGACCTGACCTTGGAAGACTGGGATCGGTGCGGGCGCGATGTGGCCACGATCGTGAACCTGATGCCCTCGGGAAAATACCTGATGGAGGAGTTCTTTTACGCCGGTGGCCTGCCCGTGGTGCTCAAACGTCTGGGCGAGGGCGGGCAGTTGCACCGCGACGCGCTGACCGTGTCGGGCCGCTCGATCTGGGAAGAGGTCAAGGATGTGGTCAACCACAACGAGGACGTGATCCTGCCGCTTGACAAGGCGCTGACCAAACAGGGCGGAATCGCGGTGGTCAAAGGCAATCTGGCCCCCAAGGGCGCGGTGGTGAAACCCTCTGCGGCCTCTGCGCATCTGCTGACCCACACGGGGCGCGCGGTCGTGTTCGAGGATATCGACGACTATAAAGCCAAGATCGAAGATCCGGATCTCGATGTGGATGAAACCTGTGTTCTGGTGCTGAAAAACTGCGGGCCTAAGGGCTACCCCGGTATGGCCGAAGTGGGCAATATGGGCCTGCCGCCCAAGGTGCTCAAAAAGGGCATCACGGATATGGTGCGCATTTCGGATGCGCGCATGTCGGGGACGGCCTATGGCACCGTTGTGCTGCATACCTCCCCCGAAGCTGCCGCCGGTGGTCCGCTGGCTGTGGTGCAAAACGGGGACATGATCACCCTTGATGTGCCCAACCGTCGTCTCCACCTTGATATCAGTGACGCCGAACTTGCGGCGCGGCTCGACGCTTGGGCCCCTGCCCATGAGCGCGCGCCCTCGGGCTATGCGTGGTTGCACCAGACCCATGTCGAGGGGGCCGATACCGGCGCTGACCTCGATTTTCTCAAAGGCTGTCGCGGCAATCCTGTCGGGAAAGACAGCCACTGACGTCTTATGTTTCCTGCGGCGTGTCTTCCTCCCCGCGCCGCAGGTCTTTTCGCAAAAGGACCTCCCATGACCTACGAATTTCACGGCCAGCATTTGATCGCTGGCACCCGCACCGCCGGACAGACCCGTTTTGAGACCGCTTTGCTGGATGGCACCACCCGCAGCACGCAGGCCGGAACGCGCGATCTGGTGGATGCTGCCGTGCAAGCGGCCGAAGGCGCATTCGACGCCTTTGCCGCCACCACGCGCGAGGATCGCGCAAGGCTGCTCGAGACAATCGCCGAAGAAATCGACGCCTGCGGGGACGACATCACCGCCTTTGCGACGGTCGAGACCGGCCTGCCTGCTGCGCGGCTGACGGGAGAGCGCGGGCGCACCACCGGACAGTTGCGCCTCTTTGCCAGCCATATCCGCGACGGTGCCTATCTGGATCGCCGGTTCGACCCCGCTTTGCCCGACCGCGCGCCCCTGCCGCGCCCCGATCTGCGGATGATGCAGCGTCCCATCGGCCCTGTGGCTGTGTTTGGCGCCTCGAACTTTCCGCTCGCCTTTTCGGTCGCAGGGGGGGATACGGCTTCGGCCCTTGCCGCTGGCTGTCCGGTGGTGGTCAAAGGCCACGAAGCACACCCCGCCACCGGCGAGATCGTGGCCGAGGCCATTACGGCGGCCATTGCGAAATGCGGCCTGCCAGCGGGCATCTTTTCCTTCGTGCAGGGCGGATCGATCGAGGTGGGCAGCGCGCTGGTGCAGCATCCGCTGATCACGGCCGTGGGGTTTACCGGATCGCTTGGCGCGGGGCGCGCGCTGTTTGATCTTTGCGCCGCCCGCCCGACACCGATCCCGTTTTTTGGCGAACTCGGCTCGGTCAACCCGATGTTTTTGCTGCCCCAAGCGGTCAAGGCGCGCGGGGCGCAGATCGGCGCAGGCTGGGCAAATTCGCTGACCATGGGCGTGGGGCAGTTTTGCACCAACCCCGGGATCGCGGTGGTGTTGGCGGATCAGGCGCAAACGGTGATCGAGGCCGCGCGCGGCGCGCTTGAACCGGTCGGGGCGCAGGTGATGTTGAGCGAAGGCATCGCGCAGTCCTACCGCAAAGGCGTTGAAACCATCGCCAAAGGGACAGGTGTTCACGCCGCGCTGACAACCAGCTGCACTGCGCGCGAAGCTGCGCCCAACCTCTTTGTGGTCTGCGCCGCCGACTGGCTGGCCGATGCCGATCTGGCGCATGAGGTCTTTGGCCCGCTTGGGTTGCTGATCACGGTTGAAAGCATCGACGAGATGGTCGCCCTTGCCCGCAGTTTCGAGGGGCAGTTGACCACGACGTTGCACATGGATGACGGCGACACGGCCTTGGCGCAGCGCCTCTTGCCGGTGTTGGAACGCAAAGCGGGTCGCCTGATGGTCAACGGCTTTCCGACCGGCGTGGAAGTGGCCGACACGATGGTGCACGGCGGGCCTTATCCGGCCTCGACGAACTTTGGCGCGACCTCGGTCGGCACGATGGCGATCCGCCGGTTCTTGCGGCCTGTGTGCTACCAGAACCTGCCCGCCGCCCTGTTGCCCGAGGATCTGCGGTGAGCGAAAGCCCGTCTCAAACGCCCGATTGGATTGGCGTCGATTGGGGCACCAGCCGCCTGCGCGTGTTTGCCATGCGCGGGGCCCGGTGCCTTGACACGCGCCAGTCCGATCAGGGCATGGGCAAGGTGGCGGCGGAGGCGTTCGAGCCTGCGTTGTTGGAACTGATCGCGCCTTGGTTACAGGCGGGGCAAGTCATGCCCGTGCTTGCCTGTGGCATGGTTGGTGCGCGTCAGGGCTGGCGCGAAGCCCCCTATCGCGCCGTGCCCTGCGCCCCGGTTGCAGCCGGCAAAGCGGTGCAGGTTCCCACCAGGGATCCGCGCATCTGTGTGCGCATCCTTCCCGGTTTGCGCCAAAGCGCGCCAAGCGATGTGATGCGCGGCGAAGAGACCCAGATTGCAGGATTTCTGGCACAGCGCCCTGCGTTCAACGGGACGATCCTTTTGCCCGGAACACATTGCAAACATGTGCAAATCGAAGCGGGACAGGTCATCGGGTTCACGACCCATATGACGGGCGAACTCTTTGCTTTGCTGGCGGAAAAATCCGTTCTGCGCCACAGCATTGCGCCCCATGGCACCGATCCCGAGGCCTTCGCCGCAGGGGTTGCACAGGGGCTCGCGGGGGGCGCGTTTGCGGCGCTTTTTGCCCTGCGCGCCGAGGCGCTTGTGGCCGATCTGACCCCGACAGCGGCGCGCGCGCGGCTTTCGGGCCTGCTGATCGGCGCGGAGCTTTCGCAGAGCGAATTGCAAACCTGTGTGATCATCGGCAGCGGCGATATCGCCCAAGCCTACCAAGCCGCCCTTGCACAGCGCGGGGTTGTGGCTGAGCTTTGTGACGGCGCAGACCTCGTGCGCGAGGGATTGACCGCCTACCGACTGGGAGACCAAAAATGACCCGCCCCCTGATTGCCATTCTGCGCGGCATCACCCCCAAAGACGCCGCCGCCTGCGCGCAAGTCTTGGTGGATGCCGGCATCACCACCATCGAAGTGCCGCTGAATTCGCCCGATCCGCTGACCTCGATTCAGGCGATGGTCGCGGCGGTCGGCAAAAGCGCCGTGATCGGCGCGGGCACGGTTCTGAGCGTCGCGCAGGTCAAACAGGTCGCCGCAGCGGGGGGCAGCATCATCGTCTCGCCCAATGTGAACGGCGCGGTGATCCGCGCGACTGTGGACGCTGGCCTGCAATCCTGGCCGGGGTTTTTCACCCCCACCGAAGCCTTCGCGGCGATTGACGCGGGGGCCACGGGGTTGAAACTTTTCCCCGGCACGATGGCGGGGCCTGAGGGCCTGAAAGCCATGTGCGCCGTGATCCCCCACAGCGTGCCGGTCTATGCGGTCGGCGGCGCAGGGCCAGCGAATTTCGCGCAGTGGCGCGCGGCGGGGGCGCGCGGCTTTGGCATCGGCACGGCGCTGTACACGCCCGGTTTGTCCGTCCAGTCTGTGGCTACGCGGGCGCGCAGCATCGTTGCGGCCTATGACGCGGCAATCGAGGACTGAACATGGCGATTTTCGACGAACAGGTCTGTCATTTGGGGGAGGGGCCGCTCTGGCATCCGCAGCGCGGCGAATTGTTCTGGTTTGATATTTTGGGCCGAACCCTGCATGTCCGGCGCCCCGATGACGCCGCCCCCGATGCGCGGCGCAGCTACGCGCTGCCGGAACTGTTTTCGGCGGCGGCCTGGATTGACGCAGACCGATTGTTGCTGGCCTCCGAAACGGGGCTGTGGGTATTTGACATCGAAAGCGGGGGCCTGCAGCGTCTGATCGGCATCGAAGCGGATGTCGCGCAGACCCGCTCGAACGACGGGCGCGCCGATCCTTGGGGTGGTTTCTGGACCTCGACCATGAGCAAGAGCGCAGCGCCAAAAGCCGGCGCGCTCTATCGCTATGTTGCGGGCGAAATGCGACAGGTCGCGGCGGAGTTGACCATTGCGAACGCCATCTGTTTTGCCCCTGACAAAAGCTGCGCCTATTACGCCGACACCGCGCTGGGCCTGCTCTATCGCCAAGCGTTGGACGGTGACGGCTGGCCCCTTGGCGCGCGCGAGACCTTCGTGGATTTTGCGGCGCTTGGCCTCAATCCCGACGGGGCGGTGACGCTGGCCGATGGGAGCCTGCGGGTGGCCCTGTGGGGGGCGGGCTGTGTGGTGGCGGTCGCGCCGGACGCGACGCTGGGCGCACGCACGCCCGTTGGCGCGACCCAAAGCAGTTGTCCGGCCTTTGGTGGCGCTGACTTCACCACCCTCTTCGTCACCTCGGCCACCGAACATATGACGCCCGAGGCGCGGCGCGCCGACCCCGATGCGGGCAAAACATTCACCGTTGCGCAGGCAGGGCAGGGCAAAGCCGAACCCGCCTTTCGCCTCGACCTTTGCGGAGACTTCAAATGACACCGATTTCTTTGGGCCTCGTCGGCCTTGGCACGATTGCGCGCAATCAACATCTGCCGGCGCTGGCGGCCACGCCGGCGCTGTCGCTTGCGGCGATCGCAAGCCGCAACGCGCGCCTTGACGATATTGCGGCGTTTTACGATGTCGCGGCATTGCTGGCGTCCGATGTCCGCGTGGACGCGGTGTCGCTGTGCACCCCTCCGCAGGGCCGCTTTGCACAGGCACAGGCCGCCCTGCGCGCGGGCAAACATGTGATGCTGGAAAAGCCTCCCGGTGCCAGCGTCAGCGAGGTGCAAGCGCTTGCGCAACTGGCCCGCGATCGCGGCGTCACCCTGTTTGCGACATGGCATTCGCGCGAAGCGGCAGCGGTCGAGCAAGCGCGCACCCTGTTAGCAAATGCGACGATTCAGCGCGTGGATATCGCGTGGAAAGAGGATGTGCGCCACTGGCACCCCGGTCAGGAATGGATCTGGGAAGCGGGAGGCCTGGGGGTCTTTGATCCCGCCATCAACGCGCTTTCCATCCTCACGCGCATCCTGCCAGACCCTGTGCATCCGACCGGCGCGATTTTGGAAGTGCCTGCCAACAAACAAGCGCCCATTGCCGCGCAGATGTCGATGGTCACGGGGGCGGGCGCGCCTGTCGAGGCGGTGTTCGACTGGCGTCAGACCGGCCCGCAAACATGGGATATCCGCGTACAAAGCGATCTGGGCGAGGTGGTGTTGCAAGAGGGCGGCGCGCGGTTGGTGGTGGCGGGAGTGGCACAGATCAACGCAAGCGATGCCGAATATAAACGCCTCTATGCACGGTTTGTCGACCTGATTGCGCGCGGGCAAAGCGACGTTGACCTTGCGCCGTTGCAGCTTGTAGCGGATGCTTTTTTGCTGGGAGAACGCCGTGTCGTCGAGGCCTTTGTCGAATGAGTCGGCGCGCGGGTTTTGGCACGCTGCCCGACGGGCGCGCGGTGGAAGCCATCACCCTTGAGGCGGGGCAGACGCGGGTGCGCCTGCTTAGTCTGGGCGCGTCGATCCAGTCCATTGTGACGCCGGATCGTGCCGGGGTGCAGGACGATATCGTTCTGGGCCACGACAGCCTCGCGGGCTATCTTGCGCGGCGCAGTTTCTTTGGCGCCACCATCGGACGTGTCGCCAACCGCATCGCTGGCGGGCGGTTTTGCATCGACGGGCAGGAGCATCGGCTTGCGCAAAACGAGGGCACGACGACCCTGCACGGCGGGCCCGAGGGATTTGACCTGCGGCTTTGGGCGGTGGATGCCGTCAGCGACGACAGTGTCACGTTTTCGCTCACCAGCCCTGCGGGCGATCAAGGATTTGCGGGCCGTGTTGCGGCGCGGGTGACCTACCGGCTTGTGCCGCGCGACCGGTCTGTGCAGCTCGACATCGACTACCACGCGACAAGCGACGCGCCGACACCGCTGGGCCTGACCAACCACAGCTTCTTTGCGCTATGCGGTGCAAAAGCCTTGCGCAGCCGCGCGGCTACGGCGCTGGACTATCATCTGCAGGTTCCCGCCGCGCGCTACCTTGTGGTGGATGACGCCAAAGTTCCGACCGGCATCGCAACCGTGGCGCAGACACCTTTTGATTTTCGCAGCCCCCGCCAGCCTCGCGAGGCGATAAACGCAGGTGCCTTGAGCGGCTATGACCATTGTCTGTGTCTGGATGGCGGCACGACCACGCTGGACGATCACATCAGCGGGCGGCGTCTGGAGCTGGAGACCGATCAGGAAGGGCTGCAGGTTTATACCGGCAATGTCATCGCGGGCGGCATCGCCGGGAAAGACGGGCTAAGCTACCGCCCTCACGACGCGATTTGCCTTGAACCGCAGAGCTATCCCAATGCGGTGAATATGCCCGCAAGCTTTGGCGCGCGGGAGACGATCCTGCGCCCCGGTGTTCCCTATCGCGCCGCGATTGTTCTGCGCTTTTCCACAATCTGACCGCCGCCCAATTTTGGGGCTGAAAATCACGAGATGTGCTGCTTGTTTGAGCACATTTTAGTGACAAGTCACCTAAATATTCCCGTATCAGGGGTAGTTTTCCCCCGTGAGCGATTGCGCCGCGCGCAGAGCATCCCGCGGTGATGGCATATGGGCAGCGGGGAGCCTGTGGCACGCATCTGGCGCCGACTCAGCTTGAAAAACTGCCCCAAACCCGTGCTGCGGCCTGCGATGCGCGGCGGGTCTAATCCTTTTTCGAGGCGGGAAGTCTCAGAAAAAAGGCTGTTTTGACGCAGGTTCACAAATCGCACGCGATTTGGGCAGTGCGCGTCAACTAGATGAAATTTCATATTAAATTTTGCACGAGGCTGCCGTGATCCGCGGCCTCTCGCCCGAAATGCGGCCATCGCGGCAAGGCGCGCTATCTCGGTCCGAGATATTGCGTAATATTCACATAAGTTGAGCCGCAGAGCGTAAGGACCACCATGCCCCAGATCGTGACCGATCCCCAGACGATTACCAGACGCCTCGCGCTTGGCGGGGAGGCGCCGCGGGTTCTGATCAAGGAGTGCCTTGGCGTCCAAGGTGTTGCGACACGCTGCGGGTCCCATGCCTTTGAGGACGCGCCCGTTGAAACGGCGCATAGTGCGATTGTCGCGCGCCTTCTCGAGCAGGGATGCGCCATTGAGGGCACGGTCACCATGCATGAATTGGCCTTTGGCGTGTCCGGCGTGAACGCCTATGCGGGCACCGCGCTCAATCCGACTTGGCCGGACCGCATTCCGGGAGGGTCCTCTTCGGGCGCGGCCGCTGCCGTTGCGGCGGGGCTTTGTGATTTCGCCGTGGGCACCGACACGGGGGGCTCGATCCGCCAACCGGCGTGCTGCTGTGGCACTTTCGGATTAAAGCCGACCTTTGGTTCGGTAGACAGGCGCGGCGCGATTCCGCGGGCCTCGACGCTGGATTGTATCGGTCCGCTCGCCGCCACTGCGCCGATGTTGACCAAGGCGGCAAGCCTGATGATCCCCGCTTTCGAGCCGGTTGTTCTGGAGGATTTTTCTCTCAACGGTGTCGCCGTGGCGGCGGAGCCGGATGTGCTTGCGGCCGTTGAGCGCGCGCTTGAGCCTTGGGATGTTCCCTATGTTGCCCTGCCGAGCCTCGAGGCGGCTTTCAATGCGGGCCTCGTTTTGATCAACGCTGAAATAGCGAATGAATTCGGACATTTGGCGCGTTCAAACGCGACGCTGGGGGCGGATGTAAAAACGCGCATCCTTGCCGCGCTCGCGGTGACGGATGCGCAGGTGGACCAGGCCGAGGCCGTGCGCGCGCGGTTTTGTGACGAAGTCGATGCAGCGCTTGCGCGGGTGGATGCGCTGGTCTTGCCGACCATGCCCTGCGTGCCGCCAACGCTCGACGAGGCGCGCGATCCGCAGTCCCTGATCCCGCTGACATCGCTGGTGCGCCCGTTCAACCTTTCGGGCCACCCCGCGCTTACCATTCCGCTGCGCACCGCCGAGGGGCTTGCGGCGGGTCTGCAGCTGGTGGGGCGCAAAGGCGAGGATGCGCGGCTCTGCGCCGTGGCCGAACGCCTTGCCCGACATCTGGCCGATCCGGCCCTTTCTGACCGCCAAACGGAGTGTACCCGATGACCCGACACGAGCCAGCCCTTGCGCGAAAGGCCGCAGCGCTCACCGCTCTGTGTGACACGATCCGCCGGCGGCGCGCAGAGTTCGACCGCCTGCGCCATATCCCCCAAGATATCGTCGAGGGTTTCAAATCCGTCGGGGTGTACCGCGCGTTTGTTCCCACGAAATTCGGCGGGGACGCGCTGACGCCGATGGCGTTTCTCCAGCTTGTGGAAACCATTTCGGCGGCGGATGCCTCGGCCGGATGGGTGGCCAGTTTCGGGGTGTCGTCCACTTATCTGGCCGCCCTTCCGCCCGAAACTTTTGCGCAAATTTACGGGAATAATCCCGATACCGTGTTTGCAGGCGGCCTGTTCCCGCCGCAAAAGGCGCTGCGCGTTGCGGGCGGAGTCCAAGTCAGCGGGCGTTGGTCCTGGTGTTCCGGCGCGATGGGGGCGGATCTGCTTGGTGGCGGAATCAAGGTGGACGGCGATGACACGCCCTTGCCGCGCACGGCGGTGATGCCGCGCGACAGGATCACGATTGACGAAACATGGCGCACCATCGGCCTGCGCGCGACTGGTAGCCATGATCTGGTCGTCGAGAAGGTCGTGGTGCCCGAGGACTGGACCTTTGTGCGCGGTGCGCCCTCGGTCATGGAAGATGCGATTTTCCGGTATCCCGCGATGGCGCTGGCGGCGCAGGTTTTGGCGGTGGTCGCCCTTGGGGCTGCACGTGAAGCCCTTGATTTCATAAGAAATGAAGCGGCAGGCAAGGCCTCGATTACGGGTGCGCCCACGGCGGGATCGCGGCCCTATGTCCAGGCGCATCTGGCGCGCGCCGAAGGCAAACTGGCCGGCGCGCGGGCGCAGTTTTTTGACGCCACGGCGCAGGCCTGGGACGAATTGCAGCACGCGCCAAACGTGTCGCGCGAGACCCATGTGCGCTTGCGCCTTGCCTCGACGGTGGCCGCCCATGAGGGCGCCGAGGTGGCGCGGCTGGCCTTTGTGATGGGCGGCGCCAGTGCGATGATGGCCGATCACCCCCTGGGCCGTTTGATGGTCGATGCGGCCTGCGTGGCCCAACACGCTTTCATGGGGGAAGGCACCTGGACCAGCGCGGGCGCGGCCATGTTTGGCGAACAGACCCCGCCGGGTTTTCCATAGATATTCCAATTTGATTTGATCCCCGAAAAAGGACGCAACAACATGATCCGTACCCTGCTTTGTTTTAACAACCACCCCACTTTCTTTTCTCTGCCCTTCGATCAGATCGGCCCCGTCTGGACGGCAACCCAACAGCTTATGTCGGGGATCGACAAAATGGAGGGCGTCACGATTGTGGGCACTTTTGACGACGATCAGACGCTGGTCGGGGCCACGCAGGGCTTTCCCTACACATGGTATATTCTGGCCGATTTCCCGACACGCGAGGACGTACAAGCGGCCTGCAACCTGCTGCGCACCATCGTGGTCGGGGAGGGCAATGATCGGCTGTGGAAATATATGACGGTCGAGGCCCGCATGGGGCGCGCGCTGGAGATCCCGCAGCTGTGAGCGATCTTGCCGCCCTTTTGCACCGTGTCGCGCGGCTTGAGGCCGAAAGCGCCTGTCGTGCCTGCCTGTCCGATTACATGGACATCTGCGACCGGCTGGATGCCAACACCGACCTAGAGGCGCTGGCTGCGCTGTTTACCGAGGGCGCGGTCTGGGGCGGGGCGGGGGCGCGCTACGCGGCGGATTTCGGTCAGCATCACGGGCGGGCGGCGATTGTGGACTGGCTGGCGCAGTTTTGCACCACGCCGCCGCATTTCGCGATGAACGCGCATTTCCTGTCGTCAGAGTCGCTGACCCACAGGGACGAAGGCGTCACCGGACGCTGGTTGATGCTGCAAACGCCGCGTTTTGCCGATGGGCAGAACTTCGTGATGGCGGCAAGGCTTGTCATTGATTTTAAAAAAGAAAACGAAGCGTGGCGCATGCACCGCTTTTCCACTGAAAACCTCTATGCCCGCGCGGTGTCCGATTGGAACCAGCCCGTGCAGATCCCGTCGCCAACCGGCAGCGTGCATGATTAGAAAGGCTCGATGATGTCTCTGGATTATCCCAAAACGGACGAATTGGTCGCCCCCGACCGCGTCGCAACCCCGATGTACGAAGACCCGGCCCTCTTTGACCTCGAGATGGACAAAATCTTTGGCAAGGCGTGGGTTTGGGTCGGTCATGTTTCGGAGGTGCCCGACAAAGGCTCGTTCAAACTGTCCCATGTCGGCACCCAGCCGGTCATTATTTCGCGCGACCGCAAGAATGAATTGCATGTGCTCGTGAACCGCTGCCGTCACCGCGCGGCCAGCGTCTGTGAAATCCAGAAAGGCAAGACATCGTCCTTTCAATGCCCCTATCACGGCTGGGGCTACGCGCTGAACGGCGAGCTGCGCGGCGTGCCCTACACCGAAGGCTATAACACCGATTTCGACAAGAAAGACTACGGGTTGAAAAAGCTGAAGGTCGAGACCTTCGAGGGCATGATTTTTGCGTCCTTCAACATGGATGTGGAGCCGCTGGAAGACTTCCTTGGCAATGCGAAACCCTGGATTCGCCTGTTCATGAAACAGGGCGGCGGTTTCCCGATCAAGACGCTGGGCGAGCATCAGTTCAAAGTGCCGATGAACTGGAAAATCCAGTTGGAAAACACCACCGACGCCTACCATTTTCCCGTTGTCCACAAGTCCTTCATGCAGTCGCTCGACGGCGAGGCAACCGAACAGTTTTCCTTTCTCGATGACGATGACGGCTGGGTCGAAGACCTTGGGAACGGGCATTCCGTCATGGTGATGATGCCCGAGCTGAACGATCTGGACGAAAATCTCGACGCCCCGATCCCTGAGCGTTTTCAAGATCTTGCCGCCACATTGCGCAAGGATTACGACGAGGATCAGGTCAAGCGGATCGTGCGCGCCGTGGGGGGCTGCGGGTTCAACCTGAACCTGTTCCCGAATGCGGGATGTTCGCTGTCGTTTTTTCGGATTTTGCGCCCTGTGGCGGTGAATGAAACCGAAATCCGCCACATCGCGCTGGGGATGGAGGGGGGGCCGCAAGCGGCCAACCAGATGCGGATGCGCCTGCACGAACACTTTCAGGGGCCGATGGGGTTCGGGTCCCCCGATGATGCCGAAGTGTGGGAACGCGTGCAGCGCGGCTCGGCGGGTGGCCCTGATTTGCCGGTGATGGTCAACCGTGGGCTGGGCTTGGAAACGCCCTCCGAGAACGGCCTGCCCAAAGGCGATGTGTCGGCGGAAACCGGCATGCGCGCGGCCTATGCCCAATGGAAAAAGATGATGGATGCGCCGGAGGCGGTACAATGAAGGATTTTCCCGTGACCGATCTGGCGATTTCTCTTCAGGAGGCTGTCGAATTCGTTTGGGCCGAGGCCGATATGCTTGACGCCTGCGACTACGATGCGTGGCTTGCGCTTTGGGGCGATGGCGGTCACTACGTCATCCCGATAGAGAAAACCGGCGACGATTTCGCCAATATGCTCAACATTGCCTATGACGATGCGGCGATGCGCAAAATGCGGGTCGAGCGTCTGCAAGGCGGGTTTTCGATCTCCGCCGCGCCGCCTGCGCAAACCGTGCGCACCCTGTCGCGCTTTGTGGCCGAGGCGGTGGATGACACCACGATCACGCTGCGCTGCGCTGAACATGTCGTCGAGGATAAATTCGGCCGCCAGCGCATTTTCGCGGTGAACCTGACCTACACGCTGGTGCGCAGCGAAACCGGCATTGCGATCCGTGACAAGGTCGCGCGCTTGCTCAATTCCAACGGAGTGCTGACCTCGATCAGCTATTTGTTCTGATGGGCGTGCCCTTGCCCGATGTTACCCAAACCGCCGTTGTCACGGGGGCTGCGCGCGGGTTCGGGGCGGTCGCGGCGCGGGCGCTGCACGCCGCAGGCTACCGCGTGGTCTTGACCGATATCGACGGCGATGCGGCGCAAGCACTGGCGCTGGAACTGGACCTTGCGGGGGAGACAGCCGTTACGGCCAGCCTCGATATTGGCAAGGCGCAGGACTATCAAATCGTGCTCGACAAGGTGGTCGAGCGCTGGGGGTCTTGTGAAGTGCTGGTCAACAATGCCGCGCGCACCGAGGCCAAGCCCGTTCTCGACATCGACCCTGCGGATTTCAACGCGATCCTTGCGATCAATGCGGGCGGCTGTTTTGCGGGCTGTCAGATTTTCGGGCGCCATTTCAAAGAGCGCGGCTATGGCCGTTTGATCAACATGGCCTCGCTTGCGGGGCAGAACGGCGGCACGGCGACCGGCGCACATTATGCCGCGTCCAAGGGCGCGATCCTGACGCTGACCAAAGTGTTTGCGCGCGATCTTGCCGCCTTTGGCGTGACCTGCAACGCGATTTCTCCGGGGCCGATGGACAGCCCGATGGTGCATGCCATCGTGCCGCCCGAAAAGATGGACGGCTTTTTGGCAAACCTGCTCACGGGCGCGCTTGGAAGCCTCGATTTCGTGGCGAGAATGGTGGTCATGCTTGCAGGGCGCGATGCGGCTTTTGTGACCGGTGCCTGCTGGGACGTGAACGGCGGGTTGTACATGCGATGAGGGATGTTGCGATGACACAAACGGAGACCGAAAGCCTTGAGCATGATGTGATCGTCAGCGCGCGCCACAAAGATCTGGGCGATATTTTGCGCGTGACCCTTACGGGCGCGGACCTGCCGCGCTTTAGCGCCGGCGCGCATATCGACGTGCTGGTGGACATGGTCGGGGGGCCGGTCTGGCGGCAATATTCGCTCTGTGGTGATCCGGCAACGCGCGACAGCTACACGCTGGGCGTGCTGCGCGACCCTCAGAGCCGTGGCGGATCGCTGGCCCTTCACGAGGGGGCGAAACTTGGCGAGCGCCTGCGCATCGCGGGGCCGCGCAATCACTTTGCCCTCACCCCCGAGGCCGAGCTGAGCGTCCTTTACGGCGGCGGTGTCGGCGTCACGCCGATGATTGCCATGGGCCTGGAACTGGCGGCGGCTGGCAAGGCATTCACGCTGCACTATTCCACCAAATCGCGCGCGCGCACCGCGTTTCTGGATGTGGTCGAGGCGGCGCCTTTTGCGGGGCGCACGGTCTTGCACCCTTCGGATAGCGCGCGGCTGGACCTTTTGGCGGATATCCCCGCACCAAGCGCGGGCACGCATCTCTATGTTTGTGGCCCCGAAGCCTACATGGCGGCTGTGATCGCGGCGGCCGAGGCCAAGGGCCATGCGCCCGACCACATCCACCGTGAATATTTCGCCGCCGATGTGGACACGACGGGCGACAGTTTCGAGGTCTATGCGCAGGCCTCTGACGTCACCGTCACCGTCGGGCCCACCGATACGATTGCCAAGGCTCTGGCCAAGGCGGGCATCAAGATCGAGGTGAAATGCGAGGAAGGCGTTTGCGGCACCTGTGTGACGGATGTGATCGAGGGCGAGATTGACCACCGCGACATGTTCCTCACCGAGGACGAGCGCGCGGACGGCGATCAAATCTGTGCCTGCTGTTCGCGGGCCTGCTCGAAACGGTTGGTGCTGGATGTCTGATGTGAATTCCCGTGAGAACACGAGCGCCCTGTTTCGCGAGGCGATGAGCCGTCTGGGGGCGGCCGTGACCGTGCTGACGACCGACGGGCCTGCGGGCAAACACGGCATGACGGCGTCGGCGGTGTGTTCCGTCACCGACAGCCCGCCCACTTTGCTGGTCTGCGTGAATACGACCAACCGCAGCCACGACCTGTTTGTGAAAAACGGCACGCTGTGCGTCAACGTGTTGAGCGGCGCGCATCGCGATTTGTCGGGGCATTTCGCGCGCCCCTCCGATCACGACCGCTTTGCGACGGGCGATTGGACACAGGGCGTGACCGGCGCGCCGGTGTTGCAAGACGCCGCCGTCGCTTTCGACTGTCAGATCACCGATCAAAAGAGCGTCGGCACCCATTCGGTGTTCTTTTGCGAGGTCCAGCATATCGCGATCGGACAACCACAGGCCGAGGGGCTGATCTGGTTTGGCCGCGATTTTCACCACTTGCGCGCGGCATGTTGATTTAGCTGTGCAGACGACCCGCCGACCACTGGCCCTCCGCCAAGAAGAGGGCAAGAATGACGCGGCACCACCAACAAGACCAACACACCAATAGGGAAACGCTTCATGAAATACCTCCTCCCCAAAACAGCGGCCGTGACGGCGCTTGGGCTGATGTTCTCGCTCCCCGCTTTTGCCCAGACTACGCTGACCGTGGCCAATTGGTTGCCGCCCTCGCACCCGCTGGTGTCGGATGTGATCGTTCCGTTGACCGAGCAGATCGCCGAGGCGACAGGTGGCAATGTCACCGCCAATATCCTGCCCGCACCGCTGGGGCCGCCTGCCGCGCATTTCGACTTTGCCGTAAACGGCGTGGCCGATATCACCTTCGGGGTGCAGGGCTATAACCCCGGCCGGTTCAAAACCACCAATATCGCCGAGCTGCCGTTTATCGGGGATAGCGCCGAAGCCATGTCGGTCGCCTATTGGCGCACCTTTGACGCCCTGTTGAAAGAGGCGGGCGAATACGATCAGGTCAAGGTTCTGGGCGTTTTCACCCACGGTCCGGGGGAAATTTTCCTCAAGGATGTCGATGTGTCCGACCCCGATGTGCTCAAGGGTCAGAAACTGCGTGTTGGCGGCGGAATCGTTCACGAAGTGGCCTCCGCGCTGGGGGCTGTTCCTGTCGAGGGCCCATCGTCCAAAGCCTATGAGCTGCTCAGCCAAGGCGTGGCGGACGGAATTCTGTTTCCGCCGGAATCCGTCAGCTTTTTCAAGTTGATCCCGCAACTCGACACGGCGATTACCGTGCCCGGCGGCCTCTACAATACCTCCTTTTACGTCATCATGAACAAGGCGAAATGGGACAGCCTGTCGGCCGAGGATCAAGCCGCGATTGACGGTGTGACGGGCGAGGCTTTGGCCCGCATGGCAGGGGCGATGTGGGACCGTGTGGATGCAGAGGGCGTCACCGCGATGGACGGCAAAATCACCATCACGCCCGCGACCGATGCCCAGCTGGCCGCTTGGACGCAGACGCTTTCGCCCATCGTGGCGGCAAAAATCGCCGAAGTGTCGCAAACCGGCATCGACGGACAGGCGGCCTACGACATGTTTCTGTCCGAAATCGACGCGGTTTCGGCAGAATGAGCCCGCTGACCTCGGCACATGTAACGACCCCTCCGGCAGGCACAAGCTTGTCGGGGGAACAGTCTACGGGGGAACCCTCGGCGGGGGGACAAAGTCCCTCGCGCACGGGGCAGGTTCTGAACCGTGTGATTGCGGCCTGCGGTGGCGTCATGTTGATGGCGATGATGGCGCTCACTGTGGTCGATGTCATCGGGCGCTATATTTTCTCGGCGCCGCTGACGGGGGCAGGGGAATTGACCGAACTGCTGCTCGCAGCGACGATTTTTCTGGGCCTGCCAGCGGTCAGTCTGAACAATGAACATGTCACCGTCGATCTGGTCACCGACCGTTTGGCCCAGCGGCTTCAACCCTGGCGCAAAGCGGCCATCGGGCTGGTGTCGGCGCTGGTGCTGGTGGTGGTTGCCTGGCGCATCTGGGTCTATGCGGACCAGATCGCAGCCTATGGCGGATCGACCTCGTCGCTGCGGATTCCCATCGCACCCTTGGGCTATTTTTGTGCCATCTGCACGGTTGTCGGTGCCGCGTTAAGCGCCGCTGTCCCCCTCATCACACTCTTCAAGTCCTTCAAAGGCAAAAGGTAATTCCATGGAACATTGGCCCATCGGCATGGCGATCCTCATGGCGCTGCTCTTTGCGGGGGTGCCGATCGCCTTTGCACTGGCAGGCATCGGGCTTGTCGGCCTGATCGCCATCATTGGCCCGCTGCCCGCGCTTTCCCTGCTTGGCTCGGCGTTTTTCGACAATGGTCGCGACTATTCCCTGTCGGTGTTGCCGCTGTTTTTGATGATGGGCAATTTCGTCGTGCAATCGGGTATCGCGGATGAACTTTACGCCTCTGCCTATGCGTGGATGCGGCACCGCAAGGGCGGGCTCGCAACGGCCACTGTGATTGCCTGCGGGGCGTTTTCCTCGGTCTGCGGCTCGTCCATGGCGACGGCGGCGACGATGACGCGGATCTCGCTGCCGTCGATGCGCAAGTTCGGCTATCCCGACCAGCTCTCGACGGCCTCGATTGCGGCGGGTGGCACGCTGGGCATCCTCATCCCGCCCTCGGTCATCCTTGTGTTTTACGGCATTCTGACCCAGCAGGACATCGGCAAGCTGTTCCTTGCGGGCCTCATTCCGGGCGTGATCGGTGTCATCGGCTATGCCATCGCGGTGCGCCTGTCGATCCACTTTGGCAAGCTCGACCTGCCGGTGGAATCCAAACTGCCGCTGCGCGCACGGCTGCGCGCGCTCAAGGGGACAATGGGCGCGCTTATCCTCTTTGTCTTCGTGATGGGCGGCATTTATCTGGGGGTGTTCACGCCCACGGAAAGTGCCGGCATGGGCGCAGCGGGGGCGCTGTTGCTGACCATTCTGCACGGCAAGTTCAGCTGGGCGGGGCTGCAGTCGGTCCTGTTTGATACGATCAAGACCACCGCGATGATGTTTTTCATCCTCTTTGGCGCGCTGACCTTTACCAACTACGTGAACATGTCGGGCATGACGGGCGACATCCAGAGTTTTCTGGGCGGGTTTGGCGACAGCCGTTTGCTGCTGATCCTCGTGATCCTGTGCATCTATCTGCTCTTGGGATGTGTGCTGGAAAGCCTGTCGATGATCATGCTGACGGTGCCGGTGTTCTACCCGATCGTCGCGGCCCATGGCATCGACCTGATCTGGTTTGGCATCTTTGTCGTGATGGTTACCGAAATCAGCTACATCACGCCGCCCGTGGGGATGAACGCTTTCGTGCTGCGCTCGGTGGTGCCCGATGTGCGCCTTGGCACGATCTTCAAAGGGCTGACCCCCTTTGTGATGATGGATGTGGTGCGCGTGGCCCTGTTGACGCTTGTGCCGTCGCTCGTCCTGTTTTTGACCTGAGGACAGACCTATGACACCTCTTGAAATCGCCGTGATCGGCGCGGGCAATATCGGTTCGGCCATGGCAGTCCTGCTGGCCAAAGGCGGCGCAAAGGTCACCTTGGTGGCGCGCGGCGCGCGGGCGCAGACGGTGCGCGACACCGGGTTGACCCTAATCGCCAAAGGCACGCCGCATTGCGCGCAGGTCGCGGTGACCGAGCGGCTGGAACGGCCGCAGGACGCGATCTTTGCCTGCGTCAAAGCCCATGATCTGCCCGCAGCCCTTGCACAGCACGCAGGCGGAATCGGCGCGCAAACGCAGGTGGTGCCGATGGTCAACGGCATGCCGTTCTGGTTCTTCGCGGATGATCCTGACGCCGGTGCGGTGCCCTGCGTCGACCCCGAGGGCACGCTGGCGCGGCTGTTGCGCCCCGCGCAGGTTTTGGGGGCGGTGCTGTTGATGACCGTCGAGTTGGACGCGCAGGGGCGCGCGATTTCCAACAATACGCCCACGCTAAGTCTTGCGCCTGTCGCAGAGGGGGCGGATGCGGCGGCGCTTGGGCGACTGGCGCGGACACTGCGTGCCGGTGGTGTGGCTGTCGATGTTCCCGAAGCGATCCGCCAAAAGGTCATGGTCAAACTGCTGGCCAATTTTGCCACCAACCCGCTGTCGGCGCTGACGGGGGCAACGCTGCGCGCGATGGGCAGCGATCCGGTACAGCGCGCCATTGTCTTTGGCCTTGCGGATGAATTTCGCGCGCTGGCGAGGCCGCTTGGCTATGCCTTGCCCGACAACGCGTGGCTGGGCGATCTGTTGCTCGATGCCGGTGACTTTGCGACCTCGATGCTGCAGGACGCGCGCGCGGGGCGGCGTCTGGAACTGGATGCTATCGTGCATGCGCCGCGCGACATGGCGCAGGCGCGTGGCCTGACGATGCCGCTGGTGGATGCGGTGCTTGACCCTCTGTCGACAGCGCGCGCCCTGCCACTTGGCGATCCCGGCGCGCTGCTGCGCTCTCTTTCTTCAATTGCCTCTTTCGAAAGGACTTTGTGATGAACAAACCTGCGCCCGTTTGTGCCGACCCGCTTGCGGGCAAAACCGAAGCCGAGTTGCGCGTCCAGCTGGCCGATTTTTATCACCTCGTGAGCTATCTTGGCTGGACCGAGCTGATTTTCAACCATATTTCCGTGCGCCTGCCCGACAGCGCCGGTGGTGGTCATAGCTATCTCGTCAATCCCTTTGGCCTGCACTACGACGAGGTGACGGCGCAGAACCTGATCAAGGTCGGGGTCGATGGCAAGCTGATCGAAGACACGGGCTACAAGGCCAATCCCGCGGGCTTTGCCCTTCATGGTGTGATCCACGAACACCGCGCCGATGTGGGCTGCATCGTGCATACCCACACCACGCCGCTGTCTGCGATCACGATGAAAGGCTTTCCCATCGACCATAACAGTTTTTATGGCGCGCAGCTTTACGGGCGGGTGGGCTATCACACGTTCGAAGGCATCACGCTTTACGATACCGAACGCGCGCGGATGCTCGAAAGCCTGGGCGACAAACATGTTCTGGTGTTGAAGAACCACGGCATCGCGGTGTGCGAGGCGGATATTCCGCTGACCTTCATGTTGCTGTGGACCGTGCAGCGCGCGGCGGAAATACAATGCGCTGCCGCGGGAATTCCGGGGCCCAATTCGGTGCTGCCCGAAGAAACCAAACTGCGCTGCGCGGCGGATGCACAGCGGTTGAAAGACAATTCCTCTTTTGCCGAATTGCTGTTTGACGCGATGGTGCGCAAGATGAAGCGCGAGCGCCCCGAATTCGCCTAAAGGTCGATCTTAGCTGAAAAAGCCCGCGCACAGGGAACTGTGGGCGGGCTTTTGCGTGCACCGATGGCGGGTCAAAGTTTCTTGAAAACCCGTTCCAGCAGCAGGTTCATCACCATCTGCTCCTCGCGTGACAGGTCCTCAAAGGCGCGCTTGAACACCTCGTCGGCAATGGCGCGGGCTTTCTTGCGCATGTCGTGACCCGCTTGGGTCAGGGTGACTTCGGTCACGCGCCCGTCGCTGGCGCGCGCGCCGGTGACGACCAATTCCTGAGCGGTCATGCGCTGGATGATTTTCGTCGCCGTGTTGGGTTTGATGATGCAAAAGGCGGAAATTTCCGAAATCGACAGGCTTTGGTCCTCATAGAGCGACATGAGGACGCGCCAGTAGGCGATATCCATGCCAATGTCTTTGAGACGCGCTTCCATCACCTGCATGTAACGCGCCGAGGTCTGGGTGATCCAGTAAAACGGCCAGTCGGCTTTGTGAAAACTGGCCTCATGGGGGGGCTGGTCTTGCGCGGTTTCGCCCGAGGAGCGGGGCGCAAAGGGAAGCACGGAATGGGAAGCAGGTTCGGTCATAGATGTCCTGTCGCACGGAGGCGCGGGTTGGACGCACGGGGTGCGCGCCGTCGGAAAAAAGCCTAGCGTAGCGCTTTTGCGTAAAAAAGATGAAGTATCACATTTCGCGCTTTCACAAGTGTGATTGCGGCGTTTCATCTGTGCAGTCCGGCGGCCCAGACCCGATGTGCCCAAAGAAAAAGCGCCGGATTGCTCCGGCGCTTTTCCAATTTGCGAGGATGGGACGGTTTAGCCGATGATGGCGTTCAGCGTGGCCGAGGGGCGCATGACCGCTTCGACCTTGGCCGGATCGGCGTGGTAGTAGCCGCCCAGATCAACGGGCTTGCCTTCGGCGCCCAGCATTTCCGACAGGATCGCCTCTTCGCCATCGGCCAAGGCTTTGGCGACCTTGCCAAAATGTTCGGCCAAGGCAGCGTCCTCGGTCTGCACGGCGAGGGCTTCGGCCCAGTAGCGCGCGAACCAGTAGTGCGAGGTGCGGTTGTCGTCTTTGCCCGCACGGCCCTGCGGCGACTTGCCGTTTTCGAGCAGTTTCTGCGTGGCGATATCGACAGCGGCGCCCAGCACGGCAGCGGCGGGTTTGTCACGGGCTTCGGCAAAGAAGTTGAAGCTTTCGCCCAAGGCGCAGAATTCGCCAAGGCTGTCCCAACGCAGGTGGTTTTCCTCGAACACCTGATCCATGTGCTTGGGCGCGGTGCCGCCCGCGCCGGTTTCAAACATGCCACCGCCCTGCATCAGTTTCACAACCGACAGCATTTTGGCCGAGGTGCCCAGTTCGAGGATCGGGAACAGATCGGTCAGGTAGTCGCGCAGCACGTTGCCCGAAATGGTCACAACGTCGTTGCCCTTGCGCATCTCTTCAAGGGTGAAGCGCGTGGCCTCGCGCGGCGCCATGATCGGGATGTCGATGCCTTCAGCGGCCAGAATCGGCTTTACCGCTTTGATGATTTGCGCGTCATGGGCACGGGTCGCATCCAGCCAGAAGGCGGCTTTGCCGGTGACCTTGGTGCGCGCGATGCCCAGTTTCACCCAATCCTCGATCGGGGCCTTGTTGGCCGACGACGAGCGCCAGATGTCGCCCGCTTCCACCGTTTGTTCGTGCAGCACATCGCCATTGTCGAGCACGATGCGGATCGTGCCGTTGGCGGGGATTTCGAAGGTGGTGGGGTGGGAGCCGTATTCTTCGGCCTTTTGCGCCATCAGACCGACGTTGGACACCGCGCCACAGGTGGTCACGTCCAGCTTGCCGGTTTCTTTGAAGTATTCGATGGTTTCATCATAGATGCCAGCATAGCAATTGTCGGGGATGCAGCACTTGGTGTCGGCTTCCTTGCCGTCCGGGCCCCAGCCTTTGCCGCCTGCGCGGATCACGGCGGGCATGGAGGCGTCGATGATCACATCCGAGGGCACGTGCAGGTTGGTGATGCCCTTGTCGGAGTTGACCATATAGAGCGGCGGCTTGGCAGCCATGGCCGCCTTGTAGTCGGCTTCGAGGTCGGCGTTGCCCTTGATCTTGTCTTCCAGACCGCCAAGGCCCCCATTGGGATTGAACCCCAGCGCCTTGACCGTCTCGCCGTGTTTGGCAAGGAAATCCTCAAGGTAGACCGACACGAAATGGCCAAAGAGGATCGGGTCGGAGACCTTCATCATCGTCGCCTTGAGGTGGGCGGAGAACAGAACACCCGGCTCGACGGAGGCGATTTGATCCTTGATGTAGGCCCGCAGGGCTTTGGCGGACATGAAGGTCGCGTCAACCACGGTGCCTTCTTTGTAGGACAGACCGTCCTTGAGAACGCTCTGGGTGCCGGTGGCATCGGTAAAGGTGATCTTGGCACCGCCCGCTTGCGCGGCGGTGATGGTCGCGGAGACCTCATTGGCAAAGAAATCATTGCCGGACATGGAGGCCACATGGGTTTTGCTATCGGAGACCCATTCGCCCATGCGGTGCGGGTTGGCTTTGGCGTATTCCTTGACGGCTTTGGCCGAGCGGCGATCCGAATTGCCTTCGCGCAGCACGGGGTTCACCGCCGAGCCCTTGATCGCATCATAGCGCTTTTGCACCGATTTCTCTTCGTCGCTGGCGGCGTTCGCGGGGTATTCGGGCACCATGTAGCCTTGGGCGCGCAGTTCTTTGATCGTGGCGTTCAACTGCGGCATGGAGGCCGAGATGTTGGGCAGTTTGATGACGTTGGCTTCGGGGGTTTTCACCAGCTCGCCCAGTTCCGCCAGATCGTCGGAAATGCGCTGATCTTCGGTGAGATACTCGGGGAAAACAGCCAGGATGCGGCCTGCGACGGAAATATCGCGGGTCTCGATGGTAATGTCGGCCGCTTTGGCAAAGGACCGCACGATGGGCAGCAGGGAGCCGCGCGCCAGTTCGGGGGCCTCGTCTACGATGGTGTAAATGATGTCAGGGGTTTTCGTCGACATGGATCGTCTCTCCGTCCTTTCCCCGATGCCACGTGGCTCGGGGGTTGCGCCAGATGTGGGGCGGCAGGTCAGAATCCGGCCCTGTGCCGCTCGCTCGCTTCCCGCTTAAATCGCGGGGGCGGGCAAGTCAATGTGTGCCGTTGTATACCGTAAGCGCTGCATTCATTTTAGGCAGGCTTTGGCCAATCGCCCGCCGTTCTTGCGCGCTCAGCCATCGGGGCGCTGTTTTCGCTGCCACAGGACCAACAATCCCATCGCGCAGATCAGCATGAGCGAGGACAGTAAAAACGGCGCTCCGGGGCGCGGGATTGCCACGCCTTCATGGGTGAATCGGGCAAAAATCCACGTCATCACCAAGGGCGACAGGATCGTGGCGACCGCCATGACGGAGGCGACAACCCCCTGCAATTCGCCCTGCTGGTCGTCGGGGGCAGCGCGCGACATGATACCCTGGATCGCGGGGCCGACAACCGACCCGAGCGCCGAGATGGGGATAAAGACGAAAATCCACAGCGGCGCGGTGATCACCCCGTAGGCGGCAAACACCACGGCATCCAGCGCCAGCCCGCCAAGGGCGGTGCGATAGGCGCCAAAGCGCTTGATCGCGGGGGCAACCAGCAAGGCCTGGGCAATGGCCATGCAGATGCCGAAGGTGGCCAGCGAATAGCCGACCTTATCCGGCCCCCAGCCGAAATTGGCCTGCCCGTAAAAGGCCCAGATCGCCGGATAGACGAAAAAGGCAAAGTGATAGAGGCCAAGCAGCAGCAAAAGCGGCGCAAGCCCCGGCAGCTTGCCGATGGCCGCAAAGGAGGCGAGCGGATTGGAGCGGCCCCATGAAAAGGCGCGGCGTTTGTCGCGGGGCAGGGACTCGGGCACGACCAGCGCCCCGAAGACGAAATTGACCCCTGCCAGCACGGCGGCGGCATAGAAGGGCACGCGCACATCCACCGTGGCCAACAGCCCGCCGATCAACGGACCAAGGACGAAGCCCGCGCCAAAGGCCGCGCCGATGTAGCCAAAGGATGTTTCGCGGTCCTCGGGCGCGGACACATCGGCCATATAGGCAGTCGCGGTGGAATGGGTCGCCGCCGTGATCCCCGCCAGCGTGCGGGTGAGCAGCAACAGCCAGATCGTATGGGCCACCGCCATGGCCAGATAGTCCACGGCCATGATCGCCATGGCCGACAGCAGCACGGGTTTGCGCCCGAAGCGGTCCGACAGGTTGCCCACAACGGGGCCGAACAGAAACTGCATCACGGCAAAGGAGGTCGCCAGCACCCCGCCCCACAGCGCGGCGTCCGAAAAGGAGCGCCCCGTGAGGTCGCGGATCAACTCGGGCATCACCGGAAAGATCAACCCGATGCCGATGCTGTCAATCGCCACTGTGGCCAGAATGAAGACCAGCGGCAAGCGGGCGCGCGCGGGAGCGGGGGCGATCGGGGGGATGGTCTGCGACACGGGGCACCGGCTTTCACGAAAGAGTCTGCGCGCAAGATATGTCCGCGACGGCGGGCTTGGCAACGCTTAGAGATGGCCGATGTCGTGCAAAAAATCCGTCAGTCTTTGGGCGAAGGCCTCGGGCTGGTCGATCATGGGCAGATGGCCTGCGCGATGGATCAAAGCGAACTGTGATCCGGGCACCAAAAGCTGCGTTTCGCGCACCAGATCGGGCGGGGTTGACCCGTCGTGCCCGCCTGCAATCGCCAGAACAGGCAGGCGCAGGCCCGATGTCGGCGTGTAGAAATCCGTTCCACTGATCGCCGCGCAGCAGCCTGTGTAGCCCTCGGCCGCCGTCTCGGCCACGCGCCGCGCACAGGCCTGCGCCGCCTCGGTTTTGCGTGCCGCGGGGCTGAACCATTTGTCCAACGCCGCCGCAGCAATCGCGCCGGTGCCTGAGCGCTGCACCTGGGCGATGCGCTCGGCCCAGAGGGCGGGCTGGCCGATTTTGGCAGCGGTGTTGGACAGCACCAGAGCGCGGATCTGGTCCAGCCGCTTGACCGCCAGCCCCTGCGCGATCATCCCGCCAATGGAATTTCCGACAAACACCGCATCGCGCACTTCCAGCGTATCCAGCAGGGCCTCTGCGTCGCGCACCAGCGCGCCCATCGTGTAGGGGGCGGGCGGGACTTCGCTTTGGCCATGACCGCGCAGATCAAAGCGGATCAGGCGCAATTGGGGGGGCATCAGGGCGACCACCGCGTCCCAGACGCTCAGATCCAGACCCAGGGCATGGGCAAAGACAACGGGCGCGCCTTGCGGTGCGCCCGAGTCAACAACATTGATTTCGATATCGCCAATCGGCAGTTTCATCAGTAGGGCAGACCTATGTAGTTTTCTGCCAGAGCGCGCTGGGCGGCTTCGTTGTCGCGCAAGAACGCCATTTCCGCGTCCTGCATTTTGCGATCGAAGTCGGTTTGCTCGGGGAACCTGTGCAGCAGGCTTGTCATCCACCAGCTGAACCGCTCGGCTTTCCAGATACGGGCTAGCGCTTTGTGCGAGTAGGCGTCAAGACCCGCGTCCGAGTTCTGGAGGTAGTGTTCGACCAGCCCGTGAAAGAGGTAGTGGATGTCGGAGGCGGCGGTATTGAGGCCCTTGGCGCCCGTCGGGGGCACGATGTGGGCCGCATCGCCGCACAAGAACAGCTTGCCCCAGCGCATCGGCTCGGTGACGAACGAACGTAGCGGCGCGATGGATTTCTCGATGCTCGGCCCCGTCACCAGCGCCTCTGCGGCGCGCTTGGGAATGCGCTTTTTCAACTCTTCCCAAAAGGCCTCGTCAGACCAGTCTTCGGGGGTGTCGGTGAGCGGGACCTGCAAATAGTAGCGGCTGAGCTGGGCGTTGCGCATGGAACACAGGGCAAAGCCGCGCGGCGAATTGGCGTAGATCAGCTCGTCGTCGACGGGGGGCGTTTGGGAAAGAATCCCAAGCCAGCCAAAGGGATAGACCTTTTCGTATTCGCGGCGAACATCGGCGGGAATGGTCTGGCGCGACACGCCGTGAAAGCCGTCGCAGCCCGCCACGAAATCGCAGTCGATGCGAAACTGTTCGCCGTCGCGGGTGAAGGTGACGTAGGGGGCCGCGCTATCGGCGTCATGGATGGTGGTCTCTTGGACGTTGAACTCGATGTGGCCATTCGTGGCCTCGCGCGCGTCGTAGAGGTCGCGCGTCACTTCGGTTTGACCGTAGATCACGACCGGTGTGCCGGTGAGCGCGGTGAAATTGATGTGGATCTCGTCGTCGCCAGACGACAGGATCGTCCCGTCATGCACATAGCCCTCGGCATCCATTCGCTCAAAGACACCCGCCTGACGCATCAGATCGACGAACCCCTGTTCCAAAACGCCGGCGCGGATGCGCCCGAGCACGTAGTCACGGGTTTTGCGTTCCAGCACGATGCTGTCGATGCCTTTGGTGTGCAAAAGCTGTGACAAAAGCAGGCCAGAAGGGCCGCCGCCAATGATGCAAACTTGGGTTTTGAGCTGCGTCGTCATGGAATCCTCCCCGATCCTTGGCCTGCAGGATCGGGGATTTCATTTGCAGTGTCAATAGTTGTCAAAGGTAACTAGTTTTGCATGGCAAGCGCCTGCGCCATGGTGGCGGCGTCAATATTGCCGCCCGAGGCCACGGCGATCACCGTATCGGCGGCGATGTCGCGCGCCTGGGTAAGGGCCGCTGCCAGCGCCACCGCGCCTCCCGGCTCAACCACGATGCGCAACCGCTCGAAGGCGCGCGCCACGGCCTGCAAGGCCTGCGCATCGCTCACCACAAGCCCGCGCGCGCAGTGCCGCTGCATCAGCGGGAATGTCAGTACCCCCGGTGTCGGGGTGACGATGGCATCGCAAATCGATCCTGACAGGCTCGCATTGCGCTGGGGGCTGCCCGTGGCAAGCGAGCGGGCGACATCGTCAAAGCCTTGCGGCTCGACGGGCATCACCTGCATGTCGGGGGCAAGCGCGGCCAAGGCCACGGCAATGCCGCTGGTCAGCCCGCCACCGCCGCAAGGCACCAGAACAGCGGCGCGATCGACGCCGATCTCTTGAGCCTGCTGGGCGATTTCAAGGCCACAGGTCCCTTGCCCCGCGATGGTCATTTCGGCGTCATAGGGTTTGACCAGCGTGAGGTTGCGCGCCGTCGCAAGTGCTTGGCCGATCGCTTCGCGGTCCTGCGTGACCCGATCATAGGTGACCACTTCGGCCCCGAGGGCGCGGGTGTTGGCAAGCTTTACCTGCGGGGCGTCGGCGGGCATGACAATCACCGCAGGCACCCCGTGCATCCGCGCGGCCAGAGCGACCCCTTGGGCATGGTTCCCCGAGGAAAACGCCAGAACACCGCCTGCGCGTCTTTCGGGGTCCAGCGCCGTGAGCGCGGCCCAAGCACCGCGAAACTTGAACGATCCGGTGTGTTGCAGGCATTCGGCCTTGATCAGCACCCGTTTCCCCGCGATCTCGTCCAGAAAGGGCGACGACAGCAGAGGCGTGCGGCGCACATGGCCCTTGGCGCGCTCGGCGGCGGCCAGAATGGCGGTGATGGTCGTCATGTCAGGGCCTCGATCCACGCGCTCAACGCGGCAACGGCGGCGGGTTCGTCCAGAAACGGGACATGGGCGCGGTCGGGCACCTCGGCGACGATCATGTCGGGGCGGCGGCGGATCATTTCACTCAGGGTCGCGCGGCTTAGCAGGTCGGAATTCGCGCCGCGAATGACCCCCAGCGGCAGGCCGCCAAACGCGTCAAACAGTGGCCACAGGTCCGGCGCAGGGATTGCCGAACTGGCCGCGACCGCATCGCGCAGCCTGGGATCATAACGCAGCGACAGCCGTTCCTGGCCCTGCGGGACGGGGCCAAAGACGCGTTTGGCATGGGTAAGCCACTGCGCGGGCGTGACATTGGCAAAGCCGGGCATCGCGGCGGGAAGGTTTTGGGCGGCCTCCTCATAGCTGCGGTAGGCGGGGCGCTTGCCCAGATAGTCGAGGATGGGTTCCAGCCCGACAGGGTCGATCACGGGGCCGATGTCGTTGAGCATAACGCCCGAAAGGCGTTCTTTTGCGGTGGCGGCGATCACCATGGCGATCAACCCGCCGCGCGACGTGCCAAGGATCGCCGCCTGTTCCAGCCCGAGATGATCAAGCAATTCCAGCGCATCGCGTGCCTCATAGGGCACGGTGTAGGTCATCGGATCGCTGGCAAAACCGGACCCACCGCGCCCGCGCGTGTCGAGGCGAAGGATCTGCGCGCGATCCTGGAACTGCTGCGCAACATCGTCAAAATCGGCCATGTTGCGGGTCAGGCCGGCAAGGCAAAGGACGGGTGGGCCGCTGCCCTGCACATGATAGGCCAGCCCAAGCCCGTCGCTGCTGGTAAAATGGGGCATTTTGTTCTCCGCAGTTGCGTTGCGCTCAGCATGGCCCGCTAGAGCATCGCCTGCAACAGCCACCAGCCCCCAAGCCAATGCGTGGCCAGACAAAAGGCATAGGCCGCGAGCACAAGCAGCACTTCGTCGCTGGTGAGGCGGTCGCCGGGGGCGGGACTGCGCCAGATCAGGCTGGCAAAGCCGGTGACGGCAAGCGCCAGCATCACCAGAGAATGCTCTTTGAGGGCCGCAAACCCGAAGCACAGGGCCATGAACACCGTCAACCCCACGCCCAAAGCGGGCCAGACCGACAGTGAAATCGCGCGGATCACCTGCCCGCCGCCAAGGGGCAAAAACGGCAGCAACAGGAAAAAGTTGAAGGCGCCGATGGCAATGCCAAAGGCGCGGGCGAAGGTCGCGACTTGGGGCAGGGCGCCCGACAGCGCGTGAAAGAGGGCAAAACACAGCACCATGGGCCCCACGGCGATCGCGGCTGCAAACAGCGCCACATAGGCTTCGTCAAAGAGGCGCGCATGGGGGCGGTCGATGCGGGGCGGGCCGAAAAAGGGCTGGGGAAGGATGCGCACGCGGGCAACGGCGTGCCCCAGCTTGCGGCAGGCAAATGCAGCGCCAAAGTCGTGCAGGATCGCCGCAAGCAAGACACCCGCGCCGATCAGCGGCGCGGTGAACACGGCGACCACCACAAAGGCGGTAAAGGCGGCAATCACGCCGCGCCCCGAAAACCCGATGGTTTCGACCCGCCCGCCCGAGGGGAGGCTGACGGCATCGCGCAGCAAGGCCACGGTGACGCCGCACATCAAGAGAGCGCAGAAAAGCAGTGTCATAGCGGTCCCCCACCGCGCGCCGCGCGCGACTGGCAGGTCTGCGCGGGATCGAATGATTTGGCCAATGCCCCTGTGACCTGCGCCTTGGTGTGCCAAAGTTGCAGGCCCCAAAGCAGCAGGCCCCAAATCAGCAGGGCCCCAAAGCTGTAGACCAACGCAAAACCGCAGGGCGGTCACGCGACAGGCTTCGTGTCGATATTGGGCAGGAATTGTGGCGCAAATGAGGCAAAGCCGGCCTGCGCAACGCCGTCAACGCAGTGTTTCCGATGTGGCAACCTCTGGCTTTTTAAACGGTCCGAACTATTGTCAGATGCGAGGCGCAAAGCGTCGCCACATCGTGTCGCGGCGCCCCTTTTTGAGTTCAGGATTTTAGCCCATGCAAAATTTGTTTGACCGTTTCCAAACCTCTGCAGACACGACAGCCCCCCAAAACCACCCACCGCGCGACAAGGCCCAGTGGCGCAGCTATATCTTGCATCGCCTGCGCCCGTGGGAATTTTTAACCGCGCCGATTATCTACGCGATGATCGTCCCGTTTGTTTTGATCGACCTGTTCGTGACGGTGTTTCAATGGACCTGCTTTCCCGTCTATCGCATTCCGCGCGTGCGCCGGCGTGACTACATCGCCATGGATCGTGGCAAGCTGGCCTTTCTCAATCCGCTCCAACGGCTGAACTGTATCTATTGCGAATATTGCAACGGGGTTGCCGCCTATGTTCAAGAGGTTACCGGACGCACCGAATACTACTGGTGTCCGATCAAACACGCGCGCAAACTGAAAAATCCGCATCGGTTTTACGGCAATTTCATCGATCACGACGATGGCGCACGCTGGGATGCGGAGTTTTTCAAGCTCAAAGAGGATGCGCGTGCCTGTGAGGGCTGCGCGGGCTGCGGGGACAGGCCCGAGGCCTGAGCGTCCGCTGGTCCGTGAAACGGCGCGTCCTTGGCAACAGGCGCGCCGTTTTGGGTATTTTTATCCGAAAGAAATCAGATGTTGGCTTCTTGGGGCATGCCGATCACGTGGTAGCCGCCATCGACGTGGATGATTTCACCTGTCGTATAGGCCCCCGCGTCTGACGCGAGGTAGACGGCCGTGCCGCCCACGGCCTCAAGGGTCGCATTCGAGCGCAGTGGCGCGTTTTCTTCGGCGTGGCGATAGGTCTTGCGCGCACCGCCGATGGCCGCACCGGCGAGGGTTTTCATCGGGCCGGGCGAGACCGCGTTCACGCGGATGCCCTGCGGGCCGAGGTCATTGGCAAGGTAGCGCACCGAGGATTCCAGCGCCGCTTTGGCCACGCCCATGACGTTGTAGTTCGGCACGACCGTGTTGGAGCCCTGGAAGGTCAGGGTGATCATCGAACCGCCCTGCGGCATCAGCTCGGAGGCGCGTTTGGCCACGTCGATGAAGCTGAAGCAGGAGATCGCCATCGAGTTTTTGAAGTTGTCGAGGGTGGTGTTGATGAACCGCCCTGTCAGTTCGTTCTTGTCGGAATAGGCGATGGCATGCACGACGAAATCCAGGCTGCCCCAAGTGTCTTTCAGGGTGGCGAAAGCTGCGTCCATCTGGTCGGGGTTGGTGACATCGACATCGACCAGCAGGGAGGAGCCAACGCTTTGGGCCAAAGGTGCGAGGCGTTTGCCAAAGGCTTCGCCCTGATAGGTGAAGGCAAGTTCTGCGCCCGCATCGGCGGCAGCTTTGGCGATGCCCCAGGCGATGGAGCGTTCGTTTGCGACGCCCATGACCAGACCGCGTTTGCCTTTGAGAAGATCAGACATGATATGTCCCTCGTTTTGGAGGTCGCCCGCAGGCGGTGTGGAGTAAATCCGCGCCTAAATGGCGGGTTTGTGTCCTAGCGTCAAGAAAATGCGGGATTCTGACGCAAACGGGCGGCCCTGCGCAGGGACCGCCCGTCACGTGATCTGGCGTCAGATCAGCCGGTGAATTTGCTCATCAGCATCGAGCCGTTGGTGCCGCCAAATCCGAAGGAGTTGGTCATCAGCGTGTCGAGGCCGGCGTTCTCGATCAGTTTGGTGGCGATTTCGCCTTCGTTGATCGCGGGGTCGAGGGTGTCGACGTTGATCGAGGGGGCGATAAAGTCGTTTTGCAACATCAGCAGGCAATAGACGGCTTCTTGCGCGCCCGTTGCGCCTTGCGAGTGGCCCGTCATGGATTTGGTGGAGGAGATCAGCGGGGTCGTCCCTGTGCCAAAGACGCGGCGCACGGCCTCGACTTCGCCCACATCGCCCACGGGGGTCGAGGTGCCATGGGCGTTGATGTAGCTGATTTTGCGCGATTTATCCAGGGTGGACAGGGCCACACGCATCGCCCGTTCGCCGCCCTCGCCCGAGGGGGCCACCATGTCGGCGCCGTCCGAGGTGGCACCAAAACCGGTGACTTCGGCGTAGATTTTCGCACCGCGCGCTTTGGCGTGTTCCAGTTCTTCGAGCACCAGGATCGCGCCGCCACCGCCGATGACGAAGCCGTCGCGGTTGGCGTCAAAGGCGCGCGACGCTTTTTCGGGCGTGTCGTTATATTTCGACGACATCGCGCCCATGGCGTCAAAGAGGCACGACAGCGTCCAGTCAAGTTCCTCGCCGCCGCCTGCAAACATCACGTCCTGTTTGCCCATGATGATCTGCTCGGAGGCAGCACCGATGCAATGCAGGGAGGTCGAGCAGGCCGAGGTGATCGAATAGTTGATGCCCTTGATCTGGAAGGCGGTCGCAAGGTTGGCGGAAATGGTCGAGCCCATGCATTTGGGCACCGCGAAAGGCCCGACGCGTTTGGTCGCCTTGGTCGCGAGGACGGATTGATGGGCGGCAAACATGGCCGAGGTCGAGGGACCACCGGAGCCTGCGATCAGGCCGGTGCGCTCGTTCACGATGTCCGATTGCTCAAGACCTGCGTCCGCGATGGCTTGGGACATGGCGATAGACGCATAGGCCGCGCCGGGTCCCATGAACCGCAGGGCGCGCTTTTCGACGTGATCCTTGATGTCGAGCTTGATGTCGCCCGCAATCTGGCTGCGAAAGCCGTATTCCTTCATGTCCTCATTGGCGGTGATGCCGGATTTGCCCGCTTTGAGCGAGGCGAGGACTTCTTCGGCGTTATTGCCGATGCTCGAGACGACCCCGAGACCTGTGATGACGACGCGGCGCATGGGCACCTCCCTTGGGTATTTTGGTCTTTGAAAACTTGGGGGTCTTGTAGGGCGTCAAGGGGGGTAGGGGCAAGGGGGGAGGGGGATTTGCGAATGTGCAGCGAAGGGCAGGTTTGAGCCCAGAGTGACCAGGGTCGCGCGGGGGTCTCGCTGCGGGTGCATTCGTCCGCTCCCAGCCCAATTCGTTGCACTTAGCGGCTTTTGGCAGGCTTTGGCATGCCAGGGATCCAACCATCGGGCATCCTGCGGTGACGCCATTTCACTGAGATATGCAACAAGCCGCCGGTTACGGCCAGTGGCGCCTCCGGTCGCATCACATACGATCAAGCCCGTTCCAGACATTTCAATCACCGCGGCAGTAAATCCATTACAGCGATCAATCGCCAGTAAATCGGCATTCCTTAAGGGCGAATTCGCTCTCCAAACCATGATCAATCAAAACTTTCGCAGCGCGATCGCTCAGGAATTGACGTTGATTGATCATCGGATCGAACCAGAAATCTGGCCCACTCGCTGCCGCACGATGTACAAAGACATCCAAGCGCGATAGATCCTGAGACAGGTTAAAACCTCTCTCTGGGTGGGACCGGTAGAGGGGGCGGCATCGCTCTGTCAGATCGCGATCTACCGTGTCCTTGAGGTTTGCGAACTCGAAAAGAAAAAAATCTACATCGAATTCACTCTCAAGATCCGCGCGATAGATCGGCATGCGCGTGAGACGCCCATTACCTAGCTCCAACCGCGCAAGGCTTGCTGCAACATCCCTGGACAGAAAAATCATACTATTAATCAAGAACACCTTGGTCGTTTCAAGGAGCGCAGCGGTCGAACCTTCAGTGAGCCACGCAGATCCCCTATCATACCAGAGCCCACTTGGCCTGAGTTGATCACTCAGACCTTTTCCAGTGATATAGGAGGCGTTAGCCTTCGCAATTTCCGTGATATCCCACTTTCCTTTTGCGCCCGGGCGAAACAACCGAAGTGGAACAGTCTTCAGCATAGGGTTGCTCATTGGCAGCATCGTCCAGATCGGCGCATCGCTCACTGCAGCGTCTCCCCGGCAGTCCCGCCCGGCGTTGCGCCTGTCTTCCGGAGCGTCTCGGCACCCATCAGCCGGTCGACAAGCGGATGCAGGCGCAGGTCGCCGCCCGTCGTCACCTGCTTGAAGTTGGCCAGGACGCGCGACGTCGTTGCCTGATCGGACGCGGTTACATCGGACAACGAGTTGATCTTGCCGGAGTTCAAGTTCTCGGCGCTGAGGCGCAACGGCAGGACAGTCTCGCGCATTTGCGCGCGCAGGTCGGCTATCTTCTCCAACGTTCTGGGGTCTGGCTTATGCTCCCGCGCGGCCAATGTCCCCCCGAGCGCCTTTTCCTCATTTATCCCCGTCACTTCAGTCCGCCTCTTCGTGGTCCTATCCTTTGTCGGCAAGGACGTTAACCATTTGGTGATGTGAGACAAGCGGCGCTTTTGCATTGATCGGCTGATGGCCGCAGTTGCCCTTTCCCTGAACACACGTCCCGAGGCCACGGTGACCGAGCTGCCGAAGGCGTTCACTGCAGAGATCTGAACCCCGGCAGTCTGCCGGACGAAATCTCGGAAACCTCCGACTCTGTCCGGGTAGCTTCATGCAGTTCATCTTCGTAGCGAGACTGTTACATCGGTGGCAGCCGCTCCAGTTCCGCCAAAGCGTCCGGACAATAAGCGATTCGATCCTTCCCCCCTGGGCTTTCGCTCTCTGCGGCTGAGCGTCCTGCCAAAAAGCTGGGACAGCCCGATCAGTGACAGGCGCGGTATCGCGTCCGAAGGCGCCATCGACGCAGCGTACGCAGGGCGGAAACGAAGATTCGAACGAAATTCGTCATTCTTAGGCCTCTTTTCCCGGGAAAGGTGAGTAAAAAAGGCTTTCAGAGCAATGCAAAGATTTGGAATCGTACTTCATTATCTGGGAACCGGGATGATCGTGGCCGGTGTTCCGTGGCTTGGGCTATCCCTTGCCAAACCTGGATGGAACGCCCTCAGTCAGACCCTTCCGGAGGAATTCGCCAATCTGCCGCTGGCGCTTGCGCTCACGATCTGCGGCATGATGCTGGCAACGCTCGGGAAAATGATCGAACGACGGGCGGTGGCGCCATCACCCCCGATTGACCCGCTCGATTTTCGCCATCCAGAGGTCAGACGCCGTTGGCACGAGGCAGGAGAAAGGTTGCTCACCGCAGAGAAAGAGGCGCTTGGCGATCATTTTGGACGCTCGCAGGAACGCGTCGCCTTGCGCCCTTGTTGGCCTCAACGGGAAACAGACAGCTGGGTTGGCGGGTTGCCCCTGCTGCCGGAAAATATGGACTGGCCTGTTCTGGAAGGGCAATCGGCCTCCTTCCTCGCACAGATCTCTCTGTCCGGGATGCCCGACGGGCTGTGGCAAGGTGCGGGTCCAAGGAAGGGGTGGCTCGTGTTCTTTGCGCATCCCGAAACATGCGTTCTTGTTGCCGTGCGGCATGTGTACGGAAACGTCGCCGAGCGGCCGCAGCCTGCTGATGTCGTGCATAATTGGCACTGGATCATGGAGCCTGAAGGCCTGAAGGCCGCGCTCGGGAAGGCCGGACAAGTCCCGCCGCGCTGGTACCTTGAACGTGCGCCAAGCGGCAGCCTGGGGGCCGTTGAAGATATGGTCGATTGTGATCCAGCGCATTGGGATGACGAGGCCGGCAATTATGTCTGGGAGCCGACTTGGACCAGTGAACGGTCTGATGTGATGAACGAGGCAATTCTACACGAGGATATCGCCTATGGTGTGGATTGGGACAGCCTGACCGCGCGGCTTGCCATTTGGTGGAACAGGGTTGGAGACCGGGCGGACGAGCTTTCGCGGCAGCTGAAGAACCGAAAGCAACGCCTCGGCGACCTTCGCGCGCGCTATCGGGCGGAACTGGCCGCTCTGTCGGAAAATCCACAAACCGAAAGGGCTACCTATGCCGAGTTTCGGACCAGGTACACCGCTGCGAAGAAGAAGTTCGATCAGGAAACGGTTCTGCTGCAAGGCGAAGCGGCGCAAATCGAGCGCGCCTTGCAGGGTGCCGAAGCGGTCGCTGCAGAGGCGAAAGCGCAAGCCGCGAAGTTTCCTTTTTCGCCGGAGCGTGGTCGGGCGCTGAAAACGGCACTCGACGAACTTTACGATAAGGCCGCGTTGTTCGAAAGGGAGGATTTTAAGCTATTCATGGAGAATTACGCGCGGCATCTTTATTGCAGGAATTCTGCAACGATCCCGGACCTTCTGCTAAATCTCTACGGCCCACTATGGGAAACGCAGTGTCGCGAGACCGTTATCTTCATCGGGTTGAACGCCGAGGGCACCGATGGCCTCCAGGGTTCGGCGCGACTGATTGATATACCGAGCCACCCACTCGCAGGATTGGCATTCGGCGATGAATCACGGTTTTACGTTGACCTGAAACTGGAAGATCTTGTTCAGGCAAAGTGGCAAAATTCCGTTTCTTTGGATACGCATGGTGGTGTTTGACAGAAGAGGAGAAGAATTGTCATCGGATGGTTTCGCGCGTCACGGTCAGCCGGAAATGCCATACGATAGATGGCTGATCTGACAGAAATCAGTACGGATCAGTACAGAAACTTGCATTGATTGAGGTTGAATTTCTCTTCGAGGCCGAGGGCGATCAAGACCCGCGCCACGCCATCGCTCAGGAATTGGTAGTGCCGGATCATCGGGTCGAACCATAGATCCGGCCCCTGCTGCGCGGATCTGTGGACGACGACATCCCGCCCACGTAAATTACTAGGCAGCTTGTACCCCGCCTCCGGTCTCGCCTTGTAAAGCGGGCGACAGCGATCAGTCCGGTCGCGATCCACGGTGTGTCTCGGGTTGCAAAATTCCAGCAGGTAGAAATCGCAATCGACCTCGGTCTTTCGATCGGATTGATAAATAGGCATACGGCTCAGACGGCCATCGCCCAGATCAAACGTCATCAGCGCGTCACAAACAGTCTTGTCCACGAAAATCAGCGAACTTACAGTAAAGACACGTCGTGACTTGGCCATGCTCTCCAACCAGTCGACATGCCCAATGTCTTTACGGTGATACGCCAATCCGGCGGGGCGCCATTCGTCCCTCAGACCTTTTCCATGGTAGTACTGCGCGGTAATGCCCAGCATGTCATCTCCGTTAAAACAGTCCCTCGTCACAGGGTCCAATGCACACACAGGCATGTCATTGACCTCCGGGTTTGACATGATCTGCATTGACCAGATCGGCGCATTCTGCATCCGACGCTCCCTCATTTTCTTCGCGATAGTCTCAAGCCAAAATTCAGGTTTTTTGGCCCAAAGAAAGACCTAAAATTGGTTTTTCAGGTGCTGCGCTTGCTTGCCGACGTCTTCAAGTTTCAAAAGCGCGGAACACCAGGCGTACATGGTGCTATTCATGGCAGTACCGAACCCAGTCCGCTCACTGCGCATTGCCGACGCTCGACCCGACGCAGGCTGCGGACGCAGCGAACGGCAGGAACGTCCGCACGCCGGTGGTCTGACGCCGCATCGCAGCATGGCCGGTTCGAGCCCATAGTCACTAGGATCGCGCGGGAACATTGCTGCGGATGCATTCGTTCGTCCATAGCCTGAAGCAAACCAAACCCTCAAAATGACTGGCTGGATTGGCACATACATGGCATGCGACGCCAATCTCAGCGATGCGCGATAATGGTCGTTGGGCCGTCGGCTCTATGAAACGTCGCTCCCACTGACCCGCAGGTCCGCCTCTCTCGGAGCCTTTACGTCGAATGTCAGCCGCCGGCCGATCAGAAGCTGCCCAAACGCCTCCGGACCCACTTTTGCACCGCCCACATCGCGGAAGCTGCGGCGCATGTGTCGGAACAGCGTAGCCTCGAGCTTACGGGTCTCAGGTGCAGTCCCATGGAGATAGAACCGCGAACGGAGCAGGGGCCCATCAGGATGTTCGCCGCAGAGCTGGAGTACGACGGCTGATGCCAGTTCGCGCGGTCGGAGCGAATAGCGTGTCCCGGTCGCATGCCCATGTGATGCTGCACAGGCAGTAGTGCCGGGCGGCACCAAGAAGAGGTCATGCGTGAAATGCCCCGGAAACATGCGAAGGACATCGGGAATATCGTGTGCGTGGTCGTAGTCTTGGACTTCAGGCGAATGGATGTCCGGGTGAACGAGGTAGACGAAATCCTCGTCAGCCTTCACCAGGTCCATCAGTTCCTGGAAATCGGCAGGGGTCGCGTAGAAATATGTGGACCTGCGCATGTCAACCTTCGGTCATGCCGTCCATGAAGGCCTCGAAACTTGGGGCGATGAAATGCAGGCCAACATCGAAGGGAACTTCATGATCGCTGAAGAAGACCTGTCTGTGGTTCGGCCCCTTGACGGCCAGAAGGATGGCGTTTCCGAAGGGGTCCGAGCCGATGCTCAGATACCAAGGCCGGAAGTCACCGCCGTAATTCGAATTGTAGTGCCACAGGTCATCGTAATCGTGTTCTGAATTCACGGCGTAGAGGCAGTGCAATCTGGTGTCCGTCTGCTTCCCGTTTTCCATAAAACTAATAACACGGCTCTCGGGCATCTGCCCGTTGCGAGTGGCAAGCCAGTCCCGGTAGGCAGGGGGCAGTCTCGCGTCGAGCACGCGCTCCAGAAGATCGAGCGTATCCGGCGCAAGGGAAACCGGCGTCGGTTTGCGGCTTTTGCTCATTTCTGCGCGTCCCGGCTGAAACCGTTGAACAGATCGTGCAGCATCTCACCCTCTTCGGGATTGATCTGCGTCTGCGCGCCGAACGGGGACGTGTAGGTGAGGTTAAAGCTACCCTTTTCTCCGATATCTTCAATAAATCTGACGTGATCAAGGATGCAGAGAACGCCGAAGACACCGGCATGCACGCCCTCTTCGACCAGCTGATGCAGCCATTGGCGGCTCTCGTCGTCCAACTCGGCCATCCAGCCGGCGCGCGCTTTGCGCTCGACCGAGACGCCACGGCCAGCGGGATGCTCCGCATACTTCAATATGCCGTCCGACGTCCCCGCCATGGACAGCGCCAGCCGCCTTGCGAACGTTTCCTTGTCCATCCGTTCCCCTAACCTCAAGGAATATGACGAGCCGACACTTCGCGACAAATCTGGATGCGTCAAGCCAGTCAATCGACCCTCCTCAATTTCAAAAGCGTGGTGTTCAAGCTCGCGCCCGTTCTGTCGAACGCCAAGGATGCCTTCCGCCGTAGAGATGTTGATCGGTGGCATGTCAGCGGGCGGCCCCTCGAAACAGGTCACGCTACTTCGGCGGGCGTTGCAATTGTGTTTTGCGAAGCCCGCTCCCTGCGCATTACCGACGCTCGACCCGCTGCGTGCTGCAGCTGCAGCGAACGGCAGGAAGGTCCGCATAGCCGACATTTCCGAATGCCTCCCCACCAAAAACGGCGAAGCCTTCGCCCCGCCGCCAATCTCGCCGCTCATTTCCGCAAAAGCCTCAGCTTTCGCTCAGCGCGACTTTCATGTCCTTGACCATGTAGATCACTTCGCCGTCTGCCTCGACGATCCCGTCGGCCACGCCCATTGTGAGGCGGCGGGTCTGGATGGCTTTGGTGAAGTCGATTTTATAGGTCAGCATCTTGCGGTCGGGGCGCACCATGCCGGTGAGTTTCACTTCGCCCACACCCAGCGCATAGCCGCGCCCTTGCCAGCCGCGCCAGCCAAGGTTGAAGCCGGTGAGTTGCCACAGGCCATCAAGGCCCAGGCAGCCGGGCATGATCGGGTTGCCTGGAAAGTGGCAGTCGAAAAACCACAAGTCGGGCGTGATGTCGAACTCGGCCACGATGTGCCCCTTGCCATGGGCGCCGCCATCAGCGGACACATCGGTGATGCGGTCCATCATCAGCATCGGCGGCGCGGGAAGCTGGGCGTTGCCCTCGCCAAACAGCTCGCCGCGCGCGCATTTCAAAAGATCGTCTTTGTCGAAGCTGGTCGGATACTCGGCCATGGTTGCTCCTGCCCCTTTTCGTTCGGCATGTCAGCATATCTGGCCCTCACGTGCCTGCGCGGGGCCTGCTATTTCAGGTCTTTCAAAGTTCATTCCCCTCTATCATCCGCGCGCTTGGCCATGCAAGCACCCCTGAACCGCCCGTGAACCACCCGTCGAACGGTGCAACGATGGCGGCTTTACAGGATTTCCATTTGAATAACCGGGGGCAGGCGTCCTATATTAGCCCCTACACCCGAAGGATTTCTTTGCCATGTCGCGTTTTGACGATACAGCCAGCCATGATCTTGCTCCGCTTTGTACGGGGGATGTCGAGCGTGCCGAAGCGTGGCTTTACAAGGCGCGGGTGCGCCCGACGCGCCAGCGTGTGACGCTGGCACAGCTTTTGGTGGGCGATGGCAAACACCGCCATGTCACGGCCGAAAGCCTGTTCGAGGCCGCGCGCACGACCGGTGATCAGGTGTCGCTGGCCACGGTTTACAACACGTTGCGCGCTTTTTGCGAGGCGGGGCTGATCCAGGAGGTCACGGTTGACGGGTCGAAAAGCTATTTCGACACCAATGTCAGCGACCATCCGCATTTCTTTTGGGAAAGCGATCTCAGGTTGACGGATGCGCCGTCGGAGGATTTCGAAATTACCCGTCTGCCCAAAGCGCCGGAGGGCATGGAAATTGCCTCCGTTGACGTGGTGATCCGCCTGCGTCCCAAAACCCGCTAAAACGCGTTTTGCGGGAACGCGTGGCGCCGCGGCTGCGTTGAGGTGGAAAGACATCCACCGGAGGCCGCAATGACCCATCGTTTGACGCTGAAATCCATCGAGCCTGTGACGCATGACACCCATCATCTGGTGTTCGAGCGCCCCGAGGGCTATGCGTTCACGCCCGGACAGGCGACAGATTTGGCGGTGGAAGTCGAAGGCTGGCGCGATCAGAAACGCCCGTTTACCTTTGTGACTCTGCCCGAGAGCGACACGCTTGAGTTTGTGATCAAAAGCTACCCCGACCATGAGGGCGTGACGGCGCAGATCGCCAAGTTACAAGCGGGCGACCATGTGCGTATCGAAGATGCCTGGGGCGCGATCAAGGATGAGGGCGCGGGGGTGTTCATCGCCGGTGGCGCGGGCATTACGCCGTTTCTTGCCATTTTGCGGGCCCGTCTGGCGCGCGACGGGACGCTTGACGGCTGTAAGCTGCTCTTTTCCAACAAGACGCAGGCCGACATTATCGAACGCGAGGCCTTGGTCGGGATGGCGGGGCTGGAGTGTCATTTTCTCGTGAGCAATCAAGCGGATGCGGGGACGGGCGTCGAGGTGGGGCGCATAGATCGTGACTATCTCGAGGCCCATGTCGGCGCGGATGCGGCGCATGTCTATATTTGCGGCCCGGATGCGATGGTCGACGAAATCAGCCTGATCTTGCAAGATATCGGCTTGCCGCAAAAACGCATTGTCACCGAGGATTTTTCTTGAAAATCCGACCACTACCCGAGGATTTTTCTTGAAAATCCGACCCAATAGCCACGCGTTTTTTCCCCAAAAAGCGATGTTGACTAGCGCGGGAAATGGTGTCGCAGGGTGACGACAAAGCTGCGCGCCTGAGCGCAAGCCTGCGCCACCTCCAGCGGGTCGAGGCCGATGATCTCCCAAGGGCGGTTCACATTTGCCAGCTCTGCCGCAAGCGCGGATCGCTCGCTGTCGCTTAACGCCAGTTTGGCGGCATGGTCGAGAATTTGAAGTGTGTCGTGGATATCGCGCATCAGCCGGAAGGCCTCCATGATGTCGCGGGTCACTTTGGGGTCGCGGCGCCAGTCGCGGTTGAAAAATGCACTCACCCGCTGTCCCGCGCCGGCGCAGTCATAGCGGATGCAGCCCGCAAATCCAGCCGTGGCCAGTTTGTCGTGAATGCCGCAGGCAAAGCCCTCAAGATTGGGGCAGGGCAGGCCAGCGGGTTTGTCGATGGCAAATTGATCGCCCCGATCCAGCGCCAGAGACAGGCAGCACAGGGCGGTGCAGGCCGCACAATCGGCGGCAAGCGCGGGCAGGGGCAGGGGCACAGTGGTCATGCGGTCAGTTCGCCTCTCGTCACGGGGGCAGGCAAGCAAAAAGGCGCGAGTTGCCCCGCGCCTTTTGGAAAAACTTGCAAGATCGCTTAGACGATTTCAACCAGCTCGATGGCAAAGGTAAGATCTTTGCCCGCCAGCGGGTGGTTTGCATCCAGGGTCACGGCGTCGTCTTTGACATCGACAACGGTTACGGGGATCACCTGCCCTTGGGGCGTCTGCATTTGCAGCTGCGTGCCCAGTTCCAGCGGAATTTCGGCCGGAATTGCGTCGCGCGGCACGTCCTGGCGCGCTTCGGGGTTGGATTCGCCATAGGCTTCGGTCGCTTCGGCCGTGATGGTCTTTTTCTCGCCCAGCGTCATGCCGGGGATATGTTTGTCGAGGCCGGGAATGATCTGGCCGGAACCGACCGTGAATTCCAACGGGTCGCGCCCGTCGGAGCTGTCGAACACAGAACCGTCTTCGAGGGTGCCGGTGTAATGGATGCGGACCTTATCGCCCGATTTCACTTCGCTCATGTTGATTTCCCTAGTGCGTGAGGGTGAATTTTGAGGCCGCGCCATGGGGCACGGGAACTCGGCGATTGGGCCTCAAAATAGGTACTGATCGACGAATGTAAACCGCAGGGGGGAAAATGCTTGGGGGTGGCGGGGGCGCGGATGGCCTAAAACCACTGCCCCGTTTCCATCAGGCCAAGATCGAGGAACTGCTGGCTATGCCATTGGAATTCTTCGGAATTGTGCCACATGAAGCTTTTGATATCCGGTGCGGACCCGGCATTGGTTTTAAGCGCTTTTGCCGTGCGAAAAGAAGCGATCGAGGCGGTCAGATTGTGGTGCCACGGGCAGGAATAGGTGTTGTATTCCTCTTCGGAGAAGGTGTGATCGGGGCGCAGTTTCAGCCCTTTGGCAGCTTTGAAAATGGCGATCCGGTCGATTTTGCGCCGGTTGGCAGGCACATGTTCCTCAAACCGCCAACGCAAGCCGCCAAAGAAATCCAACTGGCGCTCGCGCGGCCCGTCGGGGCCCTTGCGGCCCAAAGCGTAATAGCCCGATTTGTCGAGATAGGCCTCATCCAGCGCGACAGCATCGGGGTAGGCCGACAGGTCGGCGGCATAGAGGTCCACGACATAGGTCAGCATCGCCGAGCGGCGTTCCTCGGTATGGAACGCAAGCAATTCGCCAATCGTGCGGGTTTCGCAAAATGGAAAGAACAGAAATTCGGCGTTGTAGCAGTAGTAGAACCACAGATCCGGGGCGGCGGCGATCACGGCGTTGACGGTGTCCACCACCACGTCGGCGCGGCGCATGTCCAGAGGAACGCGGTGGATCTGCGCTTCCAGGGCCTCGTCGAGATCGATGTCATCGCCGCCAAACAGCACGGTTTCGCGAAACCCGAGGCCGATGTGGTGGCGCAGGGTCGATGCGATTTCGCAGAGGTCTTCGGCAAAAATCAGCGCCACGGGCCCTTTGGCCAGCGCCGCCGACCCGTCCGAAAGAAAAGCGGCAAGTGAAGTGTAGCGCATGTTCCGTCCCGTCAGTCGCCCATACAAAGCCATGCGAAAGGACAGATTGCAAGCCTGTGCGCGGCTCTGTGGGCCAAGTGGCGCGCGCGCAGCAAGAGGAGCGGCAGGAATAGCGGCAAGATTTAGAGGCGCTGCGGGGAAGGGGCGTGCGCTCTGCGTTGCGAGTGCGCGCAAATCGGTGTAGGCAGGGCCCTTATTTTACGCCATCCGCAGGTTCGCTCATGTCTGACGAAAACACCACGCTTGAGAATGCCCCGCTTGAGGCGGCAGACGCACCCGTCAAAAAGCTGTTCATCAAGACCTACGGGTGCCAGATGAACGTCTATGACAGCGAGCGCATGGCCGAGGCAATGGGCGGATCGGGCTATGAGAGCGTCGATAGTCCCGAAGCGGCGGATATGATCCTGCTCAACACCTGCCACATTCGCGAAAAAGCGGCGGAAAAGATCTATTCCGAGCTGGGGCGCTACAAGGATTTGAAAGTGCAGAACCCTGACCTGAAAATCGGTGTGGCGGGCTGCGTGGCGCAGGCCGAGGGCGAGGAGATCATCCGCCGCCAGCCGATGGTTGACATCGTGGTGGGGCCGCAAAGCTATCACCGTCTGCCCGCCCTGACCGCCAAAGCGATTGCAGGCGAAAAGTCGGTGGAAACCGATTTTCCCGAAGAGGACAAATTCGACCACATGCCCGCCCGCCCCAAAGCGCGCCGCGCGCCGGTGGCGTTCTTGACCGTTCAGGAGGGCTGCGACAAATTCTGTGCCTTTTGCGTCGTGCCCTACACGCGCGGGGCCGAAGTGTCGCGCCCGGTGGATCGCATTCTCGACGAGGCCCGCGATCTGGTGTCGCGCGGGGTGCGTGAGATCACGCTTTTGGGGCAAAACGTCAATGGTTACCACGGGTTGAAGGATGGCAAGGTCTGGGGGCTGGCGGCGCTGATCCGCGCGTTGGCCAAGATCGACGACCTCAAACGCATTCGCTTCACGACCTCGCATCCCAATGACATGGACGACGATCTGATCGCGGCGCATGGCGATTGCGACAAGTTGATGCCCTATCTGCATCTGCCGGTGCAGTCGGGATCGGACCCGATTTTGAAGGCGATGAACCGCAAGCACACGGCGGCGCAGTATCTGGCCTTGATCGCGCGCATCCGCGCCGTGCGCCCCGATCTGCATCTTTCGGGCGATTTTATCGTCGGCTTCCCGGGCGAAACCGATCAGGACTTTGAGGACACGATGGAGATCGTGCGCGCGGCGGGCTTTGGCACCGCCTATTCGTTCAAATATTCCCCCCGTCCCGGAACGCCTGCGGCAGAGAAGGGCGATAAAATGGTCGAGGACAGCGTTGCCCATGCGCGGCTGCACCGCTTGCAAGCGCTGATCACCGAGCAACAGGTCGCCACCCAGGAGGCGATGGTGGGGCGCGAACTGAAGGTGCTGTTTGAAAAAGCCGGACGCCTTGAGGGGCAGATGATTGGCAAATCCGAATATCTGCATCCGGTTTTCGTGACCGGCTCTGTTGAAATCGGCGATATCCGCACCGTCAGAATCACGGGAACCGAGCGCAATTCGCTGGCGGGCGAATTGGTCGATTGAATCCTGCAGGTTTGGGGTTGCGATCCCGAGCGACACCAAGATGCAACAATCTCGCGCAGAGCGAGAGGTTGTTGCGCCGGGTGACACAATATGTGGTAAATCTTTCTTCACAAACACACGAAGTTTGCTATCTTTACCATGATTAAAGAGGGGTGATGCGGGCTCCTGACGCGAAATGCGTCTCTGGTGTGCAAAGAGCGCCGGTTGAGCGCGTACAATGATAAGGACGGTAGCAGTGCGAATGGAAATTTTCGAACACGGGCGCAAGATGCTGGCAGGGGCCGCGATGGTGGCCTTCGCCATCAGCACCACGGCGGCACAAGCGCAAATGGTGTCAGGCGAAGTCAACGGCGAAGTCTATGCGCCCACCATCTGGATCGATCCCGATGGCTGCGAGCACTGGGTGATGGATGACGGTGTCGAGGGCTACATGGACCTCAAGGTTGATCGTCAGGGCATCCCGACCTGTCACCCCATTCAAGCTTGTATGGTCATGAATACGGATCAACTTTTTGCCACCGACCGTTACGCGATTTCCGCAGCGGGCCGTGCGCGCCTTGAGGATTTCTTTCGCTCGGCGGGGGCAACCGCCTATATCATCGTGGGTCACACCGACAGCCGTGCGTCGGATGAGTACAACATGAAACTCTCCTACAACCGTGCGAACGCCGTGGCGAAAGTCGGGGCGAGCATCGGCGCGAATATTTCGGATGTGCGCGGCTACGGCGAGCGGATGCCCAAAGCATCGAATGCAACGGCTGCGGGTATGCAAGAAAACCGCCGCGTCGAAATCATCTGCATCAAGTAAGGGAGAGTGACTATGAAACTTCTCAAAATCGTCGCTCTCGTTGCTGTTGCCGGGTCCTTGTCGGCCTGCGAAGTGGCCATGGGCGATTACGGATATGAATCGCACAAAAAGGACAAAACCGTGGACCGCGGGTTTGACTCCAAACACCTGAGCCAGCTTGAAGCGGGCATCTGGATCGACCCCCAGGGCTGTGACCACTGGATCATCGATGACGGCGTCGAAGGCTACCTGTCGGCACGCGTTGACAAATACGGCAAGCCGGTCTGTTCGGGCGTGGGCGCTCCGTCGACGGCGCTTGGGCCGTATAAGTCCGGCTCGGTTTTCCCTGACCCGATCTGATCGCGACCCCAAAATCACAATGTTTTCATTGTGCCGAAAAAAACAGCCGTGCAGGGAACTGCGCGGCTGTTTTGGCTCTTGGGTCTCAGGGAACACGGTTGAAACGCTTGTCATGGGGCGAATCCGGTGGCACCATCAACATATAGTCTTTCAGCAACGGAGACCTACTTGGGCATCAGCGCCATAACCCCCCCGCCAAACCAGGATGACGTCCATGAGACGTTGCTTGAATTTGCTGACAACCGGTTATTGATCGACCTCTGCGGAGAGTTCGATCGCAACCTCGCCCAGATCGAGCACAAGCTCGATGTTCAGATTGTCCGACGAGGCAATATGCTTTCGGTCATGGGCACAGGCTCTGCGCGGGGTCGCGCGGCCAGCGTTCTGCAAGACCTCTACGAGCGTCTGGGACAGGGCAAAACCGCCGAGCCGGGTGATATCGACGGCTTGATCCGTCTGGGCGAGGAAACCATCGCCGCCCAAGCGACCTCAAGCGCCACAGCTCCCAAAGGCGGCCAGCTTGACATGTTCAAGGGCGGTCCGGTGGAGATCAAAACCCGCAAGAAACTGGTCGAGCCGCGCACAGCCGCGCAAAAGGCCTATGTCCAGAACCTGTTCAAAAACGAGCTGGCCTTCGGGATCGGGCCTGCGGGCACGGGCAAGACCTATCTTGCCGTGGCCGTGGGTGTGTCGCTGTTCATCACCGGCCATGTCGACAAGATCATCCTGAGCCGCCCCGCGGTGGAGGCGGGCGAAAAGCTTGGCTATCTGCCCGGCGACATGAAGGATAAAGTCGATCCCTACATGCAGCCGCTCTATGATGCGCTCAACGATTTTCTGCCCGCAAAGCAGGTGCAAAAGCTGCTTGAGGAAAAGATGATCGAAATCGCGCCGCTCGCCTTTATGCGCGGTCGCACCCTAAGTCGCGCTTTTGTCGTGCTGGATGAGGCGCAAAACGCCACCACCATGCAGATGAAGATGTTCCTGACCCGACTGGGGGAGGGGTCGCGCATGGTGATCACGGGCGACCGCAGCCAGGTCGACTTGCCGCGCGGCGTGCAATCGGGTCTGCGCGATGCCGAGCGTTTGTTGACGGGTATCCCCAAGATTTCCTTCAACTATTTCACCTCGAAAGACGTTGTGCGCCACCCGCTTGTCGCCGCGATCGTTGATGCCTATGACAGGGACGATGCAAAGCTTTCTTGATCTTTCGATTGACGATGACCGATGGGCCGCGGCGGGGGTGGAAACTCTCGCCGCGCGCGCATTTCTGGCGACCTTGGCGCATTTGGGCATGGCTGCCGAGGACTGCGAGGTTTCACTTTTGGCCTGCGATGATGCACGTATCGCCCTGCTCAACACCGATTTTCGCGACAAGCCGACACCGACGAATGTGCTGAGCTGGCCCGCCGAGGAACGCGCCACGCCAAAGGCGTGCCCGCCTGTGCCCCGGCCCGACCGTTTCGGGGTGATCGCGCTGGGCGACATTGCCATCGCATTTGACACCTGCGCGCGCGAGGCAGAGATGGGCGGAAATACGCTTGAGGCCCATGCGACACATCTTTTGATTCACGGGATGTTGCATTTGTTGGGGTATGACCACATTTCAGACGCAGACGCGCAGATAATGGAGGGCACAGAGGTGGAAATCCTTGCCTCTCTCGGTCTGCCCGACCCATATAGATGACACCCCGCCCTTGGCGGGCCGAATTTGAGTAGCCCGATTGGGCAAGCAACTGGAAGGACCGATGGGCGACACAGACGCCGGATCTAGGGCAGCGCCGCGCGCGCAAAGCCTCCCCCCGAGTAATCAAACTCCCGTAAACGACGCCGCAAAGCCGGTGCGCAGCAGCTCTGGAAAACAGGGATTCTGGTCGCGCTTGGGGTTGTTTTCAAAAGCCGCCGATCACAGTGCAGCCTCCTCGCCGGCGACGGCGCCAGAGGTGCGCAAGTTTGGCATTTTGAACCTGCGCCGGATGTCGATCGAGGATGTCTATATCCCCAAGGCCGACATTGTTGCCGTTCCGTCCGACATCAAGAAAGACGATTTGGTGCAGGTGTTTCGCGAAAGCGGAATGACGCGCCTGCCGGTGTATAAAGGCACGCTGGACACGCCGCTTGGCCTCATCCACCTCAAGGATTTCGCCCTGACCCACGGGTTCAACGGCGGCGGCGGGCGCTTTAACCTCAAGGCGATCCTGCGGCCCTTGCTGTTTGCGCCCCCCTCGATGCCCATCGGTGTGATGCTGACGAAGATGCAAACCGAGCGCACGCATATGGCGCTGGTGATTGACGAATACGGCGGGGTGGACGGTTTGGTGACGCTGGAGGATCTGGTCGAACAGGTCATCGGTGAAATCGAGGACGAGCACGACATCGACGAAGGCGTGTTCTGGTCCGCCGAAAAGCCGGGTGTCTACATCGCACAAGCCAAGACGCCGTTGCAGGATTTCGAAGCGGCGATTGGCCTGAAGCTGGTCGATGAAGAGGACGAGGAAGAAATCGACACATTGGGCGGTCTTGCCTTTATGCTGGCGGGGCGGGTGCCTGCGCGTGGCGAGGTGATCCCCCATGACAGCGGCGCCGAGTTTACCATCGTCGATGCCGACCCGCGCCGGATCAAACGCATCCGGGTGCGCCTTCCCGACGGGACGGGGCAGGCGGGCAGCCTGTCGTCAGCGCCCACGGCGAGTGTCGTTTCTGCAAACCCGCCGCCGGTGATCCCCCCGGCAGCGACATCGACCGCGTCCCAAGCGCTCGCCAAGGAAGCCTGATGTGATCGCCAAATCGGGCCGCTTGGCTTTTCTTGCGGCTCCGGTTGCGGCGCCGCTCTGCGCCGTGCTTGCGGGGCTGTGCATGGCTTTGGGGCAGGTGCCTTTTGGCCTGTGGCCCCTCGCCCTATGCGGCATGGTGGCCGGGCTGTGGCTCTGGCAGCGCGCCGATGCGGTGAAAGCGGCCGCCTGGATCGGCTGGGGCTTGGGCGCGGGGGCCTTTGGCGGCTCCATCTTCTGGATCGTGGAGCCGTTTTTCGTCGAGCCGGAAAAATTCGCCTGGATGTCGCCCTTTGCTTTCGTCTTCATGAACGGCGGGTTAGCGCTGTTCTGGGCGCTGGCCTTCGGGCTTGGCAAACGGTTGCGGTTTGGCGTTTTCGGTGTGGCGGCGCTTTGGGGGCTGGCGGAACTGGCGCGCGGCTATGTATTCACCGGTTTCCCGTGGTCCTTGCCCGCCTATATCTGGACCGGCACGCCTGTGATCCAATGGGTCGCCTTTATCGGCCCCTACGGTTTGACCGTGCTTGGTTTTATCCTTGCCGCGCTCGTCGTGCGCGCCATTGCCAGTCGGGCGATGGCGGTTGGCGGCATCGCGGCGATCGCGCTTGCGGGCCTGTTTGCGGTTGGCATGTGGCGTGGTGCTTTGCCGGTGCCCCCCGATCATCCCCAATCGGTGCGGGTGATCCAGCCCAACGCCCCGCAGGCCGAAAAATGGGATCCGGTGTTGGGTCCGCAGCATTTTGCCCGCGGCCTTGCGGCCTCCGATCCGCAGGGGGCCAGCCTCGTGATCTGGCCCGAAACGGCGGTGATGACGCCGCTCGACTGGGCCGAAAGCGAATTGGCCGCGATGCGCGCTGCCGCGCCCGGCGTTCCCGTTCTGACGGGGATCCAGCGGGTCGAAGACTACACCCACGGGTTCAATTCCGCCGTTTTGATGGGGGCAGGGGGGGAGATCGTCGCGACCTACGACAAGCATCACCTCGTGCCCTTCGGAGAATATATGCCGATGCCGCAGCTTTTGGCGCGCATCGGTCTGCGCGCTTTCACAGCGCAGGAGGGCTTTGGCTATACGGCCGGCGCCGGCCCCGCGCTGATCGACCTTGGCCCGCTTGGCCGCGCTTTGCCGCTTATTTGCTACGAGGCGATCTTTCCGCGCGATTTGCGCGGGACCGAGCGCCCCGACTGGATCGTCCAGCTTACGAATGATGCATGGTTTGGCAAATTGGCCGGCCCGCAACAAAGTTTTGCCCAAGCCCGCGTGCGCGCCATTGAGCAGGGCTTGCCTTTGGTGCGCGCGGCCAACACCGGCGTTTCGGCAATCATCGATGCGCGCGGGCACATTCGCGCGGCGATTCCCCTGGGCGAGGCGGGGGGCGTGACAGCCGCTTTGCCAGGTGCTCTGGCGATGACGCCGTACGCGCGATGGGGCGAAATGTTAACGATTTGCGTGCTAGCAGCCATGCTTATCGCCGCTGCGCTTTGGACTTTTGCGACGCGGTCCCCGCGCAAAACCTCTTGAACACCCGACAAACGGGTTATACCCCCCTCAAACACAACCGTCACAACGGCTTCCTGACGTGGCGGATTTACACAATGGAGCACGACCCCCATGGCACGACAGAACTACATCTTCACGTCGGAATCCGTTTCCGAAGGGCATCCCGACAAGGTGTGTGACCGCATTTCCGATGCCGTCCTTGACGCATTCATCGCCGTTGAACCCGAAGCGCGGGTTGCCTGCGAAACCTTTGCCACCACCAACCGCGTCGTGATCGGCGGCGAGGTGGGTCTGTCGGACAAGGGCAAGCTGGATGAATATCTGGCCGGGGTCGACAGCATCGTGCGCGACTGCGTCAAGGATATCGGCTACGAGCAGGAGGAGTTCCACTGGAACACCCTCAAAGTGTCAAACTACCTGCATCCCCAGTCTGCCCATATCGCTCAGGGCGTGGATGCTGCTGCCGACAAGGACGAGGGGGCCGGCGATCAGGGGATCATGTTCGGCTTTGCCACCAATGAAACCGAAGGGCTGATGCCCGCGCCGATCCACTATTCCCACGCCATCCTCAAGAAACTGGCCGAGGTGCGCAAGGACGGGACCGAACCGACCCTGCGCCCCGATGCGAAAACCCAGCTTTCGGTGCGCTACGAAAACGGAAAGCCCGTGGGGGTGACTTCGATCGTTCTGTCGCACCAGCACGCCAACGAGGATCAGTCTTCCGACGACATCCGCGCCATCGTCGAACCCTATATCCGCGGTGTTCTGCCCGAGGGCTGGATCACGGGCGAGACCGAATGGTGGGTGAACCCTACGGGGAAATTCGTGATCGGTGGTCCCGATGGCGATGCCGGTCTGACGGGGCGCAAGATCATCGTGGACACCTACGGCGGTGCGGCCCCGCACGGCGGCGGTGCGTTTTCGGGCAAAGATCCGACCAAAGTGGACCGCTCGGCGGCCTATGCGGCGCGCTATCTGGCCAAAAACGTTGTCGCAGCGGGTCTGGCGGAAAAATGCACCATCCAGCTGTCCTACGCGATTGGCGTGTCCAAACCGCTTTCGATCTATGCCGATCTGCATGGCACGGGTGAACTTGATCCTGCCCTGATCGAAGCGGCGATTCCCAAGGTGATGGATCTCACACCGCGCGGCATCCGCACCCATCTGGATTTGAACAAGCCGATCTATTCGCGCACGGCCGCCTATGGCCATTTTGGCCGCGCCCCCGAAGCGGATGGCGGGTTTTCGTGGGAAGCGACCGATCTGGTCGAGGCCCTGAAGAAAGCCCTGTAACATGGTCAAGACGGATACATCCGGCCTGACCCAGCTTGGCGCGAACGCGGGTCTGCCCGCCTCGCCCCAAGAGGCGGTGCTTGAACGCGTGCCCCATTCCAACGCGGGGGAGCGCTACGTTGTGCGCTTTACCGCGCCGGAATTCACATCGCTCTGCCCAATGACCGGTCAGCCGGATTTTGCCCATATCATGATCGACTACGTGCCGCGCGACTGGCTGGTGGAAAGTAAGTCGCTCAAGCTGTTTTTGGGGTCGTTTCGCAACCACGGGGCCTTTCACGAAGATTGCTCGGTCCATATCGGAAAGCGGATCGTCGAGCTGCTTGATCCTGAATGGCTGCGCATCGGTGCCTATTGGTATCCGCGGGGCGGCATCCCGATCGACGTGTTCTGGGCCACGGGCCCCGAGCCGCAGGGCATCTGGATTCCCGAGCAAGGCGTGCCCCCCTATCGCGGACGGGGCTAGACAGTGGTCTTGACCTGACCCCGCAAAGACGGGCAAAAGCCCCGCTTGAAACCGAGCGGGGCTTTTTGCATGTCTGACGATACCGATAAACCAGTGAAAAAAGCCCATGCCGGCGCGCATCAGTCCGGTGCGCCGTGGCGCAATTTCTACGGTCGTCTGGCGGGAAAGACCCTCAATCAGGCGCAAAAAGACTACCTTGAGGAAGACCTCGATGCGCTTTCCCCCGGGGATATCGGGTGGGACGTGAACCCCGAGCGCATCCCGCTCGACATGGAAAAGCGGTTTCACGGCAAGCCCGTTTGGGTGGAAATCGGCTTTGGCGGCGGCGAGCACCTTGTACACATGGCCGAAACCTATCCCGAGGTGGAAATCATCGGTTGCGAGCCGTTCATCAACGGCGTTGCGATGCTTTTGGGCAAAATCCGCAAACTCGGCACGCAAAATGTGTCGGTCTATGCGGGGGATGCGCGCAACCTCTTTGACGTGCTGCCCAAAGGCTCGATCGACAAGGCGTTCCTCAACTATCCTGATCCCTGGCCCAAAAGCCGCCACCACCGGCGCCGCTTCGTGACCCAGGATCACCTGGTGCCGCTGCACGGGGTGCTCAAAGCGGGGGCAGAATTTCGCGTTGCCACCGATATTCCCGATTATGTGCGTCAAACGATGGAAGAAGTGCCCAAAGCCGGTTTCGTGTTTCAGGGCAAACACCCCAAAGACTGGGACACGCCCTGGAGCGATTGGATGTCGACGCGCTATGAGCAAAAAGCGCTGCGCGAGGGCCGCACACCGCATTACATGACCTTCAAGCGGGCCTGAGAAGCGGACCTGAGAAGCGGGCCTGAGCGCACTCCGGCCCCGTCAGGCGCGTTGCGGATGGACCCCCGCATTTGGTTGCGCTATCACGCTGGCAACAAATGCGAGGAGATCCCCCATGTCCGGCCACGCCACCCCGATTCCGATGACGTCGCGCAAATGCGGCCCCCTCAAGGGCACCGCCAATGTGCCGGGCGATAAATCCATTTCGCACCGCGCGCTGATCTTTGGCGCGATGGCGGTGGGGGAAACCAAGATCACCGGTCTGCTTGAGGGGCAGGATGTGCTCGACACGGCCAAGGCGATGCAGGCGCTGGGCGCCGATTGCATCCGGCACGGTGCGGGCGACTGGTCTGTGCATGGCGTGGGCGTGGGGGGCTTTCACGAACCCGAAAACGTCATCGACTGCGGCAATTCGGGGACGGGCGTGCGCCTGATTATGGGCCTTGTGGCGACCTCGCCCTTTGCGACGACATTCACGGGGGATGCGTCGCTGCGCAAGCGCCCGATGGGCCGCGTAAGCGATCCGCTGGCCTTGTTTGGCGCCACCTGCGTGGGCCGCTCCAAGGGGCGTCTGCCGCTGACTCTGGTGGGGGCCGAAAATCCGGTGCCTGCCGAATACGCCACTCCAGTTCCCTCCGCGCAGGTGAAATCCGCCGTGCTTTTGGCAGGGTTGAACGCGCCGGGCAAAACCGTTGTCATCGAAAAAGAAGCCACCCGCGACCACACCGAACGGATGCTGGCGGGCTTTGGCGCCGAAGTCGTGACCGAGGAGGTGCCCGAGGGTCACAAGATCACCCTGACGGGCCGTCCCGAACTCACCGCGCAGACCGTGGCTGTGCCCCGCGACCCCAGTTCGGCAGCCTTCCCCGTCTGCGCGGCCCTGCTGGTCGAAGGCTCGGACATTCTGGTGCCCGGTGTCAGCCAGAACACCACCCGCAACGGGCTTTACACCACGCTGGTCGAAATGGGCGCCGATATCACCTTTGAAAACGAACGCGAAGAGGGCGGCGAACCTGTGGCCGATCTGCGCGTGCGCTACGGGGCGCTGCGCGGCATTGAGGTACCGCCTGCGCGCGCGGCCTCGATGATCGACGAATATCCCATCCTTTCGGTCGTTGCGGCCTGTGCGACCGGCACCACCGTGATGCGGGGCGTCAAGGAGCTGCGGGTGAAGGAATCCGACCGGATTGATGCGATGGCGCGCGGCCTCGAGGCCTGCGGCGTGAAAATCGAAGAGGATGAGGACACGCTGATCGTTCACGGGCTGGGTGCGGGCAATGTGCCCGGAGGGGCGACCTGCGCGACCCACATCGACCACCGCATCGCGATGTCCTTTCTTGTGCTCGGGATGGTCAGCCAGAAACCCGTGTCGGTCGATGACGGCTCGCCGATCGCGACATCTTTCCCCGTCTTCGAGGACTTGATGTCGCGCCTTGGGGCGCATATCAGCCGCGCGGACTCCTGAGCGCATTCTTGACCTTTGCGCGCCTCTGGCCCAGCTTGGGCCGCGCGAATGAGGAGACGACCATGAGTTTTTGCGTTGCCATCGACGGGCCGGCTGCTGCCGGGAAGGGCACGATTTCGCGTGCCGTTGCCGCGCATTTCGGCTTTGCCCATCTGGATACGGGGTTGTTGTACCGCGCGACGGGGGCCAAGACCTTTGAGGGCTTGAGCGCCATCGACGCTGCGCGCAGCTTGCAGGCCAGTGATCTGGACCGCGACGATCTGCGGTCGGGCGATGCGGGGCAGGCGGCCAGCCGTGTTGCGGCGATCCCCGAGGTGCGCGAGGCGCTGGTCGATTTCCAGCGCGCCTTTGCCCGCCGTTTGGGGGGCGCTGTGCTGGACGGGCGCGACATCGGGACGGTGATCTGCCCCGATGCCGAGGTGAAACTCTATGTCACCGCAAGCGATGAAATCCGCGCCGGACGGCGGTATCGCGAATTGCAAACAGCGGGCGAGGACATCACCCAAACCCAGGTGCTCGCGGATCTGCGCGAGCGTGATGCCCGCGATAGCGCCCGCGCCACCGCGCCGCTCAAACCGGCCGATGATGCGCATCTGATCGATACGTCGGACATGTCCATCGAGGCTGCGGTCGCGCAGGCCATCGCGTTGATTGCGGGCAAAATCAACGGCTGACGCGCATTGCGCGGGCGCGCACCCAAGCTGTGCGAAATTGCGCGGCTGTTGGCGCCCCTGTGCCTCTTGCGCCTGCCGCTGTTCTTCCTAGGTCTAGCGGACCAAGGCGCAGACCGCGCCTTTTCTCCCGAAGGACAGTTTCATGCTCGATAAACTTAACTGGCGCTACGCCGCCAAGAAAATGGACCCCGCAAAGCCGGTTGCAGATGACAAGCTGGAGCAGATCATCGAGGCCGTGCGCATGGCCCCGACATCGAGCGGCTTGCAGCCCTATCACCTGATCGCCGTCAAGGACCCTGCGGTGCGTGCGAAACTGCGCGAAGCCGCCTATGATCAAGCGCAGTTGACCGACGGGTCGATGGTGCTGGTCTTTGCAGCCTGGGACAATTATTCCGACGCGCTGATCGACGATGTCGTGGCCGATCACGGTGCCAAGCGCGGCGGCGTTTCGGATATGCTGACCGGCTATTACGACCGCCTCAAGGGCATGTATTTGCCGCGCACCGAGGATGTGAACCACAATCACGCCGCGCGTCAGGCCTATATCGGTCTGGGCTTTGCGCTGGCGGCGGCGGCGGAGCTGGGCGTGGACAGCACCCCGATGGAAGGGTTCGAACCCGCCAAGTTCGACGAGATTCTCGGCCTGACCCAAAAGGGGCTGAAATCGGTCGTGATCCTTGCTCTGGGTACCCGTGACCCCGAGGGCGACTGGTTGCTGCCGCAGGCCAAAGTGCGCCGTGACCGTGCGCAGTTCGTCACCGAAATCTGATCCGCGCCGATCCATCTTGGGCCCCGCGTGCCGCGCCGACCCTGTCGCGCTTGCATTCGGGGCCGATTTTGCATATACGCGCGCTTGTCAAAGAGGCCACAAGAGTCGCAAGACGCGCAGGCGCGGGGCGGGGAGTTTCCCTCGGCCCTGTTTTCTGTTTGCTCGCGGCGCTTTTGTGCATTGACCTGACCAACCCAAAGACCCGCGGAGACAACCGTGAGGCCCGATAAAAACGTTTGAAAAGGAATCCGAGACCACATGGCTCAGAACGTATCTATGGAGGACTTCGAAGCCCTCCTCGCTGAAAGCTTCGAAATCGACACGCCCGAAGAGGGTTCGGTTGTCAAAGGCAAGGTCATCGCTATCGAAGCTGGCCAGGCTATCATCGACGTTGGCTACAAAATGGAAGGCCGCGTTGATCTGAAAGAATTCACCAACCCGGGCGAAGCTCCCTCCATCGCTGTTGGCGATGAGGTTGAAGTGTTCCTCGACCGCGTTGAAAACGCCCGTGGCGAAGCTGTCATCTCGCGTGACAAAGCCCGCCGTGAAGAAGCATGGGATCGTCTCGAAAAAGCCTATGCCGACGAAGAGCGCGTTGATGGCGCTATCTTCGGTCGCGTCAAAGGCGGCTTTACCGTTGATCTCGGCGGCGCCGTGGCCTTCCTGCCCGGCTCCCAAGTTGACGTGCGCCCCGTGCGCGACGCAGGCCCCCTCATGGGTCTCAAGCAGCCCTTCCAGATCCTCAAAATGGATCGCCGTCGTGGCAACATCGTGGTCTCGCGCCGTGCGATCCTCGAAGAGTCCCGTGCCGAACAGCGCGCAGAAGTCATCGGCAACCTCACCGAAGGTCAAGCTGTTGATGGTGTGGTCAAAAACATCACCGAATACGGCGCATTCGTCGATCTGGGCGGCGTTGACGGCCTGCTGCACGTCACCGACATGGCATGGCGCCGTGTGAACCACCCCTCCGAGATCCTGTCGATCGGCGAGACCATCAAGGTTCAGGTCATCAAGATCAACAAAGAGACCCACCGTATCTCCTTGGGCATGAAACAGCTTCAGGACGATCCGTGGGATGCCGTCGAAGCCAAATTCCCGCTGGAATCGGTGCACACCGGCCGCGTGACCAACATCACCGACTACGGTGCTTTTGTTGAGCTCGAGCCCGGCGTTGAAGGTCTTGTCCACGTCTCCGAGATGTCCTGGACCAAGAAAAACGTTCACCCCGGTAAAATCGTGTCCACCTCGCAAGAAGTGGAAGTCATGGTTCTGGAAATCGACAGCGCGAAACGCCGCGTTTCGCTTGGCCTCAAGCAGACCCAGCGCAACCCGTGGGAAGTGTTTGCAGAAACCCACCCCGAGGGCACGCAGGTCGAAGGCGAAGTCAAGAACATCACCGAATTCGGTCTGTTCATCGGTCTTCCCGGCGACATCGACGGCATGGTTCACCTCTCCGACATTTCGTGGGACGAGCGTGGCGAGGATGCGATCCAGAACTACCGCAAAGGCGACATGGTCAAAGCCTCCGTCACCGAGACCGACGTCGAGAAAGAGCGTATCTCCCTCTCGATCAAAGGCCTCGATGACAGCTTCACCGGTGCAACCGAGGGCGTGAAACGCGGCTCGATCATCACCGTGACCGTCACTGCCATCGAAGAAGGCGGCGTCGAAGTCGAATATGAAGGCGCGAAATCCTTCATCCGTCGCTCCGACCTGTCGCGTGACCGTGCCGACCAGCGCCCCGAGCGCTTCCAGGTCGGTGACACGCTGGATGTGCGCGTGACCAACGTCGATGCGAAAACACGCCGCCTTGGTCTGTCGATCAAAGCCCGTGAAATCGCAGAAGAAAAAGAGGCCGTCGAACAATACGGCTCCTCCGCTTCCGGCGCGTCGCTCGGCGACATCCTTGGTGCGGCACTCAAAACCGACAACTAAGGCGCTGCGCGTCAGAGCGGTTTCAAATGATCGGAAAGGCCTCTGCGCATACGCAGGGGCCTTTTTGCATATCGGGCAGAATCGCAGCTGGTGACAGGGCGAATCACGATGGCCTATGTCTTGTGTTCGCTGCGGTGCAGCAAGATATTTCCCGCGATTTCCGGCAGGTGCCCGCCTATCCTTGCAAAAACTCAGCCCCATTCATGCTAAATTGACCCTTAGGACAGGAAGGCGGCTATTTCGCGATGGCAAAAGCCGTTCTATAGTTCCCCAATGTTCGCAACGACATGGCGCCATAATGGGCCCTGTCGATAACTCGCAAAAAGGGGGGAATGGATGATCCGTTCAGAGCTGATCCAGAAGATCGCAGATGAGAACCCGCACTTGTACCAACGAGACGTGGAGCGGATCGTCAATACGATCTTTGAAGAAGTCATCGAAGCGATGGCGCGCGGCGATCGTGTCGAGCTGCGTGGCTTTGGGGCATTCTCCGTCAAGAAACGCGACGCCCGTCAGGGGCGGAACCCGCGCACGGGCGAAAGCGTTCCCGTTGAGGAAAAACATGTGCCCTTCTTTAAAACCGGCAAGCTGTTGCGTGACCGGTTGAACGGCGAATAAAGACGACTTGAGGAGAGAGTGATGCGTTACATCCGCTACGCCTTTTGGGCGCTATTGGCGATTGTCCTGATTGCATTGGCACTGGCCAATCGCGCGCCCGTGACGCTTCAGCTTTTGCCTGCTGATCTGGCGCTGCTGGTGGGGTTTTCGCTATCCTTCACCGTGCCGGTCTTTGTGTTGTTCTTTGGCGGGATCATCATGGGCCTTTTGGTCGGGTTCGTTTGGGAATGGATGCGTGAAAGCAAACAGCGCAGCGAAGCCCGTAAGAACAGCCGTGAAAACACCCACCTCAAGCGCGAAGTTGACCGTCTTAAGGTCGATAAGGCCAAGCAGGAAGGCGACGAAGTGCTTGCGCTGCTCGACGGTCCGCGTCGCGCCTGATCTGCGCGCCTAATAACTGCGCCTGATCTGCGCATGACCTGCGCGCGCAGTACCGACGCATAGGCGCGCAACCGCCCCGCTGCCTCGGGCGCGACATTTTCGCAATGTGATGGGTGTGGGCTTTCGCGGCGCGCACCCATCTGCTTTTGTGGCGCCAGATAAGCGACCCAACATGTGAGGCCCCAATGGACACCCGTATCAAGATCTGTGGCTTGAACACGCCTGAATCCGTGGCCGCCGCCGTGGGGGCAGGGGCCAATTACCTGGGCTTTGTGTTCTTTGCCAAATCCCCGCGCAACGTCTCGATCGCGCAGGCGCATGACCTTGCCATCGATGTGCCGCCCGGTGTGATGAAAGTGGCGTTGGTGGTGAATGCCGACGATGCCAGCCTGGATGCCATCAACGCCGCCGTCCCGCTTGATATGTTGCAGTTGCACGGTCACGAAACCCCCGAACGCGTGGCCGAGATTCGCGCGCGCTACGGCTTGCCGGTGATGAAGGCGGTCGGCGTGGCCAGCAGCGCGGACGTGCCGGCGCTGGATCGTTACGGCGCGGTCGCCAACCAGATCCTCGTCGATGCCAAGGCCCCCAAAGATGCGGATTTGCCCGGCGGGAATGGCGTGTCTTTTGACTGGCGCCTGATTGCGAAACGCGGCTGGAACGCGCCGTGGATGCTGGCCGGTGGGCTTGCGCCGGACAATGTTGTCGAGGCCATTCGCCTTACCGGTGCCAAGCAGGTCGATGTGTCCTCTGGCGTCGAAAGCGCCGCGGGCGTCAAGGACGCCGCGAAAATCCGTGCGTTTTGCGATGCCATCCGCCGCGCATAGGGGGCCGGTTCTTAGCCGGTCCAAAGACCGATTGGCGCGCACTTTACCGCCCCCAAGCCATAGGCTACACCAGCGACAACCCGTGAGGAGGTTTGCCTGATGAACGATCTTTTCAACTCTTTCATGTCCGGCCCCAATGAGCAGGGGCGGTTTGGCGATTTTGGCGGACGTTTTGTCTCCGAAACCCTGATGCCGCTCATTCTGGCGCTCGAAGCCGAATACGAAAAAGCCAAAACCGACGACACATTCTGGGCCGAAATGGACGATCTGTGGAAACACTACGTCGGTCGTCCCAGCCCGCTGTATTTCGCGTCGCGCATGACCGAGGAACTCGGGGGTGCCAAGATTTATCTCAAGCGCGACGAGTTGAATCACACGGGCGCGCATAAAATCAACAACGTGCTGGGCCAGATCATTCTGGCGCGCCGCATGGGCAAAACGCGCATTATTGCGGAAACCGGTGCGGGGCAGCATGGCGTCGCGACGGCAACGGTTTGCGCGAAATTCGGTTTGAAATGTGTGGTTTATATGGGCGCGCATGATGTCGAGCGCCAACAGCCCAACGTGTTTCGCATGCGCCTTCTTGGCGCGGAAGTGGTGCCTGTGACCTCCGGTCGCGGGACGCTCAAGGATGCGATGAACGATGCGATGCGCGATTGGGTGACCAATGTGCGTGACACGTTCTACTGCATTGGTACGGCCGCAGGCCCGCACCCCTATCCGGCCATGGTGCGCGATTTCCAGTCGATCATCGGCAAGGAAGTCCGCTGGCAACTGCCCGAGCAAGAGGGCGAGGGGCGTCTGCCCGACACACTGGTTGCGGCCATCGGCGGCGGGTCGAACGCCATCGGCCTGTTCCATCCTTTCCTTGACGATCCTTCGGTGAATATCATCGGGGTCGAAGCGGGTGGCAAAGGGGTGAACGCGAAAATGGAACATTGCGCGTCGCTGACGGGCGGTCGTCCGGGGGTGCTGCATGGCAACCGTACCTACCTGCTGCAGGATGACGACGGGCAGATCCTTGAAGGCTTTTCGATTTCGGCTGGCCTCGACTATCCCGGCATCGGGCCCGAGCACGCGTGGTTGCACGATACGGGGCGCGCGAAATACGTTTCGATCACCGACAAGGAGGCGCTGGAAGCCTTCCAGTTCTCCTGCCGCACCGAAGGCATCATTCCCGCGCTCGAACCCTCGCATGCGCTCGCGCATGTGATGAAACTGGCGCCGACCTTGCCATCCGACCATATCCTGGTGATGAACATGTGCGGGCGCGGCGACAAGGATATCTACACGGTCGCCAAGCATCTCGGTCAGGACATGGGCGAGTCCGAAGGGCGCTCCATCGACTGACCCCGACAGGGATCGTGTCACGTTGCAAAAAGCCCCGCAGGATTGCTGCGGGGCTTTTTAAATGTCTTTGGCGGGGCCGTTTACTTGAATTTATCGGCCAGTTTTTGCAGCGCGCTGCGGGGGTCTTGGGCGGGGGAGGCTGCCGTTTGGGGCGCTTTCTTGGGGCTGGGCTTGGCGGTCAGGGCAATGCGCGGGCTTGTCGCGGGCCCCTGTGTGCCGCCTGACGAGCGGGGCGGATTGACTTGCAATCCGATGGCATTCATGAATTTTGCGGCGTCGCCATCGGCAAGGGCACTTGCACCTTTCGAACATCCGCGAAGCACATCGTCGAGCCAATCGGCCTCGGACTTGGCAAAATCCTGCAAAACATAGGTTGCAACGCGGTCCTTGTGACCGGGGTGGCCGATGCCCATCCGCACCCGTTCATAATCGGGACCGATGTGCTGCTGGATCGAGCGCAAGCCGTTGTGCCCCGCATGACCCCCGCCCTGTTTGACCCGCACTTTTGCAGGCGCAAGGTCGAGTTCGTCGTGAAACACGGTCAGATCGGCGGGGGTGAGTTTGTAAAACCGCAGCGCCTCGCTCACCGACTGGCCCGACAGGTTCATGAAGGTCGCCGGTTTGAGCAGGATCACCTTGTCGCCGCCCAAACGGCCTTCGCAGGTCTCGCCCTGGAATTTGGCGCGCCAGGGCGAAAACCCGTGATCCTCAGCGATGCGGTCCAGCGCCATAAAGCCGATGTTGTGACGGTTGCCTGCGTATTTCGCACCGGGGTTGCCGAGGCCTGTGAACAGTCGCATGGGGCGCTCCTTTTTGCTGAAGCCGTTTTAGCGGGGCAGCGCAGATGTGCCAAGCACATCGCCTGCGTGCAAAGGAAAACGCAGGCCCCATTGCGAGGGCCTGCGTTCGATCGCACTGCAAAAGCTGCCGGTCTTATTCGGCGTCTGCTGCTGCGTCTTCTTCTTCGTCGCCCGAGGCCACGAGGCCGGCAGGCGCTGCGATGTTGGCGATGACGAAGTCACGCTCGATCACAGGTTTCACACCTTCGGGCAGCACGATGTCGGAGATGTGGAACACATCGCCCATGTTGCCTTTGGAAATGTCGAGGATGATGTGCTCGGGGATATCGCCCGCAGTCACCATCAGTTCGATTTCGTTGCGCACGTGGGTCACAACGCCGCCTTTTTTGATGCCAGGAGCGACATCAGCGCCGGTGACTTCAACGGGAACGAACAGGTTGATGCGCGAGGTGCGGCGCAGACGCATGAAATCGACGTGCGTGGGCAGGTCTTTCACGACATCGCGCTGAACGCCGCGGCAGATCACGCGCACGTCGTCGCGGCCTTCAACCTTGAGGTTGAACAGGGTCGCGAGGAAGCGGCCTTGCTTGAGGCGCTTCAACAGGACGTTGAAGGGGATGTTGATTGCAACGGGCTCTTCGCCGCCGCCGTAAACGATGCCGGGAACGAGGCCGTCGCGACGTGCCTGACGAGCGGCGCCCTTGCCGGTACCCGTCCGTTCCGAGGCGACGAGATCAGGAATCTCATTTGCCATAGTGGTATTCTCCATCAAAAAGGGCGGACATCCTCCAAGGCTGTATGTCCGCATGAGGTCGCGCGTATAGGGCAGAATCTGCGCAAAGGGAAGGTTTTTCTCGCGCGGGTTTGCGCAGCGTGGCACAGCGCTGTTGCAAATCTGTGGACGCGCGCCTTGCAAAGAAGTCTTGCGCAGCGGGGCCAGCTTGTTAGCGTGCCCCAAAGCGCTTTGGCGTTTGAGGGAGGCGCGGTGCACAGCGCGCAAGGGCAGGAGATCCGGAAAATGTCGTCGATGAGTCAATCGCTGCGCCATGCGCGCGCGCCAGCGGCCTGTTTGGCTGCGCTTGGGGCCTATTGGGGCGTTTTTGCCGCCTTGGTGCCCGATATCAAGCTGCAGGCAGGGGCGTCGGATGCGGAATTTGGCGTGGCGCTGCTTGGCTCGGCCTGCGGGGGCATGATCTCCATGGCGCTGGCCCCCAAAGTGTCGCAAAAGCTTGGCTCCAAAGTGCTGCCCGTGGTCGGCATTTTTGCCGTTCTCGCCATGCTCACGCCACTGTTTGCCCAGTCTGTGGGGCTGTTGTTTCTGGCGATGCTTTGCATCGGGGCAAGTTTCGCCATGCTTGATATTTCCGCCAATATCCGCATTTCCAACCTCGAAGAGCTGAGCGGGATGCACCTGCAAAACGTCAGCCACGCGATGTATTCGGCAGGGTTTGGCGTGGCCGCCCTGAGTGGCGGGCTGCTGCGCAAGGCGGGGTTCGGGCCTGACGTCATCCTGCCCTCGCTCGCCGTTCTGGTGGCTTTCCTGGTCGCCTCTTCCTATGAGGGGCGCGGCTGGCGCGTGCCCACCGCCGACGAAGAAGACACCCACAGCGCGCGCTTGCCCTGGGGGACGGTGCTGATCGCGGGCTTTATCTTTTTTGCCGCGTTCACGGGGGAAAACTCCACCGAAAGCTGGTCGGCCCTGTTCATCGAACGCGAACTTGGCGCGCCTGCGGGTGAGGGGGGCTTTGGCCCGGCCATGCTGGGGTTGGTGATGGCTCTGGGCCGTCTGGCGGGGCAATCTGCGACGGCGCGGCTTGGCCTGGGGCGGATGATCCTGATTTCGGCGGCATTTGCGACCCTTGGCCTTGTGCTGGTGGCCAGTGCGCAGGGGCAAACGGCCGCGCTGATCGGCATTGCGGTCATCGCCGCAGGGCTGGCGGTGGTGGTGCCGACGGGAAACTCGCTGCTGGGGCAATGCGTGCGACGCGATCTGCGCGCGCGGGCAATGTCGCGGGCCTGGATGGTCGGATTTTTGGGGTTCTTCGTCGGCCCGTCGAGCATGGGCATGATCGCGCAGGTCTCGTCGTTGCGGGTGTCCTTTGGCGTGCTGGCGGTCCTGGTGGCGATGATCATTCCCGCGACACTGGCGCTGTCACGCCGCACGCGGCCCTAGACGCCGCGCGACTTGCAAAGCGTCACACGGCTGTCACCGCTTTCTGGTTTGACTTGATCCGCTGGGGGCTTGGCCCTATTTCAGCGGCAACGCGCAGTCCTTGCCGCCCCCAAAACCGGAGCGAACCCGATGATCCAGACGCCTTATTACCTCATCGACAAAGCGCGGTTGCTGCCCAACATGGAAAAGATCGCCCATCTGCGCGAGGCATCGGGGGCAAAGGCCCTTTTGGCGCTGAAATGCTTTGCGACATGGGGCGTTTTCGATTTCATGGACCAGTATATGGACGGCACGACCTCTTCGTCGCTCTACGAGGTCAAGCTGGGGCGTGAAAAGTTCAAAGGCGAAACCCATGCCTATTCCGTGGCCTGGGCCGATCACGAGATCGATGAAATGCTCGCCAATGCCGATAAGGTCATTTTCAACACCGCCGGCCAGTTGCAGCGCTTCGAGGCGCAGTCAAACGGCCACACGCGCGGTCTTCGGGTCAATCCCGGTGTGTCGACCTCAAGTTTCGATCTGGCCGACCCTGCGCGGCCCTTCTCGCGGCTGGGCGAGCATACGCCCGAAAGCATCGAACCCGTCGCCGATCTGATTTCCGGCTTTATGTTTCACAACAACTGCGAGAACGGCGATTTCGAGCGGTTTGATGCGATGCTTGGCGCGATCGAGGCGCGTTTCGGGGCGCTGATCCGCCGCATGTCGTGGATTTCACTGGGCGGGGGCATTCATTTCACCGGCGCGGGCTACCCGCTCGACAAGCTTGCCGAGCGGCTCAAACGCTTTGCAGGTGAAAACGAGGTGCAGGTCTACCTTGAACCGGGTGAAGCGGCGATCACCCAATCGACGACGCTGGAAGTGAGCGTTCTCGACACGCTGAACAACGGCAAGAACCTTGCCATTGTGGATAGTTCGATCGAGGCGCATATGCTCGATTTGCTGATCTACCGCGAAAATGCCAAGATGATCGAAAGCGGCGATCAGGAATGGATGGTCTGCGGGAAATCCTGTCTGGCGGGCGATATTTTCGGCGAATACCGCTTTCCCGCGCCGCTAAAAGTGGGAGACCGCCTGTCGATCCAGGACGCTGCGGGCTACACGATGGTCAAGAAAAACTGGTTCAACGGTGTCAAAATGCCCGCCATCGTCCTGCGTGAACTCGACGGCACCGAGCGCCTTGTGCGCGATTTTGATTACACCGACTTTGCGGCAGCCCTGTCGTAAACGTCACTCCGACCAACCAAAGGGGGTCCTTGGGATACATGAAACGCAATGTTCTTATCATCGGCGCAGGCGGCGTCGCTCAGGTCGTGGCGCATAAATGCGCGCAAAACAACGATGTGCTGGGGGATTTGCATATCGCCAGCCGGACCGTTGCCAAATGCGATGCGATCCTTGAGACGGTCCGCGAGAAAAACGCGATGAAACAGGACGGCGTGTTCAAATCCCATGCCGTGGACGCGATGGATAGTGCCGCCGTGGCCGCGCTGATCCGCGACACGGGGGCGCAGATCGTGATTAACGTCGGCACCGCGTTTGTAAACATGACTGTGCTGGATGCCTGCATCGAAACAGGGGCGGCCTATATCGACACCGCAATCCACGAAGACCCTGAAAAGATTTGCGAAACCCCGCCGTGGTACGCCAATTACGAGTGGAAAAAGCGCGATCTTTGCGCGCAAAAGGGCGTGACGGCTATTTTGGGCGCGGGCTTTGATCCGGGGGTGGTGAACGCCTTTGCGCGCTTTGCCATTGATGAATTCATGGATGAGGTCACATCCATCGACATCGTGGACATCAACGCAGGTTCCCACGGGCGCTGGTTCTCGACCAATTTCGACCCCGAAATCAACTTTCGCGAATTCACCGGCGTGGTCTATTACTGGGAAGACCAGCAGTGGAAAGAAACCACGATGTTTGCCTCTGGTCGCGAATGGGATCTGCCCGTCGTGGGCAAGCAAAAGGCCTATCAGTCGGGCCATGACGAGGTGCATTCGCTGTCCGCGAATTACCCGCAGGCCGATGTTCGGTTCTGGATGGGCTTTGGCGATCACTACATCAACGTCTTTACCGTGTTGAAAAACCTCGGGCTTTTGTCCGAACAGCCGGTGACCACCGCGGAGGGGCTGGAAGTTGTGCCGCTCAAGGTTGTGAAAGCGGTTCTGCCCGATCCTGCCAGCCTTGCGCCCGATTACGTGGGCAAAACCTGCATCGGCGATCTGGTGAAAGGCACCAAGGACGGCAAGGAGGTCGAGGTTTTCGTCTACAATGTTGCCGACCACAAAGAGGCTTATCTGGAAACCGGCAGCCAAGGCATCAGCTACACCGCAGGCGTGCCCCCCGTGGCCGCCGCGATGCTGGTGGCCAATGGCACGTGGGACGCGGGCACGATGAAAAACGTTGAGGAACTGGACCCCAAGCCGTTCTTCACCATTCTCGATGACATCGGCCTGCCCACATTGGTCGAAATCGACGGCACCCGCCGCGCGTGGAACGCCTGAGGCGCAGAGCGTCGCACTCAAACCCCAAGGCCCGTGCCGGTTGCGCGGGCCTTTTGCTTTGGGGGCGGAACATCACAGCCGCGTGGGGCGTTGGTCTGTCGAAGCGGTGTTCTTTGACACCTCAAATATGCAAAAGGCCCCCATGTCCTCTCAGCGCTCCCCTCTCTTTTCTCGTGTTAAAACTGTAAAAAATCAGGCTGTTACGCTTTGGGAGGCGCTATCGCAAGACCGCGTGTCGCTGGTCGCCGCCGGTGTCGCCTTTTACGCTTTGCTTTCAATCTTTCCGGCTCTTTCGGCGCTTCTGGCCGTTGCAGGGTTGGTCATGGACCCTGCACGCGTCAACGAATTGATGCAGGGCGCGACCAATTTCATCCCGCCCCAAGCCGCCTCGATCATCCACGATCAGGCCACCGCAGTCGCAGGCAGCGACGCGGCGGGGCTGAGTTTTGCACTGGCGGTGTCGCTGGCCTTGGCGATGTATTCCGCGTCAAAAGGGGTCCAAAGCCTGATCCAGGGCCTCAATATCGTTTTTCATCGCACGGAAAATCGCGGCTTTGTGGTGCTGATGTTCACCCGCCTTGCGTTGACGGCGGCTGTGATCTTTGGCCTGTTGTTGGGCCTGTTGTCGACGACCTTGGTGCCGATTCTGCTATCGGTGTTCAATTTCGGCAGTCTCACCGAAACGCTGGTGTCGCTGGGAAATCTCGCGCTGATGCTGGCCTTTACCGCTTTGGGCCTGTCGATCCTGTTTCGTTTTGGTCCTGATCGCGCGCACCCGATGGAACATCGCGGCTTTTACGGGATTACCGTGGGCACCGTCACGGGGGCGGTCGGCTGGGTCGTCGGATCGGCGCTTTTTGCCTATTACGTGTCGAATTTCGGCAGCTACAACGAAAGTTTCGGCTCGATTGCCGGTGTCGTCGTCCTGTTGATGTGGCTGTGGCTTTCAGCCTATATCATTTTGATTGCTGCAGAAATTGACGCGATCCGCGCGCGCGGCGCTGAGGGGGTCACAAAAGACCGCTAAGGCCTTTCCATGTCAATTCAATCGACAGCAGCAGCAAAAACACTTTGATCGCGGCGAGATAAATATGGTCGGGCAGGATCTTTGACAGCCAGCGTCCGGCAAATGTCCCCGCGATGGCGGCGATTGACAAGGCGCCGATCAATGGCCAGTTCAGCCCGTTCATCAGGCCCAAACCCCAGTAAGCGGGCACTTTTGCAAGGTTGATCGCGGCGAAACAGATCGTCGTCGTGCCTGCAAAAACCATTTTGGGCAAGCGTTGCGGCAGAACATAGGTCTGGAACGGCGGCGCGCCGGAATGGGAGATGAACGACGTGATGCCCGTCACCGTGCCCCAGAACATCCCTGCAGCGCGCCCCATGGGGGCGGGGGGCGTCTCGGAGCGGCGCAGCCGCGGCAACACCCAGTCGCGAAACAGGTAGGACAGGCCGATCAGGCCGGTTGCAAGAGTGAACAACGCCACGGGCAAGACCGGTTCCAACAGGGTCGCGATGATCACGCCGACAAAGCCTGCGGGGATCAGTAGTTTGAGGTTGGGCAGCGAGTATTCGCGCCGATAGAGCCAGACCCCCACCGCATCCGATACCAGATAGACCGGCAACAACAGGGCCGCCGCCGTCAGCGGGTCCATGGCCAGGGCCACGAGCGGAACGGCCAAAGTGCCAGCCGAGGCGAGCCCCCCTTTGGACATGCCGACGATGAACGCCGCGATTGCAAGCAAGAGAATGACTTCGGACATGGGGGCGCCTTGCGAGGGAGAGCGTTTAAAGACGGGCGAATGTCGAAACGCTACCGCCGCACCCGCGCAACCACAAGAGCAGGCCGGTTTTGCGAAAATGCAGCTATGGGGGCGCCATGGCAAAAAGGCGACTCCGGGGAGCCGCCTTTCACCTGGGATCTTCGTGTGCCTGTCAGGATATACGCCTGTCAGGATGCTAGGCGATTTCGGGGGCCGTCCCTTGGGTGCTCTGGGGACTCGGGGCGGCTTTGGGGCTGCCAAACAGAGCCATCTGGGACTCGGCCCAGTAGCGGATGTCATATTTGGCCACCACCCCGCGCAGGGCTTCCATGCGGGCTTTGCGTTCTTCTCCGGGCATGTTGAGCGCCGAGAAGATGCCGCTGTCCATCGACTTGTTGGAAAAGGGGTTCACCAGAACCGCCGAGCCCATTTCGACAGCCGCACCGGCGAATTCCGACAGGACAAGCACCCCGTCATCATCAATGCGCGAGGCGACATATTCCTTGGCCACAAGGTTCATGCCATCGGCCAGCGGTGTGATCCACGCCACATCGGCCACGCGATAATAGGCAATCAGGTCCTCAAAGGGGATCGGTCGCGAAATCAGCGCCAGCGGTTGCCATTCCAGCGAGCCGAAGCGCCCGTTGATGCGCCCGGCAATACTTTCGATGGCTTCCTGAATTTCCTGATAGGCGGTCATATTGGCATTGGCGGGCACGGAGACGTGCAGCAGGCGGACCTTGCCGCGCAATTCCTTGTGGTTTTCCAGCAGGCGCTCGTAGCTCAGAAGCTGCTCGATCGATCCTTTGGTGTAATCGGTACGGCCCACGGAAAGGATCAACTGTTCGTCCTTGAAGTCCTCTTTGAGGGCCTTCACGCGTTCCTGCTTTTTCTCGGAACGGGCCAGCTTGTCGATGTAGTCGACATCGACACCCACGGGCGAGGAGGAGATGACGATCTTGCGCCCTTCAAAGCTGATTTCCACCGGTTGGGTGCGTTCCGACAGGGCTGTCACTTCGGAGGCAAATTCGGGGATGACCTTTTCGCGCTTGGAGGTTTCCACATCGAAAAGCGAGCGCGCGACCTGCACAAAATTCGCAGCATACCGCGGGATGTGAAAGCCGATGATGTCGCAGGCCAGCAGCGACTGCACGATTTCCTTGCGCCAGGGCAGGACGTTGAACGTATCGGCTGCGGGGAAGGGGGTGTGGTGGAAGAAACTGATCTTCAGGTCGGGGCGCATCTGGCGCAGGTACCCCGGCACCAGCCAAAGGTTGTAGTCGTGCACCCAGACGTTTGCGCCCTCCGCAGCCTCGGCGGCGGCGGCTTCTGCAAAGTTCCAGTTCACTTCGCGAAAGGTCGGCCAATCGACAGGGTCGTAGTTGTAGCGTTCTTTGAAGGAATGCAGGATCGGCCAGAAGGCTTCCTTGGAGGTCACATGGTAAAAGCTTTTGACCTGTTCAGCGGTAAGCGGCAGGCGGCTGACGGAATATTTGCCGTAGCGGTCCTCGATTTCGATGACCCGCTCAAAGCCGGGGTTGGAGGTATCCTCGGCCTCTTTCCACGCGACCCAGGCGCCTTTGTCAAAGCGCCCGAAAAAGCTTTTCAGCGTGGGCACGATGCCATTGGGGCTTTTGTTTTCGACGTAGGACACAGTGCCATCGTCGTTTTGCACTTCTTCGTAGGGTTGGCGGTGGTACACAATAACCAGATCGGAAGACATATCAGGCTCCTTTCGACGTTTCATGAAGATTGAGCGCGTCGATGGCCTCGAGAATGCCGGCAGCACCGATTGCGCTGGCGCGATAGACCGTGTCCACATCGCGCAGCTTGTCGAGCAGGGGCTGCTCGGAGCCGCCCACAGCCACGGCATTGAGGCCACAGGCCAGCATCGACAGGTCGTTCATCGTATCGCCTGCGCACAGCACGCGGGATTCCTCGATCCCGAGGTGTTGCACTAGGCGGCGGATCGAGGGACCTTTGGACACGCCTTTGGGCAGGACATCGAAAAAGCGGTCGTCCGAAATCAGCGTGTCATAGCCCAGATCAGCCATTTTCTCATGGGCGCTCGGGTCGAATTTCGCCATGTCGAGATCGTAGCTCACACGATAGCGAAACTCGGTGGGTTGCAGGGTCAGCCCCGGATGACCGTCGAGCGCTTCGCGGATATGGGGACCGGCGTCATTCCAGCGACGGGCAATGTCTTCTTCGAGCGGGACGATGGGCACAACGCCGCGCGTGCGCGACATCTGGGTGATGGACGTGCCCACATCGCAGACCGCATATTCGGGCCAAGGCATTTCGCCCGCCGCGCACATGCGCATCAGAAATTCGGGATCGCGTCCGGTGACAAAGATCAGCCCGACCGTGTCACGGTTGGCTTCGATCCAGTCGTAAAGCGTTTTGCGGTCGGCATCGCTGCCGCCCAGAAACGTGCCGTCCAGATCGGTGGCCAGCACGAATTTCGCGTCTGACACGGGGCGGGTGGCCGTCTCGGTGTCGGTAAGGGTCAAAATATGTCTCCCGTTTGGGTGAGGTTAACTCGCGGGTTGCGCGAGCATGATTTCAAGGGTGCGCGGCTCGCCCTCGATGGGGGCGGACCACAGGTCCCGAAAGCCCTGCTTGAGATCCGCGCCGTGATGCAAAATGGCGTTCACCGTCTCGCAGATCGGCATGCTGACACCGACACGCGCGGCAAGGTCGCAGACAGAAACCGCGTTGGTTTCCCCTTCGACCACCACCGGCAGACCGTCGAAACATTCGCCGCGCGCGATGCCGGCGCCAAGCTGTTTGCCCAGCTTCATGTTGCGCGAGGTTTCGGATGAACAGGTCAGGGTCAGATCGCCCGCTCCGGCAAGGCCGGTGACGGTTTCGCGCCGCCCGCCAAGCGCCTCTGCAAGGGTTTTCATCTCGTCCATGCCGCGGGTGATGAGCGCGGCGCGGGTGTTCTCGGCAAAGCCTGCGCCCGACATCATGCCGCAGGCAATGGCGATCACGTTTTTCACCGCGCCGCCCACTTCGACGCCCACAAGGTCGTCGCTGACATAGGGGCGAAATTCCGGCCCGCCCAGCGTCACGGCCATGCGCGCGGCAGGCGAGGCGTTCGGGTTGAGGCGGTCGTCGAAGGTAAAGGGAAAGGCAACGGTCGCCGCCGTCGGATAGCCAAGCGCCGTCTCGCGCGCGAAGGTGGGGCCCGAAATTGCGCCGACCGGATGGTCGGGCAGTTCCTGCTGGACAACTTCGGACAGCAAAAGCCCCGTGCCGCGCTCGATTCCCTTGGCACACAGCGCGACGGGAACGGCTTTGCCCAAATGTGGCCGCATCTGGGCGGCCATGTCACGCAGGGTCTGCGAGGGGGTGACCATCAGCACCGCCTCCGCGCCATCCAGCGCGGTTTCCAGCGATGCGGTGGCTTTGATGCCATGGGGCAGGGCAATGCCTTCAAGCGCGGGATGGGTGCCCTGACCGATGGCATCGACCACTTCCACGCGCCGTCCCCAGACCACGACATCGCGTCCGGCACGCGCCAGAACAGAGGCCAGCGCCGTCCCCCACGTCCCTGAGCCGATAACGGCAATGCGGGTGTAGGGAAGCGTATCGGGAGCGGTCATTGTGTCTCTCATCCTTAAATCTGTCATCTTCGAGCGTTGGGCGCCAACTGGCGCGGATTTGAAGCGCATCTTGGGGCGCGGCGGGGAACGCGGGTCAAGGCGCTCTGTCTTGCCGTGCAGGGACGAAGGGATAACGCGGGGTCACGGCAGGGAGTTCCCGAAAATGTTACCGCAATCATCACGCTGTCCCCCGATGGGCGCTGCTGGCCCCTGCCGGCGGCAGGGGAGCGACCCGAGGTGCGGCCCGAGGTGCGATGCGATGCGGCAGGTCGCGACGCGCACCAAGGACGCGCGACAGGGTGCAACGGGGTGCAACTGGGCACGCAGCGGGCGAGCTGCGGGTCGAAAACCGTGCAGCGCCCGACAGGCACAGGATAAGGGAAATGACTTAACGCACAACCCGTAGCATAATATTTCTCAATAAAATCAATATTATTCTGCAGGTGCAAAGGCTTAGGGATGCAAAAACAGGCACGCACAGCCGTCCGCGCGCCGCTATGTCAGGTTTGGGTGTCCAGCCAGATGGTCACAGGACCGTCATTGACCAGCGCCACGGCCATATCGGCCCCAAAGCGGCCGGTTTCGACACGAGGGCCAAGGGCCGCCAGCGCATTGGCGAAGCCCTCGTAAAGCGCGCGGCCTGTGTCAGGGCGTGCCGCAGCGGAAAATCCGGGACGGTTGCCCGAACGCGTATCTGCGGCCAGCGTAAACTGGCTGACCACCAGAGCGCTGCCGCCAATGTCGAGCAGGGAGCGGTTCATCTTGCCCGCCGCGTCGTGAAAAATACGCAGCTTGGCGATTTTGGCGGCCAGTTTTTCACCGTCGGCCGGCGTGTCGCCCTGCATGGCGCAGATCAGGATCAACAGCCCCGTTTCACAGCGCCCGATGCATGTGCCATCGACCGTCACCGAGGCTTCGGTGACCCGTTGAACCAATGCCCGCATCGGCTCAGGCCAGTTCGCGCGCCCAAGGCGGGTTCGCCCCTGCGCGGCTGACGGTGACTGCGGCGGCGCGCGCCCCAAAGCCCAGTGCGGCGGTGATATCATCCTGCGTCAGGGTCGTGATGGCCGCTTTGTCCAGCTTGCCGCGCCTGTCCAACTCGGCCAGAAGCCCTGCGTTGAACGTGTCGCCTGCGCCGACCGTATCGACCACCTCAACGCGGGTCGATGCGACCTTGACCACGCCGCCTGCGTGAAAACCACGCACACCCTGCGCGCCTTCGGTGATACAGACCAGTTTCGCCCCCTGCGCCAGAATGTCCTTGGCCAGCGTGTCGATATCGCCCGCGCCGCGCAGCCAGTGCAGGTCCTCATCCGACAGCTTCACGATGTCGGCGACACCCAGCATCCGCTCGATACGGGCCCGATAGCGCGCCTCGTCGCGAATAAAGCCGGGGCGGATATTGGGGTCGATCATGGTGACGCGCGTTGCCGCTTCGCGCAGCATCAAGGCCTCATAGGCTTCGCCGCAGGGCTCGACCGGAAGGGAAATGCCGCCAAAGAACAGCGCGCTCACGGTCTCGGGAATGGGGGGCAAATCGGCCGGTGTCAGCATGCGTCCGGCAGTATTTTCGTCGTAAAATGCGTAAGTTGCGTGCCCGTCGACCAGCTTGACATAGGCAATCGTACAGGGGCGGTCCGCGATGATCGCAAGGCTTGCATCTACTTGGCTGTCAGACAGTTGCGCGCGCAAAAGGTCGCCAAAGAAATCAGCAGAAAGGCCGGAAAAGAAACCCGTGCGCGCGCCCAGACGCCCCAGGGCAATCGCCGTATTGAACACCGCGCCGCCCGCATAGGGCGCATAGGCCGCCTCGCCAGCGGGTGTCACGCGCGGCAACATGTCAATCAGGGCTTCCCCACAGCACAGGATCATCTTGCTTTCCTTTCATGGCCACAGCAGGGCTGTTGGCGCTAACATTTGCCCAAGGCAATACCAAATTGCTCGCTTCGATCAAGCCATCATTGCGTCTGTTATTGGTTTTGCGCGATGAAATAGCCCACGACAGCCGCAAGAATTGCCCCTGCGACCACGGCAAAGGCGATCTTCCAGGCCGAATAGGGACGTTCGCCCTGAATCGTGCCCGTGCGGCCGTTGACCACAAAACGGTAGGTCTTGCCGCGGTATTTATAGGCCGCAAGCCAGACCGGAAGCAGGATGTGTTTGAAGGTCACATCACTGACGCGCGTGGTGACCTGTTCTACCCTTTGGCGATCGCCACCAATGTCAAAGCGCACATCGCGCAGGATCATCGCATCCATGGCGCTGCGGGCTTGCGCATAGCCCTCCTTGATTTCCACCGTGTAGGATTCGGCGCGAAAACCGGCGAGATATTCGGGAATATAGGGCTCGAGCGCGGCCAGATCCCAGGGCTCCAGCGCCTGGGTATATTTGCGCGGCAAGGAATGGGAGGCAAGCACGAGCACATCGTCAAAAAACCGCGCCACGCGGCCCGACCGGCGCGACCAGCGGGTGTGACGCTTGCGCACGGTCTCGCGCTTGCCGTTTCGCACCACCGAATGGCTGGTGTAATAGTCATCGCCGCGCTGGCCCGTGTAATCGGAGTGGGTTTGCGCATCAAACGTCCAGTAGGGGACGTAGATCCCCTGCATTTTGCGGCCTTTGCGGGCATACTCCGCCAGACCGTTGGGCGCGAACCACAGCTTGCCCAGCCAGTCGGTCATTGCCTCTTTCGCCGCGTCTTCGGCCAGTTTGAACGGCAGCAATCCGCGCGGCTTGATCTGGCGGTGCAGACCGGTCGAGACCACGACGGGGGTTGCACAAAAGGGGCATTCGCGGGCGTGGACGTCATCGCTGAACGCCACCTGCGCCCCGCAATTGGGGCACTGCGTGGTGCGGGTCTCTTGCACATCTTGAGCGGGCAGCAGCTGGTCGATGGCAGCGGCAAAGTCCAGCTCGCGCACGGGATGGGGCGCTTGGGCGTCGATGGCTTCGCTATGGCCGCAGTGATCGCAGCTCATCACGCCCGTGTCGGGCGAAAACCGCAGGTCCGAGCCGCAGGTCGGACAGGGAAAATGCCGCTCGCCCTCGGCACTCACCAATTCCTGCGTCACCGGCTCGGATGTGGTCACAACAGGATCGGCATGTCGCGCGACGCGGGGCAGATCAAAAGGATCGTCAGACATCAGGCTCGGGTCCCGTTGCAAGGTGAAAAGCAGCGGCGGGTCACGCGGGCGGCGGTGGCGGGGGCGCAACGGTGAAGAGGCGCGCAAGCTCGCTCACCTCTTCGGCGCGCAACCAGCCGTCCTGACCTTGGGTCCAGACATGGGTTTGGCGGGTCAAGGTGCCGCGCGCGACCATCTGGCCCATCGTCGCCAGCGAAAACGGCCCCTCGGTCACGCCGTTCACCGCTGTGTGCCAGACATGTTCGACGGGGGGCGGGGGGGGCGCTATGGGTGCAGCTGCGGCAGGCTGGGCGCCCCAAGGGCCGCTTTGCGCCTGTTGCTGCGCCATTGCCAGCCCCATGCCCGCGCCAAGCCCTGCGCCCATCGCGCCCCCCACGCCAGAGGCGGGGTTGCTCATCGCCTCTGCGGCGTTGAATTTCATATAGTTGTCGAGGTTGCCAACAATCCCCATCGACGTGCGCTTGTCCATCGCGGCCTCGACCGCTTCGGGCAGGCTGATGTTTTCGATGTAAAATTCGGGGATGGACAAGCCGTAATCTGCCACAACTTTGGTGATCTCGGCCGCGACCAGCTTGCCCAGATCGGCCGTATTGGCCGCCATGTCGAGCACGGGGATCCCCGATCCGGCCACAATCCGGCTAAAGGCCTGAACGATGATGTTGCGGATCTGGAAACTGATCTCGTCGGAGGTAAATTCCCCGTCGGTGCCGACGATTTCAGACATGAATCTCGCGGCATCGGTGATGCGGGTCGTGTAGGTGCCAAAGGCGCGCAAGCGTACCGCGCCAAATTCGGGGTCGCGGCACATGATCGGGTTTTTCGTGCCCCATTTCAGGTCGTTGAACCGTGTGGTGTTGACGAAATAGACTTCGGATTTGAACGGGGATTTGAACCCGTGGTCCCAATGTTTGAGCGTCGTGAGGATCGGCATGTTGTTGGTCTCAAGCATGTAGAGACCGGGGGTGAACACATCGGCGATCTGGCCTTCATGCACGAAGACGGCCGTCTGGCCCTCGCGCACGGTCAGCTTCGCCCCGTATTTGATCGCATGGCCTTCGCGTTCGAAGCGCCAGACCATCGTGTCGCGCGTGTCGTCGGTCCAATGGATGACGTCGATGAATTCACCGGCGAGAAAATCGAAGATACCCATGGTCTTACTCCTTGCGGGACTGGTCGGTTCGAGAGGGCGGTTTGGCCCTGTTTAACTGCTTTCGCCCATCAGTTCACGGGCAATTGCATTCACGCTCGCTCGGGCCTCATCTGCGGTCATGCCCGGCGTGAGGCGCGGGTCATACAGCATCCGCAACAGCTGCTCGTCCATCGGGGTGAGCGTCGCGAATTCTTCGTCATCGTTGAAAATCGAGGGCCGCGCGGCGGGGCTGTCATTGGCCAAGCCAAGGCCCTGTGCAATTTCCTCATGCAGACAGGACAGGCGCATCAGATCGGGATGCTCGGCACGAATGATCGCCACGGCTGACTGATAGGCCCCATCATCTTGGGGGTCCGATGCAAGGACCACACAATAGGTGGAGCGTGGCAGGTTCACCACCGTGCGCACGGCGGTTTGTGAAATACCGGGGATCAATTGCTCAAGCCGCGGACCCAGCGCGACGCGCTCGTCTTCATTCACCACGAAAACGTGGAAATTCGCGGCCTCGGGGGACCCCATGCGGATTGGATGGCCGGTGACACGGGCCAGACGGGCGGTGAACCCGCGCAGGGTTTCTGTGTCGCGGTTGCGCATTGCATCGCCCACCGTGTCCCCGAATTCCACCGAAAGGGTGACGGGAACTTCCCAGCGGCTCAACACCGAAGCCGTCTGACGCGCCACCATTTCACCGCCAATGCCGGTGTATTCGTCGTTCAAGGCGATGGTTTCGAAATTGCGCGCCAATTGCCATGAGGTGAAGGGCGCATCCTGGGCCCCTGTGTCCGAGCGCAACAATCCCTGCGCCAGCAGATTGATCTGCGCGCGCGCGTAATAGGCGGCCAGTGCGTCCGAGGTCGCGGAGCGTTCGGGGCGGCTGGGCGCTTGCGGGCGGGGTTGGGGGGGCGTTGTGGAGACAGGGCGCGGGGCAGGGATGGGCGACAGCGGTAGCTTGGCACAGGCTGTCAACAACAGGCAGAGCGCCGCTCCGGCGAGCACCCTGCGCGGGGATGCCGCGCGCTGTTTCAAGCGACCCCGTTTTAACCCACCCCGTGTTTCGAAGTTCACCGCGTCTTCCTCTTCGGTTTCGGCGCTGCGTTGCAAACACCCCGTTTATGCCCATTGTGCGACTTGCGCGCGCCGGATCAATGCCGATGCGCACAAATCGTTCCCAAATGGGTCAACTTGCTGCGGGGGCGGGGGTCTCGCGCGCCTTGGCTGCGGCCAAAGTGTCACGCAATTCGCTTTCCATTTTGACCAGATCGGCCTCGGCGGCGGCGCGTTTGACTTTGCCTTCGTCGGCGATTTTCAGACTGTCCTGAATGGTGCCGATCAGGTCCGCATTGGCCTGTTTCACCGCTTCGATGTCAAAGACGCCCCGCTCCATTTCGGTGCGGATCGCGCTGTTGGCATCGCGCAGGTTCGCCGCATTCGAGGTCAGCAGTTCATTGGTCAGATCGTTGGCATCCTTGACGGCCTTCGCCGCTTCGGACGCGCGCTGGATTGTCACGGCCTGGGCCAGCTGTGTTTCCCACAACGGCACCGTGTTCACGAGGGTCGAGTTGATTTTTGTGACCAGCGACTTGTCGTTTTCCTGCACCAGCCGGATCGAGGGCAGGGATTGCATCGTCACCTGACGGGTGAGTTTGAGGTCATGCACACGGCGTTCCAGATCGTCGCGCGCGGCGCGCAAGTCGCGCAATTCCTGCGCCACCATCACCTGCTGATCGGGGGCCGCAGAGGCCACTTCGGCCTCTTTTTGCGGGATATCAAGCCGGTCGAGGTCATCGATCTTCTGCGTTCCGGCCAGGATGTAGATCGCCAGCGCATCGTAGAAATTCAGGGTCTTTTCGTAGAGCAAATCAAGCGATTTGATATCCTTGAGCAGGGTATGTTCGTGGCCCAGAAGGTCATCGGTGATCTTGTCGATCTGGTCTTGCACATCCTCGTAGCGGGCGACAAATTTCGCGACCGGCGCGGTTTTGCCCAGCAGCTTGTCCCACCACGAGCGCTTGCGGTTGGGGTCCAGTTCCTCGACGGAAAAGCCGCGAATGGTCGACACGATGCTGCGCAGACTGTCACCCGCCGGGCCAACATCCTTGTTCTTCACATCCGCCAGCATGGATTGGCTGATCTGCTGCAATTCGGCCTGTGCGCCTGCGCCAAACCCGATGATCGAATTGGTGTCGGCAATGTCGATTTCGGCCTTGGCTTTGGCGACCGCATCCTGTGCATGGGCGGTTTTGGCGACCGTCACGTCGTTTTCATTCGGCGGCTCGGGCAGGACCACGGCCGTGACGGCCTCGACGTCTTTCAAAGTCGCTTCGGCCTTTTGGCGGATCGTGTCGGACATGTCGAACTTCCTTTGGGAAACTATAGTTTAGCTGGTTTTGACGCCTTCGCGCGCCAGACGGTCGCGCAAAACGCTGATCTCGATATCAAGATCGGATTTGTCGTCGATGAGAAAGCTGTCGGTGCGCGCGGCAAAGTCGCGTTCCAGATCGTCGAGCAGCGCGATGTAGTCGGTGCGCGCCTGCGTATCGCCGGCATTGATCCAAAGATCGGAAAATTTCAGCGTCGCGTCGCGCGCGCCCAGCAGATAAATACCTGTATATTTGCGCGCCGCGCTCAGATCGCGCGGGTCGCTTTCGATCCGGCGAAACATCGTGCGGGCGGTGGCGGTGAACTGGGACACGCGGGTGATCAGACTGCGCTCGTTTGTGCGCGCGATCGCCGTTTCCATCGCGGCGAGATGACGCTCGCCCTCATCAACGGCACGCGCAACGCGGGTGTTTTGAAAATCGCCCCCCGACAGCCCTTTCGAGCGCAGAGGGTCGAGACCAAAGGCAAACCCGTGCAGCGCCGCGCCGATGACGGTAAAAATCACGGCCTCAAGTGGGCCGTAGCCCGCAAAGCCGACAAGCCCGAGGCCAAGACCGGTGCTCACAGAGCCCAAAATCTTGCGCGGAACGGCGGGGCGGCGGGCAATCGCGCGCGCCTCGAACGCCTCTTGGGCTTTCAGCCCCTCGCGCGTCAGATAGGCGCCCAAAATCAGCACACCAAAGCCGAGCAAATATTGCGCCATCAGCACGGGTTCTGCGCCCAGTGCTTTAAAAACCAGCACGATCGGCGCAAGAAACAGCAGCCGCGAGCGCGCGCCCAGACGGGTGCGTCGCTTGCCGCTAAACCCGTTCTTGCGCGCGTTTTTTGCGCGCGGCTCGGCAGGTTCATCGACGGGGTCGGGGCTGAATTTGCCGCCAAAACGTTTGGCCATCGTTAGCTGCCCTGTGCGCCGAAGGACACGTAAAGAATGAAGCCAATCAAGAGGTAATAGGCCAGTTTCTGTAGTCCCACGTTGCTCACAAATCCCTCCAGCGGCAGTGCTTTGCGCTTAATATAGGACGCCGCGACACTGCTTGAAAGGCCTCATCGGCGCAGAGTGAAATTGGCCGGCATCCGATCAGCTGCGCGGTTTGGGTTTGCCGTCACGGCGGTTTTGCGCGCCGGTGCCATTGGGGCCTGCATGACTTTTGAAGCCCAAGGCGCGCCCGCCTTTGCCGCCCTTGCCATCGGGTTTGCCGCCGTGACTGCGAAACCCTTTGCTTTTGAATTCGGGTTTGGCATCGCGCTCGCGCGACGCCTGCGCGCCGAACGGTTTGCGCGGCGCGGGTTTGCCGGGGCGCGAGACACCGCGGCGCGGCTTGTCGGCCGGATCATCCAGCGCCTCCACGTCTTCGGCGCTCATGCCAAGCTGGTCGCGCAGCACGCGGGTTTTGACCTCCTCGACCTCGCCCTCGCGCAGTTCCCCAAGGCGGAAAGGCCCGTAGCTGACGCGCAAAAGCCGGTTCACCGTGACACCGATGCTTTCCAGCGCGCGGCGGATTTCGCGGTTCTTGCCCTCGCGGATCGAGATGGTCAGCCAGGCGTTGGCCCCTTGGTGGCGATCAAGCGAGACGGTCATGGGCTGGAACCGCTCGCCCTCGATGGTCACGCCCTGACGCAGGGGTTCGAGATCGGCATCGCTCGGGTTGCCTTTGACGCGGACGCGGTATTTGCGCAGCCAGCCGGTTGAAGGCAGTTCGAGGCGTCGTTTGAGGTCGCCGTCATTCGTAAGCAACAGCAGGCCTTCGGAATTCAAATCCAGCCGTCCCACGCTCATCACGCGCGGCAGATCCGCGGGAAGGGCATCAAAGACCGTTTCGCGGCCCTTTTCATCGCGCGCCGATGTCACAAGGCCCGTTGGTTTGTGGTACAGCCAAAGCCGCGCGACATCCGGCGTGCCCAGCAGCTTGCCATCGACCACGATGTTGTCCTTGGCCTGCACGTTGAGCGCGGGCGAGGTGATGACCGCCCCGTTCACGCTGACGCGCCCTTCGGAGATGATTTTTTCGGCGTCGCGCCGCGAGGCAATGCCGTGACGCGCCAGAACTTTGGCAATCCGGTCGCCGCCGGTTTTGGGCGTGCCATCCAATGTGGTGTCACGCACAGGCGCCGTTTTGGGCGCCGCTTTTGGCGCCGCTTTGGGGGCAGGTTTACCCCCCCGCGCCGAGGCAGGGCCGCCACGTTGAGTGGCCGATGACGAAGGGGTGGAGCGGGGCGTGCGTTTCTTGTCCATAGCTGACCTCTAGCGCGGCGCGCCGGTTTTGGGAAGCAGCGGATGCGTGGGATATGAAAACTCCCGCGCGCAGCCGATGGCACCTTGTCTGGCCCGGGCGCAGGGGCCAAAAAGGGGCATGACAGATGCCCATCCGTTCAAAAGCCATATGGAGCGCGCCCTTACCGAGGCCCGCGCGGCGGGCGCGCGCGGCGAGGTGCCCGTGGGCGCGGTGATCATTGCCAGAGACGGTGCCGTTCTGGCCCAGAATGGCAATCGCACCCGTGAACGGGCAGACCCTACCGCCCATGCGGAAATGCTGGTGATCCGCGAGGCTTGTGCGCAGCTGGGGGCCGAACGGCTGATCGGGGCGGACCTCTATGTGACGCTGGAACCTTGTCCGATGTGCGCGGCGGCGATTTCGAACGCGCGGATCGCGCGGCTGTATTACGGCGCGGCGGATCCCAAATCCGGCGGTATTGCGCAGGGGCCACGGGTGTTTTCCCATCCCCAATGCCATCACCGCCCCGAGATTTACGATGAAATCGCGGCGGGCGAGAGTGAAGCCCTGCTTAGAGACTTCTTCTCAGGCCTGCGGGCGGACCGATAGGCGTCAGGGGAATGCCGCGCGGTGGAATGCTGCTAAAGGGCGCATCCGCCGCGAGCCCCTGTGACAGCATGGGATCGTTCTGCTCGCTCGCGGCCGTGGTGGCACCGGGGGAAATACCGCCGTCAGGGCCAAAGATGGCGGCGAATTCGCGCGCGAACCAGTCGCGTTTGATCGTTGCGCGGTTGCCCGCATAGCCGTGATACACCGATTTGCCGTTCTTAAGCGGCAGCCCCGCCCAGATTTTGGCGAGACGGTCCATGAAGGCGTCATTGCCCACTTTCCCGTCGGCAAAATCGCGATAGCCAGCGTCCTCGATCAGCCGCCACGCCAGCCTGTGCTGCATTTCGGGCGAAAAGCGCTCATTGGGGCCGATGCCCTCCGCCTCGACCAGATAGGCGAGGGTTTTGGGAATAAACTGATAGCGGCCAATGGCATGGGGCTGTTTGGGCGTGCGTTCGATCCAGGCGAAAACCTCGCCCAGTGTCAGCTGGGTCGGCTTTTTGCGCGGCAGCACTTTGGCCTTGGTGTGGATCGTATCAAACCCCGCGGTCGTGGCTTCGGCGGCAGCGATAATGTCGAGCAGGCGGGTCTGATAATTGCCGGTATGCGACAGTACGGGCAGGGTGTTGCCCCTGTCGGCGCGCGGCGCGCTGCGTTCGATCCGCTCCATTTGCCGCCAGTTCAACGTGGCGGGCACCCAATGAGTGCCGCCCGGGCGGGGCGCGTCACCTTGCGCCGTCGCAAAAGCGGCCAGCGCCGCATCCAGCCGGTCGGGTGCAATATCGGCGGGCATGGGCGTGGTCGCCGTCACGATGTCGGATTCCGCGACCGGTTGAAGCGGCTCGCCAGGCGCAAGCAAAGCGCCGCCAGCACCGCGCCCTCCGATCAGCGCCCCCTGTGTGCTCCCCAAGAGCGGGGCGATCTGGCGCGGAAGGCTGGTCGTGCCCGGCAAGGGCACGAAGGTGCTTTGCGCATGGGCCGGCTGGCCAAGCAGCGCAGGCACAACAGGGCAGAGCACCAGCGCAAGGGCAAGACGCAGGCAGGGCGCAACGCGCCACGGGCGGGTAGGCGCAACGCGCCGCGTGTGGGTAGGCGCAACGCGCCACGGGCGGGCGGGCAGCCCCTGAGGGGCTTGTCCCATCATATCACGCATCGCACGGTCCTTTGTGTCAGGAATGGGCCAGGAGGCCCCGTGCAATTCGTCTTAAATGAGAGGGTTTAAGATTCGGTTGTTTGCATCAGCGTGCGGCGCATTTGCACAGCCGGAAGGTTGACGCCGCGGCGCAGCGTCAATTCCACATCCCCCTCGACGGCAAAGCCTGCCGCTTCGTAAAACTTGCGAGCCGTCAGGGTGGAGAGGCAGCACATCTGGGCGATGCCGGATTTGCGCGCCGCTTTGAGGGCATGATCGAGAATCACCGACCCGATGCCGCGCCGCGCGTAACGCGCATGCACCGCGACGCGGCGCATATGGCCCAGATGGCGCGGACCAAGCCCGCCAAAGGGGCTGGCCTGCGTCCAGCCGCCCGCTCCGATCAGGCCGCCGCCGGTGTCTGCGACGAAAAAGCTGCCCGAGCTAAGCAGCGCGGGGGCGGTTTTCAGCAACAGCGGCAGGCAGGCGTCGAGCAGCGGCGCGGGATAGTCGGGCTTGAGCAGTGCAGGGTAGCTTGCGGCATAGAGTGCATCAACGGCCTCGGCATCCGAGGGGCGCGCAGGGCGGATTTCGAACGCAGGCAGGGAGCCTCTTGGATCGGGGCGGGATGCAGGAAAGAGCAGGGGCATGGGCGGGGTCCGTCAGGTTGACCAAGACTTACAGCAGGGTCGAGAAGGGGGAGGGGCCGCGCTTGAGCCAAAAAAAACCGCGCGTCCCGTTTCGGGGTCGCGCGGTTTGCATTTTGTCTTGTCGTCAAAGGCTTACTTGATTTTGCCTTCTTTGTACTCGACATGCTTACGCACGACCGGGTCGTATTTTTTTACGACCATTTTTTCGGTCATGGTACGCGCGTTCTTTTTGGTCACGTAGAAGTGGCCCGTGTCCGCGGTCGAGTTCAGACGGATTTTGATCGTCGTCGGCTTCGCCATTTTGAAAACTCCAGTTTATCGTCAACGGGACAGTCGGGCCGCCCGTGGAATCCTTGAAGCCCGCCTTGTAAGCGATTGCGGCCCCGAGTCAACCACTTCGCGTCAGGATTGCGCCGCCTTTAACCGGAAATCTCGCTCGCGAGGCGATATTCGATCAATTCTTCGGGCAAGAGCACGTAGATTTCCTCGGGGGGCGTGGCCAGCGAGTGTTTCATCAACCGCAGATCAATGCCCATCGTGTCGAGGTAGTCCACGACCTGCGCCTGCCCGCGCTGGATTTCCTCGACGGCGACGAAGGCGGGCAGCACCATATTTTCACCGTAGTAATGTTGATGGACACCCACCGCGCCATCGCGATCGGCAATGCGGGTGGTGCCGGAGGCAAACAGATACGGGCAGGCGGAAAAGCAGATGTCGCCTGCCCCCACAATGGTGGTGATGTCGCGCGCGCGCAGCGTTTCGCCCAAGTCCAGCGCATCGCGCACCGAGCCTCCGGGGGAATTGAGGTAGACACGGGGCGGCAGATCGTTGCTCTCCAGCCAGTCGGCAAAGCGCGCCGCATCCCCGGGCGCGATCTGGCCGGTGAGGGTCAGCGCAGGCGCACCCGCCACCTCTTGCACCTCGAAGGCGAGGCGTTTGGGCATCGTGTCGGGCGCAGGATAGGGCCGCGTGGGCGTGTCGGGAAACTCCGGTGCAGAATCGGGGTCGTAGCGGCGGGTCTGATCGCCCGGCGCGACCGGAGAGGTAAACCCGGGCGCGTTGGTGCGGGTGAACAGGTCGGGAAGGCTGCGCGACAGATCGCCGCCCACCAGAAAAACGCCGATGCCCACTTGCAGCCAAAGCACGCCGTAAATCACCCGCTTGGCGGTGAGCTTCGGCGCTGTTTCTTGCAGCTCGGCCATCAGTCAGGCGTGCCTTGGGGTGGTTGCGGCGATGTGACGGGCGGCGCGCGCCGCTCGATCTCGCGCGAGCGGACCAGATCGGCCTCCATGTCGCGCATCGCCGCCAATGCCCCGCGCATTTCGGCGAGGGTCAGGGTGTTTTCCAGCGGCAGCGGCGCACGGCCCGAGCGGATCGCGGCCTGCGTGACCATCAGGATGAACACCAGAACGGCGGGCAAAAGGTCGATCGCGATGGCCCCCGCCCAGCTTGGCACGAAATTGCGCGCATAGCGGATCACGGCGTCGGCGGCGGAAATAGGCGTGTAGGAGACCTCGATGGGCGGCGTGAGGGACATCACCTCCTGAGCGGCCTGTCGCAGGGTGGTGGCGCGTTTGCCCACCACATCCAGCACGCTTTCGATGGTCGAGGCCTGCGCGGCCTGTGTGCCTGCGCTGGTGCCGTCCAGTTCGGGCAGCACCACGGATTGCGCCAGATCATTGGCCGCGCGCTCGACAAGCGGGGCCACGGACAGCTGCCGCAACTGCGCGATCAGCCCCGCCAGTCGCACCGCCTGTTCGGAAAACTCGACCGAGCGGTCCTCGACCGCGCCTTGGGCCACGGTAAGCGCGCGCAGGGTGCGCAAGATGTCGTTGCCTTCGGAAAAAGCAGCCGTGACCAGAGGCCCCTGAGCGGAAATCTGTCCCTCAAGAGCCTGAAGTTCATCGGCTTTTTGAGTCAAGACGCGGAAAACCGCCCCGCGACCGGCAAAGCCCGACAGCGATCCTTCGGCCTCCTGTGCGCCCAGATCCTCAAAACTTTGGCGCACGCGCGCGACATCAAGTTCCAGACCCTGCGCCGAAATTGCGATGGAATTGGCCCGCTCAAGCGCGGCCTGATAGTCCTGCACGGTCGAGGCAAGGTGCTGTTCCACCGCCGCCGATCCGGCCAAAGCGGCGGCATTGAGCCAGCTCGACATGGCGATGATGGCCACCGATCCAAGCGCCATCGACAGCAGCAGTCCAAGGCGTGTCGCCCCCGTGCGCACCGCCGGAAGCAACCGCATGAGGTAGGACCAAAAGACGAAAATCCCCACCGACACGGCCACCGAATAGGCCATGGCGGCAAAAAATCCCAAAGCGCCCGTTTGCCCCAAAAGCGAGGAGACCCCGAGGTAGGTGTAGATCCCCGATGCCACCGACAGCACCCCCAGAGCGGCAGAGGTGAAACTGTCAAGCCAGCGCAGATGCCCCTCGAGTTCCGCCGCATAGCGCAGCCCGTGTTGCTCGGTCAGGCTGGGGGTGGTCAGGCTGGGGGGCGTTGGGGACGCAGGTTCGGGCGTGCTCAAAGATGGTTCGGTCATGAAAACGCCCTTCGTCTCAACAAAATCAAGCGACTATCGCGAAAGCTGCCGCCGGTGTCCAATCACGGCTTCGCCAAGTCGCTGTGTAGCGCGCTGCCTTGCAAAAGGGGCGCAGACCGCGCCCCCTCATTCGTATTTCGCCAAGGGCAAAGAAACCTGTCCTAAATGAAAGGTTTGCCCATGGTTTCGTGGATGGTCGCCACTTTTTGCGTGGGCAGCGCCAGCGCAGAGGCAAGCTGGGCGAGATATTGTTTTTCGGCCTCTGTATCGACCGAAATCGCCATCAACGCCGCCGAATAGACCTGCGCGCGCGCCGATTCGGACATGTCGGAGGCAAAGCGCGCCACATCGATGTCCGCATCAAGTTCGCCCTGCACAAAGGCCATTTCCTCTTCGGAGGCATCCGAGAGCGCGTCGAGAATTTTGCTGCGCTCTTCTGCATCGATTTCGCCGTCGGCTTTGGCCGCCTGGATCATCGCGCGGATCATCATTTTGGCGTTTTCTTCCATGGCCTCGCCCACGGGGGTGCCGCCCGTCATCGCGCCCATCATGTCGGACACGCCCGCCGCGCCTGCACTTGCCGCGCCGGTCATGGCGCCCATCAGCGCGCCCAATCCGGCCTGCGACGCTTCGGTCATGTCGGCGGCCTGACCGCCGAACTTGCCCATCAAGCCACGCACCGTTTCCGCACCGCCGGGCACACCGAATTTCTCCGCCATGGCCCCAAGCTGGTCGCCCATGCCGCCCTTGTCACCCGCACTGCGCAGGGCGTTCTTGACGGCATCCATCCCCCCCATGTCGCGCATTTTCTGCGCGCCTTTGGCGGCTGCAAATCCGACAGCCAATGTGGCCAATGTTTTGACGAAACTCATGTAAATTACCCCCTCGGTCTGAAACACATGCGAGGATACTGCGCGAATTGTCCCTGCTTGCCAACAGGGCAGCTGCGACATTCGCGAGAGGGTAAAATTTGCGCGGACGGCCTGTAAGCCGGATTTTGTTCAGGGGGAGACCCCCGTCGATGACCATTCCTCTAGGCACACTGTTACCAGTGCACTCAAGCTGCCAACCCGGACCTCTCGGGCTCAAGCGACCCTGCGAGCGGTATGTTTGCACACACAGTCCCCGCGCGAGGTCCCTATTTGGCGTTGCTCCCGGTGGGGCTTGCCGTGCCGCTTCTGTTGCCAGTCGCGCGGTGGGCTCTTACTCCACCGTTTCACCCTTACCCCGATATACGGGGCGGTCTGTTCTCTGTGGCGCTATCCCTGGGGTTGCCCCCGCCGGGCGTTACCCGGCACCGTTGCTTGATGGAGTCCGGACTTTCCTCGCGCCGAAGTCCAAAAGGTATCGGCCCGCGGCCATCCAGCCATCCGCGCCCCGCTGCTTTAGGTCAGCGCAGAGTGTCGGTCAACGGGAAAGCGTCGGGCAAGATCGGCCATCATGGCCGCCTCGCGCGGTGTCAGCGGCCCGCTCGCCCGCGGGGAAAAGCGCAGGCGAAAGGCCGCAAGGGTTTGATCCGGGGTGAGATCGGGATCGTAGCCAAAACACGCGGCATTGCGCGCAAAGGCGGCCAGATCGGCGGCCAGATCGGCGGCCAAATCGGTATCTGTCGGGGGGGCGGTTGCGGGCCAGACCGCCAATCCGGCGCGCGCCAGACGCTGCCAGTCAAACCGCACGCCGGGATCGGTTTTGCGGGTCGGGGCGATGTCGCAATGGCCGATGACATTCTGGGCCGCAATGTCCCAGCGTGCCAGAATGCCGCTCAAAAGCTGTTCCAGCGCGTTCATTTGCGCATGAGCAAAGGGTGTGTTGCCGCGATTGTCGAGTTCGATGCCGATGGAATGGGAATTGACATCGGTCACGTCGCCCCAACGCCCGCGCCCTGCATGCCAGGCGCGCTCGGTTTCCGCGACGAGCTGCAAACAGCTGCCCGTCGCGTCGATCAGGTAGTGGGCCGAGACCTCATGGGCGGGATCGCAAAGCCGTTCCAGCGCCGCGCCCGCCGATTGCATCGCGGTATAATGGATGAGCACCAGCGAGGGCCGCGTCACCCCGTCCCGCCGCGCCCCGAAGTTCGGGGAAGGGTGGGATTGAATGTCGAGGTCCCGGGTCAAATCGCGAAAAACCTAGCCGCGCGCCGCAAGGCGGAAGGGGGTGGGGTCCCATGCGCAGGCAAAGCCGTCGCCATCCGGGTCAAGCCCGCTGCTGTCGCGTGCGGGGCCGCCTTTTTCCAGAAACGCTTCCTGCGCCTTGTCGGGCGAGGGATATTTGGCGCAGTTGCGCGCAGCGCGCGCTTCCGCCCCGATGATCAGGCGCGAATAGAGCGGCTCGCCGACGCGGTTGGTCGTCGAGATGGCAAATTCCACCAGCGAGGCGGTGGACCCCGAAGGGCGCGGCGGCAGCGCGGTGGGTTCGATCACCTGATAGGCCTGTTTGTTGGCGGCGACGCGCGCGGCATCTTCTTCGATCGAGCGTTCCGAGGCCACGGCGGAGAAATCCTGTTCCTCCGAAATCCCGACCGAATTGGTCACGGCAGAGGCCACGTCCTGCGAGCGTTCTGCGGGGAACTGGCCGGTGGGATCTGCGGGGATGCTGCTCTCGAGCGATTGTGTCGATACCGCACCGCCGGTGATGGTTTCGTTGGAAATCGGCGCGCGGTAGGACGGGCTGGCGCTGCCTGTGCCTTCGCCCTGCGCGATCAACTGCTCCTCGCGTTGCTGCTGATAGCTGGCGTAATCGGAGAATCCGACGCCCGCCCCGCTGTCGGGAACAGAGGGCGAGCAGGCCATCAAGGCTGCGACAGGAAGGACGGAAAACAGAATGCGCATGGGCGTTTGACCGGATTCTAGGAATTTGTACCGAACGTGTTTACCACCATTTCGCAGGCTTGGAAACAAAGCCCGCGCGCGCTTCGAGCGAATGCGCAATATTCAGCAAATCTCCCTCGTCCCACGGTTTTCCGATCAGTTGCAGACCCAGCGGCAGCCCTTTGGCGTCCAGACCCGCAGGGACGCTCACCCCCGGCAAGCCGGCCAGGTTCACCGTCACCGTAAAGACGTCGTTGAGATACATCTGCACCGGATCGGCGTTCTTCATTTCGCCCAGACCAAAGGCCGCAGAGGGCGTGGCGGGCGTCAGGATCGCGTCGACCCCATCGGCAAACACGGTTTCAAAGTCGCGCTTGATCAGGGTGCGCACACGGCGCGCCTTGTTGTAATAGGCATCGTAAAACCCGGCCGACAGCACATAGGTGCCGATCATGACACGGCGCTGCACCTCGGGACCAAAACCCTCGGCGCGGGTTTTTTCGTACATGTCGTCGATACCGTCACCCGCTGCCAAAGTGGCGCGGTGGCCAAAGCGCACGCCGTCATAGCGCGCGAGGTTGGAGGAGGCTTCGGCGGGGGCGATCACGTAATAGGCGGGCAGGGCGTATTTGGTGTGCGGCAGGGAAATGTCGCGGATTTGCGCGCCGGCGTCTTTGAGCATTGCCGTGCCCTCGGCCCAGAGCTTTTCGATCTCGGCGGGCATGCCCTCCATGCGGTATTCTTTGGGAATGCCGATCACCTTGCCCTTGATGTCGCCGCTCAGCATCGCTTCAAAGTCGGGAACCTCGAGGTTGGCGCTGGTGCTGTCCTTGGCATCAAAGCCGCACATGGCTTGCAACATGATCGCGCTGTCGCGCACGGTTTTCGTCATCGGGCCCGCCTGATCAAGCGACGAGGCAAAGGCCACCGTCCCCCAGCGCGAGCAGCGCCCGTAGGTCGGTTTGATGCCAACAGTGCCGGTAAAGGCCGCAGGCTGGCGGATCGAGCCGCCCGTATCGGTGCCGGTTGCGGCCAGACACAGGTCTGCCGCCACCGCCGCCGCCGAGCCCCCCGACGAGCCGCCGGGGGTGAGCGCGCTGTCGTCACCGCTGCGTTTCCACGGGTTCACCGCAGTGCCGTAGACGGAGGTTTCATTCGACGAGCCCATGGCGAATTCGTCCATGTTCAGCTTGCCCAGCATGACCGCGCCCGCCGCAAACAGCTTGTCGGTGATCGTGCTTTCGTATTCGGGCTTGAACCCTTCCAGAATGCGCGAGGCCGCTTGGGTGTCGACACCTTTGGTGCAGAACAGGTCCTTGATCCCCAAAGGAATACCGCACATTGCCGGTGCATCGCCAGCGGCAAGGCGCGCGTCGGCCTCGGCGGCCTGGGCGCGCGCCAGGTCGGGCGTGTTGTGGACAAAAGCGTTGAGCGCCCCTGCGCCCTCAATCGCGGTGAGGCAGGCGTTGGTCAAGTCCAGGGACGTGAAATCGCCCGCTTTGAGGCCGTCACGGGCCGCCGCAATCGTGAGTTTGTTGAGATCGGACATTATTCAACCACCTTGGGGACTGCGAAAAAGCCTTCGCGCGCATCGGGCGCGTTCTTGAGGATTTTGTCTTGTTGATTGCCATCGGTGACGCCATCGCTGCGCCGATAGAGGCGCTGGGGCGTCACGGAGGTCATCGGCTCGACGCCCTCCACATCCACTTCGCCCAACTGTTCGATAAAGCCGAGCACGGCGTTGAATTCTTCGGCCAGCGCGGGCAGGCGCTCTTCTGCGACGCGGATGCGGGCAAGTTTGGCCACGCGGCGCGCGGTATCAATGTCGATGGACATGGGACATCTCCCCTTTTTTCACTCGGCCTGATTTCTTGTCACAGGCTTTAGCGCGGGCGCGGGCGGGCTTCAAGTATTGCTGGCGCTCTGCTGGCGGGCATGGACCAGAATGAGCCAGCCCAGCAGGGTCGCGTTCAGGATGTGCCACAGAAAATGCGTGCCCGAAGGCCAGTTTGCGCAGAGCGGTCCGTCCAGCGTGCGAAAAGTGAGCGAGATCAGCAAAAGGGCGGCACCAATGGTAAGCCCGCGCGCGGTCTGCGGGGCGGAGCGGCGCAAGACAAAGGCATAGCCCAGCAAGAGCACCGGCACCGGCGCATAGCCCGCCGACGCGCCAATGGGCAACATCGAAAACAGCGGGACGGTGAGGGCGGCAAAAGGAAAAAAGGCCAAAGTGGCAAGCGTGGCTTTGACGTTGGAGAGACCCAGAAAGTCGCGATTGGCCGCAAAGAGATAGCATAGGATGAAGGCAAGGATCGGCAGCACATCGGCCATCGAGGCCCACCGCGTGGCAAAGGTGTGAAAGGCAAACGACCCGCAGCCGATGACGAACAGCACGGCCGTCAGCAGGCGCCCCTTGCCGCGCGCCTGCCGCCAGACCAACACAGCGGCGAGGATAAAGGCCAGATTTGTCAAAGCATTGAGGGGTTCGGACCAGAACGTGAAATCAATCCGCTCACAATATTCATCGACCTGTGAAGTCCAATTCATGTGACAAGCTCCCTGCGCACTCTACACTCTGTTTTAAACCGCAATTCTCAGGAGAGAACGATGAAAATCATCTGGCTCGGGCATGGTGCCTTCCGTTTTGAAATCGGCAATGAAGTGCTGCTGGTCGATCCGTGGATTACCGGCAATCCGTCGATCCGCGACGATCAGGTTGCGCAGGCGATCACGGGCACGACGGCCATTTTCATCAGCCACGGACATGGGGACCACACCGGCGATGCGGCGCGGCTGTCGGGCGAATTGGGCGTAAAGGTCTATACGATCGTGGAACTGGCGAACTACTGGAAATCCAAAGGGGTCGATGCGCAGGGGTTCAACAAAGGCGGCACGATCACCCTCGACGGGGTGGCAGTGACAATGGTGTCCGCTTCGCATTCCTCGTCTATGCCCACCGAAAACGGGCCGATTTACGGCGGCACGGAAGCGGGCTTTATGATCGCCGGCGAGGGCAAGACGATCTATTTCTCCGGCGACACCGATGTAATGGCCGACATGATGGTCTTTGAGGAATTGCACCACCCCCAGATCGGCATCCTGAGCGCGGGCGGCCATTTCACCATGGACATGGCGCGCGCGACCTATGCGGCCAAACGGTTCTTCAACTTTGAAACCGTGATTCCCTGCCATTATCGCACCTTCCCGATGCTGGAACAAAATGCCGACAAGATGAAAGAGGGCCTGCCGGGGGTGCAGGTGATCGAGCCGGAAGTTCTTCAGGCCATCGAGCTGTAAGCGGCGTGAAACGGCGGTGTTGCGCGGGCACGGCTTGGCGCATCCCGCCCCACATGCGATGGCCAAGCCACACAGCAGTGACGAGGCCCGTATGACCATCACCCAGGAATTCGAACTGACGGGCCTCAAAGAGATCGGGCGCATCGTCTCGCAAACCATGCACGCCATGGCCGCGCAGATTGAGGCGGGGATGACGACCGCGGAACTGGACGATATCGGCCGCCGGTTTCTGGAACGCGAAGGCGCGGTCTCGGCCCCCAAAACCACTTATGATTTTCCGGCCCATACCTGCATTTCCGTCAATGAGGAAATCGCCCATGGCATCGCGGGGCCGCGTGTGTTGAAGGCGGGTGATCTGGTCAATATCGATGTTTCCGCGTCAAAAGACGGCTTCTTTGCCGATACAGGCGCGAGTTTCGGCCTTGGCAAAGTCGTCCCCCAGCTCGAGCGCCTGTGCCGCGATGGGAAAAAGGCGATGGAAATCGGCATCGCGCAGGTCGGCGCGGGTAAGCCCTTGGCGGGGATCGGCAACGCCGTCGGCCGCTTTGCCAGCAAAGGCGGCTATACGCTGATCCGCAATCTTGCCAGCCACGGCGTGGGGCGCAGCTTGCACGAATATCCGCAGGAAATCGCCACCTGGCCCACACGTGGCGATCGGCGAAAGATCACCAAAGGCATGGTTTTGACGGTCGAACCGTTTCTGTCCTTGGGGGGCGAATGGGCCGATGACGGTGCGGATGGCTGGACGCTCTACGCGGTGCCCTCTGCGCCCGTCGTTCAATACGAGCATACGGTGGTGGCGACGCCGCGCGGCCCGCTGATCGTCACTGTGCCGCATTAGGAACGAAAAAGGCCGGTCGCAGGGACCGGCCTTTGGATGTCTTTGAAAGCGCTGCGCTTATTTGCGGTCGCCCATGAATTGCAGCAGGAACATGAACAGGTTGATGAAGTCGAGGTAAAGCTTCAGCGCGCCCATGATGGCGGATTTGCCAAGCCACTCGTTGTCCATCGCCTGCGCATGCGCGATGTAGTCCGTTTTGATCGACTGCGTGTCATAGGCGGTGAGACCTGCAAAGATCAGCACACCGATGACCGAGATCGCAAAGGCCAGCGCCGAGGACGCAAGGAAGATGTTCACGATGGAGGCCACGATCAACCCGATCAGACCCATCATCAAGAAGGTGCCCATGCCCGAGAGATCTTTTTTCGTGGTGTAGCCATAGAGGCTGAGACCGGCGAAGGAGATCGACGTCACAAGGAAGGTCTGCGCAATCGACATGCCTGTAAACACAAGGAAAATCGAGCTAAGCGACAGGCCCATGAGCGCGGCATAGACGTAAAAGAACAGCTGCGCGCCAGCGGCGGAGATGCGGTTGATCACGGCCCCAAAGGCGAAAACCATCACCAGCGGCGCGAACATGATCACCCATTTCAACGGGGAGGCGTAGAGGGCATAGCCGAATTGGGACAGGTAGGTGCCGTCGCCCATCGCGTATTCGGTCGGCGTGCCGCTGACGGCCATGTTGGAAATCGCCCAAGCCGCAAGCGCTGTGATCAGCAAGCCCACGGACATTGTGCCGTACACTTTGTTCATATGGGCGCGAAGCCCTACATCAATCTGCGCTGTGCGCGTGCCCGCACCTGCGCGGATCGTCTGATAGTCAGCCATTGACCGTCTCTCCTGTTTCAAAAGCGTTTCCCAACGACCGCGCGCAAGGCGGATCACAGGGTTCTGTTTGAATATTGGCAATCCGCCCCCGCTATTCAAGGCAGAGGTTTAACAGAATCGCTTTGAACCGCGTAAACTTGTCACAAATGCGCGAAACCCGTCATCGCGGGAGGGTTTGAGGCGAATGTTTCGGGGAGAATTTCGCGGAGAATTTCGGGGAGAACACGAAAACGCCCGCTTCCAGGAAGCAGGCGTTCAGGCGGAGGTCGGGCGCGGCACGCGCGCCGGAAGGGGGCTCAACGGGTCCAGCTTGCGCGGACGTCCCATGCAGGGCGCTGGGCTTCGATTCTGGCCTCGGAGGCGGTGACGCCGATGTCGTCCAACAGGTCAGGGTCCAGATCGGCGAGGGCTTTGCGCTGGCGCGACACGGCCTGCATTTGCGCCAGAGCGGACCAAAGGCCTTTGAGCGACAGGCTGGAAAAGCGGATAGAACGTCCCGAGAGGGACAGGCGCTGGATCAAGGCAGACATCGTATTTCCTTTCGATATGGTGATGTGTCTGGTGCCTCCCATCAGAAGACTTGATATGTATGCGCCATTATGGTCAATTCTGATAACGAATGTTTTTGACGAAACACATCACGGAGATTGATATGGCCCGCAACCTTGATCTGACAGCCCTGCGCAGCTTTGTGGCCGTGGCCGATACGGGCGGCGTGACCAAGGCGGCGGGCTTTCTCAACCTCACGCAATCTGCGGTGTCGATGCAGCTCAAACGCCTGGAAGAGGGCTTGGGGCTGACGCTTCTGGACCGCTCTGCGCGCACCGTGTCATTGACGGCAAATGGCGAACAGCTTTTGAGCTACGCGCGGCGCATGCTGGAATTGAACGACGAGGTCTATGCGCGGCTGACGGCGCAGGAATACGAGGGCGTGATCCGGCTCGGTGTGCCGCATGATGTGGTCTATCCCGCGATCCCGCAGGTGCTGCAGCAGTTCTCGGCCAATTTTCCGCGGATGAAGGTGCAACTGGAAAGCTCCTACACCGTGGCGCTCAAGGAATGCTTTGCGCGGGGCGAATGCGACGTGATTCTCACCACCGAGGACGACTGCGGCCATGGCGGGGAAACGCTGGCCGAATTGCCGCTGGTCTGGATCGGCGCGCAAAACGGGGCGGCTTGGCGGCAACGGCCGCTGCGCCTTGCCTTCGAGCATCGCTGCATTTTTCGCAAAGGGGTGCTGTCGGCGCTGGACGAGGCCGGAATCCCGTGGGAAATGGCCGTCGAAAGCGACATGACGCGCACCATCGAGGCCTCGGTCTCGGCAGATTTGGCGGTGCATGTCCTGTTCGAAGGGTCACAGCCGCCGTTTTGCGAAGCGATTTCCCACAACGGCGCGCTGCCCGCCCTGCAGCACAAAAAGATCAATCTCTACGCCTCGGCTGTGCCCGCCAATGCGGCGGTAAGCAACCTCAAGGACCTAATTCGAAACGCTTTCTCACGGCGTCTGGCGACCCGTCACGCCGCCGAATAAGCGCTAGATCTCGATCACGACCTTGCCGGTCGCGCCGCGATCCCGCAGTAAATCCAGTCCCTCTTGGGCGCGCTCTAGTGGCAGCACATGCGAAATATGCGGATGCAGCTTGCCCTCGGCCACCCAGGCGGCCAATGCGCCAAGGGTGCGGCGCATCGGCTCGGGCGCGAATGTGGCATAGGCCCCGAAGTAAAATCCGCTCAGAGTGATGTTTTTCACCAGCATATGGTTGAGTTTGACCTGTGGCACGGTGCCGCCCGCAAAGCCGATCACCAGAATGCGCCCGTCGGGGTTCGTGGCGCGAAACAGGGGCTCGAACAGGGGGCTGCCAACAGCATCGTAGACCACATCCGCGCCGCCAAGGGCCAGAACCTGCGCCCTTATGTCATCGCTTTGGGCATCGATCAGGTGATCGGCGCCTGCGGATTTCGCGATGGCCAGCTTATCCGCACCGCGCGCAATTGCGATGACCTCAGCCCCCAGTTGCTTGCCGATTTCCACCGCCGTCAAGCCGACCCCGCCGGCAGCACCTGTGACCACCAGCCGCTCGCCCGCTTGCAGATGTCCTTTATGTGTCAGGGCCATATGCGAGGTGCCATAGGCCACTTGCAGGGCGGCTGCAGCGTTGAACCCGAGCGAATCGGGGATCTCGATCACCCGCGCGCTTTCCACGCAGAGGAATTGCGCCAGCCCGCCGGACCCGCAATAGGCCATCACGCGCATGCCCGGCGCAAACCCCGCCACATCCGGACCCACCGCATCGATCACGCCCGCCACCTCAAGCCCCAGAACAAAGGGCACTTGCGGCGTGTCCTGATAGCGTCCGCTGACCATCAGCGTGTCGGCAAAATTCAACGCACAGGCCTTGACGGCGATGCGCAGTTCTGTGCCCCGGGGCGTCGGCAGGGGCAGGTCGCACAGGATCGGGGGGCTGGACAGGGTCTGAACTTGCAAGGCGCGCATGGAGGATCCTTTATGTCGTGGGCAACGCCCAAAGCACCGGCAAGCGGCGGGCCGTTTTGCCGAATTCAGCCACAGATATCACGGATTGTCGAATGTCCTTTCGTCGTGCGGCTGCGGCGACGGCGGGGCATCGCTTGATCCTGTCTTGATGTGAGGATTGCGATGCGCCTGCGCAGTTGGACTTGCATTTTTTGATCTTCGAGGCGAGCCTGATCCAGAGCCACCCCGAACCGCCATCTTGCAGGATACCGTGAATGAACAGCGATGAAGCCCGCATGATCGCGCAGGATTTTCTGGATCGCCAGGGCGATGCAACACTGTCGGGGGATTTGGATGCAACGCTTGCGTGGTGCGACATCCCCTGCACGCTCGAAACGATGGAGCACAGGATCGTCGCGCATAATCTTGAGGAGATGCGGGCGATCTGCGCCAGTTTCATTCAACAGATGAAGGTGCGCGAGCATACCCATATGGTGCGCCGTTGCCTTGAGGCGAGCTTTGACGGGCACGACAGCCTGAAAGCAGCCTATGAAACCCGCTATGTCAGCAAGGGCGCGCGGCTGGAAGAGGGCCCGTATTTCGGCCTCGTCACGCTGCGCCGCCGCGCCACCGGCTGGAAAATCAGCGCCATGCAGTTCGCCGCGACCGAGGAAAGCGCCGTGACCGCAACGATGCGCGAGCGCCGCTGATCCACAGGATTACCGCCCCCATGCGCCGACGGAACGCGTGTAAAGGACACGCGCGGGGGCAGGTTCACTGAGGGCCAAGTCGGAGCCGATCGGTGATTAGCCCCTAGATTTGTAGACGCTTTGCTTGATAATTTTGGAAGCAAAGGACGATGCAAATGTCAGGGCAAATTCGCTACTCGGATGAGTTCAAGATCGATGCGGTGGCGCAGGTCACGAAGCGGGGTTATTCGGTCAAGGAGGTGGCTGAACGGCTCGGGGTGAGCACCAAGTCGCTGTATACTTGGATGGCGCAATTTTCGAAGGCGCTGAGGCAGACGGATCAGGATGCCGAAGTTCGCCGGCTCAAGAAAGAACTGGCCCGGGTCACGGCGGAGCGCGACATCCTAAAATAGGGCGAGGCTTGTCCGCCATTGGTCCGAGGACAATGCTGAGCGCGTACTTCGCCAGGGATGCAAAGTGAGTACGCGCGCATCGCGAGCAGCATCCTGTCCGCGTTCTGTGCAAGATGCTGAGCGTCCACCCGAGCGGTCTCTATGCATGGGTTAAGGAACCCTTAAGCCAGCGTGCGCAGGAAGATCGGCGTCAGACCAAGCTGGTGAAGCAGGCGTGGAAAGACAGCGGTAAGGTCTATGGATACCGCAAGTTCTATGATGACCTGATCGATATGGGCGAGGTTGTATCCGAGAACCGCGTTGCCCGTCTGGACTTGCACCGTTTCTGTTCCGGTGTGTTACTCATGTTATGCGGCGAGTTTTTCGAGCGCCACGGGTGATTTGCCGTCCAATGCTGAATGGCGCCTGCGCGGGTTGTAGAAGCCGTTGATGTATTCGAACACCGCGACCTCGACATCCCGGCGTGTTTGCCATGTGTTTCGCCAGATCAGCTCGGCCTTGAGGGATTTGAAGAAGCTCTCGACAGCCGAATTATCAAAGCAATTTCCTTTGCCGCTCATCGAAGGCAAGAGTTTGTGACGACGAAGACGCTTCTGGTACTCGTGGGCACAGTATTGCGCACCACGATCCACTGCCCGGCAGGGTATTTCCGGAGGAAATAGCCCGAGAGGGGGTATGATGAATGCAGCCAGGCGGTGGCCGACGCAGAGCTGTAGCCATGTCCAAGGCACGTAGCGCCAAGTCCTGCTTCATGCGGTTACTGATCGCCCAACCGATCACACGCCGCGAATATAGATCAATAATAACAGACAAATAGGACCAACCCTCGCGGGTCCAGATATAAGTGATGTCCCCGGCCCACTTCTGGTTTGGCGCCGTCGCCGTGAAGTCCTGGTTCAGACGGTTCGGGGCGATGTTGAAGCTGTGGTCGCTGTCGGTCGTGCGCTTGAATTTACGGCTGCGCAGAACCTGAATGCCGTTGTCACGCAGTGAGGAGGATCAGAAAACAGCGTGGGGCGCTGTTTTCCCGACGAACCCGGGCGACGCGGCGCTGGCCAACTTGAAGACCCAGTTCCTTCAATTCCTGCGTCATGCGCGGACGGCCATAGCTGCCCAAGCTGAGCCGATGTTGTTCGCGGATATATGCCAGAAGGATCATGTCACGACGCTGGCGATGTGAGG